>CAWCFX010000002.1:450000-471951 GCA_963795085.1 uncultured Gemmatimonadales bacterium | reverse complement strand
AAAGATCCCGCCCTCGCCGGGGCGTACGACCGCCCGGAGTTCGCCGCCCAGCACCTGTGCCAGGCGCCGGCTCAGGGGCAGACCCAGCCCGCTCCCCCGGCTCTCTTCGTCCGCCTTGGTCACGTAAATATCGAAGATCTGGTCCACCTCTGCGGGCTCAATGCCCGGCCCCTGGTCCACGATGCGGATCGTGATCAGGTCCCGGTGGTTCGCGACCTCAACCCGCACCTCGCCTCCATCCGGTGTGTACCGGATGGCATTGGTCAGCAGGTTGACCAGGATCTGCTCGACGCGGTGGGCATCGGTATGCAGGTCGGGAAGCCGGGCTTCGAAAGAAGGCGCCAGTCGAAGGTGCCGGGCGGCCGCGGCCGGTGTCACCCGGCTGACGGTCCGGCGGACAAGCGCCACCGGCTCCACGGCCCGAAACACCGGCTTGAGACGGTCTTCGTCCAGCCGGCTCAGGTCCAGCAGATCGTTAATGAGCGCGACGGCTTGCCCCGCGGCATCGAGGACCTCAAAGGCGGCCCGGGGGACTTCCTTGGGATCCTTGCGGCGGACCAGCATCTCGGCCCATCCGAACGTGGCCGCGAGGGCGTTGCGCAGCTCATGGTTCACCATGGCGAAGAACCGCTCCCGCGAGCGCTGCAGCCCCTGGACCTCTTCCAGCAGACGGGCGCTCTCCTCGTGGAGGCGCGCGTTGTCCACCGCCGCTGCGGCCTGCGCCGCGAGCAGGACAACGAGGCCCTCGTCTTCGGGCGTGAAGCTCTCGGCCCCCAGCTTCTCGGTGAGGTAGATGTTGCCGAAGATGCCCCGCCGGCCGGTAATCGGGGCGCCGAGGAACGAGTTCATCGGTGGGTGATTGGGGGGGAATCCGTAAGAGTCTGGGTGCCGCGAGAGGTCAGGGAGGCGGAGCACCCGGGGTTCCCGGATGAGCACCCCCAGGATGCCCTGGCCCCGGGGGAGGGGCCCTATCCGGGCGCGCTCCTCGGGCGTCAACCCCGATGTGTGGAAGGCCTCCAGTTCCCGCCCGGTCGGGTCGAGCACTCCGATCGCGGCGTAGCGCGCCCCGATCAGGCGGGCGGCGCTATCAGCCAGCCGCTGAAGCACGCCGTCGAGGGACAATTCCGACGTCAGCAGCAGGCCCACTTCGACCAGCGTCTTGAGACGATCCTCGGAAATGGGAACCGGCTGGGGCATTTGCGGCATGGTTTCCTGGCAGGCCCGGCCTGCACACACGGGTAAAAGAGGAGCGTAGGGTCATCTTACCTGAGCTGTCAAGCGAGCGAGTCGTACCCGCACCCGGCGGGCCGGGAAACCATTCGAGACGATTTCATGATCCCTTCACCGGGGCCGGTGAAGCTTGATGCACCATGCACCTAAGACACTTGGTCGCTGGCCTTGATGATAGCGACGCCGGGAAGGAATCCGTACGCTTTGCCCTGCGGCTGGGTGCCCGGGTCGGCGCCCGGGTCACCGTGCTGCGGGTGCTGGCGGCTCAGGTGCACGGCCCGGAGCCCGCGGGCCTGTTGCGTGCCGGGATCGAGCGCATGGTTGCCGAAGCCGCGCGCATCGAGGGCCATGACCTGCCGGTGGCGATCGCCTGGGCGCAGGGCATCCCCCAGGTGGAGATACCCCGGTTCGCGGAGCGGGCGTCTGCTGGTCTCATCGTGCTCGGCCGGAAGCCCCGCAGCCGGCACACCAGGCTCATGCTCGGAGATACGGCCGATGCCGTTGTTCGCCGGAGCCTCCTCCCCACGGTCTCCGTACCGTCAGGGACCCGCAGCCTGGATCGTCTGCTGGCGGCACTGGACGGCACCGACCGGGGCCTGTCGGTCCTTCGTTTTGCGATGGACCTTGCCGCCGCCGCCAGAGTCGAGTTTCATGCCGTCTCCGTGGAGCCGGACTGGCCAGGCGCCCCCGGTGAGGACGGCCCTAGGGGAGACCGGTTGCTGGCTGCCATCGAGGAAAACCAGGCGGCCGGATCCCGGAGGCACCAATGCCTTGCGGCGGCAGCGGTCAGCCCGCTCCAGGTGCTCCGGGGCGAGGTGGTTCCCGAGGTTGTCCGCCATGCGGAAGCGATCAAGGCCAGCCTCCTGATCACCGGGTTTCACCCCGGCGGTCCCCTCCTGGACGTGGACCAGCGGAGCGTCAGCCGGCGACTGCTGCACTCAGCGCGTTGCCCGGTGCTTACCGTGCCATTGTGAAGGAGCGGGGCGGGCATTACCCGGGAATCTTCATACAATCTTTACGGTCCCGGTGTTAGGTATGGAAGTGCACATCCCCGTCGCCTGAATCTCCCGGGATGCAAAGGTCACGACATGCGCAACCGAATCTCATCGCTGCTGGCCATCGCTGCCCTGATACTCTCGTCTGGGTGCACCGACACGGAGATCGTATTCCGGGACCGGGAACCGTTCAACCCTCCCGCCGATGCCGACAACGGGTTTCTCGGCTACTACACGGCGGCGACCAAACAGACCACCTGCGGTAACTGTCATGTCGGTCACCAGGCCGACTGGAAAACCTCCAATCACGCCGGGGCCTTCCAGACCCTGGCCAGCAACCCCGGCCAGCAGGCCTTCTGCTACACCTGCCACACCGTAAGCGATAAAGGCAATCTCGTCCCGGGCCCCGCGGGGTATGACGCGGTGAAGGATGCCGCCTACCACGATGTCCAGTGCGAGAACTGCCACGGCCCCGGGTTTGAGCACGTAACCGCCCCGGACACCGACGGCACCCAGCCGCTGGCCCATGTCGGCGTCCTCGGCGCCGACTCGGCGGCGAGCTGCGCCGCCTGCCATGCCGGGACTCACCATCCCTTTGTCGAGGAGTGGAGCCAGTCGCTGCATGCAAAATCGCTGGAGTCGAGTCCGGGAAACTTCGTCGCCTCCAGTGCGTCCTGCGCGTCCTGCCACGAGGGCCGGGCCACGCTCCGGGCGTGGGGGTCCACCGCAAATTACGTGGAACGGGACCTGCCCGGTACGGGCGCATTCCTTGGAGTCACGTGCTCGGTCTGCCACGACCCCCACGGCTCGGACAACCCGGCCCAACTCCGCTTCCCGGTCACGTCGGCGGATTTCAATGAGAACCTCTGCATGAAGTGCCACAGTCGGCGGTACGAACCGGTCGCCAACAGTTCCCGGGGGCCGCACGCGCCCCAGGGTGCGGTGCTGACCGGAGTGGCGGGCTGGTGGCCGACGGGGTACGACACCACGGCGGTCGTCGCCACCCATGGGAATCCGGCAGTCAATACGAGGCTCTGTGCGGGGTGCCACGTCAACAAATACGAGGTGACCGATCCGCAAAGCGGCAACCATGTCTTCTCCTCGACCGGCCATCTCTTCAAGCCGATCCCCTGCCTGGACGCCAACGGGGTGCCCACCGCCGATAACACTTGCGCCTACAACACCACGGCCCGGACATTCAACTCGTGCACCGCCGCCGGTTGTCACGGCAGCACCGGCTCCGCCCTCTCGGCGTTCAATGCCAACCGCGGGGTCGTGGCGACGCTGGCGGACCAGATCTGGGTGGACAACCCGGCCGGCACCGGCAGCGAGATCGGCAATCCGGACGCCGGCGACCAGGGGATCCTCGCCCTCATTCCGGCCACCGAGTACAATACCACCGACAACATCATCACGGTGGCGGAGGGGGTGCTCTTCAACATGCGCCTGGTGTCGGAGGGCCGCTATGCCAATGGTGACCGGTCCAAAGGCGTCCACAATCCCTTCCTGGCCCAGTCACTGCTCACCGCCAGCATCCAGGCGCTCAATGCGACCTACGGGCCCTTCCCCCTGCCACCGAAAACGCGGGCGCTGATGGACGATATCCAACTGCGGATCCTCAAGTCGCGATCGGCCGGCGCCGTCCAGGTGAGCGCACGATAACCCCGGGGGTACTCCCCAGGCTCCGCAGGGGCCCCGGCGCGACACCGGCCGGGGCTCTTGCCGTGCTGGCATACCAGGATTCCGGCGCCGCCCACCCGGGGGCGGACTCGATCGCCGTCCATCCCTCGTTTGCCGACCCGGTGGTCGCCACCGTCCAGTTCATCTTTCAGCAGTCCCCGCTGGTCATGTGGGGGGGCGTGGTGCTGGCCATCGGGGTGGCCGCGTTCCTCATGGCCGCGGCCTGGAAACGCCGGAAGGCGATCGCCCGCGGGGTCGCCGGCATGGCCCCGTGGGTCAAAGTGTCCGTGCTCGCTGGCGTCCTTGTGTTGGCGGCCGGTGCCGCCGTGGCGGGGCTGCGGGCCAGGACGTTCGTCGAAACCGATAATCGCTTCTGTAGTGGCTGTCATATCTTCGTCGCTTCCGGGGAGCCCTGGATTCCGTCCGATACCGGCAGTTATACGCTCGTGAACCGGGTGGAGGGCAAGCACGACAGCCTGAGCTGTCACGCCTGCCATGCCCTCCACCCGGTGAAGGAAGCGGTCAAGATGGTCTGGTGGATGTCGGGGGTGCGGGACGATGAGATTCCTCCGCACGCCACCGTCCCCCGGGCGGTGTGTGAAAACTGTCACGTGCGCGGCGAGGCAAAGGAAACCTGGGAAGCCATCGCCGGGACCGCGGGCCACCGGGTCCATCTGGAGTCTGATTCGAGTGCGCTCCGGGAGGTCGAATGCCTGACCTGCCATGTGCAGGAGGTCCACCGTTTCGTTCCGGTGAATACCACCTGTACCCAGCAGGGATGCCACGAGGACACCCGGATCGTGCTTGGTGACATGGCCAGGCGAAGCGTGTCCCTGGAGGCGCACTGTACGGCCTGCCATGATTTCACCGCCGAAGTCCCCCGGCTCGCGACCCGTGATTCGGCGTCGGGGACGCTGGTACCGGGCGACCGGCAGTGCATGGCCTGTCACCCGATGCAAACCCGCCTGACGGGGTTCCAGATCGCGGGGGATCCCCACAGCGGTACCTGTGGCATGTGCCATGATCCCCATGCCCAGGCCGAAGTCCGCGAAGCGAAGCTGACCTGCGCCGGAGCAGGCTGCCACGATTCCTGGCGCGAGGAGCCATTCCACCTGGGTGCGAACCATCGCGCGGTAGCGCGCCAGTGTACCCTCTGCCATCAGCCGCACCAGGCGAGGGTCGATGCCAGTGATTGCGCCGGATGCCACCAGCAGGTGCGAGACCGGAGCGGGCAGGTCCGGCAGCCCCCGCTGCCCTTCGATACGACCGCCGCGAAACTCCGTGCCGCGGGGAAGGGACCGGCGGCGGAACCGCGCGGCAAGGGTGACGTCCCGCCGGTCACGGACCCGGACGGCGGCCCGGGCCCCCCCACGCCGGTGGCCGTCATGGCCGATACATTTTCCCACTCCCGTCACAGCAAACTTCCCTGTCTTACCTGCCACACGACCCGCGCCGGCCAGGGCGGCAAGCTCACCTTCGAGTCCCCGCGTGGCTGCCAGATCTGTCATCACCAGGCGCCGGTCCGGAGCGCATGCGCCCTCTGTCACCAGGCTGAGCGACTGGCCCCCGGACGAGCCATGGTGCTGGGGGTGGCGGTGCGGGGCCATCCGGAAAGACCGAGGATCGTATCGTTCCAGCATGCCACCCACGTCGCGGTGGCATGCCTCGAGTGCCATACCCGGCCAGTTTCTCTGGCGCCGCCAGAGGAAGTGACGACCTGCTCCAGCTGCCACCAGCAGCACCACCAGCGTGATCAGAGCTGTGCGGCCTGCCATGCCACGCCGCAGCTTCTTCCTGCGCACCGGCGGCCGGTCGAGACCCACCAGGCGTGTGATGCCTGCCATCGGCCGGCGCAGATCGCGGAACTGGTCCCCACACGGCAGCTGTGCCTCACCTGTCACCAGCCGCAGGACCACTATCCGCCGAGGGAGTGCACCGCATGCCATTTCCAGGCGACCCCTGAGCAGTTTCGCTCCCGCCTTTCGACCGGGGGGCGGGAGCGATGAAATGGCTGGCCCTGCTGGGTGCGGTGATGGCCCTGGGCCCATTGCCGCTCCAGGCCCAGCACGCCCGGTTCCGGCTGGAGGCCCAGGGCCAGAGCGTCGCCTTCCGGGGTACCGCGCTTGACAGCGTGCCGCTGGCGGCCACGATCCTCGGCCCTGGCGGTGGCCGCACGACAGCCGATGGTTTCGCGGTGCGCTGCGAGGCCGGGCTGGCTCGATGTTACTACTTTCGTCCCGGGCCTTCGGTGGTGGCGAGGCCGCTGGTGCTTTCCGCCGCCGGAACAGCCTGGGGATTCGGGGTGCGCGGGCTGAGCGTTCGCGTGCACTCCCGGGTCGCCATGGACCTGGCCGGTGACGCAGCGTGGCCCGGTACCCAGCCGGCCGTGCAGCTGCTCGAAGGGTATGCGGAGTACGCGATTCCCCGCGTGACGGGCCGGCTCGGCCGGCAGACCTATGCCAGCCGCCTCGGCTTTACCGGCTTCGACGGCGGCCGGGTCAGTGGCCGCTTCGCCGGGCAGCGGCTGGAAGCGGACGGGTACCTGGGGTGGGGCCTGGGACGCGCCACCGCGCTCCCGGTGAGCAGCGAGGCGCTCAATCCACTCGATGACTACCAGCCGAGGCAGCGGCAGCTGGTGGCGGGCGCGGCACTGGGGTGGCATGCCGCCTTCGGTTCGCTCCGGGTGGACTACCAGCGCGAGGTGGATACGCGGTCACGATACTTCGTTGCCGAGCGGGCGGCCGCATCCGCGCTGCTGCGGGGGCCATACCGGCTCCGGCTGGAACTGGGGGGAACCTACGATCTTGCGTTGGCGGCGTGGGGCAGCGCGGACGCCGTGGTCCGCTATGCGGCCGATGCCGTGAATGCGAGCGTGGGTTACCAGCGGTATCGGCCCCATTTCGACCTCTGGACCATCTGGGGCGCGTTCAGCCCCACCGGGTACCAGGCGGTCAACGGGTCGGTTGCCTGGCGGGCGGACTCGAAACTCTCCCTGCAGGCGCGGGCTTCCCGTTTCTGGTTTGAGGATACGGAGACCGAGACACCGCTCGTCTCCGTGGTGGACCGCGGCTGGAGAATCCATGTCGGCGCCGGCTACCGTCCGGTGGAGCGGCTCGCTGTGCAACTCGACCACGAAACCGAGTTCGGTCCCGGCGCTTCGTTCAGCAGCGTCACCGGCTCGGCCCGATTCCAGGCGGCTGCGGGACTTTCCCTTGGCGTTACAGGCGGCCGTCTCAACCGGCCCCTGGAGTTCCGGGTGGACGAGGCCACCCTCCACCTGCTAGGCGTGGAGGTGGAATGGCGGCCGTCCGAACGCTGGGAAGGGTCGGTCGGGCTGGCCCGCTACATGGAAACCCGGAAGCGGCCCGACGCGGCCGGGCTGGACTGGAACCAGACCAGGCTGACCGCCCGGCTGGCGTTCCTGCTCGGTGGGGATTCGGGGCCGACGCCGTTACCCCGCCTTGGCCGGAGCCGCGTGCCATGAAACGACGGGCGACGACAGCGTTCCTGCTCGGTGGCCTGGTCTTCCTCGCCGCGGTGGGCCGGGTGATAGCCTCCCGGTCCTCGGACCGGTTCGATCACCGCCAGCACGAGAAGCTGTTTCCCTCTTGTGAGTCCTGCCATGCCGGAGCGGTGAGCGCCGGGGCCTCGCTCTGGCCCGCCCCTGAGTCCTGCGCCGCGTGTCACGACGGCACCGTGGCCGATTCGGTACCTTGGTCGCCGCCGGCGGGGGCTCGGGCCAGCAACCTGGCATTCTCGCACAGCACCCATGAGGACGCCATGCGGGCCGGATCGGTCCCCGATTCCACGGCGCGATGCGCCGCCTGCCATGTCCCGGCCGGCGGCGAGCGCATGGACGTGAAGGTGGCCGTGGTTGGGCAATGCCTGGACTGTCATCGCCAGGGCCCGGACCACCTGGCACTGCCGGATACCGCGTGTGCTGCCTGCCACCTGTCCCTGGCCAGCGCAACGACTCTCTCGATGGAGAGGATTGCGGCATTCCCGATACCGGAGAGCCACGGCAATCCTCGCTTCCTGCCGGTCACCCATGCCGAGCTGGCTCGCGGCGGCGGAAGCGACTCGCCGGTCGCCGCCAGTTGCGCCACCTGCCATGCCCGGGAGTTCTGCACCCAGTGTCATGTGGATGCGCTGGAGCAACCGAGCATCCAGGCGCTGGCGTCGGATCGCCGCTCCCTGGCGCACCGGGCCACCCTGGTGGCGCCGGCCAGCCACGCTAGCGCGGCATTCGGTGCCCGGCATGGCGCCCTCGCCACCTCGAGGGAAGCAAGCTGCCAGACCTGCCACACCCGGGAAAGCTGTACTGCCTGCCATGTCATCCCGCCGAACGGGAGCGACCGGCTGGCCGCGGTGGCGACGGGGAGAGGACTGGGTGCCCGCATTGCCCGGGTTCGGCCGGTGACGCATGGGACCAACTTTGCCGAAACTCATGCAGCCCCTGCCGCCGCAAGTCCCCGGACCTGCGCCGCCTGTCATGCGCGGGCCCAATGTCTTGACTGTCATCGGCCCGATGCCGGGGCGGCCGGCAGCTATCATCCAGCGGGATTCCTGGTTCGCCACCCGGCGGCGGCCTACTCCCGGGAGACCTCCTGTGCCGATTGTCATTCCACGACGGGGTTCTGCGCCGCCTGCCACCAGCAAGCGGGGCTGGTGGCCCAGCGCACGCTGCGGCCCGGGTTCCACGACAGCAAACAGTTCTTCCTGGCCGGCCACGGGCAAGCCGCGCGGCAGAGCCTGGAGACCTGTGTGGGGTGTCACACCGAGCGGGACTGCCTCACCTGCCACTCAGCCCAGGGGGGCAGGCGCTTCAACCCGCATGGCCCCGGATTCGATGCCGATCGCCTCAAGCGAAAGAATCCGGAGATGTGCACCGCGTGCCACGGGGTGAGTATTCCCTGAAGGGCAGGAAGTTGCCCCGCGGCCACGGTGTCCGTAGTCTTCCTCACGATGATCAATCCATCCTGTTGTTGCAGCCAGGGTTCCTGTCGATGAAGAGTCTGTGGAACGAGGCCGACGCGCGCGCCTGCCAGGGTGACCCGCTGCTGCTCCGGGTGTACAGCTCCCGCCTGCTGGGGCAGGAC
Source organism: uncultured Gemmatimonadales bacterium (assembly GCA_963795085.1). Taxonomy (GTDB): domain Bacteria; phylum Gemmatimonadota; class Gemmatimonadetes; order Gemmatimonadales; family GWC2-71-9; genus DASYPP01. The sequence goes on along the minus strand of CAWCFX010000002.1, from coordinate 462,947 downwards.
CCGGCGCTGGTGTTGCACGGCGGCGGCAACACCTCGGTAAAGTCGGAGACGACCGACCTGTTCGGCACCCGCGAGCCGGTGCTGTGGGTCAAGGGCAGCGGCTGGGACCTGGCCACCATTGAGGCGGCGGGGTTTGCCCCGGTTCGCATGCCGGTGCTGACCCGGATGGCGGAACTGGAGCGGCTCGGGGATGCCGACATGGTGCGGGCCCAGCGATCGGCCATGACCGACCCATCGGCCCCCACGCCGTCCGTGGAAGCGGTCCTCCACGCAATCATTCCCTTCACGTACGTTGACCACACCCATGCCGACGCCGTGGTCACGGTGTCCAACACCCCGGATGGCGCGGCCCGGATTCAGGAGATCTACGGCGGCAGCGTGCTGGTGGTTCCCTACGTGATGCCCGGTTTCGTGCTGGCCCGGGCCGTGTTCGAACTTACCCGTAACATCGACTGGGCCGCGCTCGACGGGATCATCCTCCTGAACCATGGCGTGTTCACCTGGGGTGCGGACGCCCGGACCAGCTACGAACGCATGATCCGCCTGGTGACCATGGCGGAGGGATATCTCGACCGTGAAACCACCGCCGAGCGGGTGGCGCCGAAACCGCGGAAGCCGCCAGTGGCGGATGGCACCGACGTGGAGATCACCCTGGCCTGCATCCGCCGGGACGCGTCCCGGCTCAAGGGTGCCGCACTGCTCGCCAGCCTGGACCAGGGAGAGGAGGCGCTCCTCTTTTCCTGCGTTCCCGGCATCGGCGGGGTGGCCCGAGGTCCCCTGACTCCCGACCATGTGATCCGCACCAAGCCTCTCCCGCTGGTGCTGGAGGGTGATTCCGAGGCGGCGGTGGCTCGCTACGGCTCTGACTACGGGAAGTACTTCCAGCGCCACGCCGGTCCGGGCCTGGCCCAGCTGGATCCCGCGCCCCGCTGGGGCATCTGGCCGGGACACGGCACCCTGGCGATCGGCACCAGCTGGAAGGAGGTTTCCATCGTCGCCGATATCGTCCGCCACACCCGGAATGCCATCCTGGCGGCCGAGTCATTGGGCGGGTGGCGGCCCCTGCCGGAGGACCAGCTGTTCGAGGTCGAGTACTGGGAGCTGGAACAGGCCAAGCTGAGAAAGGGCGGCGCGGCTCCCCCGATGGCAGGCAAGGTCGCGGTCGTCACGGGCGCGGCCAGCGGCATCGGCCGGGCCGCGGCCGAAATGCTGCTCGAGCAGGGGGCCGCCGTGGCCGGACTCGACATTAACCCGGCGGTGGAAACCATCGCCCGGTCCGGATTCGCCGGCGTGGTCGCGGACGTGACCGACCGGCGCCAGGTCGAGGTCGCGATCCGGAAAGCGGTGCGCCGGTTCGGCGGGATCGATTACCTGGTGACCAATGCCGGCCTCTTTACCCCGACAGCAATGCTGGCAGACCTGGACGAAGCCACCTGGTCCCAAAGCCTTGATCTCAACCTTACCAGCCACCTCGCGCTCCTCCGCTCCACGATTCCGTTCCTCCGGCTGGGCGTAGATCCGGCCATCGTGGTCGTCGGGTCCAAGAACGTGCCCGCACCGGGGCCCGGCGCCGGCGCCTACTCCATTGCCAAGGCCGGGCTTACCCAGATGGCCAGGGTCGCCGCCCTGGAGCTGGCCACAGATGGAATCCGGGTCAACGTAATCCACCCCCATGCGGTCTTTGATACCGCGGCCTGGACCCCGGAGGTCCTGGAGGCGCGGGCCCGGAGCTACGGTGTCTCCATCGATGAGTACAAATCGAAGAACCTGCTCGGCGTCGAGGTGACCTCGCGCGATGTCGCCGCCATGATCCTCGCCATGCTGGGGCCCGCCTTCGCCCGCACTACCGGCGCCCAGGTCCCGATTGACGGCGGCAACGACCGCGTCATCTGATCTATGCACCCCGCACCCCGCCTTCACCATGGCCTCTGACAAGTCGCGCGGCGTCGCGCTCGCCCTGGCGTTTTTCCTGGGCGTCTTTGGTGCCCACCGGTTCTACACCGGCAAGGTCGGCACCGGCATCCTCCAGGCCGGCACGCTGGGCGGCCTGGGGGTCTGGTACCTCTACGACCTCATCATGGTGGCGTCCGGAGGCTTCACCGACAAAGATGGCCGCCGGGTCAGCCGCTGGGACCCCGAGGTGGTAGAGGGCGGAGAGATCCCGGAGCAGGTCCTGGACGAATTGTACGCCCTGCGGCAGGAGGTTTCTGAGCTGGCCGAGCGGGTGGATTTCACCGAGCGACTCCTGGCAGGGCCCCGGGGGGACGATCCCGGTCACCCTTAGAACTGCTCCTCACGAAGATCTCCGAGAACCTCGGTGGGCCGTGAGGCAGGCTGCCAATGAATGAAACGTTTGAGGCCATCCACCAGGCGGATGGTATTGAAGTTGATCAGCAGTCCGATCGATCGCGGCGTGAGCTTGAGATAAGTGAGGACCTGGGAATGGTGGACAGGAAGAATCTTCTCGACAGCCTTCACCTCCACGATGACCATATCGTCGACGAGGAGGTCCAGCCGGTAGGCCCCCTCGATTAGAAGTTCCTCGTATTGCAGGTTCACGGACACATCTTTCTCAACCGAGCGACCCCGCTTCTCCAGCTCATACTTGAGGCACCGGACATAGGTGTGTTCAAGCAGTCCCGGGCCCAGGGTTCGATGGACCTGGATCGCCGATCCAATTACCTCCCGGGTGAGATGGTTCACAGCGTCTGACCCGTCCATATGTGATATCCCCGTTTCTCGGCGTGCTCGGAACCCTTCGTACCTCCGCGAGGAGCAGTTGACGGGCAATGTACGCCGACCCGTCGGTACGGATAGCATCACAAGACCGCGAGCCGTACCAAAACATCCCGGCCGCTCTTACTTTTCCCCACACTTTCTCTGACGGACCGCCGTGCGACTCGGACTTCCCACTCGCTCTGAACTGCGGGCCCTCCTCGTGCTGGCCACCCCCATCGTGGCCATCCAGGTGGGCATGATGTTCATGGGCGTGGTAGACACCCTCATGGTCGGGCACGTCTCCGCCGAGGCGCTGGCGGCCGTGGCCATCGGGAACCTCTATTTCTTCATGGCCGGGATCCTCGGGCAGGGAATTCTTCATGTGCTCGACCCCCTGGTGGCCCAGGCCGTCGGGGCCGATGACCACCCCGCCGTGGGTCTTTCCCTGCAGCGCGGCATCATCCTGGCCTGTGTCATGTCGCTGCCGATCAGCCTCTTCATGCTTCCGGTTGAGCCGCTCCTCGTCCTGGCGCGGCAGCCGGCTGAGGTGGTGCCGCTGGCCGGCCAGTACGTGTGGCTGATGATTCCGGGCACCGTGCCGTTCTTTGTGTTTATCGTTTTCCGGCAGACCCTCCAGGCCATGCACCATACCAGCTCCATCGTCTGGTGCATCGTGATCGCGAACGCGGTGAACGCGCTGCTCAACTGGGCCCTGATTTTCGGCCGCCTGGGGTCGCCCGCCCTGGGCGTGGAGGGTGCTGCAATTGCGACGACGGTCAGCCGCTGGTTCATGGCGCTGCTGCTCCTCGCCCTCAGCTGGCGCTGGCTGCGCGGGTATCTTCGGCCCTTTCACCGGTCGGCGTTCGCGCCGGGGCCGGTCGTCTCCATGCTGGTGCTGGGGCTGCCCATCGGGTTCCAGATGCTGCTGGAGTTCGGCGCCTTTGGCGCCATCGCGCTGCTGATGGGGCGCCTGGGTACGGCGCAGCTGGCCGGCCACCAGGTGGCCATCAACCTGGCCTCCCTCACGTTCATGGTTCCCCTCGGTATTGCCGCCGCGGCGGCGGTCCTGGTGGGCAACGCCGTGGGCCGGGGAGACACGCACGGAGCCCGGCGCTCGGCCCGCACCGCGTTGATCACCGGCGCCGGGTTCATGAGCCTGACCGCCCTGGGGTTTCTCCTCTTGCCGGGGGTGCTGGCGCGTCTCTATACCACCAACGGCGCGGTGCTGGCCGTGGCCATGAGCCTGATCCCGGTGGCGGGCGTCTTCCAGATCTTCGACGGGCTCCAGGCGGTGGGCGCCGGCGTGCTCCGCGGCCTCGGCGATACCCGGGCCCCCATGGTGATCAACATCCTGGGCTTCTGGCTGTTCGGCATGCCGGTGAGTATCTACTTCGGGTTCTATGCCGGCCTCGGCCCGCGCGGACTCTGGTGGGGATTCGTGGTGGGACTCGGCGCGGTCGCCTTGCTGCTGCTCTATCGCATCAGGAAGCGGTTCAACAGCCCCCTTGCGCGGGTGGTGATGAGTGCGCACACTCTGACCCACTGACCCACTGACCCACTGACCCACTGACCCACTGACCCACTGACCCACTGACCCACTGACCCACTGACCCACTGACCCACTGTCTGCCACATCGAACGGGGCCGCGGACGAGTCGGCCGCTTCACCATCGTCAACAACCACCCGGCTTCTAAAAAAGGAACCCCTCTCCACGCAGCGGAGAGGGGTAGGGGTGAGGCCTCTCCACGCTATGGACAGGGCAGGGGTGAAGTGGTCGCCCGTGAGGCTACGCCCTGGCCGCCGACACGTTCGCCCGCTCGAACTCCTTCATGAACGCTACCAGTGCATCGACGCCGGCCCGGGGACAGGCATTGTAGATGCTGGCTCGCATCCCGCCTACCAGGCGGTGGCCCTTGAGACCTTCGAACCCGCGCTTCGTCGCCTCGCTGACAAACTTGGCCTCCAGCTCCTCGGTGGGCCCCCGGAAGCAGACGTTCATCCGGGACCGGTCGTCCGTGGCGGCCGTGCCCCGGAAGAACTCGCTCTGGTCAACGAAGTCGTAAAGCACCTTCGCCTTGGCCTCGTTGAGTTCCGCCATGGCCGCGAGCCCGCCCTGGTCCTGGATCCACTTGAAGACCTGTCCGATCATATAGATCCCCATGGTCGGCGGGGTGTTGTAGAGCGAGTGCTCCTTCGTATGGGTCCGGTACTGCAGCATGGTGGGAATATCCTTCGGTCCCCGTTCCACCAGGTCCTTCCGGATGATGACCAGCACGGTGCCCGACGGGCCCAAATTCTTCTGTGCCCCGGCGTAGATCAATCCGTACTTCGAGACGTTGATCGGGCGGCTGTAGATGTCGCTCGAGGCGTCGCAGAGCAGGGGCACCCCGGCCGGGACCTCGGGTTCGGCCCGCCACTGGGTGCCGTAGATGGTGTTGTTGCTGGTGAAGTGGACGTACGCAGGGCTCGCCGAGTAATTGGTCTCGTCAGGACGGGGAAGCCGGGCAAAATTCTCGCTCTCGGTGCTCGCCGCGATATGGACGGCACCGAAAAGTTTGGCTTCCTTGATGGCCTTCTGGGACCAGACCCCGGTATTGAGATAGTCAGCTGTCCCGCCCTTCGGCAGCAGGTTCTGCGGTGTCATCGAAAACTGCAGCGATGCGCCGCCCTGCAGGAACACGATGTCATAGTCGTCGGAGATGCCGGCCAGGTCGCGGCAGGCCTGCTCGGCTTCGGCGTTGACCCGGTCGAACAGCTTGCCGCGGTGGCTGTGCTCCATGATGCCCATGCCGCTGCCGCCCACGTTCCAGATGTCCTGCTGGGCCTGCTTGAGGACCGGCTCGGGCAACACGCCGGGTCCGGCGCCGAAATTCCAGATACGTTCGTTCATGAGGACCGTCCGTTGAGGCCGCTGAGTTCGACGCTGATGATATGCGGATTGCCGGACCGGATCGCCTGCAGGTCGGAGTCGCCCGGCTTGCTGTCCAGGTGGATGCGCGCCAGCGAGGCCACGGCGCCGTGATAGCTGATGTTCTCCACCTCTTCCACGTTAATCGCCCGTTCCGCCAGCACGTTGAATACGTGGGCCAGCACCCCAGGCTGATTGTGATGCCGCACGGCCAGCACGTAACTGGCCGAACTCTTGGCCAGCCGGTTAACGCAGTTGGGGACCTCGCCGGTGGTGAGAAAACCGCTCACGATGCGCAGGACCTCGTGCGCGATGGCCACCTGGGCCTGGTCGGTGGAAGCGCCCACGTGGTGAGTGCCGTAAATGCACGACTCCTGCACGACGGGGTTGCTGAACTCCCCCTTGGCGCCGGCCGGCTCATTGTGAAAAACGTCGAGGCCGGCCCGGATGTCCTTGTCCCGCACCGCCTGGACCAGCGCCGCCTCGTCCACCACGCTGCCTCGCGAAGTATTGATGAAATAGGCGCCCGGCTTCATGGCCTCGAAAAACTCGGTGTCGCAGAGATGCTTGGTTTCGCTGGTCGCGGCCACATTGATCGAGACGACGTCGCCGCCCCGCGCCACGTCCAGCGGCGTCTGCGCGTAGCCGATTCCCAGCTGCTCGGCGTCCGCGGTGGTGAAGTTCCGGGACCAGGCGATCACGTGCATGCCGAACGCCTTGCACCGCTTGGCCACTTCCCGCCCGATCTGGCCCAGGCCGACGATGCCGATGGTCCGCCCATGCAGGCCCCGGGACTTCGAGTACTCGGCCTTGAGCCACTTGCCGGCCCGGAGGTCCCTGACCTGGTCGGGGATCCGCCGGTCCATGCTGAGCAGCAGTCCCATGATCAGCTCGGCCACCGCGATCGAGTTCTTCCCGGGACAGTTGGAAACAAAGATGCCCAGGCTGGAGGCAACCTCGAGATCGATGTTGTCGATGCCGGCGCCGGCCCGGATCACCAGGCCGAGGTTGGCGCCGGCCTTGAGCGCGTCGGCGGTCACCTTGGTGCTGCGGACGATCAGGATGCGGGGATCCTCTTCCCGCAGGGCGCGGGGCAGGTCCTCGGCCTTGAGATCCGGCTGGGAGACCACCTCGCAGCCCAGCTCGTGCAGGCCGTCAACTCCAACTTTCTCGAACTTGTCAGCGATCAGGACCTTCATGGACGTGTCGGCTCCTCGTAAGACCGGGCGGTGCGGGAGGGGGAATCTACCTTGATGGGCCCGCTCGCAAAAGTTCGCCCGCCCCTCGCCAGCGATCGGCGGTCCTCAGCCTGAACGGCCCTCGTCCAGGGTGTGGACGAACAACCCGGACTTGAGCTTGGGCTCGAACCAGGTGCTCTTGGGCGGCATCATCAGCCCCGCGTCCGCGACCGCCAGGAGCTGCTCCATGGACGTAGGGAAGAGCGAAAAGGCCACGGCCATCTCCCCCGACTTTACCCGGCGCTCCAGCTCCCCGGTCCCCCGGATGCCGCCCACGAAGTCAATGCGCTTGTCGGTGCGGGGGTCCTGGATGTGGAGCAGCGGCTCGAGCACGTGGGCCTGCAGCAGCGAGGCATCCAGGCTGGCCAGGGGGTCGCGGGCATCGATGAGGCCGGGGTTCAGGTCCACCCGGTGCCAGCGCCCGCCGAGAAAGGCGCAGAAGGACCCCGGCCCGGAGGGGGCGCTCTCCGCGCCCAGGGTCAGCCGGCCCAGGCCTGCCAGGGCTTCCAGGAACTGGTCCGCCGTGCGCCCGCCCAGGTCCCGTACCAGCCGGTTATAGGGGAGGATGCGCAGGTCGCTGGCGGGGAAGAGGACCGCCAGGAACCAGTTGTACTCTTCCTGCCCGGTGTGTAAGGGGTTCTTCGCCCGGAGTTCCTGCCCGGCGCGCCACGCGCTGGCGCAACGGTGATGGCCATCGGCAACGTACGCGGCCGGGACCGCGGTAAACGCCGCTTCGTACGCTGCCGGGTCCGCCACCCGCCACACGGTGTGCCGCACCCCGTCGTCCGAGGTGAAGTCCATCAGCGGAGGGGCCGTAACGTCCCGTGCGATCAGGTCGCCGAGCCGGGAGGCCCCGGGGCTGCCATCCATTCCGCTTCCGTCGCGATAGCTCAGGAACACCGGCTCGGCATTGGCGTTGAGGGTCAGCACATGGCGGGTCCGGTCATCTTCCTTGTCCGGCCGGGTCCGCTCGTGCTTCTTGATCACATCGCCGGCGTAGTCATCTATATGGACGCACCCGACGACTCCGGTTTGGGCCTGGCCGTCCATCACCAGCCGGTAGAGGTAGATAGAGGGGAGGGAATCCCGGCGGAGAATTCCTGCCGCGACGAACCGGTCGAGTGCCGCCCGGGCACCGGAATAGATCCGCGGGTCATAGGGATCCACCGTATCGGGGAGGTCAATGTCGGATCGCCCTATATGGAGGAAGGACTGCGGGTTTCCTTCGCCCAGGTTCCGGGCTTCCTCCCGGTTCACCACGTCATACGGCGGGGCCGCCACTTTCGAGGCCTGGGCCGGGTCGGGCAGCAGCGAGGCGAATCGGTGAAATTGCATCGGGTTCATTCGTCCTGAAGAGAGAGGGCGCCCGGCCGGCCTCTTGCGCCGGCCGCGCCAGATCGCAGATTAATGACACCGGGTCACCGGGCCAACCTCTTTCCAAACCGCTGCTTACACGCCACCTGGAGTTCGCATGAAACCCTCCCGCATGCTCGCCGCGCTGCTACTCGCGTCCCTGGCCTCCCTCTCCTGCGGCGAAGACAGTAACGGCGACTGCACCAACTGCCCCGGGCCGGTGAGTACGGTCTTCGAAGGGGTCATCGCCGGAAACGACGGACTGGAAACCGGCACCCTCTCGCTCACCCTGGACGACCAGGGCGGTGGGAGCGGCGCGTTCAAGATCGGCGGCACGACTGTGAACCTGGTGTCGGTCGGGACCACCGGAAACCAGATGACGGCCTCCGGAGGCGGATACGCATTCACCGGGACAGTGAATGGAATCTTTATTGACGGAAGCTACACCGGCGGGGCGGCCGGCGGCCTGCTGGCGGCGGCCGAGGACGACGGTCTTTCCAGCCTGGTGCGCTTCTGCGCCGCCCATGATGCCGGCGGCGGGATCGCGGGAATCTTCGCCTTTGTTCAGAACACCAACACCAATGCGGTGCGCGGGGCCTGGACTTCCGGCACTGGGGTCGGTGCGGCCTTCAAGGGCATTATCAGCGGCTTCACCGGTGACGATGCCGGGGTGATGAGCAGCCATAGTGGCACCGTCACGATTCTCCCGGACCTTCAGGGCGGGACGGTTGGCGGGTTCTATGACCTGACCAGTGGCGAGAATGGCTCTCTGTCGGGGCCCGTCTGCCCCTGATCACAGCGGGGGGCCCGGCATTCGCGTACCGGGCCATCCTGGCCGGCGCGCTGGCCGGTGTCCTGGCCTGCGGCGAACCCGGGGCCGGGCCTCCCCGTCAGCTCCCCGATGATGAGCTGCCTCGGCTCCTGGCCGCGGCCGGGGTCGCCCCGCTTCCGCCGCCGCCCGCCGAACACTCCGGTCGCGTGGAACTGGGACGCCTGCTCTTCTACGACAAGGTCCTGAGCGGCAATAAGAACATCGCCTGCGGGACCTGCCACCACGTTTCCTACAACTCCACCGACAAGCTCTCGCTGGCGATCGGCACCGGGGGCATTCGCAACGGACCGTCGAGGAAGCTGGGCGCCGGCCGCTTCATCGCCCGCAACACGGCCGACCTGTACAACAAGGGCGTGCCTTCGCTCACCGCCCTCTTCCATGATGGCCGCACCGAACTGACTCCGGCCGGCGTGCAGGGTCCGAAAGGCATGCCGGTCCCTCCCGGGTTGTCCTCGGTCCTCGCCGCGCAGGTGCTCTTCCCGCTGGCGGCGCGGGACGAGATGCGGGGACACCTGGGCGATACCACCCGGTTCGGAGAGACCAACGAAATCGCGGCGGCCGACGATGACGCGTTCGAAGCCATCTGGACCAGGGTCGTGCAGCGGGTGCTTGGCTATCCGGAGTATCTCGCCCGCTTCCAGGCGGCCTTTCCCGGTCTCGACTCGGCGGAGATCGGCATCGTGCATCTCGCCGAGGCCATTGCCGCGTTCGAACGGGCCAGTTTTACCCAGCTCAATACCCCCTTCGACCGGTTCCTGGCGGGTGACGCGTCCGCGCTGAGCGACTCTGCCCGGCGCGGTGCGCGGCTTTTCTATGGCCGCGCGCGCTGCGCCGCCTGCCACGCCGGGCCCCTGCTCACCGACAACTTGTTTCACAACATCGGTGCGCCCCAACTGGGGGACGGCATCGGAGCCGAGGCCCCGCTGGATGCCGGTCGGGCCGTGGTGACCGGCCGTGCCGAGGACCGGTTCGCATTTCGTACACCTCCGCTTCGCAACGTGGCGCTGACCGGGCCCTGGATGCACAGCGGAGCCTATACCGCCCTGGACGCGGTGGTACGGCACTACCGCGACCCCCGGGAAGCCTATGCGGCGTACCAGGGGGACGGGCTTGACCCCCGAATCCTGCCCCTCGTCCATGTCGATGCCCGGAGCCGTGAGACGGTCCTGGCGACTCTTGATCCCCGGGTGACGGGCCCGTTGCCACTGAGTGATACCGACGTAGCCCTCCTGGTCAATTTCCTGCGCGCCCTCACCGATCCCGCGGCCTTCAACCAGCTGGCCCTGGTCCCCGACGCAGTGCCCAGCGGCCTTCCGGTTCGAGAATAGTTCTCGTTGACATCCTGCCGGGACGGGGAAACCTTTCCCTCCCACTGACCCGTGCCACGTCCAGCAGTCTTCACGCCTCGCGGGCGATCCCCGCGGCTTCCCCCGGGACCCGATATCCTCCCATGATCCTGTCTACTATTCTCGTTCTCGCGGCGCTGCAGCAGGGGCAGCCCGCCGCCACGCCCGCGAATCCCTCCCTGGCGGCCTCGCCGGTGGCCCGGCTCGTGGTAACGCCGGCCAATCCAACCATGGTGGCGGGAGATACGCTGCGGCTCTATGCCCAGGCGCTCGACTCGACGGGGCGCCCGGTCGGGGACGTGCGGATCAACTTCGCCGCCGCCGGCGCCCGTTTCGAAGGCAGCGTGGATTCCACCGGGCTGGTCCGCTCCGGTTCTACCGGGACGATTCCGGTCAGCGTGGTGGCCCGGGTGAGGGGGGCCCGCCCCACGGTCCAGCGGGTGGAAGTGAGGATGGTCGCCGGTCCTGCCGCCCGGGTTTCCCTCGCACCCCAGGTCTCCCGGCTGGTTGTCGGGCAGCGGATCCGGCTCAGCTCGAGCGTCTGGAGCGCCGGCGGGGACGAGCGCATCGGCGATCCGATCACCTGGCGCAGCTCGGCGCCCGGCGTCGTGCGGGTGGACCGGAACGGCGTGGTGACCGCGGTCGCGGCCGGCCGCGCCACCCTGACGGCGACCGCGGGCGGTGCCAGCGGAACCATGCCCGTGCAGATCGTCGCCAATACCGTGGCCAGCCTGGAAGTGTCAGCGCCGTCCCTGGAGGCCCGACAAGGCGATGTCCTTCGCTTCACCCTCTCGGCCCGGGATGCCCGGGGCCAGGCGATCACCGGGCTCACGCCCAGCTGGTCGTTCACGCCGGGGCACGGGATGATCGATCCCGATGGCGCATTTGTCGGCTACCAGCCGGGAACCTACGTCATCACCGCGAGCCTGGGTAACCGCTCGGCCGATGCGGTGGTCACCCTCGCCCCGCGCGAGGTGCGCCGGCCGCTGACCGTGGTGGGACGCCTGCCTCGCAGCCAGTTCACCACCGAGGAGGTCTGGGTTCATCCCGGCGGAAAGTTCGCTTACCTCGGCACCGGGTCGGGCGGCGACCGGATGTACGCCATCGACATCAGCGATCCGGCCAAGCCGGTGGTCACCGATTCCATCGTGGCCAACACCCGGCGGGTCAACGATATCATGACCACGCCGGACGGCAAGTTCCTGGTGTTCACCCGGGAGGGCGCCTCGGACCGGAAAAACGGGATCGTGATTGTTTCCCTGGAAGACCCGGCCCATCCCAAGCCGATCGCGGAGTTCACCGAGGGCGTTACCTCCGGCGTACACTCATCGTTTGTCTATGCCCAGGAGAAATATGGCACCCATGTCTATCTCACCAACGATGGCACCGGGGCGATCCACATCCTGGACATCTCGGACCCCTACCACCCGAAGGAAGTGGCCCAGTGGAGGACGGCACGGCCCGATGCAGGACGCACCCTGCATGACGTCGACGTGCAGGACGGCCTGGCCTACCTGAGCTACTGGAATGACGGGCTGGTCATCCTCGACGTGGGCAATGGGGTGAAAGGCGGGAGCCCGTCCAACCCCCAGCTGGTGACCCAGTTCAAATACGACCTCAACGCCATGTACCGGGATGTCGAGGCGGTGGGCGGTCCCGGCTTCATCCGGGGAACCCACACCGCCTGGCGCCACAAGAACTACGTGTTCATTGCCGATGAGGTCTTTCCTGCCTCCGGCGTACGCGGCGCCAAGGATGCCTCCGCCTTTCGGGCCTACGGGAACCTGCAGGTGATTGATGTGAGTGACCTGGAGCATCCCCGCTCGGTGGCCTGGTATGAGCCGGAGTACGGGGGCGTGCACAACGTCTGGGTGGCGGGCGATACGCTCTACATGGGGGCGTACAACGGCGGCTTCCGCGCCTTCGATATCTCGGGGGAACTTCGTGGGGACCTGCGGGCCCAGCACCGGGAAATCGCCCACCTGCACACGGCAGACATGGACGGCAATGCGAAGAACACTCCCATGACCTGGGGCGTCGTGGTCAAGGACGGCCTGGCGTACGTGAACGACATGCTGAATGGACTGTGGATCGTGCGGATCGAGCCGAAGCAGGGAACGCCCATTCCTTGAGTGCAGAGTTCAGAGTTCAGAGTGCAGAGTACAGCGTGCAGCGTGCAGAGTGCAGAGTAGAGAGTAGAGTATAGAGTCCCAAGTGAAAGCCGGCCCTTCAGGACCTCCTGAGGGACCGGCTTGTTCGTTTCTCTGCACTCTGCACTCTGTACTCTGCACTCCTATTCCTCCCCGCTGCTCAGCGACTCGATAAAGATGTCGGGGGCCAGGGCGTCATCCAGCAGCATGCCGGTTTCCAGCTTGGCGTCGAGGTCGGCCAGGACGATATCACTGGACCGGCGCATGGTGGTGACCATGACATCGTCGGCGGAGCGGTGGATCCCGAAGCTGTGGAGGGCCTCACGCATGGCCTGTTGTTCGACCAGCATCCGGGTGGTGAGGACGGCATTCTTGTAGCACGCCTCGGCAACCGCGGCCGT
>CAWCFX010000002.1:0-445000 GCA_963795085.1 uncultured Gemmatimonadales bacterium | reverse complement strand
AAATAGCAGTATCGGTGAGGATTCCGATTACCCGCGACAGGACAAAAAGACCCCGTGCACCTTTACTACAACCTGTCATTGATTGTCGGTATGACCTGCGTAGCATAGGTGGGAGCCGTTGATCTCCTGGTTTCGGCTGGGAGGGAGGCAACAGTGAAATACCACCCTTGTTTTACTAACAATCTCACTCAGGCGGCAACCCCGCCGAGGACCGTGGCTGGTGGGTAGTTTGACTGGGGCGGTCGCCTCCTAAAGAGTACCGGAGGCGCGCGATGGTGCCCTCAGTGTGGTCGGTAATCACACGTGGAGCGTATAAGCACAAGGGCGCCTGACTGCGAGCGCGACGGCGCGAGCAGGGACGAAAGTCGGCTTAAGTGATCCGGTGGACCCGTGTGGACGGGCCATCGCTCATCGGATAAAAGGTACGCTGGGGATAACAGGCTTATCGCGCCCGAGAGTTCACATCGACGGCGCGGTTTGGCACCTCGATGTCGGCTTATCACATCCTGGGGCTGGAGAAGGTCCCAAGGGTCCGGCTGTTCGCCGGTTAAAGTGGTACATGAGCTGGGTTCAGAACGTCGTGAGACAGTTCGGTCTGTATCCGTCGTGGGCGTGGGAATGTTGAGGGGCGTCGTCTCTAGTACGAGAGGACCGAGACGAAGTGACCGCTCGTGTACGGGCTATCCTGCCAAGGGTATCGCCCGGTAGCGATGTCGCGCGGAGATAACCGCTGAAAGCATCTAAGTGGGAAACTTCCCCCAAGATGAACATTCCTAGAGCATAAGCTCTCTAAAGGGCCCAGGGAGACTACCTGGTTGATAGGCCGCAGATGCAAGGAGGGCAACCTCTTCAGTCGAGCGGTACTAATCGCCCGTGAAGTTTGATCTCTCCAAATTGGTTCCCCAACCCACACCATCCTCCTCAATTGCCAGTTTTCGCCCCGGCGCCCGCGCCAGGGCCACAAAACGGCTGACGACTAGCGCGCAGGGGCCACACCCGTTCCCATTCCGAACACGGCAGTTAAGCCCTGTAGCGTCGATGGTACTGCCTCTTAGAGGAGGTGGGAGAGTAGACCGTCGCCAGCCTCCCCTAAGGAGCGGGTCTCTTGACCCGCTCCTTTTTTTGTATCCGCAAGAAAGTACAGCTTCCCACAAAGAGTGCAGAGTGCTGAGTGCAGAGTGCTGAGTGCAGAAGGTACTCGAGTGCCCCCGGGACTCTCTCTCTGCACCCTGCACTCCACTCCGGTCCCACCCCTTGCGGAAGTAGGGAAATACCCTACCATTCCACAATACCCCCTACCAAGGCGCGGCATGCCGAATGGCTCCGGGTCCCGTGCCTGTCTGGACCTCCAACTCCCAGCCACAGGGCCCCCCCTGCGAATTGTCGGCATCGGCGCGTCCGCTGGCGCGGTGGAGGCATTTACCCGACTCCTGAAGGGGCTTCCGACCGATAGTGGAATGGCTTTCGTCCTGCTGTCCCATCTCTCCCCGACCCACCATAGTGAGCTGGCCCGGCTTTTCTCACCCTTGACCAGCATGCCGGTCCAGGACGCCCGCGATCGGGTCCCGATCGAAGCCAACCACGTCTATGTCCTGCCCCCGAACCGAATTCTAAGGGTCGAGCATGGCCAGCTTCGGTTGGCCGCCCGGGATCCCAGCGATGTGCTGCCACGCGCCGTCGACCGATTCCTCATCTCCCTGGCCCTTGAACTGGGTCCCCTTGCCGTAGGCGTCGTGCTCTCGGGCACCGGCACGGACGGGACAGCCGGGATGCAGGCCATCCGAAATCACGGTGGTGTCACCTTCGCCCAGGATCCTTCCGAGGCGGCATTTGACGGCATGCCCCGAAGCGCGGTTGAATCGGGCGGGGTGGACCATGTGCTCCCGCTCGAGCAGATCGCCTCGGCCATCACCGGCCTGGGATACCCGGCCGCGGCTTCCGCCCCTCCCGAGCCGGACAGCGGGGCCGACGGTGATGAATCCGGAGACCCGGCCCTTCCCGTGTCGGCGGATGAGGCAAGCGCCGTCGAGGAAATCATCCGCATCCTGCACACGGCGACCGGGGTGGATTTCCTCCACTACAAGCGCGCGAGCCTGGTGCGGAGGATTCGGCGCCGGGCCGAGACCACCGGGTTCCCCGACCTCCGGGATTACCTGGCCCGGCTGCAGCAGGACCCGGCCGAGGCGTCGGCGCTTTTCCAGGTGGTCCTGATTCAGGTGACCCGGTTCTTCCGCGAGCCGGCAGTGTTCGCCGCGCTGCGGTCTACCATCATTCCCGCGCTGGCGCCGCAACGGGTGGGGGGCGAGTCGGTTCGCGCCTGGGTCATTGGCGCCGCCACGGGCGAGGAAGCGTACTCGCTCGCCATCGCATTCGCCGAAGTCGAGGCCCAACTGGGGGTGGAGATCCCGGTCCGGGTGTTTGCCACGGATGTGAACGATGCCGGCCTGCTCGAGGCGCGACACGGCAAGTACCCGGAAGGCATCGAGGCGAACCTGTCGAAGGAGGAACTGACTCGCTTCTTCGCCCCGGTGAGCGATGGCTACCAGGTATCCCGGCGGCTGCGTGAGTTGTGCGTGTTCGCCCGGCACGATGCTACGTGTGACCCGCCGTTTCCCCAGATCGATCTGGTCCTGTGCTGCAATGTGCTCATCTATCTCGACCCCGTGCTGCAGCGAAAAGTGCTCCAGAACATCCACTATGCTCTCAAGCCAGGAGGGTACCTGGTGCTGGGGCCGGCGGAAACCGTGACCGGGGTGGAAGGGCTCTTCACGCCCTTTGACCGGGAACACCAGATCTACCTCCGCCGGCCGGGACCGGCGCGGCTCCAGGTCGCCCGGGACACCGTGCGGCCGCCGCGAACCGCCGAAGGGGGGAGCGAGGGTTCCAGTGGCGCGGCATCGGCCAACCCGCCCCGCAGCCACTGGAGTAGCGCCGAAATTCTGCGGGCGGCTGAGCGGGCCTATTTCGCGCACCAGCCGTCCGCCAGCGTGATCGTGAACCAGGATTTCGAGGTTCTCCACTATCACGGCCTCACCGGAGCCTTCCTCGAGGCACCGACCGGGGGGCCGACCACACAGCTCCTTCGGCTGGCGCATCCTGACCTGCAACTGATCCTTGGCCGCACCCTTCGGCGAGTCAAGAAGGGCCACCAGCCGGTCCGGCAGCAGGGCGCGGTAATCGGGAAAGGGAAGGGCGCACGCCGTCTGAACCTGAGTGTGATACCCGTCCCGATTGACGGCATCGAGGAGCGCCATTTTCTGGTCGTCTTCGAGGAAGCCCCGCAGGGCGAGACCGGGACGGGCCGGAAGAAGGTGGTCGGCGCCCCGGGCCGGTCGGAACTGGAAGCCGAATTGGCGGAGAGCCGGGAATTCCTTCAGGCGTTCATTGACCAGCAGGATACCACGAACGCCGAGGTCCAGGCGGCGTACGAGGCGAGCCTGTCGGTCAATGAAGAATACCAGAGTACCAACGAGGAGCTGGAGTCGGCGAAGGAGGAACTGCAATCGCTGAATGAAGAGCTGACGACGATCAACGAACAGATGCAGCAGCGCAATTCCGAACTGCTGGCCCGGAGCGCCGAGGTCACCGGCCTGCTCGAAGCGCTCGACATGCCGTTATTGCTGCTCACCCGGGACCTCCGGCTCCGGGCCTACAATTCACGGGCCGCGGCCGACTTTCACCTGGCGCCGGCGAACATCGGCCTGGCCCTGGGCCGCGCCATGTTCCCGCTGATTCAGGTAGATCTGGGAACCCTGGTCGAGGGCGCCTTCGCGGACGGGAAGGTCAAGGAGTTGGAGTTGCAGGACCGGCTGGGCTGCTGGCGGGCGCTCCGGGTCTGGCCGATTGACCAGGTCGAAGACGGCGGAACGGTCGCGGTCGCCTTCGTGGATATTCACAAGCTGAAAACGAATGTCGCCGAGGCTCGCGACGCCCGGTTCTATAGCGAGGCCGTGGTGGAGACCATCCTCGATCCGCTGGTGGTGATGGATGAGACCGGCCGGATGTTGAAAGCCAACCGTGCGTTTCACCGGACATTTGGCACGGATGCCGCCTCGCTCGAGTCGCTGAGCATCGGTGAACTGGGGGGCGAGGACTGGGACCCCGCGGTCATTGATGGCTTCCTGGCCCGCGCCGCACAAGCCAGTTCACCGGTAGAGGGGCCGGAGATCCTGCTGGTCTCCCGCCGGCTGGGCCGCCGGGTCTTTCAGCTCGGCGCCGGGATGATCACGTGGCAGGGGCCCCAAAGGATCCTCCTCGCGCTCAAGGACATCACGGCCCGGAAGCTGGCTGAAGAGTCGGCCATCCAGACGTCCCGGATGCAGGCGATCGGCCAACTCGCGGGCGGAGTGGCGCACGAAATCAACAACCAGATGACCGTCGTGATCGGGCTGGCCGGTTTCCTCCTGAGGGAAGCGCCCCCCGGAACCGGCCGCGACGATACCGTGCACATTCTCAAGGCGGCGGAGCGGTCCGCCTTGATCAGCCAGCAGCTGCTCGCCTTCAGCCGCCGCCAGATGCTCCAGCCGGTCAAGTTTGATCTGAACGCGCTGATCGCCATGGCGCGATTGCACCTTCGGCCCTTCCTCCGGCCGGACATCGCCCTGGACATCGTGCTGGGCGACCAGGTGGGGCAGGTCAATGCGGACCTGGGACAGATGGAGCAGCTGCTGGTCAGCCTGGTAATGAACGCCCGGGATGCCATCGAGGGGGCCGGGCAGATCCGGATCGAAACGACCACCGTGAATGCGGCCGGATTCTCGGCGACCGACCCAGACACCGCCGTGGCACCCCGAGGGACCTATGCCCGTCTGATCGTCACCGACTCCGGGCACGGCATGGATCCCGCCACCAAAGCCCGGGTATTCGAGCCCTTCTTCACCACCAAGGGAATCGGCGAGGGCACCGGGCTGGGACTAGCCAGCGTGTATGGCGTCGTGAAACAAAGCGGCGGGTTGATCTGGGTGGAAAGCGAGTTGGGCCGAGGCACGACATTCACGATTGATTTCCCCCAGGTCGCGTCATCCGCCTCCCCAGTTAAGACCCCCTCGGAACCGTCCGATCTGATAAAAGGCAGCGGGACGATTCTTGTCGTGGACGACCAGGAGGGGGTGCGGTCGTTGACGGCTCGCACCCTGCGCGACATCGGCTATGCCACCATGGAGGCGCGGGATGGCAGTGAGGCCATCCGTCTGATCGTGGATGGAAGAACCGTGTTTACCCTGGTCGTCAGTGACGTGTCCATGCCCGGGATGGACGGGGTTGAGCTGAAGGGGCGTATGGCCGAACTCTGCCCCGAACTGCCCATCGTTCTCATGTCCGGTTTCGCCCGGGACGATACTGCCTTGATGGGGAGGGTCGACGCCGACACCCCCCTGTTGCTGAAGCCGTTCACCACGGCGACACTGGCGGCCCGGGTCAAGGAGGCGGTGACGGCGGCGGCCGCGACATAGCGTCCCGCCATCCAGGCCTCCGGCGAGGTGCCCCGGTACCCCAGATGACCCGCACCCCGATCCGACCGTATGCAGCGTGGAACGGGGAGGCATCTCGCCCGGTTGGTCGGGCGGGGCCGATCCCCTATCTTTTGTTCATGGCCATCGACCTCGTGTTGGTCCCCGACTGTCCCCATGCTGGCGTTGCCCGTGAGCGTCTGGTACGCGAGATGGCGGCGCTGGGACTCCAGCCGCAATACCATGAGCACGTGCTGTCCGGACGGCCCGACGATCCCTTTGACGGCTATCCCTCGCCAACAATCCTGGTGGACGGCATGAACATCACCGGCGAGCCGCGGGCTGGCGCCTCGGCCTGCCGTCTGGCGGGCGCCCCGGGCACCGCCGAAATCCGGAAAGCCCTCCAGGCCAGGACATCCCTTCCCTCCCTTTCGGGGACCTCGTGATGCCGGGTGCCGGCGCGGGGACGGCCATGGTCGCGGCGATGTTGCTGGGTCTTCGGCATGCCACCGACCCGGACCATCTCGCGGCCGTGTCCACGCTGGTGCTGGATCCGCGCGCCGGCGGTTTGCGCCGGGCCCGAACCCTGGGCGCCGCATGGGGATTCGGCCACGCGGTGACGCTCTTTCTCTTTGGTCTCCCCATCGTCCTGTTTCAGCAGCACCTGCCCGCCGTGGTGCGGCAAGTCGCGGAAGCGGCTATTGGGGCTGTTATCGTGGCGCTCGCGCTCCGGCTGCTGGTTCGCTGGTATCGGGGATACTTCCACCTCCATCCCCACGTCCACGATGGACAGATGCACGCCCATCCCCACATGCACGAGCACCCTCGCCATGCGCCGCACCCGGAGCGGCACGGGCACCGCCACGCCGAGGGCCTCGGCCGCTCGCCGGTGGCGGCCTTCGGCATCGGGCTGATTCACGGAATCGGCGGTTCCGCGGCGGCGGGGGTCCTCCTGGCGGGCGCGGCGCCAACGCCTTCAGCGGCCATCGTCGCGCTGCTGCTCTTTGCGCTGGGCACGGCGGTCTCCATGCTGCTGGTGACGTCGTTCTTCGGCGCCCTGCTGGCCCACCCCGCCGTGTCCGGCCGGCTTGCCTGGATGATCCCCACCCTCGGCGTGATCAGCCTCGGGTTCGGCGTCTGGTACGGGCTGGGCGCCGTCGCGCTGTAATTGCCGCACTCCCTCCGATGACCGAACCCGCGACCCGTTCCGGCCACGTGGCGCTGACCGGGCTGCCCAATGTGGGCAAGTCCACCCTTCTCAACCTGCTGATCGGGGAACACCTCGGCATCGTGAGTCCCAAGCCCCAGGCGACCCGGCTTCCCGTGGTGGGACTGCGGACCGAGGGCTCGACCCAGTACATTTTCCACGATCTTCCCGGGCTCCTGGAGCCGTCCTACCTCATGCAGGAGCGGATGCGGGCGGCGGCGCTGGACCAGCTGGACCGGGCCGACGTCATCCTCCACCTCCATCCCGCCCCGGAAGCCCCGGCGCCGCCCTTCCACGAGGTTGCCCGGCTGGCTCGGCCGCCCAGGGCACCGGTGGTGGCGGTCTACACCAAGGGCGACGTCGTGTCCGCCGAGGAGCGGGCGCGGCTCATGGAGGGCGGTAGCCTGGTCACCTCGGAGCAGGGGGCGGGATTGTCCCAACTGCTGGCCCGGATCGAGCCGCTGCTGCCGGAACGGCCTTTCGAGTACGATTCCGGCGACATCGGGACCCAGCCCATGCGTTTCTTCGTGGAGGAGTACCTCCGGGAGGCGGCCTTCGAGTTGCTGGAAGAGGAGGTGCCCTATGCCTTCAATGCGCAGGTGGAGGAGTACCGCGAGGACGACCGACCCGTGTACATTCGGGTGACCCTGTACGTCGAGCGGGAGACCCAGAAAGCGATCCTGATCGGCGCCGGCGGACGGACCATCAAGGCGCTCGGAAGCCATGCCCGGCGCCGGCTGGAGACGCTGATCGGCGATCCCGTGTATCTCGACTGCTGGGTCAAAGTGCTGCCGAACTGGCGCAAGAATGCCGCGGCCCTGACCCGGTTCGGATTCCCTGAACACCGCGACCCATGACGCTGCCGCCCGACCTGCTGGAGATCCTGGTCTGCCCCAAGTGCCGGGGCGAACTCGAGTATCGCCAAGAGCCCGAGTCGCTGGTATGCCTGGCGTGCCGGCTGGTGTACCCGGTGGAAGACGGGATCCCAATCATGCTGATTGACGAAGCCAAACCCCTCTGACCGCGCCCCCGCCTGATGACCGCTCCGGAGCGGGCCCCGGTTCACCCGATCCCATGACGACGAACCACACCCTCAGCCCTGCGGCCGCAAGCCTGGTGGACGGGGCCAAGGCGGAGGCCGCGCGCCTGGGCCACGATTTCATCGGCTCCGAGCATCTCCTCCTTGCGCTGCTGGCCGATCCTTCGGGCCACGGCGATACCCTGGTGGCAAAGGCCGAGATGGACTCGGCCGCGATCCGGGCTCACCTCGATGCCAGCGTCAAACCGGGAGACCGCACGGTTTCCGCGGCGGACATGGGGGTACGGTCGGGGGCCCGCAAGATCCTTGACCTGGCCGCCACCGAGGCTCGGCAGCAGGGCCAGCCGGCCGTAGAGCCGGAACACCTGTGGCTGGCGTTGCTCCGGGAGCGGCGCGGCGTGGTCCAGCAGGCCCTGGCCGCCGGCGGGAGTGCCGACCGGGCCCGCTCTCTGCTGGCGCCTCCGGCCGAGAAGAAACCCGCGCCTGCAGATGCGCCCCGGGAGCCCAGGGAACCGAAGGAGTCGAGGGAACCTCGGGAACCAGGCGCCGCGCGACAGCCAGCGGGCGAACCCGAAGCCAGAGGCCGGGGACGGGAGCGCAAGGAACGCAGCGAGCGGGAGCGTCCGGTTCGGGAGCGTGCGGCCCGGGACCGGCCTCGCACAGAGGAGACTACGCCTTCCGCGGAGCGGGACGACGCTCTCCCGTCGCCCCGGTCCGCGCCGCGGCCCGCGATCCTCGCCCATCGCAATCCGATTTTCACCTGGCGCAACATCCTGTTGCTGGCGGTTCCGGCCAGCATCGTGCTCAACTCCATGCACGCCTCGCCGGTGCTGATCTTCGGGATCGCCTGCCTCGGCGTCATTCCCCTGGCCGGTTACATGGGCGAGGCCACCGAACACCTGGCCCACCGAACCGGCCCCGCGATGGGGGGGTTTCTCAATGCCACCTTCGGCAACGCGGCCGAACTGATCATCGCGATCGTAGCGCTCCGGGCCGGGCTGGTGGAACTGGTCAAGGCCTCGATCACCGGCAGCATCCTCGGAAACCTCCTGCTGATCCTGGGCCTCTCCCTGATTGCCGGATCGCGCGGTCGCCCGATCCTCCGGTTCAACCGGACGGCGGCCGGCATGAGTTCCGCGATGCTCGCCCTCGCGGTGGCCGGGTTACTGTTTCCCGCGATTTTTCACGCGCTGCACCCGAGAGCCGCCCAGCAGGAGCTCTGGATGTCGGAAGGGGTGGCCATCGTTCTCGGTGTGACCTATCTCTTTTCCCTGCTGTTTGCCCTCAAGACCCACCAGGACCTGTTCATGGGCGAAAAGCATGAGCAGGCGGGCACGCCCTGGAGCATCGGCAAGGCCATCCTGGTCCTGGGCGTTGCCACCGCCGGGGTCGCCCTTGAGTCCGAAATCCTGGTGCACTCGGTGGAGGCGGTTACCGCGACGCTGGGCCTCAGCGAGATGTTCCTGGGCCTGATCATAATCCCGATTATCGGCAACGCCGCGGAGCATGCCACCGCGATCGTGGTGGCGCGCAAGGGCAAGATGGACCTGGCGCTCAATATCGCGCTGGGATCCAGCACCCAGGTAGCCCTGCTGGTGGCGCCACTGCTGGTGCTGGCCGGGCTGATCCTGGGCCAGAACATGAACCTGGTCTTCACCCCCTTCGAGGTGGCAGCCATTGGGGTGTCCACCATCGCGACCGCCATCATCACCCTGGACGGCGAGTCTCACTGGTTCGAGGGCGTCCAATTGCTGGCCCTCTACGCGATGGTCGGGGTGGCGGCGTTTTTCCTGTAGATCGCGAGGGGCACTGCAGAGGCCGGATGCCGCGGTCTGAGAATGACCAATCCGAAATCTGAAATCGTCAATCTGAAATTTCTCTCAGCCGAGGCCCATTTGACTTCTCTGTCCAAGGCCCGTAAGTTAGCTTCCTATCACTTCTTACGAGGGTAGAGGGTGCGAACTCGGCCGACGATTCTCTATTACTCGCCGGACGCGCGCCCGGTCCACCCCCTGGTGCGCCAGTGGGTGGAGGCCAAGGCGTTCCCCCTGATGGTCCTGGAATCGGCCGAGGAGGTCGAGTCCATCGTTCTTCGCGGGTTCCCCTGCATCCTGTTCGTGGACGCCAACCGGCCGGGCAAGGATGGTACCGAACTGGTGGCCCGGCTCAAGGGCGACGCCTTTACCGCCATCGTCCCGGTCGCCATGCTCTCCGAATCGCATGATGCCGAACGGGTGCAGAGCTGGTTCGCGGCGGGGACCGACGAGGTCATCACCGGGCTCTTCTCGCCCGCCGAGCAACGAGCCCGGCTCGAGGCCATGCTGGTCCGCACCCAGCGCGATGTGTCGGTGCATCCCTCTACCCGGCTTCCCGGCACCACCGAAATCGAGCGCGAGATCCGCCGGCAACTGGAAGCGGGCACCGAGTTCGCCGTCTGCTATGCCGACCTGGACCACTTCAAGGAATTCAACGACCGGTACAGCTATTACGACGGCGACCGGGTCATCTATCTGGTCTCCCGGCTGCTGCATGACGTGGTCAAGGGCATGTCCGGCAGTCGCGGGTTCGTGGGCCACATCGGGGGCGATGATTTCATCTTTATCATTCCCTCCGGCGATATCAGCGTCGTCTGCACCGAAATCCTCAACGTCTTCGACACGTTGATGCCGCTGCAGTACAACGACCAGGACCGGCGGGCCGGGTATTTCTTCGGAAAGGACCGCCGGGGACAGCTGCACCGGGTCCCCCTGATGACGCTGTCCATCGGCATCGTTACCAACCGGAACCGGCGGTTCGCTCATCCGGCCCAGGTGAGCGAGTTGGCCACCGAGATGAAGAGCTACGCCAAGACCCTGCCTGGGTCTGTCTTCGTTGTGGACCGGCGGACCTCCGGTGACCCGCCGGAACCGGGCGCCCCACGACCTGAGCGCTAGGGGAAGCATGAACGTCATCTGTCCCAGTTGCAGCACGGTGTACCGGGTGGACCCCGCCAAGGTCCCCGAGCGCGGCGTACGGGCGCGCTGCCGTAGTTGCGCCGCGGTATTCCAGGTGCCGGCCCCGGCAGATGCCCGGCCCCGGGCCAGCGAACCGTTCCAGGAGGCCGTCCCCACCCCGGCCCCCAGGGAGGTCGTGGAGGCCGCGCCGCTGCCGCCCCCGCCACCCCCACCGCCCGCGCCCGAGCCGCCCCTGCCTGCGCCGGTGTTTGAGGAGCCGGAGTCCCGGCCCGCCCCTGAGCCGGCGCCCCTGCCTCGAACCACCGCGCCCCGGGGAGTGACGACCGGGCAGCCTCGGCCTTCGGTCGCGATTCCGCCGGTCGCCGCACCGACCCGGTCCAGCGGGTCCGAAGCGGCGCGTCCGGCAGCCGCCATTCCTCCGGCCCCGCCGCCACGGCCGGCCCCGCCGGCGGCCGCCACACCGCCCGCTGGGCGCCGGCTGGTCAACCCGTTCATGTCGCAGGATCCGCAGCAGAAGGCACGCCGCCTGGCGCGGGCCCTGATCTCTGACCTCGTGGTCTATTACCCCGACCGGCGGCAGGAGGGGCTTCGCTCCGGGACCCTCAAGGAAGCGTTCGGGGAAGAGATCAAGAAGAGCTGGGAGGAATACCGCGACCAGGTCGGCGCCGAGATCGCCGAGTCCACCACCTATTTCAATGACGCCCTGAACGATATCCTGGCGGGAGGCGAGAAACTCTGGTGAAGTCGCAGTAGGTATCCCCAATCGCGACAACGGTTTATTTTACCATGAGCCGCCTCCCGCACCATCCGGGAGCGCGGCTCGAGTCACATTCCGGACCCAGACGAGGATAGTCCGATGTCTGCTTTGACCGAACGTTTCGACGAACTCAATCGGCGCCTCTCCGAGTTGCGTGACTTTCTTTGACGTGGCTGACAAGGAAGCTCAACTGGAGAAACTGGACGCCCGGCAGGCGGATCCCAACTTCTGGAGTAATCCGGAGCGGGCCCGTGGTGTCGTGCAGGAGGCCAAGCAGCTCAAGGCGATAGTGGCACCGTACCGGGAGCTGGTGTCCCGGCTCGAGGGAGCGGCCGGCCTGGCCGAGATGCTCGAAGCAGAGCCGGATGCGGGGATGACGGCGGACCTCGAGGCGGAGGCCGCTGCGCTGGAGGAGCGCACCGCGGCCTTCGAGCTGCAGGCCATGCTGAGTGGCCCCGATGACGGGCGCGATGCGATCCTGACAATTCACCCCGGCGCCGGTGGCACCGAGTCGCAGGACTGGGCCGACATGCTGCTTCGGATGTACGTGCGCTGGGCCGAGCGGCACGATTTCGAGGTGACCATTCTCGATCTGCTACCCGGCGAAGAGGCCGGGATCAAGTCGGCCACCATCGAGATCAAGGGCCAGTACGCCTATGGGTACCTCAAGGCGGAGAAGGGCGTCCACCGGCTGGTGCGGATCTCTCCTTTTGATTCCCAGGCGCGCCGCCACACCTCTTTCGCATCGGTGTTCCTGTATCCCGATATCGACGACACCATCGAAATCGAACTGCGGGACGAGGACATCCGGATGGACGTCTTCCGGGCCTCCGGGGCCGGCGGCCAGCACGTCAACAAGACCTCCTCGGCGGTGCGCCTCACCCATATCCCCACGAACACCGTGGTGAGCTGCCAGCAGGAGCGGAGCCAGGGCAAGAACAAGGCGACCGCGCTGAAAATGCTCCGGGCCGCGCTGTACCAGAAGAAACTGGAGGAGCAGGAAGCCGCCCGGGCCCTGGTCGAAGCCACCAAGACCGACAACTCCTGGGGCAACCAGATCCGGTCCTACGTCTTTCAGCCCTACACCATGGTCAACGACCACCGGACCGAGCTCAAGGTGGGCGATGTCCACCGGGTGATGGACGGAGACCTCGACGGGTTCATCGAAGCGTTTCTCAAGCAATACGGGGGAAAGCCGGCGTGAGCGACGAGTTGAGCCAGCCGGAGCGGCACCGCCGCGAGAAACTGGCCGCCATCACGGCGCTGGGGATCCGGCCCTATGCCTATGGCTACCGGCCCAGCCACATGGCCCGGGAGGCGCTCGCCCTGTACCAGGACCAGCAGGGCGACCTGGGGCCCGAGGTGGCGGTCGCCGGCCGGGTCCAGTCCTGGCGTTCCAAGGGTAAGACCACCTTCGGGCACGTAGAGGATGCGAGCGGCCGGATCCAGGTGTATCTCCGCGCCGATGACCTGGGACCGGCCTGGGAGCTGGTCCGGCTGCTCGACCTCGACGACCATATCGGCGTGCGGGGCCGGCTCATGAAGACGAAGACCGGGGAGGTCACCATTCGGGCGGCCGAGGTGACCCTGCTGTCGAAGTCGGTCAAGCCGCTGCCCCGGCCCAAAGTGGAAGTGCTGGAGGACGGCTCGACCCGGACCTACGGCGGGGTGGCCGACATGGAGTTCCGATACCGGCAGCGCTACGCCGACCTGGCGGTTCACCCCGATGTGCGCGCCGTGTTCACCCTGCGGGCCCGGGCCATCGCCTGGCTGCGCCGCTTCCTGGACGATCGCGGCTTCCTGGAAGTCGAGACCCCGATCCTGCAGCCCCTCTACGGCGGCGCGGCGGCCCGGCCCTTCACCACCGTCCACCACGCGCTCGACATGCCGCTATACCTGCGGATTGCCGACGAGCTGTATCTCAAACGGCTGCTGGTGGGCGGATTCGAGCGGGTGTACGAGATCGGCCACGATTTCCGGAACGAAGGGATGGACCGGACCCACCTCCCCGAGTTCACCATGCTGGAGTTCTACCAGGCCTACGCCGACTACCGGGACGTCATGGACACCGCCGAGCAGATGGTGAGCGGCGTGGTCCAGCACTGTTGCGGCACCCTGTTTCTCGACCGGGGAGGCCACCGGCTCGACTTCACTCCGCCGTGGCGGCGGGTTTCTTTCCTGGCCGGGGTGCAGGACACCTCCGGGCTGGATCTCCGGGTCGCCTCCGAGCCGGCCATGCGGGAGGCTCTGGTGGCGGCCCGGGAGCCGGCCGACGCGGTCGCGGCGCTGAGCGGGGCCCGCCTGATGGACGAGGTCTTCCGGGTGTTCCTGGAGCCCACCCTCATTCAGCCCACCTTCGTCATTGATTATCCCAAGCCGCTTTCGCCGCTGGCCAAGGAACACCGGTCCGACCCGTTCCTGACCGAGCGGTTCGAACTGTTCATCCTGGGCCGTGAAATCGCCAATGCCTTTAGCGAACTGAACGATCCGGCCGACCAGCGGCAGCGCTTCGAAGCCCAGGCGGAGCTCCACACCAGGGGTGACGCCGAGGCCCAGCCGTACGACGCGGACTACGTGCGCGCCCTCGAGTATGGTATGCCGCCGGCCGGAGGGCTCGGCCTGGGCATTGACCGGCTGATCATGCTGCTCGCGGACCAGCCGTCCATCCGGGACGTCATCCTGTTCCCGGCCATGCGCCCGGAAATGGACGGGGACCCGGCATGAGAATCGATCTCCGCGCCCTCTGGCCGACGCCGCTGGAGCGGCGCATTGCCCGCCGCTACCTCCAGAGCCGGAAGTCCCGCCGGGGCGCCTCGCTCATCACCCTGATCTCCGCCGGGGGAGTCGCGGTCGGAGTGATGGCGCTGATCTGTGTGCTGGGCGTGATGAACGGCCTCGTTGATGACCTGCGGGACCGGATCCTGGTCGGCAGCCCGCACCTCCGCATCCTCACCTTCGGGAGCGGGCTCCGGCTGGACGACTGGCGCCGGGTCATGGACTCGGTACGCACTGAGCCGGGGGTGATCGCGGTCACGCCCGAGGTGCTCAGTGAATCCGTAATCAATTCGGGAGCGGACTATTTCGAGGGGGTCCAGATCGTCGGGTTCGAGGCCGACACCGGCACGGCGGCGGTCACCACTTTTCCCTCATCCATTACCCGGGGCGACCTGCAGTTCCGGCCCACGGTGGCCGGCCTGGACGGGGCGGTTCTCCTGGGCCAGCGACTGGCCAGCCGGCTCAGCGTGAGCCTGGGCGATACGGTCTCCCTGTTCGCCCCCTCGGGACTCAAGGTGAATCCCGCCGTCGGGGTCGCGATGCCCCGGGTCTGGCGGTTCGAGGTGACGGGGCTCTTCGACACCGGCATGTTCCAGTACGACAATAAGCTGGTGGTCATGTCCCGGGAGGTGGCCCAGGAGTTCACCGGCCTGGGCGATGCCGTCTCCGGCCTGGCGGTGCGGGTCGCGGACCCCTGGAGCGCGCCGGAAGTGGGCAAGCGGCTGGAGGACCGGCTGGGGTATCCCTACCGGGCCTTCGACTGGCAGCAGCAGAACTCGACCCTGTTCGGGGCGCTCAAGCTGGAAAAGGTCGCGATGGGGCTGATCATTTTCTTCATCATGATCGTGGCGGCGTTCAACATCGTGGGGACGCTCACCATGGTGGTCAACGACAAGACCCGGGAGATCGGGATTCTCAAGGCCATGGGGCTGTCGTCCCCGGCCATCGCCCGGATCTTCCTGGCCCAGGGGGCGATCATCGGCCTGGTCGGCG
This sequence comes from uncultured Gemmatimonadales bacterium, assembly GCA_963795085.1. GTDB lineage: Bacteria > Gemmatimonadota > Gemmatimonadetes > Gemmatimonadales > GWC2-71-9 > DASYPP01. Next base: position 429,828 of record CAWCFX010000002.1, on the reverse strand, counting down.
TCGTGGTCGGCATGGTGCTGGGGCTGGGGCTCGCCTTCGCGTTCGACCGCTGGAAGTGGATCCGCATCGATCCGGCGGTGTACTACATCGATGCGCTGCCAATCCATGTCGAGGCGTCGGACGTCATCGTCGTGATGCTGGCGAGCCTTACGCTGGCCATCCTGGCCACCATTTATCCATCCCGGTCGGCGGCCAGCCTGACCCCGGTGGACGCCATCCGGCACGAATGACCGCCGTCCTGGAATGCCGGGAGCTGCGGAAGACCTACCGCGGCGGCGATGGCAGCCTCATCGAGGTGCTGGCCGGCGTGGACCTGCGCGTCTCCCGGGGCGAGTTCGTGGCCGTGATGGGCGCCAGCGGGGCGGGCAAGAGCACCCTGCTGCACCTGCTCGGCGCGCTGGACCTCCCCACCGGCGGCGAGGTGCTGCTGGAAGGGGCCGGGTACCGGGAACGCACCGCCGCCGAGCTGGGCCAGATGCGGAACCGAAAGATCGGGTTCGTGTTTCAGTTTCATCACCTCCTGCGCGAGTTCAGCGCGCTGGAGAACGTGATGATGCCGCTGCTCATCGGGGGCGCGCCGGAAGGCCGGGCCCGGTCCAAAGCGGAGGAGCTGCTCGCCGCGGTGGGCCTGGCGGGGCGGATGACCCATCGCCCGGGCCAGCTTTCCGGGGGCGAGCAGCAGCGGGTGGCGGTGGCCCGCGCCCTGGTGGGCGACCCGGTCGTGGTCCTGGCGGACGAACCCTCCGGCAACCTCGACCACTTCAACGGCGAGCGCCTGCACCGGCTGTTCGCCACCCTGTCACGGGAGTTCGAGACCGCGCTCGTGGCGGTGACTCACAACTGGAGCCTGGCCAACCGGGCCGACCGGGTCCTGATGCTGGACGAGGGGCGGCTGGTGCCGCATGAAGCGGTGAGGACCGAGCCGTGACAAGGAACGAGTGCGCATGATCTGCAGCCAGTGCCAGGAACGCGATGCCGTGATGGAGCTGACCCAGGTGGCCGAGGGGCAGGTGACCAAGGTCCACCTGTGCGAGCAGTGCGCCGCGGAGCGGGGCCTGGAGAACGCCGCGTCCCTCGGCAAGTCGCCGCTGGCGAGCTACATCGCCGCCATGGGGCAGGGGCTCAAGGACGCAACCCCTGCGGGGGTGGGCGAATTGGCTTTCTCCTGCGGGAGTTGCGGCGCGACGCTTTCGGACTTCCGGGAATCAGGGCGGCTGGGGTGCCCCGACTGCTATCGTGCGCTGGGGGAGCCGCTCCGCGACCTCCTGCGCCGCCTCCACGGGGCCACGCGCCATGTGGGAGAACGCTACCTCGCGGGGGCCGCGGCGGAGCCTTCCGCTGGCGCCCCCGGCGGCCTCGAGTTGCGGGAACAGCTCAAGCGGGCCATCGAATCGGAAGATTTCGAGCGGGCGGCCCAGCTGCGCGATCAACTCAAGGTGGCAGAGTGATCGACCTGAGCCTGCTGGCCGACGGAGGACTGGGCTGGCTCGACGCCAGCGGGCCCGCCGGCCACCTCGTCCTGTCCACCCGGGTGCGGCTCGCCCGGAACCTCGGCGACCGGGTCTTCGGCTCCCGGAATGCCCCGGAGGACCGGGAGGCGATCCTCCGCGAGGTGGACGCGGCCGGGCGGAGTGGCACCCTGATGGGACAGGCGGTGTGCTACCGGATGGACCGGCTGGACCCCCTGGACCGCCAGCTGCTTCATGAACGCCATCTGATCAGCCGCGAACTGGCGGCCCTGGATCCCGCCGGCCGGGTGCGGCCGGGAGGCGCCCTGCTGGTGCAGGACCAGCTGGGGATCATGCTGAATGAGGAGGATCACCTCCGGCTCCAGGGCATGCGCTCAGGCTTTGCGCTGGCCGAAACCTATGCCGCTGTGGACCGTCTGGACAGTGAACTGGGACAACGACTTCCCTTCGCATTTCATCCTGAATTTGGTTACCTTACATCCTGTCCCACGAACGTCGGCACCGGGCTTCGCGCCTCCGTGTTGATCCACCTGCCCGGCCTGGTCCTGACCAAAGAAATTTCCAAGGTTTTGCAGGGGCTTGGCCAGGTCGGCTTGACGTTTCGCGGGCTGTACGGCGAGGGCAGCGAAGTGGTGGGCAATTTCTTCCAGTTGTCCAACCAGACCACGCTGGGCAAGTCAGAGCAGGACCTGCTGGATCACCTCGGCAAGATCGTCCGCCAGGTCATGGAATACGAAGAGCAGGCCCGGCAGGTGCTGCTGCGCGACGCGCCGGGCGCGGTCGAGGACAAGGTCTGGCGGGCCTACGGATTGCTTCGCTACGCCCGGGCCCTCTCGTTCGAAGAGATGATGAACCTGCTCAGCGGTGTACGGCTGGGCGTGGGCTTGAAACTGATCGGCGGGGTGGGGTTGTATACCTTGAACAAGCTGCTGGTGTACTGCCAGCCGGCCCACCTGGCGGCCGCGCACAGCCTCCAGGTCGACGATCCCTCGCTATCAGTGCAGCGTTCCCGTTACGTACGCAAACTTTTGGAAGAAGACGCGGCCCGGCGCGGATAGCCCGGCGCACACTTCTCCAGGGCAGGAAGCCTCGATGAACGGATACAACTTTACCGACCGGGTTCGCAAAGTGCTCCAGATGGCGCGAGAGGAAGCCGCCCGTCTGCACCACGAGTACGTGGGAACCGAGCATATCCTCCTGGGGCTGATCCGCGAGGGCGAGGGCGTCGCCGCGGCGGTCCTCACCAATCTCAACGTTGACCTCGAGGAGATCCAGCAGAAAATCGAGGAGACGGTCAAGAAGGGCAAAGCCAGCGCGGCGGTGGGTCCCGATCTGCCTTATACCTCTCGCGCCAAGAAAGTGCTGGAACTGGCGATGACCGAGGCCCGGGAGCTCAACCACTCCTACGTCGGCACCGAGCACCTGCTGCTCGGCCTGCTCCGCGAAGAGAAGGGGATCGCCGCGCAGGTCCTGACCGACGCGGGCGTGAGCCTGGAACAGTCCCGGGCGGAAACGCTGCGGCTGCTCGGCAGCGACATGCCGCAGACCCCCACCGGCGGCAGCCAGCCCGTCCAACCGCCCAAGTCGGAGAAGAAATCCAAGACCCCCGCGCTGGATCACTTCTGCCGCGACCTTACCCAGCTGGGTGCCGAGGGGCAACTGGACCCGACCATTGGCCGCGCCAAGGAGATCGAACGGGTCATGGAGATCCTGGCCCGCCGGAAGAAGAACAATCCGGTCCTGATCGGAGAGCCGGGCGTCGGCAAGACCGCGATCGTGGAGGGCCTGGCGCTCCTCATCGCCAGCGGCACCTGTCCCGATGTGCTGCGCGACCACCGGGTGCTTTCCCTGGACATGGCCGCGGTGATCGCCGGTACCAAGTACCGGGGCCAGTTCGAAGAGCGGCTCAAGGCCGTGATGAACGAGATCGCCCAGAACAAGAACATCATCCTGTTCATCGACGAATTGCATACCCTGGTCGGCGCCGGCGCCGCCGAAGGGGCCATCGACGCCTCCAACATGCTCAAACCCGCCCTGGCCCGGGGCGAGCTGCAGTGCGTCGGCGCTTCGACCCTGAACGAGTACCGGAAATACATCGAGAAAGACGGCGCCCTGGAGCGCCGCTTCCAGACGGTCATGGTGGAGCCGCCGTCCATCGAGGAGACCATCGAGATCCTCAAGGGGTTGCGCAAGAAGTACGAGGACCACCACCGGGTCTCTTATCCCGACGAAACCCTCAAGGCGTCGGCCGAGCTGTCGGAGCGCTATATCACCGACCGGTTCCTGCCGGACAAGGCCATTGACGTCATCGACGAATCGGGCGCCCGGGCGCGGCTTGCCTCCCAGGTGCCGCCGGCCGAAGTGTCCACGCTCAAGGCCGACCTCGAAAAGGTCAACGTCGAGAAAGAGGACGCGGTCCGCGACCAGAACTTCGAAAAGGCCGCCAGCCTGCGGGACCGGGAACGCGACCTGCAGAACCAGATCCGCCTCAAGAACGAGGAATGGGAGCGGGAACGGCAGATCCGCCGTCCGGTGATCGACGAAGAGGCGGTGGCCTTCGTGGTCTCCCGGTGGACCGGCATCCCGGTCACCCGGCTGCAGGAGGCCGAGGCCGCCCGGCTGCTGCGGATGGAAGACGAACTGCACGAGTCGGTGGTGGGCCAGGACGAGGCGATCAAGGCGATCTCCCGGGCCATCCGGCGCTCCCGGGCCGGGCTCAAGGACCCCAACCACCCGATCGGGTCGTTCATTTTCTCGGGCCCCACCGGGGTGGGCAAGACCGAACTGGCCCGGTCGCTGGCCAAGTTCCTTTTCGCCGACGCCTCTGCCCTCATCCGGGTGGACATGTCGGAGTACATGGAGAAGTTCTCGGTCTCCCGGCTGATCGGCGCGCCCCCCGGCTACGTCGGGTACGAAGATTCCGGCACGCTCACCAAGGCCATCCGCCGGAAGCCCTATTCTGTCGTACTGCTCGACGAGATCGAAAAGGCCCACCCCGACGTGTTCAACATCCTGCTCCAGGTGCTGGATGAGGGCCACCTGACCGACAACTACGGCCGGGTCATTGATTTCAAGAATACGGTGGTCATCATGACATCCAACGTGGGCGCCCGCGAGATCACCCAGAACAAGAGCCTGGGCTTCCACGGGGCCGATAGCCAGACCTCCTTCGACCGGATGGCGGAAAAGGTCAAGGACGAGATCCAGAAAGTGTTCAACCCGGAGTTCCTCAACCGGCTGGACGACATCATCGTCTTTCATCCGCTGTCCAAGGAGCACATCGCCCAGATCGTGACGATCCTGCTCAAGGAGGTGCAGCGGCGGCTGGGCGATGAAGTCCGCCTGACGCCGGCGGCCATCGAGTTCCTGGTGAACCACGGGTACGACCAGAACTACGGCGCCCGGCCGCTCAAGCGGGCCATTCAGAAGTACATCGAGGACCCGCTCAGCGAGCGAATCCTCACCGGTGACTTCGGCCGGGGGGACGAAATCGAAGTCGACGTGGCTCCCGACGGCGAGAAACTCGCCTTTCGGGCCCTGACCGAGTCCAAGACGTGATGCGAGCCGCCGCCGCCCGCCGGGCGGTGGCCCCGGCGTTACGCCCCGGCCTCCGGTTCCTGCGCGCCCTGAGCTGCCTCCTGTTCCTGGGGGCGGCTTTCGGCATGGCCCTCCAGGCCCAGCAGGAAACGCCGCCCGAGCCCCCCATCCTCGACAGCCTCATCGTCGAGGGCAACGCACGGGTCACCACCGCCCAGATCATGGGGACCTCCGGGCTGGCGGTGGGACAGGTGGTCGGGTTCCGCGATGTCCAGCGGGCCATCGCTGCCCTCTTCCGGACCGGCCAGTTTGATGACGTCCGCACCGATTTCCGCGCCGGCGACGAATCCTTCGTCCTCATCGTGACGGTGAAGGAGCGGCCCATCCTGGAGAAGTGGGTGCTTCGGGGCCCCGAGCTGATCTCCCTCTCCGACGTGCGGGGCCGCATCAAGGTCATCGAAGGCAAGCCCATCGACCGGGCCGGAGTGGCCCGGGCCCGGGCCGGCATCGATTCGATGTACCGGGCCCAGGGCTACTACACCGCCCGCACCACCGTCAACGAGCTGCCCCAGCCCAACAACGCGGTGCGCCTGGTCTTCGACGTGAACGAGGGCAGCCGGGTCGCCATCAGCGAAGTAATCATCGACGGCAATGCCCGCTTCAGCGACAAGGAAGTGGTTAAGCACATGGCCACCCGGCCCGAGGGGTTCTTCTGGTGGCAGAAGGGCCGCTTCGAGGACGACAAGCTGGACCAGGACATCCGGGAACGCCTGCCGGCCTTTTACGGCGAACGGGGGTACGTCGATTTCCAGGTCCGGTCCGACACCCTGGTCATGGATTCCACGACCGGTAAGGCGATCCTCCGCCTGGGTGTCGAGGAAGGGCCGGCCTACTATGTCGGCACCTTCGAGATCAACGGCAACCGCTATTACAGCCGCGACGAGCTGATGGTGTTCTACCCGTTCGGGATTCCCCGGGCACCGGGCCAGCCGGTGGACAGCAGCCTGGCGCCGGCCCCCTTCAGCCGGAGTGATTGGGACGCGGCCCTGGAAAAAGTCGGGAACATCTACCGCAACAACGGCTATATCTACGTCGACATTACCCCGACCGAGACCCGCCGGACCGGTCCCGGCGGCGCGCCCTACATCGACCTCGGCTGGACCATCCGCGAGGGCTCGGTTGCGACCATCAACAAGGTGAACATCGTCGGCAACGACGTGACCCACGAGCGGGTGATCCGGGAAGCGATCATGCTGCTCCCCGGCGACGTGTTCAGCCAGGACCGGCTGCTCCGCTCCTACCAGAACATCGGCAATCTCGGGTTTTTCCAGCAGCCGATGGCCTTCCCTGACATCGACCGCGCCGGCAACGGGGTGGACGTGGACGTCACCTTCCGGGTCGAAGAGCGGCGGACCGGCAACTTCAACTTCGGGGCGTCCCTGGGGCAGGGGTATGGCGTGGGCGGATTCTTCGGCATCGAGGAGCCCAACCTCTTCGGCCGGGGCAAACGGGTCCGTTTCCAGTGGCAGTTCGGCCGCAACGTCAATGATTTCACCCTGAGCTACACCGACCCGGCGATCCGGGACTCCCGGATCTCCGGCACCATTACGCTGTTCAACTCGCGGCAGCGGTTCGTCGTCGGCGACCTGGGCCGGCGGCGGCAGGAAGGCGGCAGTATCCAGCTGGGCTTCCCGTTCCTGGGCTCCCGGTTCACCCGGGTCTTCACCTCCTACGGCTTCCAGCGGATCAAGTTCACCGAGGGCTCTGAAGATTTGAGGGAGCGCTTTAACTGCAATAACTGCAGCCGCTCGACGCTGGGCGCCACGGTGTTGCGCGACACCCGGATCGGGCTGCCCTTCGCCACCGCGGGCAGCATGACCAATGTCCAGGTCGAGATGAACGGCGGCATCCTCGGCGGCACCGGCCGCTACCAGAAGCTGGAACTGGAAGGCCGCTGGTACGCGCCGCTGGGTTCCCTGGGCGGCAATCCCCAGATCGGATCCGGGGTGCAGCTGGTCCTCGGATTCACCGCCAAGTCGGGCTTTGTGTTCGGCGACGCGGGGCCGTTCTTTACGGAGCTGTATTCCATGGGCGGCACCCAGTTCGGCACCCCGCTCCGGGGATACGACGAATTCTCCATCACCCCCAACGGGTTTGATCCTTCAGCCTCGACCGGGCGGGCCCAGCCCGGGGCCTTCGGCAAGTCGTTTGCCGCGTTTACGGTGGAGTTCGGCGCCCGGGTCAGCCAGTCGGTGTACCTGAGCACCTTCATGGACGCCGGCAACGTGTACCGCGACGCGCGCCAGTTCGATCCCAGCCGGCTGTTCCGGGGGGCCGGGTTTGGCGCCGCCCTCATCACGCCGCTGGGTCCCATCGGTGTGGACATGGGCTACGGATTCAACCGGGTGGACGTGAACGGCCGCCCCGACCCCGGGTGGAAGCTGCACTTCAAACTAGGCAACTTTTTCTAGGAACCTCATGATGGAGCTCGGAATGAAGAGATTCTTGTCCGGTTCGCTGACCTGCGCATTCGTTCTGCTGGCGGCTGGCCTCCTGTTCCCGACCCGCGGTGCGGCCCAGCAGACGCCGCCAACGGCCACGCGGATCGCGTTCATCAACTCCCAGGCGGTGCTTAAGGCCGCGCCCGGATTCGCCCAGGCGGAATCGCTGTTCACCCGCGAAGTCGAGGGCTACCGCGCCGAAGCCACCCGCCTGCAGACCACACTCGACTCGGCCGCGGCTGCCTTCAACCGCGATGGCGTCCTGCTCAGCCCCTCGGCGCGCGAGGCCAAGCGGAAGGAACTGGAAACCCAGCAGCAGCAGTTGGAGGCGCGGGTGGCGGAACTGCAGCAGAAGGGTGTCCAGCGGGAACGGGAACTGCTCGATCCGATCACCAACCGCATCCAGACGGTCATCGACGGCGTCCGGGCGGAAGGCAATTATCACATGATTTTCGACATCGCCGTACTGGGGAGCGGAATCGTCTCCGCGGACCGGAGTCTGGATCTCACGGAAACCGTGGTCAGGCGCCTCCAAGCCGGCAGATAAAGTGTCTCCCCCCGTCCTCACCGCGCAGGCGGTCGCCGACCTGGTCGGTGGCCGCCTGCTCGGCGAAGGGACCCTGGTAGTCTCCGCCATCGCGTCCCTCCACCGGGCCGAGCCGGAGTGCCTCTCGTTTCTTGTATCCCCCAGGTACCTCTCCTATTTTCGGTCCTCCCGAGCAGGCGCGGTGCTGATGGCGCCGGAGTTCGCCGACCAGCCGGAGGGCCCCGCGACCCGGATTGTCGTGCCGGATCCCTACCGGGCGATCCTCTCCCTGCTGCCCCGCTTCGTGGCGCCGGTCGATACCGCAACCGGGATACATTCCTCCGCGGTGGTCGCCGATGGAGTGATACTGGACGAGGGCGTCTCTCTGGGGCCGCACGTGGTGGTGGGCCCGGGGTGCGCCATCGGGACCGGCAGCCGCCTGGAGGCCGGCACGGTGCTGGAGCCGGGGGTCACAGTAGGCCGGGAGTGTCACCTGGGGGCCGGAGTGGTATGCCACGCCGGCACCCGGCTGGGCGACCGGGTGGTGCTCAAGGCCGGGGCGGTCATCGGCGGTCCCGGGTTCGGTTTCCTCCCGTCCCCCGCGGGGCACCAGCGGATCCCTCACGCCGGCCGCTGCATTCTTGAGGACGACGTCGAGATCGGCTCCAACAGCACCGTGGACCGGGGCAGCATCGACGACACCGTGATCGGGCGCGGCACCAAGATCGACAATCTGGTGCACATCGCCCACAATATCCGGATCGGGGAACACTGCCTGATCATGGCCATGTCGGGCATGGCCGGAAGCGCCAGCCTGGGCGACTGGGTGGTGCTGGCCGGCGGGGTGGGCGTGGCGGACCACGTGCGGGTCGGCAGCGGCGCCAAGGTGAGTGCCCGGTCCACTGTCATCAGCGAAGTGCCCGACGGGGCGGTCCACGGTGGGTACCCCGCGCGCCCGCACCGGGATTTCCTCCGGGCCCAGGGGGCACTCTACCGCCTGGCGCCGCTGGCGAAGGAACTGGAAACACTCGCAACCGAGCGTAAGCACCGTGCCAAGAAAAACGATTGAGCGGGACGTCTCGTTGCGGGGTGTTGGCCTCCATACCGGAGCCACCACCACCGCGACGTGTCGGCCGGCACCCGCGGGCCGGGGCCTCGTCTTCCGGCGCACCGACCTGCCCGGCGCTCCGGAGATCCCGGCCCGCCTGGAGGAAGTGGCCGAGACCGAGCGGCGCACCGCCCTGGGCCGGGGCGAGCAGACCATTCACACGGTCGAGCACCTGCTGGCCGCCGTCGCCGCGCTGGAGATCGACGACCTCACCATCGAGATCGATGGACCGGAACCCCCGATTGCCGACGGCTCCTTTGCGCCCTACGTGGAGCTGCTTCGCGGTGCCGGGGAGACCAGTCAGCCGGGCGATCCCCTCGTGTTCAAGGTGGCGGCGCCGTTCCAGGTCACCGAGGGCGAGGCGACCTACGTGGTGTCACCGGCCCGGAACCTGAGGCTCACCACCACGATCGAATGGAAGCATCCGCTGATCGGGCGTCAGGTCGGCTCCTTCGACATCACCCCCGATGCCTTTGCGGCGGACCTCGCCGGCGCCCGTACCTTCGGGTTCGCCAGCGAAGTGGAATCGCTGCGGACCCGGGGCCTGATTCGGGGCGCTTCCACCGCCAACGCCGTGGTGCTGTCGGACGATGCGGCCATCGACACAACCCTGCGATGGCCCGACGAGTTCGTGCGCCACAAGACCGGCGATATCGTCGGCGACCTGGCCCTGCTGGGCGGGCGGGTGCAGGCGCACGTGATCGCGACCCGGCCCTGTCACCAGGGCAACATTACCCTGGCCCGGGGAATCGCCCGGACCAGCAGCAAGACGGGGGCTTCCGTGATTGACATCGGACGGATCCAGGATGTCTTGCCGCACCGGTATCCTTTCCTGCTGGTGGACCGGATCGTCGAGATCGAAGGCAAGACCCGCATCGTGGGCATCAAGAACGTGACCATCAACGAGCCGTTCTTCCAGGGCCATTTCCCCGGCCATCCCATCATGCCCGGGGTTCTCATCATCGAGGCGATGGCCCAGGTCGGGGGCATGCTGGTGCTGGGGACCGAAGATATCAGCGACAAGGTGGTGTACTTCATGTCGCTGGACAAAGTAAAGTTCCGCCGGCCGGTGCTTCCCGGCGACCAGCTGCGCTGTGAGGTGGAGATGGTCCAGTTCCGCGGGAAAACCGCGCGGATGAAGGGCGTAGCCTTCGTGGAAGGGCAGGTGGTGGCGGAGGCCGAAATGATGGCGAGGGTCGTCGACCGGTGACCGCCCGCATCCACCCCACGGCGCTGGTGGATCCCGGCGCGGTGTTCGGGCAGGACGTCGAGGTCGGTCCCTGGACCATCGTGGGACCCTCGGTGTTCATTGGCGACCGTTGCCGGATCGGGCCCCGGGTCACCCTGGAGCGCAATGTCCGGCTGGCCGCCGATGTGTACGTGGGGGACGGGAGTATCCTGGGCGGCCCGCCCCAGGATCTCAAGTTCGCCGGCGAGGAGACCTGGGTCGAGATCGGCGCCGAGACCACGATCCGGGAGTACGTGACCATCAACCGGGGCACCAAGGCCACCGGGAAGACGACCGTCGGAGAGCGGACCTTCCTCATGTCGTACGTGCATCTCGGTCACGACTGCCACGTCGGCAACGGCGTCATCATCGCCAACACCACCAACCTGGCCGGCCACGTGACGGTCCAGGACCGGGCCCAGATCAGCGGCCTGACCGGGGTGCACCAGTTCGTGACCATCGGGACCCACGCCTTCGTCGGCGGGATGACCCGGGTGAGCCAGGATATTCCGCCTTATGTCAAGGCGGTGGGCAACCCCATGGAACTCTATGGCCTCAACACCATCGGGCTCCAGCGGGCCGGGTTCTCCAGCGAGATCATCGGCGCGCTGAAACGGGCCTACCGGCTGTTCTTCAATTCCGATTTCAACCTTTCCCAGGCCGCGGAGCGGGCCCGCACCGAGCTGCCGCCGACCCCGGAAGTCGAGCGCTTCATCACCTTCGTCGAGTCCTCCGAGCGCGGCGTGCCGGCATGACGGCCCGGCTGCCCATGGGCGTCATCGGCGTGGGGGCGCTGGGCGCCCACCACGCGCGCCACCTTGCCGCGCTACCCGAGGTTGAGCTGGTCGGGGTGCATGACATCAATCCCGCCCGGGCTGCGGAAATCGCGGCGGCCTCGGGGTCGGTGGCCGTGGCCGGCCTGGACGAACTGCTCGGCCGGGTGGAAGCAGTGACGGTCGCGGTCCCGACGCCGGCCCATGCCGCGGTCGGCGTTCGGGCCCTGGAAGCCGGCGTTTCTGTCCTCATGGAGAAGCCCCTCGCCGCCACGCTGGCCGAGGCGGATGCCCTCCTGGCCGCGGGGGCCCGCGGCGGCGGGATCCTCCAGGTCGGCCATATCGAGCGGTTTAACCGGGCCATCCGCGCGGCCATGCCCTACCTGGGCGAGCCCCGTTACATGGAGAGCATGCGGCTGGCGCCATTCCAGCCCCGGGGCACCGATGTCGCCGTGGTCCTGGACCTCATGATCCACGACCTCGACCTGGTGCTGCACCTGGTGGGCGGCAGCATCGCCTCCGACGTGCGCGCCTCCGGCGTGGCGGTTCTCTCGCCCCACCTCGACATGGCCAATGCGCGAGTGGAGTTCGCTAACGGCGCCGTCGCCAACGTGACCGCCTCACGGATGGCCCGGGACCGCATCCGCAAACTTCGGATCTTCGAGACCACCGGGTACTTCTCGCTCGACCTGGCGCTGGGAACCGGCGAGTATATGCGGCTGAAACCGGACTGGCAGCCCAGTCCCGGCATCAAACTGGAAGACATCCTCGAGCGGGTCGTCCTGGATGCCCCGGAAGCGGACTCGCTGAAGCTGGAACTGGAGAGCTTCGTCAGCGCGGTGCGGGGCGGCGAACAGGCCGGCGTCTCCGGGCGGGAAGGGAGGGCGGCCGTGGCACTGGCGCTCGAGGTGGCGGAGGCCGTTTACCGGTCGCCGGTCCCGGTCATCCGCAAGCCATGACCGCTGGGCCGGTCCGGATCTTCGTTTCGGCGGGAGAACCTTCCGGCGACCTGCACGGCGCGGGGGTCGTCGAGGCGTTGCGACAGCGGTATCCCGGGGCCCGCATCGACGCCTTCGGTGGCCCCGCGATGGCGGCGGCCGGGGCGCACGTGCTGTACCCCATGGAAAAATACAGCGCCATGGGGTTCATCGAGGTCATCGAGTCGCTGCCGGCCCACCTGCGGCTGCTGCGGACCCTGCGGCGGCGGTTCACGCAGGAGGCGTATGACCTCGTCCTCCTGATCGACTATCCTGGTTTTCACCTCCGGCTGGCCCCCCTGGCGCGGAAATCCGGCGCCCGCGTCCTTTACTACATCCCTCCCCAGCTCTGGGCCTGGCGCCCCGGCCGGGCCCGCCGTTTGCACGGCATCGTGGACCGGCTGGCGGTGATTCTCCCCTTCGAAGAACAGGCCTTCGCCCGGCTGGGCCTGGTCGCGGAGTTCGTGGGACATCCGCTGGTGGACCATGCGCCGGGACCCGACCACCGGGCTGTCGCCCGCCGCACCCTGGGCCTCCCCAGTGCGGCGCGGGTACTGGCTATCTTTCCGGGCAGCAGGGCGCAGGAGGTACGCAACCACTGGCCCCGGTTCCGCGACACGGCTCTGCTCATGCTGGCCGAGGGACGTTGCGAGCACGTCATCATGGCCGCCACCCCGGCGGGGGACTACCCCGACCCCGGGCCGGTGCTGATTCACCGGGACGACCCGATGACGGTCTTGTCCGCTGCCGATGCCGTGCTGGCGAAATCGGGAACGACCACGTTGCAGGCCGCGCTGGCCGATACGCCCATGGTGGTGGCCTACCGGACGCACCCCTGGACCTACGAAATTGCCCGGCGCCTTCTCCGGGTGGAGTGGATCAGCCTGGTCAACCTGGTCGCCGGACGCGAAGTCGTTCCCGAACTGGCCCAGCAGGCGGTCACGGTCCGCCGACTGGCGGAGGAGATCCGGCCGCTGCTCGATCCCGGGAACCCGAAGACCATTGCCCAGCGCGACGGGATGCGGTTGGTGCGGACGCGGCTGGGCGTGCCGGGTGCCGCCGGGCGGGTGGCCGGAATCGCCGCCCAGCTTATCGGCCGATGAAACTGCGCTGGCTCCGGCCCCTCGGCCGGCGGCTGGGTGGCCCGCTGGCGTCGCTGCTGGCCCGGACCTGGCGTATGCAGGTGGCGCACGAAAATCACTGGCTCCGGCTGCGCGATTCGGGGGAGCCGTATCTCTTCGTGCTCTGGCACGAGGCCCTGCTCCCGCTGCTCTGGCAGCACCGTCGGCAGGGCATCGCGATCGTCGTCAGCGAGGCGCGCGATGGCGAGTATCTCGCCGGCTTTGCCGAAACGATCGGTTACCGGCTGGTGCGGGGCAGCAGTACCCGGGGAGCAGCCCGGGCCCTGCTTGGCGCGGTACGAGTCCTCAAAGCCGGTCATCCGGTGGCGTTCACGCCCGATGGACCCCGGGGGCCGCGACGGGAACTCAAGCCGGGCGTGGTGGCGGCGGCGCAACGGGCAGGGGTGCGCATCCTGCCCATTCATGCCGAGGCTCGGCGGGCCTGGCGTTTCGCGTCATGGGACCGGTTCATGCTGCCGAAACCGTTCGCCCGGGTGCGGATCACGTACGGGGAGCCCTTCCTCGTGGCGGCTGGAGATGAAGGGCTGGCGCGGGGACTTGAGATGACCAGGAGCGCAATGAACCAGGTCGTGGAGGATGCATGCCGGGACGGCGGGGCGATACCCACCGCGTAATCCGCTGGCTGTGGACCAGCCGGCGGATCGATGCCCGACTCGCGCGGTTGGCGCTGCTGCCCGCGTCGGCCCTGTGGAGGGTCACGATGAACGTGCGCACCACCGCCTATCGGCGCGGCTGGTTCGAGACCCACGACCTGCCGCTGCCCTCGGTCGCGGTCGGGAATCTGACGGTGGGCGGGTCTGGCAAGACGCCGGTCGCGATCTGGATCGCCCGATACTATGCGGCTCGCGGACTCACACCGGGCATTCTCCTGCGTGGTATCGGGGGAGACGAGGCCAGGGTGCATGCCCGGTCGGTGCCGGAGAGCGTGGTTGTGCCGGACCCGGACCGCGCCGCCGGCGCCGAACGGGCGCTGGCCCGGGGTGCCGATGTGCTGATTCTCGATGACGCGTTCCAGCGCCTGGATGTCCGCCGGGACTATAACATCGTGCTGATCAGCGCGGAGACCACCCGGGCGGTGCGCTGGCCCCTGCCGGCCGGGCCCTGGCGGGAGAGCGTCAATGCGCTGGACCGCGCCGATGCGATCATCATCACCCGCAAGCGGGCCAGTGCCGAGGCCGCCCTTCAGCTGTCGAAAGAAATGCTGGGCCGGATCGACGGGCCGGTCGCCATCGCCCATCTCGGCCTGAGCCGGCTGGAGGGGCTGGTGTCGGGGAGAGGGGTGCCGGCCAGCGACCTTCGGGGCCGCCGGGTAGTGGCCGCGTCGGGCATCGCCGACCCGGAAGCGTTCGTGGCCCAGACCAAGGCGACCGGCGCCGCCGTCCAGGTGGCCACCTGGCGGGATCACCACGACTACCGCGACGAGGACGTCGCCTGGCTGGCCCACGCGGCGCGCCGCGCGGACCACGTGGTCATCACCGAGAAGGACGCGGTAAAGTTGCGGGACCGCTGGCCCAATAATGCGCCCGAACCCCTGGTCGCCGTGCTCGACCTCACCTGGGAAGAGGGCGAGGAGGAGATTTCCGCTGGACTGGATGCCGTGGTAACCCCGGTGTCCCGACTCTCACCATGACTGTACCTGGAGCCTATTTCTCACTATGACGACCACCAGTGGCCGACCCCAGAAACTGATCCGTCCCGACCGGGACACCCGCTTCACCAGCGAGGAGAACCCGTTCGAGGCCATGATGTCGCGGTTCGACGACGCGGCGGAACGGCTCAAACTGGATCCCGGCCTGTACAAAGTGCTGCGGAGCCCGGAAAAGCAGATCATCATCTCGGTGCCGGTCCTGCGGGATAACGGCGAGGTCGAGGTCTACACGGGATACCGGGTGCTGTACAACACCTCGCGGGGGCCGGCCAAGGGCGGCATCCGGTTCGACATGAATGTGACCCTGGACGAAGTCACCGCGCTCGCCGCCTGGATGACCTGGAAATGCGCGGTGGTGAATATCCCGTTCGGCGGTGCCAAGGGGGGCGTGATCTGCGAGCCGGCCGGCATGTCGGACCGGGAGCTGGAGCGACTGACCCGGCGGTACACGGCGGGAATCATCGAGACCCTGGGTCCCGACTCCGACGTGCCGGCCCCCGATGTCAACACCAACGAGCGGGTAATGGCCTGGATCATGGATACCTACTCCATGCACCACCGGCACACGGTGACCGCGGTGGTGACCGGAAAGCCGGTTGAGATGGGTGGGTCCCTCGGCCGCCGGGAGGCCACCGGGCGGGGCTGCATGATCGTGACGGTGGAGGCGCTCAGGAAACTGGGGATGCCGGTGGAGGGTACCCGGGTGGCGATCCAGGGCTTCGGCAATGTCGGGTCGATCGCCGCGCTGCTGATGGAACGGGCCGGCCTGTCCATCGTGGCCGTCAGCGACAAGACCGGCGGCATCTACAACCCCAAGGGGCTCCACATCGAGGATGTGATCAAGCACACCCGGGACCACAAGTTCCTGGAAGGGTACAAGGGCGCGACCAGGGTCACCAACGAAGAGTTGCTTACTCTCGATTGCGACGTACTGGTCCCGGCCGCCCTCGAGAACGTCATTACCAGCGAGAACGCAGGCGATATCCGGGCCCGCATCATCTGCGAGGGGGCCAACGGCCCCACCACCGCGGCCGCCGACCCGATCCTCGACAAGAAGGGGATCTTCGTCATTCCCGATATTCTGGCGAATGCCGGTGGGGTCACGGTGAGCTACTTCGAATGGGTGCAGGACCGGGGCGGGTACTTCTGGGACGAGGACACCGTCAACAACCGGCTGGAGCGGATCATGGTCCGTTCCTTCGCCGAAGTCGCGGCGATCGCCGACAAGCACGGCGTGAACATGCGGACCGCCTCCTATATGCTTTCCATCGAGCGGGTCGCCGCCGTGCACCGGCTGCGGGGCATGTACGCATAGCCCCGTCGCGGCCTGATGGAGATCATCCTGCTGGCGGTCGGCAAGCTGCGCCCCTGCTACCGCCAGGCGTGCGATGAGTACCAGAAGCGGCTCAGCCGATACGCGTCGGTGTCCGAAATCGAGATCCGGGAGTCCCGCCGCACCGGGTCTCCTGCCGAAACCAACCTCGATGAATCCCGGCTGATCGAGTCGAAACTGCCCGCCCGGGCGACCGTCATCGCGCTGAGCCGCCAGGGTTCTCCATGGTCCAGCCCGGAGTTGGCCCGGCGGCTGGAGCGATGGCAGCTGGAGGCGCGGCCGCTGGCGCTGGCGATCGGCGGCTCCACGGGACTCGACCAGGACTTCATCGCGCGCTGCCAGCATGCCTGGAGCCTGGGGCCGCTCACGCTTCCGCACGAGTTGGCCCGGGTCGTCGTCTGGGAACAGTTTTACCGAGCCTTTACCATTTTGCGGGGCGAACCGTACCACAAGGGCCGGCGCTGAGAGCCGGCCGCCCGCAAGCCGAAGGGACCCGATGACGGAGTGGTTCGAAGAGTGGTTCGGGGAGGAGTACCTCCAGCTCTATCCCCACCGCAATGACGCCGATGCCGAGGCCATGGTGGGCCTCATCCGGCGGGTGATCCCCTGGCGGGACGGGTGGCGGACGCTCGATGTGGGCTGCGGGGCAGGGCGGCATGCCCGGGCCCTGGCCGCGGCCGGTGCCCGGGTCTACGGGCTCGATCTCTCGATGAGCCTGCTCCGCCGGGCTCGGCTGGCAACCGAAGCGCCCCTCATTCGTGCCGACATGCGCTCGCTCCCGGTTCGCCCCGCCAGCATGGACCTCACGGTAAACCTGTTCACCAGTTTCGGGTACTTTTCCAATGATGAGGAACACGACGCCGCGCTGGCCGGCATGGTCGAGAGTGTACGCCCCGGTGGCTGGTTCGTCCTCGATTTTCTCAACGCCGCGCGGGTGGCCCGGGACCTGGTGCCCCAGGAAACCATCGCGCTCGGCACCGGGCCCGCGCGGGTGAGCCGCCGGCTTTCTTCAGAGGGAGCCTACGTGGTCAAGGTGATCGAAACCCCCGAGGGCCGGAAGTTCATGGAGCGGGTGCGCCTCCTCGATCCTCCGCTGCTTCAGTCCATGATCCGGCGGGCCGGCGCCGAGATCATGGAGACCCGGGGCTCCTACCGGGGTGAACCCCTGGGAGACGACTCCCCCCGCTGCATCATCTTTTCCCGCCGGGCCTGACCGTGCGCATCGTCACCACGCCGATCACCGCTCCGCTGGAGTGGCCCCCCGCCCGGCCTCCCCAGCAGCTCGCCGAATTACGGGAGGCATTCCTCGCGCCGCCCGGGTCGCCCGCGACGGAGTTGCTGGACAAGGCGCTGGCGCCGGATACCCTGATGGTCACCACCGGCCAGCAGCCGGCGCTGTTCACCGGCCCGCTCTACACGATCCACAAGGCGCTCTCCGCCGCGGCACTTGCCAGGCACCTGGAGGAACGCTGGCAGCGCCCGGTCCAGGCGGTGTTCTGGATCGCCGGCGATGATCACGATTTTACCGAAGCCAGTCATACGGCCTGGCCCGATGTCGAGGGCAGGGTGGCGCGGGCCACCCTGCGAGAGCGACCGGCCGATGCCGACCTGACCCCGATGTACCGGGAGCTGCTCGGAGCCGAGGTGACCGCCGCATTGACCCGGCTGGAGCGGGATCTGCCCGGTTCGGACTTCAAACAGGATGCCCTCGCCTGGCTGGCCCGCTACTACCGGCCGGACGCGACGGTGGCGGGCAGTTTTGCCGGCGCGCTGGCCGAACTCCTGGCTCCGTTCGGCGTGCTCTGTTTCGACAACACCCATCGGGCCGCCAAGCGGGCCACGGCCCGTCACGTCATCAAGGCGCTGGGGCTGGCCCGCGATCTCGATCACGACCTGGCCGGGCGGTCCCGGGAACTGGCCGGCGCCGGCCATGACGCCGGCGTCACCGCCGGCGACGGCGCCACCCTGGTGATGCTCGAGAGCGGGCTGGGCCGGGACCGGCTGGTCCTGGACGGGAACGGGTTCGTGACCCGGCGAAGCGGAGAACGGTTTTCGATGGCCGACCTCCAGCGGGTCGCCGCCGACCAGCCGGAGCGGCTGTCGGGCAACGTGCTCCTGCGGCCGGTGCTGGAGAGCGCCCTGCTGCCGACCGTCGCCTATGTCGCCGGCCCGGGAGAGTTGCGCTATCTCCCCCTCGCCGCGCCGGTCTACGACCGGATGCGGGTCCACCGGCAGCTGCCGGTACCCCGGTGGTCGGGCATCCTGGTGGAGCCCCGGGTCGATCGCACCCTGGGTAAGTACGAGGCGACTCTGGAGGACCTGCTTGCGCCGGCGCGCGCCCTCGAAACCCGGGTGGTCCGCTCCCAGTTGCCGCCGGGACTGGTGTCCGGGCTGGAGGACCTCCGCCGCTCGGTGGAGAGGCTGTACGGCCGGGTGCAGCCCCTTGCCCTGGAGGTGGATCCCAACCTGGCGCGTCCGGTGGACAATGCCCGTCGGCATGCCCTGTCCGAGAGCCGCGACCTGGAAAAGCGGGTCGTGGCCCATCTCCGCCGCCGCCACGAAACCGAGATGGCCCAGATCGAACGGGCGCGGCTCGCCGTCTTCCCCGAGGGGAAGCCCCAGGAGCGCGTATTCGGGATCGTGCCTTATCTTTCCCGGTATGGGCCCCTGGTGATGGACCAGCTCAACCAGACCATCACGCACTGGTATGCCCAGGCCCTTGAAGCCGAGCCTCCGCCCTCCTAAACTCGACCATGGTCCTCCTCGGCATCATCATCCTCGTGGCGCTGCTCATCCCCATCGTGAGCATCGTGGCCGATTCCCCGATCGGGAAGGCCGTGGGCCGACGCATTGAAGGTCCCGAGCCGATTGCCCCGGATGTGGCATTGCTGGGCAAGAAGGTCGACCTGCTGGAGAGCGAAGTGGATGACCTGACCCGGCTGGTGCAGTCGCTCCAGGAGGAGACGGCCTTTCTGCAGAAGCTGGTCGAAGACGCCCCGTCCCGGCCCCGGCTGCCTCCACCCTCCGCGCCCTGACCGAGTCCCTCCGTCCCCGACCGGCGCTGATGGTAGCGGCCGGGATCTTTCTAAGCCGGATCGCGGGGCTCGTCCGGCAGCGCGTTTTCGCCCACTACTTTGCGACCTCCGATGCCGCCGACGCGTTCGCGGCCGGCTTCCGGATTCCCAACCTGCTGCAGAATCTCTTTGGCGAAGGCGCCCTCTCGGCCTCGTTCATCCCCGTCTATGCCGGCCTCCGGGCCCGGGGCGACGAGGAGGGCGCCCGGCGGGTCGCGGGGGCCGTGGCGGGCCTGCTGGGGCTCCTGGTGGCGGCGCTGGTGCTGGTGGGAGTGCTCGCCGCGCCGGTCCTGGTCGACCTGATCGCGCCAGGCTTCAATGGCGCCAAGCGTGACCTCACCGTTCGGCTGGTCCGGATCCTGTTTCCCGGGGCGGGCCTGCTCGTGTTCTCCGCCTGGTGCCTGGGGATCCTCAACAGCCACCGCCGCTTCTTCCTTTCCTACGCGGCGCCGGTGATCTGGAATGCGGCAATCATTACCGCCCTGCTCGGATTCGGACCCCGGAGCAGCCTGCCGGCCCTGGCCGAGTGGATGGCATGGGGCTCGGTGCTCGGCAGCCTCCTGCAGGTAGCAGTTCAGGTTCCGGCCGTGCTTCGCGTGCTGGGCCCGTTTCGGCTCGCGGTCTCCGCGTCGTCCAGCCATGTTCGCACCGTGGCCAGGAACTTCGTTCCCGCGTTCATCAGCCGGGGCGTGGTGCAGATCAGCGCCTATGTCGATGAGGTGCTCGCCAGCCTGCTCCCGGCGGGGGCGGTGGCGGCCATGGGATATGCCCAGACGCTCTACACCCTCCCGGTGAGCCTCTTCGGCATGGCGGTGTCGGCAGCGGAGCTCCCGGCCATGTCCAGCGCAGTGGGAGACGAGGCCTCGGTCAGCAACTATCTCCGCGACCGGTTGAACGCCGGGCTGCGCCAGATCGCCTTCTTCGTGGTTCCGTCCGCCATGGCGTTCGCGGCCCTGGGGCACGTCATCGCGGGCGCCATCTATCAGAGCGGTCGCTTTACCGCCCATGACGCGGAGTATGTCTGGGGCATCCTGGCCGGGTCGGCGGTGGGCCTGCTTGCCAGCACGCTGGGGCGGCTCTACGCCTCGACCTACTATGCCCTGGGAGACACCCGGACGCCGCTCCGCTTCGCCCTCCTGCGGGTCACGCTGACCATCGGCCTGGGCTACCTGTTCGCCTTTCCCCTCCCCGGCCTGCTCGGGCTGGCTCCGAAGTGGGGGGCCGCCGGCCTGACCGCCTCGGCCGGACTGGCCGGGTGGGTGGAATTCGTGCTGCTCCGGCAAACCTTGAACCGGCGGCTAGGGCCCACCGGGCTTGCGGCCGGACTGGTTGTGCGCCTCTGGGGCGCTGCGGGGCTGGCCGCAGCGGCCGCGTGGGGGCTATACCGGCTGATGCCGCTGCTCCATCCCGTCACCACGGCCGCCGCCGTCCTCGGGTTGTATGGGCTGGTATATTGGGTGGTCACCTTCGCGTTGCGAATTCCCCAGGCCGCCGCGCTCGCCGGCCGGTTGGCGAGGCGGGGACGGTAGCGCCAGGCCCGAAGCGACCCGCCATGAGCGAACCCCGCGTTTCCGAGCGTCTCCAGCGCACCATCGACAGTCTCCCCGATTCGCCGGGCGTGTACCTGTGGAAGGACGCGCGGGGCGAGGTGCTGTACGTCGGCAAGGCCAAGCGGCTCCGCTCCCGGGTCCGTAACTATTTCACGGCCGATTATGACGGCAGCCCCCGCAACCAGCTGCTGGTGCGGCTCATCGCCGACGTGGAGACCATCGTGGTGCCCCGGGAGCCGGAATCCCTGCTCCTGGAAAACAACCTCATCAAGGAACACCAGCCCCGGTTCAACGTCCGGCTCAAGGACGACAAGAGCTATCCGTCGATTGCCGTCACCCTGCGGGACCCGTTTCCCCGCGTCCTGGTCACCCGCAACCGCGACATCGCGGGGGCCCGCTACTTCGGTCCCTACACCGACGTCGCCGACATGCGGCGGATGCTGGCGCTCATCCGGCGAATCTTCACGGTGCGGTCCTGCCAGGACGATATCCCGGCTGACCGGCGCGACCGCCCCTGCCTCGATTTCCATATCGGCCGCTGCCTGGCGCCCTGTGTCGGCTGGCACCAGCAGGACGAATACCGCCGCATGATCGACGACGTGCTCGACGTGCTGGGCGGCCGCACGCACGATGTCCGGGCCCGGGTTCGCGACATGATGCTGGGGGCCAGCAACCGGCAGGACTACGAGCGCGCCCGGGACCTCCGCGACACGCTCAAGTGGCTGGAACAGCTGGAGGCGCCGGCGGCGGTCGAAACCGTGGGGCTGGGCGAGGCCGACGCCATCGGGTTCGCCCGCGACCGGGACGACGCGGTCGGCACCGTGATCCGGGTCCGCGAAGGCCGGGTCATCAGCCGGGAACATCGATTCCTCGAGAACGTGGAGGGCGAGCCGGACGAGGCCATCCTCGGCGCCTTCCTGGTCCGCTACTACGTCCCCTCGGAGAACCGGTCGCGGGCCGTCATCCTGCCCTTTCCCCCCGCCGAACTGGAGAGCCTCCAGGCGCTGCTGCCGGAGAGCCAGTGGAGCGTTCCGCAACGCGGCAAGTCCCACCGCCTGATGGAACTGGCCGACCAGAACGCCCGCCACCTGCTGGAAAGCCTCCTGATCGAATCGTTCGAAACCGATGAGCGCTCCGAGGATCCGGTTTATGCCCTCGGCCGCGATTTGGGTATGAACGCCGTCCCGCGAAGCTTTATCTGCGTGGACATCTCCACCAACCAGGGCCGCGACACCGTGGGCTCGCTCGTCTGGTTCGAAGCGGGGCGGCCCCGCAAGAGCGAGTATCGCAAGTTCAAGATCAAGGGCGTGGCGCAGCAGGACGATTTCGCGGCGATCTCCGAAGTTATCACCCGCTACCTCACCCGCCGCCGGGACGAAGGCAAGCCACTGCCCGACCTGATCGTGATCGACGGTGGGAAGGGCCAGTTGGGGGCCGCGCTCGATGCGTCGCGCGCCGTCGGCATCACGGACATTCCCATCATCAGCCTGGCCAAGCGGGATGAAGAAGTGTTCCTTCCCGGCCGGTCGGCGAGTATCCGACTCTCCCGGCGCAGCCCGTCTCTGCGCCTGCTGCAGCGGGCCCGGGACGAGGCGCACCGGTTTGGACTGGCATACAACCGGCAGCGGCGGTCGGCCCGGACCATCACCTCGGAACTGTTGGAGATTCCCGGCGTCGGCGCTACCAAGCGCCGACGCCTGCTGGAACGGTTCGGCAGCCTGGCGGGAGTCCGGTCCGCCTCTCCGGCCGAGGTCGCCGCGCTGCCCGGGTTTTCCCTGCGGCAGGCCGAAACGCTTCTCAACCGGCTCCGCGAAGGGGTCAAAGGGTAACCCCGATGGACTGGATTCTCGAATGCTCCGCCTGCGGCGAAACCCGCAGCCCGGAAGGACTCCCCGGTGTATGCCGTTGCGGCCAGCCGTGGCTGGTGCGCTATCCGGAACGGCGCACCGGCCCGGACGCGCGGGATGGCGGAGCGGGGCAGGGCATGTGGCGTTTCCGGGCCCTCCTTCCGATCGAGCCGGGCGAGGAACCGGTCACCCTGGGCGAAGGCGGCACGCCCCTGCTGCCGTTGGTCCGGACCGGCGCCCGAATCGGCCTCCCCGGGCTCCGCGTCAAGGACGAGGCGACCAATCCGACCGGCTCGTTCAAAGCCCGGGGACTGAGTGCCGCCGTGACGCGGGCCGTGGCCCAGGCAGCTCGCATGTTTGTGATTCCCACCGCCGGCAATGCCGGCGTTGCGGCTTCCGCTTATGCGGCCCGGGCCGGAGTCCCGGTGCGGGTATTTGCCCCGGCCACGACACCGCCCGCGATTCTGGCCCAGATTGTCTCTTTCGGGGGAGACCTTGTCCGGCTGGAGGGACATATCGGGGATTGCGGCAAGGCCGCCCGCGCCTTCGCCGCCGAAACCGGGGCGGTAGACCTCTCTACGCTGCGGGAACCGTATCGAATCGAGGGAAAGAAGACGCTCGGTATTGAACTTGCCCATGCCATGGGATGGACGCTTCCCGATGTCATCATTTATCCGGCGGGGGGCGGGACCGGCTTGATCGGCATGTGGAAAGCGTTCCAGGAAATGGCCGCCGCCGGGTGGATCCCGGCGCAATTTCCCCGAATGTTCGTCGTCCAGTCCACCGGGTGTGCCCCGGTCGTCAAAGCGTTTCACGAAGGTGCGTCGAGCGCGTCGCCGTGGCCGAATCCCTGGACGCTCGCCAGCGGACTCCGGGTCCCGGCGCCCCTGGGAGACCGGCTCATGCTGGCCGCGCTTCGGGACAGCCAGGGCGGTGCGGTGATGGTTACGGACGAGGAACTCAGCCGGGAGGCGGCTACGGTGTCGGCGGCGGAAGGGGTGGACATGTCGCCCGAGGGAGGGGCGGCGGTGGCGGCGGCCCGGGCACTCCGGGCGGATGGAACGATCGCCGAAGGCGACTCCGTCGTGGTCTTCAATACCGGAGCAGGATGGCTCTACCGGACCCCCGCGCATTTGCCCGGGGTCTGAGATCCGGGCATATTTGACGTCATGGAGACACCCCGGATAGCCATCATCGATCCCGCGGCCGGGATCAGCGGGGATATGCTGCTCGGCGCCCTGATAGACGCGGGGGCTTCGCCCGGGTGGCTGCAGGGATTGCCGGCACGGCTCGGGTTTCCCGACATGTCGGTTGCCATCGAACGAGTGAACCGGTGCGGCGTCAATGCCGCCAAAGTAACGGTGACGTTGCCCGGCGGAGAGGTCGAAGCGCCGGCCGAACTGGTGCACAGTCACCATGATCATGGCGGGCAGGGCCACGCCCTCGGCGAAACCGGGGGACACCATGGCCATCACGGTGGCCACCATCTCGGCCCGCATCGCCACATCGGGGAGTTGATCGGGCTGGTCGAGCAGGCCGATGTCTCGGAGTGGGTACGGGAGCGCGCCATCCTGGCGTTCCAGCTGCTCGGGGCCGCCGAAGGCAGGATCCACGGTCTTCCGGCCACCGAGGTCCCGCTCCACGAAGTGGGCGCGCTCGATGCGCTGGTGGACATCGTCGGCGCCATCGAGGGATTTGAGCGGCTGGAGATCCAGGAGATCTTTCACCGTCCGCTCGCGCTGGGAAGCGGATGGGTTCGTGCGGCCCACGGGGTCATGCCCATTCCGGCCCCGGCCACCGGGATCCTGGTAGAAGGGCTGGATATCGGACCCAACGGGCCAGTCACCGGAGAGGCCACGACACCCACCGGCGCTGTGCTCCTCCGGGTGCTCTCGAAAGGCCGGCCCCCGGTTCGCTGGCGGGCGGTGGCCACTGGATGGGGAGCCGGAGGCCGGAATCCGGAAGGGTATCCGAATGCCCTGCGGTTGATCCTGGCGGAAGCGGCGGCGGAGACGGCCGAAGTGGTGATGCTCGCCACCGATATTGACGACCTGAACCCGGAGTATCTGGAGCCGCTCCGGGAGGCGCTGATGCAGGCCGGGGCGCTCGACGTCCAGGTGTGGGCGAGCCAGATGAAGAAGGGGCGCACCGGGTTTCGGATCGAAGCGGTGGCGGCGGAATCGGAGGCCGCTGGGGTAACCGAGGCCCTCTTCCGCCATAGCAGCACGGCGGGCGTGCGCCGGTGGCGGGGAGAGCGGGTCACCCTGCCGCGCCGGATGATCAGTGTCCCGGTCGGCGGCGTGCTGGTCCGGGTCAAGGTGCTGGAGGGGCCCGGCGGCCCCCGGTTCAAACCCGAGTTTGATGACGTGGAAGCCGTAGCCCGGGCGCAGGGCCGGCCCATCCAGGAGGTGGCGCTCGAGGTTCACGAGCGTGCGGTCGCCCTCATCGGAGTACCATCCGGTGGCGGCTTATCTCTGAACAAGGAGCAGTGATGTTGAAGCGAATCATGATCCTCTGCGGGGCCGCGGTGCTGGCAGTGCCGGGCGGTGCAGAGGCACAGAACCAGGCGGTGATAGCCGCCCAGCCCACCCAGTACCAGACCCCGGAGTGTGAACCGCTGCGGAGCGGGCATTTCAAGGTCAAGAGCGGCGCCACCTATGTGAAGTCGGCCCTGGAATCGGAAAGCAACCGGGAGCGGCTGCTGGGCGACGCCGACCGGGTGCTGCGCGAGGCGATCCAGAACGACGGGCAGGGCGATAGCCCCATGGCCTGGTACTGGCTCGGCCGGGTGTACCTGTACCGTGGTGACGTCCCGGGGGCCGATTCGTCGTTCCGGCGCGCCGAGACCCTCGCCCCGGAATGCGCCGCGGACATGCGGCTGATCAAGACTCTTACGGCGAACGCCCTGATGCGGCCGGCCACCCAGTATCGCGAGGCCGAAAAGCTCGATTCGGCGCTGGTCCTGCTGAGGCAGGTGATCGGGTTCCAGCCCGACAACGCCAACGCCAACTACGAACTGGGCGTGATCTACTTCACCCAGAAGCAGTTTGACAGCGCCTCCGTGGCGTTCCAGCGGGCGGTGGCCGCCACCGATGAGCGTGCCAAGACGGACAGCGCCTATGCCGCCTTCCGGAACCAGGCGCTCTTCAACATGGCGGCGGTGTATCAGAACGCGGGTAAGCACGCCGAGGCGATCACTGCGCTGCGCCTGTACCTGGGCTACAACACCGCGGACGACGACGCCCGCCGGGCCCTGGCCAATTCATTCCGCGCCACCGGCATGGCGGACAGTGCCGCCGCGATCGAGAAGACCATCACCAGCGGCCCGGTTTCCAGCGGGGGCCCCGATAACAGCGCCTTCAATCGCGGCATTGACGCATTCAATGCCAAGGAGTACGAAACCGCGGCTCGCGCCTTCCAGGAACACCTGGCGTCCAACCCGCGATCCCGCGATGCACTCTACAACCTGGCGAGCACCTATTACGCCCTCAATAACGGTGACAGCCTGATCGCGGTGGGCGAACGGTTGCTGGCGATCGACCCGATGAACGACAACAACATCCGCCTGCTGGCCGGGGGCTATCAGCTCAAGAAGAATCAGGACCAGATGATCAAGTACGCGCTGCTGGTCACCGAGATGCCGGTCAACATCTCGGTCACCGGCTTCCAGACCGGCGCCGCATCGGCCAACTGGAACGGCAGCGCTACCGGCCGGGCGGCGCGCAACTCCGCCGACCAGCCGATCAAGCCGGTAGCCATGACCCTGGTGTTCGAGTTTCTCGATGCCACCGGAAAGGTGGTTGATACCCAGGAGGTATCGATCAAGCCCCTACCGGAGGCTGAAGTGCAGGAGATTACCCTTGCCTCTCAGGGCTCCGGCATCGTGGCCTGGCGCTACAAGAAGAAGTAACGCCGCTGGGGATCACGAAAGCCGCCCGCCATCAGGCGGGCGGCTTTTCGTTGGGCCGGAATGCGCTACTTGCTGCCGGCTACTCCCGAGGGCATATTTCGCCTCCGTCGCGGGCGTAATTCAGTGGTAGAATGCCAGCTTCCCAAGCTGGACGTCGCCGGTTCGAGTCCGGTCGCCCGCTCTCCCTTGCGCTCCGTCACCCCATGGGTGCCGGGGCGCTCTGGCTTCCTGAAACAGCCCCTCTGCCATTCCGTAGAGAACCCCTCCTTCCACCGAGGAACGGCCCATTGGGCAAAGCCAGCCTTCTTGGACTCCTTTGGGTCGCCATCGCTACCCCCGTGGCCGGTCAGAGCGCGGCGACCATCGCGTTCGTGGATGTCCACGTCGTTCCCATGGACCGGGATACGGTCCTCCGCCATCGTACCGTCGTGGTCCGGGGCGGCCGTATCGCCGGCATCTTTGCCGCCGACCAGGCTGCCGATCTCGACGGTGTCACCGTCATCCCGGGGAACGGGCGCTGGCTGATGCCCGGTCTCGCCGACATGCACGTGCACCTGCTCGACCGAACCGAGTTGATCTTCTACCTGGCCAACGGCATCACTACGGTGCGCAATCTCCACGGACTGCCCCGGCACCTGGCCTGGCGGGACAGCATCGCGCGGGGGACCCTGATCGGCCCCCGGCTGTTCACCTCCGGACCAATCCTGGACGGGGATCCTCCCAGCCGGGGCACCAATACCGTGCTGCGCACCCCGGAAGACGTAACCCGGGAGGTGGCCGCGCAGAAACGGGCGGGATACGACCAGCTCAAGGTGTACGACAATCTGCCGCGGGACCTCTACCTCGCCCTCGTCCGTGAGGCCGGGGCAGCGCGAATGCCCCTGGTTGGCCACGTGCCCACACCGGTGGGAATCGCCGGCCTGCTGGAGATCGGCGGCCAGTCGGCGGTGGAACACCTGGAGGAATTGCTGCCCTTTTTTCAGGATGGACGAGATACCGCCGGACTGGGCGCGATGGCCGCGAGGCTCGCCCACGCGGGTGTCTGGGTCACTCCTACCGTCACTGTTCATCGCAGCGCGCTGGGGCAGGCCCGGAACATGGACTCCATCCGGGCCCGCCCGGAGATGCGATACCTCAATCCGGCGACGGCGGAGATGTGGGGCTGGCAGCAGACGGGGGATGGATGGTCCCAGAATTCCCGCGCGATCGCCCGCTTCGAGCGGACCGTTGGGTTCTTCGAACAGCATCTGATTCCAGCCCTCCACCGGGCCGGTGTCCGGCTCCTCGCAGGTTCGGACGCGCCCGTTCCGGCCCTGGTCCCCGGGTTCGCACTTCTGCCGGAGCTGCTGGCCTTCGTGCGCGGTGGATTGAGCCCCTACGAGGCGCTGGAAACGGCGACCAGCAACCCGGCTCGTTTCATGGGGCACCCGAGTGAGTTCGGCACGGTCACGGTGGGGGCGGTGGCGGATCTGCTGCTTCTGGAGGTCAACCCTCTCGAGAATCTTTCCGCCCTTGCCCGGCCGGCCGGCGTCATGCGGGACGGACGCTGGTTCTCGAGGGAGGAACTGACCAGCCGCATGGAAGCGGCCCGTTCCCAATGGGTCCCATCGAACTGAACCGCCTGGCCAGCTCGCTACCCCTGACCCGCTCCCCGGCCTAGACTTGGAGCGGGTCGTTTTCTTCAGGCACACCAGCTTCGTTTCAAGGGGATGCCGATGACAGATCACGCCGGACTCGACGGGCTCCACCATATCGCCGTGGTCAGCCGGGAACTGCCCCGTGCTGCGGAGTTCTACGGCCGCGTACTCGGGCTGGCGTCACTGGGTGACGGCGCGGCCCCCTTTACCGCGCCAGGCCAGGCCGGCGTGCTGGCTCCGTCGCCCGCGGTGTACTTCGGAGACGGCCGAGGCGGATCCCGCAGCGTGCTCGCCGTGCTCGACCAGCCGGCGGCGCCGCCCGGTGCGCCCGGACTCGGCGGCACCCATCATTTTGCGCTGGCGGTGGCGGACCGGGAAATCCTGCTTCGATGGAAACGCCGACTGCTGGACGCCGGTTATCCTGTCAACGGTATTCTGGACCGCCACTACTTCCAATCGATATATACCCGGGATCCGGACGGAACCATCGTCGAGCTGGCGACCGTGGGGCCCGGTTGGACCATCGACGAAGCGCCCGGTTGTCTCGGCGAGAGCCACCGTCCGCCGCCGCCGGAAATGCTCAATACCAACCGAGACCGGGCCCGGGTGGCGGCGGAGAACTGGCCGGATGCGGTCCCTGAGATTCTCCCGGCCATGCGGATCGAAGGGCTCCATCACGTCACCGCCATCGGAGCCGATATCGAGCGGATCCATCAGTTCCTCGGCCGCCGCCTCGGGATGCGGAGGGTGAAGCGCACCAGCAACTTCGATGATGCCCAATCCTCTCACTGGTACTGGGGGACGGGGCAGGGAGCCCCGGGAACCCTGGTCACCTACTTCGAGCGAAGGCCGGAGCGGGAGCAACCGGTGCGCATGGGATCGGGCCAGGTCGCGCACTATGGTCTCACGTCGGCGGGAGATCTTCCCACTCTGGCTGAGGCGCTCACCGCCGCGCGAGTGCCGGTTTCCCGGGCCGAAGAATTCGGCCCCGACCGGCTTCGCTTCCAAGCCATCGCGACTCACGACCCCGATGGCCAGCCGGTGGTCATTGCCAGCGGAGTCGCGCGGTGAGCGCCGGGCCGGAAGCCGATCCCCATGCCGGACAGCCGGTCCTCAGCGCTGGCGCCGCGCTCGCGGAGGCGCAGGTCGCGATGGTCATGGTCCACGGGAGGGGTGCCACGGCCCGGAGCATCCTCTCCCTGCTGCCCTCCCAGGACAGGGGACTGGTAGCGGCACTGGCGCCGCAGGCGGCAGGAAACACCTGGTATCCCTACAGCTTTCTGAACCCGCTGGCCGATAACGAGCCGGGGATCTCCTCGGCCATGCGGGCCCTCGAACGAGTCCTGGACCAGGTCGCAACGGCAGGCATTCCCCCCGAGCGGACCATTCTCCTCGGGTTCTCGCAGGGAGCCTGCCTGGCCACCGAGTTTGCGGCGCGCCACGCCCGCCGGTACGCCGGCATCGCCGGACTGAGCGGAGGGCTCATCGGTCCGGTGGGGACCTCGCGTGAATACGCCGGCTCCCTCTCAGGCACTCCGGTCTTCCTCGGCTGCAGTGACGTGGACGGCCACATTCCCGCTTCGCGGGTGCAGGAAACCGCTGCGGTTCTCCAGCTGCTGGGGGGAGATGTCACCATGCGGCTTTATCCGGGCATGGGCCACATCGTGAACGAGGACGAAATGGCGGCGGTCCAGGCGATGGTCCGGGGCGTGATCGGGTGACTGTTCCGGACGTGATCTTCGGCGCCGGCGCACTCGAAGAACTCCCCAAACTGGTCGCCCGGACCGGCGCCAGGCATCCCTTTCTGATCGCCAGCCCCGGGCGCCGGGCGCCGGCGGAGCGAATTCAGGAACTGCTCGGTTCGCTCGCCGGATTCGAAACCCGGACATCCATGCATGTCCAGGCCGACGCCGGGGCCGAAACGGCGGCCAGGATGGCCGCCGCGGGAGCGGACCTGGCCATTGCGCTGGGGGGCGGCTCGGCCATCGGTCTCGCCAAGGCCTGTGCCCTGCAGGGCGGGCCGCCCATTCTCGCCATCCCCACTACTTACTCCGGCTCGGAAATGACGCCGATCTGGGGCATCACCAATGATGGAGCCAAGATTACCGGACGGGACGAGAGGGTGCGTCCCCGGGCGGTGCTCTATGACCCGAACCTGATGCTGAGCTTTCCGCCCCGGTTCGCCATACCCAGCGGCTTCAACGCGGCAGCGCACTGCTGTGAGGCGGTCTATGCGGTCGCACCAGGACCGGGCACGGCCAGCGCTGCCCTGAGAGGGTTCTCCCTCCTCATGCAGCATCTGCCCTCGCTGGTCCTCCAGTCTCACGATGTGGCTGTGCGCACCGGGGTCCTCAAGGGGGCCTGGCTGGCGGGGCGGGCGCTTTCGGACGCCTCAATGGGCCTGCACCACAACCTCTGCCATGTCCTGGGCGGCAGTTACGGGTTGGACCACGCCGGGGTTCACGCGGTCCTGCTGCCATACGTCCTGCGCTACAATGCGGAGGCCGCAGCCGGGGCCATGGAACGCCTGGCCGAGGTCTGGCCGCGTCAGCCAGGGGGGATCATGCCGAGTCAGTTGCCGGGACTGCTCTTCGACCTCGTGCGATCACTTGGCGCCGCCACGGGGTACCCGGTTTCCCTGCGGGGGTTGGGCCTGGCCCGGGCCGATATCCCCGGCGTGACCGCCATGGTCCTCAGCCGTTCCTACCCTAATCCCCGCCGCGCCGAGCCGGAATCGCTGTCCAACCTTCTCCTGCAGTCGTGGGGTGGAATCTGGGAGGGTTGATCCGGTTTTCTTGCAAAGATCACCTGTCAGGCACGGGAGGGTGGTCTGCAGAATTCTTCGCATCCGTTCGTAAATGGTTGTGCCTCAGAGACTTCCCCCGCCAGAAGGAAAATGGCATGTGTGTTGCCTTTCCAGCGGGTACCTTGCCGCCCAGGCGGACAGGGGTACTCTGACGGAAGGTGTCTTTCCGATGACCAGGCGCGGCTTCACCCTCATCGAACTGTTGATCGTAGTGGTGATCATCGGCATCCTCGCCGCGATCGCCATTCCGAAGTTCGCCAACACCAAGGCCAAGAGTATCCTGGCCTCGATGAAGACTGACCTGCGGAACCTGGCCACGGCGCAGGAGGGCTACTACTTCGACTACGCCGGCTATGCCCCTGCGGTGGGCGCGGTGCAGGGTCCCGGGGTGGTGGCGTTCAACGCGACTCCCGGCAACGTGCTCGGCGCACTGGCCAACGTCAGCATAAACGGATACACGGCAACGATGACCAACGGGGCGCTGACAGTGGCCCCAACCACTTGCGGGATCTATGTCGGTCCCGCCGCCAACTCGCCAAACGCGGTGGTCGTCCAGGAGGCCGCACCGGCCTGCTGGTAGCGAACACCATGGGTGGGGTGGAAAGGGAAGGGGTCCGGTCCTTGTAACCGGGCCCTTTTTCTTGGCTTCCACCCTGGGTCCCCATCGACAAAGGGATGGAAACTGCTTCATGTCTTGCTTTTAACTCGTTCCCTGACAATATTTTAGCGCTTATACCGGGGGGCTCCGCCTGAGTCTCCCGCTTTTTGTCCAGAACGGGTTGGCATGATCAAGGTGACATCGGTGTACCCGGAAACGCTGGCAATGGAGCTGGGCTTGGTGCCTGGCACCGAGTTGATCAGCGTCAACGGCCGGGAGATCGAAGATTTTCTGGACTGGGAGTTCCTGACGGCGGACGACCTCTTTCTTCTGCACGTCCGGCAGCCAGGCGGGGAGGAGATCGAGTTTGACATCGAGCGGCCCGAAGGTCTTCCGATGGGCGTTGAAGTGGAACCGCCCCGGGTTCGCCGCTGCGCCAACCGCTGTGATTTCTGCTTCGTGGACGGGCTGCCGGCCGGCCTTCGTGAAACGCTCTACATCCGTGACGATGACTATCGCCTCTCGTTCAAGTACGGCAACTTCGCCACCCTGACCAATCTGAAGCCGTGGGACGTCGACCGGATCATCGAGTACCGGCTTTCCCCTCTTTATGTGTCCGTCCATGCGACGGACCCGGTCGCCCGCCGCTACCTGCTTCGCAATCCGCTGGCGCCGGACATCCTGGAGCAGTTGCGGCAGTTCGCTTCCGTCGGCATCCAGTTTCACACCCAGGTGGTGATGTCGCCCGGGGTCAACGATGGCTCGGTGCTGCGGCAGACGCTGGAGGACCTGTATGGGATGGGGACGTCGGTGCTCAATGTCTCGGTGGTCCCGGTGGGACTCACCGAGTTCAGCAAGCATCACATGGTACGCGAGCCGACCGCGGAAGAATGCCGGGGCGCGATCCACCTGCTGGAAGAACGGGCACACCTGGCCAGGCGGGAGCGGGGGATCACCTGGGCGTTCGGCGCGGACGAGTTGTATCTTCGGGCCGGTTTGCCGCTGCCCCCGGCGGAGAACTACGACGATTTCCAGCAGGTGGAGAATGGGGTAGGTTCGGTCCGCTTTCTTCAGCAGAAGATCGCGGAGCACCCGGAGGGGCTGGACCTCTGGAGCGGCCGCCGGATTGGCGTCCTCACCGGCCCCTCGATGGCCGAACTCATGCCCCAGGTCCTGGCGCCCCTGGCCGCGGCCACCGGCGCGCACTTTGAGCTGCTGCCGCTCGTCAATACCCTCTTCGGCTCCACGGTGACCTGCGCCGGGCTCCTGCCAGGCGCAGCCTTTCAGGCGGCCCTCGCGGAGCGGACCGATCTGGACCTTGCTCTCATCCCCGCCGAGGCACTCAATGACCACGGGCTCTTCATGGATGACCTGACCTGGGAGCAGTTCACGAGCGCGGCGCCCATGGAGGTCCGGGCCTCGTACTGGTTCGTGGATGCGCTCGCCGATCAACCCGCTGTGGCCGGCGTCGTGCGCCCCCGGGAGTTCTCATGAACCCGATGACCCGGTAGCGCCATGGCATCCAAACCCACCGTCGCGATTGTCGGCCGGCCCAATGTCGGCAAGTCCACGCTCTTCAACCGGCTGCTGGGCGGCCGCCGGGCCATCGTCGCCGACCAGCCCGGGACCACCCGTGACCGCCACTTCGGCGACGGCGAGTGGGGCGGCCGGAACTTCTGGGTCGTGGATACGGGCGGACTGGTGCCTTCGTCCCAGGCATCGATCGACCGGGCCATCCGGGAGCAGGTGGATATCGCGCTGAACGAGGCGGACGTCATCCTCTTCGTGGTGGATGGCAAGGAAGGGCTGAGCCCGGTGGACCGCGAGATCGCCGCCAAGCTGCGGAAGTCCGGCCGTCCGGTCATCCTGGCGATCAACAAGCTCGACGACCTTCCGCGGACCACCACCCAGTACGAGTTCTACCAGCTCGGCTTCGACGATCCCATCCTCGTCTCGGCCCAGGTGGGGAAGGGGAGCGGGGACCTGCTCGATGCCGTGGTAGAAAGAATGCCCGCGGAACCCCCGCTGCCCGAGGAACCGACCATCGATGTCGCGGTCGTAGGGCGGCCCAACGCGGGTAAATCGTCCCTGATTAACCGGCTGCTGGGGGAGGACCGGCACGTAGTGGCCCCGGAGGCGGGGACAACCCGGGACGCGATCGACTCCCCCTTGCGGTATCATGAGAAAGTTCTCAACTTCATTGATACAGCAGGTTTACGGAGACGATCTAAAGTAGAAGATGACGTGGAGTTCTACTCGAGCCTGCGGACCGAGCGAGCCATCGACCGTGCCCAGGTCTGCGTGCTCGTGGTAGATGCGGCGCTGGGAATGCACGCCCAGGACCTGCGTATCGCGACCCAGGCATGGGACGCCGGGTGCGGGTTGATCGTGGCGGTAAACAAGTGGGACATGGTAGAGGAAAAGGACGCCAATACGTCGCGGCGGGGCCAGGAGATCCTGATGGAAAAGGCGCCCTTCCTTCGGTATGTCCCGTTTCTGTATCTCTCCGCGCTTACCGGCCAGCGAGCCCGGAAGCTGCTGGACCTGATACTCGAGGTCGCGGAGGGACGGGAGCGGCGGGTACCCACCGCGGAGGTCAACCGGGTGCTGGAAGAACTGATCCAGCGGGCGGCGCCTCCGCAGAAGCCGGGCGAGGAGGTCAAGCTTCTCTACGCCTCGCAGATCGGGACGGGGCCGCCGGAGATCGCCATCGTTACCAACCGGCCGGACGATGTCCCCGAGTCGTACCTGCGCTACCTGGTCAACGGATTTCGAGCGGCGTGGCACTTCGACGGGGCGCCGCTCAGGATCAAGTTCACCAGCCGGGGCGCCCGGGCAAAGGCTCGGGGGGACGACGGCCGGATCACTCGAGAGCGTTAGCCCCTGTGATCAGCGCGGAGTTCGCTGGCTGGATCCTGGCCTCCTATCTCCTGGGGGCGATTCCCACCAGCTACCTGGTGGGACGGATGTTCCGGGGCATCGACCTTCGCGAGCACGGCAGCCGGAATCTCGGCGCCACGAACCTTTACCGGACGCTGGGCTGGAAGTACGCGGTTCCGGTGGGATTATTCGACGTGGCGAAGGGCGCGGTGCCGGTGGTGGTCTTCGGGGCGCGAGTACCGGACGTGGCCATGTTCCCGGTGTACTGCGGCATCGCCGCAGTGGCCGGCCACGTGTTTTCGGTATTCGTGGGGTTCAAGGGCGGCAAGGGCGTCGCGACCGCGGCCGGCGTGGTGCTGGGGCTGGCCCCGCTCGCCCTGCTGGCGGTGGGCTCGGCCTGGGGGCTGGTGCTCTGGCTGACGGGATATGTATCGCTGGCCAGCATTACCGCCGCGGCGCTCTTTCCGCCGGCCGCCATGCTGCTGCATCCGGAGCGGCCCGAACCGCTCTGGTTTGACATCCTGCTGGCGGCGTTCCTGATCGTCAAGCATCGCACCAACGTGCAGCGCTTGCTCAAGGGAACCGAGAACCGGTTCCGGACCCGGCGGCGGACGGAGCCGACCATCTCATGACCACCGTGGCGGTACTGGGGGCGGGGAGCTGG
Source organism: uncultured Gemmatimonadales bacterium (assembly GCA_963795085.1). Classification (GTDB taxonomy): domain Bacteria; phylum Gemmatimonadota; class Gemmatimonadetes; order Gemmatimonadales; family GWC2-71-9; genus DASYPP01. The sequence goes on along the minus strand of CAWCFX010000002.1, from coordinate 394,620 downwards.
GGAACGACCCTGGCCAACCTGCTGGCGACCAAGGGGCACGCGGTCCGGCTCTGGGCCCATGAGGCGGAGGTGGTCGAGGCCATCAACCGGCAGCACTGCAACCCGGTGTTCCTGCCCAACGTGGTGCTGGCGCCGGAGCTCCGCGCCTTCGGCGATCCGCCCGCCGCAGTCGAGGGGGCCAATGTCGTGCTTTCGGTGGCGCCCAGCCACGCGGTGCGGTCCGTGGTGCGGCGGCTGGCCGGCATCCTGCCCCCGGAGATGCTGGTCGTCAGCGCCACCAAGGGGATCGAACCGGAGTCGCTGGCCCTGATGTCGTCCGTTCTGGAGGAAACCCTGGCCCGTCCCCGGGTCGCGGTGCTCTCGGGTCCCAGCTTCGCGGAGGAGGTGTGCCAGCATCAGCCGACCGCGGTGGTGGCTGCCGCCCGGGAGGCGGAAACCTCTCGGGAGGTGCAGCAGATCTTCGCCACCAGCCGGTTTCGGGTCTATTCCAACCAGGACATGGTCGGGGTGGAACTGGGCGGGGCGCTCAAGAACGTCATCGCCATCGCCGCCGGCATCCTGGAGGGCCTGGGGCTGGGTAACAATCCCCGCGCGGCGCTGGTGACCCGCGGCCTCGCGGAGATGACCCGCCTTGGGGTAGCGATGGGAGCGGATCCGATGACCTTCGCCGGACTGGCCGGCATGGGGGACCTGATCCTCACGACCACCGGGGCCCTGAGCCGGAACCGGGCGCTCGGTATCGCCCTGGCCCAGGGGCAGAGCCTGGACCAGTACCAGGCCGCCCATCGGACCGTCGCCGAGGGCGTCAACACCGCCCGCGCCGCCACGCTGCTGGCCCGGCGGCATGGCGTTGAACTACCTATTACCGAGCAGGTGTCGGCCGTCCTGTTCGATGGTAAATCGCCAACCCAGGGGGTACGTGACCTGATGGACCGAACGCTCAAGCCGGAGCTCTGGCGGTGACGATGGCGCGGCAGGCGCAGGAATTCTTTTCGATCGGCGAGGTGTGCACCCTCACCGATCTCAAGCCGCATGTCCTGCGCTACTGGGAGAGCCAGTTCCGGTTTCTCAACCCGGCGAAGAACCGGTCCGGCAACCGGGTTTACAAGAGCCGGGAAGTCGAGCTCATCATGCTGGTCAAGCACCTGCTCTACACGGAGAAGTACACCATCGAGGGGGCCCGGCAGCGGATCGACCACTACCGGCGCACCGGTGAACTCCGCAGCAGCGCGCGCAAAGTGCTGGCCGGCGAAGCGGTCACCGAGCTCCGGTCGGCCTTGCAGGACGTGATGGATATCCTGGATGGCAAGCCGGTAAAGAAGCCCGAATCCATTGACTAGCTGGACGGAGCGCCCTCCATTCACCGGGATCTTCAAATTCCCTCAATTCCCTCAATTCCTTCAATTCCTTCAATTCCTTCAATTCCCTCAATTCCTTCAATTCCCTCAATTCCTTCAATTCGTATCCCCATCTCCCTTATACTCCCGGCATGCATATCCTGGTGAGTAACGACGATGGTATCCTGGCCCCCGGGCTGGCGCTCCTGGCGGACGCCTGCCGCGAGGTTGCCAGCGTTACGGTGGTGGCGCCGGACCGGGAGCAGAGTGGCACCTCCCACTCTCTCACGCTGCACCGTCCCATCCGGGCAGCCCACCGGCCCGACGGTGCGTACCAGGTAGACGGGACGCCCACCGACTGCGTACTGCTTGCCTTCGGGGCGCTCATCAAGGAAGGGAAACCGGACTTCGTCTTCTCCGGGGTGAACCACGGCCCCAACATGGGCGAAGATGTCCTGTACTCGGGCACCGTGTCGGTGGCGATGGAGGCGGTGACGCTGGGTGTGCCGGGCATCGGGATCTCGTTTACCGGCCATGACCCGATGACCATGGCCACCTACCGGGGGACGCTCGCGCAGCTGATCCGGCGGATCACGGCGGTGAAGGATTTCCCGCCGCAGACGTTGCTCAACGTCAATCTTCCCGCCATCCCCGCGAGCGCGGTCAAGGGGATCAAGGTTACCAAGCTGGGCAGCCGGTACTTCTCCGAGTCACTGACCCGGATGCAGGATCCCTGGGGCCGGGAGATCTTCTGGATCGGCGGGGGGACCATCACCTGGACCGGCGGCGACGACACCGACCACAGCGCGGTGGCGGAGGGATATATTTCGATCACTCCGTTGCACATGGACCTGACCAACTACCAGCTCTTCGAGACCGTGCGGGGCTGGAACCTGGAGGGGTAGTGGCCGACAGCTACGGAGGGTACCGGGCGCAACTGGTCGAGGCGCTCCGCGGCAAGGGCATACGGGAGGAGCGGGTTCTCAAGGCAGTGGGCGACGTCCCCCGGCACCTCTTCGTCCCGGAAGGCGTGCGGCACCGGGCCTATGAGGACTCGGCCCTTCCCATTGCCAGCGGCCAGACGATCTCCCAACCCTACGTGCAGGCCCGGTCGCTCGAAGTGGCCGGCCTGACCGGCCGCGAGAAAGTCCTCGAGATCGGCACCGGGTCAGGATACCAGACCGCCCTGCTGGGCCGGCTGGCCAGCATGGTGTTCAGCGTGGAGCGGGTGGACACCCTGGCGCGGGCGGCCCGGGCTTCGCTCACTCAGGCCGGAATCCGCAATGTCACCGTGTTCGTGGGTGACGGCACCCTGGGGTGGAGCGCTTTCGCCCCCTACGATGCGATCATCGTGTCGGCGGCATCGCCCGATGTGCCGCTGCCGCTGCAACAGCAGCTGGCCGATGGAGGCAAGCTGGTCATTCCCCTCGGCGACCGCGAGTACCAGACCCTGACACTGGTCCAGCGGACCGGGAGCGAATTTGCCCGGACCTCCCTCGGCGATGTCCGGTTTGTTCCCCTGCTGGGACAGTTCGGCTTTCACCCCTTGGATACCGGAAACGCGAATGCTGGGTAACCTGTTTAACTGGTTGATCGAAACCGTCTCCACCCTGGGGTATCCCGGCATCGTTCTCCTCATGGCGATCGAGTCCTCGGTGGTACCTCTCCCGAGTGAGCTGGTCATGCCGCCGGCGGGCTACCTGGCGGCGAAGGGCCGGATGGATCCCGTGCTCGCCGTGCTCGCGGGAACCCTGGGGAGCATTCTCGGGGCCCTCGCCAACTACTGGCTGGCGGTCCGGATCGGAGAACCGGTCCTCCGGCGCTATGGGAAGTTCATCCTCCTCTCCAACAAGTCGCTGGACCGGACCGAGGCCTATTTTCTCCGGCACGGCGAGATAAGCACCTTCGTCGGACGGCTGCTTCCCGTGATCCGGCACCTGATCTCGATCCCGGCCGGCATGGCCCGGATGAACCTGGCCCGGTTCGTCCTCTTCACCGGCCTGGGAGCCGGGATATGGTGCGCCATTCTCACCTATATCGGGTGGTTCGTGGGCACCCACGAGGACCAGCTCAAGAGCACCGCCTACGAGGCCATGGCGCACGATGTCCTGGTCCGCTACGTGCTTCCGGGGACCCTGATCCTGATCGCGCTCTACATCATCTGGCACCGGCGGCGCCGGCCCCGCCCGGAATGACCGCCGCCAAGTTCCTGGTGAGCGGGGAGGTGCAGGGGGTCGGGTTCCGCTGGTTCGTGGCCCGGCACAGCCGCCGACTTGGTCTTCACGGGCTGGCCAGAAACCTCAACGATGGTCGGGTTGAGGTGGTGGTCAGGGGTGCGGAGGAATCCCTCCGGGAACTGGGCGAGCTGCTCGTCGCCGGCCCCGCCCATGCTCGGGTTACACAGGTTGACAGGACAGAGATTTTGGATGAAGAGATCAGGTATAACTCCTTTGATATTATGTGATTGCTTTATCCACATCCACCGGACTAGCACGTGACTGCATCGCTCGACCAATTGATTCGCAACCGCCTTCGCGCCATCCCCGACTACCCCCAGCCGGGGATTCTCTTTCAGGATATCACCCCTGTCCTGGGGGATCCCGACCTCCTTCGAGAGGTCAGTGCCGCGATGGCCCGCCCGTTCGCCGGGAGCGGAATCACCAAAGTCGTGGGTATCGAGGCACGGGGGTTCATCCTGGGCGGAACGGTGGCGTTGGAGCTCTCGGCGGGGTTTGTACCGGTGCGCAAACCTGGCAAGCTTCCATACCGGACGATCCGCCAGGAGTACGTGCTCGAGTATGGCACCAACGTAGTCGAAGCCCACGAGGATGCCTTCGAGCGCGGCGAGAGGGTTCTCATCGTGGACGATGTCCTGGCCACCGGGGGAACCGCGGCGGCGGCCGCCGGCCTGGTCCAGGCACTGGGCGCAACGGTGGCGGGCTGGAGTTTCCTCCTGGAGATCGGCGCGCTCGCTGGCCGGGCCCGGTTGGGGGCAGGGGTGCCGGTGGAGGCAATTGTCACTGTCTAATTGACTTAGCGTGCCGGAACGGCGTTATTTCCCGGGTTCTGCCCCCGTAGCTCAACTGGATAGAGCATCGGTTTCCTAAACCGAGGGTTGCGTGTTCGAGTCTCGCCGGGGGCACCTCGCGAACCGTTTCAGGATCTTCATGGCCTCGACATTGACAGCCCAACCGCACACTTCAGACACCGCCGCGGACCGCACCATCGCCTGGGCCCAGGCCCACCGCAAGCTCCTGCTCATCGCGGGCGGCATCCTTATCGCCGTGGTCGCCGCTGTCTGGTTCCTGACAACCGCCAGGACGCGCCGGGAAGACTTCGCATCCCGGGCGCTGGGCCAGGCGCGGAATATCGCCGAGACCGGGAATATTCCCGCCGCCTCGGGGGAGTTTCAGAAGATTATTGACACCTACAGCGGAAGCGCGGCCGCCCAGGAGGCCGAGATTGCGCTGAACCAGATGCGGCTGATCAGCGGCCAGAGCGAGCTGGCCGTGGTCCGGCTCCGTGAGTTCGTGGCGGCGAACCCCGATGCCAGGTACGCTGCGGCCGCCTATGGTCTTCTGGGCGCCGCCCTGGAGAACGTGAGCCGGCCGGTGGAAGCCGGCGAAGCGTACCAGCGGGCCGCCGACGCCGCCGGAGTGGATTATCTCAAGGCGGATTACCTGTTGCAGGCCGGCCGAGCCTACCGGATCGGAGGAAAGACCGCGGAAGCCGAGGCTGCGTACCGGACCGTCATCGAGAAGTATTCGAAGACCGGACCGTTCGTGGAGGCCCAGGTTCGCTTGGCCGAAATGACGCGGGGCAGCCTCTAGGCTTCGAGAGCCCAGTCGTAAGATCGCCTCGGGACGTCAGTTCCGGGGCGATTCGTGTATCGGGCAGCAAGCTGACAGTGGCCTGACACGCTAGGTCGTATAAGATATGTTATGTTAAGTAGCAATGTTAGTAACTGTTGATAAGTGGGCCTACCCGATCCCTCGCAGCAGCAGCCGGTGGATTATGGAGGTTGTTGAACAGCGCTATTCGGAAAGGTTGCCCTCGAACACGAGCCGTCCTTCCCCGGTCAGCCAGACATCGGTGGCCATTTCGCCGCTCAGACGGGCACGGATTGAGAGCGGCTTTCCCCCCCTCGTGGTGATGCTCAGAGGCAGCGCGGCCTTGGCGAAGCGACTCAAGGCGACCGCCGAGGCGACCGCGCCGGTGCCGCATGCCAGGGTTTCCCCTTCTACACCTCGTTCATAGGTCCGCATCAGCCACTCCGGCTGATCCCCCTGCCGGCGTACTGTCAAGAAATTGACGTTTGCCCCCCCTGGTCCTGCGGCTGGGTCAAAGCGGAGGGCCCGCCCCCGCCCCTGGATGTCGATATTATCCACATCGTCAACCAGCACGGTGAGATGGGGGACGCCGACGGTCCCCAGCCAGATTCCCCGCTCCCCCGGGCCGGGGCGGATCGCTGGAGCCACCGGAACCGGGAAGTCCGGGAGGTTGAGGGAGGATTCATCGAGCTGGCCGGTCCGCCGGGTGGGAAAGGTGCCTGCCCCGGTGGCCAGGAGCATTCCCTCTGCCGGCGCCAAATCCAGGAGTCCGGAGAGGGTTGTGCTGCAGAGGGCGGCATTGCCGCACATGGAGGCCTCGGACCCGTCGGAATTGAAGAAAGTCATCCGGACGATGGAGCCGGCCTCGGGAGTCAGGATGACGAGGCCGTCTGCCCCGACCCCGTTGCGGCGATGGCAGATGTCCACGATCCGGCGGGCGGGCCAGTCGGCCGGCCGGGTATGGCGCCCGTCCAGCATGACAAAATCGTTACCGGACCCCGTCATTTTCCAGAATCTCATGGTGTCATATCCGCCGAAAGATCGCCCGGAGGCGGAGCCACCAGACCATCCAGATCGCCTCCCGCACGATGCGCTTGTTCATCTTGCTCTGCCCCTCGGCGCGGTCGGTAAAGACGATCGGAATCTCTTTGAGCCGGAACCCCTTCTTCCATGCCAGGAAGCTCATCTCGATCTGGAAGGCGTACCCGTTCGAGCGGACCTGGTCGAGTTCAATGGCCTCCAGGACCTGGCGGCGGAATGCCTTGTATCCCCCGGTGGCGTCGGTCAGGGGCAGTCCGGTGACCCAGCGGGCGTAAAGGTTGGCGCCCAGGGACAGGAGCAGCCGGGATATGGGCCAGTTGATAACGTTGACACCCTTGGCGTAGCGGGATCCGAGGACCAGGTCCGCATCTTCCAGCGCCCGGAGGAAATCGCTGATGCGCTCCGGGTTATGGGAGAAATCGGCGTCCATCTCGAAGATGATCTCGTAGTCGCGGGCCAGCGCCCACCGGAAGCCGGCAATGTAGGCTTTCCCCAGGCCCTCCTTGGCGGTCCGGTGCAACACGTGGACCCGGGGCTCGATCTCGGCGAGCCGGTCGGCGAAGGCGCCGGTGCCGTCGGGGGAGTTGTCGTCCACCACCAGGACCTGCAGGCGGGCGTCCTGGCTCAGTATCACCGGCACCAGGTGGGGCAGGTTCATGAGCTCGTTATAGGTGGGCACTACCACGAGAATGCGCTTAAACACCCGCCGCCTCTCGCTTGCGGTGGCGGACGGCGGGCCCGACCACGAGGCCCAGCGCGAGCAGGCTCGACACCAGGGAGACGAGCTTGCCCGTGCGGTAGCCGTCGTCGTCAAAGGCGAGGGCGACTTCTTTCGCCCCCGGCGGCACAACTACCGATATGAGGGCATGGTCGCCGCGCAGCACTGGCGCCGGGCTGCCGTCCACCGTCGCGCTCCAGTCGGGATACCAGGTTTCGCTCACCAGGAGGTAGGTCGGCTTGAGCGAGGTCCCGGTGAGGCGGATGGTCATTCGGCCGGGGGCCCACTCGGTCAGCTCAGCCGTCACCGGGGCCGGCGGAATGAAGGCGCCCTGGATGGGTTCGGGCCTGACGGAGGCCGTATCTGAATACAGTACCAGGCTTTCCACCGGGAACCGGGGGTCGGACACCGTGGCGACCAGCCGCTCTTCGGGGACGGTGGCGGCCGCGGCCGTCACCCGCACGTATGGTGGCACCGAATCCTGCTCGTAGAGGTAGGCTGTCTCTCCCCCGGCGGTCGCCACGGGCCCCACTGCAATGTGAAAGCCGGGAATCGGCTGCGAATCCCTGACGATCAGGTAGCGGACGGCCATCAGGTCCCAGAGGCCGAGGTTGAGGGCGTTCTGCCAGACATTCTTCCCCCCCATGAGATCATCATAGAAACGGACCTCGTTGCCGTGATAGCCCAGCAAGGAGGGAATCCCATGGGCCATCATGAGGGAGTAATCGTACACCGTACCACCGCTTATCTGCCCGGTGTCGAAGACCCGGAACGGCAGCTTCTTCGCCTTCATGGCTTCGATGATGGGATCGGACCGAAACAGTTCCCCGGCGGGCGCGCGGTACTGGAGGAACAACCGGTCGATACTCCACAGGTCGGCGCCGATGACCACGGCGAGGGCGGCGGCGGCCGCAAGGCCGCGGATCCGTCCGGCATGCACCACCCAGAGGACCAGCGCGGTGGCCCCGACGGCCAGCAGCATGCGGAGTGCCCCGCCCCGGATCGCGTCGGCCTGGGCCGCGAGACGGCCGGTCTGCTCCGGCACCACCAAAACCTCCGCGACCGTCTTGAGGGCGCCGAGGATGCCCAGCAGCGCGAAGGCGGCCAGCACCCCGGTCACCATGGCGATCCGTTTCCACGGGATCTCGCCCTTGAGCAGACGGTCCACGCCGATCGCGGCATAGACGCACACGACCAGCGCCACCAGGTAGAACGCCATTCCCGGCGCCCTGACCTTTTTCATCATCGGCATGACTTCGTACCAGGCCCGATAGAACGGGGTGTGGGCCCCGAAAGCCACCAGCAGGAACAGGATGGCAATGGCGCCCAATCCCCAGAGGAGTCGTTTCTGGCCCGGGGCCCCGAAGGCCAGTGTCGCGAGGGTGACCACGGCCACGCCGAGATACTCGGTGTGATCCTTGAGAAAGTTGCCGCCCCAGTAGCTCGCCATGAACCCGTTGAACTGGGGCAGCACGATGGTCGGCAGTTCCTTGACCGGAAACGCATAGGAGGTCGCGTACTCCCACCCGGCGCTGGGGCCGCCGGCGCCGCGCGGGGAAAACGGGATGTACTCCAGGAAGGGGATGGCCTGCAGGCCGGAAATGCCGATGCCGAGGACGACCGCCACCCCCGCCAGGGCCAGGGGGACCGGCCAACGGATGTCCGCCGGTCGTTCGGGATCGAAGAAGACGAGGAACAGGGTCCAGAGGCCGCACGCCACGAGGAGGTAATAGGTCATCTGGTAGTGCGGCGTGAGCATGCACAGGCCGACCACGACGGCCAGGAACCCGTAGGATCCCATCCGTCGCCCGCGAATCGCCCGCAGGAGGGCCAGGAACGCCAGGGGCGCGAGCGCGGACACGTAGAGCTTGCCATCGTGGCCCGGGTTGACCATGGAGACCACGATGCCGCTCAGTTCGTAGGCTACGCCGCCGGCGATGGCTGCGGTCCAGCTGAGCCGGAGTCCCCGGAGCAGGAAAAACATGGAGATCCCCGCCAACACGATGTGCAGGGCCAGGCCGATGTTCATCGCCGTATCGATGGGCAGGAACCAGCGGAGCCACGCGGTGGGGTAGAAAATGTCGCCGTGCATCGCCGCAATGAACGGCATGCCGCCGAACTGGAGCGGGTTCCACTGGGGAATATGGCCGGTCTGCTGGAACATTTCCGCCCCCCAGGCCCGGAACCCGTAACCGACGTGGAACTGGTCGTTGCCGAGGAGAAACCGGCCGGCCAGCATGGGCGCGCATATGGCCAGCGCGGCCAGGACAAAGATGAGGCCGGCGACCAGGGTGGGATGCCGGGGTTGATAGGTCGGGGACTCAGCTGGCGACACGTCTCTGCTCCGTAGGTATTACAAGGAAAGGCACCGCGACTCCGATTTCAGTCAATGTCAGCATGAGCCGGGAGGCAACCGCGAGGGCGCCGGCCGGCCCCAGGCCGATCGACCCCTCCAGCATGAGGACCAAAATACTCTCCCGCACCAGTAATCCGCCCGGGGCAAGAAGGAACAGCAGGCCGGCAAGATAAGAGGCTGTGAAGGCGCCGATGGCGGTGCCAAGGGTCAGCGGTGCCGCGGGAATCGTTCCCCGCTGCAGCAGCCAGAAGGCGAGCCCGTACCCGGCCCAGGCCAGGAGGTTGACGCCGATGCCGAGGACGACGGTACGGGACCGGGGGGAGCCCAGGTCGTCCCGGCCCAGGACCCGCCGGGTAAGCCAGCGATTGATCCCGGGGTTGATCAGCAGCCCCACGGCGACCGCGCTCAGGCCCGCCAGCAGCCACAGGGCCAGGATGGTCCAGGGGTGCCTAACGGCCAGGACGCCGGGGCCGGCCATCGCCACCATGATCACACCAGTGCCGACGGCGAGGGCCTGGAGAATCACGGCCGACGCGGTGGCCGCCCAGGGGGCCACGCCCTGTCGCTGGGCCATGATGGCGAGGCCGGCGATGGCCCAGATCTTTCCCGGGATGTATTTGCCCAGGTTGGCGACGGTCCAGATCCGTGCGGCCTGCCAGCGGCCCAGGGTCTGACCCCAGTCCTCCAGGAAGAGCCGCCACGCGGTGATCAGCAGGGCATACATCACCAGGGTGGTCGCCATGCTGAGCGCAATCAGCGACGGGCGAAATTCCCAGTCGATGTTCACCGTCCGGAACTGGTCCCAGTCTTCCCAGAAATGGTGGGCCGCGAAGAACAGGACGGCCAATCCCGCCACCACCTGGAGGAGGTGCCACCAGCGCCGGGCGGTCATGCGGCGTCCGGCCAGGAGAGGCGCTCCAGGGGATTGCCGCATCCGTCCTCCAGGGTCACGTCCCAGTGGCCTCGTATCGTTGCGGCCAGCCGGGGTGCCCCGGCGGCGGAGACCTCGCGCGCCACGAGCGACCGCCGGGCCCGGCGCCACGCGACGATGGTATTCAAGGGCGCAACAAAGGGTGCCCGCTCCTGCACCAGGGTGACCAGGCGGCGGTATTCCGCGAGTGCGCCCGGGAAGCCGAGGGCCTCGGTCAGGTTGGGATGCCACAGCCCGACCCAGAGACCCTGCTCCGCCTCGGCGGTCCGGGCGAGTTCGAGACCGTCGTCCACCCAGCGCGCCGGATCCTCGATCCCGCCGTACTTGCTCAGGGCCCGGTCCATCCAGGTCAGCGGCACCTCATCGAGGCCGGGCACCCGGGTCTCCTGCTGGTCCCAGGCGGGCACGATGTCGGCGGCGCCGAGCCGAAACCCGTTCCGGTCGGGGAACCCGTAGGTCGCATCGTAGCTGAACCCCGCTTGCTGCATCGCCCGCTGGGTTATCCCGGGGCGCATGCGCAGGAAATGCTGCCGAATGCCCGTCACCGGGACGCCGGCGGCCGCCCGGAGGCGATCGGTTTCGCCGGCCATGACCGCCCCGTCCTGCCAGGTCGCGAAGCTGCCATGCAGCCCGATCTCGTGGCCTGCCGCGGCGACGGAGGCGAGCAGCCGCCGGGTTTCCGGTGTCTCCACCGAGTAGGTCACGTCTCCCTGCAGGGTGGAGCGGATGGACGGGACTCCGGCGATGACAAACCAGGTGGACGCAACGCCGTGTTCCGCTTCGATCGCGAGAATCTCCTCGACCCCGGCTCGCACCGGGTTGCCGATGAACGAACCGGGGAGGGTTCGCAAGACGCGGGCGATCCTGGCGAGTTGTCGCTTCCGGCCCAGCTCGAACAGCCGCTGGCCGGTGAAGAGGGGCCAGAGCCGGGCGACATCGAGGTCATGGGTGAAGGCCGCGGCCCAGCGGCGGCCCCCGGGCCAGGGAGCAATGGTGCGCACCGGTCGTCCGCCCGCATGGGAGAGCACAGCCTCCCGCAGGGACCGGGCGGCGCGGCTGACCCAGGGCGAGCGCTCCTGGCCGGCGCGGACCAGCGGATTCTCCGAGGAGGGGACGCGGCCATGCCGGTCCCTCGCGGTGCTCTCCTGCTCGGCCACGGCGCCGGCCAGGGCCCCCGCCTTGCGGAGCGTAGCCCGCTCCACGGTGACGGCGCCATCGCTCCCCGCGAGAACCGGCGGCGCCCAGTCCTGGGCCTCCCCGGACTCGGCCAACTCAAGGCGGACCACCGGAGCCGGCGATCCCTCCACCGGCAGCAGCCCGGAGAGGTCCACCAGCACCATGAGACCAAACTGCTCGAGCGGTGAGAGGCGGGAGCGCGCGGCCCGGATGTCGATCACGACCAGCCGGGCGGTGGGTTGAGGACCCGGATGGCCCGGGCGGGCTGGCCCGCGACGACGGTGAGTGGAGCGACATCGGCCGCCACCACACTGAGGGCGCCGACCACCGCCCCGCGACCCACGGTGACACCGGGCAGAATGATGGCCCCGGCGCCGATCCAGGCGTCTGCCTCGATGGTCACCGGTCCCCGGGTTACGGGAGCGAACTCCCGGATCCGGGAGTTGTTGGGATGGGACGATGTCACCAAGGTGACCCGGGGGGCGACGCTGACCCGGTCTCCGATGACCACCCGGTCATCGCCTGCCAGCTCCTCGACCAGGATGAAATCGTCGGCGATGTACACGTCCCGTCCGATGGTGACGCCGCACCACCGGAGCAGGGTTACCCGCCAGCCGGGAAAGAATGCATTCCGGGCCCAGCGCTTCAGCACCTTTTTCCGGATCCGGCGCAGGAGGTATGACACCCGTTACCCCAGGTAGCGATAGAGAAATGAGCCGGCCCCGGTGAGACGTGCAGGCAGGCGCGACCAGAGACCGGCGGCGAGGGCCAGTCCGCCGGTGGAGCGATCGGCAACATTGAGCCCACCCGGTCGAGGCCAATAATCATATGAAAGGGGAACCGGCTGTCCACCCCAGCGCAGCTTGAACTCGACCAGCCCCTGTTGCTCGGGGGCGGCGCGACCGAAATCGAACCAGACTTCCGCCTGCATGGCATCCTTGATGGCGGTCCAGAGCAGGATGTGATTGGGACGGGACGGCAACGTTTCCGGCCGGGAGGCGCCGTAGGCGTAGATCCACTCCCGGGGACCTTTCCAGACGACAATGCCGGCCGCGGTGGCACCGGTGGCGAGCCGCGCGAGATAGAGATCGGCCAGGCCCGCGGCCTGGAGCGCCGGACACGCCTCCAGGAAGAATCGCCGGGGGGGCGCGGGCACGCCGTGGCGATGGGCGGTTTCTTCTTCCAGCCGGGCCATGATCAACCAGTCCTCGGCGGAAGTCCCGCGAACGACCTGTACCCCCTCCTTTTCCGCTTTCCGGATACCGCGACGGGTGCTGCCGGCGTGGAATCGCTCCCAGACCCGGCTTTCTCCGCCGGAGGTATCGAGCAGGTAGGTGGAGTAATGCTGGACCCGCTGCAGTCCGCCGGCCGGCTCCGGTGCGAGAGGCGCACGCTGTTTGATCTCGAGTCGGGCCACCCTGCCCGACTCCGCCACCTCCCGCGCCGAGTGCACCAGGAGGCGCTCGGCTGCCTCGCTCTCGGCGACGGGACCCGCCGCGTAGCTGAATGGCAGGCTGACGAGACGGCGGCGGCCGAGGATGCCGGGGACTTCGGCCAGTGCGAGGGCCCCGACGGCGTGGCCCTCCCGCATCGCGGTCAGGCAATGCAGCGGGTAGCGGTAGGTGCGCGCCAGCAGCGTCACCCACAGGGGGTGGTGATAGAACCGCCCCCGCTCCCGGGCCAGCGTCGCCCAGGACTCGGGCGGCTCAGTGGACCGGGTTATGCTGAGCGACATCGTGATAGAGCGCCATGAAGGCGTCGATGGCTGCCGGGGCCGAGAAGCGGGATTTGGCGTGCGCCTGGCCGGCGAGACCCAGCCTGGTGCGGAGGGCCGGATCGGCGAGCAGGCGCTGCAGGGCATCGGCCAGGCTCTCGACCGATTCCTCGACCAGGAGCCCGGTCACCTCGTGCTGGATGACCTCGGGGATCCCGCCGGCGCGGGTGCCCACGACCGCCGACCCGGCCAGCAGCGCTTCCACCAGGGTCAATCCCAGGCCTTCGGCATCACCCCGGGTGGGAAGGACCGTCACGCTGCTCTGCCCGTACTCCTCGGGCATCCTGGCCTGGGGGACGAAGCCGGACCATTGGATATCGGCGGCGCCGAGGGACTGAGCCAGCCGGCGCAGGGCGGGGAGTTCCGGCCCTTCGCCCAGGATGCGCAACCCGCAGTCGACGCCCCGGTGGCGGAGCAGCGCGTAGGCACGGATCAGCACATCCACGCCCTTGCTGGGCACCAGGTTGCCGGCGTAGAGGATCCGGGGCGGGGTGGCTCGCGCGACATCCCGGCCGGATGCGAACCAATCGGTATCCACCGGCATGGGCCGCACGACGAGGTGGGCCAGGTCCATCTTCAAGAGCCGGCGAAGGTCCTGGGCCAGGAACACCGAGACGGTGGTGATGGCGGCGGCCCGTGCGAAGACCGGCCGGGCCAGGCGGCGCAAAGGGCCCCATTTTTCGAGGAGGCGGACATCGCTCCCGTGGCAGGTCACGATGAAAGGGATTCCGGTCTTCGAGGCAAGCCAGCCTCCGGGTATCCACCAATGGGCATGCACCACGTCCGGGGCGAAGTTAAGGACCGCCCGGCGAATTGCCCGCCGGAAGGCCAGCAGGAAGGCCGGGAAGGCCAGGGCCGCCAGGGGTGAGCGGAGGGTGCTGCGGTGCAGGTCGCCGGTGTAGGCCACCCGTTCCAGGGACTCGGGTCCGTAGCGGAACCGGCGCAGTGTGACCGGCCCGTCCTCTTCCTGCTCGGCGGTGCCGGGTGCATGCGGCGCCAGAACCGAAACGTCCATCCCCTGCCCGGCCGCGCCGCGTGCGATCCGGGCAACAAAAGCCCCCGCCGGGTCGCCAGGAAAGCGGGGGTAGTTATGGGTGACCACCAGGATGCGCATGGACCGGGAAGCTAGTGCACCTTGAGCCGGGGGAGAAGGTTGCGGGCTTCCTAGTTGATGAAGTCCACCCAGCCCGCCTCGTTTGCGACAATAGCCAGCGTTCCCGGCCCGTTGAAAGCGACTTTCCGCGGTGTCCCGCCCAGGGTAAGCGTGGTAATCACGGCCCTCGCCACCCGATTCACGACTGTCAGGTACCCCCCAGGCTGGGTGACGTAGACCTGCGCCAGATCGGGCGAAACAGCCAACCCGAAGCCCCCAGCAGGCAGCGGAATGCTGGTCGCCAGGGCTCCACTGCTCAGGGTGATCACGTCCAGAGAGCCGGCTTCATTGGCCACCCACAACTCACCGTTGACGACTGCCAGATCCTGGGGAATGCCGCCAATGTTGAAGGTCCGGGTCGCGGCATTCGTGGTGGTGTTTATTTCAACCACGGCCCCCGCCACAGGAACGCTCACGTACAACCGCGTACCGTTCTTGCTGAAGGCCATTCCGTTGGGTGCGCCCGGCATGGGTATCGCCGTCACCACCGTGTTGTTCGCCAGGTTCACCACCGCGACCGTGTTGGCGTTGTTGCTCACGTAGAGTCGAGTCGCGCTGGCATTGACCAGGGAGAAGAAAGGATTTCCACCGATCGAGATCGTTCCGATCTGGGTGTTGGTCGCGACGTCCACGATTCCAACCGCACCATCGAACTGGTTGGTCACGTAGGCCCTGGTTGCACCCGGGTTAAAAGTCACGTTGGTCGGAATGGTCCCTACCGCGACGGAGCCGGGGAAGGACATACCCGGGAAGGTTCCCCGCGCCATGGCTGCCGCATCGAGCCTGGTGACGTAGTAGGCGCGTTCCCGGGAGACTGCTATTCCGAATGGCCGGGAACCCAGCGGCACGGTGGCCGCGACCACGCCGGCCGGATGGGTTGCGGCGGCTTCGAGCCCGAAACCTTCGCTGGCGTCATCCAGATCGACATCCGGCTCTCCCGGGCTGGTGCTACATGCAGCGAGTACCAGGCACGCTATAGCGAACGCGTTCTGAATCAGGGGAGATGCCATGTGGCTCCGTGGATTGAGACTACTGGATTGCCACCCTAGACGTGGTACTGCCGTTCGCTACCACCGCCATCCGGCTGCCGCCGACATTTCGGCGGTATGAGGGGGCCACGACTACTGAATCACGCTGACATACCCCCCTTCATTCGCCACGAAGGCCGTGAGTCCATCGGGGCTAAAAGCAATCCGCCGTGCGTTACCGCCCACGATAATAGAATTCACGACCTCGTGGGAGGCTGCATCAATCAGTGTTACCGTTCCTCCACTTGCCACGTAAATCAGGTGCTTGTTGGGAGCGACTTTCAACCCGAAACCGGCAATTGGTTGCGAAAGTGTCACGTTGTCTGCCACCAGGTTCCAGTGCCGAATGAAGCCGTTCTCGTCGGCGATATACAGAGTCAGCCCATCGGCTGACATTCCGATGTCCTGCAGAGTTCCCCCGAGGAACAAGGTGTCGGTAGGGACGTAGGAGAGGGCATCGATGACATGAATATTGCCGCCTGTGTGACTGACGTAGAGCCGGCTGCCGTCGTTGCTGAAGACCATCCCGTTGGGCGTCCCCTGGACCGGGACGGTTGCGATGATTGCGTCAGTTGTGGTGTTGATGACGTGCATTTGGCCCGCGGTGGTGGTCACAAAAGCCCGGTCTCCCGTGACGTTGAACAGTACCCGCAGGGGAGAGCCCCCGGTCTGGATGGTGTCGGTCTGCGTCGCGGACGTGACATCGATCACGCCAATCGTGTTGTCACCCTGATTGGTAACGTAAGCCTTGAGCCCGGAAGGACTGAAGGCCACGTCAGTCGGGATGGACCCCACCGCAAAACCGGTCGGATCGAAGGCGGATCCGGGCAAGAGGGCAGCTGAAACGGCAGCCGCGTCCAGCCGTGTAACGTATGCCCGGGTCGCCGATGCCGCGATCCCAAACGGACGGCTTCCGACCAACGGAGAACCGGTCAGGACCGGGGTATGCCGCACCGTCAGCTTGAAAGAATCACTCACGGTTCCATCAGTTACGGTGAGGGTCGTGGTTCCCGGATCGATGGCCGTGAAAGTCCCCGCGACATACGTCGCGATCAGTGGATCATTGGATTGATAAGTGAGCGGGGACCCTACCGGGGCCCCGCCATGGCATGTGAGGAAGGTGGGTAACACCTGTCGGCTGACGCCTTCGAATACGGCGAGAGAGTCCGGATTGATGGCCAAGGTGTTCGGCGCCGAGGCAACGGTCACGACCACCGTATCCGCCAACTGGCCGCTGGTGACGATGATGTTGGCCGATCCCACTGACACCGCCGTCACGGTGCCTCCAGCTATTGTCGCGACCCCCGGCGCGGTGGAGTTATAGACAAAGGTTGCTCCCACGACAGGGTTCCCATCCCCGTCATGGAGAGTCGCCGAGATCTGATCAATTTCGCAATCGAGGAGGTTGAGAACCTGGGGTGTAACCACAAGGGTATTGCTGGGTCCACCTCCGCCGCCTCCATCCGCTCCGCCGCAGGAAAGAGTGAGGCTTAATGCGATCGCACGCCAGACCCGGCGGATTCCCATGCTAGCTCTATTGGCTTGAGGTTGCCGAAGGATCGATTTCCCAGCATATCTGCCGAAATCGCATTCCGCAAGGGACGTGAATCCATCCGACAAGGACTGAGGCGTAATTCCATCATGTCACCAATGCCTTAGGACGTCACGAATGTCTAGGGTGAAGGGCCTGCGCTGGAGTTCCCTTCTGAGACGCTTGGTGGACTAAAAACGGGGATTGAGAACGCCCGACGTGGCAAGGCAATCCCTGGGTCTGGGCGGGCGCCCAAACGAAATGTCCTCGTCAGTGCTGAGAGGCTTTTAATGCCGACAGGTATGGTGGGTACGAACGCCTCACTCCGATTTCGGGGGACTGCCGTTCGCACGGACCTCCCGGGCCAATTCTCTCGTTTCCTCCCGCATGCCTGCCACCATCTCGCCCACGAAGCCAAAGCCGAACAGGGCGATCCCGCTGATTACCATGGTTTCGACCAGGTTGAGCAGTGGCCGGAACCCGATGCCGTACCCATAGCGGAGCACCAGCCCGGCTACGCCGGCCAGGAACCCGATGGAGAAGAGGACGGCGCCAAGGACCCCGAAGAAGAGCAGCGGCTTGCGGCCGAACTTGAGCTGGAACCAGACCGAGAGCAGGTCGAGCACCCCGACCGGAATCCGCCGCCAGGTGAACTTGGAGGTGCCGGCGCGGCGGGGATAGAGTGGCACCGGCTGAGACGTGAGCCGGAAGCCGTCGGCGGCGGCAATCACCACCATGTACCGGTGCCAGTCGGGCCGGAGCGGCTGGCCAGCCATGATTTCGCGCCGGTACGCCTTGACCGAGTTCAGGTCCGTGACGTTGACGCCGAACAGCAGCCGGCAGAGCCGGTTGTAGATACCGGAGACAAACGCCTTTTCGTACTTGCCCTGCTTGGTGCCGGTGACGATATCGGCCTGGTCGGCGAGGATGGGTGCCACCAGCGGGGGGATATCCTGGGGCAGGTACTGCAGGTCGGCCGGGTAGAAGACGAAGACATCGCCCGCCGCGGCCTCGCCGGCGGAGCGCAGGGCGTCGGCGATGCCCCGCTGGCGCCGGTGGGTGACCACCCGCAGGAACCCGTGCGCGCGGGACAGGTCCTCGAGGACCTGCGCGGTTCCATCGCGCGAACCATCGTTGACCACCACCACCTCGAAGCTGAACGGCGCGGGCCCCAGCGCCTCGGCGCAGAGCCGGACGAACTCCGGGAGGTTCTCGGCTTCGTCCTTGGCCGGGACCAGGACGCTGACGTCCACCCCGTCCGGCCGGGCGACGGCGGTCACACCCGTTTCCGCATCCGGGCCGGCAGGATCCCCAGCTGGTCCCGGTACTTGGCCACCGTGCGCCGGGCGATCTGGATACCCTGCTCCTGGAAGAGCTGGACGATCTGCTGGTCGGTGAGCGGGCCGGAGCTTTTCTCCTCGCCCACCATTTTCTGCAGCTTG
This sequence comes from uncultured Gemmatimonadales bacterium, assembly GCA_963795085.1. Classification (GTDB taxonomy): domain Bacteria; phylum Gemmatimonadota; class Gemmatimonadetes; order Gemmatimonadales; family GWC2-71-9; genus DASYPP01. The sequence goes on along the minus strand of CAWCFX010000002.1, from coordinate 376,303 downwards.
GCCCGGATGGAGCGGGCGCTGGCATCTTCGCCCGAGGTGGTGGAGAGGGCGCTGGAGAAGAAGAACTTGAGCGGCAGCACGCCACGGGGCGTCTGGACGTATTTCTCGTTGGTCACCCGGCTCACGGTGGACTCGTGCATGTTGATGACCTCGGCCACCTCCCGCAGGGTCAGCGGCCGGAGATGCTCGATGCCCTTCTCGAAGAAGTCCCGCTGCCGGTCCACGATGAAGTTCATGACCTTGAGCATGGTCTGCCGGCGCTGCTCCAGGGCCTGGATCATCCAGTTGGCGCTGTTCATCTTGGTGGCGATGAACTCGCGGTTTTCCGGCGTGAGTTTTTTCTTGTCCCGCGCCAGTTCCTGGTAGGAGCGGCTGAGCCGGAGCCGCGGATAGCCGGTGTCGTTGAGGAAGACGTGATAGCGCCCGTCGATCTTGTCCACGATGAGGTCGGGCGTGATGTACCCGTCATCCTTGCCGGAATACTTGAGGCCCGGCTTGGGATCGAACTGGGCCAGCCGGTCGGCGGCCGCCTGGACCGCCTGTGGCTCCACGCTGAAGCGCTTGGCCAGGTCGTTCCAGCGGTGGGCGATGAGATCCGGGAAGGCTTCCTCCACCAGGCGGTAGGTGAGGGACTCGGTGTCGGTTATTTCCCGCATCTGGAGGAGGAGGCACTCGCGCAGGTCGCGGGCGCCCACGCCGGGCGGGTCCAGCTTCTGGACGATGTGGAGCATTTCCTCGACTTCGGCCATGGTGTAGAACTCGGGGACCACCTCGGCCGGGAGCGACGGGTCGGGTTCGATTTCATTGCCGAACTCGTCCAGCTCCGGGGCGGCGTCGATCGACCTGGCGGTGTAACCCCGCATCAACTCGTTCACGCTGCCGATGATCTCCTCGGGCGATGCGGCGAGGTAACCATCATCCTTGATATTGCCCAGGAATTCCTCGGCCAGCAGCAACTGGCGCGGCGTCAGGTGCATCATGGTCAACTGCTCGCGCAGGTGGTCCTGGAGGTCCCGGGTCTCCACCGTCACCGGCTCGATGTACTCCTTTTCCTCGTACTGCTCCTTCATCCCGCCCACTTCGAACCCGTTGAGGAGGATCTCTTCCCAGTCGGTCTCGTCCTCTTTCTTGGTCTCTTCCTTTTCCTGCTGCTCCTGGGTGGCCTGGTCCTGCCCTTCGTCCTCCTCCGGTTCCAGCAGCTCGAGGAACGGGTTGACCAGCAGCTCCTGTTTCAGGTGCTGCTGCAGGTCCATCATGGGCATGTACAGCATGTCCATGGCCTGGTAGAGCCGGGGATTGATCCGGAGGTCCTGCCGGAGGCTGGTGTGCTGCGAGAGACCGGTTTTCACGCGACAGCCTCCAGTCGGGAGCGCAGCCGCGACGTCAGCGTGGGGCCGAGATACAGCTCGGCCACCCGGTCGTCGTACACCAGCTCGCGGACGGAGCCGGATACCTGCACCTTGCCTTCAAACATGATGTATGCGCGATCCACGATATCGAGGGTCTGTTCCACGTTATGGTCGGTGATCAGGACGCCCAGCCCGCGGTGCCGCAGCCCGGCGACGATGGTCTGGATGTCGTGCACGGCGATCGGGTCCACCCCGGCGAACGGCTCATCCAGCAGCATGAACTTGGGACTGGTCACCAGCGCCCGGGTGATCTCCAGCCGGCGGCGCTCGCCGCCGCTCAGGGAATATGCCCTGGCCTTCCGCAAATGCTTGATGGACAACTCGTCCAGCATGGTCTCCAGCCGGCGGGCCCGCTCGTCCCGGGTCAACGGCATGGTTTCCAGAATGGCGATGATATTCTCCTCGACAGTCATTTTCCGGAACACCGAGGGTTCCTGCGCCAGGTAGCCGATGCCGGCCCGGGCCCGCTTGTACATCGGGTACCCGGTCAGGTCCGTGCCGTCCAGCCGGACCTCGCCGGCATCGGGGCGGATCAGACCGGTGATCAGGTAGAAGGTGGTGGTCTTGCCGGCGCCGTTGGGGCCCAGCAATCCGACGATCTCCCCCTGCTCTACCCGGACCGAGACATCGTCCACCACTCTGCGCCGCTTGAAGCTCTTGCCGAGTCCCACGCCTTCCAGCACGCTGACCGGGCCCGCCACGATGCGGTGGGCGCCGCTGGTCGAGCCGGCGTGCTTCATGGCTTCGACCGCCCGCTGCAGCAGCCAGGCCCGGCCGGCTTCAGGATCGGCGGAGACCTCGGTCCACCAGTCGCCGAGGGCCCGTACCCGTTCATCGGCCAGCGGGCTCACGAACCCTTCCGTGGCCAGGCGGGGGAGGACCGAGTTGGTCAGGTTGGCGCGGACCTGGTCTCCCGACAATTCCAGGCTCACCGGGATGCCGCTCTCGGCGCAGCACCGGAGATAGGTTTCCCGGTAGACCCGGACCAGCTCGTTGAGGGCCACCTCACCGCCGGGGCCGGCCGCCGAAGCGATCGCGGCCAGGGCCAGGGGCACCGAGGGGTCCCGCCCTGCCACCGAGACGAACCAGGCCGGCTCGTTCATTGCCCCGCCCGCGGGGGCCGTCGCGAGCCCGGCGCCGAATCGGCCGGAACCGCGGCCGGCTTCAGCGGATCGAGCTGGACGCCGTCCACGCTGCCCTGGAGTTCCACCCGGTCCACCCCCTGCTTGTCACCGGTCTTCATGGTGATGGTTATCCGGTCGGCCCGGGAATAGGTGACCCCGCGCTGGGGACTCCCTTCGCTCTCGGTCCGATAGTGGGCCCGTGCGGCGCGGCTGGCGTCCACTTCCCGCAGGACGGTGCGGGTGGTGCCCGCCGAATCCTGCTCGGCGAACCGGGCGATCACGGTGTCTCCCACCAGCCAGTCACAGATACGGTAATCTCGAGAGCAGTCCTGTCCGGCGCTGGCCGAGTCCACGCCGCTGCCGACCCAGGCGGCGCCGAAGGCCCGGCTCTCGGTCAGCTTCTGGCCGGGCGTATCGAAAGCCAGGGAATCGGACCGTATCGCGAAATCGGTGGCGGCGGCATGGGGGCGGATCGAATCGCCCCAGGCGATGGTCTGCACCAGCTTGCCTCCGTCCACGTCGAGCCCGATCGTATCGGCCACGAGGTCCAGGTCCACCGTGACGGCATGGCCATTCCCGCGGGCGAGGACATAACTCAGGTGCTTCTCGTCCAGGTCCAGGTCTATCCGCCGGCCGCTCAGGTTGAACGAATCGGTTCCCAGCCCGCGGAGGACCGGGTTGCCGATCAGGGTGCCGTCGCCGGTGGGGCCGGTGTCCAGCCGCATCGAGTCCGCCGTGGCGGCGAAGTCGCTCCGGTCGATGGTGGCCCGGCCGGCGGCCCAGACCCGGTCGTTGCCTTTCATGCGGACCCGGTCGGCGTTGATGATGTACGGCTCCTCCGGCTGCTTCGCCGAATCCTGCGGGATGTAGTTGATCCGGGGCCGCCCGGTGGCATACATCTCGATCGTGTCCCGGACCCCCTTGAGCGCGCGGTAGTAGTCCAACGAGGGGCCGGTGAGGGTGGACCCGGTCTCCAGGTTCCGGGTGACCACGTTGCCCCGGGCCTCCCACCGTTCTCCCGACTTGAAATAGGTCCCGTTGGTCGCGGTCATCGCGATCGTGGTGTCTTCGTAGCGGACGTTCCCGATGAACTGGACCAGGTCCACGGGCGGCGCGTAGTAGGCGACGCTGTCGCTGCTCATGCGGACCCGGGTGTTGAAACAGCGGATCACCACGCCGCCGCCGGCGAAGAGGTTGTCGCCCTGCTGGACTCCCTGCCGGCCGACGCTTTCCAGCTGAAAGCGGCAGGTGTTGTCCTGCTGGGCTCCGGCGGGGCCGGCCGCGAGGGCCAATCCAGCGAGCCACACGAGCGGGGCTTTCATTGTCCGGGCAGCAGGCCGCTGGCCCCGCCCCGTCCGCTCTCCAGGCCGCGGGGGCGATCCACCACGATGCTGGAGAAGTCCACGTCCGACGTGAACCCGTCCCCCTGGAGCTGGTTGCCGTTACGCAGGAAGGTAAAGGCCTTGTCGGTCGAGACTTTCTTGCTGTTGGCGTCATAGCGGAGCTCCGAGGTGCGGAGAGTCCGCCCGTCCGGCGAGGTTCCCACCACGTTGCCCCGCGCCGTCATCCCGCCGGCCTGCTGGAAATAGGTTCCCTCGTTGGCGGTCAGCACCGAGCTGACCGCCCCGTTCTCAGTGTAGAAGGTGACTTTGACCTTCTTGAGCTCAGCGGTCTGGGTCTGGTCGAACAGATAGGCAGTATCGGCTTCGACCAGGCTCCGCTTAACCCCATCTTCCGTGACATAGTGCATGAGGCCGAAGAGAATCTGGTCGGCCGAGTCCGCCGCGGTCTGGGTCACCGGGGGCGTGACTCCCTTTTCCTGGCAGCCCGGGGCAGCCACGGCGACCGCGGCCAGGAGGGCCCAACGCCACGCCGGCCACCCGGTTCTCATACGGCGCCGGCCCGCAGCAGGTCATGCAGGTGGACCACCCCGACCAGGGTCCGGTTGTCATCCACCACCGGCAGCGCCATGATCCCGTGCTGCTCCATGGTGCCCACCGCCGCTGCGGCCAGCTCGCCGGGCGATGCGGTTTTCGGGGTGGGTGTCATCACGTCGGCCACCTTCAGTGAAAGAAAATCGGGACTCCGGTCGGCCTGGCGAGTCAGGTCTCCCGCGGTGATGACGCCGGCCAGCCTGCCGTTCTCGACCACCGGCGCCAGGCCCCGGTGATGGGCCAGCATGACGACGGCGGCGCGCATCGTGTCCCCCGGCGCCAGGGCCCCCGCCGCCGGCAGCATCACGTCGCCCACCCGGAGGGTGAGCTTGACCCCGATGGCGCCACCGGGGTGGAGCGCCGCGAAATCTTCGCGCCGAAACCCCTTTCGCTCCAGCAGGGCCACGGCCAGCGCGTCCCCCAGCGCGAGCGCCACCGCGGTACTCGAGGTCGGGGCCAGGTCGTGGGGACAGGCCTCCTCGTTCACCGAGCCATCCAGCGTCACCGCCGCCACCCGGGCCAGCAGGGAACCGCGCCCGCCGGTGATGGCGATGACCGGCACCTTCATCCGCTGCAGCGAACCGAGCAGCCCGAACAGGTCCTGCGACTCGCCGCTCTTGCTCAGAATGATGGCGACATCCTCGCGGCCCACCAGCCCCAGGTCGCCGTGCAGGCTGTCCACCGGGTGAAGAAAGCTGGCCGGCGTGCCGGTGGACGTCAGGGTCGCCGCGATCTTCCGGGCGATGAGGCCCGACTTTCCGACGCCGGAGACGATCACCCGGCCGGGGACCTCGGCGAGGAGGGTGACGGCCCGGCCGAATTCCTCGCCCAGGCGGTCGGCGGCCCGGGATATTTCGGCGGCTTCCAGCCGGAGCACCCGCTGGCCCGCGCTGAGCGCGGCATCAGGCGGCGTCATCGCCCCGGTCCCGGAGGTAGCCCTGGACGCACTGTTCCCATTCTCCCCGCGCCTTGAGCAGGGTCTCGATCGCCTCTCGCACCGCCCCCCTCCCGCCGGCGCGCTGGGTCACGAACGCCGCGCTGTCCTTGATCTCGTCAACCGCGTTGGCCACCGCAATCGGCAACGCGGCCCGCCGCATCACCGGGAGATCCGCGAGATCGTCGCCGACGAACGCGATGTCCTCCCAGCGGAGGGACCGGCGCTGCATCAGCTCCAGCGTGGCAGGCAGCTTGGCGGCGCCCCGGAGCTGCAGCACTTCTTCGATCTTGAGTTCGGTGGCCCGGAGCGTGGTGGCCTCGGATTCGCGACCGCTCATCCAGACCACGGCGATCCCGGTTTCGCGCAGCAGAACGATCCCCAATCCATCCTGGATGTCGAAACTCTTGAGTTCCACCCGCCGGCCGTCCACCAGGCCGACGTGCACCGCATTGTCGGTGAGCACGCCGTCCACATCGAGGATCAGCAGTTTGATGCCGCGTGCGACCGCGGGGTCAATCACGACGGGACCCGGACCGCTCCGCTGGTACGGCGGCGGGCCGCATGCCAGAGGTCCAGGGTTCGCTCGAGCAGCGACTCCAGGTCGTCCAGCGGCCACTGCGAATCGGCGTCGCTCGGCGCCCGCGCGGGGTCGGGATGGGTCTCGAGGAAAAACCCGTCGGCGCCGGCCACCGCGGCGGCATGGAGCAGCGGCGGAATGAACTCCCGAAGCCCGCCGCTGGCGCCCCCGCCGCCCCGCCCCGGCTGCTGCACGGCGTGGGTCGCATCGAAAATCACCGGTGCACCGGTCGCGCTCGCCAGCCGGGGTAGATTCCGCATATCCACCACCAGGTCGCCATAGCCGAAGAAGGTGCCCCGCTCGGTGACGGCGACGTCCCGGGAACCGGCCTGGACGACCTTGTCGAGCGCACCCTTCATGCTCTCGGCCGCCATCCACTGGCCCTTCTTGACGTTGACCGGTTTGCTGGTCCGCCCCGCCGCGATGAGCAGGTCGGTCTGGCGGCAGAGAAACGCCGGAATCTGGAGGGCGTCCACGACCTGGGCCGCGGGCACCGCCTGGTCGATCTCGTGGATGTCGGTGATGACGGGCAAGCCGCTTTCGGCCCGGACCCGTTCCAGGATACGGAGACCCTCCTGGAGGCCGGGTCCCCGGGCGGCGTTGGGCTGGGAGCGGTTGGCCTTGTCGAACGATGCCTTGAAACAGACCGGCAGGTTGAACCTGGCGCTCACCGTCGCCAGGGTTTCAGCGACCCGGCTCAGGACATCGCCGCCTTCGATGACGCAGGGGCCGGCGATGAGAAACGGGGACCGCCGGAAGGTCCACCTCATCCCCGGCGAGCCTCGGCCATGGCCGACCGCTCCACCGGGGCTTCCGCGTTGGCCTTGTGGGCCCGGGCGGCGCCGATGAACCCCGCAAAGAGCGGGTGGGGCCGAGTGGGCCGCGACTTGAGTTCGGGGTGGAACTGGCAGCCGAGAAACCAGGGATGGTCGGGCAGCTCGATCACCTCGACCAGTCCACCGTCGGGGGATTGTCCCGAGAGCCGCATGCCGAACTCGGCGAGCACGTCGCGGTAGGCGTTGCTGACCTCCCAGCGGTGGCGGTGCCGCTCGCTGATCTCGGTGGTGCCGTAGGTCTGGGCGGCGCGGGAGCCGGGCCGGAGCCGGGCCGCATAGGCGCCCAGCCGCATGGTCCCACCCATGTCCATCACGTTCTTCTGGGACTGCATCAGGGCGATCACCGGGGTCTCGCACTCCGGCTCGAACTCGGTGCTGTTGGTATTGGGGAGCTTGCACACGTTGCGGGCGAACTCGATGATCGCCACCTGGAGGCCCAGGCAGATCCCGAAGAACGGCAGGCCGTTCTCCCGGGCATAGCGGATGGCCTCGACCATGCCGTCCACCCCGCGCACCCCGAACCCACCGGGAATCAGCAGCCCGTCGTAGCCCGCGAGCAGGGCGGCGGCCGAGTCCTGGTCGGTGAACTGGTCGCTGGCGACCCAGGAGATCTCGACGCCCACCTCGTTGGCGATGCCCCCGTGGATCAGCGCCTCATGGACCGACTTGTAGGCGTCGGAGAGGTCGGTGTACTTGCCCACGACGGCGATCTTCACCTTCTGGCCCGGATGGAGGACCCGTTCGGTCAGCAGCCGCCACGGCTTCAGATCGGGCTCTTTCGTTTCGAGCCGGAGGCGGTCACAGACTTCGCGGTCCAGCCCCTGTTCGAGGAAGCGGAGCGGGATCTCGTAGATGGAGCGCACATCCGGGCTTTCGACGACGCAGTTGAAGTCGAGGTTGCAGAAGAGGGCGATTTTCCGCTTGATGTCGGCCGAGAGGGGCCGCTCGCTCCGGCAGATGAGGATGTCCGGCTGGATCCCGATCTGCATCAGCTCCCGGACCGAGTGCTGGGTCGGCTTGGTCTTGAGCTCGCCGGCGGCGGCGATCCAGGGCACCAGGGTCAGGTGAATGAAGAGCGCGTTGTCCCGGCCGACCTCCTGGCGGAACTGCCGGATGGCCTCCAGGAAGGGCAGCGATTCGATATCGCCCACCGTGCCGCCGATCTCGGTGATCACGACATCGTGGTCCGGCGCGGAGCGGCGGATGGCGTTCTTGATCTCGTCGGTGATATGGGGAATGACCTGCACCGTGGAGCCCAGGTATTCGCCCCGGCGCTCCTTGCCGATCACGGTCTGGTAGATCCGGCCGGTGGTGATGTTGTTCTGCTGGGAGAGCGAGCGGTCGATGAAGCGCTCATAGTGGCCCAGGTCGAGATCGGTCTCCGCGCCGTCGTCGGTGACGAAGACCTCCCCGTGCTGAAACGGCGACATGGTGCCCGGGTCCACGTTGATGTAGGGGTCGAACTTCTGCATGGTGACGCTGAGGCCCCGCTCCACCAGCAGGCGGCCCAGGGACGCGGCGGCAATTCCCTTCCCCAGGGAAGAGACCACCCCGCCAGTGACGAAAATGAACTTGGTTGCCGATCCCGCCATGTTCTCACCTCGATTGGGCATTCCAGTAGGCTTCCGCTCGTTGAAGGTCCTCAGGGGTATCCACACCGGGAATGGCCGGCTCGCTCAACCGGGCGATCCCGAACGAAAAACCGTGCTGCAGCGCCCGCAGTTGCTCCAGGCGCTCTACCTGCTCGATGCGCGTCGGCGGCAGCGCGACCCACCGCTCCAGCACCGTCCGCGGATAGACGTAGAGCCCGATGTGCTGCCAGTAGAGCCCGTCGGACGGATCTCCCGCCTCCCGCCGGAACGGGATCAGGGCCCGGGAAAAATAGAGCGCCCGGCCGTCCATCCCGGTTACCACTTTTACCCGGGCGGGGTCGGCGGCCTGGGCCAGGTCCAGGGGCGCGGCCGCGCTGCCGACATCGTCACCTCGTCGAACCCGGTCAATGGCACCGGCCAGCGCTGCCTCGCTGATGAACGGCTCGTCGCCCTGGATGTTGGCAATCACGTCAAACCCCCGGAACTCGGGCCGGCCGGCGGCCTCCGCCACCCGCTCGGTCCCGGTTGCATGATCCGGCCGGGTCATCACCGCCTGCACACCGCACCGCTCGACCACCCTGGCAATCATCGGTGAGTCGGTCGCGACGATCACCTGGTCCACCATGCCGTGCTCGCTCACACGCTGGATCACCCGGGTCACCAGGGGTTCACCGGCCAGGAGTTGAAGCGGTTTGTTAGGGAGTCTGGTCGAGCCCAGCCGGGCCGGAATGACGCCAAGGATGCGCACGTCAGAAGCTAACAAGAAGCGGGCCCCCTGTCAAAAGTTGTGCCCGATGCATTTCAGGGTCCGTCAGACCTCCGTAAAGGATTGTCATAACGCAAGTTGGGTTGAGGTAGGGAGGGCCCCTTCCCGTTCACGAGAGTGCGCCGTAGCTTGGTTAATGTGGGGCCGGGATCACCCGCTTCGTCCACATTGAATCCAAACCGCGGCACTTCTTATGAGACGTCAGACTCTGCTACCCCTTCTGACCGTCCTGATCCTGTCATGTAGTTTGGAACCCCCCACCGACCACAGAGCCACATCCTTGGCGTTGCAAGCCATCTCTGGTGATCAGCAAACCGGCATGGTGGCAACCGAACTGCCCGATCCGCTGGTTGTGCAGGTGCTCTCGTCTGGCGCCCCGGCGGCCGGCGCGATGGTGGTATTCAGAATCAAGGCTGGAGGCGGAAGCTTGACGGCGGATACGGTCGGTAGCGGTCCTGACGGTCTGGCAAGTGTCCGCTGGACCCTGGGAACCAGTACGGCTCCAGGGGCTACCGTGGAAGCTGTGCTGCTCGATTCCGCCGGTTCACCGGTTCCGGTCCTGGTGTTTTCAGCCAATCTCCTGCCCAGCCTCCCGGTGACGCTGACAACATCCTGGGACTCGCTGGGTTTTCTGAACCCGGGAACCTCGCGCCAAGCGGTGTTTGGCGGTACGGATGAGTATGGCAATTCCATCCAACCGGCTCAGTTGACGCTGGCATGGACTTCGTCCGATTCCACCGTCGCCGATGGAGCGACGGCGGTGGGCGTCATCGCCGGTATCGCGCCAGGTAACGCCGATCTCACCGCCACGGCTGGCAGCGCCACCGCCCAATTCCAGGTGCGGGTGCGGCCCAGCAGCATTACGTACCCCATCGACAGATACGTAGGGACCGTCAGAGAAGCCGGCGGCCGACTGTTGGCGGCAGGGAGTACCATTTGGCAGTGGGATGGAACCGGGTGGAACCAGGAAGGACCCGACGGCTTTCAATTCAGTTCGCTTTGGGTCTTCCCCAACGGGGCCGCCTGGGCCGGCGGAGTCGGATCGGTGTGCAATCAGACCCAATCACAGGTCTGGCAGTCCCCGGCCCCTGGAGTGGCATGGGCCCGGGATCCGAGTCCACCCTGTCACTTGGAAACCTGGGTCAGTGGCTACGGAAGCGACACGATCTTTCTGGTTACAACCGCTGGCTTTCATGGGGGACCGGTGGTTCGGCGACGCGACCCAGGGGGATGGAGTGACTTAAACTTCCCCCTCTTGGTTAACGACAGCGTTCACCAGGTGGGGGGGCCCGTCGCGGCCCGCAGCCTTACCGAGCTCTATGTGGCCGGTGTGCTTCAGGAGCAGTATGGTGTCGGTGGCCGCGCCAGCGTGGGGTATTGGAATGGGTCCTCGTGGTCATTTCCCGCCATTCCGCCCGCTCCGGTGGGAGAACCCTACGAGATCAAGTTCCTTCGGACTTCCCCCAACGGTGGTCCGGTGTATGGCCTGCTCAGTGGCCCCCTGGGCACCCGGGTGATTGCCATCACGGGTGGAATCGTTACCCTCTTCGACAATCCGTATACCAACGGCGTAGCGAACATCCGTTCGCTCGATGTCGGACCGGACGGGCGACTCGCCATTACGTTCATAAACGGCGTAGCATGGCAGGAAGCGGGAGGCTGGCGGGAACTCGACTTCTACACGGTCAATCAACTGGTCCATTGGGTCTATTGGGGGGCGGACGGAACCAAGTGGGTCATTACCAGTTCGTTTCCTCCACCCAACCCGGTGAACTGGAATATAACGGCGGTGCGCTGATCTCTCATTTCCTCCCTCCTCCTCGTTGACGTGTTCATCACGGGATTCGGTGGAACTCCTCCAGTTCAGGGTCGGCGTCAGTCGTCCTGAGAACCGGCTCGAGCTTCGTCCGGGCGCGTCGGGCGACCATGCTGTCGCCCTCCGCCACCGCCGCCCTATAAAGTCCGACTAGTGCCCGGAGCCGGCCGGGCGCCAGGTCGAGTGCCCGTTCGAACGCCACCCGGGCCTCACCCGGGCGGCCGAGCGAGAGCAGCGTTTCCCCGAGCAGCTCGTGGCTCGGCTTGACGATATCCGGGAGGGCCGAACGCCATTGGCAGGGTGTCCTCGATCCGGGTGGCCTGACGGAGCCGTTCCGAGGGCGCCCACTGTGTCTCCCGCCGCGAGGGCGAGGAGACCCTCCAGTTCCAGCCTTGAGCACCGGCATCGGCGGCGACCTGCTTCGGCCTGGTCCCGGGCCAGGGCCACGTCTCCGCGCCGTATCCGCGGCGAACCCGATGGCGAAGGCATCGACGGCGCCGTGAACGGGCCCGACCCCGCGGCGCGTCGATCGGGGTAGAGCAACGTCGTATCGGACCAGGGTCCCGCATTGACGAGGTGGTAGGCCCGCATCAGCATCAGAGTGCCCCGCCGTGCCGGCGCCGTCGTTCGCGTCCATGTTCCGCCGCGACCAGGTCGAGGTGGTCCTTCGCCGCCTTGAAGCGGCCCTGCTGCAGCAGCGCGTAGCCCAGCCAGGAGGTGTAGTGCCCGGGTTTCCACTGGCTGCGATCGGCCCCGGATGCGATGATGTTCTGACTCACGACCTGGTCCCACATCCCCAGGGCCAGGAAGATGTGGGTGGTCATGTGCTGGGCGTGGGCCGCGCCGGGCGCGATGCCGGAATACGCGCGGGCCGCCGGGAGGCCGAGCGGAGCATGAACCGGGTCGTCGAACGCGTGAATCACGTAGTGGGCGGCGCCGGGATGTTCCGGGTTGGCCTGCATCGCGGCGAGGGCGATGGCGCCGGCTCGCATATAGGTGGGCACCACGCGTGTCGTCTGGGACAGCCCCATCAGGCTGAGGGCGTAGAAAGTCTGGGCCTCGAGGTCCCGGGGGTATTCCCGGGCGAGGCGCTCCATGGCGGTGGCGTAGAGGGTGTCCCGCCGGACCTTGTCGCCTTCGCCGTACAGCGCTTCCACGGCGCCGAGCCAGGCCTGCTCCCGCGGGTCGGTCACCCTGGCGGCACGGGCGGCTGGGGTTGGGGCCAGGCGCTGCAGCGCGGCCAGCGCGGCCTCCCGGTCCTGCTGGTCCCACACCGGGTGGTTGTAGGTCATGGCTTCGCCCCAGTGAGCCATCGCAAACCCGGGGGCCGCCTGCTGGGCGGCCCGGAACTCGGCGGCCGCCGCGTCATACTCAAAGCTGTGGAGGTAGAGGACCCCACGAAGGAAGCGGTCGTGGGCGGTTCCGGTCTGGCTGGTAGGAAAGGTCACCCGGCCCAGGGGCGGATCCTGCGCTCCCGCTGGGGACGCCAGGCCGGCGAGCAGCAGGACCACCCGAAGCGCCGGCCTGGCCATCAGGGACGCGACCTTTCCTGGGTGCGCGGAGGACCGGCACCGCGCCGCTGCCGGATGGAATCGGCCATGCGCAATGCGGCATCCCGGACCGAATCGGCTTTCTCCCTGGCCGATTCCCGGATGGAGTCGGCGCGCTCAGCGATGGAGTCCGCCAGTTGCCCCAGCGAATCGGCGGTTGCCTCGGCCTGCCGGGCGATGGAGTCCACCCGCGCTTCGATGTTCGCGGAGCCCTGGTTGGAGCGAAGGTCATCCACCGCCTGGCGGGAGAGCAGCAGGGGGAAGGAAGCCCCGGATCCCTCGATGTCCACCGTGCCGTACGGCACCAGGTCCAGCCCCGAGGTGTCGGGAGACTGGCAGGCAAAGGTGGTCTGGCTATTCATGTGCTCGATGTCTTTCACGACCAGGTAACAGTCGTGCAGCCGGTCGGCCATGGCCGAGTCCGAGAGCTTGACCATCACCTTGATCCCCGAAATGCCTTCCGGAGCGTCCCGGAGCAGGACCATGTGTTCGACGTTGCCCAGCCGGGTTCCGTCGAGACGGAATGGAACGATGCCAAAAGGAAAGGGGATGCGGACCGGCTCGGCGGTATCCCGGATCATGCGGACCTGTCCGGTCGCCTTTCGGATGGCCGTCACGATGATCATGCCGATGAAAAAGACCCCGACGGCGCCGAGGACGATGCGAACCCAGTAGTTCTTCATATGCGTTGATCATAGCAGGGTTCTCAGGGACAAGGAAGCAGCGGGGAACCGGGACCCGGCCCGGGTCGCTGTCAGGAATCACCCGACCGGGAATATCCGCCCTGCGGGCTCCGGCCGGGCATTTCACACAACATGTCGGCGAGGTGCGGCCGGGCTCGTGACGGCGGTCACCGCTCGGTGACCGCTTCCACCGATATTCACAACACGCGCAAGCGGATCACCTATCCGAACTTTGCTTTTTCTGAACCATATACAGGGGGACAGTCATGGCAGCCGAGAATCTGGAAGACCTGCTCATCGAGACCATGAAGGACACCTACAACGCGGAGAAGCAACTGATCAAGGCGCTTCCGAAGATGGCCAAGGCGGCGACCTCCGAGGAGCTTCGGGCGGCGTTTGAGGATCACCTGGAAGTGACCCGGGGCCAGGTCACCCGGCTGGAAAAGGTGTTCGCCGAACTGGGGGTGGCTGCCCGGGGCAAGCACTGCGTGGCGATGGAAGGATTGATCGAGGAAGGCAAGGAGGCCATCGAGGAGGGCCACGACCCGGAGGTCCTGGATGCCGCCCTGATCGCCGCAGCCCAGAAGGTGGAGCACTACGAGATCGCTGCCTACGGCACCCTTCGGACCTGGGCCGAGATGCTGGGGTACACCAAGGCGGCGGAACTGCTGCAGCAGAGCCTGGACGAGGAGTCGGAAACGGACGAGACTCTCTCGCAGCTGGCGATGTCCACGGTAAACGTGGAGGCGGAGGACGGATCGGAGGAGGAGTAGCCGGGCAGTCGCGATTGGGCGGTGGTCACTGATTCAGTCGGGCACTCGTTGATCAGAGGCCGCTGCCTGCGTGCTCCGATCATTTGCGGGGATGAAACTGCTTGTGGACCGACCGCAGGTACTCCCGGTCTACGTGGGTGTAGATCTGGGTGGTTGAAAGATCGGCGTGGCCCAGCATTTCCTGCACGGCGCGGAGATCCGCACCTCCTTCGAGGAGATGGGTCGCAAAGCTGTGGCGCAGGGTATGCGGGGTCACGTTTTTCTTTATCCCGGCCGCTACGGCGGCCTTTTTCACGATGGCCCAGGCGCCCACCCGCGAGAGCGGGGTGCCCCGGGTGTTGAGCAGGAGCCGGTTCCCGCTCTGGCCCCGGTCCAGGTCCGGACGCAGAGTGTGCAGGTAAACCGACACCGCGCCGATCACGGTCCGGCCGATCGGCACCAGCCGCTCCTTGCCTCCCTTGCCGAACACCCGGACCAGTCCTTCATCGAGGACCAGGTCGGTCCGGGCAAGGCCGCAGAGCTCCGACACCCGCATGCCGGCTCCGTAGCCCAGCTCCAGCAGGGCCCGGTCCCGCCACGCCAGCCGGTCGTCCACGCCCGGCGCCGCGAGCAGCCGCTCGATCTCGTCCACCGTCAGTACATCCGGGAGGGTCCGGCCGGGACGGGGGGATTCCAGCCGCTCGCTGGGATCGTGGCTGACCCGTCCCTCGCCGATCAGAAAGGCATAGTAGGTACGCAAGGCGGAGACCTGGCGGCGGATGGTGGCCGGGCTGAGGCCCATGTCCTTGAGCGCAAAAACGAATTTCCGGAGCAGCCGGGCGTCAACCGCCTCGGGGCCGGTGACACCGTAGAGCCCGGCCCACCGGCCCCACCGCCGGAGATCCCGCAGGTAGCTCGCCACCGTGTTGGCGCTGTGCCCCGCCTCCAGGAACAGGTAGTCCTGGAACTGTTCCAGCAGAAACAGGCGGTCGATCTTATCGGCCGGTTCTGGCATGTTCCCTGGCCTGTTCGACTTCGGCCTCCGTCAGTCCCAGGACCATCCCGGCCCGGCGCATGAGCCGGTCCTCGTGCTGGTTGAGGATCCCGTCCGCAAAGCCGGCACGCCAGAGTCGGATCACCAGCGCTTCCCGTTCCGCTTTCTGGTAATCCTGGGAGGTCCGGTTGGCCAACTCCAGCTGCCGGGCCCGTTCGATCAAGGACGCACCCTCGGGGACGGGGTGTGCGGGGGCGATCTCCCAGCGCTGCTGCAGGTAGTCCGCCACCGTGTCGAGCTCGGCCGGGGTGAGGGTCTCGTCGGCGCGGGCCAGTTCCATCATCAGCGTGGCCGCTGCGGCCATTGCCGCCGTCTCGTCCCTGGTATGGGCACCGGAGGCCCTTGCCCCGAATGCCTGGACCAGGGAGGCGGCCAGCTGTGCATCGCGCTGGCGGAACCGGCGCATGATCAGCAGACCCGCCACGATTGCGACCAGGACACCCGCCGCGTAGGCCAGGCCGCGGTTCAGTCCGCTGAGAAACTGGTTGATGGTCTCCCACTCGGATCCGATCTTGGCTCCCAGGACCGTGAGACCCCCGTACCAGAGCCCCGAGGCCAGGATCATGGGCGCCAGGGCCTTGAGTGGCGACAGGTTCATGATCCCGGCGAAGGGCGCAACGAAGGACCGGACGCCGGGAAGGAGCCGGCCCAGGAACATGCCGGCGATGCCGAAGCGGAGGTACTCTCGTTCTATGGTCGCGACCGCATGGGGCGAAAGGAGCTTCCGCCCCAGCCGGCCGGCGAAGAGGCTGCGGCCGTAGCGCCGGGCGAGGCCATAGACGACGACCGCCCCGATCGAACTGGCGGTCCACGCGACCGTGAATACCAGCCACGGGGTGGTGACCCCGCGGTGGGACAGGAACGCGCCCAGGGCCACGGCCACGTCGGAAGGGCTCGGAGGAAAGGCGTTCTCCAGGAAGGTGGTGGCCGCAAGAATCGCGTACACCGCCGCCGGCGGGAGTCCGGCCAGCCAGGTGAGAAGCTGTTCGATCAGCGGCGTTCCAGCAGCGCCACGGCCAGGACCGCGATGCCCTCGCCCCGGCCGATGAAGCCCATCCCTTCGTTGGTCTTGGCCTTGACGCTGATATCCTGCTCGGAGAGGCCGAGGGCCAGGGCAAGGGCCCGGCTCATGGCGGCCACGTGGGGTGTCATCCGGGGCCGTTCCACGATGATGGTCAAATCGGCCTGGGCGACCCGGTACCCGCGGCCCGCCACCGCCTCGCCGGCCAGCTGCAGCAGCACCATGGAGTCCGCGTCTTTCCAGCGGGGATCGGTATCGGGAAACAGCAGCCCGATATTCCCCGCTCCCGCCGCGCCGAGCATGGCATCAATCAGGGCATGGGTGACGGCGTCGGCATCCGAGTGGCCGTCGAGGCCCTCCTCATGCTGGATATGCTGGCCCGCGAGGATGAGCGGCCGCCCGGCGATAAAGCGGTGGGAGTCGTAACCGAAACCGATTCTCACGGGCAGCCCGTCACGCCGCGGCCTGGCTGTCCGGAATAATTGAATAGTCCTGCCGGCGCCGCCGGGCCAGATAGCCGGCATCGGTGATCTGCCGCTCGATCTGCTCCAGGGTGGTGCGGTAGGTCGTCCCGGCGGCGGAGACGACGTTTTCTTCCATCATGAGGCTGCCGTAGTCGTTGGCCCCGAACCGGAGCGCCACCTGCCCGACCTTGTGACCCATGGTGACCCACGAAGACTGCAGGTTGGGCACGTTGGGCAGCATGATCCGGGCGAGCGCCAGGGTCCGGAGATAGGTGACCGCATCGGTCTTCTCATAGTGCGCCATCTCCGGCGTCCCCTCCGGCTGGAGCGGCCAGCAGATGAATGCGGTGAACCCACCGGTCCGGGCCTGGAGGTCCCGCACCCGGAAGAGATGCTCCACCCGGTCGGCATTGCTCTCGCCCATGCCGTACATCATGGTGACCGACGTCTTCATGCCCTGGCGGTGGGCTTCCTCCTGGACGCCGAGCCACTCCTCGGTCTGGGCCTTCTTGGGGGCCACCCGGCTGCGGATGGCGTCCACCAGGATCTCGCCCCCGCCGCCGGGAATGCTGTCCAGGCCGGCCGCCCGGAGTTCACGCACCACGTGAGGTACCGGCAGCTTGAAGCGTTCCGAAAAGAACACAACCTCCGAAGGCGAGAACCCGTGGATGTGGATCGGGTGGTGCTGCTTGATGTACCGCATGAGGTCCAGGTACCAGTCGAAGGGGATGTACGGATTGTGTCCCCCCTGGAGAAGAATCTGCACCCCACCGATCGCCTTGCACTCGTCGATCTTCCGGCCGATCTGCTCGAAGCTCAGGACGTATCCCTCGGCGTGCTTGGGCCGGCGCGCAAAGGCGCAGAAACCGCAGTCGGCGACGCAGACATTGGTGTAGTTGATGTTCCGGTCAATGATGTAGGTGACCACGTTGTCCGGGTGCTGCCGCCACCGTTCAGCATCGGCGAGCCGCCCCAGCTCGAGCAGGGGCGCCTTCTCGTACAACTCGAGGTAGGCCGAGAATTCACTTGAAGTGCGGTCAACCATGGTCATCCCTGCATGCGGAAAGAAACGTTCTCATTGAAGCGCGAACCCGTCCCTGGCCCTCTGCCCCCTTGCCCTCTTGCCCTCTTGCCCCCTTGTATCACGCCGCCGAGATGAATGACAGCGACCCGTCCGGGACCAGCCCGTCCTGGGCCAGGCGGCGGAAGAAATCGGTCAGTCCTGCCAGGTGCCGGTAGCTCAAGCGATAGTCGAGGTCCTCGAGGTAGGCTCGGCAGGTGGCCGGCGCGACGCCGCTGGACCGGGCCGCGTCCTCCGCCAGGGTGTCCAAGTGCTCCAGCCCCCAGCGGCGGGATTCCAGCAGCCGCTGATGGATCACTTGAACTCCGGCCTGGTCCGTCGCCCGGCGGGCCGCCCACACGGCGAAGACAAAGGGCAACTGGGTCCAGGCTTTCCACTCAGCACCGAGGTCCACCTCAACCGGATACTTCTCGCTGGCGGCAAGCATCAGCGCGGCGTCCCCGATGACCAGCACCGCCTCGTGGGGCAGCCCGGCCAGTGATTCGAGATCGGGAGCTTCCGCCCGTACCGTCGCGAACCGGGGCGCGATGTTCCAGCGATGCCGGCAAAGCAGTTCGAGAAGCAGGACCGAGGTCCGGCTCGACTCGGTGCGGAGCACGGTGCGACCATCCAATTCCGCCACCGGCCGCTTCGAGAAGAGTTTCACGCTGTGGACCGGGCCGTCGCAGGTAATAGCCAGGTCCGGCAGCAGGTGATAGGCGGAGGCGTTCCGGGCGTATTCCACCGCCGAGACCACGCTGACGTCCAGTTCCCCGGCGGCCAGCAGGTCATTGAGCTCGGAGGCAGTGCCACTCACCAGGTCAGCCGGCACCGCGACGATGCCCCGGTCAATGGCGCCATAGACCGGAAAGCAGTTGATCCAGGGGATTCGGCCCAGCCTCATGCGGCGTGCACCACCGGCAGGCTGCGGGACTTGACCGCGGGAGTCGGAGGCAGGTCGTCGAAATTCTCCCGGACGGACTCGTAGAGGCTGTTCCGCTCGACCGGGCGTTTCCCTGCTCCGCGGATCAGCTCCACCAGCCCGGAATAGGGCATGTGCATCTCGGTGCTGGCGCCGGCCTCGTGATAGATCCGCTCATACACCACCGTGCCCTCGACATCGTCGCAGCCGAACGCCAGCGCGATCTGGGAGAGAAACGGCGTCACCATGGGCCAGTGGGTCTTCACGTGGGGAATGTTGTCCAGGAAGAGCCGGCCGATGGCGATGTTCTTGAGATCCTCGTAGCCGGTTGTCGCGGTGCCCACCCGCCCCAGCTCCTCGCCCAGCTCGTTGTGGTCCGGGTGATAGGCCAGCGGGATGTAGGTCAGGAACCCGCCGGTCTCGTCCTGAAGGTCCCGGAGCATGGTGAGGTGGTCAATCCGGTCGGCCGCCGTTTCCACGTGGCCGTAGAGCATGGTGCAGTTGGTCGGAATGCCGAGCCCGTGGGCCACGCGGTGGACCCGGATCCACTCCTCGCCGGTCAGCTTCCGCTCCGCGATGGTAGCGCGCACGGCGGTGCTGAACACCTCGGCGCCGCCGCCGGGAAGGCTGGTGAGCCCCGCCTCCTTCATCCGGGTGAGCACCTCCGCCTCGCTGATCTTCTCGATCCGGGCGAGGTGGGCGATCTCGACCGCGGTGAGGGCCTTGATGTGTACATGGGGGTGCCGCTCCTTGAGCCCCCGGATCATGTCGGTGTAATAGGAGAGCCGGAGCTTGGGGTGCAGTCCGCCCACTATGTGGAATTCCCGGGTGGGGCTTCCCTCCGCCTGTTCCGCCTCGTGGTAGACCTCGTCCAGCGTCCGGGTGTAGTTGCCCTCTTCCTTCGGCATCTTGGCGAAGGAGCAGAAGGTGCAGGTGTTCCGGAGAATGCAGACGTTGGTAGGGTTAATGTGCTGGTTGGCGGAGAAAAAGACCCGGTCGCCGTTCTTCTGCTGGTTGGCGTAATCGGCCAGGGCGCCGATGCCGAGCAGGTCGTGGGACGCGTAGAGGGCCAGGCCGTCGGCGCGGTCGAGCCGCCGGCCGAGCTGCACCTTTTCCGCCACGGGGCGGAGCGCGGCGTCCTGGATCGTGGCCGGGTCAAGGCCGGGCATGCGGTCTCCTCGAGTCTGGAGGCTAGGAGACGGCAATATAAGGGGTTAGGCGCCGGAGGCGCAGCCCGGAACCTGCCATTGTTCCGGCAGGCCTAGCGAAGCAGGTCAAATCGATGGACAACGATGGGATAACCCGGCGCGGTGAGATATACCGTCCGGCGCGATTCGTCGATGCCTATCCGATAGGATAAGCAGTCGATCTCACATATCCCGTGCTGCTCGGCAGGGACCGTCAGCACGCCAATTCGACGCAGGGTTCGGGTGTCCAGCACGAGAAGGCTGGGAGCACTGTCGACCCGGGCGAGCAGAAAGAGGAGTGACTCCGAAAGATCAAGAGCGAGGTCAAACCCATCGGTGCCCGGCGGCAGAGTATCCTCGGCCACCACCGAACCGTCCGCGGGGTCCACCGTAAGCAGCACGCTGGGTTGACCGAAACCATAGGTCCCTGACAGGTACAATCTCGCGCCCTCCCTGGAGAACGCAGCTCCATGGATGCTGCGAAGCGGCAGAGTGTATGCGCTGTCACCGGCCACGATATCGAAGACCGGGACCCGCGCGGCCTTCCCATCAACCAGGGCGCGGCCGGCCGTCGTCGAGATGAATCCGCGGGTTACATCATCTGGTGTATATAACTTTGAAGCGCCCTGAAACCGGCCGGTGAGCCCATTGCCGAACGCGAGAAGATAGTGCTCCGGCCCGATCACGGCCGTCAGCCGCTGGTGGGTCGTTACGCCGCGCACCGTATCAACGAACCGAAGCGTGGGCCACAGGTCCCATTCGCCGATCATGCCGGTCGTATCCTGGAACACCGCGACGGTCAAGCCCCGATAACTTGGCCCCGGCCCATAACCCGAAGACCTGAACCGCGGTAGGAACTGGAAGCCGGTTTCGGTGCTGAGGTTCCATACTCCCTGCATCTCCCTGCCGCCGGGATCAGACAAACCAAGTCCGACCGGCCCCTGGGGGAATTGATGTATTGCCGATATCCAGCCCCCCTGGTAGGTCCGGGAATCTCGATACCCGATGCGGCTTACCCGGCCGGCCTCCCAGGCGTCCACCCGCACAATGACGGCACCGGAAGGCCCGGGAGGGAGTTGAAGGACCAGGGTCGTGTCATCAGCGCGGACCGACGCGATGGTGGCCGAATCAACCGAAACACGGACAACCGGCCGGTCTCGCAAGCATGTCGAGGTGATCCGCAATTCCCCGCCGCTCCACTGCCGGGCAGGAGAGACGACGAACTCGCCCGGGGGCGATGGCCCATCCGGAGGGCTGTTGCAGGCCGCGAGTAGAGCGGTGGCGATGATAGCGGTTGGTTTCAGGCCCGACGAAGAGAGGGGGCTCCACAATCTGGAGGCACGGCGGGCAAACGGTGCCTCAAGCATGGAGTCATTATTCCTTTGCTGGAAGGCCGGTGTAGATCGCCGGCAGGATATCAAACGCCCAGATCAGCGCCGGCTCGCCCTGGCTGGCCAGGAAGATGGTGCCGGTCGCTTCGTCCAGGACAAGGAGCGCCTGGTACAGCATGTTGGAGCCGCAGGAGGAACAGGCGGTCGCGTCGGTGGCGCCCAGCATCCCGACCTGGGCAAGGGAGTCGCCGTCGGTCGCGTAAACCGCCAGGTGAGGCACGCTGTCCGCCATCATCGCCACGAAGAGCCGGTCTCCCGCCGCGCTGAGCGCCACGCCAAACGCCTCGAACCCGGGAGGCACCGGCTTGCTGTCAATCAGCGCACCGGTCGCCGCATTGACCAGTTGCACCTCCGTTGCCGGCCCTCCGCTTCCCGCCGTCAGGAACAGCCTCCCGCCATCGGAGCGGAACGCCGCTCCGGCGAGGCCCGGAAGCGAAAGTCGGAAGAGGGTGTCTCCCGTGGACATTGCGAAGACCGGCACCCCGCCGAGCGCCTGGCTCGTGCTCAACACCGCCCGGTCGGCTGCGGACGAGAGATGGAACCCGAACGGGTCTTCCATCGGCACCGAGATATCCGGGTTCCCGGTCCGGCGGACCATCGTCGTGTGGTTGCTGGTGAAGAGCCAGACGTCCGGGCTCAACCGGGCCACGCTGCGGCTGAAGGTGACGGCGGGAATCGTATCGACATGGGCGAGGGTGGGGGTCACCTGCCAGTCGCCCACCGCCCCGCTGCTGTCCCGGAGGATCAGGTGTCCCGGCTGATAGCTGACGCCGGCGCCGTGCCCGCTGGACCAGTATGCCGGCGCCACTCCAGTTTCGATACGGCTCTGGCCGGTGCGGAGATCGACGAGCGTGATCCCTCCCGTCCCCGGCTGGCTGAAGGTGCCCCCTACCACCGCCGGGCCGCCGGCTTCCTGGACCCCGACCGGCTCCCAGAGAAATCCTGGCGTTGCCCCGGCCCGGCTCCGGAAGCCCGTGATAACAATGGTCCCGACATTATAGGCCGTGGCCCCCTCAACGACCTTCACCGGCGCACCGGTCTGGCTGGGAAGGATGGGAAGGGTCACGCCCACGGTCGAGTCGTCGATGCGGTTCACCGTGGCGTCCAGCCCATCGACCAGGATCGCGGGCAGGTCTGCCCGGCCCGTGAACAGGCTGGACCGGATGGTGATCGCTCCTCCACTCCACTGGCGTGCGGGGCTGATGGAGAATTCGGCGGGGTCGTTGGGGCGTTCCGGCGGATCACTGCAGGCCGCTACGACCGGGATTGCGATGAAGAGCCAGCGGGACCAGGTCATGATGAGTTCCAGTGGTGGGCTACCCGAAAAAGACGCACGTCACGGAGAATTCGACACAGCGCCGTTGGAGAGGCAAGGCGCGTCGAATCCTACACCGGCTCCACCTCCCGCCCGCAGTGCTTGCACACCTTTGCCTTGGCCAGGATCTTCTCCGCGCAGAAGGGGCATTCCCGCTCCACCCGGTTCACGCCCGGGTCCGGCAGGGTAGCCTTGAGCCCTGCCCCCCGGTCTTCCAGTTCCACGATCTGGGAGTGAACCTGGCGGCGAAATTCCAGGGGCGAGGAAATGCGGGGAAAGCCTTCCCGGGTCCCCCCGGTGCCGGTGATGGTAATGGTGCCGTAACCCAGGATCCGGCCCCCGATATCCTGGTCCACCGCGATGTTCTCGATCTTGCTCAGCAGGGTCTCGTCGGCTTCCCGCTGGATCAGCCCCAGCTTCACGACCAGCCGCTTGCTGGTCACGGCATACTCCGAGGAATGGTACTTGAGCAGCGGCCAGAGCAGGGCCACCAGGCCGAGCCCGGCCACCGCCGCGCCGACGATGTAGTTATCGGGAAACAGAATCAGGAGCGCCACGCCCACCAGCAATGTGAACACCGGCCAGAAGAAGATGATCCAGTGAAGGTGGGCCCGGTACACCACCTTCTCGCCCGATAACAGGTGATCGTCCACATATCCCATACGGCACTCCTCGAAAGGGAGGGAGACTGAACCTCTACCGCTAATCCCGGAACGTCTGGTAGCCTTCCCGGCGGACGTCTTCCACCAGCCGGTGGATCTCGTCCGCCGGGATCTGGAACTGCTCCAGCACCCGGGCCGAGATCTGGATGCTGCTCTCGAACTCCTCCGGGATGACCTGGTTCGCGCCCAGCTTCACCAGCCCGTCGTGGTCGCGGAGATACCGGGTCCGCAGAATGATCTGCAGCGCCGGGTTGAGTTGGCGCGCCAGCACGACGATATGCCGGGTGGCGACCGGGTCGGATATCGCGAGGGCCATGACCCGTGCCGCCTGGACCCCTGCATGCATCAGCATTTCCCGGCGGGTCGCATCGCCGTAGGTGACCTTCTCTTTCCGCTGATGGGCCTGGTCCACAATTGCCGCGTTCAGCTCGATGGCAACATGCGGGAGTTTCACGATCCGGAGCATCTGCGCCAGGCTGCGGCCGCTGTGGCCATACCCGACCACGATGGCGTGTCCCGCGAGTTTCTCCCCGGACTCCGCCACCTCCGCCGAGACCGTGTCGCTTCCCTGGAAGGCGAGCCGCGGGGCCAATGCCATGAGCGCCGGAGTGGCCGCCATCGAGAGTATGGCCGCACCGAGGAAGATCTGATAGTCCCCGGGGGCCAGGAGCTCGACCCCGAGCCCCTCCTTGGCCAGCACGAAGGAGAACTCCCCGACCTGGGCCAGGCCCATCCCCGCCAGCGCCGCGACCCGGGGAGGATAGCCGAGCACCCTGACGACCCCGCCGGTGATGACGACCTTGATGGCGATCAGCAGGGTGACCACGGCGAGCACCAGCCCCAGATGGTCCCACAACTCCCGGGCCGAGAGCAACATGCCCATCGAGACGAAGAAGAGACTGATGAACAGGTTCCGGAAAGGGAGGAAGTCGGCGACGATCTGGTGACTGTACTCCGACTCTGAGAGCACCAGGCCCGCGATAAACGCGCCGATCGCGATCGAGAGCCCCAGTTGGGCGGTGAGCCACGAGGTCCCGAACACCACCAGCGCGGCCGACAGCATGAAGACTTCCGCGTTCTGCAGGCGGACGACGTAGCGGAGCATGAGCGGGACCAGCAGGCGGGCACCGAGGACGATCAGGACGACCGCCACGAGGGCCTTGCCGAGGGCCAGGCCGATCCCGGCCACCGAGACCCCTTCCTCGCCGGCCAGCACCGGGATCAGAATCATCATGGGAATGATGCAGAGGTCCTGGAACAGCAGGATCCCCAGCCCGACCCGCCCATGCGGCGCCTCCATCTCGGCCCGCTCCTCATAGCCTCGCAGGACGAGGGCGGTGCTGGAGAGCGCCAGCAGAAATCCGACGAAGATGCCCTCGGGGAGAGTCCGGTCCAGCAGGACCACGACTCCCGCCGCCACCGCGACCGTGATCCCGACCTGCAGCCCGCCGCCCAGAAAGAGCAGCCGCCGCATGGTCAGCAGGCGCTGGAGCGAGAACTCCAGGCCAATCACGAAGAGCAGCAGCGCCACCCCGATGTCGGCCAGCACGGTGACCGCTTCCACGTCCTGGACGGCGCCTATGCCGTGGGGACCGAAGATGATTCCCACGAGGATAAACCCCACGATAGTGGGGAGTCGCAGACGATGGCTGATGTAGGCGACGGGAACCGAGACGAGCAGGAGGAACAGCAGGTCCTTCAGCAGCGGAACGTCGTGGGTCATCGGGGAGGCAGCAACCGGTGAGGGAAGCACCACGAAACGGACAGGGAGGGATTCGAACCCTCGATACCCTTGCGGGTATGCCGGTTTTCGAGACCGGTTCCTTCAGCCACTCGGACACCTGTCCAAAAGAAAGTGCAGCGTGCAGCGTGCAGCGTGCAGCGTGCAGCGTGCAGCGTGCAGCGTGCAGCGTGCAGCGTGCAGCGTGCAGCGTGCAGCGTGCAGCGTGCAGCGTGCGAGCCGTAAACTAATCCACCACACGCACTTGGGCAACGAGTGGCGGGAGCGCCTGCTCGATCGCTTTACGCTCCGATTCCAGCCACGGCGGGAGCACCAGCCGCTCGCCTAACGTGCTCAGCTCTTCGTCCACGGTAAACCCGGGCCCGTCCGTCGCCACCTCAAACAGCACCCCGCCGGGTTCCCGGAAGTACACCGAGCGGAACCAGAACCGGTCTATCACCTCGGTGGGCCGCCAGCCCGCCCGGGCGACCGCCTGCCGCACAGCCAGCTCGGCCGCATCGTCCGGCACCCGCCAGGCCACGTGGTGCATGGCCCCGACCCCCCACTGCCCGCGGCGGGCGTCAGGCGCCGCCCGGATCTCGAGCCGCGCGCCGGATCCCCCCGCCCCCAGGCCGAAGCGGTGCCACCCCTGCTCCTCGCCCAGGGGGGTGAAGCCGAGGACGTCAGTGAGAAACGCCGCGGTTCGATGCATATCCCGCTCCAGCAGCCGTACGGCATCCAGTCCCCGCATCTGGCGCTCGGCCGGCACCGGACTCCTGTCCCACGGCGTGAACTGGCGGGGGTCGGAGGTCTCCACCAGCGCAAGCGACTGTCCATGCGGATCGGCGAAGGGCAGCGCCCGGTCGCCGCGCCGCACCTCGGCGGCGCCGGCCACTATGCCGTGGCGGGCCAACCGTTCACTCCACCACTCCAGGCTCCCGGCCGGCACGGCGAGCGAAATCTCGGCGGCCAGCCCGCTGCCCCGCACCACCGGAGGCGCATCCGGCCATGGAAAGAACGTGAGGTCGGTACCGGGATTGGCCTCGCCGTCGGCATAGAAGAGGTGGTAGGTGTTGACCACGTCCTGGTTGACCGACTTCTTCACCAGCCGCATGCCCAGAACGCCGGTGTAGAAGTCGAGGTTCGCCTGGGGATCTCCGGCGATGCAGGTGATGTGGTGGATGCCGGTGAGAAGCGACATGCGTGATGTCCTTTGGGAACGCGGGGGCGGCCTCGTCGTGCAGGGTCCTTGAAGATTAGCCGGGGACTGCGGGGTGGTGTACCTGTGCCCATGACAAAGGCACGAACGAAGGCCGCCCGCGGCTCCATTCGTGCCCTGTCGTGCTCTGTCAGATGTTACCTCGCCGGCCGCACCTGCCCGGTGATGCCGGTCAGGGAATCGCCGGCCGCACCGGTCCCTGGACCATGAACAGCCCCTCCTGGATGCTGGTCACCAGGATTGTCCCGCTCTGGAAGTAGGGATAGTTACTCCACGACCCGTCAAACCCGGGGCCGTCTTCTTCCCCGGTCGGGGTGGTGTCCAGGTGGGCGACCAGCCGGGGCTTCACCGGATCGCTGATGTCCAGCACCCGGAGCCCGCTGCTGTAATTGGACTGGTACATCAGGTTGCCCTTGATGTAGAGATTGTGATCGCTGGACTTGTTATCGGAGATGTACTGGGCCGCGATCACCGGGTCGTCCAGATCGGTCATGTCCCAGATGAGGGTGCGGGTCCCCTGCACCGTTCCCGACACCTCGTCGCCTTCGTCGTTCACGTAGAAATAGCGCTGGTCCTCCGAGAACCAGCCCTGGTGGGTGTAGCCCACGTTGGGATAGGAGGCGCGGGAGATGGCCTTGGGGCTCGTCTTGTCGGTCACGTCGGCGACGCCGATATGGGTCTCGGAGGAGTTGACGCAGATCTGGCGGCCCCGGTAAGCGCTGTCGGGGCCCTGGTACACCAGGCACTGGGCATCATGCGTGTACCCGGTATGCTGGATGCCGGTCTGGGGATCGCCGAAACAGCCGGCGAACTTGGGCACCCTGGGTTCCCGGATGTCTATCATGTGCAGCGCCCCGCCGCAGGTCTCGCCGCCCGAGCTGCTTCCTACCGCGAAGGCAAACCCGCTCACGGTATCAATAACAATGTTGTGGGCGCTGAAGATGCGATGGTAGGTCGTATCGGGGCGGAACGTGGCCGGCGTGCCGGCCGGGTTGCGGAGCCGGGTCAGGTCGAAAACCTGCATGCCGTGCGCCTGGGCGCCATCGGCCACGATGTAGGCATGGTTACGGTACACTTTGATATCGCGCCACGAGCTGGCCGGTGAGGAATCCGTCTTGGGCAGGTTCCCCAGGTAGCGGGGATTGAGCGGATCGGTCACGTCCACGAAGGAGGTGCCATCGATCCGCCCGACCAGGGCGTACTCGCGGTTGGTAGTCGGATCGGTCCAGCCCCAGACGTCGTTGAGGCGTACGCCCCGGCCACCGCCGATGTCCTTCACCGGCAGGTAGGAAAGCAGGCTGACATCCTGGCACTCGAATACGCCGATGCGGCCCTGGGCGCAGGCCTGCTTGGACCCGGTCACGGCGGTCATGGTCTTGAGCTCGGTCCAGACTTTCTCTCCCACCGCCCATTCCCGGCCCTGCCGCGTGAGAAAGGCCGCCGTGCCGGCCCCGAAGTCGTCGTTCGGCAGCCCGACCACTCCATGGTCCCCGGCCAGGGCGATGGTGCTCCCGAAGAAGTCTCCCGCTTCGCTCCCGGCGGGTTCGATGGTCCCTGCCGCGACCCATTCCCCATTGGCGCCCCGGCGATACTGGTAGATGGCCCCCCGGGTTTCATTGGCGCCGGGCGCTGCGACCCAGAGCTCGGTTCCAACCATGAGGATCTGGGCACCGAACTGGGCCCCCCGCGGAAGGCCGGCCGGCTCAAAGTGGGCTTTCTGCACCCACTGGCCCGCGGCATCGCGATGATACACGAAGACGGCGCCCCGCCCGGTATCCACTCCCGGCGCGGTCGCCAGCAATTCGTCCCCGGACAGCAGTACCCCCCCGCCAAAACTCGCGCCCGCGGGAAGGCCGGTAGGCCGGAAGGTGGCCTGCTCAACCCAGGGGGCGGTGGCCCGCTCGCGGGTGAAGATGTACACCCCGCCCCGGGCGGTGTCCCGCTGGGCGCTGCCTACCGCCATCCGGTTGCCGTCGATGCTCATGCTGCTCCCGAACCAGGCCCCCGGCTTGGCATCCGAGGCAACAATGGAGGGACCCTCGGTCCACTGGCCAGTGGACCCTCGCCGCCAGGTTGCGATGCTGCCCCGGCCCTGGCTGGCGCCGTAGGCGACCACGTAGGCCTCGTCGCCATTCAGGCGAACCAGGCGTCCGTACGACTCGTTGCTGGCCGCCGCCGACGGAGTGAAACTGGTAACCAGCTGCCAGTCGCCGGCCCGGTCCTGCTCGAACAGGAACCCGGCGCCGCGGCCGCTGTCGTCGATGGAGGTCGCGCCGATCAGCAGGCGGTTGCCTTCGAGGGACAGGCTCCGCCCGAAACGGTCCATGGGATGTCCGTCGGGAGCGGAGAGCGCGGCCACTTTGCGCCACCGGTTTCCGTCCATCCGGTAGAGATGGACCTGGCCAGGAGCGTACTGGTTGACCGGCTCCGCGACCAGCACCGCACGGGGCCCGGCGGCCACAGCCGATCCGAACCCCTGGGCCTCGACGACCGTGGCAGGGACCAGCGTGGCAAACAAGGCGGCGGCTGTCGCAATGAAACGCATGAGATTGAACTCCGAAGGTGGTGAGAGGTCCTACGGGACGGCGCTACCGGGGTTTCCGGTCCAGGGGCGAAACCCGGCCATCCTGGCCGGGCCCACCTCTTGGACGGAAGCTACCGCGGGAAAGTTGCGGGCGTCAGCTACCCCTCCCCCCGGGGCGCCTGCATCCGGAGCCGGAGCGTCAGCGGACGACCGGGGTCGCCGCCCAGCGTCCGGAACTCATACTCACCGTCCGCCCGGGGCTGGATAGTGAAAATTGAAGACCCTCCGGCGCTCGACCCGGGCATCTTTTCCTCGACCCGGGGCTGCTGAATCGCCTGGTCGGCCGGCCGGACCTGCAGCTGCAGGCCGCCGCCGTCCACTTCCGCCTCGTAGGTAACACCGCTGGCCAGGAAGACCCGGAAGATCTCGCCGCGACTGGCGGAAAAAGTATGGGTCACCACCTCGCCGGCTGCCGGGGCGGGGCTGGCGCCGGCGGGAGAACCACCACCCGCCGAGCAACCCGCGAGGGGCAGCGCCAGTGCCAGGGCGAGGGACCATTTCGACATTGTCATACGTCCTCCTATGTCACGAGACCCTCGTCAGGGGCAGTCCTCACCGCCCCAGCGCCGGGCCTGGAAAAAATGCTTCAGCATTTCGGCGCATTCCTCGCCGAGCATGCCACCGATGACTTCCGGCCGCCAGTTCTGCCGGGGATCCCGCAACAGGTCGTGGACCGAGCCGGCCATGCCGACGCGGGCGTCGTGGGCGCCGAACACCACCCGGCCAACCTTGGCGAGCACGATGGCGCCGGCACACTGGGCGCACGGCTCCAGGGTCACGTAGAGCGTCGCGTTGGTGAGGCGGCCCAGCCCGGTGGCCAGGAGAGCCCGCTGGATGGCCAGCAGTTCCGCGTGCGCGGTAGGGTCCTGGCGCATGATGGTCTCGTTATGCGCCTCCGCGACGACGCCGCCGTCGAGCGTCACGGCGGCGCCGACCGGGATTTCCTCCCGCACCGCCCCCGCCCGCGCCAGCCGAAGCGCGGCTTCCATGCCGGCCACGTCCGCGGGGGACGGACTCCCCCTACGCACCGGCCGCGTCCGCCGTGGCCGGCTGCCGGGTGAACCGGAGCGCCCCGTCTCCGTTTGCCTCGACCACCACGGTGTCACCTTCGTGGAAGACGCCTTCCAGCAGTTCCATGGCGATCGGGTTCTGGAGATCGTGCTGGATGACCCGCTTGAGCGGCCGGGCCCCGTACACCGGGTCATAGCCACGAACCGCGACCTGGGCCCGGGCCTCGGGGGACACCCGGAGGCCGAGGTGGCGTTTCTCCAGCTGGCGCTCCAGCAGGGTGAGCTGGAGATCCACGATAGCTGCGATGTCCGCCCGGTTGAGCGGCCGGAACACCACGATCTCGTCCACCCGGTTGAGGAACTCAGGACGGAAATGGTTGCGTAACTCGTCCCGGACCCGCTGCTCCACCCGGTCCCAGTCCCCGCCCTCCACCTCCCCGGCATCCACGATGAACTGGCTGCCGATGTTGGACGTCATGATGATGACCGTGTTCCGGAAGCTCACCACCCGCCCCTGGCTGTCGGTCAGCCGGCCGTCGTCCAGGATCTGGAGCAGCACGTTGAACACATCCGGGTGCGCCTTTTCGATCTCGTCGAACAGAACCACGCTGTAGGGCCGGCGGCGCACGGCCTCGCTCAGCTGGCCGCCTTCCTCGTAGCCGATGTAGCCGGGTGGCGCTCCGATCATCCGCGCGACGGAATGCTTCTCCATGTACTCGGACATGTCGAGCCGCACCATCGCCCGCTCGTCGTCAAAGAGGAACTCGGCCAGCGCGCGGGCGGTTTCGGTTTTGCCCACCCCGGTGGGGCCGAGGAAGATGAACGAGCCGGTGGGCCGGTCGGGGTCCTGCAGCCCGGCCCGGCTCCGACGCACCGCGTTCGACACCGCCTGGAGCGCGTGCCGCTGGCCCACCACCCGGTGGCCTAGCTCGTCTTCCAGCCTGGTCAGGCGCTCCCGTTCCGATTCGAGCATCTTGCTGACCGGAATGCCGGTCCATTGGGAGACCACCTCGGCGATGTCCTCCGAGTCCACTTCTTCCTTGAGATACCGGGTGGTGGCCTGCACCTCGTGCAGCCGCCGCTCCAGTTCCTCCACCTCACGTTCCAGCTTGGGGATCCGGTCGTAGCGCAGCTCGGCGGCCCGCTGCAGGTCGCCGGTCCGGGTGGCCTGGTCGACCTCCCCCCGCAGTTCCTCCGATTCCGCCTTCAGCGCCTGGATATCCTGGATCGTCGTTTTCTCGGCCTGCCACTGGGCCTTCATGCCCGAGGACGTTTCCCGCAGTTCGGCGATCTCCTGGTCCACCGCGTCGCGGCGGGCCCGGGCGTCCTTGTCCTTCTCCTTGAGCAGGGCCTGCCGCTCGATCTCGAGCTGCACGATCCGCCGCTCCACCACGTCGATTTCCTGGGGCAGGCTGTCGATTTCGATCCGGAGCCGGCTGGCGGCCTCGTCCACCAGGTCGATCGCCTTGTCGGGGAGGAACCGGTCGCCGATGTAACGGTCGGAGAGCGTCGCCGCCGCGATCAGCGCGTTGTCGGTGATCCGGACGCCGTGGTGCACCTCGTACTTCTCCTTGAGCCCCCGGAGAATGGCGATGGTGTCCACCACGCTCGGCTCTCCCACCAGCACCGGCTGGAAACGCCGCTCGAGGGCGGGGTCCTTCTCGACATGTTTCCGGTATTCGTCCAGCGTGGTCGCACCGACGACATGGAGTTCGCCGCGGGCCAGCGCCGGCTTGAGCATATTGCTGGCGTCCACCGCGCCTTCCGCCGCGCCGGCTCCCACGATGGTGTGCAGCTCGTCGATGAAGGTGACGTAGCGCCCTTCCGACTCGACCAGTTCCTTCAGGACCGCCTTGAGACGCTCCTCGAACTCGCCCCGGTACTTGGCCCCGGCCAGCAGCAGGCCGATATCAAGAGCCACCAGCTCACGGTTCCGGAGCGATTCGGGTACATCCCCATTCACGATCCGCTGGGCCAGGCCCTCCACGATGGCGGTCTTACCCACGCCGGGTTCGCCGATCAGGACCGGGTTGTTCTTGGTCCGGCGGGAGAGGACCTGCATCACCCGGCGGACTTCTTCGTCCCGGCCGATGACCGGATCCAGTTTCCCCTTCCGGGCCTGGTCGGTGAGGTTCCGGGTATAGCGCTCAACAGCCTGGTACTTCCCCTCGGGCTCCTGGTCGGTCACCCGGTGGGATCCGCGCACGTCGGTGAGAGCCGCCCGGAGCCGCTCGGGCGTAATCCCCGCCCCGGTCAGGAGCGTGCGGGCGGTGGTGCCCTTCTCCTCTGCCAGCGCGAGGATCAGATGCTCGGTCGAGATGTACGCGTCGTCGAGGGCCTTGGCCTCTTTCTCCGCCCGTTCGAACACCTTGGTGAGTTCCCGGGCGAAAGTGGGATCCCCGCCCCCCTCCTGGACCGGAAACCGGCCGATCTCCCGATCGGTCTGCTCCCGGAGCGCGGTGACGTTCAATCCGGCCTTCTGAAGCTGAGGCTGAACAATCCCCTCGTCCTGGGCCAGCAGCGCCAGGAAGAGGTGGGCGTCGTTCACGACCGGGTTGCCTCGCCGGCGCGCTTCGTCCGCCGCCTCCTTGAAGGCCTCCTGGGCCTTGAGAGTCAAACGTTCTGGTCTGATCATGTGTATTACGCCCACTTTGTTTAAATATCTGCTGTCAAATGGCTTATAAGCCTTACATCAGGTCACTTCACATGCTCTGCTTCACCATCACAGGCAATCCTGATACCCGGAAATCCCGCCTAAATGGCAGAGGGCAGAAGGGAAATGAGAAGGGGGCGAGATCAGTTCTCGCCCCCTCCCCGGCGCTTCGCGGCGACCCAAACCGAAGTTACTCGGCACGTGGTTCCCTTCGCACAATCATCTTCCTGGTACTGATCCGCTCCCCATCCACGAGAAGCTGGTAGTAATAGACGCCATCGGCAACCTCCCGGCCGTCCCGGTTCCTGCCGTCCCAATATGCGATATGGCTACCGCATCGCAAGCGAACGTTCTCCAGCCGCTCGCTGGGCGAACTCTGCAGGACAGGAATAGCGACAACCTGGACCAGCACGTTGTAGATGTGCATGGTAACGACCGGTCGATGCCCCGCGGCGCAGACCTCCTGGTGGATGTCGAACGGCATCGCCGTCGACGGGAAGAATGGATTAGGCGTGTTCTCCTTGAGTTCGATCGGTGGCGGGCCATTCTCCTGCCCCGCCGCCGGCACGGTCACCCCGAGGAGGAGCCCGACCCACATTCCCGGCCTGACAAACCGGAACATGCGGACTCCTTATCTGACGAGATCAAGGTCCTATGGCGGAACCTCCGTAGGGGAATACCTTGCGAATCTTGAAGTTAAGGGGCTGGAATACTCCAGGGAAGCCGATATCCGGGCCGCAGCCGCCGCCCCTCGCCCTCGCGCACCGTCAGCCCCCGGGCGTCGGCCCATTCGAGAAGGGGGATCAGATACTTCCGGCTGATGCCCAGGCGGTCGCGAAGGAGGCCCGGGGTGATCGGCCCCTTGGCACCGAGCTCGACGATGACCGCCAGGAACTGGCTCAGGGCGTCCCGGGAATAGAAGCGATCCCGTTCGACCCCCTCCAGTCGGCCTTCTCGGACGGCAACCTTAAGCGCGGCTTCCAGGTTATCCACGCCGAGCGATCCCCGTAGTTCACCGACGGTGGGGGGGGTAAGTCCGGATTTCCGGATCTGGGCTACCACCCTTTCCACCGCTCCGTTGCCGCCCGAAACCGAGGACGTGAACCCCGGAAGCTGAACCACTCCCTCGTGGATTCGCAGGGAACCCTTTCCCTCCAACTGCGCCAGGGCCGCCTCCACCAGCCACGGCGGCGAGCGGAGTTCCTGGCGGAGAAGCGCCAGCGGCAACCCGGGTTGTTCGGGGTGGGACCGGTGAAAGGCCGTCACGGCGGCCACCGCCGTTGTCTCAAGGCCATCGACCATCTCCCGGCGGATCCAGCGGTCCCCGGCCGGTGCCAATTCGCCGGCCTTCCGATTCAGGAGTTCCTCGATCTGGCCGGGAGCGAGGCCGAGCAGGATCGGCAACTGGGCGGCCGCGATGCCGTGCGTGCGCCGCTCCAGAAGCGCATCCAGCCTCGGATCCGGCCGGGGATCGGCCAGCCCCGCCGACCATTCGGTGGTTTTCCGGGCCGGCAGCGGATCGACCACCCGGCCGCCCCCGATGGTCATGACCGGGCTGTAGCTCCGGATCACAAACCGGTCGCCGCTTCGGGCGATGCCGGGGGCCTCCAGGGTCAGCCGGGCCATTCCCGACTTGCCCGGCTCGATTTTCCCTCCCACTGGAAAGGCGCGCGCGAGAATCTCGGCGGTCCCCAGGTGGAGCCGTATGCGGCTCCTTGGAGCCAGGGGGCGGGGCGCCGAAGGCAGCATCGAGAGATGCACATCGAAGGCAGGGGAGGCTTCCCAGGGAGAGCCCGAGGCGACGACGGTATCACCCCGCCGGATCTCTTCCCGTGCTACGCCCGAGAGCCCCAGCGCGACCCGCATCCCGGGTACCGCCGCCGCCGCCTCTCCGCCATGCATCTGGATGGACCGAACCCGTGCCGGCTTCCGGGCCGGCATGATTAGGACGTGGTCCCCTGGCCGGACCTGCCCGCTCCACGATGTGCCGGTCACCACCGTCCCGATTCCCGCGACGGAGAACGCCCGGTCCACCGGAAGCCGGAAGAGGTCGGAGGGATCCCGGTCTGGAATAACGGCGGCTACCCGCCGGAGGGTGTCCGCCAGCCCGGCGATGCCGGTGCCCACGGAGGCCGAGACCAGGTGAACCGGCTCAAAATCGAGCGGCGACGCGCGCAGCCAATCCGTGACCTCCTCCGTCATCATCGCGGCCCATTCGGCGTCCACCAGGTCCCCCTTGGTCAGGACCGGAATGCCGCAGGCGATGCCCAACTGTTCGGCGATGGCCAGGTGCTCGCGGGTCTGCGGCTTGATGCCCTCGTCGGCCGCGATGACCAGGAGGACGAGGTCGATGCCGGAGGCGCCGGCCACCATGGTGCGCACGAAGTCTTCATGGCCGGGGACGTCAACGAATCCGGCCACCCGGCCGCCGCCCAGGTCGAAGGGGGCGAAGTTGAGCTCGATGGTGATCCCGCGTTCCCGCTCCTCCCGGAGCCGGTCCATCCGGGCCCCGGTCAGCGCCTCGACGAGGGCAGACTTGCCGTGATCGATGTGTCCGGCGGTGCCGATGATCACGCGGCATCCCAGGGGCGCCGAATCCAGAAATCCAGCGCCGGCAGCGCGGCGCCTTCGCCAAGATGATACTGAATGTACCGGGCGAGAAGGCGCCGGTGGGCGGCGCCTTGCCGGGCCGAAAGCGGGGGGCGCCGTCCCTCCCGGCTGGATCAGCGCCAGCAGGCCGCCCCGGTCCTCGGCATTCAGCCGCGCGGGGCTGCCCTGGCGGCCGCAACCGGCACACACGGAGCCCCCGGCGGCCGCATCGAAGAGCAGCTCTCCCGCCGGCGACTCCTCCCCGCAGCGCACGCACTCGTGCAGGGTGGGCTCGAATCCGAGGGCTCCGACCAGGCGCCACATGACGCTGATTCCCTCGGCCTCGACCTCACCGGCCGGCGCCGACTCCAGGCTATTCAGCCCTCCCTGCAGCGCCTGGAAGCTCCCGGCATGCTCGTCGCCGGGCGCGAAGCGCAGCATCACCTCGGCCAGCGCGGTGGCGGCCGCGTAGCGCTCCATGTCCCGGGCAAGTCCGACCCGGATCCGCTGCAGATCAAACGCGGTGAGCAGTTGCAGCTCCCGGTTGGCGTGGACGATGAGGTGGGCGTGGCCGTCGCTGAGAACCTGGAGGGCGGCACCGAACCGGCTCCGGGGCCGCAGCGCGCCTTTCGCGATGGCGCTCTGCACCCCGGCCGCTTCAGTGGCGAGACGGAGGATCTTGCTGCTCTCGCCATACCGGAATGCGGCCAGTATGATCGCGGGTGTGGAAAGAGGCGGCATGGGAGAAGAATAAGCGCCCCCGAACCAATTCGTGATTCGGCACAGGTCATTGACCAGGGATCGTCGCCATTGCCTGCTGGCCTCGGCTCAGGGCGCCGGTGGGATCTCGGTGACGGCCGCGAAGATCGAGCATTCGCCCAGGTTCACGGTCCCGGTCTCGTTCAGGTTGACGCCCAGCACGTGGGCCACGCCCACCTGCCCCCCCTGGCAGGGCCCGGTGCCCACGGCATAGATGCGCCCCTCGCTATCCACCTCGACCGCGGAGTTGCCGGGGATGCTGACTCCGTTTCCGGCGCCCCGTACCACGGCGCGGGTCCGGGTATTGAACTCCATCAACCCTTCGGTAAAGGAGGAGATGAACAGGCGTTCCCCGCCGTCAGCCGCGATGGCCCCGGGCGCCACGCCGAACCCCCCGAAATTGGCGACCTCGCTTCTCCCCACCGGGTCCACGATGTGCAGCCGGCCTTCCCCGCCGGAAAAACTCCCCGAGCTCATCACGTAGATCAGCCCGTCGCTGGCCACATCCGCGAACCCGGCGTTGCCGGGACCGGGCAGGGCGATGCTGTCGATCCCGGCTGCCTTGGTATTCGTGACCGGATCGATCACGGTGATCCAGCTGGGGCCGGCCGGCGAAAAGTTGACGAGGTTGCCATTGAGCACGAACAGCCGCCCCCGGGTGAAGACCATGCCCTGGGGGTAAACACCCACTCGTACGCTGGCGGTGTCCCCGGAGCGGAGGTTGATCCGGGTGACCGTGTTCAGATTGGGGTTCGCGACATAGGCGATGGAATCGCTGATCAGCGCCGCGCCGGTGGCGCCCGATCCCGCCGGCAGCTGGATGGAGTTGATGACCTGGGCCTGGCGAAGGTCCACCACCGCGACGTTGTTGTCGAGACCCATGGGGACAATGGCGATGCCGTCCCGGGCGGCGACGTTCACGGGCGAGGGCGTGGTTCCCCCCAGCGGCACCGTGACCCCGGACCCCGGCGACTTGACCGGGATCACGCTGAGCGAAGCTTCGGTGCTGTTGACGACCAGGAGAACCTCGTCCGCCGGCGGCAGAGGCGCCGAGGTTTCCGCGCAGGCGGCGAGCAGGCCCAGCACTGCGGCGGTGGTGAGGAGGCGACGGGAAGAGATCATGGCAGTTCCAGGTTGATCGAAAGGTGAACGGTGCGGCCCGGGGTAGGAAACCCCGCGATGTACATCGGCCGCGCATCGGTGAGGTCGCGGACTTCGCCCCGGAGAACCACCTGCCCGACCCGGCGCGAGACACCCGCAGTCACCAGGCCGAACCCGGGCAGAGCCTGGGTCTCCCGGTTCCGGCTGTACCGGGCGCCCAGGTAGTTCCATCCGAGGGAAAAGCGCCATGGGCCAGGCGACCACGAGGTGCTGAGCGCGTACATGGCCTCGGGCCGGTACGGGACGGCGCCGCCCCCCCGGGTATCGTAGCTGGTGCGGGTCAGGGCGGCGGAGGCGTGCAGGCGCAGGCCCCGTGACGCCCCCAGGTCCAGGCTGCCTTCCACCCCCCGGCGCCGGACCCCGAAATTCCCCGGACTCCAGACAAACCGGAAGTTCGGTGTCCAGAGTATCATGTCGTCCACCACGCCATAAAAGCCGCCGAGTCGCAGCGTGCCCCGGTGGCCCCGGGCCGAAAACTCCTGCGACACTCCCAGCTCTGCTTCCCAGCGCACCCGTTCCGGCCGCAGGTCCGGGTTAATGGCGACGCCGACCGCATCGCGGAAAAGCAGGTCGGCGAGCGCCGGCACCGTGACGCCGTTTCCGAACGCGGCGGTGGCCGAGGTTCCCTTGCTGGCCATTTCGAGATCCATGCGCGCGCTGGCCAGGGGGCCGTCCTGGCCGGTGAACCAGTCGGCCCGAACAATGGGGGCTACCCGCCAACTGACGGCCTTACCAGGCCGATGCAGTTCCAGGCCAGCCGAGGCGCCGGCACGACTGAACGAGGCATTGTCGCGCACCGCGTCGCCCCGGAACCGGTCATGCCGGGCATCTACGGCCAGGGAGGTACCGGCGGTCCACGACCCCATCGAGTGCCGGCCCCGGAGCCCCGTCTCCACGGTGCTCCCCCACCCGTGGGTATGCGCCCGGTAGGCCACGAATCCCGGGGGAGGAGCGTCATCGGACGACCGGGTATCGAGGAACTCGAGCGATGCACGGGCCCAGGTGGCTGCGCCGGTGCTCATGCCGAGGAGCAGCGCCCGGTCCCGGGTCCGGGCGGCCGGGGTGGGATTGACCGTCGTACCGGGAAGGCCGCGATCCGAGAAGGAGCCGCGGATCACCAGGTCCACACCGGCCCGGGCCCGGGCATTGAGGGTCCAGATTTCGCCGCCGGCGTTGTTCCGTCGCGCCTCTCCCCCTGACGGCACATCCACCCGGTAATCGTCAGGCAGTGACTGGACCATGAGCGCCGCCGACACTCGTCCGGCGCTGGCAGCCATTCGCGCCTGGACGGTTCCGGCCGACCCGGCACCCACCATGGCCTCGGGCGCGAAGCGGTGCCGGGTCCTGATCTCGATCACGCCTGCCACGGCGCGGCTCCCGGCGCGGGCATTCTGAGCGCCCGGCGCCATGGTTATCTGTTCGACGTCCTGGACCGCGAGCCGGGCCAGGTCGGCGCGGCCGGTAAAGGGGTCATTCAGGGCGAAGCCATCCACCAGCACCAGGACCTCGTCGGCGGCGCTGCCCCGGATCCGGGCTATCGCTTCATCGCCCTGGCCCGTCCGGGTGACCACGATGCCCTGCCAGCCGTTGAGCGCGGTGGGAAGGTCACCCCCGCGGGACCGAAGCTCGTCACCCGTGATGGCCGGCAACCGGGAGGCGGTGATGACGATGCTGTCGAGGGCGGCGACAGCCGGAACCAGCGCCACGATGACCGTCTCCCCCTGCCCCGGCAGCACGCGAACCTCGCGCTCCGCGGTGGCATAGCCGACCGCGCGGATCTCGAGGTAATGCAGCCCCGGTTCCACCGCGATGGTAAAGCGGCCTCCCTGCCGGACCAGCCGCCACTGGTCGCCCAGCCGGATCTCGGCCGCCTCCACCGGGTGCCGGGTCTCCCGGTCAACGACCCGGCCGGAAATAGTCGCCGGCGCCTGCGCGGCCGCCGGGGCGGCGACCGCCCAGGCCGCGATCCACGGCAGAAGACCCGGCCGGATCACCGGGTTTCTCCGGGCCGAAGCGGAACCAGCTGGGGAACCTGGCCGAGCCAGTCGTGCACCGATACCGGCCATTCGAAGACTGTCTCCAGCACCTCCCGCCGGATCACCGCGGCCGGGGGACCACTGGCGGCGACCCGGCCACGGGAGAGCAGCAGCATCCCGGTGGCGTAGCGCGCGGCCAGGTTGATCTGGTGGGTGATGACCAGCGCGGCCAGTCCTTCGCTCACCAGCTGGCGCACCAGCTCGAAGATCTCCATCTCGTGGCGGATATCGAGGGCCGCGGTCGGTTCGTCCAGCAGCAGCGCACGGGGCTCCTGCGCCAGGGCGCGTGCCACCCGCACCCGCTGCCATTCCCCGCCGGACAGGGTGTCGGCGCGGCGGTGCCGGAGATCCCAGGCATCGCAGCGGCGCAGCGCCCGTTCCACCGCGGCGCGGTCGGCATCGCCGACCGGGGCGAGCGGACCCAGCCGGGCATAGCGGCCCAGCAGTACCGTCTCTTGCACGCGGAGGGGATAGATCAGTTCCTCCCGCTGGGCCACGACCCCCAGCACCTGCGCCAGCTCCCGTCGTTTCCAGCCGGCCAGCGGCCGGGACTCGATGGCGGATTCACCCCGCTCCAGGGGCACCAGCCCGAGAATGGCCCGCAACAGGGTGGTCTTGCCGCACCCGTTGGGTCCCACCACGGCCAGGAGCTGGCCCCGGTCCACGGTGCAACTCACCCCGTCGATGGCAAGCGACTCGCTGCCCGGGTAACGCACGGTGAGGTTGCTGGCCTGCACGATCATGCCAGCGTCCGCCGCAGGAGCAGGGCGAAGAGCGGAACCCCGACCAGTGCCGTCACCACGCCCACCGGCAGTTCGGCGGGCCGCACCACCGTGCGGGCGAGCGCGTCCGCCAGCACCAGGAACCCCCCGCTGGCCACAAAGACGATGGGGAGCAGGGTCCGGTGTATCGGTCCCCAGACGCGGCGGACCGCGTGGGGCACCACCAGGCCCACGAACCCGATGATCCCGCAGGTGGCGACCGCCGCCGCCGTCAGCAACGCCGTCGTGACATAGACGAGGACCCGGGTCCGGTCCACGTCGGCCCCCAGGTGGTGGGCGGTGTCGTCGCCCAGCACCAGCAGGTCCAGCGACCGTCCGCTCAGGAACAGGAGTCCCGCCGGCACCGCGCTGTAGGCCATGAAGATCGCCAGCGACTGCCAGGACGCCGCGCTGAATCCGCCCAGCAGCCAGAGAAAGGCGTTCCGCAACTGGACCGCGTCGGACAGCACGATGATCGCACTCATCAGCGCGGTGGCAAAGGCACCCACCACCACGCCGGCCAGCAGCAGCACCCGCGGGTCGAGCCGGCGTCCTTCCACCAGGCTCAGCCGGTAGACCAGGGCGACCGCGGCCATGGCGCCCGCGAACGCGGCAACCGGAATGGCCCAGGCACTCGGAATCCTGAGACCGATCGCGACCACGGCGCCCAGTCCGGCGCCGCCGGAGAGCCCCAGGAGGTAGGGCTCGGCCAGCGGGTTACGGACCAGGGCCTGGAGCGCCGCGCCGGAGAGGCCCAGACTGCCCCCCACGGCGAAGGCCAGCAGGACCCGCGGCACCCGGAGGCTCCGCAGGATATCCGCCGCCGGCGCCGCCGGATTCACCAGTCCCTGCCATAGCTCGGAGGGGCTCAGCGATACCGCGCCGGCAGACAGCCCGATGGCCAGCGAGAGGAGCACTCCCGCGGCGACGAGCGAGGACGTTCCCGGTCTCACCGCCGGAACTCCGCCAGCTTGCGCCGGAGTTCACGAATGGCCTCGGGCGCCCGGGGGCTGGGACGGCTGAACGCCGAGCTGGTCACGTGGATGAACCGGTTGGCGCGGACGGCCGGCACCACCCGCCACTCGGGGCGGGAGGCCAGCGCCGGCGGCCCGTCCGAGCTGACCAGCAGTGCATCGGGGTCGCGCTGCACCACCGCTTCGATGCTGATCAATGCCGATGGCTCGGCGAGATCGCCGAAGAGATTGGCCGCCCCGGCCCGCTCGACCACCTCGCTCAGGAAACTGCCGGCGCCGATCACCATGGGGGGCTGGTCCCAGGCCACGATCAACACTCGCAACCCGGTGGTCGTGGCCGGCACGGTCACCGCCTCCAGTTCGGCGGCCATGCGGCGCGCCAGGCTATCGGCGCCGCCGGCGTGTCCGGTGAGCCGGCCCAGCAAGCGGGCGATGCGGGGCACATCGGCGAGCCGGTCCACCGAGAGTTGAACGGTGGGAATACCCAGCTGGCGAAGCTGGCCGGCCGCCGCGGCATTGGAGCCGGAGTGATACATGACCACCAGGTCGGGCTGCCGGGAGAGGATGGCTTCGATACTGGGGCTGAGGCCATCGCCGACATCGGGGATCGCGGCGGCCTGGGCGGGATAGTCGTCCCAGCGGGTGCGGCCGACCAGCTGGCCACCGGCACCGATGGCGAACAGCAATTCGGTGGTCGCGGGGACCAGCGAGACGACGCGCCGGGCGGGTGCTGCCAGGCGGACCGTATCGCCGGCGTCGTCCACGGCGAGCAGCGGACCGGCGCCCGGCTCCCGCGACTGGCAGCCAATGGCCAGCGCAAGAAGTACGGCGGGGAGGAGTGCCGCGAACCGGGGAGTATGGCCCAATGAAAATGCCCCTCTCGTTGGATCGGAGAAGGGCGTAGCGTCGCCGGGAGGCGCGTCACGCCACCATTCCCTCCCCCGAGGGCAAACAGGTGGCGCGAACGAGGAGGTCTCCTGGCTTCGGGCGATTCGTTCGCCTTCCCGGGAACCTCCCAGTGGCGTGTGAACGAAAGGGCGCTGCTGCTGCGCCTCGAACTGCCCGTTACAGTGGCGGGGCCGCGCCGGATTTCCACCGGCTTCCGAATATCCGCGTTCGCTGATAACAGCTCAATGCTAGGGGGCTCTCCCCCGGCTGGCAAGGTGGGCGGCCAGGGAGGCCCGCAGCCGTTCCCGGTCGGCCAGGTACCCGGTCCACTCCTGGGCTGGCACTTCGCCTTCCCGCCCGGCATAGCGCGCTTCCAGTTCCGCGATGCGGTCGGTGATCGCTTCAAGCGGGTGGGGAGTCGCCCGCCGCTTTCGCTGCAGGAAGAACACGGCCAGCAATCCCAGCGCGGCCATGCCGACCATGGCCGGCAGGATCCACCCGGGGACGCCGCCGGCCGCGGAGCCAAAGCTGACCTTGATCGCGTCCCCGGCGTGCGGCGCGCCCACCCAGCGGCGAAAGTTTTCGCCTTCGATGTTCTGGGAATCCACCGCGGCCATCTCGCCGCCCTCGACCCGGGCATCCGGGTCCTGGGCCAGCACGTTGGTGGCGACGCTATCCTGGCCGAACTCCAGCTCCAGGGGGAGGCCGGGTCGCAGGGCATACTCCAGCGCGATCTGCTTTTCGCCGGGCGCGATCGGGGCGAACACCTCGATGGTGTCGCCCCGGATCAGGATCGCATCGGCCGAGAGGTCGGCCTCGCCCACCCGGACACCGCTGGCCCCCCGCGGGACGAAGCCCTGCCAGGAGGGCCGCACCGTGTCGCCGGCCAGCCGGGTGAATGCGCCCCGGTTCTCAAGCACGATCAAGTCCAGGACGCTCCGGCTGCCATCCTCCGCCGCGCGCCGGATCACCAGGTAGCGGGCGACCTGGGTCACCGGCTGGGTGGACGAGGTATCAAAGACCGCCACCACGAGGGCGGTATCCGGCAGCGCGGGATTGGTGTTGACGGGCGGGGAGAAATACTCGATCCCGGCGTAGCTGGCGGAGAGCAGGTAGAGAGAGGTGGTATCGGCCGCGAACCGGAGCCGGAAACTACCGTCCGGTCCGGTCACCGTGGAGTCGAGGGGGCCCTGGGCGGCGCGTCCCACCCGGTGCAGGACCAGCCGAACCCCGGGGACCGGGGCGGAATCGGCGGAGGCGAGCACCACCCTGCCCCGGACCGGGAGAGACTGCTGGCCTCCCGCGGCCCCCGGGGCGAGGAGGAGCAACAGCAGGCCCCAGGCTCCGGGGAGGCGGGGGCTGGCGACCATCACGGGTTGAACTTGCCGAAATCCTGGGGGTCCATGTTTTCGAGGTGGTGCTTCAGGCGTTCCGCCTCCAGGGTCGTATCGCTCTCCGGCGCTTCCACCGTACGCTGGTCCAGCAGCTGGTCGCTGGTGTAGATGGGAGCGTTGAGCCGGATGGCCAGCGCGATGCTGTCGGAGGGGCGGGCATCCACCTGGAAGACGTGATCTTCCCGGCTCATCAGCAACTCGGCGAAGTAGGTGTTTTCCTTGACGTCATGGATGGTGACCCGGCGCAACTCGGCGCCCAGCCCGACGATGACCTGCTTGAGCAGGTCGTGGGTCATGGGGCGAACGGCCTTGACGCCCTGCATTTCCATCGCGATGGCGCTGGCCTCCGCCGGCCCGATCCAGATCGGAAGGACCCGTTCGCCATTACGCTCCCGCAATATGACGACCGGGGTATTGGTGGCCCGGTCCAGGCCCAGATGGGCGACAACGACTTCGATCACACCCAGCCTTTTTGAGGTTCCCTGCTGAGAACTAAGAGGGACGGTGAAGGAAGGCAAGGCTTCCGATCACACGTCCCTCTCACTCCTCACTTCTCACTCTTCACCGCTCACTTCTCACGTTCCAGCGTCCCAGCTGGCGAGGTAGCGCTGCTGCTCCGGCGTGAGGGTGTCGATCTTCACCCCCATGCTGGCCAGCTTGAGCCGGGCGATCTCCTGGTCCACGCTGGCGGGGAGGCGGTGCACGCCCTTGGTCAGGGTGGCCGACTCCTTGGCCACGACCTCGGCGGCCAGGGCCTGGTTGGCGAAGGACATGTCCATGACGCTGGCCGGGTGGCCCTCCGCCGCGGCCAGGTTGATCAGGCGGCCTTCGCCCAGCACCATGATGCGGCGGCCCTTGACCACGAACTCCTCGACCATGTTGCGGACCTGGCGGCGCTCGGTGGCGATCCTGGCCAGGCCGTCGAGGTCCAGCTCGACGTTGAAATGGCCGGAGTTGCAGACAATGGCGCCGTCTTTCATGAGGGCAAAGTGCTCCGGCCGGACTACGTTGACGTTGCCGGTCAGGGTGACGAACAGGTCGCCCACGGGTGCCGCGTCGGCCATGGGGCGGACGTCGAACCCGTCCATCCGCGCTTCCAGCGCGCTCACCGGCTCGATCTCGGTGACGATCACGCTGGCGCCGGCGCCCCGGGCCCGCATGGCGACGCCGCGGCCGCACCAGCCGTAGCCGGCCACCACCACCGTGCTGCCGGCGAGCAGCATGTTGGTCGCCCGGATGATGCCGTCCAGGGTGGACTGCCCGGTGCCATAGCGGTTATCGAACATGTGTTTGGTGCTCGAATCGTTCACCGCGATAATGGGGAACTGGAGAATCCCTTCCTCGGCCATGGCCTTGAGCCGAATGACACCGGTCGTTGTCTCCTCGGTGGAGCCGCGGATCCGGGCGACCAGTTCCTTGCGCTCTTCCGACGACAGGGTCTCCACCCAGCGCCGGATCGGCGGGGCCAGGTCGTCCAGCCGGTTCAGCGCGATCATGTGAAGCGAGCCCACCAGGTCGGCGCCGTCATCCTGGGTCATCTCGGGGCCGAACGCGAGCGCCTGCGCGATGTGGGTGTAATAGGTGTCGTTGTCCTCGCCCTTGATGGCGTAGACGTGGACCCCGTGGTCCCGCACCAGGTGGGCCGCGACATCGTCC
The DNA here is from genome assembly GCA_963795085.1 of uncultured Gemmatimonadales bacterium. Classification (GTDB taxonomy): domain Bacteria; phylum Gemmatimonadota; class Gemmatimonadetes; order Gemmatimonadales; family GWC2-71-9; genus DASYPP01. The sequence goes on along the minus strand of CAWCFX010000002.1, from coordinate 331,847 downwards.
TGGGTGGAGAGCGGATTGGACGCGCAGAGCGCGATCTCGGCGCCCGCCGCCCGGAGCGTGGCCATCAGGTTCGCCGTCTCCGTGGTGACGTGGAGGCAGCAGGACATCCGGGTTCCCTTGAGCGGCTGTTCCCGGGCGAAGCGGGCCCGGATCTGCCGCAGCACCGGCATGGAGCGTTCCGACCACTCGGTGCGGCGGCGCCCCTCGTCGGCCAGGGCAAGGTCTTTTACGTCGTACTTGGCGTCTGCGATCTGGACCGTCATAGTCTCCTCTAGCGCGCGGCCGCGAGCAGCTGCTTGACGCGGTCGGTGCGTTCCCAGGTGAAGAAGTCAACCGCCTTGCCGGCGTATTTTCCGGCGGCCGGGCGGCGGCCGAAATGGCCCGAGGTGGCGGTGGGGGTGTAGATGGGGCGCTTGAGCTTGAGCGCGGCGATGATCCCGGCGGGGGTCAGGTCGAAGACCTCCGACACGATCCGCTCCAGCTCCCGGTCCGGCACCGCGCCGGTCCCGAAGGTATCCACCATGATGGAGACCGGCTCCGCCACCCCGATGGCGTAGGCCACCTGCACCTCGCAGCGGCGGGCCAGCTTGGCCTCCACGATATTCTTGGCGACCCAGCGCGTGGCGTACGCGGCGGAGCGGTCCACCTTGGAGGGATCCTTGCCGCTGAAGGCGCCGCCGCCGTGCCGGGCCATGCCGCCGTAGGTATCCACGATGATCTTGCGGCCGGTCAGCCCGGCATCGCCGTGGGGCCCACCGATCACGAAGCGGCCGGTCGGGTTGATCAGGAACCGGGTCCGCCGCGCTTCGAGGCCGGCTTTCTCCAGCACCGGCTTGATGACCTCTTCGATGACCGCCTCCCGGATGGTGCCGTACCCCAGCTTGCGGCTGCCGTTGTACTCGGCGTGCTGGGTCGAGACCACCACGGTGCGCACCGCGACCGGGCGGTCGCCCTCATACTCCACCGAGACCTGCGACTTGCCGTCGGGCCGGAGCCAGGCGATCGGCCGGGTGCCATCCAGTCCCTTCCGGACCCGGGCCAGCCGCTCGGTGATCCGGTGCGCCAGCATGATCGGCAGCGGCATCCGCTCCCGGGTTTCCGCGGTGGCGTAGCCGAACATCATTCCCTGGTCGCCCGCGCCCTGGCCGCCGTGATAGCCCGATTCCACCCCCTGGGCGATATCGGGCGACTGGCGGTCGATGGCCGAGATCACGGCGCAGGTGCGGGCGTCGAACCCGAAGTTGGCATCGGTGTATCCGATGGCCGCGATCGTCGAGCGTACCACGTCGGGGATGTGGACGTAGGTCTTGGTGGTGATCTCGCCCGCCACCACCGCCATCCCGGTCGTCACCAGGGTCTCGCAGGCGACCCGGCCGTTGGGATCGTCCCGCAGGATCGCGTCGAGGACCGCGTCGGAAATCTGGTCGGCGACTTTGTCGGGGTGGCCCTCGGTGACGGATTCGGACGTGAAGACGTGCCGCTTCGGTGAAGCCATGAAATCAGGTCCCAGATGGGGAAGGAAGAGCGTGAAGATTAGCAGGGCGGCACTAGCCCGGCAACAGAGCGCCCGACTCGAGCAGCCGCATGTCGAGGTGGCGCCGCACCACCTCCCGGATCGCCTGGGTCACCAGCGGCGCCGTGGTGGCTTCCAGGCTGGCCGCCGCGGCCAGCCGCGCGGATTCCAGCGGCACCCGCCGGATCACCCATTTGATGAGCGACAAATCCGGGGGGCCCACGCTCAACGTGTCATACCCCAGCCCGACCAGCAGCACCGCCGACAGCGGGTCGGAGGCCATCTCGCCGCAGACGCTGGCGGAAATGCCGGCCCGGGTCGCGGCCTCGGCGATGGTCTTGAGCTGGCGCACCACCGCCGGGTGGTGGGGGGTGAAACGGGCGGCCAGCCGCGCGTTGCCCCGGTCCACGGCCAGCGTGTACTGGGTCAGGTCGTTGGTGCCGACGCTGAAGAAGGCGCTCACTGCGGCGAGCTGGTCGGCGATGACCACCGCGGCTGGCGTCTCCACCATCACCCCGACCGGGACCGACTCGGCCGCCGGGATCCCGTCGCGCGCCAGCGCGGCTGCTTCCTCCTCCACGATGGCCCTGGACTCCAGTACCTCCTCCACGGTGGTCACCAGCGGCAGCATCAGCTTGATCGGCCGGTCCTTGGCGGCACGCAGGATCGCGCGGACCTGGGGGCGGAAAATCTCGGGCTGGTCCAGGCAGACCCGGATCGAGCGCCAGCCGAGGAACGGGTTGGCCTCTTCGGCCGCCTGGAAGGCGGCGGGAAACTTGTCGCCGCCCAGGTCGAACGAGCGGATGATCACCGGGTGGTCGTGAAACGCATCGGCGATCCGCCGGAAGTAGGCCGCCTGCTCGTCTTCGGTCGGGAGGGTCGCGCGGCCGACCACCAGGAACTCGGTTCGGAGCAGTCCGACCCCCTCGGCTCCGTTCATCTGGGCCGACTCGATTTCCTCCGGCAGATCCACGTTGCCGAGCAGGTGGATGCGATGGCCGTCGGCGGTGACGCAGGGAAGCGCCAGGGTGGACTGCAGCTCGAAGTCGAGGCGGCGGCGCCGGATGATGTACGCCATCGTCTCGTCCCGCTCGGCCGGCGTCGGGTCGAGCAGGATGGCGCCGCTCTGGCCGTCGATCAGCAGCGGCGTTCCGGTCTTGATCCGCTCCAGCGCGTTGACCGCTCCCATCACCGTGGGAATGCCGAGGGAGTGCGCCAGGATGGCGGCATGGGAAGTCCGGGTGCCTTCCTCGCTGATCAGTCCCACCACGTAGTCCCGGTCGAACTGTACGGTCAGCCCGGGCGACAGCTCGTGGGTGACCACGATCACCCGGTCTCCCTCCTCGCCCTCCCACAGCCGGTGAGGGGCGGCACCCAGGAGCCGCTGCAGGACCCGCATCTGCACGGCGGCGATATCGGCCAGCCGCTCCCGGAGCCGGGCGCTCCCCGAGTTGCCCCACAGGTTCCGCAGCTCCAGCGACTTGAACTCGAAGGCGGTCTCCGCGCTCAGCCGGTTCTGCCGGATCAGCTGTTCCACTTCTTTGAGAAACTCGACGTCCTGCACCATCAGGATCTGGGCGTCGAAGATCCGGGATTCTTCTTCTCCCGCCCGCTCCAGCACCCGGAGCCGCAGCAGGTCCAATTCCCGGGCCACTTCGCCCACCGCCACCTGGAGCCGGCCGACCTCACTGTCAATCTCCAGGTCGGACACGGTCCGGTCCGGCACGTCGGGGAACTCCCAGCGCACCACGACGGCCGTCGCGTAGGCGACGCCGGGCGACACCCCGATCCCCCGCAACAGGCGGTCGATCATCGTTCGCCGAATCCTCTCTCCACCAGCGCGGCCAGGGCGGTAACCGCCTGTTCGGCATCCTCGCCGGAGGTCCGGATGCGCACCCGGCTCCCGCACTCGGCGGCCAGCATCATCACTCCCATGATGCTCTTGCCATTGACGGTCATGGAATCGTTGCCGATCTCGACATCGGACTGAAACGTCGTGGCGAGCTTGACGAACAACGCCGCCGGCCGGGCGTGCAGGCCCAGCGGGTTGATGATCTTGACATCGCGCTGCGTCAGGATGTTGTCCAGCGCCATAGCACCGTGAGGACAAGAAGAGAGAGGGCGAAACGCACCGCCGTCACCGTGTGGCGAAACCGGAGCGACAGCCCGACGCCCAGGGCGGCGATCGCCAGGGCCACCACTACCTGCGAGGGACTGGCCCAGCGGAGCGTCCATTGCGCCACCACCGGGACGGCAAGACCGACCAGGGCGCCCGCCCCGAAACCCGCCACCCGGGCGGCGCCCGGCAGCCAGGACTGCGCGATCGAACGTCCCACATCCATCCCGGCGCGGAGACCGGTCGAGAGCGCCCAGGCCCCGGTGAACGTCCGCACGACATTGTACACCAGCAGGAACCCGAGGACGCCCCACACCCCGGCGCCGAGCCCGGCCAGCACCAGGGCCGCGCCCATCAGAGCCGGCAGCAGCCCGCTCCAGAAGAACTGGTCGCCCAGCGCGCCGAGCGGGCTGCACAGCGCGGTCCGGAGCCGGACGATCTGGGCGCCGGGGACCGACTCGTACTCGGCTTTCACGGTGGCACCCAGTGCCAGCCCGGCCAGGTAGGGATGACAATTGAAGAACTCGGCCGAGCGGACGACCGCCTCGGCGTGCCGGGTTGGATCGGCCGATTCGAGGTCCTTGAGCAGTGGTTCCGCGGCGTAGCCCATGCCCACGCCCAGCAGCCGTTCGTAGTTCCAGGCGCCTTGCACCGCCAGCAGCCGGAGCGATGCCCGCAGCCTTCCGTTCATCGAAGCACCACGAGGAGCACCCCGGCGCCGAGTCCCGCGGCCGCCCAGGCCAGCCGCCGGGTGCGGCCGGCGCTCCGGATGGCGCCCCCGATGGCCGCCGCAATGCCGCCGGCCACCGCGACCAGGGTCAGCCACCGGAAGTTCTCCGATCCCGGTGGCAGCAGCGGCCAGATGATGGTCGCCACCATGAGGCCGGTCAGGGTCACCCCCGCGCTCCGCACGATGTCGCGGCGGACGCCGCCCCACTGGAGGGCCCGAATGGCGTCCGACTCGCCGGCCGAAAGCGCGGCGGCCCGGCGCTGAATGGCGGCGGCATTGGCGCGGCGCATCATCTGCATCAGCCAACCGCCCAGGACGGCGATGAGCAGTCCCACGCCGACCGAGGCCCCCAGCCCGAGCTCGGGCCGCCACCCCAGCGCCGCATACACGGCCGCCACGGTGGCGGGGCCGTAGTCGGGGTACCGCGAGGCCCCGAAGGGCAGGACATCGAGCGCGTAGAGCTCCAGGACCGCGCCCACCATGAGCCCGGTGCCGAGCGGCGAGACGGAATAGACTCCGGGCTGCACCAGGCTCACGATCAGCCCGGTCACCGCGCCCGCCACCAGCGGACGGGACACCATGCTCTGCGGCACGGTGACCAGGTCCAGTCCCACGATGGTGCCCCAGAGGAGCAGCAGGCCGAGGAGCAGCAGCGGCGGCGTCATGGCAGGGCCCCCAGCGCGACCGGGCTGGCGGTGGGAAGATCCTGGGCCGTGACGTCCACGCCGCCGGCTTGCAGCGCGACCAACTGGGCCAGCTCCTCGTCGGTCAGGTAGAGATAGGGCAGGCGCTCGGTTCGTCCCGGCTGGTGGTGAATCCCTCCCAGGTTGAGCCGGGGAATCACGACCCCCGCCGCCTGGAGGCCCGTCATGGTATCCACGCCGGCCGCCAGCAGAATGCCCCGCCGGCGATCGGCGGCCATCCGGGGAACAGCCTCGGCCGCCTCCTTCGTGCTGGCGAATATCAGTTCCACGCCGGGCGGGACGCCCATGCGGTAGAGGTCCTGTTCCCAGGCGCTCTCCCGCACCTGGTCATCGACCAGCAGGATGAACTCGATGCCCATGGGCGTTCCCCACCCGATTACCACCTGCCCATGGACCAGGCGGTCGTCGACCCGGTAAAGCAGAATGGACATCAGGGTACCTGGATGGCCTTCCGCCCCGATTCGGCGATGCGGGCCGTCGCGGCGGCCAGGGTCAGCTCGCGGTGAAACACGAAATCGATCAGCATCGCCAGGTTCACGCCGGTGACCACGGCGACCCGGCCCTGCCCCTGCTTCCGGGCCAGGGTGGCCGCCGCGATGAGGCAGCTGCCGCTGGCCATGTCGGTGAAGACGATCGCCGGCCCGTCGCCGACGGCGGCGGCAATCCGCTGCTCGATGAGCCCGCGGTCGCAGTCGGTGTTGGTCACCGGCACCAGCGCCCCGGTCACCCCGCTGATCCGCTCGGTGGCGTCGATCAGCGCTTCCGCCAGCCGTCCGTGACACGCGATCACCCCGCGCAGCGGCTCATTCATAGTCTTCGGCCAGGTACTCGCGGAGGCCTTTCCGATCTTTCATTTTCCGGATCAGCCGTTCATTGAAGGCCGCGGCCATATCCACGCCGGAATAGCGCAGCAGGTGGGCCATGGCCACGACCTCGGAGATGACGGTGATATTCTTGCCGGGGTTGAGCGGCACGATGACCTTGGGCAGGGTGACCTCGAGCACCACGGTTTCCGCGTGGGTCAGGCCGGTGCGCTCGGCATCGCCGGTGGTTTCCCAGTCGTCCAGCTGCACGATCACCTCGATCCGCTTCTGCTGCCGCACCGAGCGGACGCCGAACAGCCGGGGAATATCAATGAGGCCGATACCCCGGATCTCCATGTGGTGGGCGGCCAGCTCGTGCCCCTGGCCGATCAGAATGTCCTGGCCCCGCCGGGTCACCTGCACCACGTCGTCGGCCACCAGGCGGTGGCCCCGTTCCACCAGGTCGAGGACGCACTCGCTCTTGCCGATCCCGGAGCGGCCCACGAAGAGCAGCCCCACGCCGTACACGTCGGCCAGCGACCCGTGCAGGGTAGTGCGGGGCGCGAACGCTTCTTCGAGAATCGGCTTGATCCGCCGGTAGAACTCCGCCGTCTTGAGCCGGGTCCGGAGCACCGGTGTTCCCTGCCGGCGGGCCAGCTCCAGCATTTCGGGGGGCACCTCCTGCCCCTTGGTCACGAAGACGCAGGGCAGGTCAAACGCGAAGAGCCCTTCCAGGGTCCGGCTGCGCGTCACGGCATCGAGCGAAGCGAGATAGCTGATCTCGGTTTCGCCCAGCACGTGCAGGCGGTGCGGCGCGAACCGCCCGGTGTACCCCGCCAGTGCCAGCCCGGGGCTGGAGATCTCGCCGTCGGGCACGAACCGGTCGAGACCCGAATCGCCGGTCATGGTCTCCAGCTGAAGCGGGTCGCCCTTCCGGCTCAGCAGGTCGCGCAGCCGGAGGTTCACGCCCCCTGGGCCCTCGCTCTGACGCCGGGCTTGGAAACCTTGTCCAGCTGGCTGCGCAACCGCTCCTCCGCCCGGTCCAGGGCGGTCCGGTGATCCACCCCCTCACCCTTGGCGACCAGGAGTTTGCCGGGCGGGACGTGCAGCCGGACCTCGGCCGTGGCGGTGCTGTTGGGGGCCTCGGAGTCGAACACGATGGTGCACTCCTGGCCGCGCGGCGCCAGGTGGCCGAGGCGCTCGCCAATGGCTTCGGCGCGCTCCTTGAGGACGTCAGGGATCTCACAGTGAAGAGCGGTGATCACGGTGCGCATTTCTATTCTCCCTTGTGGCTGCGAATCGTCTCGTTGAGGTGGCGCTCAGTGTGCCGGGCCGCGTCGTCCCAGCTCAACCCTTCCGCGAAGGCCCGGGCCCGCAAGCCCAGCGACCGGACCAGCGCGGGCTGGGCGGCCAGTTCCAGCATCCGGGCGGCCAGGGCGTCCGCATCGCCATGGGGCACCAGGTACCCGGTTTCGCCATGGCGAACCGAGTCCCGCAGGCCGGGGCTGTCGGAGGCCAGCGACGGGGTCCCGCAGGCCGCCGCCTCCACGATGGTGATGCCCCACCCTTCCTTGGGCGAGGGAAAGATGTTGGCCCAGCTGCTCCGAAGCAGCCGGAGCTTCTCGGCTTCGCTCACGAAACCGTGGAAGCGAACGGCGTCGCCGATCGCGAGGCTCCGGGCGATCGACTCCAGGCGGGGCCGGTCGTCGCCGGTCCCCGCAACATCCAAGATAAGATCGGGACGGGATCGGCGCGCCACGGCCAGGGCGCGGAGGGCGACCTCGACACCCTTGTAGCGCTTGAGACGGCCCAGATAGAGGAACCTGGGCGCCGGGGCACGCACCCCCGGATCCGGGGTGTGTCGGACGGCGTCCACCCCGGGATGTATCACCCGGATTCGATCCTCCGGCACGCCCCGTTGAACCAGGTCGGCGGCGGTACTCTCGCTGATGGCGTGAAAGGCCGCCCGCCGGTAGGCCCGGGGAATCGGGCGCTCGGCGAGCCAGACCAGCGCCGCCATGGGCCAGGCGGCCTCGTGGAAAATGGTCTCGCCGAACAGGTGGGGAATGATCACGTAGAGGGGCGCCGCCGTGAGCCCGGAGAGAAACAGCGGGAGCTTGTTGATGTCCTCCACCAGGATGTCGGGCGCTTCCCGACGGATCTCCGCCCGCACCGCCCCCCGCCCGCGCAGGGTAAAGGTCGAGCGGTTGCCGGTCCGCCGCACCGCGATGCCGTCCACCGACGCCTCCCGGGCCGCGCCCTCCCAGCCCGAACAGACCAGTCGGACCCGGTGGCCCTGGGCGGCCAGCCGGGAGAAGATCTCGAAGAGATGGATCTCCGCGCCCCCGGCCTGGGGATTCTCGCGGTCCTGCCAGTTCACCAGCAGGATGTTCACAGGCGGCCAAGCGAATGCGCTATGCGGTCCAGTACGCCGTTGATGAAGCCCGGCGATTTCCGCCCGCCGAACCAGTGCGCCAGCTGGACCGCCTCGTTGATCACGACCTTGGGCGGGGCCGAGTTCTGGGCCAGCTCGAGGACCGCGATCCGGAGAATGTTGCGCTCGATGACACCCAGCCGCTCGATCCGCCAGTTCTCCGCGGCGGCCTCCGCCTGCGCGTCGAGGTCCGCGGCCTGCTCGATCACGGCGGTGGCGAACTGCTCGGCTTCTTCCAGCGCCCGGGGAACCCGGCCGGTGATTCGCACCAGCCCGCTGGCGACATTCACCATGGCGGGCGCCCCCTGCATCTCCCAGGCATAGAGCAGTTGCAGGGTCCGGGCCCGCATCCGGGTCTTAGGGCTGAGCGGCATCGCGTCCCATCTGGGCCAGCAGGTCGGCCGATCGCAGCGCGGCCTCGGCGGCCTCATAGCCTTTGTTGCCGGCCGCGCCGCCGGCCCGCTCCCGGGCCTGCACCAGGGTATCCACGGTCAACAGGCCGAAGCCCACCGGTACCGAGCGGGCCAGCACCACCTGGCCCAGGCCCCGGGTCGTTTCGCCGGCCACGAACTCGAAATGCGGGGTCTCGCCCCGGATCACCGCTCCCAGGGCGATGACGCAGGCGTATCGGCCGGTCGCCGCGGCGGCGTCGGCCGCGCCCACCAGCTCGAAGGCGCCGGGTACCCAGTACACATCCACCTCCGCCGCCGGTATCGCCGCTTCGGCGCAGCAGGCCTGGGCGCCCTCCAGCAAGCGGGTGGTGACCAGTTCGTTGTACCGGCTCACGACGATGGCGACCCGCCCCGTACGGCGCAGGTGTCCCGTGTATTCGGTCACGTCAGTGCGCCAGCAGGTGGCCGAGCTTGTCCCGCTTGACGCCGAGATAGCCGCGGTTTTCGTCGGTAGGATCGGACTGCAGGGGCAGGCGCTCGCTGATCTCGAGGCCATAGCCCTCGAGGCCGACCAGCTTGCGGGGATTGTTGGTCATGATCCGGATGGATGAAAGGCCGAGGTCGCGGAGGATCTGCGCCCCGATGCCGTAGTTGCGGAGATCGGCCCCGAACCCGAGACGCTTGTTGGCTTCCACGGTGTCGTCGCCGCTGTCCTGCAGCGTGTAGGCGCGCAGCTTGTTGAGGAGGCCGATGCCCCGCCCCTCCTGGTCCAGATAGACGATGACGCCCTTGCCGGCCTGCCCGATCATGCGCATCGCCGCGTGCAGCTGGGGCCCGCAGTCGCAGCGCATCGACCCGAACACATCGCCGGTCAGGCACTTGGAGTGCATCCGCACCAGGACGTTCGTCTCGCCGGCGACCTCGCCGAGGACCAGGGCCACGTGCTCCGCGGTATCTACGTCGTTCTGGTAGCCGATAATACGGAACTCGCCATACTGGGTCGGCAGCCGGGCCTCGGCCACCCGGCGGATCAGCTTCTCGCTGCCCAGCCGCCAGGCGACCAGCTGGGCCACCGTGATGAAGGTGAGCCCGTGGGTGCCGGCGAACACCTCCAGCTCGGGCCGTCGGGCCATGGTACCGTCGGCGTTGAGGATCTCGCAGATCACGCCGGCGGGCACCAGCCCGGCCAGCCGGGCCAGGTCCACGCTGGCCTCGGTCTGCCCCACCCGCTGCAGGACGCCGCCAGGGCGGGCCCGGAGCGGAAAAACGTGGCCCGGGCGGCGCAGGTCGCCGGGGGTGGTGGACGGATTGATGGCGACGTGAATGGTGGCGGCGCGGTCGGCGGCCGAGATGCCGGTGGACACGCCGAACCGCCGTTCGGCGTCGATGCTCACGGTGAAGGCGGTGCCCAGCGCTTCGGTATTGCGGTCGGACATCTGGGCCAGGCCCAGCTGGTCGCAACGCTCCCCGGTGAGGGCCAGGCAGATCAGTCCCCGGCCATGCATCGCCATGAAGTTGATGGTCTCCGGCGTAACCAGCTCGGCGGCGCAGACCAGGTCGCCTTCGTTCTCGCGATCCTCGTCATCGGCGACGATGATGATCTTGCCGTTGCGCAGGTCTTCGATGGCCTGCTCGATAGTGCCGAATGCGTCAGAATCCATTCACTCCGTGCTTTCCGGTCTGGTCACGAACTGGCGGACATATTTGGCGATCATATCCGCCTCCAAATGTACCCTCGCCCCGGCCTTTCGGTCACCGAGCGCGGTGTGCGCCAGGGTATGGGGAATGAGCGACACCTGGACCACACCGGGCGCCGGGATCGCGTTGACGGTGAGGCTGACGCCGTCCACGGTAATCGAACCGAGCGGGATGGAGACCCGGGCGACCTCCCTGGGCACGTCGATATCCATGAGCAGGGCATCCTCCCGCCGCGCCAGTGCCCGGACCGTGCCAACGCCGTCCACATGACCCTGTACCAGGTGCCCGCCCAGCCGGTCACCCACCCGGACCGCGCGCTCCAGGTTGATCCGGCGGCCGGGCAGGTACTGGGCGAAACAGGTGCGCTCCAGCGACGAGTGCACCACCTGCACCCGGAAGCGGCCGGCCCCCGGGTCGGTAACGGTCAGGCAGGCCCCGTCAACGGCGACGCTCTCGCCCGGCGACAAGTCGGGAAACGGCGACGCGATGGCGAGCACCAGTCCGTCAGGGCCTCGTGCCGACTCCGCGAGGGTCCCCACCGCCTCGATCAATCCGGTGAACATCAGCGATCTACCACCAGCAGGGTGTCCTGCCCCAGGCTCCGCCGCTCGACCACGGTCCACCGGTGGGCCGAGCCCAGCAGCGGCGCCGGTAGGCCCTGGAACGCGGGGATGCCACGGTCGCCGAGCCAGACGGGAGACTGCACCCAGTAGAACCGGTCCACCAGCCCGGCTGCGAGCAGCGCCCCGGAGAGTTCCCCGCCGCCTTCCACGAGGATCGAGGTGATGCCGCGCTGCCGAAGCAGGGCCAGCACGGCGGCCAGGTCCTCGGCACCGATGATCGAAACGTCCCCTGCGGGAAGGTCGGACGCGGCCAGCGATGGGGAGCCGAGCCGGGCGACGATCACGGGCCCATCGGCGGGAGTGGTGAGGAGCCGGCTGGCGGGCGGGAGTTCGCCCGTCCGCGTGAAGACGACCCGGACCGGCGGAACCCGCGGGGTGATGTCACCCCGAACCGTGAGCGAGGCATCATCTACCCGGGCGGTGCGTCCCCCCACCCCGATGGCGTCGAACCCGGCCCGGAGCCAGTGCACGAACTCGCGCGCCTGGGGGCCCGAGATCCACCGGGAGGACCCGGCCCGGTCCGCGATGCGGCCGTCGATGCTGGTCGCCAGTTTGAGCGCGACGAAAGGACGATTCCGCCCCGCGAACTGGTGAAAGAAGGCCGCGTTCTGCGCGGCGGCCTCCTCCCGCAGGAGACCGACCTCCACGACGATCCCCGCCTCGCGCAGCCGCTCCATGCCGCCTCCGGCGGCCGGATTGGGATCGGCCGCCGCCGCCACTACCCGGGTAATGCCGCTCCGGAGGATGGCCTCGCTGCAGGGCGGTTGCTTGCCCTGGTGGTTACAGGGCTCCAGGGAGACCACCAGGGTGGTGCCCTTCAGGCTCTCGGTGACCTGCCGGAGCGCCGCCGCTTCAGCGTGCTCGCCTCCAAACTCGGCATGAAATCCCTCGGCGATGATGCGGCCGTCCCGTAGAATCACCGCCCCGACCATCGGGTTGGGATGCACCCGCCCCCACCCCTTCCAGCCCCCCTGGATGGCCCGGCGCATGGCCTCGAGTTCGGTCATACTGCAAGATAAGCGGGGACGCGGGAGAGACGGAAAAGCGGGGAGACGGGGTCGTCTCCCCGCCTCCCCGCCGTGACCGCCGGGGCAGGGTGCCTAGAAGCCGAACCGGATACCCGCGCTGGCGAAGAGCTTGCCCGCGGTGTCGTCAATGCCCTCGAACGTTGTCGGGAGGTTCTGGTCCTTGCCGGCCTGGTAGCCGATCTCGCCCGCGATCTTGATCACCGGGAAATCGAGCAGCACGTCCGCGAACATCATGGTGCGGGTGTTGTCCAGCTCGATGTTGATGGGCGGCTGCGGAATATTGAACAACGGGTCGCGGAAGGCGATCACGGCGTCGCCGGTGTACTTATCCCAGCCGATCCCGGCCGCCACGTTGATGAAAAGCAGCCGCATACTCGCCGTGGCCCGGATGTTGGTGGCCTGGAGGTCCACCGCGTACTGGTAGTCCTGGGTGGGATCGGTCAGGTCGCCGTACTGGATCTGGGGAATGGTCCGCTTCATCACGCTCACCGAGACCGAGGGAATCGGGAAGGAGCCGCGGATGAGGCCGATCCGCGCGCCGTACCCCAGGCCCAGCGCGATGTCGCCGATCTTTCGGGCGTCGTCATCCACCCGGAGATTGTCAATCTGGTCGGTGGGCAGCAGCTGGGCCGATCCCAGCGCGTCGATGGAGAGCAGGCCCTTGCCCAGCCCCCGCCAGAGGCCCAGTCCCGCCTCGACCACGGGAGAGGGAAACACGATCTCGTCGTCAAGCGCAAGGGTGTCGCTGCTGCCATCGTAGTTGAGGTCGGGCAGGCCAACCTTGGCCGCGTTCACCCGGAGGCCGATGAAAAAATGGGGCAGCCCGCCCAGCGACTGGGCGGTGCCGAGCACCGGGTTGCCCCCGCTGACCAGGAGGCCGGCGATGGGGTGGAAGTACCGGGTGCCGTCCACCGCGGCGTCGCAGACGTTGCGGGCCTGGCCGGCGTAAGGAGAGCAATCGTCGCTCTGGGCCGCTAAAGGAGAGCCGACGATGGTGCAGAGCACGGCAGCGAGGATGTACCTGAGACGCATGAGAAGCCCCTAGTGAGTGGCGAAGGTCACCGAGCAGGGGCCGGGGCGGATCTCGCCGATGACCCAGGTCGAGACCTGGTCGGCGTCGGCCGCGGCACGCACCTGCGCCACTTCGGCCGCGGGAAGCACCGCGATCATCCCGATGCCAAGATTGAACACATCGCGCATCTCGGTATCGGACACCTGGCCTGCCTGCTGAAGGAACCGGAACAGCGGCGGCCGTTCCCAGGCACCGGGATTCACCACCGCTTCGGCTCCCTCGGGCAATATCCGCACCAGATTGCCGGGGATCCCTCCCCCGGTAATGTGGGCCAGACCGTGCAGCCTATCTATAACAGGGACAATGGCTTTGAAATAGCTCCTGTGGACGGCCAGCAGGGCGTCGGCGACGGTCTGGGCGGTGTCGCCCAGGATGTCTCCGATCTGCAAGCCTGCCTTGTCGAATACAATGCGCCGCGCCAGGCTGTAGCCGTTGGTATGGAGCCCGGTGGAGCGGTATCCCAGCAGGACATCGCCTGGAACGATATGGTCCCCATGTAACGCTTTGGACTCATCCACGATCCCGACGATGGTCCCGGCCAGGTCGTAATGCCCGGGCCCGTAGAGCCCCGGCATCTGGGCGGTCTCGCCGCCAGCCAGGCTCATCCCGTGGGCCCGGCACCCCCGGGCGATGCCCTCGACCAAGGACGCGATCTGGTCCACCGTCAGGTCGGAGCCGGCCAGGTAATCCATGAACGCGATGGGGCGGGCGCCGTGGACCAGGATGTCGTTGACGCTGTGGTTGACCAGGTCCTCGCCGACCGAGTCGTAGCGATTGGCCAGCGCCGCCACCAGGACCTTGGTGCCGACCCCGTCGGTGCTCAGCACCAGGGTCGGCCGATCCAGCCCGGCGGGGATCCGCACCATGCTGCCGAACGCGCCGGGCCGCCCGGCGCTCAGGTCGGTCGCAGTGGCGGCGACGGCTTCGATGATCCGCCGTTTGGCGCGGTCGGCATCGGCCAGGTTGACGCCGGCCTCGGCGTAACGGGTCTCGGTCATGCGATCGGCTCCGCCAGAGAGACATGGGTGAGATCGCGGTACGCGTGGACCCGGTGGTGGACATCGGCCGGCGTGATGCTGTCGAACCCCCGGATGCCGAACTGCTCCACCGCGTAGGACCCCATGGCGGAGCCGTACACCATGGCGCGGCGGAGGTTGTCGCTGGAGATATCGTCGCTGGCGGCCAGGTGCCCCATGAAGCCGCCGGCGAACGAGTCCCCGGCGCCGGTGGGGTCGAACACCTCCTCCAGCGGAAAGGCCGGCACATAGAAGGTGCGGCCCTCTTCCAGCATCAGGGCGCCGTATTCGCCCTGCTTGATCACCACCCGGCTGGGGCCGTGCCGCAGGATCCAGCGTCCGGCGCGGTGAATGTTCCAGTCGCCGGAGAGTTCCCGGGCCTCGCTGTCGTTGACCATCAGGATATCCACCTGGCGCAGCAGGTGGAGCAGCACGTCCTTCTTGCTCTGGATCCAGTAGTTCATGGTGTCGCAGACGACCAGCTCCGGCTGGCGCACCTGCTCCAGCACCCCCAGCTGCAGCTCGGGGTCGATGTTGCCGAGAAAGACGAAGCGACAGTCGCGGGCCTGGGCCGGCAGCTTGGGCTGGAAGTTGGCGAAGACACCGAGCCGCGTCTCCAGGGTCTCCCGGCTCTGGAGATCGTAGCTGTACTTGCCCTTCCAGCGGAAACTTTCCCCCTCGGCCCGCTCCACGCCGGACCAGTCGATGCCGCGCGCCGCCAGCCGCTCCAGGTCCGCCATGGGGTAATCGTCGCCGACCACCCCCACTACCTGCACCGGGTGCAACAGGGCCGCCGCCACGCTGAAATACACGGCGGAACCGCCCAGTGCATCGGCCGTCTCGCCGAAGGGGGTATAGATGGAATCGAGGGCCACGCTGCCGACGACGAGCAGGCTCATGTCATTACATCCGATCGGGGGCGCTGAGCCCCAGCAGGGAGAGCCCGTTGGCCAGGACGGTCCGGGCGGCGCGGGCCAGCAGGAGGCGGGCGGTTTCGATGTCCGGCGCCTCGCCCACGGTACGGGTGCGGTGATACCAGCCGTGGATGATGGCGGCGAGTTCTTCCAGGAAGCCGGTGATCCGGTGCGGTTCCCGCTCCCGCGCGGCCTTTTCGACCACCTCGGGAAAGCGGCCCAGCTTCTTCAGGAGTTCCAGGTCTTCCGGGGCCGGGAGGCCGGCCACATCGAGCGGGCCGGAGACCGCTTCCGGCTCCCGCCCCGCGGTGCGGAAGATGCCCGACAGCCGGGCGTGGGCCATCTGCACGTAAAAAACCGGGTTCTCGTCGGTCTGCTTCCGGGCCAGGTCCACGTCGAAGGTGAAATGAGAGTCGCCCCGGCGCATCAGGAAGAAATAGCGGGCAGCGTCCACCCCGACCTCTTCGATCAGGTCCCGCAGCGTTACGAAATCGCCGGACCGCTTGGACATGCGGACCTCTTCTCCGCCCCGCACCACCTTGACCAGCTGGACGATGACCGCGCTGAAGAACTCGTCCGGGTAGCCGAGGCCACGGAGGGCGGCACGCATCCGGGGGATGTAACCGTGGTGGTCGGCACCCCAGAGGTCGATGACCTCTTCGAATCCGCGGTCGTGCTTGTCGGCGTGGTAGGCGATGTCCGGCACCACGTAGGTATAGGAGCCGTCGCGTTTCCGCAGCACCCGGTCCTGGTCGTCCCCGAAGTCGGTGGTGCGGAGCCAGAGCGCATCGTCCCTCTGGTAGAGCAGGCCGCGCCCTTCGAGCGTGGCGAGCACCCTCTCAATGAGGCCCCGGTCGTAGATGCTCTGCTCCGAGGTCATCACATCGAAGCGGACTCCGAAGTCGGCCAGCAGCTGGTCCTGCTCGGCCCGCTGACTGGCCAGCACCAGCGCCCGGCAGCGGGGCAGCGCCTCCGCTTCCGGCAGGTCGGCAAAGGCGGGGCCCTTCCCTTTCAGTACCGCCTCCGCCGCCTCCTTGAGGTACTCCCCGTGGTAGCCGCCTTCGGGGATCTCCTGCTCCCGCCCGGCAGCCTGCTGGATCCGGGCCCAGAGGCTTTCGGCCAGCTTGCCGATCTGGACCCCGGCATCGTTGATGTAGAATTCGCGGGTGACGGCGTGCCCGGTCCAAGCCAGCAGGGCCGCGATGCCATCGCCCTGCGCGGCGCCCCGGCCATGCCCCACGTGAAGCGGGCCGGTGGGGTTGGCGGAGACAAACTCCACGTTGATCCGCCGCCCGGCCCCGGACGTGGAGCGCCCATACCGCTCGCCCTCGCGGAGAATCCGGCCGGCCAGCGCCACCAGCTGGTCTTCGGCCAGCCAGAAGTTGATAAACCCCGGCCCGGCGATCTCGGTGCGGGCGACGGTGCCTTCGGGGAAACGGAGTTCGGCGATGACCCGCTCCGCGAGTTTGCGGGGATTGGCCTTCTGGCGCCGGGCGACCACCATCGCGAGGTTGGTCGCCAGGTCGCCGTGGTCGCTGTCCCGAGGGCGCTCCAGCACGAACTCGGCGTCGGGTGCCTCCAGCAGCGCGGCCACGCGCGCCAGCTCGGCCCGGATCGGTTCGTTCACAGGCTCCGGCTCACTCGGAAGCTTTCTTGAGAGGCTTGGTCTCGGTGGCAGGCTTCGTTTCCTTCTTGTCCGGTTTGGATTCCGTTTTGGAATCGCTCTTCGTATCGCCGCCGCCCGACGCTTCCGCCGGCGCCTTGCGGGGCCCCTTGCCATCCTTGCCATAGTCGGTGATATAGAAACCGCTGCCCTTGAACACCAGCCCGGCACCACCGGAGATGAGGCGGCTGGCCGCCTTGCCGCAGGTGGGGCATTTGGACCGGGACTTGTCGGTCATCTTCTGGAACTTCTCGAAGACGTGTCCGTCAAAGCACCTGTACTCGTACGTCGGCATGCTGTGGTCCTTCTAAGTGAATTTAGCCCATAAATTTAGCCTTCCCGGCAAGGCTGCTTCAAGGGTGGGTGACCCATGAACTTCTCAACCTTTCGACCCGGCCGGCTGGCGGCCCTGCTCGGGATCATGGCCCTGGGGGCCGCGACTTCGGGGACGGCGCAGGAGTGGAGCGGCCGAGTCCTGGCCGGCACGGACAGCAATGCGGTCGCCGGCGCCCTGGTCGTTCTGCTCGATGCCGAGGGCCGGGAGGTCGCCCGGACGTTGTCCTCGCCCACCGGGGGATTCGGGTTCCAGCTCCCCGGACCGGGTTCCTATCAGATCCGGGTACTGCGCATCGGGTATGCGAGCTGGCTTTCGCGGCCCGCCCAGCTTTCCGCCGGCGAACGGCAGGAAACCCGCCTGATTCTGGAGGACCGGATCATCCAGCTCGCCGCGCTGGAGATCACCGCCAGCCGGTCCCGCTGCGGCGTCCGCACCGGGGATGGCGACATCATCGCCAGCCTGCTGGGCGAGGCGGAGAAGGCGCTCGCGATCACCGACCAGACCATTCGCCAGGGCTTGCTCCGGTTCCGCACCGAGACCTACCTGCGGCGGCCCACCGCACCTGGCGGCGCCGGGGAACGGGAGACCGCCACATCGTCAAGCCAGGCCATGTGGCCGGTGGCCAGTGCTCATCCCGATACCCTGGCCCGCTACGGCTTCGTCCACGAACCTCGCCAGGTACCTGGCGAGTTCCAGGTCCAGACCGGCCCGGTGTATTTCGGGCCCGATCCGCGAGTGCTCTTCGCCGGTTGGTTCCTGGACAGCCACTGCTTCTCGGTCGAACCGGCGGAGGACTCGGCGGCCCTCGTCGTCGTCGCCTTTCAGCCGGAGCGGCGCAGTAACCGGCACGATATCAGGGGGCGGCTCACCCTGGATCGGCGGACGCTGGAACTTCGGTCCCTGCAATTCTGGTACACCGGCCTGGGACGCTGGGTCATGGCGGACAGCGCCGGGGGAAATCTCTCGTTCCGAAAACTGGAATCCGGGGCCTGGATCATTGACCGCTGGCAGTTGCGGGCCCCAATTCCCCTCGTGGGGCGGCGCGACACGACGCTCTTCGGGTTCGCCGAAAGCGGCGGCCGGGTGAAAGAGATCCGGGACGGTCGCAGCGGCCGGGTTGAAAAACTGACCTCGGTCGTGCCAGATTTGCCGCCAGAGCCCCGGACCTTCTCCGCGGGCCACCCTGGTCAGCCATCGAGGTCCAATGCGCGCAATTCCCGGGATAGTGCGGGGCGTCGCCCTGCTCAGCGTCGTTCTCGCCGGACGGGCCGAGGGCCAGATCCGCGAGGTGGACGACGTGGAGATCGCGGGGCCGCACCGGTTCCAGGCCGGCGGACATCTGAATCTGGCGTTGCCCCAGGGTGAGTTTAACGACTTCGTGGATGCCGGGTTCGGGCTGGGCGGCTGGCTGGGATTCAACCTGGACCGGCAGGGAACCGTGGCCTTCAAGTTCGACGTGAACTGGCTGATCTACGGGTCGGAAACGATTCGCCGGCCGTTGAGCCCCACCGTGCCCTTCGTGACCGTGGATGTCACCACCCGCAATAACATCTATACCATGGGAGCCGGCCCCCTGCTGACCCTGGCCCACGGGTCGGTGCAGCCCTACCTGTCCGGCACCATAGGTTTCTCCTACTTCGCGACCGAGTCGGGCGTGAGCGGATCGAACAACGGAGAGGATTTCGCCGAATCCACCAACTTCGACGATGTCACGTTTGCCCTCGTCGGCGGCGGGGGACTTCGGTTCCGCGTCTCCAGCGGACGGACGCCGGTGACGATCGATGTCGGGGCGGAATACCACCGGAACGGCCGTGCCAATTACCTGCGGGAGGGCAGCATCACCGACAACGGCAACGGGACGATCAGCTTCACCCCGATCCAGAGCGAGACCAACCTCCTGCTGGTGAAGTTCGGAGTCTCCGCGTCGTTCTAGGGCGAACGGTCCGGAGGGAGCAGCGAGACGACCAGTTCCTCCCCGGCCCGTTCGACCCGCGCCCGAGCGGCCTCGAGCCGAAAACCCGGCGCCTCCAGCGTAAAGGCCGGGAGTTCCTGGGCCCCAGCCAGCGGCCGGGAAACCGGCTGCCCCCCGCTCGCCATCCGCAGCGCGAGCGAATCCACCGCGGTCCGGTAGCTGCCCGCGCTGTCCTCCTGGACCACTCCCTGCTCGAACACCACGCTGGTGGCGGGTCCGGCGCAAAGACGCAGGAACCGCATGTGCAGGGTGCGTCCGTCGCCGGTCGTGAGCGTGTTCTGGGGATCGAATCCGCACCACTGCAGGGCGCCCGGAGCCAGCCCGAGCGGCCGTACCGTGACCACCAGGCTGGACCGCCGGAGGACGCTGTCCGCCAAAGCTCGCCGGCCGGCGGCCAGTCGCTCCACCGAGTGACGCGCCGCGACCCGCAACCGGCGCAGTTCCGCTACGGTTCCGGCGCCAGGCGCCGGCATCGAGTCAGAGCCGGAAACCCCAGCCACGCGGGCCAGGGTCGCCTGCAGGTCCGTGTTCTCGCCCAGGACCAGGTCCTTCCAGCTGTCGCCGGCCAGCCGGTCCATGATCAACGCCATCGCCGACCCGGTGGCGTAGAATCGCCGGCGAACCGAGCGGCGCCCCACCTCAAGCAGGCTGTCGAGAATCCCCGCCTCCACCCCGGCCTCGTGCCGGGCCCGCGCGTCCCAGGGACCTCCCTCCAGCTCCGCTACTTCAGCCAGACCCCGGAGCAGGGCGTATTGCGCCAGCCCCTCGTTCATTTCCGCCAGGCGCTCGAACTCGGCGTACTCGGGCGATAACCTGGCCTGCCGGGCCACTCGAAGGGCCAGAAACTCCCGGGCCCATCGTCTCGTCTCCGCCGCCGACCGGGCGGCGAGGGCGCGCCGAAGGCGGTTGCCCTCCAGCGCCCAGCGCGCCTCGTTTTCGATGTCGAACACGGGATAGGTCCCCACAAGCATGGCGTTCTCCCAGACGCCGAACGCCTGGCCGTCCCGCATGACGGACCGCTCGAACCCGTGGAATGCCTCGTGCAGGGCCGTCCCCACCAGCAGGCCCGGGGTCGTGCTCGAATCCACAAACAGGAACGCGGCGAACCGGCCTTCAAGACTGGCTGGCTCCCCTGGCCCGGTGATTCCGACGTCGCTTCGGGTGGGCAAGGCCGTGAACCCCGGCGGCCACGGGTGCCGCCATTCCACGAGGAGGGCACCCGCGTGACCCATCCTATAAAGAACGGGGATGGTGTCCGGCCGGAACCCGGGCCAAACCCGGGGGCCGAGGACACTTCCATGTCGTTCGATGAGGGCGTGAAGATCCAGAATTTTCACCGCCGGCGCGGGGAGGGTCTGGGCTGGCGCCGGCGAGGCAGCGGGAAGCGATCCGAGCAGGGTCACAGCTGCAATGGCTCCGGCCAATCGGGCCATCCGGCCTCGAAAACATGGTAAGTGTGGAAATTTTACGAGCAGTGGTAAACCTATGTGAGACAGCCGCATGCGTAGACCTTATAATCTGGTTTATCCCATTCAGGCTCGATACACCCCCCACACTCCCCGAAGGGCCTCGCTGATCTCGCCTAGCGTCACCCGGGCCCGGACGGCCTCGACGATCGCCGGCATCAGGGGTCCCTTCCCCTTGGCCGCGACCGTGATGGCGGCGACTGCCTGCTTGGCCTTGCCGGCATGCCGCCGGGCCCGCACGTTAGCCAGCCTGCCCCGCTGCCTGTCCGCCAGGGCCGAGTAGTCTGGAATGGGGATGACCGGGGGCGGGGATCCGTCGCCGAAGCGGTTCACCCCGACGACGGTCAGGTCCCCGCCCTCCTGGGCGCGCTGGAGCTCAAAGGCACTCCGGGCGATGGTGTCCTGGTAGAACCCTTTCTCGATCGCCGCCGCCGCCCCGCCCAGGCCATCAATCTCCTCGATGAGCGCCCGGGCGTCCCGTTCGATCTGGTCGGTCAGGGCCTCTACGTAGTAGCTGCCGGCCAGCGGATCCACCGCCCCGGTAACACCGCTTTCGTACGCCAGGATCTGCTGGGTGCGGAGGGCCAGGGTGGCAGCGGCTTCGGTCGGCAGGGACAGGGCCTCGTCGTAGCCGTTGGTGTGCAGCGACTGGGTGCCGCCGAGGACCGCCGCGAGCCCCTGCACCGTGACCCTGACGACGTTGTTGAGGGGCTGGAGGGCCTGCAGGGTGACCCCGCCGGTCTGGGTATGGAACCGGAGCCGGGCGGTGGCCTCGTCGGCGTCGAATCGCTCCCGCACCAGGCGGGCCCACAGCCGGCGGGCGGCCCGGAACTTGGCCGCCTCTTCGAACAGGTTGTTGTGGGAGGCGAAAAAGAAGGAGAGCCGGGGCCCGAAGGTGGCGAGGTCGAGACCGGCCGCGACCGCCCGGCGGACGTACTCCAGCGCGTTGGCGAGGGTAAAGCCGACTTCCTGGACGGCGGTGGAGCCGGCCTCCCGGATGTGATACCCGCTGACGGAAATGGGGTTGAAGTTCATGCCCTGGTCCGCCACAAAGCGGAATATGTCGGTCACCAGCCGGAGCGAGGGCTCCGCGGGATAGATATACGTCCCCCGGGCCACGTACTCCTTGAGCACGTCGTTCTGCACCGTCCCGGTGAGGGCGGTGCGGGGCACCCCCTGCTCTTCTCCGACCACCACGTACATCGCCAGCAGGATCGCCGCGGTGGCGTTGATGGTCATGGAGGTGGAAACCTTGTCCAGCGGAATTTCCCGGAACAGCACCGCCAGGTCCTCGACGGTATCGATGGCGACGCCGACCCGTCCAACCTCGCCCGCCGCCATGGCGTGGTCGGAGTCGTATCCCATCTGGGTGGGCAGGTCAAACGCGGTCGAGAGTCCCGATTGTCCGGCCGCCAGCAGCTGGCGGAAACGCCCGTTGGTCTCTTCCGCGGTACCGAACCCGGCATACTGCCGCATGGTCCAGAGCCGGGAGGTGTACATGGCGGGGTGCACGCCCCGGGTGTAGGGGAACTGGCCTGGCTCGCCGAGGTCACGGGCGGGATCGCCGGTCCAGTCTTCGGGCCGGTACACGGTCTTGCGCTGGTCGGTCATGAGATCGGGTTCGAAGACAAGAATCGGGCGCGGGCGATCGGTCCCAACCGGGACCCCGGGACAACGCCGGCCGCGCCGGGTGCAATCTACACCGGTGGGGCCGCGAACCGGCGGGTCTCAGCCGGACGTGGTCCGCATCACTTGCGGGTATTCAGGGCGAACTCGCCCGCCTCGACCTTGCGGAGAATATCGGAGACGAATCCGACGTCCTCCCGGGACCCGATGACCAGCGGGGTGCGCTGGTGGAGGGCCTCCGGCGCGATGTCCAGGATGCGCCGTTCGCCGTCGGTTGCGGCGCCCTCGGCCTGCTCGGCGATAAACGCCATCGGGGCGGCCTCGTAGAGGAGCCGCAGCTTGCCCTTTGGATTCTTACTGTCGGCGGGATACATGAACACCCCGCCGTTGATCAGGTTGCGGTGGAAGTCGGCCACGAAGGAGCCGATATAGCGGCTGTTCTTGCCCTTCATCATGTCCGGCATGTCGCCATGGAAGCCCCGCACCGCGATCTGGGTGCCCCGCGACCAGCGGCCGAAGTTGCTCTCGTTGACGCTGTAGTACTTCCCCACCTGCGGCGTCACGATGGTGGGAGAGGAGAGCAGGAACTCGCCGATAGTGGGATCCAGGGTGAACCCGTGGACCCCCTGGCCCGTGGTGTACACCAGCATGGTACTCGACCCGTACATGACGTACCCGGCGGCCACCTGCCGGCAGCCCGGCTGCAGCACATCACCCACGTTGCCGCGGCCCTCCATGCTGACCCGGCGATAGATGCTGAAGATGGTGCCGACCGCCGAATTGACGTCAATGTTGGAGGAACCGTCCAGCGGATCGAACAGCACCGCGTACTTCCCGACCGGGAACTGGGGTGGCACCGGGATCACGTCGTCGTCCTCTTCCGACCCCATCACGCAGACCCGGCCGGTGTGCATCAGCGCGTTCTTGATGGTCTCATTGGCGAACACGTCCAGCTTCTGCTGCTCCTCGCCCTGCACATTGGTGTGCTGGGCCGACCCCAGGATGTTCACCAGGCCGGCGCGGCGGATCGACGCGGCGATGATCTTGGCCGCCAGGGCAATGTCGTAGAGGAGGTTGGACAGCTCGCCGGTGGCTTCCGGGTAGCGGTCTTCCTGCTCCATGATGAATCGCTCGATGGTGGTGACGTATCCGCTGGAATGCACGGTGGCTCGCTGGTGGAAGGATTCGGAAATCAGGGACCGACTGGATACCGGCGGCAGCCGCGGCGGGCGCAGAGCGTCATGGTGGCCCCGTCGGTGGTGACCTGCACGGTTCCGTCCTGGTCGGTCCGCCAGAACGGGACGCCGTGCCGCTCCAGCCGCCCGATCGCCGCCGGGGACGGGTGCCCGTAGGTGTTGGCGCCGACGCTGATCACGGCCGCCCGGGGCCGGACCGCCTCGAGCAGCGCGTCCGTCGTGGCGGTGCGGGACCCATGGTGCCCGACCTTGAGCAGGTCCACCTGCCCGCTCCGCGGCAGCACCGGTTCCGCCCGTTCGCCGGCATCGCCCGTGAAGAGTGCCGCGAAATCCCGGTAGCGTACCAGCAGGACGATCGAGTCCTCGTTGAGGTCGGCTCCCCACCCCGCCCACGCCGTGTCCGGATGCAGCACGGTGAAGGCTACCGAATCCAGGGTGAAGGTGTCCCCTCGGCGCCCCGGGTGCCAGCGGGTGGCCTGCGCCTCCAGCCGGTCCAGGAACTCGCCATAGCGGGGATCGGGGCTCAGCGCTCCCGGTTCGATGACGATGTCGGCCGGGTAACGGTCCAGCACCGCGGGCACCCCGCCCAGGTGATCAGCATGAACATGAGAGACAACGACCGCCGCGAGCCGGCGGACACCGTGTTTCCGCAGGAAAGGGACGACGACCCGCTTCCCGGCGTCGGCCCCCTCGAACCGGGGGCCCGCGTCAATGAGAACCCAGTGTCCGCCCGGGGTGCGCACCAGGGCGCCATCACCCTGGCCGACCTGGAGAAAATGTAACGTCAGGGCGTTATCCTCGGCACCTTGCGCCGGGACGACGCGGGGGGCCAGCCACAGCCAGCAGGCCAGCACCGCGGCCCAGCTGCCGCGGAGGAGTGCCATGGAGAGGGTGTTTCGCCGCCCGATGCTCCAGAGCGCGGCCCCCAGCACGACGATCCACGGCACCGCGGACCCGAGGGCCACCGGCTGGACCATGCTTCCGAACGGGACCCGCGCCCCCAGCAGTGCCACGCCATCGAGCAGGCTCAATCCCGCCCCTGCCCCGGCGGCGAGCGCTTCGGCCAGCCAGGGTGCCACCGGGTAGAGCACGATGCTGGCAACCACCCCGGGGACCGCGAGGGCGGCCAGCGGAATCGCCGCGAAGTTGAGCAGGATCCCGATGAGCGCCACGCTACCCAGGGCGGCCGCGGTGATCGGGGCCGTGGCGAGCGTCGCGCCGATGGAAGACCCCAGGGTGCGACCCGCCACTCCGGCGCCGAGCCGGCGTTCGCTCCACCGGGAGAAGGTGGTCGCTCCCCAGAGGGCGGAGGCGGAAAGCCAGGCGCCGAGGTCGAACACGGCGCTCGGGTCCAGCAGCAGCACCATGAGGCAGGTGACCGCGAGCAGGGAGTTGGGTTCCACCTGGCGCTGCCTCCAGCGGCAGAGCGCCACCAGCACCACCAGCGCCGCGGCCCGGGTGGCCGGGGCAGGCCACCCGAGGAAGGCCACGTAGAGCGTGCTCAACCCGGAAGAGGCCAGCATTGCCGCCGTGCGTCCCAGCCGTGCCAGCCGGCCGAGGAGATAGAGCCACCCCGCGATGAGCCCGACATGAAAGCCAGAGATGGAGAGGATGTGGACCAGGCCGGAGCGGGCGTAGGCTTCGCTCAACTGGGGATCGAGCGACCCGCGGCGGTTCAGGATCAGGGCATCGACCAGAGGCGCCCGCTCGCCGTAGAGTGCCGCGGTGGTGCGGATGATCGCGCCGCGAAGCCGGGCGGTGATGCCGGGACGTCCCGGCGCGGGATCGGCCCGGCTCACCACCAGGACGCCGCGTCCGCGCCCGCCATCGGGCGCCGGCGGAATCCACTTGCCCGTTACCGCCCAGCGGGATCCGGCACCCGCCGGCGTTCCCGGCGGCCAGCGGCCGGTGATGGTGCCATGGCAGGCCGCCCCCGCCGGGGCCAGCGGGACCAGGCCTCCCACCGAATCCGCCGGTTCCCGGGTCTCGACAGCCAGGTGGATTCCGCCCGCGGGGAGTCGGACAACACACCCGGTTTCCGCGCGCACCCGCTCGAGGGCTCCGCTCGCCGTGCCGAGGAGCATGACCAGCGCGGCGTGGGCCCAGACGGGGCGGTACCGCCAGAACAGCATCGCCACCGGTATCAGAAAAACGGCGGCAGGGGCCTCAAAATGCAGAAGGCCGGTCGCGAGACCGGCCCCAAACCCAGCTATCAGTATCACCGCAGGCGGCATCATCCACCCCCGCCCCCGCCGGGGCGGGCGGCTACGGTTTCCGGGACGCCTTGCCGCAGCGAGGGGCCATGCTGACCTTCCGGAATCCCTCCATGATCATCACATCCACATTGACCCGGGACTGCTCGCTGTCCAGCGCCAGCTCGGTCATGATCTTTCCTTCGGCAGTAGCGACGTAGCGGGCCTGCAGCCGGTTCAGGGCGAAGACCAGCACGTCGCCCCGGCACACGTCGCACCCGCAGAAATCGGGGAACTCCGGCTTGAGGGTGTCGTACGCCGAGAGCACCCGGGCTTCGACCAGGTTGTTGATCATAGGACCGCCAGTTGGGGCCGGGCCACCGCCGCCGTGAAGGTGGAGCCGGTGGTACCGGTGAGGGTGACCGGATGGTACTCGCCGATGGCCGCAGGAGGAAGGTCCACCAGCGCCAGCAGGTTGGTCCGGGTACGGGCCAGCAGCAGGTTGCCCCGGCGGGCCGGCCGCTCGACCAGCACCTCGTGGCTGCTGCCCACCCGCGCGTGGTTCTTCCGGCGGGTGTTGCGCCGCACTTCGGCGATGAGCCGGTCCAGCCGTTCGCTGGCCGCCGGGTCCTCGACGTGGTCCCGGAGCTTGACGGCCGGCGTGCCGTCCCGCGGGGAGTACTTGAACGTATAGGCGTCGTCGAAGTCGGCCTCCGCCACCAGGCTGAGCGTTTCGGCGAACTGCTCGCCGGTTTCGCCGGGAAACCCGACGATGATGTCGGTCGAGAAGGTGATACCTGGCATGGCCGACCGCAGCTCGGCCATGACCTCGAGGTAGCGCTCCCGGGTATAGCGGCGCAGCATCCGGCGGAGGACCGCGTTGGAGCCGCTCTGCACCGGGAGATGGACGTGCTCGCACACGGCCGGCGTCGTCGCCATGGCCTCGATGACCGGGGGCGTAAAATCCGTGGGATAAGGGCTGGTGAAGCGGATGCGGCGAATACCGTCCACCCCCCCCACCGCGCGCAGCAGGTCGGCAAAATTGGCGCTGCCATCGTGATAGCTGTTGACGGTCTGGCCCAGCAGGGTCACCTCGCTCACCCCCTGCTCCACCAGGGTCCGGACCTCCCGGACCACGTCCGCCAACTTACGGCTGCGCTCGACGCCCCGCGTGTACGGAACAATGCAGAAGGTGCACTTATAATCGCAGCCCCGCTGGACCGTCACGAAAGCGGTGGCGCCCGGCTCCCGCACCGGGGGCACGTCTTCGTAGTGCTCCCAGCCGCGGAACTCGGTATCGGAGAGCCGCTGGCCGCCCTGGGCCAGCGCGAGCAGTGCGGGCAGGTTGCGGTAGGCGTCGGGGCCCACCACGAGATCCACGCGGGGCACCTGCTCCAGCAGGGCCGGCCCCAGCCGTTGCGCCATGCACCCTACCACGCCCAGGATCCGGCCGGGGCTGGTGTAGCGCTGCAGCTCACCCACCCGCCCCACCACCCGCTGCTCGGCGTTGTCGCGCACCGCGCAGGTGTTGACCAGCAGCACATCCGCCACGGCGGGGTCCTCGGTGCGGTCGAACCCCTCCCGCCCCAGCACCCCGAAGATGGTCTCGGTATCGGCCACGTTCATCTGGCAGCCGTAAGTCTCGATGTAAACGCGCTTCATGGGAGGAAGATAGCTTCAAAAGGGGGCAAGAGGGTAAGGGGGCCAGGGGGCAAGGAGAAAAAGGGTAACGGCGGTAGAAAAAAGGGGGTAGAACAACGAGCGGGAGTTCGGGCGAGGACCGCCTTCCTGGTACCTCCGCCGCCGGTAGGGAACCCGGCCTCTCTTGTTTACCGCTCTCTTGTTTACCACCCTCTCAATTACCGGCCGTTGTTCTACCGCCCTTTTTACTTACCGCCCTCTTGTTCACCGTCCGTTCTCCCGCACCGTTCCCGCCATTCAGGGACCGGGTGGTGGTGGAAGCAACCCCAGCTGCTGCAGCATGCCGAGGGCATCGTTCGTGACCCATCCTTCCACGATCTTCCCATCGACAATTCGTTCAATACTCACACCGCCGACGGTGACGGATCGCCCGGTCGCGGGGATGCCGTTGAACGTGCCCTGGTGGGTGCCGCGCATCGTCAGACGGAGGACGACCCGATCGCCCTCGGCGATCACATCCTCCACGGTGAACCGGGCATCCGGAAAGGCCTGCCGAAAGGCACGATAGAAGGCGAACCACCCCGCCCGGTCCAGCGGCTGAGGATTGCCGGTCATGTGCCCCACATACGTGGTCGCAAGGAGCTCTTCGGCCACGGCTTCCGACCCGCCACCCCAGACCTCGGTGAAGAAACGGTGGGCGACCGCCCGGTTCGCCTCGACCGCGGATGCCGCCTCGGCGCGGGGGGAGTCGCTTGATCCGGATGTCGAACAGGACGGGAGCAAGAGAAGGAGCAGTCCCGCCCCGGCTACTGTTGATCGCTGCATGATGCCTCGTTGGTGGGCGGTAGAAAAAGGCGGTAAATAACAGGGCGGTAGAACTCGGCGGTATGATAAAGGGCGGTAGAAACAAGGCGGTAGAAAAAAGGGCGGCAAGACAGGGAGGCCAACGGCTTACGCTGAAGCGGACGCATTTCGAGGTGTGGATCGCACCCACGGTGTGCCGGCTGACTACCCGTACCGCCCAGTCCTACCGCCTTGTTCTCCTGCCGAGTTCACCGCCCCTTTCTTTACCGCCCTTTTTGTTTACCGCCCTTTGGTTATTGCGATAGGGCCGGCCGCACCGAGACGCCGAGCACGAAGATCCAGCCCGACTCGCGGTAGTCGCTGCCGAGGCGGCGCCAGGTCCTTTCGAGCGCGATGTTGACGCCGCCGCGCTGGCCGGCGAAGCGGGTGCCCGTCCCGATGGTGACGCCCAGTTCGGTCGGCCGGTCACCGCCCGGAGTCAACAGGAAGGGCAGCTGGGCGTAGCGCACGCCAAGGCGGAGGGGGCGGCGCCACGGGGTCCGGGGGTCGCGGGTGTACTCGAGGCCGGCGTTGAGCTCGACGGTGTTCCGGGCACCCACGCCGCCCTGCTCGATCAGGTCGCTGTTGGCGCCGGACCAGGTCCGGTAGGTGACCTGTCCCGCCGCCAGAAGCCGGGACGAGGCCTGCAGCTGCACCCCTGCCCCGAGAGTGTACGGCAGGTCCACCGCATCGATGTTGGTGGAGTCGAGGTCCACCGAGGCCTTGTTGTCCGACCGCACCATGGCGGCCAGGCTGAGGCGGGCGCTGGGGCGGTACACCGCGCCCAGCGACAGCCCGAACCCCGCATAGCTCAGTTCGGCGCTCTGGCTGGACGGGAGAAACGCCGTGTCGGAAAAGGCCCGGGTTTGTTCCATCCGGTTGACCCCGGTGAGCACATGCACGCCGATGCCCAGGTCGAGCTTGGGCCCCGCCAGGTAGCTCACCGCCAGGCGGATGTCGTTGAGCCCGCCCCGTGACTGCAGGGTATCGGTCACGTCCACCGGCGCGCCCCGGATGGTCTCCGTGTGAGTGGAGACCAGGTTGAAGTCGCGCGAGGCGTAGTTGGTCATGCTGAGTCCCACCCCCAGGAGGGTGGACCGCACCGGTCCCGCCACCGTAAACAGGGGGAACTGGGTCTGCCGCGCCGACTCGTCGCCGGCCGGGGTGGTCACGCTGCGCCACTCCGGCACCACCTGGAACCCCGCGGTGATGGTGAGCAGCCGCGCGATGCTGGCCGGGTTGCGGCTCGACTCGGGGTCAAAGAGGCTGTTGCCCCCGCTCAGGCCCCAGCCCTGCGCCGAGTAGCCCCGGCCGGGGAGACCCAGGCCGCGGGCGCCGAAGATCGAGGATTGGGCCGCCAGCGTCGGCGCCGACGCGAGGATCAGCAGGCCTGCGAAGAATACGCGCACTCAGGGCACCTCGAACGGGAATTTCCGGTAGTAGGTCAGCCGGATGCGCGGCGCTCCGCTGCCGGAGCGGGTGGACCGGAAGACGGGCTGGGTGAAGCTGGCGGCTTCCGGCGCCAGCGCGAGGAAGATCAGCTGCGGCAGCCCGGTGTCGGTCTGCCAGAACCGCACCAGCCGGGTGATATCAATGGCCACCGTGTCGGTGGTGCCGCTGGCCAGCTCGACGAAGCCGATGGTGCTCCCGGTGCTGATAATCGGGCTCTTGGCGCCGAGGTCGCCGACCACGCCGAACGCCTGGAGCAGGGCCGGGTCGTTGGGCAGCCCCAGGATGGGTGCGTTAGGAGTCAGCTCCAGGGTGGCCCGGAGAATGGTAACCGAGTCGCGCAGCGCCACCGGCAGGCTGAACCGGAGCAGCGAGCGGGATGACGGCGCCCCGCCCACCGGGAGCAGGTCGGGATCCTGGGGTGGCGGGTTCTGGGAGACGAACGTGGTGAACTGGGGAAACCGGACGAACGTCTGCTTCTGCTTGAGGGTATCCGCGATGTCCACCCGGACGTAGTGGGTCACGTTGGGGGAACCGGCGGCGGCGATACTGGCGATCCGGACCCCGGTGGGCGCGTCCGCGGCGATCTTGACCCCCATGGCGAACCGACCCGCGGTGTCGGTGGTGATCTTCGCGGTGTCGGCGCCGGTGATCACGACTCGCAGCACGCCGCTCTTGATCGAATCGGGCACCACGATGCTGTCCACCAGGTTGGCGGGCACCATCTGGGGTTCCACGTCGGCGAAGGTAGTCGTGGTGTCGAGATCGGTGCCCAGCCGGTAGAGGTACAGCGTAAGGCCGGTAACGGTGGTGTCCCGGGCCTGGAGGGTGACGGCGATGGCGGCGGAATCGAGCCCGGTGATGGCCCGGGCCGACCCGTCCACCG
Source organism: uncultured Gemmatimonadales bacterium (assembly GCA_963795085.1). GTDB lineage: Bacteria > Gemmatimonadota > Gemmatimonadetes > Gemmatimonadales > GWC2-71-9 > DASYPP01. The sequence continues at coordinate 301,533 of CAWCFX010000002.1, read as the reverse complement.
TCAGGGAATCGGGCCGGGGCAGGAACAGCACCACCGCCCGGTCCTCCGAGGCGGGGAGGCCGTTGCTGATCCGGAGCGAGGGGCCGAGGCCGGCCGCCACGTACCCGGTGTAGGAGCTGTCCTGGCCGGGGATCGCGGTGAGAATGGTGTCCTGCACCAGCGGCTGGCCGCCGGGACAGAGCGCGGGGCAATCCACCGGCGTGGTCAGTTCGTCGCGGCAGGCGGCACCGGCGAGCACCAGCAAGGCCCCGAGCAGCACGGTTCGACCCGGGGACCGATATGGCAATGTCATCCAGAAACCTTGTCAGAAGTCGGCAACAGCTGGGCATCAAAGGACGCCGGGAGCAGGTCGCGCAGCACCCAGCGCATGGTGCGGTCCGGCCCGACCGATTCGACCAGCAGGTCGGGACCGAACTCCATCAGCACCTGGCGGCAGGCCCCGCAGGGCGGTGCCGGCGGATCGGAATCGGAGACCACGACCAGCCGCCGGAATTCCCGTTTGCCCGCCGCCACCGCGGCGCCCACCGCCACCCGCTCGGCGCAGTTGGTCAGGCCGAAGGAGGCATTTTCGACGTTGCACCCGACGAACGCGGATCCGTCTTCGGTTTCAAGCGCGGCGCCCACCCGGTAGCGCGAATAGGGCGCATAGGCGTGCTGCTGCACGGCGCGGGCGGCTTCCACCAGGTTGTCCCGGCTCATTCGGTCCAAACCTCCTTCAGAAACGAGGTGCCGGCCGCCAGCGGCGCGGTCCCCAGGAATTCCGCCACGGTCTGCCCCATGTCGGCGAACGTGGACCGGCGACCCAGCGCCACCGGGCGGACCCGGGGCCCATACACCAGGAGCGGGACGATCTCCCGCGAATGGTCGGTGGACGGCGTGGTCGGATCGTTCCCGTGATCGGCGGTAATAATAACCAGATCGTCCTCCCGGACGGCTCCCAGCACATCGGGCAGCGCCCGGTCGAGTTCCTGGAGCCCGCGGTGGAATCCGGGGACATCGTTCCGATGGCCCCAGGTCTGGTCGAACTCGATGATATTGGCGAACAACAGCCCCCGCTCCAGGGTCCGGAGCGCGTCCCGGATCATGCGGTACGCCTCCTGGTTGGTCGCCGTGTGTACGCTCAGGATGTTCCGGCCGGCGAAAAGGTCGTCCACCTTGCCCACGCCGAGCCGGGGAATGTGCTTGTCGCGGAGCAGGTCCAGAAGCGTGGGACCCGGAGGCGCCAGGCTCAGGTCGCGCCGGTTCTGGGTCCGGATCCAGGCGCCCTCGGTGCCCACGAAGGGCCGGGCGATGACCCGGGAGACGCCGTGCGGCGGCACCAGCAGGGCGCGGGCCTTGACGCAGGCTTCGTAGAGCTCGCTGAGGGGCACCACCCGCTCATGCGCGGCGACCTGGAAGACGCTGTCGGCCGAGGTATACACGATCCAGTCGCCGGACATCAGGTGCCGGGGGCCGAACTCATCCAGGATGGCGGTACCGCTGGCCGGCTTGTTGCCGAGCACGCCCCGCCCGGTCGCCGCGGCGAACCGGGCGAGCAGGTCGGCGGGAAATCCGTCCGGGTAGGTGGGAAACGGCTCGGGCAGCAGGTGCCCGCACATCTCCCAGTGCCCCGTCGTGCTGTCCTTGCCGTGGCTGGCCGGCTCGCAGACCCCAAAGGCGGCGGCCGGAGATTCCACCGCGCGGATCCCCTCGATCGGGGCGCAGCAGCCGAGGCCCAGCTTCTCCAGGTTGGGCAGGGCGAGCCCGCCCACCGCCCGGGCCAGGTTGTCCAGCGTATTACTCCCGTCATCGCCGTAACGGGCGGTATCGTGCGCTGGGCCGATACCGACGCCGTCGAGGACGAGGAGCGCCGCCCGTCTCACGATCCGCCCTTTCCGGATTGCACGAACCGGAAACGGAGCCCCGTCAGCGCCTCGCCCAGCAGCTTCTTCTCGTCGTCGTCGAGACGGCCGTCCATCTTGGTCTCCAGCATCCCCAGGGTGTCAATCAGCATCTGGGCCACCTGGCGGGGGCTACCGCCGGCCTGGGCGACCATCTCCGGCGGGAGGTTGCCGCTGAGGGCGGCCTCCGCCTGCGAGGCCAGTCCGACGACAAGCGTGGCAAAATGAGGGTTCATCGGGTTGATTCCCTTACTCGCGGTAGCGGCGCTCCACCCGGGCGCTCATGCTGGTCAGCAACTCGTAGGCGATCGTGTCGGCGGCCGCCGCCTGCAGATCGAGCGGCACCCGGCCGCCGATGATCGTGGCAACATCGCCGGGCGCCACCGGGGTGCCCGCAGGCAGGGCCACCATGGTCATGTCCATGGTGACCCTCCCCGCGATCGGCACCACCATACCGCTCAACTCCACCCGGCCCCGGTTGCCCAGGGCCCTGTGAATGCCATCGGCGTAGCCGGCGCCCAGGGTGGCCACCGTCGTGGGCTCGCCGGCCGTCCATGCGGCTCCATAGCTCACCGTGTCTCCGGCGGTCAGCCGGCGCACCGCGATCACCCGGGCCTGAAGCATCACAACGGGTGAAGGATAGCGCCCTCCGGCCTCGCCGCCGTAGAGAAAAATCCCGGGCCGCACCAGGTCGCCGGCCACCTCGGGATGCCGGAGAGCGGCGCCGCTGTTGGCGGCATGGACCAGGGCCGGCCGGCGCGGAAGGGCCGGCAGCACCTGCATGAAGCGCTGCCATTGCTGGGTGACGCTCCCGGGCGACTCATCCACCGAATGGAAATGGGTGAAGAGACCTTCCCACCCGCTCGCGGGCCCCAGCAGCGCGGCCAGGCGGGCGATATCTTCCGCCCCATCCCACCGGAAACCGGAGCGGCCCATGCCGGTGTCTATTTCGACGTGGAACGGCAGCGTTCCCGCCTGCACCCACTCCGCCAGGGCCGCGGGGTCCCCGATGGCCGGCCGGAGGTTGTGCTCCGCATAGAGCGGCGTTGTTCCCTGTTGCAGGGGGGTAAAGACCACGACCGGCCGGTTGATGCCCGCCATGCGTAACTCGACCCCCTCGGCGAGGGTGGCCACCCCGAACCCCCACGGGTCCAGCCGCTCGAGTATCCGCGCCACCGGGACGGCGCCGACACCGTAGCCGCCCGCCTTGACCATGGGGAGCAGGCGGGTGCCCGGCCCGCCGGAGACCGCGTGCTCCACGGTGCGGGCATTCGAGAGGACCGCGCTGAGATCGATATCGGCCCAGATCCGGGCGGTGGACGGCGTGTTTGACGTGGTCACAGGCGGCGGGTATCATAACCCGTCACGGAGGATAAATGCAAGACAATTCAGCGCTTGGACGCGCCATCGCGATGGTTCGGGACCTTCGGAACCGGTGCCCCTGGGACCGGGTCCAGACCCGGGAGACGTTGCGACCCTACCTGGTCGAGGAAGTCCTCGAACTCGACGCCGCGCTCCGCGAGGAGGACCCGGCCCAGATCCGCGACGAGGTGGGCGATTTGCTGCTCCACCTCGCGTGGCAGTTCGTCATCGCCGGCGAGCGGGGCGAGTTCACGCCGGACGATGCCGCCGCCGACCTGGAGCGGAAGATGCGCCGCCGCCACCCGCAGCTCTTCGATGCCGGTCCGCCGGAACCGTGGGAGCAGCTCAAGCGCCGGGAACGAAACGGCGGGACGCTGGACGGCCTGCCGGCCACCCTCCCCAGCCTGGCGCTGGCCTACCGCCTCCAGCAGCGAGCCGCGTCCGTCGGGTTCGACTGGCCCGACACCGCCGGCCCCGCCGCGAAGGTTCGCGAGGAGCTGGCGGAAGTCGAAGCGGAACTCCCCGCCGCCGCGGGCGACGGACCGGTGCCCGACCGGGTGACCGAGGAGATCGGCGACCTCCTCTTCGCCGTGGTCAACCTGGCGCGCAAAGCCCGGGTGGACCCGGGCCTGGCCCTGGACCGCGCCAACGCCCGCTTCCGGCGCCGGTTTACGGAGGTAGAGCGGCTCGCCGCCGAGAAAGGACTCGAGGTGGACGGGCTGGGACTTGAGAAACTGGATGAGATGTGGAACCACGCCAAGCGGAGTGAGAGGTAGGAGGTGAGCAGTGAAAGGGAACGGCTTGCTCACTTCTCACCTCTCACGGCCTCATGGGTGGAGCCGGTGGATCTGTCGCGGGAACGCGATCGCTTCCCGGATGTGGGGTAGGCCGCAGATCCAGGCGATCGTGCGCTCCACCCCGAGGCCGAAGCCGGAGTGCACGAAGGTGCCGTACTTCCTGAGGTCGAGGTACCAGCCATACGCGGCGGGATCGAGCCCCTGCTCCCGGATTCGGGCCAGCAGCCGGTCGTGGTCATCCTCCCGCTGAGAGCCGCCAATGATCTCGCCGTAACCTTCCGGGGCCAGGCAATCGTTGTTGAGCACGGTCCGCGGGTCGTCCGGGTTTTCCTTCATGTAAAATGCCTTGACCTCCCGGGGATAGTTGAAAACGAACACCGGCCGGTCGAATTGCTTTGCCAGCAGGGTCTCGTCGTCGGCGCCGAGGTCCTTCCCCCATGTGATATCGGAGCCCAACCCGGTTAATGTGCTGATGGCATCGGTATAGGAGATCCGGGCGAACGGCGCTGCGACCCGCTCCAGGGCCGCGGTGTCACGCTCCAGCTCTTTCAGCTCTTCCGACCGGGTCTCCAGGGCGCGGCCGACGATGTAGGAGACGAACCGCTCCTGCAGCCGCATGTTGTCGTCGGAATCGTTGAAGGCCACCTCCGGCTCCACCATCCAGAACTCGGTCAGGTGCCGGCGGGTCTTGGACTTCTCGGCGCGGAAGGTGGGCCCGAAGCAGTACACCTTGCCGAGGGCGGCCGCGGCGGCCTCGATGTAGAGCTGCCCGGTCTGGGCGAGATAGGCCTTGCCCAGGTCGAAGTAGTCGGTGGCGAACAGGTTGCCGGCCTCTTCCCCGATTGACCCGGTCAGGATGGGGGCGTCCACCAGGGTAAAACCATCCTGGTGAAAGAAGTCCCGCATCGCCTGGATGACCTCGTGGCGCACCCGGGCGATAGCCACCTGCCGGCGGCTCCGGAGCCAGAGGTGTCTATGCTCGAAGAGGAAAGTCGTCCCATGCTCTTTGGGAGAGATGGGAAAGTCCTCGCTGGGTCCCAGCACCTGCAGATCGGTCGCCGAGACCTCGTACCCGCCGGCGGCACGGGGATCCTCCCGGACCAGGCCGGTGACGCTGAGGGAGGTTTCCTGGGTGAGAGCCTGGGCGGCGGCCCACGCGGCGTCCGGCACGTCCCGTTTGGAGACCACGGCTTGCAGGTATCCGGTCCCGTCCCGAAGATTGACGAAGGCGAGTTTCCCGCTGGTCCGCACGGTGGTCACCCACCCGCGCACGGTCACGGACTGGCCGGCGTGCTGGCTCAACTGCCTGATCTGTACGGCTACGTTCATCGCGACCAACCACGGTGTGAGGCATCATGGCCCTTCCGGGCATTCGGACCTGGTGGAAAGGCGGGTGGAGTTTAGTCCTGCTCCTCGGAAGCGTCAACGCGGCGTGTTCCCGCTACAAGCCCGTGCCCCTGGTGGATCTCACGCCCGCGGGCGCGCCGGTGGCCCTTCCGGGCACGCCCTGGGAGGAAGTCTGGTCCCGCCGGGCCGGCCGGGGGCTGGGGGGCGCCGTCGCCTACAGCGACACCGTGGCCTACCTGGGCGCGGCCGACCGCCACGTGATCGCAATTGACCTCAGGAACGGCACCACCCGATGGAGTGCCCGGGTGATGGGCCCGGTGGCGGAAGGCGTGGTGGCGGACCAGCGGCGGGTGTATGCCCACACCGAGCGTCCCGATGGCCGGGCCTACGGCATTGACATCGTGCGGGGGCAGCGGCTCTGGGACACCGAGATCGGGCTCGCGGCGGCGCCCCCTGCCCTGGCCCATGGCCACCTCGTCGCGGCCAACCGCACCGGCACCGTGCTGGCGCTCGATCCGGCCACCGGCCGCATCCAGTGGCGGCGCCGGCTGGGCATTGCCCGCACTGCGGCCATCGAAGGCGGCAACGGCAGCATCATCGTCACCACCATTGATTCCGTGTTCCGGCTGAACGGGGCCGATGGCAAGGTACTGGAGCGGCGCCCGACCCCGGGCACCGTGCTGGGCGGCTGGGTGGCGCACCGGGACTACCGGATCGCGGGGACCACCGATTCCCTCGTGGTAGGCATGCGGCCCGATTCCCTGGCGGCCGCCTGGTCGGTGCAGCTGGACGCACCGGTGATCGGCACCCTGCTCCTGGCCGGGGACACGGTCTATGCGCTCACCCGGATCGGCACCCTCTACCGGATCCTGCTGGCCGCAGTCCCCGTCGCGGAACAGCTGGTCCGGGTCCGGTCCCCTTTTCTCAGCCCGCCGGTGATGGTGGGCGAATGGATCGTCGCGGGCAACGCCGATGGGACGCTGTTCGGGTTCACCCGGAGCGGCGCCATCGCCTGGCGGGTGCAGATCACCGGGCCGATCGCGCTCCCCGCGCTGGTGCTGCCCGACGGATTCCTGGCTATCGGCGGCCGGGGCGACCTGCACCGGTACCGGCTATGAAGCGCGCGGCCATCGTCCTCCTGCTGTTCACCGTGCTGGCCCCGCCGCTGGCCGCGCAGGCGACGCCGCCGGCGGGCTCGCCGGGGCTGGTGAAATATGGCAAGTGGGGATTGCTCGCGGCATCCGCCGTGATGAACCTGCTGGCCCGGAGCGCGCACCAGGAAGCGGACGCCGCCTTTGCCGAGGTGGCCGATGCCTGCACCACCGACCGGACCCGGTGCACCGTCCTGCCCGGTGGCGCCTACGCCGACCCGGGGCTGGAACAGGCGTACCAGCGTTCGCTGCGCTATGACCGCCGAGCTCGGACGTGGCTGGTGGGCGGCCAGACGGCACTGGCCGGGGCTGCGGTGGGTTTCATCTGGGAGCTGACCCGGCCCAAGGGCCGGCCCGGCAATATTCCGTTCGAGCCCGAGGTCCGCGAGGCCAACGGCGCGACCCTCATGGGCATGCGGGTGTCGTTCTAAGTCATGGAGGACCAATGCAGCCGGGACCGGCGCTGATCCCCGAGTTCGACCAGGAGATGGCCATCACCCGCCGGGTGCTGGAACGGGTTCCGACCGACCAGGGCACCTGGAAGCCGCACCCGAAGTCATTTTCTCTGGGCCACCTCGCGCAACTGGTGTCCTGGATGCCCGGCTGGATCGGCACCACCCTGCGAGACCCTGTGCTGGACCTGGGCCGGGCGGGGAGCTACTCCTACGAGACCACCGAGTCCCTGCTGGCCGGGTTCGACCGGAACGTCGCCGCAGCGCGGACGGCGCTGGAGGAGACGCCGGCGGGCGCCTGGGCGGAGACCTGGTCGCTCACCCACGCCAGCCAGACGCTGTGGAGCGCGCCGCGCACCGTGGTGGTGCGGAACCACCTGAACCACCTGATCCATCACCGGGCCCAGCTCACCGTGTACCTGCGGCTCCTCGATGTCCCGGTGCCGGCGACCTACGGGCCCTCCGCCGACGAACGCACGTTCTAGCGGGCGTCAGGGGGTGAGGCCAGCAGCGGGGCTTGGCGATGCTGGAGGTGTGACGGGCTTACTACCGGGCCGACTGATTGGCCGAATCACCCTGCTCGAACATTCCTTTCGGTGTCTCTCCGCTGAGAAACGGCTCGATGAAGGCGTGAAGCAGGCCGGTCTGGGTGATCACCGCGGTGTGGGACGTCGCGGGCATGATGGCCAGCCGGGACGCAGAGAGCGGGGTGCCCATGTCGCCCATGGCACCGCCACCCAGGAGCCGGAACAGCGCCACCGAATGTTCGAGAGTCATCACGTCGGCGTCGCCGGCGATGATGAGCACGGGGCTGGTGATGGCCTTGACGTCCGCCGACCAGGCCATGGGCTCTTTCTCGAGCGCGATCAGCTTTTCCACCAGCGCGGGGAAGCCGTCCGGATTGGGCGCGAGCCGGCGATAGTCCTCCGCGAACGGCATGCTGACAATCATTTCGACGGTCATCTGCGGGATGACGGCGGTGTACACCGGCTGCCAGCCCCCCAGGTCGTAGGCCACCGATGCCAGGACGAGCTTGTTCACCTTCGCCGGATGGCGGATGGCGAGCTGCAGCCCGGCTTGCCCGCCCATGGAATAGCCGAACACATCGGCCTTTGCGAGGCCAACCCTGTCCATGAATGCGGCCACATCATCCGCCATCCCGGCGTAGGTGATGGGCCGGTCGCGGTCGGTGGTTCGGCCGTGTCCCTGCAGTTCCAGCGCGTACACCCGGTGGGTTTTCGCCAGCGCTGGGATGATCGCGCCCATGCTGGGAATGTTCATGTAGGCGCCGTGCAGCACGATCAGGGGTTCGCCGGCGCCGGAGATTTCATAGTACATCTGCATTCCATGGATGTCGACCCGGTGACCCTGCGGTTGCCGGGCCGAATCGGCGGACACTACCGGGCGCCCGGCCTCTCTGCCGCACGCCGCAGACGCGGCGGCCAGTGCCACGAGAATGGTGTGTCTCACGATGGTGGTCATACCTGGCTAGCTCCTCTCAAATTTCAGGTGGGTGACCTCCCGGGCCGCGACGGTGCGTACCGGCCTGAGTCCATGGAGATCGCTCACCCCTTCGAACAGTCGCTCGCCGCCGCCGAGCAGGATCGGCACCAGGTGAATCTCCATTACGTCCACCAGCCCCGCGCGAAGGTATTCCTGGCAGGCCTGGGCCCCGCCGGCCAGCGCGACGTCCTTCCCGCCCGCCGCCTCGCCCGCCTGGCGCAACGCCGACTCGATCCCATCGGTGACAAAGGTGAAGCTGTTTCCGCCCGTGAGCGCGAGCCTGGGGCGGGGATGGTGGGTAAGCACGAATACCGGGTGATGGAACGGTGGATCATCACCCCACCAGCCCTGCCACGGTTTCTTGAGGTCCCAGCCACCGGGATGTCCGCCGAACATCCTGCGACCCATGATGGTTGCGCCGATGTTAGCGAGCGACTCCCGCAGGACGGCATTGCTGGGATTCACGTCCCCGCCCTTCAGTTGGTGCCGCAAGCGCCAGGCCTCGAGCGCCACGACCCAGTCGTGCAGCGCCTCTCCACCTTGGCCGAGGGGGTTGGCGACGGACTGATTGGGGCCGGCGACGAATCCATCGAGCGACATTGAAATTCCCATTCTCAGGCGCATCACTGCTCCTTGGGTATTGCCCCCGTTCAATGTTTCGGGCCGATTTGCGAGGCCCTGTAACCACGTCGAATAGCGAGAGGTGAAATCGACACCGCACACTGGGGGCGGTTGGCCGGTGGACCAAGGCTGTTGGCACACGGAGGGGAGGCTTCAGGATTGTGGGAATCTGCCGGCAATGTGCCCACCGGGCTATTTTTGCCTTGGGCCGAGCTGAGGCCCCGCCGCTGGACAATCTCGGTTGTCAGTATGGCCTAGGGCCAACCGCTTCTCGGGGTTTGGCAGCCCGACACCCGCGAAGACGTTCCCGCTCCCTTGGTAGTCTTTGATGGGTGCCGCCATGTCGAGCCTCTTGGCTCCCAGCCGCTGCGTGTACTCCATCGGCCGTTGGCGATCGCGGGCCGCCGGTGCCCCGCGCTACCGCGCCGGATCCATCATCGCATCAATCCGGGCGATGATGTCACGCAGGTGCATCCGGGTCGCGGCATCACTGCCCCGGGCCAGCCACCGGGACGCCGCACTCCGGACCTCGAGAAGCTGGGCCCGTGCGGCCGCGCGGATGTCCGACTGGCTCACGTCCACTGCGGTCCGCCACGCGGAGCTCCCCGGAGTGGGCGCCGGCGGCTCCTCCTCCAGCAGGTACTGGAGCCGCTCCACCCAGGCGCGCTGGAGATTTCGCCGGTAGATATCAATCGCGCCGCCGCCCGCCAGTTCCGACCAGATGCCCTCCTTCAGCTGATCCAGAAACACCCCCAGGGTGTAGCGACTTCCGTCAATCGCCTCCTGCTCCACCAGGCGCTGGAGGCGCCCCGGGTCCAGCAACTGGTTCAGCCGGCCGGCCTGCAGGGCGCGGAGCCGGTCCACCCCGCCGGCATGCTCGATCCGGCGGAGGACATCGGGCTCCAGCAGCCAGCTCGGCGTCCGAAAGACCTCCTCCACGAGGAAGTTGAGCCCCGCGCGCTGTCGCGCGGCATCCACCGCCACGAAGACCGGGCCGGCTTCCTCCGTGGCCTTGAGCGTCTCTTCCACGCCGCCCACCAGGCTCACCACGTGCCCAGTGTAGGTGCTCCACATTCCCAGCAACTCGCCATACAGCTCGGCGAGGTCCTCGTACCCTTCCCCAGCCGTGGCGGTCCAGGCCGGCAGGCTGGGGAGAACCCGCTTGAGGTTGGCGATCCCGTAACGGCTGGCCCGCACCGGATCGTCGCCCAGGTCTTCCATCTGGTTCCGGGGATCCACGGCCAGGCCGCCCCGCTGGACGCCATAGCGATAGGCCGGGTCTCCCGCATGCTCCAGGATCCAGCGGTCCAGTACTGCCTGCTCCGACTCAGGAGTGGCGCCGGGGATCACCCGGTATCCCCAGTTGATGACGTACCGATCGTAAGGACCCATGGTGCGGATGAACCGCACGCCGCTGTCGCCCGGCTGGGCCACGTAGTTCTGCCGGGCGTAATCCATGATGGTAGGCGTCAGCCCCATCCGCTGGGTGAAGGCCGCCGAGCGAAGAGAGTCCACCGGGTAGGCCGAGCTGGCGATCATGTTGTGGGGAAGGCCGAGGGCGTGGCCGATCTCGTGAGCAATGACGGCGCGGATTGCCTCGCCTAGCAGGGTGTCCGGCATCCGGAGCGTGCGGGCCGCCGGATTGGCCGCGGCGGTCTCCAGGAGGAGCCGGTTGCGATAGCTGCGGAGGTGGTTGTGGTACCAGATGATGTCGCTGTCAATGATCTCGCCGGATCGAGGGTCGGCTACCCGGGGGCCCATCGCGTTCCTGGTCAGGTTGGCGGTCCACCGCACGGTGGAGTAGCGCACGTCCTCGGGGCTCCACTCGGGATCTTCCGCGGCGGTGGGCGGATCCCGCGCCAGGATGGCGTTCCGGAACCCGGCGGCCTCGAAGGCCCCCTGCCAGTCCTCGATCCCCTGCCGGACATAGGGCCGGTACTGGGCCGGAGTCGCGGGGTCGAGGTAATACACGATCGGCGTGACCGGCTCCACCAGTTCGCCGCGGGCGTAGGCCGCCGAGTCGGCGGGCTCCAGCCGCCAGCGCTGGATGAAGCTGCGGGTGGCGGCCTTCTGTTCATCCAGGCCGAAGTTGACCTGCTCGATGGTGAGGTAGCCGACCCGGTGGTCGGCGAAGCGGACCCGCATCGGGGTCTGCGGCAGCAGGACCATGGACTGGTGCAGCTGGAGGCTGATGGTGGCCGTCTCCGCGTCGGACGGCGGCTCCGCGGCATCGAACGACTGGGTGTGCCGTACCTCGACATTCATGGGATAGCTGCGGGCGTAGTCAATCAGGCTCCGCCGGGGGTCCAGCCGGCGAACCCGGAAGGAGGTCCGCTGCGCGTTGGTGAGGCCGCTGATGGCGGGGACGTCCTCCTTGAAGAAGTCGGTCACCTCGATGACCACCGCGGAGGAATCCAGGTTCTCCGCCTTGATATCAAACACCTGGAGAATCGGCTCGAAGTTGTTGCTGCGCACCGACCGGCTGACCGGGAGCGAGTCGCTGGCGACGTTGTCGTAGCTCAGCTTGCGCAGCACGATGCGGTCCTCCCGCCGCTCCCAGCGGAGCACCTGCTTGCCGATCACGCTCCCCGCGGTCAGGAATCCCGACAACCCGCTCGGCGCGCCGGCGATGCTGGTCATCAGCAGCATCTCCCGGCCCAGGAGGCTATCGGGGATCTCGTAGTACAGCCGCTCGCCGACCAGGTGGACGTGAAACAACCCGCTGTCCGTCCGGGCCCGCGCGGTGATCACGTCGGCGTAGCGCCGCATCCGCCCGGTGGTGTCCGGCCGCACCTGGGCGGCGCGGACGGCGGGTTCTGGGGCCGCGGCCGGCGCCGGCCGGGAGGGCGTACAGGCGGCGAGGGACAGGGCGGCCGGCAGGATGAGGAAACGGCGGACCATGGGCGTGCTCTCCTTGGGAATCCGAGGCGCGGGCGGGTGGGGAGTCAGGAGGCTACCGCCGGGTGAAGTAGAGCACACCTCCGCCGACCCCGCCGGCCAGGATCTCGGGGACGCCATCGCCGTCGAGGTCGCCGGCGGCGGGGGTGGCGTAGGCATGCACCGGCAAAACCATCGTAGGATCGTGGGTGAACACGGGCTGGGTGCGGGACCCGGTGTTGCGGTAGAGGCGGATGCCTTCGGACTCCGACCCTACCAGCAGGTCCAGGTCGCCGTCGCCGTCCAGGTCCGCCAGGCAGGGCGCGCTCCGCCGGCCGGGATCAATCCCGTTCCACTCTTCGCTCACCAGTTCGAAGACCGGCGCCGAGCGGGTGCCGGTGTTGCGGTAATAATTGAGGGTCCCGGAGCCTTCCCCGATCAGCAGGTCGAGGTCGCCGTCGCCGTCCAGGTCTCCCAACGCCGGGGTAGTGTTGCTGCCCCGGGGGATCTTCACCATCGCGGAATCCACCAGCACGAAGCGCGGCGCCTGCCGGGTGCCCTCGTTCCGGTAGAAGCGCACCTGGTCCTGCCAGGTGCCCAGCAGGAGGTCGAGGTCGCCGTCGCCGTCCAGGTCTCCCAATGTGGGGCTGAAATGAAAGTTGCCGCGGAAATCGAGCCGGCCCCGGTGCTGGAACACCGGCCGGCTGGACGAGCCGGTGTTCTCGAAGTGATGCACCCGCGAGGTCTCCAGGTCGGCGGGGTCGAGCTTGTTGGCGAGCAGCAGGTCGAGGTCGCCGTCGCCGTCGAGGTCGGCCAGCACGGGAGCGCTCTCGCTGCCCACGTCCACCGTCGTCAGGAATTGGCGGGACCGAACCTGGAAGTCGAGGGGGCCGGCCTGCTCCAGGAAGAACAGGTTGTCCACCGCCGTCCGCGCCGGCAGAAACGCGCCGCCGATGACGCCCACCAGCAGGTCCAGGTCGCCGTCGCCGTCCACGTCGGCGAAGGCCGGCGCGTTGTAGCCGCTGGTGAGCACCGGGTCGCGGGCCGGGAACCGCACCGGCTCGCTCCGCAGGTTGGGCGCGGCACAGCTCCCCCGGTTCTCGATCAGCAGCAGGCCCTGCTCGAAGAAATCGCCCCAGAAGAGGTCCTGGTCGCCATCGGCATCAAAGTCGGCGAAGGCCAGCGTGTTGGCGCCGTGCCAGCTGCCGCCGCCGATAATCTCGATGCCCTCAAACCGCTCCGCCACCAGCCGGAACGCCGGCAGGCCGTGGCGGTCGGTGCCATCCTCCTCATAGCGGTCCACCACCCCGGTCACCCGGCCGAGGAAGAGGTCGAGCTTGCCGTTGCAGTCGAGGTCGGTGATGTTGGGAATGTTCTGCCGGTCCGCGAAGAGAGCCGCGCCCCCCGCCTCCCGGAGCGAGTCCCGCACTTGCGCGAAACGCGCGGCGGTGCGGGTTCCTTCGTTCCGGTACACCCGGATGTAGCTGAACGGCTCCTCGGCGAGGATGTCGAGATCCCCGTCCCCGTCAATGTCCGCCAGCCGAAACCACTCGCCCACTTCGAGGCCCTGGTACCGGTCGGTCCGCCAGGCGTACACCGGGTTCGGGCCGGTGCCGGTCCGCTCGAAGAAGCTGACTTCCCCGGTGCGCTCCTGGATGAAGAGGTCGGCATCGCCGTCGCCGTCAATGTCGGCAAACTGGGGACGGGGGACGTTGAAGCCGCCGGTAAAGGGATGCGCGACCCGGCCTCCGGCGGAATCGTACACTTCGATGCTGTCGGTGACCCGGAGGTACCCCGTTCGGGACGGGGCCCCCTGGGAGAGGGCCGGCGCGCAGCCCACGAGCGCCAGGCCGGCCGGCAGCAGCCACCCGCGGATCACGAGGAAGCGCCCCGTCGGCCTCAATGCCCGAACCGGGAGGACATGCCGGTCGGAGAGGCCGGCACCTCGATGACCTTCACGATGGCGCCGCTGCCGGTGTCAATCACGACCACGGTGCCCACCGGCTGGCCGGGATTGGTCCGGGATACAAACGTCCCCTTGAGGTTCCGGTTGGATACGTAGAGATAGCGGTCGTCCGGGGACACGTAGGCCACGTAGGGCTCGGCGAGTCCTTCGCCGCTCACGACGCGGGTGACCTGGCGAGTGGCCGCGTCCATGATGGTGACCGTGTTCGCCGCGTAGTTGCCGACGTAGAGCCGGGTGCCGTCACGGCTGTACACCGGGTGCCAGGGCTGGGCGTTGACCGGGGTGGCGCCGCTGAGAGAGACGCGCGGTGCGGACCCGATGTCAAAGAACAGGACCTGGCCGGTCAGCTGCGCCGACGCGGCCATGGAGGACCCGTCATGGGCCATGGCAAACTGGACGATGGCGTGGGTCGGCCCGTCAATGCTGCTGAGGGTCACTTCATCGGTCTGGGTGTTCACCACCGCGATCCGGTTCTCGCCCAGGCTGCCCACGTAGGCAAAGATGCCATGGTGGTCCAGGCCGATGGCGTGGGGCCGGGGCACGAAGACGTCCAGCTCGTCAATGGCCATGGTGGCCCGGTCGATGATCCCGATGCGGGTGGGCGGATTGACCGCGGAACTGGAGCGGGTGACATACAGTTTGCCGTTGGAGGGGTGCAGGTGCATCATGCCCGGCACCTCCATGGCGGCGGCGCCGACCACCCGGTTGTTCCGGTCCAGCTTGACGACCTTGCCTTCTGCGATCAGCGACACGTACCAGTAGCTGCCGTCCGGCTCGACCGCGATGTCATGGGGCGAGGCATTGGGCGCGAAGCCCAATCGCTCGAGGTTGACCGTGTCCAGCACGGTGTTGGTCCGCATGTCGATGCGGGTAATGCGGGCGGCCCCCTGGTTGGCGACGTAGAGCACCTGGGGCTCCCCGGCGGGGACCGCCATCGCAGGGGGGGCCCCCTGGCCACCCGCCGCGGAAGCGCACCCGGAGACCAGGGCCAGGGCGAGCGGTGCCAGTCGCATGGGGATCATGGGTCAGGACCTCGTTGAATGGTGGGACGGCCGGGACGCCGTACCTACGCGCGTCTGGCCGCCCAGGTTCCGGCTTATCCGACGCGAAACAGTTCGACCGCGCGGGGAAACCGGGCCAGCGCGCGCTCCCGGATCCCCTGGTGAGCCGGACGCTGCAATGCCGGATCGGCCTCGATGACGGCCGATGCCTTGCTGCGCGCTCGTTCCAGCAGCTCGGCGTCCTCGGGAAGCCGGGCGTGGCGGACTTCGAACCCGCCCGCCTGCCGGGCCCCGATCAGGTCCCCCATGCCCCGCTCCGCCAGGTCCAGCTCGGCAATCTTGAACCCGTCAGTGGTGGCGGCAAAGGCCTTGAGCCGGGGCGGGACCCGGCCCGGCGCCAGCAGGATGCAGTGACTCAGCTCGCTCCCCCGGCCCACCCGGCCCCGCAACTGGTGCAGCTGGGCCAGCCCGAACCGCTCCGGGTGCTCGATGACCATCGTGGTCGCGTTGGGCACGTCAATACCGACCTCGATCACGGTAGTGGCGACCAGGGCGTGGATCTCGCCGGCCCGGAACCGCCGCATGACCCGGTCCCGCTCGTCGTTCTTGAGCCGTCCGTGCACCAGGCCCACCGCCAGCTCCGGCCATTTCGCCGCCAGCTGGGTGGCCATTGTGGTCGCCGCCCGGAGATCGGTCTGTTCCGACTCCTCGATGACCGGAAAGACGATATACGCCTGGCGGCCCGCGGCGCACTCAGCCCGCACAAACTCGAAGGCCCGCTCACGGTAGGCCGGCCCCCGCACCGTGGTCGTGATCTCCTGGCGGCCCGGTGGGCGCTGCCGCAGCGTGGAGACGTCCAGGTCGCCATAAAGAGTAAGCGCGAGAGACCGGGGAATCGGTGTCGCCGACAGGAGAAGTACGTCCGGCGCGGCTCCCTTGCCGATCAGCGCCGCCCGCTGCTCCACGCCGAAGCGATGCTGCTCGTCAATCACCACCAGCCCCAGCCGCTTGAACGTGACGGACTCCTGCATGAGGGCGTGGGTCCCCACCACCAGCCGGGCTCCGCCCTGCGCCAGCCGCACCCGGCGATCCGCCTTCTCGGACGCCGTCTGCCGCCCCAGTAATACTTCGGGGAGGATGCCGAGCGGGGCCAGCAACTTCGCGAGGGTGGCGGCATGCTGCTCCGCCAGTAACTCGGTGGGGGCCATAAGCGCGGCCTGGAAATCGTTCTCCACCGCCAGCAGCATGCCGAAGAGCGCCACCACGGTTTTGCCGGTGCCCACATCGCCCATCAGCAGCCGGTGCATCCGCTCCGTGGACGTCATGTCGTCGGTGATCTCGCGGAGCGCTTTCTTCTGGTCGTCGGTGAGCGGCCAGGGAAGCGCCTTCTTGAGATCGGTGGTGAGGGTCCGCTTTATCTCGAACGCGATGCCGCTCCGATGCCGCTTCGCGACCGCGCGGGCCCGCGCCAGCATCACCTGCAGGTCGAACAGCTCATCGAAGGCCAGCCGCCGGCGGCCCTGCTCCGCATCTTCCAGCGTGGCGGGATGGTGAACGGCGCGCAAGGCGGTTGCCAGGTCGGGAAGGCCCAGGTCCCGGGTCAGCTCGGGGGAGACCGGATCCCGGGAGAGAGCGATCAGGCTCTCCAGGTGCTGCTTGACCAGTGACCGGATGATCTTGTGGCTCAGCCCCTCGGTGGCCGGATAGATCGGCAGCACCCGGCCCGCCGCCCCCGGATCGTCAGTGTCGCCATCGGCCGAGTCCTCGCTCAGTACGATGAACTCGCGGGGACTCATCTGGCGGCCGTGGTAGAACCGGATGGGGCCGGTCACCAGCAACAGCTGGCCCTCCCGGATTACCCGGTCGAGAAAAGGCTGGCCCGGCCAGACACATTCCAGGACCCCGCTCCCGTCCCGGAGCACCGCCCGGAACATCCGAAGCCCGCGGCGGGTGGGCATGACCCGCTTCGCCACCACCCGGCCCAGGCAGGAGCGCTCCTCGCCCACCCGGGCGTCCGCGAGCGGGGTGATCGTGGAGGCGTCGAGGTAGCGCCGCGGCAGGTGCCAGAGCAGGTCCCGCGCGGTTTCGATGTTGAGCCGGCGGAACGCCTCGGCGCGGCGCTCGCCTACGCCCTTGAGGAACTTGATGGGCGTGTCTAGGCGCAGCACGACATCACGGTGGCCTGGATCCCGCGCAACCTCCCTGCCGGCCGCATCACGAGTCCAGCAACCCTTCCGCGAAGGCCCGGGCGTCGAAGGGCCGCAGGTCGTCGAGCCCCTCTCCAGTCCCGATGAAGCGTACCGGCAACGCCAGCTCCCGCCGGAGCGCCACCACGGCCCCGCCCCGCGCCGTGCCATCAAGCTTGGTGACGATGAGCCCGGTGGGGGTGACCGCCTGGGCGAAGAGCTTGCCCTGTTGCACCGCGTTCTGGCCGACCGTCCCGTCCAGCACCAGCAGCGTCTCGTGCGGCGCGCCCGGCGCCCGCCGGGCGATGACCCGGTTGACCTTGGCCAGTTCTTCCATCAGGCCCTCCTGGGTGTGGAGCCGCCCCGCGGTATCGATCAGGACCGTGTCGGCGCCGCGGGCGGTGGCGGCTTCCAGTGCGTCGAAGGCCACCGCCGCCGGGTCCCCGCCCGAGGCGCCGGAGACCACCGGCAATTTGAGCCGGCCGGCCCAGGTCTCCAGCTGGGCTATGGCGCCGGCCCGGTAGGTGTCGGCGGCGGCGAGAATGATTCGGCGACCTTCCCGGGTCAGGCGGTGGGCCAGCTTGGCGACTGAGGTGGTCTTGCCGGTGCCGTTCACCCCGACCACGAGCACCACCGTCGGCCCGCTGGCGGCACGTGCGATTGCCCCCGGCTCTCCGGGAGCGGCCAGCAATGCGGTGATCCGGTCTATCATCGCGGCCCGAAGGTCGCCTTCGTTCTTGAGCTTCCCCCGGCGCCATTCGCTTTCCAGCGCTTCGACCAGGTCGAGGGTGGCGGGAACCCCGAAGTCGGACTCGATGAGCAGCCGCTCCATCGCCTCGAGGTCGGCGGCGTTGAGCTTCCGCACCAGCGCGCCCACGTCGGTGAGCGCCAGTTTCTTGAGGCGGGTCCAGAGGCCTTCCTGCTGTTTGAGCCGGCCGAACGTCATGCGTGCCTGTCTGCTGAGAGTCTCGAAGGCGACGGGGGCTACATCGAGTCGGGGGTTCCGGCCCGTTCCCGGGCACATTCGGCGGGTCCCCGCACCATGAACGTCCCTGCAGTCATGGCTTCCTCGACCGTCAATTCTCCCCGCAGCTGGGTGGTCCGTTCTGCATCATTCCGCAGGCTGGCCACCAGGAACTCGTAGCCCTTGGCGGAGAGCTGCGCCTTCGCTTTACGGCCGGCACACTCGCAGGTCGGGCCAGGGAGATTGCTCGATGCGGTGCAGGCGGCGACAAAGTCCGCCACGTCTCCATCTGTCGAGGCGGTGCCGGCGTCGTTACCGTGATTTCCACCGGCGACTTCACCCTTGTCGCCCTTGCTGCAGGCGAGCACAACGGCCACCATGACGAGGCTCAAGAGCACCATCGGGATTCTCATACACGGCTCCGGAGAAAGGTGAATTGTGGGGCGGCGAGCGGAGAACACCATGGGAGGTTAGAAAACACTCCGTTTTCCTGGATCCCTCGGGACGGGGACATTGGCCGGCCGTGGCGTGGGCGGGCCGGTCTTGTCGAACGTGATCGGGTCCGGCAGGTCGCCGCCGGACAGAGTGAGGCGCTTGCCGCGAACCCGGAACCCATAGACCATCCATTCCCCGCCCACCGCCAGCCAGAGGCTGTCGCCCTGGATCCGCCAGCGCACCGTTTCTTCGCCGTAGCTGGCGCTGGAGTCCTCGCGCACGATCACCGTACGGGGGCCCTCCGGCTTACCGCCCTGGCGGAGGTCGAATGTCCAGGTCCCGATGACGCCGGGGGCCGCGCGCTGGGCCGCAGCCGGCGCCGCGACGGCACCCAGCGCGAACAGAATCATGCTCAGAACTCTCACGGTTGTCCCGCCTCCCTTGATGAACCCGGAAAATAAGGTCATCCCGGGCGACGCCAACCCCAGTCGGCCCCGACTACCTGGTACAGCCGCTCGTTGTGGGGGGCAAAGTACCTGGCCAGCCGTTCGAAGATGCCGGCGGGGACCTGTGCCGGGTCATAGCCGCCCAGGTTCTGGGGTGGCGTGTGGGCAGGCAGCAGCGCCGGATCCACGCGGAGGAACGCCGCCACCTGTCCGATGACCCCCGCGGGCTCGGCGAAGAGCGACTCGCTTCGCAGTACCAGCAGCTGGCCGGCGGGAAACACCGCCCGGTAGCGCTCCAGTTGCTCGGCATAGTGGCCGCGCCGGCGGTAGCTGAAGATATCCATGCGGTCGTCCTCGCTCCCCGCCGCGAGGGCCCGTTCCGGGCCGGACCCGAGTGCCGCTTCGATGGGCCGGGTCTCCCGGCCGGTCCGCAGCTCATGGAAGTAGTTGGAGATCGCCCGGTCCACCGGGTCGCGCAGCAGGGCCACCATTCTTGCCCCGGGGACGACCTGCCGGATCCATTCCGGAGCGTCCCGGTTGGCAAGGTAGGAGGTGGAGCCTTCGCCCGTGATGGCGCCGTAGCGGCGAAGCTCCCACCCGGTAGGAAAGTGGCGGCGGTACCAGGCGACGCCCCGGTGGAACCGGCTGCCGAAGAAGTGGATCTCCCGGCGGCGGGAGCGGATCACGTGGGGGTGCGCGGTGAGGGCGGCGAAGAGGGTGGTGGTGCCGGCCTTCATGGCGCCGAGGACGAGGAAATCGGGCAGCACGTGGCCGAGGTCGGGGCGGCCGGCGGCCCGCCCGAGGAGGGTGAGCGCCTGGCGTGCGGCACGTGCGGGGAGGGTCCAGCCCCCGGGAAGGTTCATTGGGAGGAAAGTATACCGGTGAGAAACGAAAAACCCCCCTCCACTGAACGTGGAGAGGGGTTCTCGCGGTAATGGACTAGTACATCCCGCCCATGCCGCCGCCCGGAGGGGCGGACGGGGCCGGCTTGTCTTCCTTCTTCTCCACCACCACGCACTCGGTGGTGAGGAGAAGACCGGCAATCGAGGCCGCGTTCTGGAGCGCGGTCCGGGTCACCTTGGTCGGATCGATGACGCCCGCCTTGACCAGGTCTTCATAGACGTCGGTCGCGGCGTTGTAGCCGAAGTTCTTATCCTTCGACTCCCGGATCTTGGCGACGATGATGGAGCCTTCGGCGCCCGCGTTCTGGACGATCATGCGGATCGGCTCCTCGATCGCCTTGCGGACGATCTCGACGCCGATCTTCTCGTCCTCGGTGCCCTTGACCCGGTCCAGCACGTGCTGCGCGCGGAGCAGGGCCACACCACCGCCGGGCACGATGCCCTCTTCGACCGCGGCGCGCGTCGCATGCAGCGCGTCCTCGACCCGGGCCTTCTTCTCCTTCATTTCGGTCTCGGTCGCGGCGCCCACGTTGATCACCGCTACGCCACCGGAGAGCTTGGCCAGCCGCTCCTGCAGCTTCTCCTTGTCGTAGTCGCTGGTGCTCTTCTCCACGGCGACCTTGATCTCGGAGATCCGGCCCTGGATGTCCTCGCTCTTGCCCTTGCCGTCCACGACGGTGGTGTTGTCCTTGTCGATGACGACCCGCTTGGCCCGGCCCAGGTCGGCCAGGGTCGCGTTCTCCAGCTTGAAGCCCAGCTCTTCGGTGACGACCTTGCCGCCGGCCAGCTTGGAGATGTCGATCAGCATTTCCTTCCGCCGGTCGCCGAAGCCCGGCGCCTTGACGGCGGCGACCTTGAGGGTCCCGCGGAGCTTGTTCACCACCAGCGTCGCCAGGGCCTCGCCCTCGACGTCCTCGGCGATGATGAGCAGGGGCTTGCCGGTCTGGGCCACCTTTTCCAGTACCGGGAGCAGTTCCTTCATCGAGCTGATCTTCTTGTCATGGATCAGGATGTAGGGATCCTCCAGCACCGCCTCCATCTTCTCCGGATCAGTCACGAAATACGGCGAGAGGTAGCCGCGGTCGAACTGCATGCCATCCACGGTCTCCAGGGTGGTCTCGAGGCCCTTGGCCTCTTCCACCGTGATCACCCCGTCCTTGCCGACCTTCTCCATCGCTTCGGCGATCAGCTTGCCGATCTCGGGGTCGTTGTTGGCCGAGATGGTGCCGACCTGGGCGATTTCCTTCTTGCCGGCGGTCGGGCTGGACAGCTTCGCCAGCTCGGCGACGATCGCCTCTACCGCGCGGTCGATGCCCCGCTTCAGCTCCATCGGGTTGGCCCCGGCAGTCACGTTCTTGAGGCCTTCCCGGAAGATCGCCTGGGCCAGCACGGTCGCGGTCGTGGTACCGTCGCCCGCGAGGTCCGACGTCTTGGTCGCCACTTCCTTGACCATCTGGGCGCCCATATTCTCGATCGGATCGGACAGCTCGATCTCCTTCGCCACCGTGACACCGTCCTTGGTCACGGTCGGGGATCCGAACTTCTTGTCGATCACGACATTCCGCCCCTTCGGTCCGAGCGTCACCTTGACGGCCTCGGCGAGGTGGTCAATGCCCCGCTTGAGCTTCGCGCGGGCATCGGTGCTGAACAGCAGTTCTTTTGCGGCCATACGGGATATCTCCTTGTGACGTACAGTTGTCCTGTGAAGCGAAAGGGACCTGGCCCGGCGCGCGAGAGCGCGGCCGGCAGTCCGGCCTTCCGCCGTTAGCCGATCTTGGCGAGAATGTCCGACGCCTTGATGATGATCACTTCATCACCCTCGATGGTGTACGGGCTTCCGCTGTACTTGCTGTAGATCACCTTGTCGCCGACCTCCAGCTCCATCTTGACCCGATCCCCCTTCTCCATCCGGCCCGGACCAACCGCGATCACCTCGCCCTGGGTGGGCTTTTCCTTGGCGGTATCCGGGATGTACAGGCCGCCCCGCATCGTTTCGGCTTCATCGGAGGGCATGATCACAACCCTGTCCTCGAGAGGCTGAATCCGAACTTTGGGCTTGGCCTTGGCAGCAGCAGTAGACATGTGCGACCTCCTACCAGAGCAGTAAGTGATTGTTGATAAATGATTTGCGAGTACAAGCACTCCAAGGGGTGGAGTGCTAATGGGCCAAAACTAATGCGGGGATCGCTGCTGTCAAGCACTCGGGGAGGGGGAGTGCCAAGGGGGCCTAGAACTCGCGCTTCTTCATTTCCTTGAAGAGGCCTCGGGCGTCTTTTTCCTCTTCCTTTTTGATGCGGAGCGTGTCGTCGTACTTGGGGGTCACCCCGTCCTTGGGCTTCACGATCTTGGCGGCGTTCTTCCGGGCCAGGGCCTGGAGTTTCTTGTCGTCGGCTTTGGTCATCGCGCGGGATCCGGGAAAAAGGACTCCCCCAACGCTAATCGCGCCGGGGGATTCGACAAGGGGACCCGGATTACCGGGGGGAACGCTGGCCCGAGCTCTTCTTCCGGGAGGACGAGGCCCGGCTCCGGGCGCTGGATTTCCGGCTGCTTGCCTTTTTCCGGGGGACCTTGGCGCCCTTCTTCCGGGCCTCCGAGAGGCCGATGGCGATGGCCTGCTTCCGGCTCTTCACCTTGCCGCCCTTGCCGCCCTTCCCGGAGCGGAGGGTGCCCTTCTTCCGGCGGCGCATGGCACTTTCCACCCGCTTGGATGCCGCCTTGCCGTAACGGCGACCGGATGAGGACTTCTTGCGGGTGGAGGTCGATCGCGTGGATTTCTTACGGGCGGACTTCTTTCGGGTGGACTTCGTGGCTGCCATGGGCCCTTCCTGGTTGAGGTTCCCTGGAAGAGTCGCTCCTACGGTTCTCCCGCTCCGTGGCGTGGATCACCAGCCGCGGCGGGAGTTCTCACCTTTCAATCTCACCTCGCACTTCTCACTCCTATTGCCACACAATCCGGGCCCCGTTCACCGTGTTCCCGAAGGACGGGTTGCTCCGCGACGGACCGCCGGTCGGATCGTTGGACCCGCTGATGGTCACCGTGACCGCCAGCGGCCCGTTGCTGCTGACCAGCCGGGCGTAGAGTCCCCCACTGCCGAGCGAGGTCTGCACCGTCGGGGCGGTAAAGGTGAGTGGCCGCGGGGTGACACTGGTGCCGGCGAGGGTCAGGTCCATCAGGATCGCCGAGGTGGCGCCGGTGGGGAAGCCCTGGAAGGCGGCCCGGTCAAAGGTCTGGAAGCGGATGGTCCCCTGCTCGTTGACGACCAGTGGGGCATTGTCGAAGACCAGACTGGTACCCGAGCCCCGGGACACCCCCAGCGCCATCGCCGTCACTTTGCGGGCGCTGACCCCGCCGGTAATCGTAGGCGCCGTGCCCGTCGGCGTGGCGATGAGTGTGCCGTCCACCACGATGTCATTGGTCAGGGTGAGTCCGCCGCTCGCCAGGGTGACGTCGAGGTTGCCGAAATGAGAACCGGCGCCCCCGCTCCCCGGGGTGGCGAAATTCAGCACCCGTACGGCCCCGGCGCCCACGATGGTCTTGTGGCTGCCGCTGGCGGCAAAACTGGTGGCACTGGTCCCGGACGACTGGGTAAAGCTGCCGCCCACCTGGATGACTCCGTTGGTCAACAGGCCGACGGTGCTTCCCCCGCCGAACCCGGCAAACCCGTTCACAAGGACCGAGTCCAACGGGTTCTGCATGGTCAGGGTGCCGGTGGCCTGGAGATTCAGCGCTCCCACGATGGCGAGGGTGCGGCCGTTCGGTTTCAGGGTGCCCCCGGTCACGAAGACGTCCCCGTTGACCGTGGTACGGCCTCCGAGGTTCAGAACCCCCGAGGAGACTACCAGGGAGCTCATCCCCACCGCCCCGCCGGCGAAGGTCACGTCCCCCGTCTGTACGTACACCTGGTTGTAGGGCAGCACCGGGGCCGTCTGGCCGGTGCCCTGGAAGATGACCGACGCCGTATTCCAGGTGCCGGCCATCGACATACTGCCCACGAGATAGAGCCGGCCAACCGCCAGCGTGCTGCCGCTCGACGCGAACACCCCGCCGAGAACATCGAACCCGTCGCCACTCGCGGTTGCATCGACCGCCGTGACGTTCACCCCGGCGGCGATGGCCAAGTTCCCGTTCAGGCGAACCAGCGAGGCCATCAGGATGCCGCCGGTGGTATTGTCCAGGTCCAGGTCATCGAAGAAGCTGAGCAGCGAGTCGGAAAAGGTGACGGTCTGCTGGGCGGTTCCATCCAGCACCACCACCAACCCGTTGGCCCGGAAGCTGTTTGGGCTGCTCGAATTGCCCTGGGTGAAGTTGCCCTTGACCGACAGGGTGCCCTGGGTCAGCAGCCCATTCTCCGGGCCGCCTTCGAACACGGCACTCCCCCCAACATCAATGCTCCCGCCGCCGGTGGTCATCTGGAAGGTTCCGAGGGTCGTGGTGACGAAATCATTACCTACGCCCAGATCGAACCCGTTGATATCGAAGTGAGCCGGCGCCCCCTGAATGAGGATGTTTCCGCTCACCACGAGATCGGCAGTGAGGGTAACGAAGCCGCTGATCACAAGGTTGCCCAGGTCGGCCATCTCGAGGGTGACTCCGGTGCCGGTCATCTCAGGACCGCCATTGGTCATCGAACCGCCGCCGGTGAGGTCGCCCTGGACCTCCAGGGTGGCATCCACGAAATCCAACAGCGCTCCCGGCTCCACCACCATGTTACCGACCACTTCGTTGCTCGCCAGCCCGGGATAGTTCGGCATGCCGGCCGGAAGGAGGATATCGTCGCCCGGGTTGGGCACATTGCCGCCCTGCCAGTTCCCCGGATCGTTCCAGTTGTCGTCCACTGCCCCGGTCCAGATTGCACTACCGCCGCCGCCCGCCGCAGGCCAGTTGATCACCGCGCCGCCCAGGGCCTGGATAAAGCCGCCATCGGTGCCCGGCGAGGGATTGACCAGGTCGATCATCAGCGGTTGGCCGTCCGTCGGGTTCAGGTCGGTCGCCTGGAGATACAGTCCCGTGGTCGGCACGGTGCCGAAACTGAGGTCGTTGAAGGTGAACGGGAAGCCCTGGCCGGGATGGTCGATCCGCAGCTGCACCACGTCCGGCGCCTGGTTGATGAATGAGAGATCGTCCAGGGCGATCGGGATCGCCGCCGGCTGGATCACCTCCAGCCGGACCCCATCGAAGGTGATGGTGCCCTGTGCATTGCTGAAGGAGGCCACCGACAACAACCGGCCGGCGCCGGCGATGGTCTCGCTGGTGGAGTTGCCCTTCAAGAAGCTCCCATGGGCGTAGACATCGCTGCCCAGCGTGAGCGGGGCCGAGGCGTTCCAGACCACCTCCTGGAGGTGGGAGGAGCCGGGGACCAGTCCGGGCGTGGCAAAGGTGATGGTCTGGTTCGCGGTCCCCGCCAGGAACAGGGCATGGGTGCCGGACGGGTGGTAGCTGTCGGGGCTGTTGGTCGCGAGCTGGGTGAGGTCGCCCAGCAGGATCATGGCGCCGTCGGTCAGGAAGCCGAGCTGGTTGGCCCCGTCGAAGGTCGCGTTGCCGCCGATGCTGATGCCGTCTGCCGGGTTGGTCATAACCAGGCGCCCGGAGCCGGTGGAATAGAAGTTCCCTCCGACGGCCAGCGACTGCCCGTTCATGGTCAGGGTCCCATTCGCCAGGACGAGGATGCCGGCCTGGGACGCCCCGGTGAGCGTCGGCTGGTTACCCCCCGCCGGAATTTCCACGCTGTCCACGAAGGTGGGGACCGCGTTGGTAGTCCAGTTGGCCGGGTCCGACCAATCGGTGGAGACGGCACCGGTCCAGATGGTGGCCGGGGAGGGACCCGACGGCCAGTTCACCGTGACCGCGCCCGAGGTGGCGGTGAACGCCGGGCCGTTGCCCCCCGCCGGGGTGGCCCCCGGGAGATCCACGATCAGCGTGCCACTGGGCGCGCTCACATTGATGTAGCGGCCGGTGTTGCCGGTGCTCAGGAGTTGGAAGTGCAGGTTGAAGAACGTCAACGTACGGGGGCTGCCGCCCGGCGCCACGATGGAGAACTGGGTCTGGGACGTGAGATAGTTCTGAAACGTGACGTTGTTGAACTGCTGGGTGGCCGGGACACCGCCTTCATTCAGGACCAGTGTCCCCCGGTCCACGATCAGCTTGTCCACTCGCAGGCGTGCGGCGGTCAGTGTGTTGCCCAGGGCGTACAGCAGCGGCGCCGGGCCGGCGCCGACCTGCGCGATCAGGGTGTCGAAGACCTGGACCCCGTTCCCGGAGAACTGGTAATTGATACCGGCGGAGCCCGAGAGGTCCAGGTTCCGGAAGCCCGACGCTCCCGCGGAACAGCAGAACCGCACACCCTGGAGAATCGAGCCGGTGAGGACCGTGCGGTGGGAGCCGCTGGCCACGAAACTATTGTTGGTGGTCTGCTGCTGCTGGTTGAAATCCCCGTCCACCCGCAGCTCACCGGCGCTCAGGAGGCCGGTCTGATCGCCGCCCTGGAACGTCGCGGGGCCGTTGACCACCACCAGGTCCGCCGGGTTGGTCATCACCAGCAGCCCGTCGGTGTGGGTGATCAGGCTGTTCACCGTCAGGGTCCGTCCGCCAATGGTCAGGCTGGCGCCCAGCCCGGAGATCACCACGCTGTTGGCGGCCGACGCAGCCGTCAGCACCGGCTGGTTCGTCGCCGGGGTAATGGTGACATCGTCGAGGCCGGTCGGGACGAGGGCCGGATTCCAGTTGGCCGGGTTGGACCAATCGGTAGAAACGGCACCAGTCCAGTCCCGCGCTCCCGGCGTCACGGCGGGCCAGTTGACCACCGCCCCGCCCGCGGTCTGCACCAACCCGCCCGGGGCTCCCGGCGTGGGGTTCACCATCTCGATGGTCAGGGTGTTGGCGTCGGCGGCGTTGTCGGTCACGCTCATGTAGAACCCGGTCGTCGGCGTCACCGTGAAGACCAGGTTGTTGAAGACGAATGGCGTGGCCGCGCCGGGATGCAGGATCGTCAGCGGCGTCGCGGACGGCGAGTAGTTGGTGAACGTGATGCTGTCGAACTGGGTGATCTGGACGTTGTTCGCCACCACGAGCAGGTCGTCCAGCGTGGCATTGTTCGCCAGCAGTTCCGCGGTGAACAGGGTGTGCCCGTTGCCGTGGACGATCCGGGGCACGCCGGGCGCAAAGGCAACCGGCCCCGCCTGGAAGATGTCGCTCAGCAGGTGGATGTTGCCTGACGGGTTGGCCAGGACCACGGTCTCGAAGTTGGAACCGGCCGCCCCGGGTGTGGCAAACGCGATATCCTGGGTGCTGGTGCCGTTGAGCACGACGAGATGGTTGCCGGTCGGAGCGTAGCTCCGGGCCGAGGTAGTGGCGCCCTGGGTGAAGTCGCCCCGCACGAAGATCACCCCGCTGGTGATCAGCCCCAGGGTGTTGCCGCCGTCGAACAGGACGGAACCCTGGACCTTGAGCGAGTCGGTGGGACTGGTCATGACGATGGTGGCGGCCCCGGTGGTGGAGAACGAACTCGACACGTTCGCGGTATGGTTAGCGAACGCCAGGGAGCCCGAGCTGCCGATGTTCAGCTGCCCGGTGACGTTCACCGTGCGTCCCAGGGTGACCGCCGCGCTGATGAACACGTTGGGAACCGACGAAAGGTCCAGCATGGTGCCGGCCAGCGGCATCGCCAGGACGGCGTTGCCGCCGCCGGTGATCGTCCCGCTGCCCCGCACGTTGCCGAAGGCCGTGATGGCGGCGCTGCCGCTGAGGGTGATCGTCCCGTTGTTGAGCAGGGCTCCGGTGGTGGCGTTGCTGACCGACACGACCGGCTGGTTGGCCGGCCCCGCGGGAATGGTCACGCTGTCAGCCGAGGCAGGGACAAAGCCCAGGTTCCAGTTGGCGGGTGTGTGCCAGTCGGTCGAGACCGCACCCGTCCAGGTCGGCGCCGGCGCCGACGAGGCGGTGGCCGTGAAGGTCGCGACCGGCAGTCCGGCCACCGTGGCCGTAAAGGTCTGGACTCCGACGGTCCCGCCCAGGGTAGCACCCGTGCGGGCCCGGCCGGCCTGGTCGGTCGTGGCCGTGGCGCTGTCCACGATGGCCCCCGGGCTCAGCGCGGCAAAGGCCACCGTAACCCCCGCCACCGGCAGGTTGTCCGAACCCCGGACCTCGACCTCCAGCAGCTGGGGCAGCAGCGAGTTGACCGGGGCGCCCTGATTGTCTCCTGCGGTCTTGAGCAGGCTGGCCGGGGCCGGGGTCAGCGAAACTGTGGTGCTCTCCACCACCCCGGTGGGAGCCTGGAGCGTGGCGGGTGACCGGGCCCGGATATAGACCATGCCTCGCGGGACCCTGCCCCGCACCACGCCTGCCCCGTTTACCGTCGCGACGGTCGTGTCGCTCGAGCTCCACCCGACATAGAACGACGGCACCGGCGCCTGGCTAATGTCGGTAGCCGAGACGCGCATGCTCAGGCTGTCGCCCTGGGTCAGGGTGCTGTCCACCGGTTCCAGCAGGAGGCTGGCCAGGTCGGAACCCGGCCCGATGAAGACGAGCGGAATGGCGGGTGGCGGCGTGGTGGACGGCGGGCCGCTCCGCGCCTCCAGCCGGCTGGTGCCGCTGAACAGCACGGTCGTACCGCTCAACAACTCCAGCGTGACGTCCAAGGATTCGGCGGCCGCCCGAAGCAGGATCGGCAGGTCGAGGCGAAGCTGGTTGGCGTTGGGATTGAAGGCCCTGCTGGTGTCCTTGACGATGGTGCTGGGAGGCCGCACAATGACGACATGGACCCGGTCAATCGGCAGGTTGGGCCCAAAAAAACCGCCCGACAGGATCGGGCCGGACACGAACTCCATCCGCCCCACGACAGGACTCCCCGAGGGGCCCGACGGGTTGTCCTCCCCGCAGGTGGCCAGCAGGAACGGAAGCACACATACGGCGGCGATCCTGAGGCACGCCGAAAGGCTGGCCCAGCGCAGAGATCTCATGGGTTCCGGAATCAGGGTGCCAGAAGGTGCCGCTTGGCCGAAGGCCTGTCAATAGAGAGGGCCGCCCCCCTATCCCTCTTCCCCCGTGGCCCTTTGCCCGCATTTCTTACAGTTGAAACTCAATTTCCATACCCACATACCGGCTCCGGGACCGGTAGAATTGGCGCTGGGTGGAGAGGCCATCGTGGCCCACCAGCGACAGGCGTAGCTCCCTTCCCACACGGGCGCCCGAGAATGCCAGACCCAGCTTGGCGGAGGTGCTGAGCCGCCAGCCGGTCGCCGAGCCGCCGGCGACGTAGATCCCGAGGAGCGGCTGGGCCGCCAGGCCCAGCGGTGACACCCGGCCGGCCCGGTAGTCCACCCCGGCCTGTCCAAGCCAGGGCGACAGTCCAAGCTCGTCCACCACGGCATTCCCCACCGACCCCATGAACCGGAGCCCGCCGGTGCGGTACCCGGCCCAGAGGGCCACCACCTCGCGGGTCCAGTCCAGCCGGCTGGCGCCAAACCGCTGGATGTATTCGTCGCCGAGGTGGCTGCTCTCGTGATACGCCTCGAGCGCCAGCTCCCAAGGCGCCAGATCGGCATGCAGGGTGAACCCCACCTGCCAGTCGTTGCTGATCAGCGCGGTGCGGGAGTCGTCCAGGCTGAAGCGGCCACTCGCCACGACCCCGAACCCCAGCGTCACCGGCCGCCGCCCCCGCCGTACTGCCAGTATCGGAAAATTCTCGCCGATGCCGACATCCGCTTCCACTTCATCGCCGAAGGCGTCGTCCCCGATGGATTCCTTGATGATCCGGCCCGAAAAGGCCGCCGGCCGGGGTGCGGCGATGGGGAGCTCGAAGGACGCAACATCGGGGAAAAACCGATCCTGCGCCCTGGACGTAGCTGGGACACCGAGCGTGGCCAGGCAGACGAGCATGAGGTCGGTGGCGCAGCGCAAGTGACCGTGCGGGTTGACTTTGAGGAGTGTCATGGGAGATTAGGATGGACCTGAAGATAATCGAAAGCGCTCATTCAACCCCGGGGAGTGTAGCATGCTGTTGCCCCTGATATTGGGCCTCGCCGGCGCCGCCTCCCCACAGGGCGGCTCGGGTGATCCCACCACGACAGTTCGGATTGACTCGTCGCGCCATGAACTCGTGGTGACGACCGGCCCCTTTCGCCTGCCATCCATGCCCGCTTCGCCCGAAGGCATGATGGACCACGGGTCCACCCACGACACGCCGGTGGAACGGTTTCGCTGGCCGGTGGACGGCTGGCTCCGCGGGTTTCGCTTCGAGGTGATGGACCGGGACGGCCGCCCGCTGCCCCGGCACCTGATGCACCACGTGGTGATTCTGAATTTTGACCGTCGGCAGCTGCTGTATTCCATGGCGGAGCGGGTCTTCGGGGCGGGGGCCGAAACCGAGGATGCCTCGGTGCCCCGTTCCATCGGGGTGCCCTTTGCCCAAGACACCCGCATGGGCCTCTATGTGGCCTGGCACAACGATACCGGGATGGACCTCGAGGGGGTGCGCCTCCGGCTTACGATGAAGTGGATTCCCCGGAACCAGAACCCGCGGCCGCTGAGCGTCCTCCCGCTGTACATGGACGTGAACCTGACCGTGGGCGGCACGAACACCTTCAATATTCCGCCCGGCCGCTCGACTCAGTCGCACGAATTCACGCTGCCCACCGGCGGTCGGCTGCTGGCCGTGAGCGGGCACCTGCACAACTATGGGGTCGTGGTCCGGCTGGAGGACGCCGAGTCAGGCAAGATCATCACCCGGGTGGAGCCGAAGGTGGATCGGAAGGGCAACGTGAGCGGCATGGGCCGGCGCCTCTTCGGCATCCGCGGAGCCGGGATCAAACTGCGCGCGGGGCACCGCTACCGGGTCACGGCCGAGTACGACAATCCCAGCGGGGAAACCCTGCGTAACGGCGGCATGGCCCACATGGTGGGTCTCTTCGCGCCTGATGATCTCTCCAGTCTCCCGGACATTGACCCGGAAGACCCGGTGTACCTGCAAGACCTCGCGTCCCTGGAGGCGCGCGGCGAGAGCCACGACCACCGCCACTAGACCACCCGCCGGGCTCCCACCCACCGGCGCCACCACCAGCGGCCGTAGGGATCGTCGGCGCTGAGGAGGCTGACCTGGACACCATCGTTGGCGCTGTGGATGAACCGGCCATCGCCCAGGTACAGTCCCACATGGGTAACCCTCCCGCCGCCGTTGCTGAAGGTCAGGATATCACCGGGCCGCAGGGCATCCAGCCGCTTGTCCACCCGGCTCCCCTGCCCCGCCTGGTCGGCGCTGCGCCGCGGCAGCGCGATGCCGTGCTGACCGTAGGCATACTGGATGAGGCCGGAACAATCGAACCCGCCATCGGCCTCGCCGGACCCGCCCCACTTGTAGGGCGTGCCCATGGCCTCCAGCGCGGTCTCCAGCACGGAGGTGACCGTCCCGGCCCGCTCGGCGGGGACTCCGGAGCGTTCGACCGTAGTGCGGAGCGGAATCGGAGCCGAACTCCCGGCTGTCGGCGCGGGGGCCGGGCGGGTGGGAACCGGGGCAGAGCGACCCCCGCCGAACTCGACGCCAATCCGGAGCGCGATCTCCACGCCGCCCCGGCCACTGGCATACTCCAGTTCCCGCCAGCGCCCTTCGGCCCCCAATGAGAAAGGGCCGGCCGGCCGCAGTTCGTATCCCATCCCCGCCGACCAGGAGCCCCAGAACTGATTGCCGTCGCCGGTGGCCAGTCCGCCGGAGAGTCCCGCCGCGAGATAGGGCCCCGGCACTCCGCCGCGAAAAACGGTGAGATCGGCGCCCGGGCCCCAGAGTCCCCGGCCGCCGGACCCTGCTTCTCCCGCATGTACGCCATAGAGGGTATAGCCCAGCGCGCCCGCGAGCGGCTGGGTGAACCCGACCCGATAGGTGGTCCAGTCCGGGCTGGAGAACATCCGGCCGACCTCGACGATGACGCCCTGGCCAGCAAGGTGCCGCGGGCCCGCCAGGGCGGCCAGCAGGACGAACAGAACCACGCGGGCCCGGGTCACTCGACCCGCTCCGGCTGGCCGGTCCCGAGATGGACCAGGTAGGTCCCGGCGGGAGCGCAGTGCCTCACGAGCGTTGCCCGGATGGTGCTGTCGTCGTGAACGGTCGGTGCTTCGGTGGCATAGAACAGGGGCACCGGCGTGGTGTGGCCATCGCGGCGAATCTGCACCGCGTGGGCGACGCAGGGTTCTCCGGAGGCGGCGGAGTCGTGCATGGCTCCGGCGAACCAGATCTCGGTGCCGTCTCCCGTCGTCAGGACCAGGCTGTCCATCGGCACGGGCGGCGCCGGGCGCTCCGACCGCGCCGGTGCCGGGTCACCGCCGCAGGCGGTCAGGATTCCCAGGATGGCGACGCTGGTCTTCACGATCCCTGCCCCGGCGGCGAGGAGGGCACGTCGTCGGCCAGAAACTCGGACGTATCCGGGATCGCATCCTCGGTGACATGGAGCGCCTGTCGCAGCTTGGGCGAGCGGCGCAGGTAGTGAATCACCAGGCCCAGGGTTCCCAGTCCGGCGATCGCGCCGCAGAGCAGCGTCACCGCGATACCGACACCGGGCGAGGTGATGGTCCTGGCCAGGAACGCCCCGAAGAGGGCGCCGATAAACGAAGCTGCCCACGCGATGAGCGGCGTGAGCAGCCAACCGACCAGCCGGGCGAGAAACCGGGCTATCCGCATCGGCTCACGGCCGCCGCGCTCCCAGCCCGCTGACCGCGGTCGCCACCGCCAGCGCAGGCAGGACGGCAATGCCGAAAGTCGGGATGTTCCAGCCGGCGCCGGGGAAATGGACCAGCGTGGCCAGGGCGCCGAGGACCAGCGCGGCGATGACCACCAGCATGGCGAGGCCGGCCACCGAGGGCTGCCCGCGCCGGGCGGTCTGATTGGCCAGGATAAACGCGCCCATCCAGGCGAGATACGTCCCGGCCATCCACCAGACCGGGTGGTACCACCAGTTGCTGCCGCCGCCGATATCGCGCCACCGGAACGTGTAGGCGCCCAGCGGCTGCAACAGCGCCACGTCCAGCAGAAGGAACACGACCGTGGCGCTGAGGCCGATCCCGGCCGCCGCGGCGATCCCGTCGATGGTGCGGGCCCGGGTCCAGAGACCCGGCAGCAGGATGGTCGCGGCCAGCCCGATCACCAGCAGGACCGCCTCGAGGGCCTTCTCGACCGGCCCGTCGAACAGGCGGGTAACCACGGCGAAGAGCGCGACGATGACGGTCTGGATGATGCCCAGCACGATCGCCAGCCGGACAACCCGGGGAATGTCGATTCGGTCGGAGTGAGCCGCAGCAGCGCTGGTCATGGCCTCAGGGGCTAGGGGCGACGAGAAATGGAGGTCGGCGGCGCGCACCGACGGAGTCGGGCCAAGCGGCTTAACGATAACCAGAGCAGCGGCTTGCGGGTAGGTCTGGCGGGCTAGAGCCCGAAGGCCAGCAGCACCGCCACGTCCGTCACCGCCCAGGCGCCGAGTGCGCGATACATGCCGTGCTGGTGCTCACCTGGGGAGAGCCGGCGGAACCGGCTCCGCCACGGCAGCAGGATCACCAGCCAGAGCAGCAGGGCGAAGGCGAGCAGGGACCACCGCCCGCCGTCCCCCGAGTCCCAGCCCGCACTCCGGCCGGCCCACCCCAGGAGCGCGAACGCGACCAGGGTCATGGCCAGCGCGACATCGAGGCTCCGTCCCATGCCCAGGCGGAGAGCGAGGGTGCGGTCGCCCCGCCGCTGGTCTTCGTCGAACTGGTAGAGCTGGGTGAGCGGATAGAGGGCCGCGAACAGAGGGGCGAAGGCCAGCAGGACCAGGAGGCCCCAGGCCGGCAGCGGGAGGCCGGTGGCCGCCCAGCCGGCGTAGGGCGTCAGGGTCCCGAAGCCCCACATGTTGATGAGCAGGTCGGCGCCGGCCACCGCCTTGAGCCGGAGCGGCGGCACCGAGTAGGCGACCGAGAGCAGGAAGCAGACGCCGTACGCCCAGGCAAACTCCCGCGGCAACAGAAAGGCCAGCCCCTGCCCCGCAGCCATCAGGCCCAGACCCACGGCGAGGAGATATCGCGGGGGCGGCGGCGGCCGGCGAAGATAGCCGACGTCCCCTTCATCCTTGTCGAACGCGGAATTGATGGCGAGCGTCCCGCCGTTGAGGCACACCACCCACAGCGCCAGTCCCAGCAGGCCCTGTCTCCATGCCCATGCCTGGGTGGCGCCCGGCCAGCCGGTGGCGAGGAGGTAGCCGAGGAGCGTATGCCCGGCCATGATCGGCCATTCGGCGGGGCGCAGGTGCAGGAAATAGGAAAGGGCGGGACCCAGGAGCCGGTAGGCCCACCGCCGCGCCGGGCTGGCGAGAGCCCAGGCGGGATACGTCACCATTCCAGGTTCAGATGGCGGGCCGCGATCCGCAGGCCGCGGAGGGTCAGGTCGGGATCCACCGCGTCCACCAGGCTGGTGAAGGGGGTGACAATGGGCGCCAGGCCTCCGGTGGCGACGACCTTGGGGACCGCGCCGCCAGGCCATTCGCGGCGAATCCGGGTGATCATGCCATCCACCGAGTCGGCGGCTCCATAGAGCACACCGGCCCGAATGCAGTCCTCGGTGCGGCGCCCGATGGCCCGTTCCGGCGGGGCCAGTTCCGTGGCGGGGAGTTTGGCGGCCCGGCGGGTCAACTGGTCCGCGGAGGTACGCAGGCCGGGCATGATGGCGCCGCCGATGAAACGGCCGTCCGCGGTGACGCAATCGAAGGTGGTGGCCGTCCCGAAGTCCACGACGACCGTATCGTGCTCGAACCGGGCCAGCGCGGCCAGCGCATTGACAATCCGGTCGGCGCCCACGCTCATCGGTTCATCGACATCGAGCCGGATCGGCAGCGGCGTCCGGGGGGTAATGGTGACGGGCCGCACGCCGGTCAGGACCTCCAGCCCGCTCACCACGCTCTGAGTCACCTGGGGCGCCACCGAGGCCAGGCAGCAGGCCCGAACCTCGTTGGGCGAGTGACCGGCCTGGAGCAGGAACGCGCCGATGGCACTGCCCCACTCGTCCGAAGTCCGGTCGGGGTTGGTGGTGAGCCGCCAGTGGGCGGCCAGGCTCTCGCCCCGAAACAGCCCCACCGTGATTTCCGAATTGCCGATGTCGAGCGCGAGCAGCATGAGAGATCCCGGCGTAGATGCAGCGTGATGGGTCGGCGGCGATGGCTTCAGGCGGGGCTTGCCAGGCCCGGCTGGCCGGCCCGCACCGGCAGGGTGCTGCCGTCGGCCTGCTCGACCAGCAGCGCCCCGTCGGGCCGGATCCCCCGCGCGATTCCCGGCACCGGTTCCGTGAGCCGCCGCCCCATGAGCCAGTCCCGTCCGCGAAACTCGGCCAATTCTCCCGCGTCGAGCCCGACCCGCTCCTGCGAAATCTCCCGCAACATCGTCGTGAGGGGCAGGACGAGGTCGCCGGGCGCCAGCCCCGGGACCTGGTCGGCCAGCGACACCGCGGTGCTGGCCATGTCGGTGGGAACCGGGTTCTGGACGTTGATCCCGATGCCGACGACTACCCACGCCAGCCTGGCGCCCTGCCAGCGCGCCTCGCCGAGGATCCCCCCCAGCTTTCGCTCGCCCAGCATCAGGTCGTTGGGCCACTTGAGTCCCAGCCGTACCCCGCCGGCCACCGACTCCACCGCCCGGACCGCGCCAAGGCCGATGCGCAGACTCAACTGCTCCAGCGCGCTTTCGGCCACCCGGCGATACAGGATGCTATACCAGAGCCCGCCGGGGGGCGAGTACCAGGTGCGCCCCCGGGTGCCCCGGCCCTCCCGTTGCTCCCCGGCGACGACCACCGTGCCGTGGGGCGCACCCCGGCCGGCCAGCTCATGCAGCACGTCGAGGGTGGAACTGACCTCGAAATAGCGGTGAATCGCGGGGCCGGTCATCTGCGGACCAGGCCGGCTAGGCCGCCCACCCGAACCAGGCCAGCAGCAGCCCACCGAATACGATCCGGTACCAGGCGAAGACGGCAAAGCTGCGACGGGCGACGAACCCGAGGAATGCCTTTACTACGATCAGGGCCGAAATGAAGGACACCGCGAACCCGGTGGCGAAGAGCGGCCCATCGGCCAGGGTCAGCACATCCCGGCTGCCGTAGAGGTCGAAGAGCGTCGCCGCGAACATGACCGGCACGGCCAGGAAAAAGGAGAACTCGGTGGCTGCCTTCCGGGAAAGCCCCAGGGCGTAGCCGCCCATGATGGTGGCGCCGGAGCGGGACACGCCCGGAAAGAGCGAGAGCACCTGCGCCAGGCCGACCCCGAGGGCCGTGCCATAGGGAATGTCCTCGGTCGCCTCCACCCGTACGGGCGGCTTCAGCCCCTCGATCACCAGGATCAGGATGCCCCCGGCGACCAGGGCGACCGCTACCGTCACCGGGTTGAACAGGTGAGCCTTGATCCAGTCATGCAGGAGGAGGCCGACGATGGCAGCCGGGAGGAAGGCGATGGCCAGGTTCACCACCAGGCGGCGGGGCCCGGCCTGCGACCAGCCGGCCAGCAGCCCGGCGAAGGTGGTGCGGTACAGCCATACGATAGAAAGAATGGCGCCCAACTGGATGAAGATCTCGAAGGTCTTGGCCCGCTCGCCGATAAACCCCAGCCACTCGCTCGCAATGATCAGGTGCCCGGTAGAGGAGACCGGGATGAACTCGGTGGCACCTTCCACCAGCCCGAGGATGACCGCCT
The DNA here is from genome assembly GCA_963795085.1 of uncultured Gemmatimonadales bacterium. GTDB lineage: Bacteria > Gemmatimonadota > Gemmatimonadetes > Gemmatimonadales > GWC2-71-9 > DASYPP01. Next base: position 264,963 of record CAWCFX010000002.1, on the reverse strand, counting down.
TGTACAGATCGTCCATGGGACGCTACTCCGCGAACTCGCGGTACAGCGCTTCGTACATCGGGACGACGATGTCCGCGGAGTACTGGCCCGCCTTGGCGATGGCCGCCTCCCGCATGGCGGCGTGGGCCGGGGCGTTGCGGAGCAGCTCCACCGCGCGGCGGCCCATCGCTTCCACCGAGCCGACCGGCTCGAGGATTCCGGAGACCGCGTCGTCGATCACTTCGGGGAGGCCGCCGGCCCGGCTCGCCACCACCGGGGCGCCGCAGGCCATGGCCTCCAGGGCAGCCAGGCCGAATGACTCGGTCTGTGATGGCAGCAGGAACAGGTCGGTCGCCTGTAGCAGGTTTGCGACCCGGTCGATCCGTCCCAGGAAGCGGACATCGGCGGCCACTTCCAGCTCCCGCGCCTCCTGCTCGGCCTCTTCCCGGTCCGGCCCGTCGCCGATCATCAACAGGGTCGCGGGCATCGCGCGACGGATCCGCGTGAAGATGCGGATCACGTCCTTGACCCGCTTGACCTCCCGGAAGTTGGAGACGTGACAGACCACCTTGTGCCCCGCCGGGGCCACCGAGCCGCGGCAATCGCCGGCGGTGCTCGGCGACACCGGAAAATATTCCTGGAGATTGACGAAGTTGGGAATCATCCGCAGGTGGCAGCTTTCACAGCCGAAGGCCCGGTAGGTCTCGTCCTTGAGGTAGTGGGACACCGCCGTCACCTGGTCGGACCGCTCGATGGAAAACTTGGTGATCGCGTAGAAGTTCTGTTCCTGCCCCACCAGGGTAATGTCGGTGCCGTGCAGGGTGGTGATGACCTTGAGCGGCAATTCCCCATCCAGCATCTCCCGCGCGAGGTAGGCGGTGGTGGCGTGGGGGATCGCGTAGTGCACGTGGAGAATATCCAGCCGCTCGCGCAGCGCGACCTCGTGCTGCTTGGAGGCCAGCGCCAGGGTGTACGGGAAGTGGTCGAACAGCGGGTACCGCCCCATCCGGGTGTCCACTTCGTGGAAATACACCCGCTCCGCGTAGCCGCGGAGGCGGAACGGCGAAGCATAGGTGATGAAATGCACCTCGTGCCCGCGGCGGGCCAGCTCCAGCCCCAACTCGGTGGCCACAGCGCCGGAACCGCCATAGGTCGGATAACAGGTGATGCCAATGCGCATGGAGTTCCTGGCTGAAGGCCGCTCACCACTTCACTGCACTCTGCACTCTGCACTCTGCACTCTGCACTCTGCACTCTCCCACGGCCGCGCACGATAGCCGGGCCTGCCGGGAATGTCCACTCACCCATGACGCTCCGCCCACGCGCCGGCGATCTCCGCGGCCACCTGGTCCGGCGCACGGGTGGCATCCAGGGTGAGAACCGGTCCGCTCAACTGGTGACGAAACCAGGTCTCCTGCCGCTTGGCGTACTGGCGGGTGCTGGTGGCAATGGTCTCGGCCACTGCTTCACGCTCCAAGCGGCCCTGGAGGTAGGCCACCGCCTCCCGCATCCCGATGGCGTCGAGCCCCGGTGCGTCCTGGGCCACGCCCTCGGCCAGCACCGCGGCGACTTCTTCGATCACGCCGCGCTGCACCATCTCTTTCGAGCGGCGGAGAATCCGCTGATGCAGGATCGGGCGGGGGACCGTGAGCACCACGTACCAGGGCCGGATGGCGCCGCCGGTGCGGGCGGCTTGCTGCCAGTGCGACAGGGCCCGCCCCGTCAGCAGGGCCACCTCGATGGCTCGCTGGGCCCGCTGCCGCCCCCCGCCTCGAAATCCCGGATCCAGCCGGGTAGCCCACCGGACCAGTTCTCCGTCTTCCAGCGCGCCGGTCCACCGTTCCAGCTCACGGCGGCGGTCCGGGTCGAGCGCCGGTTCCTTGAAGAGGCCGTCGGCGAGGGCGCGGATATAGAGCCCGGTGCCTCCCACCACCACCGGCGTCTTCTCCCGGAGGCGCAGGTCCCGGATCCAGCCCGCGGCATCCCGGGCGAAGCGGCCGGCGCTGTAGCGCTCGCCCGGCGCGACCAGGTCGAGTCCATGGTGCGGTAGCCGGTGCCGCTCTTTCCGGGTCGGCTTGGCGGTGCCGATGTCGAGGTTCCGGTAGATCTGCCGGCTGTCGGCGGAGACGACTTCCATCTCCCAGGTGGCGGCCAGCGCCAGCGCCACCGCGGTCTTGCCGACCGCGGTCGGGCCGCAGAGCACCGGGACCAGGCGGCGGTCGGGCTTCGCTGCTGGCATGCGCAAAGAGTGATCCCGTCTCCCCAGGGAGGGCGCGTGTGGTGGCATCACCGCCGGCCGAACCGGCGCTCCAGCTCTTCCCTCGGCAACTGCACCATGGTGGCCCGGCCATGCACGTCATGGGGCGGAAGGGTGCAGGCCATCAGGCGGATGATCAGCTCGCGCATTTCGCTCGGGTCCAGCTTCTCACCCGCCATGACGGCGGCCCGGCAGGCATAGGTGGCGGCGAACCGCTCCAGCGCGTTCTTCCACCCGCCAAAGCGGCCCCGGGCCAGGTCCGCCACCATCTCTTTGAAACAGCGGGCCGCGTCGAACCGGGGATGCGGGTGCGGAACCGTCTGGAGCATGACGGTGCGGCCGCCCAGCGATGTCACCTCGAAGCCGACCTGCGCCAGCATGGGGCGGGCATGCTCGAGGACGTCGAGTTCCTCGTCGGTCAGCTCCAGCGGCACCGGCAGCAACAGCCGCTGTGCGGCGACCGGCGACCCGGTCAACTGCGCCATCGTGCGCTCATAGAGCACTCGTTCGTGCGCCGAGTGCTGGTCCACGATGACCCATGCCTGGGGCACTTCGTACACGATATAGGTATCAAACAACTGGGTGAGCGCGGGAAGCACGGGCTCCACCGGCTCCGCTCCGCCGCTCCCCGGAGCGGCCGGCGGCGCGAACAGGTCGTCCCCGAACGCAGGCGCCCCCGCGGCGCGCGCCGGCATGCCGACCCAGCTGGATGCGGCGCCCTGCCAGGACCCGATGGACGCGGCCGCCACCAGGTCAGCCAGGCCATGCCGCACCGCGTCCTCCACGGTCTTCTCCGCGCCGATGCGGTCGCGAAACCGTACTTCCAGCTTGGCGGGATGCACGTTGACGTCGATCTCGCCGGCCGGCGCTTCGATCATGAGCAACAGCGAGGGCCGGTCGCCGGGGGCGATCGCCGAGCGGTAGCCCGCCTCCGCCGCGCGAACCAGGAATGGATCGCGAAACGGCCGGGTGTTGATGAACAGCTGGGTCCGCCGTCCGGTCGGCTGGGCATCGGCCGGCCGCTGGATATAGCCGGTGATCCGGAAGCTCCCCGCCGCAAACTCGACCGGGACCAGGGTGCCCGCGATATCGCGTCCCCATACGCCGGCCACCCGCTCTTCCAGGGTCTGCCCGCCGGGAACGGTGAGCCGGGACCGTCCGTCCAGCAGCAGGTCGAACCCGGCCTCCGGGTGGGCCAGCGCCAGCGTCGCCACCGCCTCATACGCCGCCCGGGACTCGCTGGACACCGAGCGGAGAAATTTGCGGCGGGCCGGCGTGTTGTAGAAGAGCGTGCGAACCGAAACGGTGGTGCCCCGCTGGCGCGCCGCCGCTTCCACCGTGTCGAGCCGCCCGCCGGCCGCCGTGAGCCGGGTACCGCTGCCTTCCTCCTCCGCCGTCACCAGCTCCAGGCGGGAGACCGATGCGATGGACGGGAGCGCCTCGCCCCGGAACCCGAACGTCGCCACCCCGACCAGGTCGGCCGCCGTCGTGATCTTGCTGGTCGCGTGCCGGTCCAGCGCCAGCACGGCATCCTCCCGCCCCATCCCCCAGCCGTCGTCGCTCACGTCGATCCGGGTCTTGCCGCCGTTCTCCAGCTCCACCCGGACCCGGGTCGCGCCGGCATCGAGCGCGTTCTCGACCAGTTCCTTCACCACCGAGGCCGGCCGTTCCACCACCTCGCCGGCGGCGATCTGGTCGGCCACGGCATCCGGGAGAATCGCGATGCGCCGCGGCATCAGAGTTCCTCCACCGCTTCCTGGGGGAGCCAGCCCACCCGCCCGCCGGATTCCCGCACCATGGCCCACCCGCGGGCCCGGTCCACGATGGTGACGACGCTGCCGGTCTGGACCGCGGCCGCGGCGGGCGCCAGTTCGTGGGGAGAGAGCGCGATCGCGTTGTCACCGGTGACGATTGCCAGGGGCCGCCGGTACCAGAGGGTCACTCCGTGGGCGGCCGCGCCGGCCACCAGCCCCCCGATCACCACCGCCAGCCAGCGGCGGCGGCGGGTCCACGCATACCCGGCCCACCCCAGGATCCACAGCGACCCCGCCAAGAGCAGTAATTCTGGCGGTGTCAGCGGCGATGCCCAGAGCGCCCGCGCGGACCGTGATTCCGGCACCGGAACCAGCTTGAGGGCCCGGCGCACCGCGGGGTCACGCGGGGCCAGCCGTTTGGCCCGGGTCCAGGCCGCGAGCGCAACGCCCGCATCACCCAGCCGGAAACGGGTGAGTCCCAGGTTGAACCAGTGCGCCGGGACCTCGGGATCCAGCTGAACCCGCTGGGCAAACCCCGCAGCGGCGGCGGTGAGGGCGCCCCGCTCATACAGCTGCTCGGGGGGCAGCGTCTGGGCTCCCGCCGCAACGGTGCCCACGACGAGAAGCGCCAGGCCCGCGGTGATGGTCCGGCGGGCCCGGTCCGCACCGCTTACCGGCGCAAGCCGGTCCGTCAGGGCCCGGGCTTCGGCCAGCAGGCGCTTGCGGTCCGGTTCCGACCCCGGCCCATAGCGCGCGGCGCGCACCCGCTCGCGGAGACGGACCGCCTGCCGCGCGGTGTCCGTCTCGATCCCCACGGCACGGAGCGAGGTCTCCAGGTCCTGGCCCTCCAGGTCGGGAAGCTGGGGCACCAGCGCGGTGAGCGCGCGTGCGAGGTCCGCTTCCGCCTGGGCCATCGGGTCGGCCGTGCGCGATGGCGGCTCGCGGCGGCGCGGCGCGCCGGGCGGACGGCGCAACAGTACCAGCACCAGCGGCAGCGCCAGGAGAACGGCCATCAACCACGGTGGCAGGGCCGCCAGGATCCGCGATCCCAGGGCCGGCCTCCGGCCGGTGGCCAGCCGGGCCGGCGTAGCCCGGGAGACCGCCGCCTCCGCGGCGGCCGTCACCAGGTAGCTCACCGGCGGCGCCTGGGCAGACACGTATTGCCGCGCCAGGGGATCGAAATAGGTGTACACCAGGGCGGGGAGGCCGACGGTCCGCGCCGAATCAGGAATGACGAGGTAGCGGAAGGTCTTGGCGCCGCCCAGCCGGCCGCCCGAATTCTCGATCGCGTCCGCCACGTTCTCGCCATACGCGCGGACATGGCCGGGCCACGCCAGTTCCGGCGGCGGCCACAGCGGGACGTTGCCCTCTCCCCGTACCACGATATCGACCGCGAATGGTTCGCCGGCCCGGCCCGAGCCCGGACTCAGCGATCGCTCGATCGTCAGCCCGTGGCCCACCCCGCCGGTGAAGGCCGCCGGGCGGCCTTCCCGCGGCAGCGGCGCGACCTCCAGCGATACCGCTTCGCTGCGCACCGCATACCGCTCCTCCTGGCTGAAGAACTGGAACGCGAGCGGCACGCTGTAATGCAGCGTCGCCGGCGGCACCCGGATGCGGCCCGGCGTCAGCGGGAACACCACCTGGTGCACCACGAAAAGGTCAAACCAGCGGCCATCCACCTGGCGGCTCGCCGCGATGCCGCTGGGGGAGCGCTGCGGGTAACTGTAGACCCCGTCAATAGACGGGGTCTGCACCGTGGGCGGCCGGCGCAGCTGGAGCCGGAGTTCGCGCGGAAACCACGCAGCGGTCACTACGTCCACCTGTTCCCCGACAAAGGCCCGCGGGCTGGAGAGGATGATGGCCACCGACGCATCCGCCCCGGTGCTGGGCGGGCGCGACTGGGCGAGCAGCCGCTGCACCTGCGGGGCGATGGACGACGCCGACGCGGTGGCGGATCCGCTCCCGCCGGTGACTTCGATCTCGATCGGATCGACTTCCTGCAGGGTGCTGCCCTGCCGGATCGTGGCGGGCCCCACCCGCCACTTGCCCGGCATGGATCCGCGGAGCCGGAGTTCCAGCACCGTCGATCGTCCCGGGGGATTGCCCGCGGAGACTTCGCTGCGCTCGCTCCGGGCGACCAGCTCCAGCCCGGCGAAGGGCGGCAACGATATATGGATGGCATCGGTGGATGCGCTCCGGGTCCGCACCGTGACGACGACCTCCCCGCCCATCGGAATGCGGGTGAAGTCGGCCGTCATCCCGGCCTGGATCGAGGGCGCCTGCTGCGGCAGCAGCAACCCCACCAGGAGGGTGATCACCAGTCCCGCCCGGTGCCCGCCGAGCCGGACCGGTCCCGCTGGGCCCGCCGCGCCCGGGTCTGCCGCTCTTCCCGCTCGACCGAGCCGAGGATCTGCTCGGCTTCCCGCCGGGAGAGCGACGAGGGCGCGTCCACCTCGCTGCCGGGGTTGTCCGGCGCCCCCCCGCCCCCGCCGCCCTGCTGGGGCGGCGTGTTGCCGCCGCCGGACGATGGCGGCTTCTGCCGGTTGGTCAATTCCAGGTTCCACTTGGCGCGTTCCGATGCCGGCTGCAGCAACAGCGCATCGCGAAGCGCGCGTTGCGCCTCGCCGAGCAAAGCGTCTTTTTCCTCGCCCGCGGTCCGGGAAGCCAGCAGCGACGCCACGCCCAGGTTGTACAGCGCACGGTACCGCAAATCCGGATCGGGAGACTTGGCCGCCTCGCCCAGCGCCCGGCGGGCCACCTCGAGGTTGCCCGCCTCCAGGGCGGCGGTGCCGGCGTTATACCAGGCCGTATCGCTGGCGCTGCGTCCGGTCTCCCGGAGAAAGCGGGCCGCCGCCTGGTCCGGCTTTCCCTCTTCCAGGGCCCGCTCGCCCGGCGAGGGGCGTTGCGCCGCGGCGGGCCGGGCCAGCACCGCGAGGCCGGCCAGGACGATGAGCGACGCCTGCCGCCGGGTCAGCGTGTGGCCGAGGAGCAGCAGGGCCGCCCCCAGGATGGGAATCCACCCTCGGGGAATGGTGCTGCTCGACTGCGTGGATGCCGTCGGTGCTCGCTTGAATGCATCGAGCAGGTCGCGCACCGCGCCGGCCTGGTCCGGCAGTTCCGCCGAGACGACAGTGCCTTCGGCGGCCTCGGCGACGTCCCGGAGGATGGCGTCCCGGCGACTGGTCATGACCGGCCGCCCGGTCTCGTCCAGCTTGTACTCCAGCAGGTTCTTCGCCGAATCGCGGAGGGGGATTCGCACCGGGGTGGTGCCGCCCTCGCTCACCAGCACCAGACGAATTCCCGCTTCCCCAAGGGCCCGGGCCTCGGTCAACGCTTCCGGGGTCGAGTCATGCGATTCGCCGTCGGTGAACACCACCAGCACCCGGTCGGCGCCTTCTTCGCTGGCGCTGAGCAGGCCGCGCGCCTGCGCCAGCACTGACGCCAGGCTGGTGCCGCCCTGGCTGGCGAGGTCCGGATCGAGGGCATCCAGAAACAGGTTGATCGCGCCGACGTCGATCGTCAAGGGCGCGAGAATGTAGGAGCGTCCGGCGAACGCGATCAGCCCGATCCGGTCGCCCTCGAGGTCCTGCGCCAGCCGGCGGGCTTCCCGGATGGCGCGGTCCAGCCGGTTGGGCGCCGCGTCCTCCGCCAGCATGGATCGGCTGATGTCGATCGCGAAGACCACGCTCAATGCCTGGGTCTTCGCGGTCACCTCGCCCCGCCCGCCCCGCGGCCCGGCGAGGGCGACGACGGCCGCCAGCACCACCAGTCCCAGGACCAGGGGAACGCCCCGGCCGTAGCCCCGGGCCTTGGCCTCGGCGTCGGCCGACCACGCCCGGGCGTGGCGGATTCGCCGGGACCGGGCGCGCCAGGCGACCAGGCCGGCGAGCACGCCCAGGAAGGGGGCCAGGACCAGCAGCAGGGGCGAATCGAAGGTCATGGCACCCGCACCGCGACGGTGGCCGTCAGCAGCAGCTCCGCCGCCAGGGCCAGCAGCCCGGCCAGGATAAACGGACGGACCATTTCTTCGAAGCTGGTATAGCTGGTGACCTGGATCGGGGTTTTTTCCAGCTGGTCGATCTGCTGAAAGATCCGGCTCAGCGCCTCGCTGTCCTTGGCCCGGAAATACCGCCCGCCGGTCTGCTGGGCGATCTCCTGCAGCAATTTCTCGTCAATCCGCACCGGCAGGATCTCGTAGCGGAACCCGGTCACCCCGCGGCCCGTGGGAATAGGCGCCTCGCCCTCGGTGCCGACACCGATGGTGTACACCTTGACCCCGAGAGCGGTAGCCGCGGCCGCGGCGGTCCGGGGATCGATGGTGCCCCGGTTGTTCTCCCCGTCGGTGAGCAGCAGGATGACCTTGGAGCGGTCGGGCACCAGCCGGAGCCGGTTGAGCGCGGTGGCCAGCCCGCTGCCGATCGCGGTACCGTCCTCGAGCATGCCCATGCGCAGGTCCATGACGGCCCGCTCCAGCACGGCATAGTCGACGGTCAGGGGAACCTGGGTGAGCGCTTCCCCCGCGAACACCACCAGCCCGATGCGGTCGGCGTCCCGGGCCCGGATGAATGCCGCCGCCTGCGCCTTGGCGACCTCGAACCGGTTGCTGGGCGCAAAATCCTCGGCCAGCATGCTGCTGGAGATGTCGATGGCCACGACGATCGAGATGCCCTCCTTCTTCTGCTCGATGGTAGTGCCGCCGGCGCGGGGACCGGCCGCCGCCACGATCCACAGGGCCAGGGCCAGGGCCCGCAGGGCCGGCGGCAACAGCAGCACCCAGGCGCCCCGGCCGGCGCCCTCGACCAGGGACACGTCGCTGTACACCGCCCCGGTGGCCCGCCTCCGGCGCCGATACCAGAACCAGAACGGAATGCTGAGCAGCAGGAGCAAGAGCCAGGGGCGGGCGAAACTCACCGGCGTCCTCCTCGCACCTGCGCGGCCAGCTGAAGGCTCCGCTGATAGAGGTCGAATGCGCTGCCGGCGCGGGACGGGGCGAAGCGAAGGCCGTCGAGACTTTCCAGCGCTTCCCGCAGGTCATCGCGGGGCCAGTCGGGACGCTCCCGTTCCACGAGGGCGAGCACCGCGCCGGTGTCGAGGGCCGGGTGGGCCGCGGGGAGCGACTCGGCGATGGCCTCGCGGAGGCGGAGCGCGGCGATACCCGCGACGGTCCGGCGTTCGCCGGCATCGGCCCAGCGGCGCACCATGTCCTCCGGCGGACCCTCCGGGTCACCGGCGGCCCTCGCCACCGCCGCCGGCCGGCCCCGCCGCCGCCACCACCAGTGGAGCGGAACCAGCAGCAGGGCGCCGGCCGCCGTCAGCACCAGCGCGGGAAGGAGAGAGCGGAACCCGCGCAGCACCGGAAACGCGGGCGGTTGAACCGCGAGCTGGGAGTCGGGAACCCCGGAGGGCAGGACGCTGCGCACAATGAACGTGACGGTGTGCGATCCGAGCGTATCCTCCGCTCCGCTGGCCCTGGTCACGATGGGCCCCGGAACATCGAGGACATGGCTGCCCGCCTCCCACGCCACCAGCGGATAGCGAACCAGCGCCCGGTTCCCGCTGACCAGGGTGACCGGCCGCCCCAGCAGCTGGACCACCCCGTCCAGCTCCCAGGCGGCGGGACGGACCCGGTCGCCGGGCGATAGCGTGAGCGAACGGCTGGCCCAGAGCGTGTCCCCGACCGTGGCGGGGCCGGGCGACTGCTGCAGCATCAGCAGGAGCAGGAGCATCATCCGCGGTGAAGCCGCCGGGCGCGCATGGCGAAGGCGCGATGCAGCGGAAGGGTGTAATCGCGGTCGGTGGCCAGCGCGATGTGGTCTACCCCGGCCGTGGTGAGGCTCCGGTGCCGGTCCGCGCGCCGCTTCTCGGCGTTCATCTTGACCCGGGCCCGGACGGCCGGGTTGCCCGCGTCCACCAGCACCCGGCGGCCGGTTTCCGCATCATCCAACTCGATCCACCCGGCATCGGGAAGCTGCTGTTCCCGGGGATCGTCCACCGTGATGGCGACGACCTCGTGCCGGGCGGCGAGCCGGCGGAGCGGACCTTCCCAGCCCGCGGCAAAAAAGTCGGAAAGCACCACCACGATGCTCCGGTGCCAGAGCAGTTCCGCCGCATAGAGCAGGCTGGTGGCCAGGTTGGTGCGCCGGCCCGCCGGCGCGAAGGCCACCAGATCGCGAATGACCCGGAGCGCGTGGCGGCGCCCCTTGGCCGGAGGAATCACCTGCTCCACCTGGTCGGCGAAGAGCAGGGCGCCGACCCGGTCGTTGTGCCGGGCCGCGGCCAGCGCCAGGACCGCCGCCACCTCGACCGCGAGCGCCGCCTTGGTGCGGGGTTCCCCAAACCGGGTCGACCCGGACTGGTCCACCAGCAGCATCAGCGTCAGCTCGCGTTCTTCCGTAAAGGTCTTGACGTAGGGACTGGCGAGACGGGCGGAGACGTTCCAGTCGATGGCGCGGAAATCGTCCCCCTGTTCGTAGGCGCGGACTTCGGCGAACTCCATGCCCTGCCCCCGGAACACCGACCGGTACTCGCCGGCAAAGAGCGAGGAAACCAGGCCGCGGGTACGCAACTCGATCTGCTTGACCTGCTTGAGAACTTCAGGAGAGATGACTGGCATCGGAGTCCAAAGTGCAGAGTCTGGAGAGCAGAGTGCAGAGTGCCTCTGCACTCTGCTCTCTGCACTCTGCCCTAGGGTACCTTCACCGCGTCGAGCAGGCGCGAGACGATCCCGTCGGTGTCGGTGTCCTCCGCCTCTGCCTCGAAGGTGAGCACGATCCGGTGTCGCAGGACGTCGGGCGCCAGCGCCTTGACGTCCTCGGGGACCACGTAATTCCGCCCCCGGAGGAAGGCGTGGGCCCGGGCTGCCTGGGCCAGCGCGATGGACGCCCGGGGCGAGGCGCCGAACGCGATCAGCGGCTTGAGGTCGGTCGCGCCCACGAGGGCCGGGTCGCGGGTGGCCCGGACCACGTCCACGATGTAGTCCACCACCTTCTGGTCCATGTAGAGGCCCGCCACGGTTTTCCGGGATGCCAGGATGGTGGCGGTGTCCAGGATCCGGCGCACCGGAATGTCGGTGCCACCGCTCATCCGGATGAGCACTTCCCGCTCTTCGTCGCGGGAGGGGTAGCCGACCCGCACTTTCAGCATGAACCGGTCGAGCTGCGCTTCCGGCAGCGGGTAGGTCCCCTCGCTCTCGATCGGGTTCTGGGTGGCCAGCACCAGGAAGGGCTCCTCGAGGCGGTAGGTGGTGCCGCCGATGGTGACCTGGTGCTCCTGCATCGCTTCCAGCAGGGCGGCCTGCACCTTGGCGGGCGCCCGGTTGATTTCGTCGGCCAGGATGATCTGGGCGAAGAGGGGTCCCTTCTTGACCCGGAAGTCCTGGGTTTTCTGGTCGAAGATCATGGTCCCGATCAGGTCCGCCGGGAGCAGGTCGGGCGTGAACTGGATCCGGGAGAACGAGGCGTCGATGATCTCCGCCAGTGTGCGGACGGCCAGCGTCTTGGCGAGCCCGGGGACGCCTTCGAGCAGCACATGGCCCCCGGTGAGGAGGCCCACCAGGAGCCGCTCCACCATGGTATCCTGCCCCACCACCCGGCGGGCCACTTCGCTGACAGCCGCCTGGGTGGGGCCGGTATCGGTGGGCCTGGCGGAGGGCGGGGCCGTCATCGGGACTGCATCCTCATCTATTAATCCTCGCTTTTCAGCTTGATGGCCTTGTAAAGCGCCGATTCCTCCGCCGGCGTGAGCGGCCGGTAGCGGCCGGCGGGAAGGTCGCCAAGCCGGACCGGCCCGTAGGAGAGCCGGGCCAGCCGCTCGACCTTGAGCCCCATCGCCTCGCACCATTTCCGCACGACGCGGTTCCGGCCCTCCGCCAGGGTGAGGTCGATGATACTGCGACCGTCCTTTCCGGGCTTCACCTGCACCCGCTGGGTCACGACCTCGCGCTCGTCCACTTTGATCGTCTGGCGAACCGCGGCAGCGACTTCATCGGTGGGCCTGCCATGCACCAGCACCGAGTAGCGCCGGTTGATCCGGTATTTCGGATGGGTCAGCCGGTGCACGGCTTCCCCGTCGGTGGTGAGCAGGAGGAGCCCGGTGGTCATGACGTCGAGGCGGCCTACATAGGTCAGGCCGGCGGCGTCGGGAATGAAGTCGAACACGGTGCGCCGGCCCGCTTCGTCGTCGGCCGTGGTGACGATTCCCAGCGGCTTGTGAAAAGCGAGCCAGCGGCGCGGCTGCACCCGGACTTTGCGGCCGGCCACCGTGATGGATTGCCGGTCGGGATCCACCTTGGAACCCAGCTCCGCCACCTTGCCATCCACCCGTACGCGGCCCTCCACGATCAGTTTCTCCGCGGCGCGGCGCGAGGCGATCCCGGCCCGCGCGAGCGCGCGCTGCAAGCGCATTTCGCTCATGATTCGGCAGGCACGTAGGCGGCGGCCTCGTCCTCACCGGCCTCCGGTTCTTCCGGCTTGTGGGGCTGCAGCGCGATCGTCAGCTCCTCCGAGCGGGGCAGGTCGGTCAGGTCCCGCAGCCCCAGCGTTTCCAGGAAGAGCGGCGTGGTGCCGTAGAGCAGCGGCCGGCCCAGTTCCTCGCCCCGTCCCACCACCTCGATCAGTCCCCGCTCCTGCAGGGTCCGCAGCACCCCCGCCGCCGAGACGCCGCGAATTTCCTCGATCTCGGCCCGGCCCACCGGCTGCCGGTAGGCGATCACGGCCAGCGTCTCCATCGCGGCCCCGGTGATCCTGGGCGTGCGGATGGCGAACTGGGCCCGCTCCAGCGCGGCGGCGAAGTGGGGCCGGGTCACGATCTGGTACCCGCCGGCCAGTTCCACGACCTCGATGCCATGCTGGTTGAAATCGTAGAGCTCCCGCAGCTGCTCCAGGGCCTGGCGCACGTCCGCCAGGCTGGCATCCTGCTCCAGGGTCTGCAGCTCCTCGACGGTGAGAGGGCGGGCCGCCGAGAACAGGGCGGCTTCAATCAGTTGGACGAGCGGATTCACGGCGGATCACCATCGGCGCGAAAGGAGCCGGTTGGACAAGGTTGAGCCGTCCCCGCCGGGCCAGTTCCAGCAGCGCGAGGAAGGTGGAGAGAACGTCGGCGATAGTCGGCTGGGGGCCCAGCGCCTCGAGCCAGCCAAATTCCTCCCGGTCCAGGAGGAGGGCCTCGATGCGAAGCGTCGCCCCTTCGACGTTGAGCGGTCGCGCCACCACCCGGTGCAGCACCGGCGACGGAATGGCGGCGATCACCCGCTCGACCGCTTGCAGCATTTCCAGCAGGTCGAAGGTCAGCGGGGCCGGCGGCAGCTCGGCCGGCGCCGGCAGGTAGCCGCGGACATACTGCGCCGCCCGCCGGTCCACGGCCCGCTCCATCCAGGTGACGATTTCCCGGATCTGCTGGTACTCGAGGAGCCGGCGCACCAGCTCGTGCCGGGGATCCTCCCAGCCCTCGTCCTCCAGGCGCCGGGGCAACAGCATCTGCACCTTGAGCCGGAGCAGCCGGCCCGCCATGTCAAGGTAGTCCGCGGCCTGGTTCAGCCCCAGGTCGTGAATCACCAGCAGAAACTGGTCGGCGATCCGGGCGATGGGAATGTCCGCGATGTCAATCTGCTCCTCCCGCAACAGGTGCAGGAGAAGATCGAGCGGCCCGTTGAACGAATCCAACTGGACCACAAAACCAGATTCACTTCCCACCGCGGCGGCAGGGACGTCGAGCTGGGTCACGAGAGGAGATGCAGGGGATGGATCCCGCGTGAATGGATGGCGAAAACTAATCGGGGAGACCACTCGGAGGCCAGCGGAAAAAAGGGGGCCCGTGGTCCCGGGGGCCGGGAGGCAAGGGGCCACAGCTGCGCCGCGCCCGGCCCGGGGCCCCTTGTCCTAACTCCCTCTCCTGCCTATTCTTCCCGGCTCGCAATTACCGATCTGCCACCCAGTCGAGGAACGCCGTGCCGAGGATCAAGTCTGCCAAGAAGCGGATGCGCCAGTCCCGAAAGGCCACCGCCGCCAATCGCCAGCAGCGCAGCCAGTTGAAGACCGCCCTGAAGAAGGTGCGGGCCGCGTCCGGCGAGGCCGCCGCCGTCGCCTACCGCGATGCCGAAAAACTGCTGGACCGGGCCGGCCGGAAAAACCTGCTCCACCGGAACACCGCCGCCCGCCAGAAGAGCCGCCTGGCCAAGGCAATCAAGAGGGGGCAAGTGGGCTAGGGGGCAAAGGGGGCAACGGGCCCACAAGCCGGGGGACGAGGACCATGCCATCAAGAAGGGCGAGAACCGAAAGGTCTCGCCCTTGTTCTGTAATTGGGCTCCTTGATTTGCCCCCACCCGTCTTGCCCCCTGGCCCCCTTACCCTCTTGCCCCCTTGTCACAAGTCCGCCAGCTCCGCCCCGCAGCGCTCGCAATACCACTCCGTGGGCCGGTTCATGGTCCCGCATTCGCCGCACTTGAGAGTGCGCGCCCCGGTCGAGGTGCTGGGACGGCCACTCTCCAGCCCGGTATTGGATGGGCTCGATGAAGGAGCCGGCACCGGGGCAGGCGCCGACGCCTCGAGGGGAGGACGCGGAACTCCGCCGCTGGCCCGCCGGGCACTGGGCCCGGTCTTCTCGTCCTCGCTCACCGACTTGAGAAAGGCCAGTTCGTCCACCCCGCTGTTGACCTCCTCATCTTTGACCGATGGAAACCAGAGGGTCCGGCCCGCCTGGGCCGCGTCCTTAGGACGGGGCGGGCGAGCGGGCGCCGAGGGCGTTTCCGCCTCCGCCCGCGGGGAAACCGGAAGGGTCGGTGCGGGGAATTCCGGCGGCGCCGTCGGTTCGGGAGCGGGCGGCTCGGGCTCCCCGGCCGAGAGATGGGGGAGAAGAGATTCTTCTGCCCCGGTCACCTGGGTTTCCGGTTCCGGGGCAACCGCGGCCATGGGCGCGGGCGGCGCCGGCGCCGGCACGGGAACGGATTCCGGCATCGCCGGTGCGGAGATCATCTGTTGCACCTTCTCCAGCTCGGCGATTTCCTCCGAGAGCGAGGCCAGTTCTTCCCGGATGGCCACCAGGTTTTTCTGGGCTTCTCCCCGGATCTGCTGCCACTTGGCGTCGGTATACTCCCCTACCGCGTGGCGCACCTCCGCCTCCGACATGATCTCCTTGGCCTGCGCCTCCCGGGTCTGCAATTCCGCGCGGGTCTCCCGGTGCCGGTCCAGTTGCTGGGCCAGACCGTCGGCGTGGCTCCGCAACTCTTCGATGACCTGATCAAGCCGGGCCTGGTAGTCCGCGCGGATCTTCCCGCGGACCGTTTCGGGGGCGGTATCGGCGGTCGCGTCCAGCCGGGACAGCCAGGTCGCATACTGCTGGCGGTCCTGCAGGAGGCGAACGATAGGATCGTCAGCGCGTGAATTCTTGCCCATGAGCGAGGCGTCCCTCTGTGAGAAGGCGATGCCGGGATGGGCTAAATGTATATAGAAGGCTGGTTTCGCTCAATCGCCCAGGTCGAAAACCACGCTGCCCCGCACGATGGTGGAGACCGCCCTGCCCTTCAACTCGGCCCCCGCAAACGGGGTATTGCGGCTCTTGCTGAAGGATTCTTCCGGGCGCACCGTCCATTTCCGGTCCGGATCGATAATCACGATATCGGCCGGCGACCCCTTCCGCAGAGTCCCCCCCGGCAGCCTGAAAATGCGGGCCGCATCGGTGCTCATCCGGGCGATCAGCTGCGGGAGGGTGAGGAGCCCGGTGTGGACCAGCTCGGTCAGGGCCAGGCCCAGCGAGGTCTCCAGCCCGATAATGCCGTTGGGCGCATCGTCAAACTCGCGTTCCTTGGCATCGTAGTGGTGGGGCGCGTGATCGGTCGAAATCACGTCCAGGGTGCCATCCTTGAGGCCCTGGCGAATCGCCTCCCGGTCGGCGGCCTCGCGCAGCGGCGGGTTCATCTTGGCGTTGGTGTCGTAGCCCTCGCACCGCTCATGGGTCAGGGAGAAGTGGTGCGGCGTCGCCTCCGCCGTCACCCGGAGCCCCTTCTCCTTGGCCCGCCGGATAATTTCGACCGACCCCCGGGTGGACATGTGGCAGAGGTGTACGTGTCCGCCGGTGAGCTCGGCGAGGATGACATCACGCGCGACCATGATTTCTTCCGCGGCGGCGGGAATCCCCTTGAGGCCGAGCCGGGTGGACACGATACCTTCGTGCATGACGCCGCCCTGGGCGAGTGACGGCTCTTCACAGTGATCCGCCACCGGGATGCCAAAGGTCCTGGCGTACTCCAGCGCGGTGCGCATCATGTGGCTGGAGACCACCGGCTTGCCATCGTCGCTCACCGCGACCGCGCCGGCGCCCACCATCTCGCCGAACTCGGCGAGCTTGTCGCCCCGCTGGCCCAGGGTAATCGCCCCGATCGGATAGACCCGGGCCCGGGCCGCCCGCTGCGCCTGCCGGACGATGAACCCGATGGCGGCCTGGTTATCGGTGACGGGATCGGTATTCGGCATCGCGCAGACCGAGGTGAAGCCGCCCGCCACGGCGGCCATCGCGCCGGTGGCCACGGTCTCCAGGTCCTCCTGGCCAGGCTCCCGGAAATGCACGTGGAGGTCAATCAGCCCCGGGGCGACGACCCGGCCGGCCACGTCGATCACGTTGGCGCCATCCGGTGCGGCCAGCCGCTCGGCGACCGACTCCACCTTGCCGTTCACCACCAGCACATCGGAGACCCGGTCGAGGTTCTGCGAGGGATCCACCACCCGCCCGCCCCGCAGGAGAATCGTGCTCACCGCTCGCCTCCCTCGCTGGCCCACGTGGGCGACCCGCCGGCCAGCAGATAGAGCACCGCCATCCGGACCGCGACGCCGTTGGTGACCTGGGGCAGGATGACGCTGTGGGGGCCATCGGCGACGTCGCTGTCGATTTCAACCCCGCGGTTCATGGGGCCCGGATGCATGATGATCAGGTCTTTGGGGGCCCGCTCCAGCCGCTCGCGGGTGACCCCGAAGACCCGGTTGTACTCCCGCAGCGAGGGAATGAAGCCGGCGTTCATCCGCTCCAGCTGAAGACGAAGAATATTGAGCGCATCGGCCCACTGGATGGCGTCTTCGATGTGGGGGATGATGGTAACGCCGAGGGCTTCGATGTCGCGCGGCATCAGGCTGGCCGGACCGCAGACGGCCACTTCGGCCCCCAGCTTGGTGAGGCCCCAGATATTGCTCCGCGCCACCCGGCTGTGGAGTACGTCCCCGCAGATAGCGACCTTGAGGCCCTCGATCTTCCCGAAATTGTCGCGCAGCGTGAGGATATCGAGGAGTCCCTGGGTCGGGTGCTCGTGCTTGCCGTCGCCGGCGTTCACCACGTTGGAGCGGATCCGGTCGCCCAGGAACTGGGCGGACCCGGACGAGCCGTGCCGGATCACCACCATGTCGATCCGCATCGCCTCCAGATTGCGCGCCGTGTCCACCAGCGTCTCCCCCTTGCTGACCGACGAGCCGGACGCGGCCACGTTGACCGTGTCGGCGGACAGCCGCTTCTCGGCAAACTCGAAGGAGATCCGGGTCCGGGTGGAGGCTTCGAAGAAGAGGTTGACAATGGTCTTGCCGCGGAGCGCCGGGACTTTCTTGATCGGGCGCTCGCTCACTTCCTTGAAGGGTTCGGCGGTATCGAGGATCAGGCGGATCTGGTCCGCGCTGAGCGGTTCCAGCCCGACCAGGTCCTTGCCCAGGGTGGGCACCGCCGGTTCAGTCGCGGACAAGTTCAACGGCGTCGCGGCCATCGAGTTCGCTGACAAGGACATCGACGCGATCCCGGGGACTGGTGTTGATGGTGGTTCCGACGATGTCGGCGTGAATCGGCAGTTCCCGGCCGCCCCGGTCGATCAGGACGCAGAGCAGGATCCGCCGGGGCCGCCCGAAATCGGCAAACTCGTCCAGCGCGGCGCGGATCGTGCGCCCGGTGTAGAGCACGTCGTCCACGATCACGACCGTGGTGCCGTCCAGGTTGGCCGGCAGCCGGGTCTCGCCCACCACCGGGCGGGGACCCACCGCCTGGAGATCGTCGCGATAGAGGGTAATGTCGAGCTTGCCCCGCTGCACTGCCCCGCCTTCCGAGGCCTCGATCTGCCGGGCCAGCCGGTCCGCCAGCTCGACGCCCCGGCGCTGGATTCCCACCAGCACGAGGCCTTCGATTCCCTGGCAGCGTTCGACGATCTCGGAAGCCATGCGGGTGAGTGCGCGGCTGATCGCGCGGTCGTCCAGGAGAGGGGTGCGGGAGGGCATCGGGGCGGGAAAGTAGTGCGGTGCCCGGGCCAAATCAACCGAGCAACGTCTTATTCCAGTCCCGGCGCGGCCATGGCCACCAGTACGGCGGTGGCGCCCAGCACCAGCGCGCCCAGCACCAGTTCCAGCGTGGCCGAACGATAGAGCTGGGCACTGCTGGCGGCCTCCCCCAACCGGGGACGGACCCGCCTCCAGTTGTAGGCGCCGAGCCCTGCAGTGCCGGCCAGCAGCACGATCTTGAGCAGCAGGACCCGGCCGTATCCGGTACTCCAGAGCCCGGAGAGCGGATCCACGTATGTCCAGGTCATCGCGAGGCCCGCCGCGATGATCACGGCCACCCCGGTGAGCGCCACCGGCGAGTAAGCGTGCACCAGGTCGGCGATCAGCCGGTGACGGTCCTCCTCCGGGAGCGCGCGCGTCCCGGCGTACCCACCGCCCAGCACCATCGCGAGAGTGCCCAGCCAGACGCCGGCGCCGAGGGCATGGAACCCGTGCAGGGCGATCCCGACGTCCCTGCCCCACGGGTGCTCCACCGCATGGCCGGTGAGCGGTGCGACCGCCACCGCCGCCACCGCGAACACCACCAGGGCCCAGGTGTTCCGTAGCAGGAGCACACCGGCCAGCGCCGCCACCGCGACACCGGCCTGGATACGCCAGCTGTGTCCCCAGGAAGACTGGAGGACCGCAAGATCAAACAGCTCGCGGGTAACGGCCTCACCCGGGTCCACCAGTGCCTGCAGTTGGCCCAGCAGCTTGAGCGCCAGCGATGCGAGAATGAGCAGGAGGGAGATGAAGGCCCCGGCCCGGGCCCGCCCAATGAGCCGGGGCGCGGCGGCAGAATGGTGCCGGGCCAGCCGGAGTCGGATAATGGCCTGAAAGGTCGCCGCTCCCACCAGGCCCGCGAGACCGAGGGAGCCGATCCACCGGGCGACGGGCAGCAGCAGGTCCATCAGGGGCCCGATTGCTTCCTCGCCGGGGGGCCGGGCACCACCATGAAATCATAGCTGCCCCGGACCACGTGGCCGTCCCGGGAAGCCGTCTTCCAGGTGACGGTGTAACGGCCGGGGACAAGCGCGCTGCCGATTTTCGCCTTGACGGCCAGGGAGTCGTCGGCCGGCGCCACCGGGCCGGTCTCCACTTTCGAACTGTCCGGACGCAGCAGGCGGATAGTGGTCAGTCCCATCTCGGGCTTCTGGCTGAACCACAGCTGGATTTCGGGCGGCGCGGAGGATAGCACATCGCCGTCGCCGGGGAGGCTCTTGACCAGCCGGAGATGAAACGCGGCCGGAAACAGCAGGACGGCTGCCGCCATGGCCAGCGCCGATCGCGGTACTCGGAGTCGCATGATGCTAGTCCCTGAGGGCCACTGCGGATCCCTCTGAAGCGTTGAAAGTTATCGCCGCCAGGCGCACGGCGCGTCGTTCGCCGCTGCGGCCGACCCAGGCAACCAGGGCCCGTCCGGGCCCGACCGACAGCACCTGGGGATATTGCCCGCCTTCCGAGCCGGCAATGGTGTGCTGCTCGAGGACATCCCGGCTGGCCCCAATCAAGGACAGGCCGACCGCCCGGTCTCCCGTCCCGGTCTGGTCGTAGGCCGCCAGGGCGCGTCCGCCGGGCAACGCGGCGACCGTGGTATGGGCCGATGGCAAGGTCTGGGCCCGTATTAACGCCAGGGGTGGATCGGCCGGCGACCCGCCCTGGTCCACTCTTTGATAATAGACCCCCGCGGCGCCCTCCTTCCCCATGTACCAGACCACATGCCTGGCCCCATCGTGGCCCACGGCGATACCCGGTCCGGTATAGGGACAGCCGGGATACACCCAGTTGTCCTGGTTGACCCGGACCGGCTCGCTTCGCAGGCCGGGCGCCACTGGTGCTGTCACCACGTCCCGGATGTTCCCGGGATAGTGTTTTCGCCACGCGCTGATCACCGATCCATCGGGGTGGCGCGCCAGCGTCACCCGGCAGCAGGGACAGACCTGTCCCCACAGGAGTTCATTCGACTGGCCCCAGGTGCGCCCGAAGTCGGGTGAAAAGGCCGTGACGATGACCGCGTCCGGCTCATCGGTCGGGTCCCCTGCTGTCGGGCTGGTCCCGCCGAGCACTCGCTCCGCTGCGCCCTTCCGCTCGTCCAGCCAGCTCACCACCAGCCCCGAGTCGCCCTGCCAGGCCGCCCCCTGGAACTGGTGCCCCGCCGGCGTGCCGGCGCTGTCGTCGTTCAGGGTGAGCGGGGGCGACCAGGTGGCGCCGCCATCCAGGGACCGGGCGATCCTGATCTCGGTCGCCGGCCACCGCTGCCCGGGCACCGGGACGCTCCGGGTCCATACCAGGGCGACCCTGCCCCCGGCCGCGGGAACCAGCCGGGGGGAGGATTCTCCGGTGGGCCGCAGGTCGAGACCCGGCGCCGTCACCGCGGTCGCGGATTCCCAGGTCTGACCCTCGTCTCCGCTCCGGGCGAAATAGAGCGCCCAGCCCGCGCTATCGCCGCCGACCCAGCTGAGCAGGACATCGCCAGTTTCCGGGTCGCGGGCCAGCGCGGCATCCGCCGTCTCTGCCCCGCCGGCCGGAACCGGGAGCATCACGCTCGCCAGCCCGGCGCGCGGCGCGTCTCCGTTGCACCCAGCGAGCAACGCCATTGAAAACGCTACTGCCTGCCATCTCATGGAAGACCTCCCCGGGACGACCCCAGGTTGCAATTTATACTGCCAGGCACCGGTCCGGGGCACCGCCATTACCGGCCCCACCGCAGGCCGATGTAATAGGACCGGCCATCCATCGGCTCGTAGAAACGGCCGGCGGCATTGTCCACCTGGACCGAGGGGGAACGGCGGGTGTCGGTCAGGTTCTGCCCGGCAGCGAAGATCGTGAGCCCCGGCCCCGGCAGGGCCCACTCGGCCCGGAGACCAAGGTTGATCCAGCCCCGGTTGGTCTCGGTGTTCTCGCTGTTCACAAAGTACGACGTCGGTGCCCACTCCACGCTCGGGGCCAGGGAGAAACCGGAGGGGTGAACGTATTTGGCTTCGGCGTTCACCACGTGCCGGGGCGCGCCCGGGATGTCGTTGCCGCCGAACGCCCCGTCCTCAACGTAGGTGAAGTGGCCGAACGTGTAGGCTGCCTGGAGCAGCAGTCCGTCGCCGCCATGGCCGGCGGTGAGGAGCGGGCCTGGGATGCCGTACTGGGCCCCGGCCTCGATGCCGTAGTGTCTGGTCTTCGCCGCGTTCCGGTAGGTGGGCACCGTGAACCCGGCGCCGGGGAACGGTTCCACGTTCACGTTCAGAATCTCGTTGCGGATCTCGACGTCATAGAGCGAGAGGTCCCAGCGGAATCCGCCGAACCGGCCCCGGGTCCCCACCTCGAACTGGAGCGCGTCCTGCCCCTCGAGGTCGATGAACCCCGGCACCGTCAGGCTGTTGAGTTCCAGCAGGAGCGGCGGCTCGAAGGACCGGCTCACGTTGGCAAACACCTGCCCGTCGCCGTCCATGACATAGAGGACCCCCACCTTGGGGCTGAGCGGCTGGTAGGTGCGTTCGTCGGACTGGTCGCCGTCCGAAAGAAAGAAATCCTCGGTCTTGCGAGTCGAGTAATCGAACCGGGCCCCCAGCACCAGGGAGAGCCGGGAAGTCAGGCCCAGCATGTTCTCGGCGTACACCGCGAGCGCCTGGACCCCGTCCTCCTGGTCCTTCCGGAGCGACCCATGCTGGCCGGCCTGGTTGTCGAACTGGCGGTTGTCCAGGCGCATGAACGCGGGCTGCACCCCCAGCACGAAGCGGTTGGTCCGTCCCCCGATGGGGTTCGCATTCTCGTAGCGGATCTCGGCGCCGTAGTCGCGGCTGACCTGGGCGATGACCCGGAAAATCGGGTGATCGATATCCCGGTACTGGAAGTACGGGTTGATCTCCAGCCGCTGGTTGGCGCCCGGCTGGCTGCGGAGCTGGAGCCCGAGGTGGTGCAGGTCGTAGTCCCGTCCCCAGCGGCCGGCGCGGTTGCCGGCGTTGGCCTGGGTCGGATCCGCGGCGAATTCCGTCGCCGTCAACGCGCCGGGTAGCTGCTCATTCACCCGGGCAAAGAAGTAAAAGGCCCGCAGATCGGTCGAGGGCGTCAGAACATAGCCGGCGTGGGCATTGACCCGGTCGCGTCCCTGCACGTTGTAGTCCCGGAAGCCTTCCAGCTCGGTGCGGGCGTAGCTGGCGAAATAGTTGAAGCCGCCGCTGACACCTCCGGCCGCCACCTGGGCCTTGAGGAATCCGAAGCTTCCGCCCTCGGCGGTCACCGAGAGCCCCGGGGACGTGTAGCCGGTCCGGGTGTGCAGGTTGATGGCACCGCCCATGGTGGACCCGCCGTAGCGGAGCGCGTTGGCGCCCTTGTACACCTCGATGGCCTCGGTGTTGAGCAGCTCCAGCGACTCGAAGTCGGTGAACCCGTCGGCATTGCGGTAGGGCATCCCGTTGACCAGCAGATTGACGCCCCGCGCGTGGAAATTGTTTCGAAGCCCGGAGCCCCGGATGCTGATCTGGCTCTCGTCGGCGGCCCCGAACCGCGGCTGCACGAAGACTCCCGGCGTCATCCTGAGCACGTCTCGCAGATTGGCCTGGCGGGTCGACTGAATCTCCTCGGCGGACACCAGGTCCACCCCGCCGGGGACCTGGTCCAGCCGTTGCCGGGTCTCCTGCAGGTCGCTGCGGGAACCGATCACCGTCAGGGCGGCGAGCTCGGTCGCCGCCGCGCTCAGCACGAAGTTCTGGACCATCACCTGGTCTATCGCGAGATCCACCTCGCGGCGCACCGGGTCATACCCGGGTTGCCGGACATCGAGGACCAATCGGCCCGGCGCGACGCCGGCGAGGCGATAGTGTCCCACCCGGTCGGTCGCGACGCTCCGGGCGGATCCCGCCACGGACACGGTAGCCCCCGCGATGACCTGGCCGCTCACCGCTCCGGTCACGGTCCCGCTGATACTTCCGTTCTGGGCCTGGGCGGACGCGGAAACCAGTCCGGCCAGCAGGCCCGTCATAACAATGCCACGTGCATGCATGATGCTCCCCAAGATGAAGGCTCCAAGGCAATGGTCATGTCGATGCGCCCCGCCGGTGGCGGGGCACATCAGGCGCGGCGAACCGCGCTGCCGTTAGAGCTGGGGAGGTGCGGTAGCGGGAGGAAGGCGGTGGCGAGGCTGGACCGGATGGATGCGGCTCCCGGCCTCAAAGCGGGGGACGACCGCTTCGACGGGTTCGACCGGGGTGAGCACGTCCCCCGTAGCAGGAATCGGGGCCGGGACGGCGGTCTGGCAACTGCCGATGCAATGGCAATCATGCTGCTCCGCCGGAGCCGGGGCGTGGTGATGATCGCCCGGCTCGACGGTCCAGGGTGCCTGGTCCGGACATGGATGGGCCGCGGCAAGCGCCACCCCGGCCAGGCCGGGGGAGGCGAGCAGCAGCACCAGGGCTGCGATCCGGGATCGAAGGGACCGGGAGGACATGACAGGAATCTAGGTACGATACCGGGCGGAACAAGGATTCACCCGCGGAGGCAGGACCCGACGGACAGGGCGGGATTCGAACCCGCGAGGGGCTTGAGACCCCCACACGCTTTCCAGGCGTGCGCCTTAAGCCACTCGGCCACCCGTCCAAACGCGGGCGTAATATAACCGCGCCTCCCGGCCAGATGAATGCTCAGGGCGCGTCCGTCACGACCACCTCCAGGCCGCCGCCCTGGGCCGGCCGCAGGGTGACCAGCTTGCTCGCATTCACCGGCGCCGAGACCGCCCCCGAGGAAGCGAGCAGGTTCAGGGTGCCGATCTCGGTGAAGCGCACCTCGAAGTCCAGGCTGTTCTGGTTGTTCGGCGGCAGCATGAACGTCACGGTACTGCTGTCCACCCCATAGTTGAACGGCGAAATCGTGAGATGAGGGAGGTTCAGGTCCGCCCCCGGGTCCGTGAGGTGAAGCGCGACATTGGGCACCGCCGGTGCCGCGTGGTTCACCCGGATGGCCACTCGCTGGGGCGTTGTACCGGGAGTTTCATCCACGATCCGGGCCACCAGGGCATTCCCGCCATCGTGGGACAGGATCACGGTGATCACCTTTCCCGCCCCCGCCGCAAAGGGGCCGGTGTCGAGGACCACGTCGGTCGTTCCATCCGCTGTGAACCGCATCTGCCAGTCGCCCGGATCGCGCTCCGCAAACCCGGGGAAGTACGCGGTGTCATTCACGTTGAACGCAAACGGCTCGACCAGCTTGAACGAGGTCGCCAGGTCGGCCCCCGGGGTCGTCAGGTACACGTCCAGGGGAGGCGCCTGGCGGGCGGCGTGCAGGACCCGGATCTTTGCCTTTCCCGCCAGCGGGATGAATGCCGTGTCCGAGGCAATCATCCACTCGGGCGACCCTGGTGTGCCGGA
Source organism: uncultured Gemmatimonadales bacterium (assembly GCA_963795085.1). Lineage (GTDB taxonomy): Bacteria > Gemmatimonadota > Gemmatimonadetes > Gemmatimonadales > GWC2-71-9 > DASYPP01. Next base: position 240,347 of record CAWCFX010000002.1, on the reverse strand, counting down.
CACCAGGACGGTGTACTCGCCGTCCGCAGCCAGAGATATCTGCCGCGTCAACAGGACCTGGCTGGAGCCCGCCAGGGTTACGCTGACTGTCCGGGTCCCCGCGGCCACCTCCGCGTAGCTCGAGATCTGGGTCGCGGCCACGCTGGCCAGGACCGCGGCGCCATCCACCCGCAAGTCGAGTGCGCCCGGCGATGCAGCCCCGTGGACCAGGCGGATCATGGCGGTCTCGCCAGGAAGCGGGTCGGCGATCTTGTTGTCGCACGCTCCCACCCACAGAGCGGCCAGCAGTGTCGTGGCAATCAGGCGGTATCTCATGAGGATTTCCTCATCCTTGCGTCAGGGAATGATGAAAAAGGAATTGCTGGTCGCGATCAGGGCGATATCCCGAAGCTCCGGCGTCAACACCAGCAGCAGGCGGTACTCCCCGAGGTCCAGGCCCGGGTCGAGCGCCGTGGAGTCGGTCCGGGCGGCCCCCGGGAGCACCCGGTTCACCTCCCGGGTACAGAGCCGGAGCGATGGCGGCATCGCCACCCACATGGTATCAACCCACCTCTCCAGGGTCCGGAGGCAGGCGTTGTAGGACAGGCCCTCACCCCCGTTATTCCGGATCGCCAGCCCCACCAGCCCGCCGTCCCGGTACTCGGTCGTGTCGGTGCGGAGGGTAATCAGGCCGCCCGCCGCTGTCGGCCCCCCTGGGGAGGTGGGCGCCCCGCAGGCGGTGGCGGCCAGGACCACCGCGATGGCCGCCACCCGGTGTAGCCGTGCTGCACCCATGCGTCTCCTTCGCTGAAACCGTTGCAGGACCTCTGCGGTAATGACCCCGGCGGCCCGCCTCACGTCACCGCCGCCACCCGATCCCCCTGAGCGCCGCCATGTGACCCGTGACGATTTCCCCGAGTCTCCCTCCTGTGATTGACGGCGATGCCGCCCTCGTGGGCCGGGTACGGGCCGGAGACCTAACGGCGTACGGCGCACTGATGGACCGCTACCGCGACCGGTTTGGCCGGTATGCGGCGCACCTGCTGGGAGACTGGCAGGAGGCCGAGGATGCCCTCCAGGACACCTTCATCCGGGGGTATCGCTTCCTTGGCCAGTGCGCGGAGCCCGAACGATTCGGGGCCTGGCTCTTCCGGATCCTCGTCAATCGCTGCCGCACGGCCCACGGCATCCGGAAGCGGCGCGGTCAGTCCGTGGACGTGGACAGGGAAGCCCACCTGGCCGCCCGGGGGTCGCCAGTGGACGATGCCGCCTGGCGGGAAGAAATTCAGCGTGCGCTGGCCCACCTCGTGCCGGAGCAGCGCGAGGCCTTTCTCCTCAAGTACGTCGATGAGATGAGTTACGAAGAGATGGCACCCATCCTGGGCGCCAGCATTCCCGCCCTCAAGATGCGGGTCAAGCGTGCCTGTGAACGGCTGCGCGCCCAGCTCGGCGAGGTGTATCATGACCGGTGATGAACACGAGGATCAGCTGATCCAGGCCATCGCCCGGAACCTGCGTGAGCCGGTGCCCCTCGACCCGGCCCTGCGGGACCGGGTCATGACGGCAATCGCCCGGCCCGGGTCGCAGTCCCGCCCGCGGACCTGGGTCTGGGCGGGAGGAGCCCTGGCCGCCGGCATGGCCGCCCTGGCCCTGCTCCTGGTTCGGACCCCCGGCCGCCCCCCGGGCGGTGTGCCGTTTGCCCTCGAGGCACCGGAGGCCAGCCGGGTAAGCGTAGTTGGCGATTTCAACAACTGGGACCCGCTGGCAACCCCCCTCCGCCGCACGACGGCCACCGGGCGATGGGAAGCCATCCTCCCATTGCCGCCGGGCCGGTATCAGTTCACCTTCGTAGTCGATGGCACCCGCTGGGTGGCCGATCCGGCCCTCCCCCATGCGATCGGTGAGGATTTCGACCAGCCGACTTCGGTGATCACCATTCCTCCGGCGCGCTCATGAAGACTCTCGCAGTCCTGCTCTGCGCCTCGTTCGCCGCCGCCCCGGCGGCCGCCCAGGACGCTCGCCTCGAAGGTCGCCTGGACCCGGTGACCCTGGAGACGGTCACCGGGGTGATCGATTCCAGCCGGCTGGCGGGTCTCCCGGTCGAGCCGCTGGTGCTCAAGGCCCTCGAAGGTTCCAGCAAGGGCGCCTCGGGGGAGCGCATCGTGGCGGCAGTCCGGGCCCTGGGGGCACGGCTGGGCACCGCCCGCGACGCGCTGGGCGCCGCGTCCCGCCCGGCCGAGCTGGTGGCCGGCGCCGCCGCCCTGGGCGCGGGCGCCGACCCCGCGGCGCTGACCAGCCTGCGCCGTGCACGAACGGGGAACCTCGACGTCCCCCTTGCCGTTCTGGCGGACCTCGTCGGCCTGGGACTCCGGGCGGAAGCCGCCACCGCGTCCATCCTTGACCTGGCCAGGAGCCAGGCGCCTGATGCCGAGTTCCTCCGGCTCAAGCAGCGCCAGATGGAAAGGTCCCGGCCATGACTCGCTTACCGCTGCTGTTGCTCTCGTTGCTCGCCGCCTGCACGTCCACCGGGCCCAGCGACATCCTGACAGTGCTCAACCGGTCGCCCAGTACCCTGGTCGTCCTGGCGCTCCCGGCAGTATCGGGACCAGTCGTGGATCCGGCGCCCCAACTCGGCGTGATCCCCGAGAACCGACGTGTCGAAGCGGGCGGAACGCTGGGAATCGACACGGTTCCGGGACAGCGGCCAGGGGACGGCATCCTCCTTTTCGTGTATGCCGTGGGTAGCGACGCGGTGGCCCGGTTCGTGGAGAGCCGGATAGTTGAGCCGACCCGGCTCGATCGCTTTCCGACCGTGACACTGACCATCGGTGCCACCCCATGACGGCCCGGCCCTGTCCGGCTGCCCTGGGGATGGTCATGGTCGGGGCGCTGGCCTTCGGCGAGCCCGCGCAGGCCCAGCTCGGGGGCCATATCGATGCCGGTTCCGGGTCGGTGCGGATGGGGGCCGAGGCCCCGTGGGGGGCACTCCGTCTGGCGCCGTCCGTCCACTTTTCCGGGGACTGGTTTCGTCTGGCCGCCGTAGGCGACTACGCGGGCCACAGTGACCGGGGCTGGCAGAGTACCGGCCGAGCTCACGGGCAAACCGGTTACCGGTTTGGGTGGGTCCAGGTCCGGGCTGGATTCGAGGGCGCCTGGAGCCGCACCAGGTGGAGCCAGGGAGCCGGCGGCTTGCTGGGTCTCGCGCGCCTGGAGGCCGGGTCCGCCGCCCGGGGGTTCGCGCTGGAGGCCGGGACCGGCCGGACGTTTTCCCGGGAGGGAACCCAGCCGCTTTCGCGGCTCGAGATGGGAGGCTGGAACCGGATTGGCCAGTTGGACCTGGGACTCTGGCTCAAGCGCACCGGCCTGGTTGCCCCGGGAACGGAAACCGGCATCAGTTCACCCCGCGATTCCCTCGGCGTTGGCGGCCCCAGCCGGCGCACCCTGCCCGATCACTACACGGATCTGGAGGCAACGGTCGGCTGGTCTCGCGGGAAACTGGCGCTGGAAGGCGGCGCCGGCCGGCGAATCGGACGCGTCCTCCGGGTGACCTCGTGGTACCTGCAGGGACAATACCAGATCCATCCCCGCCTGGCCCTGGTGGCCAGCAGCGGGCAGTTCCCGGTGGATCTCGTGTCGGGCCTGCCGAGCGGCGCGTTTACCACCCTCTCGCTCCGGCTGGGGCTGGGAGCGACCGGCCCCGCCCCCGAGGTGGCGCCCCGGCGGCCCTCGGCGGGCGAGTCATCCTTCGTCGTCACGGAAGGCGAATCCGGCACCACGCTCCTTCTGCTGCGGGTCCCGCTGGCCGCGACGGTCGAACTGATGGGCGATTTCACGGCATGGGCGCCGGTGCCCCTGGTGCCGAATGGCGACGCGACCTGGCGGTACCGCGCCTGGATCGACCCCGGCCTCCATCACCTGAACATCCGCATCAATGGTGGTCCCTGGATCGTACCTCCTGGCCTGCCCGGCGCCGATGACGGCCTCGGTGGCCGCGCCGGCATCTTCGTCGTCAACTAGCCGGCCGCTGCCGCCTGCCGCGCCTGGGCCTCGGCCGCGGCCGCGCCCAGCACCATTCCGTTGTCCCCGGATCCCGCCAGCAGGCTGACCAGGCCAAGTCCCAGCCTTTTCATCGGGTTGGTCCAGAGAATCGCGCCAGTCACCGGGTCCAGGCAGTAAACCTCTCCCGCCGTGGCGGCGTAGAGCGCCCGGCCATCGGTGGAGAGGTTGACGAAGCCGGTGCTCTTGAGCTTGGCGCGCCATATCTCGCCGCCGCTCAGCCGGTCCAGCGCGACGACGTGGCCCTTGATGCCGGCAAAGACCAGGGACTTGGAGAGGTGTGCCATGGGGTCCGCTCGGGGAAGGTAGAAGGATGGGGTCGGGGTATATTACAGCCTTCCCTCCACATTGAGGTAGCGCATGGGCAGGCTCGTAATGGGCGTGGTACTCCTCGTGGCTGCGTTCCTGATGATGACCGCGGTGGCCGGGCTCAAGGGCGGGTCGGGCGGCCCCAAGCCCGCTGCTTCGATCCTGCGAGCGGTGGCGACCGGGTTCATCATCCTGGCCGCCTTCCTGCTGGTGGGGTCCACGGTACGCATCATCGACGCCGGCCAGGTCGGCGTGAAGCACGCCTTCGGCAAGGTCTCCGCGGCCCCGCTGCACCCCGGGATCCGGCTGGTGGAACCCTGGTCCGAGGTGGAGATCTACTCCACCCGGGAGGAGCAGTACCCGGCCGCGGGCGACCAGGTCGAGGAGATCGCGGCCCTTTCCAGCGAGCAGATGGGCATGACCATCGACGCCGGCCTGCGGTGGCAGATCAACCCCCAGGACGCCCCCAATATCTTTACCGAGATCGGCGGGGAGGAGCAGATTCACAGTATCGTTCGGAACGCGATCCGGCAGGGTGTGCGGGACGCGATGGGCCAGTTCTCGGTCAACAACCTGAACCAGCGCGCCCTGATCGCCGAGGCCATGCAGGCGCAGGTGGACTCGGCGCTCATCACCCAACCCCGGGCCGGCGGCACGGCGTTCAAGATCGCCGAGGTGACCGCGTTCTTCCTCAGGGACCTGCAGCCGCCGCCCCAGGTGGTCCAGGCCATCAACAACAAGATCGCCCAGGAACAGCAGATCCAGACCGAGCGGCACCGGGTGGAAGTGGCGCGGCTCCAGTCGGAGCAGCAGAAGCTGCTGAATCTCACCCTGACGCCGGAAGCCCTGATGAAGCAGTACCTGGAAGTCCTGCACGACATGCGGGGCTCCAGCAACCTCGTCATCATGGTGCCGACGGACGGCGGGACCCCCCTCCTGAACCTGGGCGACCTGCGGCGCAACCTGGGGAACTAGGTGGCCACGCGCGGCGCCAGGAGGGCCGGCGGCACGATACCGCCCGGTTCTCCGATTCCGCGCCTGGTCCGGACTACTGCACGCAGGCGCCTGCCGGATCGGTACGAACCGAGCCCGCGGAACAGGCAGCCATGAGCAACACCAGACCCACGGCCGGACTCCGGCAACGGACCATGCGACCTCGAAGTGGAAGTTCGGGCAGTCAGACGCGCGGCGCGCCGGATTGGTTGCGCGCCCCAGGACGAGTCTCGCCGAGCTGAAACGGAATGGTTCCCTGCGCACCGCCCTGGAACCGGGCGGCACCGCACCGGTAGGGGATTACTTGCGGCGGGTCGTCCGGCGGACCACGACGCCGGCCAGCACCAGTGCGAAGGCCAGGAACATGAGGTTGGAAGGACTGGCCACGCCGGAGGAAGTCTGGCAGAACCCGAGGAGGTAGCAGATGTCCGGCCCCGGGGGGGGGCCGCCCTGCAGCAGGGCGGCAAGGGGCATGGTCACTCGTCCCAGCGGCGAACCGCCAGGGTCACGTTGTGGCCGCCAAACCCGAAGGAATTGCTGAGCGCCACCTTGACGTCCCGCGTGACGGCCGCGTTGGGGGCCGAGTCGAGGTCGCACTCCGGGTCGGGCACGTCCTGGTTGATCGTGGGGGGAATCACTCCGTGCTTCGCCGCCAGCAGCGAGAAGGCAAACTCGGCACCGCCCGCGGCACCCAGCAGATGGCCGGTCATGGACTTGGTCGAGCCAAACACCAGCTTCCGGGCCTGTTCGCCAAAGACCGCCTTGACCGCCTGGGTCTCCGCGATGTCGCCCTGGGAGGTGGAGGTGCCGTGGGCATTGATGTACTGCACGTCCGTGAGCGCGATGTCCCCGTCTTCCAGGCAGGCCCGCATGGCCCGCTGCGCGCCTTCGCCTTCCGGCGCCGGGGACGTGATGTGGTAGGCATCGCCGGAGAGCCCGTACCCGATCACCTCGCCCAGGATGGCGGCACCCCGGGCCCGGGCATGGTCCAGGCTCTCCAGCACCGCCGCGGCGCCTCCATCGCCGAGCACGAAGCCATCCCGGTCCTTGTCGAACGGGCGGCTGGCTTTTTCGGGCTCGTCGTTCCGGGTGGAGAGGGCCTTCATGTTCTGGAACCCGGCGATGGCCAGTCCGGTGATGGCGGCCTCGCACCCGCCGGTGATCATGGCGTCGGCGGCGCCGTGTCGGATCATCTTGTACGATTCGCCGATCGCATGGGCCGAACTGGCGCAGGCGGACACGGTGCAGAAATTGGGGCCCCGGAGGCCGTACCGGATGGACACCAGCCCGGCGGCGATATCGGGGATGAACATCGGCACGAAGAACGGCGAGACCCGGTCCGGCCCCTTCTGCAGATAGAGCGTGCACTGCTCCTCGAAGGTGGCCATGCCTCCGATCCCGCTCCCGATCACCACCCCGGTACGTTCCGGATTGGGGAACCGGCCCTCGAGGCCAGCCTGGGTCACGGCCTGGTGAGCCGCGCCCAGCGCGAACTGGGCGAAGAGGTCGTACCGCTTGGCCTCCTTGCGGTCCATGTACTGGAGCGGATCGAACCCCTTCACCTCGCACGCGAAGCGCACCTGGAGCCGGGAGGGATCGAACTTCGTAATGGGGCCCGCGCCGGAACGTCCGGCCACCAGGCCGGCCCAACTCTCCTCGACGGTCACGCCCAGCGGAGTCACGAGCCCGAGGCCCGTGACGACGACACGTTGCGGCAACTTACTTTCCGATCTTTTCGTGAAGGTACTTCATGGCATCGCCCACGGTGCGGAGCTTTTCCGCTTCTTCGTCGGGGATGTCGATGTCGAACTCCTTCTCGAACGCCATGACGAGTTCGACGGTGTCGAGGCTGTCGGCGCCGAGATCTTCCATGAAGCTCGCCGAGTCGGTGAGCTTCTCCCGCTCAACGCCCAGTTCCTCGACGATGATGTCTTTGACCTTTTCTTCGATCTCGCTCATGCTTGCCTCGGAAGAGAGTGGTAAGACTCAGTGCTGAGTACTCAGCACCGAGCACCTGAGTACTAGAACACCATCCCGCCATCAACCACGATCACCTGCCCCGTAATGTAGGCCGCCAGGTCGGAGGCCAGGAACAGGACCGCGCCGGCCACGTCCTCGGGGCGCCCCGGCCGCTCCAGCGCGACGCCCTGTAACATTGCCACCCTTACTTCCTGGGGCAAGCCGGTCGTCATGTCGGTGTCGATGAACCCGGGGGCCACGCAGTTGACCAGCACGTTGCGGCTGGCATACTCCTTGGCCACCGACTGGGAAAACCCGATCAGGCCCGCCTTGCTGGCGGCGTAGTTGGCCTGCCCCTTGTTGCCGGTCAGCCCGACGACGCTGGTGATGTTGATGATCCGGCCGGCTCGGCGCTTCATCATGCCCCGGATGCAGAACCGGGTGGCATGAAAGGCGCCCTTGAGGTTCGCATCGAGCACCGTGTCCCAGTCGGCCTCGCTCATCCGGAGCAGGAGATTGTCCCGGGCCAGTCCCGCGTTGTTGACCAGGATGTCGATGGGGCCCAGAGCCTGCTCCGCGCCGGCGAGGGCCTGTTCCACCTGGGCCGCGTCCAGCACGTCGCATCCGAACCCGGCCGCCCCCTCGCCCATCGCGGCCGCCACCTCGGCCGCCCGGGCCGGGTCCCGCCCGACGACGGCAACCCGGGCGCCGGCCGCGTGGAGCACGCCGGCCACCGCGTGGCCGATGCCCCGGGTGCTTCCGGTCACGAAGGCGACCTTGCCGGTCAGGTCGATCGGGATCATGCGGCCGTCGCCAGAAAACGTTCGACTTCGTCCGCCGTGCCCAGCGTGACGCTGGCGGCGCCGGGGACGATCTTCTTGAGCAGCCCGCTCAGCACGTTGCCGGGGCCGATTTCGACGAACCGGGCCTCGGGCACCATCCGGGCGGCCTCCCGCATGCACGCCACCCACCGCACCGGTGCCGTGAGCTGGTCGGCCAGGAGGCGCTTGGCATCGGTGCCGCTCCGGATCGGTTCTCCGCTGGCGTTGGCGATCACCGGAAACCGGCCCTCGGTGATATCCACCTTATTCAGCGCTTCCAGCAGGCCGTCCACCGCCGGAGCCATCAGGGGCGAGTGAAACGCCCCGCTGACCTTGAGGGGGATGACCCGCTTGGCGCCCTTCGCCTTGCAGAGGGCCCCGCCCCGCTCCACGCCCGCCGGGTCGCCGGAGATCACGGTCTGGTCCGGCGCATTCAGATTGGCGGCCACCACGATGGCCTCCGGCGTGGAGGCCTCCATGCAGGCGGCCTCTACGTCCGCCGTATCCATGCCCAGCACCGCGGCCATGGCGCCGGGACGCTGCCGGCCGGATTCCAGCATCAACTGGCCCCGCCGGCGCACCAGCCGGGCGGCGCTGGCGGCATCCAGGCTGCCGGCCATCATCCAGGCACTGTACTCGCCGAGGCTATGGCCGGCGCCCGCGCCGACCGTCCCCAACTGGCCGGCGACCACCGCAAAGACCGCCGCGCTGTGAGCGAGGATCGCCGGCTGGGCGTTGTGGGTCAGGGTCAGCTCATCCTCGGGGCCCTGCCACATGATGCGGGAGAGCGGAAGCCCGAGGGCTTCGTCGATCGCCGCGAACGTTTCCCGCGCGGCCGGAAAGCGCTCGGCCAGGTCCTTGCCCATGCCGACCTTCTGGGCGCCCTGGCCGGGGACAGAGGACAACCGTTACCACCGGACGACCACGCTGCCCCAGGTGAACCCCGCGCCGAAGGCGACAAGGAGCAGCAGGCGACCCGGGCTTGACCCGGCCTTCCCGGACGGCCTGGTCGATCGCCAGGGGGATCGAGGCGGACGAGGTATTGCCGAAGCGATCCACGTTCACCATCACCTTGTCCATGGGGACGCCGGCGTGTTTGGCGGTCGCTTCGATGATGCGGATGTTGGCCTGGTGGGGGATCAGCAGGTCGATCTCGTCGGCGGTGATGCCGGCCCGGGTGAGCGCCTCGTCACAGGACTCCGACATCGCCAGGACCGCGGCCTTGAAGACCTCGCGGCCCGCCATCTTGATGAAGTGGGTACGCTCCTGGACCACCTTGGCGCTGATCGGGTCGCAGGCGCCACCCCCCGGCCGGTACAGCAGGGGCGCCAGCTTGCCGTCCGACTTGATGAACGTGGAGAGCAGGCCTCGCCCGTTGGTGGATCCCCGGCTCAGCACCGCGGCCCCGGCCCCGTCCCCGAAAAGGATCGCGGTGGACCGGTCCGTCATGTCGGTAATCGTGGAGAGCTTCTCGGCCCCCACCACCAGGACGTGGCGCGACTGGCCCGCCGCGATTAACCCCTCGCCCACCGTCAGCCCGAAGATGAACCCGGGGCAGGCCGCCGAAATGTCGAAGCCGGCGGCATTGTCGGCGCCCATCAGCGCCTGGAGGTCGCAGGCCGTGGCCGGCAGCAGCCGGTCCGGCGTGGCGGTGCCGAGCACAATGGCGTCCAGGTCCAGGGGCGTGAGGCCGGCCTGTTGCAGCGCGATCATCGCCGCATCCCGGGACAGGCTGGCCAGCGACTGGTCGGGCCCGGCGATCCGCCGCTCCCGGATTCCGGTGCGCTCGACGATCCACTGGTCGGAGGTCTCCAGGGTCTTCTCGAAGTCGGCGTTGGTCACCACCCGTTCGGGCACCGCGACGCCAAGGCCGGTAATCTGGGCGAAAGGACGGGGAATCATGCGGAGCTGGCGGCCTCCCGGTCGGCGAACTCGGCGCCGATATGCTGGGAAAGACCGGCCTCGACCGACTGCACCGCGACCCGGATGGCATTCTTGATGGCGCTGGCGGTCGAGCTGCCATGGCAGATAATGCAGACCCCCTGGACGCCGAGGAGCGGCGCCCCCCCGTACTCCGCGTAGTCGAGGACCTTGAATACCTTCCGGATGTCGGCGCGCTCGAGGACTTCCGGCGCATCCCGCTTGACCAGCCGGAGAATCATCCGGGCCACCGACTCGTAGAACTTGAGCACGATGTTCCCGACGAAGCCGTCGGTGACGATGACATCCACGGGCCCGTGCCTGGCGTGGCCGACCAGGATGTCACGCCCCTCGATGTTACCGATGTAGTTGAGCCGGGCATCCTGCTTGAGCAGCTGGTGGGCTTCCTTGACGATCGCGTTTCCTTTTTCGTCTTCCTCGCCGATGTTGAGCAGGCCCACCACCGGCTTGGGCTGCCCCATGAGGTCCCGGACGTACACGGTGCCCAGGTGTGCGAAGCAGACCAGCTCCCGCGGCGAACAGTCCACGTTGGCGCCGGCATCGAGGACCAGCGCGGGCCGGTCGGCGGTTGGAAACATGGTCGCCACGGTGGCGCGTTCCACCCCGTCGTGCAGCCCCAGCAGGACGGTGCCGGCGGCGAGCACCGCCCCGGTATTGCCGGCCGACACGAACGCGTCGGAGTGGCCGCCTTTCTGGAGGCCGAGCCCGATCACGATGCTGGATTTCCGCTTCTGCCGGATGGCGCTCAGCGGTTTCTCGCTCATGCCGATGACTTCAGGCGCCTCGTGAATCTCGATGCGGCCTCGGTCCACCCCGGGATATCTCGCCAGTTCGGCCTCGATGGCGTCGGACTTCCCCACCAGCTGGACGACAAAGGTGGGCGGCAGTTCGTTCATGGCCAGCATGGCCCCGTCGATTTCCACGGCGGGGGCGTTGTCACCACCCATGGCGTCCAGGGCGACGCGGATCACCCTCAGGCGTCCTCGACCTCGACCAGCTTCTTGCCCCGATAGTACCCGCAGGTGTCGCACACCCGGTGCGGGAGTTTGGGGGAGGAACACCGGGGACACGGCTGCGTCGCCATCCCGGCGGCGGAGTGGTGGCTGCGGCGCGAGCGCTTGCGCGCCTTCGACGTCCGCCTCTTGGGAACTGCCATGGAAACCTCGTCTTCGCGTTCGCTCCCACCGCCCGGGAGGGCGGCGGGACTGGTTAGGTGCAGGAACAGGGTCCTGCGTTCAGGTCCGCCCCGCATTTGGGGCAGAGCCCGGCACACTCTTCCCGGCAGAGCGGAAACCCCGGCGCGACCAGCGCCAGCTCTTCCCGCACCGCCGGGCGAATATCCACGGATCGGCTGCTCTCCGCCAGCGGGTACACGCTGGGATCATCCGCCGCCTCGGGGTCGGCACTGAACATGACGCTGATGTCGATATCCAGCGGGCTGGTGACCGGGGCCAGGCACCGGCTGCACTCGTTCCGCACGGAGCCGGAGAGCGTGGCCCGCCACAAGTACTCGCCGTCCGAGGTTTCCTGCAACTGGCCGTCGACCGCCAGCGGACCCGCCAACCCGATATCCAACCCCGCAAAGACGGGGTCGTCCGGGGCCAGCGTCCCCACGGTCTCGACCGGCCCCCGGTGCAGCTCCCGAATGTCGACTTCAAACATAGGGGGCAAACCTAACCAACGCCTAGACTTAGAGCAAGGCGGGCGGGGGGAGCGATGGAAATGAAAGAATTGAGCGAAATGAGGCAATTGAGGGCACGGAAGGAGGGTCAGTTCCACCTCATCCATACCATCGTTTCCCCAGCGTTCCTCAAGACCTCCAATGTCGTCAAGTCCAGAGGCCCGCCAGCTCGCTCTCGCTGAAATAGAAGCCGATCTCCCGCCGGGCGTTCTCGTCGCTGTCGCTGGCGTGAATGGCGTTACGGCCCTTGGACTCCGCGTACAGCTTCCGGATGGTCCCCGCCTCGGCCTCGGCCGGGTCGGTGGCTCCGATCGCGGCCCGCATCCGGGCAACGGCATCGGAACCGGGCAGTTCGAGCGCCAGGGGCATACAGGGCCCGCTGGACATGAACTCCACCAGTTCCCCGTAGAACGGCCGGCCCCGGTGCACCTCGTAGAACGCCTCGGCCTGGGCCCGGCTGAGCCGGACCAGCCGCGCCGCCCGCACCGTGAATCCAGCCTTCTCCAGGTGGGCCAGGATGAGCCCGGCCTTCCCGGAGGCCACGGCATCCGGTTTGATGATTCCCAAGGTCTGCGACGTCACTGAATACTCCGTGAATTGGCGTGAATCGTCGGCGAGCAGGCGCGTCAGCGTCCCCTTTCGCCGGTTTTCTGCTAGGTCCTGCGTTTCTCGAGATTCGCTTTCAGCAGCGGCACCACGTCCACCGGCCGTTTCATGACCGCGATGCCCGCGGCTTCGAACGCGGCCATCTTCTCGGCGGCGGTCCCCGCCGATCCGGAAATGATGGCGCCGGCATGCCCCATCCGGCGGCCCGGCGGCGCGGTCTGTCCGGCAATGAACCCGATCACCGGCTTGGTGACCTGCCGGGTGACGAATTCGGCGGCGCGCTGCTCATCGGTGCCGCCGATCTCTCCCATCATCACGATCGCGTCGGTGTCTGGGTCATCCTGGAACGCGCGCAGGCAGTCGATGAAGTTGGTGCCGATGATGGGGTCGCCGCCGATGCCGACGCAGGTACTCTGCCCGATACCGGCCCGGGTCAGCTGGTTGACGACCTCGTAGGTCAGCGTGCCGCTCCGGGACACCAGCCCGATCCGGCCCGGCATGCAGATATTGCCCGGGATGATCCCCACCTTGCTTTCGCCCGGCGTAATCAGCCCGGGACAGTTGGGCCCCAGCAGCCGGGCCCCCTTCTCCCGGATGAACGGCATCACCCGGGTCATGTCCATGGTGGGGACCCCTTCGGTAATGCACACGATGAGCCCGATGCCGGCATCGGCCGCCTCGTAGATGGCGCCCGCCGCTACGGCCGCGGGCACGTAGATGACCGAGGTGTCGGCCCCGGTCTCGCGGACCGCGTCCGCCATGGTATTGAAGACCGGAACGGTGCCTTCGAAGGTCTGGCCGCCCTTGCCGGGGGTCACCCCCGCCACGACCCGGGTGCCGTACGCCATCATTTGCCTGGCGTGAAAGCTGCCGTCCCGGCCGGTGATGCCCTGCACCACCAGCCTGGTGTTCCTGCCGATGAAAATGCTCACGCCGCCTCCTTCACCAGTTTGACGACCTGCTGGACCGCTTCGTCCATGTCGGAGAGCGCCGTCATGCCGATGCCCTTGAGGATCTGGAACGCCTCGGCCTCGTTGGTGCCGGTCAGCCGCACCACGATGGGGACCGTGACCTTGAACTGGTTGAGGGCCGTCACGATGCCGTTGGCGACATCGTCGGTCCGGGTGATCCCGCCGAAGATATTGAACAGGATGGCCTTCACGCTGGGGTCGGAGGTGATGATCTTGAGCGCGCTCACCACCTTTTCGGGATTGGAACTGCCCCCGATATCCAGGAAGTTGGCGGGTTCGCCGCCGTAGTACTTGACCAGGTCCATGGTGGCCATCGCCAGGCCGGCCCCGTTGACCACGCATCCCACGTTGCCGTTCAGCTTGATGAACGTCAGGTTCGCCTTGCGCGCGATCACCTCGCTGGGCTCTTCCGCCGACTCGTCCCGGAGCCCGGCCAGGTCGGGGCGCCGGTCCAGCTCGTTATCGTCGATCGAGACCTTGGCGTCGAGCGCGATGATCTTCCCCTCCGGGGTCGTCACCAGCGGATTGATCTCGGCCAGGGTGCATCCGTTGGCGGTGAAGACCTGGTAAAGCTGCTCCATGATCCGCGCGGCGGCCCGCACCTGCCCGATATCCTGGTAGAGGCCGAATGCCAGGGTCTGGGCCTCGTGGGGAAGCAGCCCGTAGCGCGGATCCACCGCCAGCCGGGTGATCTTTTCCGGCGTCCTGGCCGCTACCTCCTCGATGTCGATGCCGCCGGCCGAGCTGACCATGAAGACCGGGCGCTGGGTATCCCGGTCCATGATGAGGCCGACGTAGGCCTCGCTCTTGATGTCGGCCGCCGGAACCACCAGGACCTTCTGGACCGGCAACCCCTTGATGCTCAGACCCAGGATCCGGGCCGCCACATCCTCCACCTCGGTGATATCGGTGACGACCTTGACGCCGCCGGCCTTGCCCCGCCCGCCGGCGTGGACCTGGGCCTTGATGACCACCGGAGCGCCGATTCGCCGGGCGATACTCTCCGCCTCCTTGGGGGTCGCCGCCACATCGCCGTCCGGCATCGGGATACCCGCCGCGCGGAACAGCGCCCGTCCCTGGTACTCGTGAAGATTCACGCTGACTCCTTGATTGGGTCCAAAAACATCAGCCCTCGGCACTCCGCCCTAGGGGACCACCGTGGTGCCGGCCCGCCCCTCCAGCGCCGCCAGACCATCGGACAGCTGGGCGATGACCGCCCGGGAACCGCCACCCCTTACGAATGCCGCGGCCGCCTCCAGCTTGGGCTCCATGCTGCCCTTGCCCAGATCGCCGCCCTGGAGCAGGCCTTGCGCCTCCTCCAGGGTAAGCCGATCCAGCCGGCGGGCCCCCGGCTTGCCATAGTCAAGGTACACTCCGTCCACATCAGTGAGGATCATCAGAACGTCGGCGGAGAGTGCCCCGGCCAGCACCGAGGCCAGCCGATCCTTGTCCACCACCGCGTCGATCCCCTCCAGGCCGAGTAGCGGATCGCGATAGACGGGGGGCCCACCGCCGCCGCCCGCGACCACGATGACCCCGTCATGCACCAGGCGCTTGACCAGCGCCGCCTCCGCGATCGCCAGCGGCAGCGGGCTCGACGCCATCCGTCTCCAGTTGCCGCGTCCATCCTTCCCCACCGCTGCGCCTGACGCTTGCAGCCGATCGAGCCGCCCAGCGGGGATGGAATGGCCGATGGGCTTGGTCGCGGTGCGCAGCGCGGGGTCGCCGGGATCCACGATGGTCTGGGTCACCACGGTGATGACCTCGCGCTCGATGCCGGCCCGGGCGAGCGCATTCTGCAGTGACTGCTGGATCATGTAGCCGATCCATCCGGCGGTAGAGGCCACCAGGACGCCCAGCGGGAGCGGCTCGACCACCCCGGTTGCCAGTTCGTTCCGGGTCAACTCGTCGCCCACCTGGGGGCCATTGCCATGGACCAGCGCAATCGCCCACCCGCCGCGGGCCAGTTCCACGATCGGCGCAAGGCTCGAACGGGTGTGCCGGAACTGATTGGTGATCGTTGCCGGCTCACCGGCC
The DNA here is from genome assembly GCA_963795085.1 of uncultured Gemmatimonadales bacterium. GTDB lineage: Bacteria > Gemmatimonadota > Gemmatimonadetes > Gemmatimonadales > GWC2-71-9 > DASYPP01. The sequence goes on along the minus strand of CAWCFX010000002.1, from coordinate 224,994 downwards.
AGGGCCAGCGCGTTTCCACCCAGGGCAATCACCGCGGTTCGCATGCAAGCCTGACGGTTCAGGTCAACGGGCCAGCAAGGTAGTGGACTCACCGGTGCCCCGACCAGTGGGCACCCACGCCTCCCCACCTTGCCGGGCTTCCCGGTGGACGTGCTACTCCGGCTTCAGCACCTCACGCAGGGCCTCGAACGCCCGTCCGAACGCACTCCAGTCCCCCCGCTTGAACGCCGAATCGGCGATGGCCATCCATTGCCGCGCCTCTCCCAGCCGGCCGGTGAAGCCGCCGGAGAGCAGCGGGGCCGATTCACCCAGCAGGTTCTCCCACGCCTCGACCACGGTGCGCCCCGCGCCCAGGCTGTCCCGCGCCGCGATGTTGACCCAGGCGACCGACCGCTGCCGCTCCGGCCCCACCCCGTAGATCACCTGGTAGGCACCCAGCCCATGCCGCTCCACCCACACCCGGATGGAGGATGGCTCGGCGTCCGCGTTGACCGATCGAAGCGAATCCCGGAGCTGCTCGAAGGTGGCGAACCGCTTCCAGTTTCGGTCGAGGGCGCGGGGGGAACCGAATGCTTCGGTTTCGTCAATGCGGCGCAGCACCAGCCGGGGCTCGGGGCCGCCGCGATATCCGGTGAGGACCGCCGTCACCCCCCGGCCCGCGGTTGCCTCGAAGACCGCCACCTGCACCAGGGTCGTGTCCGCCCGCCGCCAGGCCGTGGGCATCAGGGAGAAGACCGGATCGAAACCGGGCCGTCCGGCCTGCCGGCCTCCCAGCCAGTGCGGCCGCTCCAGCACCCGCGAGGTCACCTGGAATAGTTCATCGGGGTACACGAGCACGGCCAGGATTTCCGGTGGCAGGTCCGTCCAGGGTAGCGCCATGGCGCCGGTGATCTCCTGCCAGGCGCGCCCGAGCGGCGAGGCCGACTGCCGCCGGTAGATCCGGGTCTCGCCGCTTTCCCCGTTGATGGTGGCGAGAAAGGGAACGTCGAGCGCGCCGATGTTCCGGTCCCGCCACGGCACCCGTTCCACGACCGGGAAAGTCGCCGAGGCCACGTAGCCGTCCGAAATCCATACCAGCTGGTCGCCGACCACGTGGGCCGTCGGCTGGCCCCAGGCCACATGGGGCGCTATCGCCTGCAGGCGGCCGAGGGGGTCGAGATGCCAGGCCAGGTGGGCGCCGGCGGGGACCGGGGCCAGCAGGGCGCCCGCCTGCCGCGCCCAGGCCAGGACCACCCGGCGCCCCAGGCGTCCGGCCGGTACGCCCGCCGAATCCTGGTTGACGACGAACTCCGGCGCCTGCGGCCGGATCGCCGCGGCCGGCAGGGAGAGAAGCCGCACCGTGCCCGGGTAGGCGAGGGTGTCCTGGGACCGGAAGGACAGGGGGCCGCCGGAAGGGGCAACCCGGTCATCCGCGTAGGCGTTGACGACCGTGGTGTCGCCCGGCACGGATCGCACCGTGATCCAGACCGGCAGCCTCCGTCCCCGCACCCGAAGCACCGACTGGTTGATCGCCACGACACGGGAGGAATCGCCCTCGCCGATCCGCTCTACCTGTTCCGGGCTCCACAGGGAAACCGGGGCCGGCGGCCGGCGGACCGCGTCACCGGAATAGCGCTCCGCTTCCTCCATTCGAGCCAGCCCAAACGCGGTGCGTTCCAGCCGGATGACGGTATCCTCGCGGTATCCGATGGCTCGCTCCCGCACGCTGGCGAATGCGGGAAGGACATGATGGCCGACGATCGAGGAGAACGCGAGGATCAGCCAGGCCATGGTCATCAGCAGGTGCCGAGGCCGCAGCGCCCACGCCGCCGAGACGAGGGCCGCGGCCAGCGCGACCCCGGTGAGGGCATTCGCGACAACCGCGGAAAACGCCGCGATATCGAGCCGCAGGCTGGCGTCGATCCCCGCGACGGCTTCGTAGGGCTCCAGCCAGTAGCCCCAGGCGAGGGCCAGGGCCAGTGCGGCCAGCAGCCAGCCCAGGTGCCGTCTCGCGTGGTCGCTGACGGCGGGACGGCGGGCCGACCAGCGGACCGCGCCCACCAGCAGGTACAGCAGGAAGCAGGTCCCCAGGGCCAGCAGCACCAGCAGCAGCGCGGCGCCATGGGCCCGGCGCCAGAGGGGCAGCTGGGCGACGTACAGTCCCAGGTCCTTGCCCAGGACGGGATCCAGGGTCCCGTACGACACGCCATGCACCGCCAGCACGACACTGTGCCACCATCGCGAGGTCCCCAGGCCGGTCAGCACGCCGAGGAGCACGCCCCCGGCGATCGTACCGGTGAGGAGGGCCCGGGACGTCAGCGCTTCATTGATTTCGAGGTTGGCCACCCGGCGGGAGACGTGCACCGACCCGATCGTCCGGTACACGATGTACAGGTTGCCGGTGAACCAGGCGGTGGCGGCCAGGATGCCGGCAAGGTCGAGCAGCAGGCGAAGCGCCTGCACTTCACCGGCGAACCGTCCCGCCGCCGGCGAAATGGTCTCCGCCCACCAGCGCTCGGCGATGACCAGGGTGGCCCAACGGCCGATGAAGAGGAATGCGACGACGGCGAGGACGATCAACGCCGCCACGCGTCCACGGCGCGACATTGTCACCTTTCACCTGAGAAGGCTACCAGTCCGAAGCCAGCCCCTCGGCGGCCAGGTAGGCCCGGACTTCAGCCTGGTATGCCGCCAGCGCCTCCGGGCTCCCGGCCTCGAAGCGGAGCACCAGGATCGGCTGGGTATTGGAGGACCGGATCAGACCCCAGCCCTGCGGAAACGTCATCCGCACCCCGTCGATGGCGTTCACCGGGTAGCGGGCGGCGAAATGCGCCGCGGCCCGCTCGACCAGCGCGAACTTGCGCTCGTCGCCGCAGTCCACCCGGATCTCCGGGGTCGTAAAGGTCTCCGGCAGGTCGGCGAGGAACCGGCTCAGGCCTCCGGGGCCGCGGGAGACGATCTCCAGCAGCCGGGCGGCACCGAAGAGCGCATCGTCGAACCCGAAGTAGTCCCCCCCGAAGAACATGTGGCCGCTCATCTCGCCCGCCAGGGGGGCGCCCATCGCTTTCATCTTGGCCTTGATGAGCGAATGCCCGGTCTTCCACATCAGCGGCACCGCCCCGCTCTCGGCGAGGGCGGTGGCGAGCACCTCGGAGCATTTGACGTCGAAGATCACCGGGATCCCGGGCCCGAACCGGCGGACCGCGTCCCGGCCGTACAGCACCAGCAGCTGGTCGCCGTAGATGATGCGCCCGGTTTCATCCACGGCGCCGATCCGGTCCGCATCACCGTCAAACGCGATACCCAGTTCGGCGCCGGTGCGGCGGACCGTCTCCTGCAGGTCACGCAGGTTGGCCGGCACCGTGGGATCGGGATGGTGGTTGGGAAAGGTGCCATCCGACTCGCAGAACAGCGGGGTCACCCGGGCGCCCAGGCCCTCCAGGGTGGACACCGCGACCAGGCTGCCGGCACCGTTGCCGCAGTCCACCACCACGTGGACCGGCCGGGCGAGCGTGTGCCGCTCCAGGATCGCCTCCCGGTAGCGCTGGAGGACCGAGCCGTCGGCGCCGATGGCACCGGTCCCCGCCCGCCATCGCTCGGCCGTGATGATCTCCCACAACTCCTGGATCTCCTCGCCGTGCACCGAGTCACCGTCCAGGACCATCTTGAATCCGTTGAACTCGGGCGGGTTGTGGGACCCGGTGACCTGCAGGCCCCCATCGGTCCCCAGCGCGATGACGCCGAGATAAAGCGCCGGCGTCGGCAGCACGCCGATGTCGATCGCGGTGGCCCCGGTGTCGGCGATGCCGGCCCGGATCGCTTCGGCCAGCCCGGTGCCGCTGGGGCGGTTGTCCCGGCCGACCGCCAGCACCGGGGCCCGGCCGAGCTTGTCCCAGCCCAGGGTGGCATAGGCGCGGCCCACGGCCCGCGCCAGCTCGGCCGTCAACTCGGTACCGGCCACGCCGCGGATGTCGTACTGGCGAAAGATGGCGCGAGGCGTGTGCATGGCGGGAGCGCGGCTACTGCGCGGCGATCGGGAGGACCATTCGCCCCAGGTTCTCCACCGTGGCGTTGGCCAGGGCCAGGAACTGGTTGGGCCAGACGCCGAAGAGCAGGATCCCGACAACGCAGAGACCCACCGCGGCCGACGCCAGCGGCACCAGCCCCCGGTGGGCATGCCAGGTCTCGTTGGGGGCGGGCCGCATGTACATCGCCATGATCACCGGCAGGTAGTAGCCGGCGGAGACCACGCTGGTCACCACCAGCACGACGGGAAGAATCCACTGCCCCTCGTGCACCAGGCTGGTCAGGATATACCACTTCCCGATGAAACCGATGGTGCCGGGGAATCCCAGCAGGGAGAGCATGCAGATGGCCAGGGCCGCCGCCATCCAGGGACGCCGCTGGCCCAGCCCGGCCAGGTCGTCGAGGGTGACGTCCCGTTCTCCCTTGCGTCCGATCGCCGCGAGAATGGCGAAGCTGGCCAGGGTGGTCAGCGTGTAGGCGGCCAGGTACACCAGCACGGTGGCCGCGGCGAACCGGGTACCGGCCCAGAGCGCGGCGAGGAGATAGCCGGCGTGGGCCACCGAGCTGTACGCCAGCATACGCTTGAGCGGGCGCTGGACGAGGGCGACCAGGTTGCCGACCACCATGGTCGCGATACTGAGCACCGCGATCACCGGCTGCCATTGCATGGCCGCGGCCGGAAACCCGACCAGCAGGGTGCGGGTCAGGGCCGCAAAGGCGGCCGCCTTGACGCCGGTGGCCATGAACCCGGCGACCGGCGTCGGTGACCCGTCGTACACGTCGGGCGCCCACATGTGGAAGGGGACGGCGGCGGCCTTGAACGCGAACCCGATGAGCAGCAGCCCCAGTCCCAGGCTCGCCATCAGCGGCATCGCCCCCTGCCCCATGCCGGGCCCGATCAGCGCCAGGTTGGTCAGGCCGGTGGCGCCGTAAACCAGGGCGATTCCGTAGAGCAGAAATCCGCTGGCGAAGGCGCCGATCAGGAAATACTTCAGCGCGGCTTCGGCGCTGAAGCGGCTGCCCCGGTCGAACCCGGCCAGCACGTACACCGCCACCGACATCACCTCGAGGCCCAGGAACATCACGATCAGGTCCACCGCCCCGCCCATGAACATCATGCCGACCGTGGCCAGCAGGACCAGGACGTAGTACTCGGGGGCCAGCAGTCCCTCCCGTTCCAGGTATCCCAGCGAGATGAGAATCGTAAAGCCGGCGGACGCCAGGAAGAGCAGCGAGGTGGCGAAGCGGAAGGCGTCCACGTCTACCATGTTGGGGACGGCCGGGCTGCCCCTGGTGGTGGCCCACATCCAGGCCACCACCAGGGCGGTAGCCGCGACCCCGGCGAAGCTCAGCCAGCCGGCCAGCCGGCTGTCGGCCGCGGTGCGGTGGCGCCAGGCCACGACCAGCAGCACCAGCAGCGACCACAGGGTGAGCAGGATCTCGGGCGCCAGCGCCCGGGTCAGGCCCAGCGGCGTACTCAGGTCCAGATCGTTCATGGCTGGGTCTCCGCCCGGTTTGCCGCCGGGGTAGTCCGGCTCCGCTCGAGGGCGGGCTGCACATGATCCACGTATTGCTGGGCGGAGGGCTCCATGCGCTCCAGCACCGGCTTGGGATAGAGTCCCATCCACACGATCCCCAGCACCAGGGGGAGCAGGACCGCGAGTTCCCGGGGCGAAAGGTCCGCCAGCGTCCGGTTCTCGTCGTTGTCGAGCGGGTTGAAAATGATCCGCTGCAGGGCCCAGAGCAGGTAGGCGGCCGCGAAGATCACCCCGGTGGTGGCCACCCCGGTCGCGAGGGGATGTCGGGGAAAGCTGCCCACCAGCACCAGGAACTCACCGACGAACCCGTTCAGCCCCGGCAGGCCGATGGAAGCCAGCGCCACCAGGGTGAAAATCGCGCTGAACAGCGGGACCACCCGCGCGATACCGCCGTAGGATTCGATCAGCCGGGTGTGGCGCCGTTCGTAGAGCATGCCGATCAGGAAGAAGAGCGCGCCGGTGGAGAGGCCATGGCCGATCATGACCATGAGGGCGCCCTGCACGCTTTGCAGGGTCGCGGCCCAGATGCCCAGCATCACGAACCCGAGATGGCTCACCGAGGAGTAGGCCACCAGTTTCTTGATGTCAGGCTGGACCATCGCAACCAGCGCGCCGTAGATGATGCCGATCACCGCCAGGGACACCATCAGGGTCGTGACGGCCGGGCTCAGGGCGACCTCGGGAAAGAAGGGAACCGCGAACCGGAGGAAGCCGTAGGTGCCCATCTTGAGCAGGACGCTGGCCAGCAGCACGCTGCCCGCCGTGGGCGCCTCCACGTGGGCATCGGGCAGCCAGGTGTGGAAGGGGAAGATCGGGACCTTGATGGCGAAGGCGAGCGCGAACGCCGCGAACAGCCAGGGGGCGGCGGGGCCGATCAGGGCCGCGTGCTCCAGCAGGTGGTCGTAAGCGAACGAATACGTGCCGGTCACGGCGCCGATCCGGCGCACCATCACCAGGATCGCGACCAGCATGAGAATCGAGCCGGCGAACGTGTAGACAAAGAACTTGATGGCCGCGTAGAGCCGCCGCTGCCCGCCCCAGATCCCGATGATGAAATACATCGGGATGAGCATGACTTCCCAGAACACGTAGAACACGAACATGTCGAGCGACACGAACACGCCCAGCATGCCGGTCAGCAGCGCCAGCAACAGCGCGTAATACCCCCGCTCCCGCTCGGTGATGTACTGCCAGCTGCCCAGTACGCAGAGCGGCATCAGGGCGGTGGACAGGAGCACCATGAACAGGGAAATCCCGTCCAGCCCCACCCGGTAGGCGATCCCCCAGTCGGGCAGCCAGTCCACCGTGGCGGTGAACTGCATGCCGGCCTGGGGCACGTAGGCCCACCAGAGCCCCATGGAGAGGATGAACTCGAGCACCGTGATCCACAGGGCCAGCTGGCGGGCCAGCCGGGCCGGGGCCAGCAGCACCGGCAGCATGCCCGCCAGCGGTAGAAGCAGCAGGACATGCAGGATCCAGCGGTCGTAGCCGACCGACGCGAGAAAGGCCGTCATGGCGCGGTCGCGAGTGGTGCCGCGTACCGGGTGCTGAAAATCTGGGTCATGTCATCGATCATTCAATGGGCCATCCAGGAGAAATCCATCACGCTGCACTCTGCACGCTGCACTCTGCACTCTGTACTCTCCACTCTGCACTCTGTACTCTGTACTCTGCCCTCTCAGGGTATCACCGCGTACAGAATCCACAGCGCCCCCACCAGGAACGCCACCACATAGGCGCCGACCCGGCCGCTCTGCAGCGCGCTGCCCAGGCGGCCCGTCACCCGGGACAGCCGCCCGGAACCGTTAACCGCCAGGCCGTCGATGAGGTTGCTATCCACCTGCCGCCACAGCACGGCCCGGCTGAACCAGGCCAGCGGCCGGACGATCACCGCGTCGTAGATCTCGTCCACGTAATACTTGTGCAGGAGAACCCGGGCGAAGCCCTGCTCCCGCGGGGCCCGCGCGGCGGGGACGATCTCCGCCGCCAGGGTGGCCCGGTATCCCAGCACCAGCCCGGCGACTCCGACCACGACGGCGGCCCCGATCAGCAGATACTCGGTGCCGTGCGACAGCTGGTGCGGAGCCAGGAACCCCTCGCTGGTGTCCAGCAGCGGCAGCAGCCAGTGGTGGAGCGCCAGGTTGCCGCCGATAACGGGCGGAAGGTTGAGCACCCCGCCCACGACGCTCAGGACGCCGAGGACCAGCAGCGGACCAGTCATGACCCAGGGCGCCTCGTGCAGGTGCTCCCGTGCCGTCTCGCCCGAGCGGTTCTCGCCCAGGAAGGTCATGGCCATCAGCCGCGCCATGTAGAAGGCGGTGATCCCGGCCGCCGCCAGGCCCATGGCGTAGAAGAGGTAGTACAACGGGTGGTCGGAGCCCCGCGCGAACGCCGTCGCCAGGATTTCATCCTTCGAGAAGAAGCCCGAGAAGGGCGGAATCCCCGCGATGGCGAGCGTGGCCAGCCCCATCAGTGCGAAGGTCCACGGCATGTACCGCCGCAGCCCGCCCATGTTGCGCATGTCCTGCGCGTCTTCGTGGGAGTGGGTGGCGTGGTACGCGTGGTGCATCGCGTAGATCACGCTGCCGGCGCCGAGGAACAGCAGCGCCTTGAAGAAGGCATGGGTGACCAGGTGAAACACTCCGGCGGCGTAGCCGGCGGCGCCGACGCCCAGGAACATGTAGCCCAGCTGGGAGACGGTCGAATAGGCCAGCACCTTCTTGATGTCATACTGGCGGAGGCCGATCGTCGCGGCGAACAGCGCGGTCAGCGCCCCGATGCCCGCCGTGACCAGGCTGGACGTCGGCGCCAGCGTAAAGAGCAGGTTGGTCCGGGCGACCAGGTACACGCCGGCGGTCACCATGGTCGCGGCATGGATCAGGGCGGAGACCGGTGTCGGGCCCGCCATCGCGTCGGGGAGCCAGGTATAGAGCGGAATCTGGGCCGATTTCCCGGTGCACCCCAGCAGCAGGAAGAGGGTGATCGCGGTGACCACCGGCCCGCCGACCCGGAAGACATCCGGCGCCCGGTCGAAGACCGCGACGAAGTCCAGCGATCCCACCGAAGTCCAGATCAGGAACATCGCGACCAGGAACCCGAAATCGCCGATCCGGTTGACGATGAACGCCTTCTTGCCGGCGTCCGCGTTGGCCTTGACGTTGTACCAGAAGCCGATCAACAGGTAGCTGCAGAGCCCTACCCCTTCCCAGCCGATGAACATCATGGGGAAATTGGCGCCCAGCACCAGGACCAGCATGAAGGACACGAACAGGTTCAGGTAGGCGAAGTAACGCGCGAACCCCTCGTCGCTCCACATATATCCCACGCTGAACACGTGGATCAAGGCGCCCACCCCGGTGATGACCAGCAGCATCACGGTGGACAACTGGTCCACCTGGAAGGCAAAATCCACCTGGAGCGTCCCGGCCGGCATCCAGGACCAGAGCCGCACCACGTGCGGCGCCTCCGGGTGGGCCGCGCGCACGGCGAGGAACACTGCCACGGCGAGGACGAAGGCGGCCACCATGACGCCGACCCCGACCGCGGCCACGGTCCGGCGGGCCTGGGGACGGACAAACCCGAGGGTGCCGTTGACCAGGAATCCGAGGAACGGAAGCGCGACGGCCAGCCAGATCCAGTCGGCCGCTGACCCCGCCAGCGCTCCGCCCGGGCCGGCGTGCTGGGTCAGCGCCGCGTACGGGGTCCCGAGTACGGCCAGAAGAGGGGAAGTCATCAGCCCTTGAGCAGGTTGATGTTATTGAGGTCCACCGACTCGGTATGCCGGAAGATGGCCAGGATGATGGCCAGCCCGACCGCGGCTTCCGCCGCCGCCACCGTCATCACGAAGAACACGATGACCTGCCCGCCCAGGCCGTGGACCTGGGCCAGCGCCACGAACGCCAGATTCACGGCGTTGAGCATGAGCTCGATGCACATGAACAGCACGATGGCATTGCGCCGGATCAGGACCCCGGCCACGCCGAGGCTGAACAGGAGGGCCGAGAGGGCCAGGGACTCGCCCAGCAGCATCAGATCCTCCGCTTCGCCAGCACGACCGCGCCCACGATGGCGGCCAGCAGCAGTATCGAGGTGAGCTCGAACGGAACCAGGTAGGCTTCAAACAGCGGCTGGGCCACCGCCCCCACGACCCCCTGGGACTGGGTCGCCTCCAGCCCGGCCCGCCCGGCCGGGAAGACCAGGTCGGGATTGGCCATCGCCTCGGTGCCGGTATACTCCAGGGTGACCCGTTCCGGGCTGTAGCGGATCAGGGGCAGCAGCTGCGACGCCAGGATCCCCACCACCACCAGGGCAACCAGCCCGTACCCGAAACCGCGGAGATCGCTCTTCGCCTTGCCCAGGTTGAGCAGCATGATCACGAACAGGAAAAGCACCATCACCGCCCCGGCGTACACCAGCACCTGGATGGCCGCGATGAAGGGCGCGTGCAGCAGCACGTAAATGGCCGCCAGCGAGAACATGGTGCTCACCAGCCAGAGCGCCGCCGCGATCGGATTCTTCTGCAGGATGCAGAGCAGCGCCGACAGCAGGGCGACCGTGGCGAAGAAATAGAAGACCGCGTGCGTCATCTATTCGCCCCGGGGATCGGTGGGATCCCACAACGTGGACACGGCATGGGTCTGCGACTGCAGCCGCTCCAGGTCGTACACGAACCGCTCCCGGGAGTACTCCGAGTTCTCGAAGTGGACCCCCACGTGGATTGCCTCCTCGGGACAGACCTCCTGGCAGTACCCGCAGAAGACGCAGCGGAACTCGTCGATCTCGTAGATCAGTGGGTAGCGGTTGCCCTCCTCGTCTTCGCCCGGCACCAGCTTGATGCAGTTGGCCGGGCAGATCTGGGGACAGAGGCCGCAGGCCACGCACTTGGACCGGCCCTGCTCGTCGGTGAGCATCCGGTGGGTGCCCCGCCACCGGGGCGAGATGCTCCAGTCGGCGGTGCTCTTCTGCTCCGGGTACTGCATGGTGACCTTCGGCTGGAAAATATGCTTGAAGGTGAGCGCCATGCCCTTGAGGGTGGCGCGGATGTAGGACACCTTCTCATCCGGCCGCTTCATGATTTTGACGCCGATTGCCATTCAGGCTCCGTTTGGGTTACCCCGGCATCTCGGTGATGCAGGTTCGAGTACAGGATCACGAAAGCATCTTCGGTAGTTTGTCCGTCGTACCGCGTGCGTCGAGTGTTCGCGATCCTGCGTGGGTTCGTGATTTTCGGACACAACCGTCCCGCTCATTGAAGTCGCCCGCCCCGGAACTACCCTGCCTCCGGCGCCGCGGCCCCTGTCTTCACCAGCCCTTCCCTCCTCCGCATCTGGGACCCCGCGATCACCGTGTCCCGGTCCAGCAGGAAGAACACCAGCCAGCCCAGCACCACGTTGAGCCCGAACAGGATCAGGTGCTGCAGCCGGACGCTGGTCACCCCCAGCAGGTCCTGGATCACGAAAATCGCCGCCGCGGTCACCATGATATAGGCCAGCGCCATCGGCAGCAGCACCTTCCACCCCAGGGCCATGAGCTGGTCGAACCGGAACCGGGGCAGCGTCCACCGGATCCACATGAACAGGAACAGGAAGAAGAAGACCTTGAGGAAGAAGGCCAGCCCGGTCGCCAGGGTCACCAGGAGCCCGCTGTGGGTCTGGTCCCAGCTGCCCGGGATGTCCCAGCCCCCGAAGAACAGGGTCGCCGTCATCGCCGAGATGGTAACCATGTTGGCGTACTCGGCGATGAAGAACAGCGAGAACTTCATCGCGCTGTACTCGGTGTGGTAGCCGGCGATCAGCTCCGACTCCGCCTCCGGCATGTCGAAGGGCAGCCGGTTGGTCTCCGCAAACCCCGAGATCAGAAACACGAAGAACGACAGGAACAGCGGCAGGATGTACCAGAGCCCCGCCTGCTGGCTGGCGATGATGGACGAGAACGAGACATTGCCGGCCAGGAGCAGCACCGGGATCAGGCTCATCCCCATCGCCACCTCGTAGGAAACCATCTGGGCGCTGGCCCGGAGCCCGCCCAGCAGAGAGTACTTGCTGTTCGACGCCCAGCCGGCCAGCGCGATCCCGTACACGCCCAGCGAGCTGATCGCGATCACGAAGAGAAAGCCGACCGGCAGGTCCGCCACCACCATGGGGGTGGACCCGGTGTGCAGGAAACGCCCCAGCAGCGGAACCGTGAAATCGAACGAGACCGGCAGCGGCGCCGCGAACGGAATCACCGCCGACAGGAGCAGGGCCGGAATGAAGGCCATGGCCGGCGCCAGGTTGAACAGGATCCGGCTGGCGAAGGGAGGATTGGTTTCCTCCTTGAGGATGTTCTTGAGGCCGTCGGCGGCCGGCTGCAGCAGCCCCCCGTAGCCGACCCGGTTGGGCCCGATCCGGTTCTGCATCCAGGCGGAGACCTTGCGCTCCATGAGCGTGAGCAGCGCCACGCCCACCATGACCACCGTGAAGACCAGCAGCATCTTGAGGGCGGTGACCAGCAGGAACCCCTTCAGTTCGGGCGTCACCGGGTCGCCTCCGCGGCCGGCGCGGCGGCCAGGACCCGCCCGGTCAGGCCCAGGTCCGCGTGCCGGAGACCGCCAAAGGCGGCGACCGAATCGGCCATCATGTCAAAGGCCTCTGCCGCCGTGCCCGGTCCCCGGTACCCCGCCGTGGCGACCGCCATCGTCTCGGCGGCGATCCACCAGGCCGGGCGGGCCATCCCGAGCGGACTGCGGGCCTGGTTGTAGCGCTGGACCCGGAGGTCCCGGTTCACGAACGTGCCATGCTCTTCGGCCATGTTGGTCATGGGAAGCACGAGCTGGGCATGGCGATCGAGGTCGCTGGCAACCGTGCCGATGATGACCAGGCCGCTGTGCCCCGCGAGCCGCGCGGCGGCCGCCTCCGGCAGCTCGGCGTTGAGCAGGACCACGAGGCCGGCCGTTTCCGCCGCTCGCAGCGCCGCAGTGCCATCGCCGACCTGGTACCCCAGCAGCCGGGCCCCGTCGCCGTTGGCCGCGCGGGCCGACCGGAGCGCCAGGTTGGGGATCCCGGGCAGGGGATGCTCGTCGCCCGACTCGGGCACGAGCGCGGCAGCGGTCAGGGCGGCGCCGTCCAGCAACTGCTTCACATAGGCCAGGTCTTCGGTCGAACTGCTGCCGCCGGCGACCAGGACCACCGGCCCCGAGGCGCCCCGGACCATTTCAGCCAACCGCTCGAGCGCCGCATCCCAGTCCATCGCGACGTGGCGGCCACCCTCCCGGACCAGGGGCGCTTCGATCCGGTCACCCCGGTTCAACCAGCGGTAGTTGAGCCGGCCATAGTCGCACATGAAGTGCCGGTTGACGTCCAGGTTGGGCCGGGGACGCAGCCGCACGACCGTGTTGTCCCGGGTGTCGATCATGGTGTTGCAGCCCTGGCTGCAGCCGGGGCAGACGCTGGCGGTCTTGTCCAGGTCCCAGGCCCGGGCCTTGTGCAGGAAATCCTTGCTGATGAGCGACCCAACCGGACAGAGATCCACCACGTTGCCCGACCACATGTGGGTCAGCTCGTGGTCCGGGTCGATCCCGATGAAGGCCCGGTCGCCCCGCTCCGAGACGTTGAGCACCGGGTCCTTGGCCACGTCATCCATGAACCGGACGCAGCGGGTACACAGGATGCACCGGTTGGGCACGTACAATACGTCGGGTCCGAAGTCCTCGACCGGGTTGTACCGCTTGGCATACGCCTCGTACCGGGTGTTCGCCCGGCCTTCCTGGAAGACGTAGTCCTGCAGTTCGCACTCCCCCGCCTGGTCGCAGATGGGGCAGTCCAGCGGGTGGTTGATCAGCAGCAGCTCGAGCACGCCCTCCCGGGCCTTCTTCGCCGAGGCGCTGTTGACATGCACCACCTGGCCCTCCGCGACCGCGGTGACGCAGGCGGGAGCCAGCTTGGGCGCCTTTTCCACTTCCACCAGGCACATCCGGCACACCGCCGGCGAGGGCAGCGAGGGATGATAGCAGTAGTGCGGCACCAGGATGCCGGCCTGCTTGGCGGCCTCGATGATCGTGGTCCCCTTCGGGACCTCAATCACCATTCCGTCGATGGTGACTTTGACAAGATCCTGAGTCATGGAAGTAACGGTGAGTCGTGCCGCGTGCCGCGTGCAGCGTGCAGCCTGCACCCCGCATCGACCGGCATCGTGGTGATTCGACCAACTGACATTGCATGCCCCAGTCTGGCGAGAGAGCCCGTGCCGCTGCACGCTGCACCCGGTACTCTGTACGAGTTGTTCATACTCCGGCCATCACCGGCTTCCGGCTGCCCGAGACGTAGGCCTCGAACTCCTCCGGGAACTTCTGGATCCCGCTCACGACCGGCGCGGCGCAGGAGTCGCTCAGCACGCAGATGGTCTTGCCGGTCATCTGGTCGGACAGATCGAGCAGCAGGGTGAGGTCCTCCTGCTTGCCTTTGCCGGCCAGCATCCGCTCCATGATCTTGACCGTCCATGCGGTGCCTTCCCGGCACTGGGTGCACTGGGCGCACGATTCGTGGGCATAGAACCGGGCCAGCCGGTAGATCTGGTACACCATGTCGGTGGAATCGTCCATCACGATGAAGCCGGCCGAGCCCAGCATCGACCCGCGGGCCACGATCCCCTCGTAGTCCATCAGGCAGTCCTCGGTCTCGGCGGCGGTCATGATCGGCACCGAGGACCCGCCGGGGATCACCGCCTTGAGCTTGCGGCCCGGCCGCATGCCTCCGGCCATCTCGAAGATCAGGTCCTTCATGGGAAACCCCATGGTGATCTCGTAGTTGCCGGGCCGCTGGATGTGCCCGCACACCGAGATCAGCTTGGTCCCCGTGCTCTTGGGGTTGCTGAGGCAGAGTCCCTTGTACCACTCGGCGCCCCGGGTCATGATGTGGGGCACCGCGGCCAGCGTCTCCACGTTGTTCACCGTGGTGGGCAGCCCGAAAGCCCCGGCCTGGGCCGGGAAGGGCGGCTTGATCCTGGGGTTGCCCCGCTTGCCCTCGAGCGAGTTGAGCATGGCGGTCTCTTCGCCGCAGATATAGGCGCCCGCCCCCCGGTGGAGCACGATGTCAATGCGCTTGCCGGACCCCATCGCATTGGCCCCGAGCACGCCCTGGGCGTAGGCCTCTTCGACCGCCCGGCCCATCACCTTCCAGGGTTCCGTGAACTCCCCCCGGATGTAGATGTAGCAGCGCTCGGCGCCGATGGCGTAGGCGGCGATGGCGCAGCCTTCGATCAGGCCGTGCGGCGTCCACCGCATGATCTCCCGGTCCTTGAAGGTGCCCGGTTCGGACTCGTCGGCGTTGCAGACCAGGTAGTGCGGCTTGCCGTCGCCCTTCGGCATGAAGGACCACTTGAGACCGGTTGGAAACCCGGCGCCGCCCCGGCCGCGAAGCCCCGAGGCCTTCACGACCTCGATGATGGCCTCGGGCGTCATGGCCAGGGCCTGCTTCAGGGCCTGGTAACCGCCCCGCTCCATCCAGCCGTCATAAGTGCGGGCCGCGGCGTCACCGAAATACTTCGAAAGGACGACCGTTTCCCTGGGGTGACTCGGGTGCGGATAGCCCATTACTGGTACCTCTGCAGGATGCCGGGGACCCGCTCCGGCGTGACGTTCTCCAGGAAGTCGTCATTGACCAGCACCGGGGTCGCGAACCCGCAGGCGCCGAGGCACTCGACTTCGATCACGGTAAAACGGCCGTCCGGGCTGGTGCGGCCCAGTTCCCCGCACCCGGTCTCCCGGAGAATGGCTTTGACCACGTCTTCCGCGCCGCACAGGTTGCAGGGGCTGGTGGTGCAGACCTGGACGAAATGCCGGCCCACCGGGTGGGTATGGTACATCGTGTAGAAGGTCACCACGCCCTTTACCTGCGCCGGCGTCAGGCCGAGCACGTCGGCCACCTCGGCGATGGCCTGCTCCGGAATCCAGCCGCGGGCCTCCTGGATCATCCACAGCGCCGGGAGCAGCAGGGCCTGCCGAGTGGGATAGCTGGCGAACATCGCCTCCAGCTTTGCCCGGGCTTCCCCCACGAACACCGGCTCATAGTGCTCGGCGGGATGGGTCGTCAGTGACGGTTCCCGCGGGGCGCCGTTGATGGAAACCAGGTCGCTCATCGGTCCACCTCTCCCATCACGATGTCGATGCTCGCGTTGATGGCGATGACGTCGGCCAGGAGGGCGCCTTCGCACAGCCGGGGCAGGCAGGCCAGGTTGATGAAGGCCGGGGGCCGGATCCGCCAGCGCACCGGCTTGGCGGTGCCGTCGGAGACGAAGTAATAGCCCAGCTCGCCCTTGGGATTCTCGATGCCCATATAGGCCTCGCCGATCGGGGCCTTCACCCCCTCCATCACCTGCTTGAAGTGATAGATCATCGCTTCCATGTCGCTCATCGCGCGCGACTTGGGCGGCAGGACCAGGCGGGGGTCGGCGACGTTGATCGGTCCCGGCTGCAGCCGGTCGAGCGCCTGTTCCAGGATGCGCACCGACTGGAACATCTCCTCCAGCCGCACCCGGTAGCGATCATAGACATCGCCATGCTCGCCGATCGGCACGTCGAAATCGTAGGTCTCGTACCCCAGGTAGGGGCGATCTTTCCTGACGTCATAATCCACGCCGCTGGCCCGGAGCATCGGGCCGGAAAGCGAGTGGTTGATGGCGTCCTCGGCGTTCATCGCCCCGACCCCCTGGGTCCGCCCGATCCAGATGGCGTTGCGGGTGAACATGGTGTCCACCTCGCGCAGGGTCGTCGGAAAGGTGCGGCAGAATTCCCGGAGGCCGTTCTCCCAGCCCTCGGGAACATCCGCCATCATGCCGCCGACCCGGGTAAGACTGGTGGTCAGCCGGGCGCCGGTCCAGGACTCCTGCAAATTGTAGATCCGCTCCCGCTCCTGGAAGGACCAGAGAAAGGGCGTGAACGCACCCAGGTCGATCCCCGTGGTCCCCAGCCAGACCAGGTGACTGATGATCCGGCTCATCTCGCAGGCGATCACCCGGAGCACGGTGCACCGTTCGGTGATCTCGATGCCCATCAGCTTCTCGGCCGCCAGCGCCAGGCAGACGTTGTTGGCCATCGGCGCCAGGTAGTCGGTCCGGTCCGTGAGCGGGATGATCTGGTTGTAGTGGCGGTATTCGCCCAGTTTCTCGAAGCCGGAGTGGAGGTAGCCCACGTGGGGAATCACCCGGCGCACCACTTCGCCTTCCAGCTCCACCACCAGTCGCAGCACGCCATGGGTGGCCGGGTGCTGGGGTCCCAGGTTCACCAGCATGTGCTCCCCGCCCAGGTGATCCGCCGGGGCATCGCCGCCGGGGACGCCCAGGGGCAGCGGCACAACCTGGCCACGGGCGTCGAGGCCCGGCGTGCTCAGTTCGAACTCGACCGTGCGGGTGCTCATCCGACCTTGCCTCGCTCACCCCGGTCCAGCCGCTCCTGCATGTCCCTGGGCAGCTCGGTGTAGGCCTGGGCGATGGACAGCTCCTCCATGGAGTAGTTGGCCTCCGGGTTGGCGTCGAGCGCCTGCCGGGTCTGTTCGGCGCGGCTGAAATGGCCCCGCAGCGGGAAATCCTTCCGGAGCGGATGCCCCTCGCTGTAAGTCTCCCACATGAGAATGCGGCGCAGATCGGGGTGCCCGCTGAAGCTGATGCCGAACATGTCGTACACCTCCCGCTCCAGCCAGTCGGCGCCTTTCCAGAGGTCCACCACCGAGCGCACCACGAGAGGCTGGGTCTTGTCGAGCGCGATCTTGACCCGGAGATCGGCCCGGCGCCCCAGCGACCGCAGCTGGTAGACGACCTCGAGCGGGAGTTCGGTATCGCGATACTCGACCGCCGTCACATCGGTCAGGTAGTTGAAAGACTGGCCCGGGTCGTCCCGGAGCCAGGCCAGGATCTCGTGGGACCGGTCCCGCTCCAGGTACACGATGGTGTCCCCGCAGCTGGTCGCCACCCGGGTGATGGCCGGCCCGAACCGGTCCCGCAACGCCCCGGCGGAAGGGGAGGTCGCGGACGCGGTGCCCGGCGGCGAGGGGGCGGTCGCGTCGATCATGAGGATCGCGTCTGGTGGACGGAGTTGCCGAACGGCTCCGACAGTTCATCCACCCGCTGGGCCGGCAGAAACAGCCCCGAGTCGGACACCAGCTGCTCCCGGCGGACCGACTCGTCCGTGAAGGTCTCGCCCATGATCTTCTTCTGCAGCAGCGTGATGCCGTAGATGAGGCCCTCCGGCCGGGGCGGGCAGCCCGGGACATAGACGTCCACCGGGATGATCGTGTCGATGCCCTGCACCATCGCGTAGTTGTCGAAGATGCCCCCGGACGAGGCGCAGGCGCCCATCGAGATGGACCACTTGGGCTGCATCATCTGGTCCCAGATGCGCCGGATCACCGGGGCCAGCTTGAACGGGAGGCGGCCGGCGCAGATCAGCACGTCGGACTGCCGGGGGGAGAAGGCCATGCGCTCCATGCCGAACCGGGCGATGTCGAACCGGCTGGCCGCCGTCGCCATGAACTCGATGGCGCAGCAGGCGGTGCCGAAGGGCATAGGCCAGAGGGAATTGGCCCGGGACCAGTTGGCCAGGAAGTCGAGCTTGGTGGTGACCCAGTTGGGCGACACCCCGGCGATTTCGACGCCCTCGGCTTCCCCGGTTTCGGTGGCCGGGTTTATCAGTCCCGATGGGGGGGTTACTCCCATTCGAGCGCTCCTCTCTTCCATATGTACACGTAGCCCACCACCAGGATCAGGACGAAGACCAGCATCTCGACCAGGAGGAGGCCCCGCATGGCGGTCAGCTGCTGAAAGGCGGCGGCCCAGGGGATCATGAACACGGTTTCGATGTCGAATATGATGAACAGCATCGCGATCATGTAGAACTTGACCGAAAACCGCTCCCGGGCGTCCCCCAGGACCGGCATGCCGGACTCATAGGGGGCCTGCTTGACGGGGGTGGGCCGGTAGCTCGACAGGACCGTTGAGAGCGCGATCATCATGATGGCATTGGCCACCACGAAGGCGATCACCAACAGGATGGGGGCGTAAGCGCGAAGCATCGGCCAGGTTCCGGGGAAGACCGCACGTGAAAAATTTCACATTTAAAGTAACCCCCACAAACGGGATATCAACCCGGTCTGTGGCCCGACCCGCGGGCAACCGGACGGCCGGACCGGCCGGGAAGCGGACGGCCGGTATTATATTCCGCGCCCTCGGCCTCCCCTTCTTCGCACAGGACTATGTCCATCAAATCCGACCGCTGGATCCGCCGCATGGCCACCGAACATGCCATGATCGAGCCCTTCGTGGACGGCCAGGTTCGCCAGGGAGCCATCTCCTATGGGGTATCCTCCTATGGCTACGACATGCGGGTGGCGCCGGAGTTCAAGATCTTCACCAACGTCCTGTCCGCCATGGTGGACCCCAAGCACTTCGACGAAAAGAGCTTCGTCGAGTTCCAGGGAGACGTGTGCATCGTTCCGCCCAATAGCTTCGCCCTGGCCCGGTCGATCGAATATTTCCGGATTCCCCGGAACGTCCTGACCATCTGCCTGGGCAAATCCACCTATGCCCGCTGCGGCATTATCACCAACGTCACTCCCTTCGAGCCCGAGTGGGAAGGATTCGTGACCCTGGAGATCAGCAACACGACCCCCCTGCCGGCGAAGATCTACGCCAACGAGGGGATCTGCCAGGTGCTGTTCTTTGAAGCGGATGCGGACGACGTGTGCGAAAGGAGTTACGCGGACAAGAAGGGGAAGTACCAGAAACAGACCGGTGTGACGGGACCCAGACTGTGAAATTGAGGGAATGGGGGAATTGAGGGAATGGGGGAATTGAGGGAATGGGGGAATTGAGGGAATGTGGAAATTGAAGGAATGGGGAAATTGACGATTCAATTCCAACATTCCCTCAATTCCAACATTCCCTCATTTCCAACATTCCCTCAATTCCAACATTCCCTCAATTCCTCAGTTTCTTCATCGCCCCGCCCCACGCCACCAGCTGGTCCAGCATCGCGGTGAAGCCCTTCTCGTGGTGGCTCCCGGGTGTGAAGGCCTGGAACTTCTCCCAGTCGGTAAACAGCGAGAGCGCCACCTGGCCCCGCACGTCCGCGATCTGCAGCTCCGCCATGATTCCCCGCAGGTGCTCTACCGCCCGGGCTCCCGAAGCACTGCTCCCGTAACTGACAAATCCCGCCGCCTTGTTGTGCCATTCCTGGTACAGGAAATCCAGGGCGTTGGTCAGGGACGGTGGCGCCGAGTGGTTGTACTCCGGCGTCACGAAGATGAACGCGTCGAACGGCGCGATCCGGGCCGACCAGGCCCTGGTGTGGGCATGGGCATAATTGCCCTGGGATGCCGGCATCGGCTCGTCCAGGAGCGGGAGATGGAAGTCAGCGACATCCACCAGCTCGAACTCCGCGTCGGACCGCCGGCTGGCGAACTCCAGGGCCCACTGGGCCACCGCGAGCCCGCGGCGATTCGGGCGGGTACTTCCGACGACGACGGCGACCTTCAACATGTTGGACTCTCCTGGAAAGCGGCCCGGCGCCATGCGGCACCGGGCCCGGGAATTACGCGGCGCGCTGGAGGACGTCGACCGGCAACACCGGAGACCGGCCCCGGCGGGAGGTCACCACGCGGTCCAGGCTGTACTTTCCCGCCCCGGCAATGGCCAAAGCGACCGTCATGCCAAGCATGGCCAGAGGAAACTCGATCCCGGCAGGGTTGAAGAACCCATTGGGCAGGTGGACCATGACGATGGCGCCGATCATGGTGGCCGCCAGACCAAGCGCGACCGGCCGGGCCAGCAGTCCGAGGACCAGGGCCATCCCCCCGAAAAATTCGAGCAGGGCCACCGCCGGACCGGTGATGTCGGCGAACGGCACCCCCATCTGGCCAAAGGCACTGCTCACGCCCGCGAACCCGAATACGAAGAGCTTCTGCGCACCGTGGGCGATGAACACGGCCCCGGTAACGGCCCGGAGGATCCCGAGGGCGATGTCCACCCGGGTACTGGCTGCAATCAGGCGATTCGGCATGGCTACGTTCTCCTTGGAAGTTATGACAACAACAGTGATAACATATATTCCTGCAAAAAACTCAGAGCTGCTCCCGTACCTGCGCCAACCCGTCGATCAGGCTCTTGAGCCGGGCGCCGGTCAGGCCACCCAGCCTGGCATTTTCATACGCCTCGAGGAGGGGATCCACTCGCTCGAGGAGGGCCAGCCCGGCCGGCGAGATACGGGCGGTGACGTGGCGGCGGTCCTCCTGGTCCCGCTCCCGGGTGATCAGCCGCATGGCCTCCATCCGGTCCAGCATGCGGGGGACATCGGGAACCCGGGAGATCATTCGCTCGCCTATTTCCCTGCCGCAGAGCCCCTTGGCGCCGGCTCCTCGAAGAATCCGCAGCACGTTATGCTGAGTTCCCGTGAGGCCGAATGGCTTGAGTACCTCGGATAACCCGTGTTCCAGGAGCGCCGCGGTGCGCAGAATGCTCAGCATCAGTTCAGTCCCGGCGCTCCGGAACGGAACCCGCTGCTTGATCTCGGCCTGGAGTCCCTGTGACATGGCTGGAAACTACATGTTATCACACTAGATGTCAAGACCCCTATTGCTGACCGGAGCCCGGAACCCTCCCGGCCCCGTCAGCAGGGGTCCGGCCGCTCCCGGTTACCTTTCGCGGTTCGCCACTACCTTTGCCTGGAGTTCTTCGTGCGCCCGTTATGGCTGCTCCCGCTCCTGGTGCTCGGTTACCCCGTGCATGCCCAACAGACCAGCTCGAAGTCCGTGGTCGCCGATACCGGGATCTTCAGTCCCCTGCCCCTTTCCGCCCCGGGCCTGGCCCGGCGGCCTAACGGCGCTCCCGGACCGGGGTATTGGCAGCAGCGCGCCGACTATTCGATCGCCGTCACCCTGGATACGGCAACCCAGCGCCTCAGCGGGTCCGTCACCATCCGCTACACCAACAATTCACCGGACACCCTGGCGCAGCTCTGGTTACAGCTGGACCAGAACCTGTTTCGGCCCGGGAGTGCCGGCGCCCTGCTGAATGCCTCGGCCAGCCGGTTCGGCGGCGCCGGCTTCGAGGGCGGCTACACAATCGAAGACATCGTCCAGGTACCGACGCCCGCGCTCACCGGCGGTGCAAACCGGCCCCGGACCGCGGCGGCCCGCCTGCCGGTCACCACCTGGGTGGACGGCACCATGATGCGGGTCGCGCTCGCGACGCCGGTGGCGCCCGGGCGGGCCACCTCGCTGGCGATTCGCTACCACTTCAACATTCCCGAGCACGGCGCTGACCGGATGGGGCGGGAAGGCAGCCTCTACGAAATGGCCCAGTGGTATCCCCGGATGGCGGTGTACGACGATGTCGAGGGCTGGAGCACCGATCCCTACCTGGGCCAGGGCGAGTTCTACCTCGAGTACGGCGACATTGACTACCAGGTAACCCTCCCCGCGGGATTCATCGTCGCCGGCACCGGGACGCTTGCGAACCCGCTCGAAGTCCTGACCGCGGACCAGCGATCCCGGCTCGCGGTGGCCCGGACATCGGATACCGCGGTGCCGATCATCCGCGAGCAGGATCTTCGCGCCGGAACGGCACGGCCCCGCGCCGGCGGCACCCTCACCTGGAAGTTCCGGGCAGCCAATGTCCGGGACGTGGCCTGGGCCGCCTCTCCGGAGTATCTCTGGGATGCGGCCGGCTGGGACGGGGTGCTGGCCCATGCCTACTACCGGCCGGCGGCGCGGGCCAACTGGTCGGACGTGGCGCGCCAGTCCCGCTATTCGATCATGGAGTACAGCACCCGCTGGTTCCGCTATCCCTATCCGCAGATCTCCGCGGTCGAGGGGCCGGTCTCCGGCATGGAGTACCCCATGCTCGCCATGGAATCGGATGCCGGGAGCCTGGCGGAGGTCTTCAGCGTCGTGACCCACGAGATTGGACATAACTGGTTCCCGATGATCGTGGGCAGCGATGAGCGGCGCTTCGCCTGGATGGACGAGGGGTTCAACACCTTCATCAACACCTTCGCGGAGGAGGGATACTTCTCCCGCGATGATTCCCAGGTCCGCCAGGGCGAGCTGGCGTTCGTCCTGCAGAACGACCGGCTCCCCGCCGCCCAGCCCATGATCACGCCCGCCAACCGGTACCGGGGCGACAACAACCTCGGAAGCCTGGCCTACATCAAGCCGTCGCTGATGCTGCTCACGCTGCGCCACCAGGTGCTCGATTCCACCGTGTTCGACGCGGCGTTCCGGGAGTACATCCGCCGCTGGGCCTTCAAGCACCCCTACCCGGCGGATTTCATCAGAACCATGGAGGACGTCTCCGGCCGCGACCTGTCCTGGTTCTGGCGGGGATGGATCTTTACCACTGCTGCACTGGACCAGGGGATCGAGTCGGTAACCCAGCGGGCCGCGGGCGGCCGCAACCTGGCCCGCGTCACCCTCCGCAACCTGGGCGGGCAGGTGATGCCGGTGACCCTCACGATGGTGCTGCAGGATGGATCCACCGAGGTGGTCCGGTTCCCGGTGGAGATCTGGTATAACGGCGACCGGTACATCGCCAGCGTGCCGACGTCGGCACCGGTCCGGTCGGCCACCGTCAATGCGGATGGCATGCTGCCGGACGTGAACCCGGCCAACAACGAGTGGAAAGGAGCCCCGTAGTGCGTACCTCCCCGTCTTGTCTGCTGCTGGCTTTCCTGGCTCTCCCGCTCGCGGCCCAGCAGCCGCGCACCGCCAGCGCCCCGGTGCCCGAACCCACGGCCGATGGTTCGCCCTTCCGCCGGCTCGATCTCCCGGCCCCCAACCGGTACCGCACCGGGAGCGGGGCGCCGGGACGGGAGTACTGGCAGCAGCGGGTGGACTACGTCATTCGGGCCACCCTCGATACCGCCCGGAAGATCCTCACGGGAGAGGAGCGGATCACCTACAGCAACCATTCGCCCGATACGCTCCGATACCTCTGGCTGCAACTGGACCAGAACCTGTTCCGCTCCGACAGCCGGGGCAGCCTGGTGGTTCCGCCGGACGCGCGCTTCGGCACCGGCGGGGCCGACGGCGGAGTCACTATTGGCGGCGTCTCCCAGCCGGCGCTGGCGGCGGCCCCGGGGCGGCCGGCCCAGCGGGCCTCCGAACTCCGCTACCGGATCAACGGGACCCTGATGCGGGTGGACCTGGCCCGGCCGCTCCCGCCCGGCGGCAAGGTGGTGTTCGACGTGGAGTGGTATTTCCCTTTCCTTGAAGAGATCAACAGCCGGATGGGGATCGTCACCGTAGATGGAGACGTCATCTACGAGGTGGCCCAGTGGTATCCCCGGCTCGCGGTCTACGACGATATCCGGGGCTGGAATACCGAGCCATACATGGGCAATGGCGAGTTCTATCTCGAGTACGGAAAGTTCGACGTCAGTCTCACCGTCCCGGCCAGTATGATCGTGGCCGCGACCGGGACCCTGCAGAACCCGGTAGCGGTGCTGACCCCGGTCCAGCGGACCCGGCTGGCAGCCGCCCGGGCCAGCGACACCACCGTGATCATTCGGGGGAAGGACGAAGTCCGGGATCCGGCCACCCGTCCCGCCTCCCGAGCCGGGACGCTGACCTGGCGATTCGTGGCCGACAGTGTGCGCGACTTCGCCTGGGCCGCGGCCACTCACTTCGTGTGGGACGCCGCCCGTGCCAACGGTGGCAACGTCCTGGTGATGAGCCTGTATCCGCCTTCGGCGGACTCCACCTGGCACCTGGCGACCCAGTACGGCAAGACCGCCATCGAGCGCTACTCGGAGCAGTGGTGGCCCTACCCCTACCCCATGGCCATCAACATCAACGGGCGGGAGGGCGGCATGGAATATCCCATGATCATCTTCTGCAACCGCGATGGGGCCGAAGCGCTCTACAGCGTCACCGATCACGAATTCGGGCACACCTGGTTTCCCATGCTGGTCGGGAACAACGAACGACTCTACCCCTGGATGGACGAGGGGTTCAACACGTTCATGAACTACTACAACTGGGAGGCGAAGTATCCCGGGAGGTTCAACCGGCGGGCCAACACCGATCTCCAGATCCAGTTCGCGCTGAGCGGCCGGGAACAGCCCATCGCTACCCCCGCGGACCGGACAGACCCTTCCGGCCTCGGCATGGTAGCCTACAACAAACCCGGGCTGGGGCTTCGGCTGCTCCGGGACTACATCCTCGGCCCGGATCGTTTCGATCCTGCGTTCAAGGAGTTCATCCGGCGCTGGCAGTACCGGCACCCCACGCCGGCGGATTTTTTCAGGACGATCGAGGACGGCGCAGGGGAGGACCTGAGCTGGTTCTGGCGGAGTTACTTCTACACGACGGAGACGATGGACATCGCCGTGGACTCGGTCCGGACGCCCGACAGCACCGGGCAGCCCCTCTCGCTGATCTACCTGCGGAAGATCGGCCCGATGCCGGTGCCGGTGGTGATGGACCTGATGATGGACGACGGATTCAGCCGCCGGGTGACGCTGCCGGTCGAGATCTGGTACTACGGCGACACCTACGTGGCCGCGATACCGGGTCCCACCCGCGTGACCTCGGTGCGCATCGACCCGGACCGGGCGTTCCCCGAAGTCCGGCGGGAGAACAACGGGTGGCCACGGGCGCCGGCCGGAGGACCGCAGCCCTGACCGATCAGCCTCCCAGCTTGAACAAGCGCCGGATCCGCCAGGTGTAGCGGCCCCAACTGGTGTGACTGGTGGCGAACCAACGCGGGGTAGGCTGGCTTGGCCACGCCAGCCTCGCCAGCATCCGGGATGCCGCCCCGGGCGACTCGGCCAGCGCGAGCGCCGTGCCGACCGGCGAGATGTGCCGCGCCGTGTGCCGCTCCTCGAAAGTTCGCCGGGCCATCCAGCGGCGCAGTGGGCGCAGGGAATAGCGGGCCGGCCCGTCAACCAGGCGGGGTAGCCCCACCCGCTCGAGGTCATCGCCAATGGGCGATCCCAGCCGGTGCCACAGCGGGGTCCCGGCCGAAAGCAGCAGGAGGTCCACCAGCCAGATGGCCTGGTGGCCCGCGTGCCGCAGGTAGTGGCGGATCAATAGATCGACCTCATGCCCGGCCGAAGGCAGCCACCCGGTGGACCCGGAGATCGGGAAGGCCCGCCGGTGGGCCAGAATGTCTGCCGTCCGGGGCCCTCCGTGGGCGGCGGGCGCGGCCCGATGGTGAAGCTCGACGACCTGGGTCCCCGTTTGACCCTTCCGGACCAGCCGGAGATGGTAGGAACGGTCCGCTCCCTCCGCCCGGTACCCCGCTTCCACTAAATCCTCCTCCGCAGCCGCCAGCGACGGCTCGTCAACCAGCAGGTCTATGTCACCACTGGGCCGGCAGGAAGGTCTCGGATAGAGCCGAGCGGCCAGCGGATACCCCTTGAGCACCACCCAGCGGATGGCACGCCGGTCGAACCGGGCGGCAATCTCCACCAGTGCGCTGGCCGCCTGCTCGACGTTTGATTCCGCCATCATCGTGGCGGCCTCGAGATAGCGCCGGGTGTCCGGGTGCAGTTCCTGGAATCTGGATTGGAGCAGGTGGGCGGCCAGCGGAACCAGGCGGCTGCGGCGGAGGCATTCCAGATGTGTCTGCCACGACTCGGCGGAGGGCACCGCCACCTCCCGCCCCGCGGCCATGAGGATCACCCAGGCCAGCGGCGCGGGCTCGGCCGTCATGACGCCGATTCGGCCAGCAACATGGCGATCTCGGGCCAGGCCGCGCGCATGTCCCGGCGCTCGGGCGGAAGCACCATCTCCCAGACCGGGAGCGAGGCCGTGATGTCGAGGAGCGAGTCGTACCAGGGATCGCCCGCAACCGGCTCCAGCTCGCCGGTCGATCCCGCCGCAAGGAGCATCGAGAGCCGTCGCTGCCCACCGACCCGCCCCAGGGCGCAATGGTCCCCTTCGACCAGATTGACCAGGGCGGTCAGCGGGGTGGGGTCAGGCAGGAGAACCTTCCCGGCCCGAGTCAGCCCGAAGGTACCGTCGCCCAGGATCTCGACGTCCCGCAGGCCGGCGGTCTCAACCAATACTCGCTTGAGGCCTTCGGACGGGCTGAATACCGCCAGGGGCCCGTACGGGAGGTTCAGGACGGCACAGCGAAGCGGGAACAATCCACTCCGGGTGATGTGCTGGGCGGATCGGCGGTTGATGGTTTCCATCAGTGAGGTTTTCGGAGTGAGTCGGCCAGGGTCTGGAGCCGGAGCAAGGCAGGACCCAGCATCGGCTGGGCGGCCAGGTCGTGTTGTTCCAGCGGATCGCCGTAAAAACTGTAGAGTTCCCCCCTGCCCTGTCCATCCCCGATAAACCGGAAAGAATCCTGGACCACCGAGACCAGGGTAGGGTTGGCGCGTCCCCGGGCCTCCTGAAGCACAGAGAAGACCGGCCGGGGATAGGCCTGGGTGTCGTTGCCGGGACAGGCCAGGGCCGCGAAGGAAGCCCCGGGAAAAGGATGCTCCGGCATACCGGTGAGGTCCATGATGGTCGCGGCGAAGTCCCGGAGCGATACCGGATCCGGTGCCCGGCCTCCGGACATTGCGCAGCCGGGCGCGATTACGATCAGGGGGACCTCCACGGTCGGCCGGTAGAGGCTGGCGCCATGCCCCAGGAACTGGTGCTCGCCGATCTCTTCGCCGTGATCCGAGGTAATCACGACGATCGTATTGCGAAGCCGCCCGCGCCGCTCGAGCGTGTCAAGCAGGCTGCCGATCTCCTGATCCAGATAGGCGATGGCCGCATCGTAGCCCTCGGCGAAGCGGACCAGGGCAACCGGCGGGGGCAGCGGCGTCGCGGTCATCTCCGCCCATGAGATATGAAGGGCCCCATTCCCGTAGAGGGTATCGAAGGGAGCCGGGACATACCAGGGATCATGCGCCTCCATGTAGTTGAGGAAGGCGAACCAGGGCCGGTCCTCCTCCTGCCGGTCGATCCAGTCGAGCGCTCCCCCGGAGACTTCCCGGGCCGTCTTCCACAGCATGGGGTGCCGGGGCCGGGCGGCCCAGCGGAACCGGGGCCGGTCCACCAGCTTCCGCAGCAGGGTGGCACTGCGAATGAACACCCGGACGTTGAGGCCGAAATCCTCGTAGTGGCCGAACCCGCGGGCCAGGCCGGATTCCCGGGGCGTGTAGATCAGGTTGGCCACGAACCCCCCCGTCGCATACCCGCGGTCCCCCAGGAATTCAGCCAGGGTAGGCCAGGTGCTGTCGAGGGGGCGGTTGAATCGGACCGTGAGATCGGTTTGCCACCGGCCGGTGAACATGGCGGCATGAGAGGGAAGGGTCCAGGAGGACGAGGAGAAGGCGTGATCGAAGACGGTGCCCCGGGCGGCCCAGCGAGCCAGCTCGGGTGTGTTGTCCCGGGCATGTCCGTACAGGCCCATACTCAGGCTGCGAACGGTGTCCAGGATGATCAGCAGGACATTAGGCTGGGATCCCGCGGGGGTCGCCTCGAGGCTCTTACGCTCCTTCCACCAGGCTTCCCCGGCGACGCCGGCCGCCGTGAGCAGGACCAGGACCGCCATCCCCGGCATGGCCGCCCGCCCCGCCCTCATCAGGGCATCCAGCCGGGGAGCGATCCGTCCGCTCAATCGCACCGCGATGCCGAGGCTGAGCAGGATCGTGGCGACCCAATGGAAACGGCCCCACAGGGTCAGCATCGCCGTGAGGCCCAGGGCCACCAGCATGGTGGCAAAGAGGCGGTCCCGCCGCTCGACGCTGACCCGGCGGGTAAGCGCCACGAAGATGATGGCGAGTAGCGTGAAGAGGAGCGCGTCCGCGACCGGCGCCATCCAGAGCGCGTGCTCCCCAACCGTGATGAATCGGCCCCGGAGGAACCGTTTCACCAGCAGGAGGACCGTTTCGCCCAGCCCGGTGAGAAGTCCCGCCGCCAGCCCGAGCATGACCAGGTCCCGTCCCCTCGGCCGGCGTTGCCCGACCGCGTCCGGCGTGCTCATTCGCCGAGGAGACCGGTGAGCAGGCCATCCAATATGCCCCAGGACTCGCGCAGGCGGGTCAGCCCTTCAGGCACGGTGAGATGCCAGGCTGGAGTGGCCCCGGCCAGGTCCAGCAGCCGGGCGGGATGCGGATCGTTCTCGACATGGCCGAAGAATGGGGCCAAGGCGGCGACGGCGACAGTGGCCAGCCGTTCGGCGCCGCGAAGCGTGCGCAGCAGGATCTCCCTGCCCCTGGCGAGACGGACAATCCCCCCGAGTTGGGCGGAATGGGCGGGCGCCGGAAGCGGATACCATTCCCGGCCATCGGGCAGATGCCAGGCCGAGGTGCATCCCGGCGGCGCCAGTTCGGGACGGACGCGGAGTGAGCCGGGTAGTGGCAACACCATACCCGATCGGTCCACCGCGAGCAGGTCATCGCCCTGGACCTGCCATCCGTGGGCCGCCGCCAGTGCCGCCAGCGTGGATTTGCCCTGGCCAGACTCGGCACAGAGAGCCAGGACCTTCCCTCCCCGCATCAATCCCGCGGCGTGAAGTGGCTGGCACCCGCTGACCTGGGCCACCAGGGCGGTAACCGGCCCGAACAGGCGGAGCACTGATTCCGGTTCGGTCGCCTGCTCCAGCGGGTACCCCTCCACGGCGACGGGCGCCGGTCCCCGGACTCGGTACCATTGCCCGTCGGCGGTTGTGAACGCCCAGCCGCCGTCCACCCGGTTAATTACCCCCGGTGGCACGGCAATTCCGCGAGGTGTTCCAGACCGGACCGTGATGGCCAGGCTGGAATGCCGGGCTATCCGTTCCCACCCGGCGATCGCGAGAGTTGGCGTGATGATGCCGGGAGGCATCAGGAGGGAGTCTGGTTGAAGGCGCCGTCCGGCTCAGTCGGCGGCACGGCAGAATGAGGTTGCGTCAGTCGGTGCGGCCCGGTCGCTGAGCTCTCCGCCTAGAACGACGACATCGTGAAGTCGGTATTGGTGCCAGGTTCGAAGGCCTGGGTCACCCGGGTGACACTCCCCAGCGGAGTCAGCCTGGGGGGTTCGAACCTGGGCATACTGGCCGTCGTGGCGGGGCGCTCCCGATCCATGGCGATCTCCTGAGGTACTCGGTTTTTCCAGGGGTGAATGAAAGCTGCCCGTCCCGGCACGGGGCGTCAAGGGTTGACCCTCAAGTTCCAGGCCGCCAGGAACTCGAGCATCGTCAAACTCATCCAGGAGCTGGAGAACCCGTCCGAGCCGCTGGTGGCGTTGAGGGCCCGGCTAATATCCGCCGGCATGTCAATGGAGGCGGGAGCCATCGGCCGCACTTCGCGATAGCGAGCCGCGAGGGAACTGCGCTCCCGATGGAGCCAGGTGGCATGATAATCAAGAAAGTTCGGCTTCCTGACGCGGTTCACCACCGCAGCGGGCAGGTGCGGCCGGATCATCTCGCGAAGGATTCCCTTGTGGGAGGCGCTCGACGCGAAATCCTGCTGGGTCAGCCGGGAGTACTGGTCAAGAAAGGCGGCGCCGTAGAACGGACTCTCCAGGGCCAGGCGATGGTTACCGGATTGTTCCACCGCTTCGGTCAACCACCCGGTACCGCCGGCCGCGAGGTTGCGGATCAGGGTACTGCGGACCGAGCTCCCTGCCCGCAGGACCTCCGCGCGGGAAAGCCCGGGGCCCCGGCGTCCGGTGGCGAGGGGCCGGAGAACACCGGCCCACCAGAGCCTTGGCACCGAGACCGGCAGGGCCCGGGAAATTCCCCGGAAGTGACGATGTATCGCCAGGAGTCTGCCCTGCCGCAGCAGGCTCCCTTCCAGCCCGATGCCGCGAAACAGGACATCCCCACCCAGGCCGGTGAGCACGACCCGGCATCCGGCGGCCTCCAGTTGCTCGAAGAGCTGACCGATGGCTGCCGACTGAGTATCCACGACCGGGGCCAGCCGCGAGTGGACCGTGCCCAGGGCTCCGGGCCAGACCGGGCGGCCTACCGGGTTGACCGTGACCCGCGTAAGCCCGTAGTGCCGTGCGATGGCCTCCTGGGTAAGGTCTTCGTCGCAGGGCAATCCGGGATAAACGAGCGAAGCAAGGATCGGATCGGGGCCGCCGCCTGCCCGGGCAGCTGCCACCGCCGCGGCCGCGATGGCGGAGGAATCCAGGCCCCCGCTCAGCAGGATGGCGCACTGCCGGCCCTGGATCTGGCCGGCGCACTGTTGCACCAGGGCTCCGAATAGATCCGGCTTGGCGGACGATGACGGCTCGGGGGGCAGCTCCCACCAGCGATGCGAACGGGTGCCGCCATCCGGCGCGATGGTCGTCGTGGTGCCTGCGGCCAGTCGGTGGATACCGGCAAAAGCCGTGGCGCCATCGTCCGGAAACCGGAACCGCGGCAGGCCCGCGAGCGTGGTCCAGTCGAGTTCGGGGGGGGGACCAAGGCGGGCCAGGTCGCCGGGATAGCAGGCGAGGTGGAGGGTCCGGCCAAGCATCCGGTAACAGAATGGCCGGGTGGCGGCTGGATCGGATTGGAGCCGGATATCGCCATCGGGGAGACGCGCCCAGCCGGTGACCCGGAGCTCGGCGAGGGTGGCAGGCGTGAATTCCCGCACCCGGGGATCGTGAACCAGGACGGCCAAGGCCGCCGGCCCTGTCACCCGGCGGGCTCCAGCAGTCCCCGGCTCCGAAGCTCGAGCACGATGGCGGTGATCATCTCCCACCGCTGATCCGGCGCCACCGGCCAGCCGGCCATCGCTTCGTCAATAGCGCCGAGAGCCATGCCGCGCTCCAGGCAGGCCCAGACGGCGGCGCCGCTCTCGTTCAGGCTGAAGTACTCCCCCTTGCCAAGGTCCAGCAGGATCAGCTCGTTATCCAGCTGCCGTCCCCGGACGGCCGGGCTCAGGGTAAACGCGGAATCCCGCTGGAGGACGACGGGCATGGAGGCGGGGATCAGGGAAACAGACCGGTGACATCGAGAACAACCAGTTCGGGGCTCCCCGGGTTCTTGGCCCCGAAGGCGTAGGTCCGGCCCCCAATGTACCCGAACGTCGTGGTGTGGATGCCGGTCCCCACCAGGTGCTGGTTCAGAAAGGCCGGGCTGGCCGGGTTGGCCAGGCTGTAGAACTGAAAGCCGTCGCCGCTGCCACCCTCCGTGCTCACCATGAGCACGCTGCCGTCGGCGCTGACCTCCACGTCGCTGACCGTGCTGATCGCGGGGATGATGACGGAATCGGCAAGCGCCGGCGCTCCGGTCCCATTGAGTGACCAGATCTTCACCACATTGCCCTGGGCGCCGCGGTTGCCCCAGGTCCCGCTGTAGGCATGGGTGCCATGGACCCACAGGTCGGATGTGAACCGTTCCGGCACGTTGCCACCACCCGCGGCGATACTCAGGTTTCCTCCGGTGGTCGAAAGTTGCCAAAACCCGTTCACCATGTCGCTGGCGTAGACGGAGCCGTTGAACAGTTGTACCCCCCAGATGTAGGAGCCGGATGCCGGCACCAGCCGGTCGATTTCCCGGCTGGCGAGGTTGCCGCTGAGGGTGCCCGAGACATCAATTGAGACCACGCCCCCGTTGTAGAACGCGGCGTAGAGAATCTGGGCGGCCTCGTCCATCCAGAAGTTGTGGGCCCCGGCGCCCGCCACTGTGAAGGAGGCGACTTCCAGCGGCGCGGCCAGGTTGGAGACATCAATCACGTGGATATCGCCGGAGGACGAGCTACCGATCAGGCCGGGGCCTTCTTCGCCGACGAACAGGTACTTCTTCTCCTGGGTGTTTGGATTGTGAAACCACCACCCGTTATGGGCTTGCCCCCCATGGGTGACGACCCGGGAGACCAGCACCGGGTTGGAGGGGCTGCCTCCCCGGATGCCGTTGCCCACGTCGAAGATCCGGACCCCGCTGTCCCACGCGAACACGAAGGCAATGCCTTCACGCACGAAGGTGTCGTGAATTCCGTAATTCGGAGGAATCGCCACGCTGGCCACCGGGACGATGCCGCCCGGCGCGAGAGCCGTCGCGCTGAAGGCCACATTCCTGTTGTTGCTGTCCGCGGGGGCCAGGGAGGGAGCGCGGGCCTGCACCTGTTGCACTCCGAGCACCGGCCCGAGGGTATGAAGGATGCTCGCCCGTCCGTCGCTTCCCGTAAACGAAGAGCTCTGGGCGACCGTCCCCCCCCCGCTCTCGACCGTCCACAATATCTCCACGTTGGGGAGCGGAGTGGACCCGTCCCGTGCTTCCACGACATAGGGAACCGGCAGCATGGAGGAGGACGGCGCGCGCTGGAGGCGTCCCCCCACCGCGGTGAGAGTCGGTCCCGCCTGGACGGTCACCACCACGGCGAGGGAAGTCGAACCGGTGACGCCCCCGGCGCTCGCCTCGATGGTCGTCGTCCCCACTGCCTGGGCGAATGCCAGCCCGGAACCGTCGATGGTCGCCGTCGCCGGCACCGTGGAAACCCAGGTGAAGGTGGTGCCGGGAATCAGATGGCCGCTTTCATCCAGCGCGGCCGCGGCGAACTGGAGACTGGTGCCGACCGTGAGATCCACGTTGGGCGGACTGACGACGATGGACGCGACCCGCTGGTCGGGTCCATGGCCGTCACCACAGGACGACAGGTGGAGAGCGGCGGCGAACAGGACGGCTGCCGGAACCAGCCGGAAGCGAACAGAATCCAGCAGGTACCGGGGCTGGCCAGGGCGGGAGGTGCCAGGGAGCATCAGAAATCCAGTGAGGTGACATCGAGGATCTGCATAGCTGGCCCCGAGGGGTTCTTCGACCCGAAAGCGTAGAGGCGACCGTTGACGGTTCCGTAGGTCGCGGTGTGAATCCCGGCGGTTCCATTGGACACCACGTACCGGGATACGAACCGGGGATTGGCCGGGTCGCTGAGATTATAGAAATAATACCCTGCGTTCACCCCGCCCTCCGTGGAAAACATCAGGAGGCGGCCACTGGGGCTGACCTCGACGTCGCTCAGCGAATAGACCCCGGCCGGCGGTATGATCTGGTTCACGAGGACCGGGGCGCCGGATGGATCCAGCCGCCACACGAGCACCTTGGAATTGCGCCCCCCGGAAAACCCGGTGTACGCATACCCGTTCGCCACCCAGAGGTCCGTGCTGATGCCTTGCGCCGGGTCGATGTTGTTCCCGCCGGCCGCCACGGAAAACACCAGCCCGTTGAGCTTGAGCTGGTAGAATCCGTTGATCATGTCAGACGCATAGAGTGAACCCTGGTAGAGCTGGACGCCCCAGGTCAGCGTATTGCCCGGGCCGGCAGGCTGGATCCGGGCGATCCGCCGGTTGGCGATATTGCCCTGCAGCGTCCCCGAGACGTCGAGCGCCACCACCCCCCCGGCATAGAACGCGGCGTACAGCACCTGGTTGGCTTCGTCCATCCAGAAATTATGCACCCCGGCTCCGGGGAGCGTGTAGTAGCCCACCTCGACCGGTTGGGCCAGGTTCGACACGTCGACGATGTGAATGTCGCCGGACGAGTTCCCTCCGTTGACCCCTAATCCCTCCTGGCCGATGAACAGGTATCGCTTCTCACCGGTGACCGGGTTGTGAAACCACCAGGCATTGTGAACTGCGGAGCCGCCCGGGATACCATGGTCGGCGGTGATCAGCCGGCTGATTTCCACCGGGTTGGAGGGGCTTCCGCCCCGGATACCATTGCCCACGTCGAGAATGATCACCCCGGTATTCCAGGCACAGTGAAAGGCGATCCCGTCACGGACGAAGGTGTCGTGGCTACCGTAGTTCGGCGGTACCGGGACCTCGGCCATGAGCACAGGCGGCAGGACCCCGAGAGTGAGAAAGGTGACTGGCGCACCGGTAAAGCCGACCGGAGAAGCGGTCACGACGTTCGTTCCTGCCACCGCGGGCGTATGGCGGGTTCTCGCGATGCCGGCCGCATCAGAGACCGAGGTCGCCACCGAGACCGATCCCTGGCCGGAGGCGGGTGTCCACTGGACGGTCGCCTGGGGAACCGCGTTACCGTACTGGTCGGCCACCTTGACACTGTATTGGGTCACCGTGGCCACGCCGATATCCGAATACTGGCTGTCGCCGGCGGCCCTGATCAACTGGGAGGGGACGTCGTTGACGGGGTTCTCGGTAAAGAACACCGGGAACACCGCCTCGGCGCTGAAGGCACGCACCGAGTTGGCGACGACCAAGGGCCCGAGGGTGTAGTCCGCCGCCGCCCGGCCATCACTGCCGGTCACTGCCGACCGCGGGGTGACGGTCCCGGCTCCGGTCACGACACTCCACTCCACGACCACTCCGGCCATCGGCTGCCCCAGGGTGTCTTCGAGGACGACGGTGAGCGGGAGGTTCAGGACGTGTCCCACCGTGTCAGTCTGCTGGTTCCCGCC
The DNA here is from genome assembly GCA_963795085.1 of uncultured Gemmatimonadales bacterium. GTDB lineage: Bacteria > Gemmatimonadota > Gemmatimonadetes > Gemmatimonadales > GWC2-71-9 > DASYPP01. Next base: position 190,149 of record CAWCFX010000002.1, on the reverse strand, counting down.
TGCTACCGCGAGCCGGGGCCCGGCCGGCTCGGGGTCTGGCCCGCTGCCGGAGTCTCCCCCGCCGCACGCGAGGCTGCCCAGCAGCCCCATGGAGATCAGGAACGTGATGCGCTTCATATGGGTTGATCCAGGTGATGGGAGAGCGTGAGGGGGGGAGCGGCCACCCCGTACCGGCCCATGCGGTGACCCCGCATGCGCCAGTCGATGCGGATCCCCGCAGAAAGCGCCCAGATGGTGGTCTCGCCGTAGTGCTGCGCGGGGCGAAACAGCCCCCGCCCTACCCTGGACACCGTGGCATGGGTGATCTCGCCGAACGGTTCAATGGTGAGCCCTCCCCACAGCGGGCCGGCGGCCAGTCCGTAGCCGATGGTCTGCAGGTTCCAGCTGGTGATCCCGATGAGGGTATTCTCCATGTGGGGGCGCACCGTGCGAAACCGGCTCAGGGTCCGGAATTCCTCGGGGCGTTCGGTCCGCTCGGCGCGGGCATAGGCCCGGTGCCGGCCCGGGCTCAGTTGCAGCTCAACCAGGTAGGAATCAAACACGAAGAACCGGTCCGCCTCCGAGGACTCGGACCATTCGGCCAGCACGTACACCGGGAGGCCGGCAACCGCCTCTGCATAGCGCACCGAGACACTGCGTTTGCTGACTTCGAGTCCGGCCCCGGGCCGATGCTCCGGCGAGAACACGGTGGCGCGCGAGCCCTGCACCTCCAACCCGCGCAGGGGGAACACGGTCAGCCGGGCCGCCCAGGAATCGCCGAACCGGTCGAGAAGCGGCCACTGATCGGGGTGCTCCGGCTCGTCCCCGTTGAACAGCGAGGCTTCGAGCATCAGAGGGCCGTAGGCCGCACCGGCCGCGCCTACCGCCCGCTCCAGGATCTGGCTGAAGTGGTGGTTGACCGGGTAGCGGACCGGCGGCCGGCTCATGGGGTCGTCGGTACCGAAGGTGGCAAAGCCCTTCCCGGCGCTCAGGGAGAGACGAAGTCTCCCGTCCAGCCGACCCAGGAGGTCGGTCCCCGATACCATCAGTTCGTGGAAGTAGGTGTGCGGGTGGCGGCGGTCGACGTATCCCTCTCCAAAGGCGCCCGGCGTGAGTTCTCCCTCGGGGATGGTCCATCCCTCCAGGTTTACCACGCCGCTCAATTGAATCCGGCCGCCCAGTACATGGGCCCGCAGCATGACCACGGGCTGGACCACCCGGGTTTCCTCCAGGCGGGTACCTCCCGGAACCGGGTCAACGCGGGTCGCGACCAAGACGGCCTGGGCGGCAAGGTGAATGCCATAGTCCCCATGCTGGGCGGCCAGCCGTGCAGGTACAATCGAGGTAGCTCCCACGAACAGAACGGCGGCAGTCAGACGCAGGTTCGGGCTCCGGCCATGAGTGTCCTAGGTGACGAGCGAAGGCGGGCCGGATGGACAGGGGCGGTCAGCGGGATGCCAGGCTGGCCACCAGGTAGTCCCGATACATCCGCGCGATTACTTCAATTTTGATCTCCTTGGGACAGGCGGCCTCGCACTCGCCGAACCAGGTGCAGCCGCCGAACCCCTCGATGTCCATCTGGGAGACCATCTGGAGGGCCCGTTCCCGGCGCTCGGGCTGGCCCTGGGGCAACAGGCCCAGATGGGTCACCTTGGCCCCGGTGAACAGCATCGCCGAGGCATTGGGACAGGCCGCCACGCACGCGCCGCAGCCGATGCACTGGGCCGCGTCCATGGCGAGATCCACGTTCTCCTTGGGGATCAGCATCGCGTTGGCATCCTGGGCCCCGCCGGTATCGGCGGAAATGAACCCTCCCGCCTGAATGATCCGGTCGAGCGGGCTCCGGTCCACCACCAGATCCCGGATGACAGGAAAGGCGAGGGCCCGCCAGGGCTCGATGCAAATGGTGTCGCCATCCGCGAAGCTCCGCATATGGAGCTGGCAGGTCGCGGTGCCGCGGTTGGGCCCGTGGGCCACCCCGTTGATCATCATGCCGCAGGACCCGCAGATCCCTTCCCGGCAGTCGTGGTCGAAGGCGATCGGCGCTTCACCCTTCGCGATCAGGCCTTCGTTGACGGCATCAAGCATCTCGAGAAAGGATATGTCCGGACTGATCCCGGCCGCCTGATAGGTGACCATGCGGCCGGGCGACTGCGGGTTCGGCTGGCGCCAGACCTGGAGCGTAAGATTCATTGCGTTCCTCTCTGCACTCTGCACTCGGCACTCGGCACTCTATTTGTAGCTTCGCTGCGAAAGCTGCACCCGCTCGAAGGTCAGCGGTTCCTTGACCAGGACCGGCGGCCTGGCGTCGCCGGAGTGTTCCCAGGCAGCGACGTAGGCGAACCGCTCATCGTTCCGCAGGGCCTCGCCGTCCGGAGTCTGGTACTCCTCCCGGAAATGGCCGCCGCAGGATTCCTCCCGGTGGAGGGCATCCATGCACATCAGCTCGGCCAGTTCCAGGAAGTCGGCCACCCGGCCGGCCTTTTCCAGGGACTGGTTCAGCTCTTCGCCCTTGCCCAGCACGGTGACGTTGCGCCAGAACTCCTCCCGGATCGCCGGGATCCGCTGGAGTGCCGTGGTGAGCCCGGCGGCGTTCCGGGCCATACCGCAGTAATCCCACATGACCTTTCCCAGTTCCCGATGGATCGAATCGACGGTTCGTTTCCCCCGAATGGACAACAGCCGGGCAGTCCGGTTCTGCACCGCGGTCAGCGCGGCGGTGGCCTCCGGTGCGTCCGCGGTCACCGGCCCGGGACGGGCCGTCGCCAGGTAATCGCCGATGGTGGTGGGAAGCACGAAGTAGCCATCGGCCAGTCCCTGCATCAGGGCGCTGGCCCCGAGGCGGTTGGCGCCGTGATCGGAGAAGTTGGCCTCGCCGATGACGAAGAGACCGGGGATGGTCCCCATCAGGTTGTAGTCCACCCAGAGCCCGCCCATGGTGTAGTGGACGGCGGGGTAGATCCGCATGGGGACCTGGTAGGGATTCTCGGCGGTGATCCGCTGGTACATTTCGAAGAGATTGCCATAGCGCTCTTCGATCACTTCCCGCCCCTGGCGGCCGATGGCATCGGCGAAATCGAGGTACACGCCGAGACCACCCTCGCCGACGCCGAGGCCGGCATCGCAGGCTTCCTTGGCGCCCCGAGAGGCAATGTCGCGGGGGGCCAGGTTGCCGAAGCTGGGGTACTTCCGCTCCAGATAGTAGTCCCGGTCGCCCTCGGGGATCTGGCTGGGCGGTCGCTTGTCCCCCGGCGTGCGGGGCACCCAGACCCGCCCGTCATTTCGCAGCGATTCGCTCATCAGGGTGAGCTTGGACTGGTGGTCCCCGGTCACCGGGATGCAGGTCGGGTGTATCTGGGTAAAACAGGGATTGGCAAACGCCGCGCCCCGCTTGTGAGCCCGCCAGATGGCGGTAGCGTTGCTCCCCTTGGCGTTGGTCGAGAGGTAGAAGACGTTGCCGTAGCCGCCGGTGCCCAGCACCACCGCATCGCCCAGGTGGGTCTCCACCGCCCCGCTCACCAGGTTGCGGACGATGATGCCCCGCGCCTTGCCATCAATGACGACCAGGTCCAGCATTTCGGAGCGGGGAAACATCTGGACGCTGCCGGCGCGGATCTGCCGCTCCAGCGCCTGGTAGGCGCCCAGCAGCAGCTGCTGGCCGGTCTGCCCCCGGGCATAGAACGTCCGCGACACCTGGGCGCCGCCGAAGGACCGGTTGGACAGCATGCCGCCATACTCCCGCGCGAACGGCACGCCCTGGGCCACGCACTGGTCAATAATGTTGACGCTGACCTCGGCCAGGCGGTACACGTTCGCTTCCCGGGAACGGAAGTCCCCCCCCTTGATGGTATCGTAGAAGAGCCGGAACACGCTGTCGCCGTCATTCTGGTAGTTCTTGGCGGCGTTGATGCCCCCCTGAGCGGCAATGCTGTGCGCCCGCCGCGGAGAATCCTGAAAGCAGAAACAGCTCACCTGGTATCCCAGCTCGCCCAGCGTGGCGGACGCGGCGCCGCCGGCCAGGCCGCTGCCCACGACCAGGATCCGGTATTTCCGTTTGTTGGCCGGGTTGACCAGCTTGAGGTCGAACCGATGACGGCTCCACTTCTGCTCCAGCGGCCCGGGGGGTGTGCGTGCGTCCAGGATCATGGATGAGTGAGAAGTGAGAAGTAAGAAGTAACGCGCCGCGTCAGGTGATCCATCTGGCATAGACGGCCAGGGGGATTACCATGAAACCGGCGGCGACCAGGACCGCGAGCCCCGCGGCGACCTTCCGCCACAGCGGAGTATAGCGCGGATGACTGGCACCGAGGCTCATGGCCATCGCGGCAACACCGTGGTACAAATGGAAGCCGAGCGCCACCATGGCAACCTCGTACCCTACCACCCACCACACCGAGGAAAAGCCGGCGACCACATTGGCATACACCGTTGTGTGACTGAACCGCGGGAAGGTCGGGTGCAGGGTGCCGAAGGTGAAGTGGAGCAGGTGGATGACGATGAACAGCAGCAGGAGCACCCCGCCCCAGCGCATGCTGCGGGCGCCCCACGTCGAGGCCTGGGGAACCCGCTTCCGGTACCCGGCCGGGCGGCCGGCCCGGGCCCGGCGGGTCAGCTGGACGGCGGCATCGATGTGGAGAATGGCAGCGAGGATGAGTCCGCCCCGGGCCACCCAGAGCAGCTTGCCGGTGCTCCGGAGGAAGGCGGCATACCCGTCCAGGCCTTCCGGTCCCGAGAAGATGAGCAGATTGGACACCACATGGGAAACGACGAACCCGACCAGGACCAGGCCGGTCACCCCCATGATGACTTTCTTTCCTACCGAGGACCGGTAGAACACAAGGAGGCCGCTCGTCATCTGGCGATCGCCCATCGCGTGGTCCTCCGGCACGCTGCCCGCTGCACGGTCGGTTATACCCCCGTGGCCTTCATGGTATCGCGCACGTTCTCCGCCGACTTGTGGAGTTCCGCCCGTTCGGCGTCGCTCAGGGTGATGGGGACGATCTCCTCCAGGCCGGCGCGCCCCAGTCTGCAGGGTACCCCACAGAAAACATCCCGCAGGCCGTATTCACCGGTGAGCCAGGCGGAACAGGGCAGGATGCGCTTCTTGTCCAGCGCGATCGCTTCCACCATCTGAACGGCCGAGGCGCTGGGCGCGTAGTAGGCCGACCCGGTCTTGAGGAAGGAGACGATCTCGGCTCCGCCGTTCCGGGTGCGCTGGACGATGGCGTCCAGCGCGTCCTTTGCCATCAGCTGGTCGATGGGAATGCCGGAGACCGTAGTGTAGGAGATCAGCGGGACCATGGTATCGCCGTGGCCGCCCAGCACCATTGCCTGGATGTCCTGCACGGACACATTGAGCGCCTCCGCCAGGAAGGCGCGATAGCGGGCGGTATCGAGAACCCCGGCCATCCCGATGACCCGCTCCCGGGGGAACCCGGTGCCCTTCATGGCCACGTAGCACATGGCGTCGAGCGGGTTGGACACCATCACGATGATGCTGTGGGGAGCCACCCGCTTGATCTCGGCCGAGACGGAGGAGACGATTCCGGCGTTGGTCTTGACCAGGTCGTCCCGGCTCATCCCCGGCTTCCGGGCGATCCCGGCGGTCACCACGAAGATCTCGGAGCCCGCGGCCGCGTCGTAGCCATTGGAGCCGACCACCCGGGTGTCGAAGCCTTCCACCGGGGCCGACTGCCACTGGTCCAGGGCCTTGCCCTGGGGAATCCCCTCGACCACGTCCACCATGACCACGGTGCGGGCCAGGTTCTTCTCGGCCAGCCGCTGGGCCGCCGTGGCGCCTACGTTGCCGGCTCCCACTACGGTGATCTTCGAAAGCATCCGTTCGCTCGCTGATTCGGGTTGGAAGGAGCAGGGCAACGCCGCCGAATGGGGGCATCCGGCGGCGTGAAACCTAAACGCAGTGGAGTGGTCCGGCCACCGCCGCGGTCAGAGCTGGCTGCGGAACAGGCCGGCGAGCCATTCCTTGATCCGCTCGCTCCGGGGCCGGTTTCGCCACATCTCCAGGGTGACCTCGCGGGACTGCGCTTTGTCCTCCTCGAACACGCCCTCCTGCACCCGGGCGAAATCGCCGTCCAGGACGTTGAGATTCGCCTCGTCGTTGAGCCGGAACGATCGCTCGTCGAAGTTGGTGGACCCCACGGAGGACCAGAGTCCGTCCACCACCATCACTTTGACGTGGAACATCGTCGGCTGATACTCGAAGATCCGGACCCCTGCCTCGAGGAGCGGGCCCCAGAGCCCCCGGGAAGCCTTCCGGACGATCTTGGAATCGATGTGGCGCCCGGGAACGATGATTTCGACCCGTACCCCTCGCCGGCTCGCTTCCGCCAGCTTGGCGATGGACAGGCTGTCGGGGACGAAGTAGGAACTGGACAGCAGGATCGACCGTTCCGCTGCCGCGATCGACGCCAGGTACATCAGCTGGGTGTTCTCGCTGCCGTCTCCGGCCGAACTCTTGAAGACCTGCGCCCGGGCGGGCCCGGCGGAGTCCAGCGGCGGGAAATAGTCGTCCCCGTGGAGCGCCTGCGCCCGGGTCTTGATCCAGTTATCGATAAAGGCGGCCTGCATCTGGTTCACGGCCGGGCCTTCCAGCCGGAAATGGGTATCCCGCCAGTGGGCCGAGTCCTGGGCATGCCCCGCCCAGACATCCGCCACCCCCACGCCGCCCGTGAATCCGACCTTACCGTCCACGACCAGCAGCTTCCGGTGGGTGCGGTTGTTCATCCGGGAGAGGTTATACCAGCGGAGGGGGTGGTACTTCTCGACTTCCACCCCGGCGTCCCTCATCATGGACAGGGATTGGTCATCCATTTTGGCGGCCCCCGCCCAATCCAGCAGGACATGTACCCGGACCCCGGCTCGCGCCCGCTCCGCCAGCGCCCCGGCAAACTCCCGGCCGATCTCTCCCGACCAGTAGATGTAGGTCTCGAAGGTGACGGACCGGGTCGCCGAGCGGATGGCGGCGAGCATGGCGGGGAAGATCTCGTCCCCGTTCCGGAGCGTGGTGACCGTGTTGCCCTCGAGAATGGCGGGGCCCAGGAAGCTGCCCATGTAGCGGGGGAACTGAGGGTCGGCCACCCCGTACTCGTGACTGATCTCCAGCGGCTTCCGAGTCTCCCCCGCGGAAAGATTCAGAACGATGATGGTGAGAACGACGGCGGCGGCGGCGCCGAGCAATATCCAGAACATTTTTGACCGTCCCTGTGCCATGGGCGACCTCGTGGGTGGTGGAACGAAGGTCACCCCGGCGGGTGACCCTCGCGGTGATGAAAGGCACGTCCCGGCGGAACCAGGATCTCAGCGCAGGAGGCGGGAGGGCGGAGTTCGGAGTATGCGAGACATGGGAGTGGTGACTGCGACGAGTGCCACCAGGCCCAGAAGCAGCGCGAGACCCCCGGCCAGCGGCCAACTCCATCCGGCCAGTCCGGCCACGAACCGGGATGCCGTTGGCAGCGCAACGGTGGAGTAGGCGAACAGGCCGATGGCGACCCCTCCCAGGGCAACCCGCGCCGCCGCGCTCAGGGCGAACAGCAGCATGCGAACCCGGGACGCCCCCACCGCGCGCCGGAGCGCAATCTCGGGGGCGTGGCCCCGAACCCAGAGGCTGAGGGAGGCAAACGTCCCGGCCATTCCCAGGAGGAGGAGCGCTACCCCGGCCGCGCCCATACACCGGCTGATCCATCCAACCCGCTGGGCCTCCTGCCAGGCCCGGCCATTCAAGGATTGGGGAGGACCCGCCGCCGCGGGCCCCAGGATTCGCACCGCCTCCTCCTGCGCGCTGGTGTCGTCACCCTGTACCAGCAGGTCCACGGTGGCGGGTGGGTGCTGCAGAACGCTCAAGTACACCCGCGACAGGGGAAACGCGGCCGATCCGATGCCCGCCGGGTCAGGGTCTTCCACGACTCCAACGACCTGGTACGGCAGCCCGGGGAAGTGCGCGCCCAGGAAGAGGTCCCGCCCCAGCGCGTGACCGCCCTGGAAATGCCGCTGTGCCAGGTGGCGGCCGACGATGGCTACCGGTCGCGAAGACTTCCGGTCCTCCATGGTGAAAAAGCGGCCCTCCATCAGTTCCTGGCGCCGTGCCCGGAAGGTATCCGCGCTGACGAACTCGTGAACCGCCGGAAAATTGTGGAATGGAAGAAATATCCCGCCGGTGCGGCAGAAACCGCAGTCGCTCGTCGCATAATCCACGGGCCCGAGATCTTCCGGGCTGCCTGCTCCCGTCAGACTTGCCAGCTCGACATGCGGGTTTCTGGAAAGCGCCTCGAGGAGGGCCTCGTACTGGCGGCCGCGATCGGGCTCGGCGGTATCGGTCACCCTGATCGGGATTACCATGCCGGGCGGGTTCCGCTCCGCGGCCGGCGCGACCGGGCGATCCGCCAGCTGCGCCACCCGGATTCCGGTCATGATGACCGCGAAGGCCAGCCCGAGTTGCGCGGCGGGAATGACGAGGGGAAGGTCCGGCGGTTCCGCCGGCACAAGGCGGCGGGGCGGCGGCCAGATCAGGATGGCCAGCGCGGTCGCGAGCAGGAGAGTCCCGACCCAGCCGAGCCGGTAGGCAGCACCTGCGCCTCCGATGTCGCCAGGCCAGGTCGCGATACCGGCGGCTCCCGCCAGGGTGCCGCCCAGCAGGCCGGCGACCACCACCAGGGCGGCAACGACCCCGAGTTCCGCCAGCAGGGAGAACTGCAGCACCCGGTGTGTCGCGCCTGCCGCCCGGCGCAAGATCCCGTCCTGGCGGCGAACTACTGCCTGGGCAGCCGCTCCGGCGGCGAGGGTCACCAGGGCACAAGCCACGATGGACCATCCGATGATCACCAGGAAGGAGAGCAGGTCAGCCAGCGCCGTGCCCCGGACCGAGCCGGCTTCCCGGTAGTATGACGTCCACTGGAGAATGGGGCCAACTTCTCCGACCGGCGGAAGCTGGAGGCCGCCGCCCCGGGTAAAGGCCTGCGTGGCAAGCAGAAATCCTAATCCGGTTCCGCCCGCCGCCGTGACCAGAGCTGCACCGCGCCACGAGGAGCGGAGGCGGTCCCGGGCCGTTTCCCAGATCGCGCGAGAAATCATCCGGGGCCGGGATTGCTCCCGCACTGGCGGATGGCCTCGTACAGCACGATCCCCGCCGCCGTGGCCAGGTTCAGGCTGCGCACCGGCCCCGTCATCGGAATCGTGAAGCACCGACCGGGATACTTCTCCAGGATCCGGTCCGGCATCCCCTGGGTCTCGCTCCCGAACACCAGGCAGCTGTTGGACCGGTAAGGGGCCGCCCAGTAGGGCACCGTGGCATTGGCGGAGAAATAGAGGCACCGCTCCCGGGACATGGCATCCCGAAAGGCCCGCCAGTGCGGATGGACCCAGAGATCCACGTGTTCCCAGTAATCCAGTCCAGCCCGCTTGAGCTCGGCGTCATCGATGCGGAAACCCAGCGGCTCCACCAGGTGGAGCGACGACTGGGTGGCGGCACAGAGCCGGGCGATGTTGCCGGTGTTGGGCGGGATCCGGGGTTCGAGCAGGGCGATGTGCAGGGCCATGGGCAGCGAAAGATGAAAGGGTGCGGAACTAACCGCCCCGGGTGTGCATCTCCCGGCGAGGATCGGCGCGGAGACCTTCCAGCTGGTACAGGGGTTCCCGCCCGGGCATTTCCGCCCGGCGTTCCGCGCCCCGGTCGTCCCGGGTCGTCCACGCCGCCCGGATCAGCGCCAGCAGCGCCTCGTCGTCCGCCCCGTTTCGCAGCGGTTCGCGCAGGTCAATCCCGTTCTCGGCGTAGAGGCAGAGGAGCCAGGTACCGTCGGCAGTAACCCGGCTCCGGTCGCAATCGCGGCAAAAAGGCTGGGTGGTCGAGGCGATGATCCCGAAAGTGGTGGCATCGGGCAGCTGGAACCGCTCGGCGGGGGCGGAGGCCCGGCCGGGAAGCGCGGTCACCGATCCATAGCGGGCGGCCACCTGCTCCAGGATCTCCCGCTGCGACACGACGTTCTCCAGGGACCACCGGGTGGCGCCGCCTACGTCCATATACTCGATGAAGCGAACTTCGGCTCCGCGGGGCCGGGCGAACTCCAGCATCGGGATGATCTCGTCGTCATTGAACCCGCGTATGACGACCATGTTGATCTTGGTACCGGTGAATCCTGCCCGGCCGGCGGCGGCGAGCCCCGCCAGGATATCGGCGTGGCGGGTGGAGCGGGCGAACCGTTCCAGCCGGGCCGGCACCAGGGTGTCCAGGCTGAGGGTGATGCGATCGAGCCCGGCGGCCCTGAGGCCCGCCGCCTGGGCACCGAGCAGCAGGCCGTTGGTGGTCAGTGCGATGTCGCGAATGCCCGGGATCGGCCGCAGCATGCCGACCAGCCGGTGCAGGTCGTGGCGCAGTAGCGGTTCTCCGCCAGTCACCCGGACCTTGGCCACCCCCACCCGGGCGAACAACGCCGCCAGCCGGGCCATCTCCTCGTACGATAGCAGCGACTCGCGGGGCAACCAGGTATAGGACTCCTCCGGCATGCAGTATCCACAGCGCATGTTGCACCGGTCGGTCACCGAGAGCCGCAGGCTGCCGAGGGAACGGGCGAGGGAGTCGAGAAGGATAGCGGGCCGCCTTAGGAGATTGGTCAGTGGTGATTCCTGGTCAGGCAATGGGTTCATAGATCCAAAACCTGGTTGTGCATCACGAACTCCGGGAACTTTCCGACGGGTAGATCCCGCCTTCCGCCGTCGGGTCCACCCAGGCCACCGACCCATCGGCGTAGTACTCCCGCTTCCAGATCGGGACCCGGCGCTTCAGTTCCTCGATGACGTACCGGCACGCCGCGAACGCTTCATCGCGGTGGGGTGCGGCCGCGGCGATCGCCACCGACACATCGCCGATGCCGAGGGCCCCGATCCGGTGCGCCAGCGCGACTACGGCACCCCAGGTCCGTTCCGCTTCGGCCACGATCCGGGCGCACTCGGCCTCCGCCATGGGGCCGTATGCGCTGTACTCGAGCCGCTCGACCTCCCGGCCCGCATGGTGGTTTCGCACGGTGCCGAGGAACACCGCGATCCCGCCGCGCTCGTCCGCCTCGACCCGCTCGATCAGGGAGGCCAGGTCAACAGGACGCTCGGTGAGAAAGCGGGAATTCATCCGCCGGCCACCGGGGGGAGAAACGCCAACTGGTCTCCGTCGGCAACCGGTGCTGACAAGTCCACCTGGGCCAGGTTCAACGCGCAGAACGGATTGGAGGGCAATTGCCGCGCTCCCGGATACTGGCTCCGTACCGCGCCGAGAACATGGCCCACCGTGGCCGGCGACCGCAGGGTGATCTCGGCGGTGTCCTGGCCTACCAGCTCGGCGTAGCGGGCGAGAAACTGAACGGTCAGCGTGACGGTGGAAGGTGCCTGGTTCATGCCTGAATATATGACAAGAGGGCCGCAGGGCGGCCCTCTTGGGGGACTCGCGAACGCTGCCGCGTCAGACCGGGGGTTCGGCCGGTGTTTCTTCTTCCGCGACGAGAGCCCGTAACTCTTTGCTGGGCTTGAAGACCGGGACGGGGCGGGCAGCTACCTCGACCGGCTCGCCGGTGCGGGGGTTGCGCGCCATCCGGGTCTTTCTCTTCCGGATCTTGAAGGTGCCAAAGCCACGCACCTCGATGTTGTGCTGTGCTTTAAGCGCATCCTTGATGGCATCAAGGAAGGCGTCGACGACGCGGGCACAGTCCTTCTTGGAGATCATCGGACCCGAGGTTCGGGCGATGGAAGCGGTGACCTGCTCCACGAGATCAGCTTTGGTCATCAATCCCCCTGGAGGTCATACCAAAAGGGCCCTCGCGGAGAGGTTACCCAGAGATGATGCTACGAGCTTAAGTGTTGCCTGTCAAGGGGTTGGGGCTTTTGACCCCAGCCCGGTCCGCAAAATCCCCAGGAATTCCTCGAAGTGAGGGTAGGCATCGTGCGGGCCCGGGGAGGCCTCCGGATGGTATTGTACGGCGAAAACCGGTAACTCCCGATGCCGCAAGCCTTCCACCGTTCCATCGTTGAGATTGAGGTGGGTAATTTCGAGGTCAGGAGCCCCTGGAACACTGGTCCCTGCCCCTTCGACCGCAAATCCGTGGTTCTGCGAGGTTATGAGCACCTTTCCGGTGACGAGGTCGCGGACCGGGTGATTGCCGCCCCGGTGCCCGTATGGCAGCTTGACCGTCCGGCCCCCGAAACTGAGTCCCAGCAACTGATGCCCCAGGCAGATGCCGAACGTGGGCAAGCCGCTCTCGGCCAGGTCCCGAATGGTGCTGAAGGCATAGCCGACGGCCGCCGGGTCCCCGGGGCCATTGGACAGGAACAGCCCGTCAGGCTTGAGCGCCTGGATCTGCTCCGCCCGGGTGGTAGCGGGGACCACCGTCACCTTGAGCCCCAGGTCCACCATCATGCGGACGATGTTGCGCTTCATGCCGTAATCGATGGCGACCACGTGGGGCCCGGCGCCTTCGCTGTGGGGCTTGTCCACCGTGGCCCTGGAGGCCAGGTCGAGGCCGTTCATGGACGGAGAGGACAGGAGCCGCGCTGTGAGGTCATCGCCCGGCTTCTCACCCTCGGCGATCACTCCGCGCATGGCACCCCGCTCCCGGATATGCCTGGTCAGCCTCCGGGTGTCCACGCCTTCGATCAGCGGAACCTTGTGCTCGGCAAGCCAGGCGCCCAGTTCCATCCGGGAGCGCCAGTTGGAGGCGCGCCGGGCCAGCTCGCGGACCACGACTCCGCTCACCTGGGGCTCATCGGACTCCATGTCCTCGGGATTGATCCCGTAGTTGCCGATCATGGGCGCCGTCATCACCACGATCTGGCCGAGGTAGCTGGGATCGGTGAACGTCTCCTGGTAACCGCTCAGGTTGGTGGTGAACACCACCTCGCCAAAGGCGGGCGACGCGGGGACCGGCATGGTCCCGGCGTACCAGGTGCCGTCCTCCAGCAAAACAAACGCGGGGCGGCCGGTCATCCGGCCTCCCCGCGGGTCAGGTCGGGTGCGCGGTTCAATTCGAGTCGGGAACCGCCGTCGCCGGCGCGGGCTGCTGCTCCAGCGGGCTGTTGGTCAGAGGCGACGCCGGACCGTCCAGCGGCAGCGGGGAGGTCTCCACGGGCGCGGTGCCCTGCCGGAGGCGCTGCTGTACCTCGGAATTTCCCCCGCTCCGGTTGGCTTGGACCACCGACAGGATCAGCGAGAGAAAGAGAAAGATGCCGCCCGTCCACCAGGTTGCCGTAGTCAGGAAGGTGACCGCCTGGCGGCCGCCCATGACCATATCGGTGGTGCCGCCGCCGAGCGAGGCGAGACCGCCGCCCTGCCCGGCCTGCAGCAGAACGACGACGCCCAGCAAGATGGCGTCAATGATGAGCAGAATGAGGAGGAACGTGTACATGCGTGCCCTGAGAATTGGGTCGAGTTCGACGGGCGGAAGTGTAGCAGGTAGGCGGGGTTAGGTCAACTATCGAGTTTGGGCAGGACCGCGGCGCAATGGCACTCGACCCACCTGTGTCCATGGTCAGGAGCCTCCCGCCAGTCCGGCAATCATAACGACGAAGTTGATGGCCGCCTGGCCTGCAGCCCGAGGTTCCCGGTATTCGCGGTCAGCATTCACCACCGCGACATCGATCAGAACCTGGCGGGCCTGCAGTTCGAACTGGTGATATCGAACTCAGCCACTGGAGGTAGCGGAGGCGGATGTCGTGCCGGCGCTAGCGGCCGGCCTCCACGATTCGGGCCCAGCCCTCCGGGTCCAGGCTGGCGCCGCCTACCAGCACGCCGTCAATCTCGGATTCGCCCAACAACCCGCCGATGTTCTTCTCGTTCACGCTTCCGCCGTAGAGAATCCGCGGCGCGGGGTGGCCCCGACTGGCCAGTTCGCTCCGGATGGCCCGGTGCACTTCGGCGGCGTCTGCCGGGGTCGCGTTCTTGCCGGTACCGATGGCCCATACCGGCTCATAGGCGATAACCACCTGCCGGAGCTGTTCCTCCGGCAGGGTGGCACAGGCGGAGCCGAGCTGCCGAAGGACCACCGTGAGGGTCTCGCCGCGCTCCCGCTCGTCCAGCTTTTCCCCGACACACAGCACCGGCGTGAGTTCGCCGGCGAGCGCGGCATGGACCTTCTTGGCGGTGTCGCCCTCGGTTTCGCCGAACACGTGGCGGCGCTCGGAATGACCGACCAGCACGGTGGTGGCGCCGGCCGCCTGCGCCAGCGCCACCGATGTCGAGCCGGTGAAGGCGCCCTTGGGCTCCCAGTAGATGTTCTGGGCTCCGACCCGGGTGTCCGGCCGCCCCTGCATCGCCAGGGCGGTGGCCTCCAGGGATACCGTCGGCGGGTAAAACCACAGGTCCCGCCCGTCCCGGGGCTCGACCAGCGCGGTAAACCGGCGGGCGTAGTCCCGGGCGTCGTCGGGGCCGATGTTCATCTTCCAGTTGGCGGCAAAGAGGAGGCTGCGCATGACAGGAAGAAACCGCACTCCCCGGCGGCATGCAACCCTGGGCACTGCCCAGGTCACTGTAGGGTACCAACAGTCTTTCCCGTTTGATCCAGGAGGTACGCCATGGCGCGCTGGCCGTCCGTCGTCCTTACACTCGTATTTCTCTTTCTCCCGGGCGTCCTGACCGCCCAGGCCCGGGGCGCCGGCAAGAGCGGCCCGCGCGCCTTGCTTCCCCGGGACCAGGAAATCGCTCTCGCGCGGAGCGCGGGTCCGGCGACGGTCACCGCCAGTGCGAGGGTGTTTGTGCTGACGGCCCGGGGCTACGTCGTCGCCGATTCGGGACGGACGGGGGCTGCCTGCTACGTCAGCCGCAGCTGGCCCGAGAGCCTGGAACCGCAATGCTTTGACGCGGAGGGAGCGGTGACGATTCTCCCCATGGAGATGCGGAGAGTGGAGATGCTGGCCGCCGGTGACACCATGGACAAGGTCGAGCGGGAGATCGCCGAGGGGATCATTACCGGCCGTTACCGCCTGCCTGCCAGGCCGGCACTCTCCTACATGATGTCCTGCGCGCAGCGGTTGATCAGCGACGAGGGCCGGCCCGTTGGAAAATGGCGGGCGCACCTCATGATCTATTTCCCCTACCTCACAAACGAAGGGATCGGCATGGCGGAGGGACCCGACCTGAAAGCGGGAGTCGTAGTGAATCCCGGCACCCCGGAAGCCAACATCATGATCCCGGTCCAGGACTTCGTCACTCCCCGGGCGCCGGCCGGGTGCGGCCCCTGAACCATGGACCTCACCGATCGTGAACTGGTCGCCAGGGTGGTGGAGCGAGGGGACGAATCAGCGTTTCGTCACCTGCACGAGCGGCACACGCCACGGCTCGTCCGCATGGCGCGGAACCTGGGGCAGGGCCGCTCCGATCCCGACGAACTCGTGCAGGACGCCTGGGTGCGGGCGGTGGCCCGGTTCGCGGAATTCGAGTGGCGGTCGTCACTGATTACCTGGCTGAGCGGGATCCTCGTAAATCTGGTCCGGGAGGAGTACCGAGAGCGGGAGCGTGCCGCGTTCATCGAGTTGAACGTCGCCGAGGAAGAATGGCCTCCGCCACCGGAAATCGGCGATCGGCTCGACCTCGAACGGGCCCTGGCAAGCCTGCCACCTGGCGGCCGGACAGTCCTGCTGCTGCACGACGTGGAGGGATACACCCACGAGGAGATCGCCGGGTTCCTCTCGATCACCATCGGCACCTCAAAGAGCCAGCTCTGCCGCGCCCGCCGGGCGGTGGTCCGGTTCCTGAGTCATCAACGAAAGAGCCCGCCCTATGTCCGGACCTGACCGAGACCAGCGGCACGACGCCGCCTGGCGGGAACGATTCGACCCGCTGACCCGGGAAGACCCCGTGGAAAAGAGAACGCAGGACCGCACCGTCACGGCGCTGCGGGCTGCCCGGCTGCTTCGGTCCGGCGGCCCAAGCGGAAGCCTGCTCAGAACCCTCCGGCTGATTGCCGCGACCGTCGTCCTGTTCCTGGCCGGCGCGTTTTGGGGAGCACGGCCGGATACCGGGACTGGTGAACCGCCGTTGCCGCGCTATGCCTTGCTGTTGCTGGAGGATTCTACGTTTTCCGGGACCGCCACGGTCGGGCACGACTCCCTGGTCGCCGAGTACGCGGCGTGGGCGGGAGAGCTCGCGGGAACCGGCAGCCTGGTCGTGGGAGAAGAACTGGACCAGGCCAGCTATCCGTTGGGGGAGGTGGGACCGGGGGCGGCCGACCGGGTGACCGGCCTGTTCGTCATTGCCGCGGAAAGCCTGGAGCGGGCGCTCGACATCGCCCGCCGCTGTCCGCACCTGCGCTATGGCGGGGGTATTGTCGTACGGCCGATCGCTCCCGCCTGACGCGGGGTCCGAGGCGTCACCCCGGTCATTGAACCTGCGGGTCAGCCCGCCGGTCAGGCAGCATCAGGCCTGGTCCAGCGCCGCGACGCCGGGCAGGTCTTTCCCTTCCAGGAACTCGAGCGAGGCGCCCCCACCGGTGGACACGTGACTCATCTTTTCCGCCAGGCCGGCCTCCGCCACGGCCGCCGCCGAATCGCCGCCACCCACGATGGTGACCGCCCCCGCTTCCGACGCCAGGGCCATCGCCCTGGCGATCGCCCGGGTGCCGTGGTCGAACGGGGGAGTCTCGAAGACGCCCATCGGGCCGTTCCAGATCACCGTCTTCGCTTCGGCGATCCGCCGGCCAAACTCCTTCTCGGTGGCCGGGTCGATATCGTACATGGCGTAGCCGGCGGGAATCTGGTCCCGCTGGACGGTCAGCGTCCCGGCCCCGGTCTTCAGTTCCTCCGCGACCACCCCACCGGTCGGCAGGACCAGTTTCTTCCCGGCCCGGTCCATCAGCTGGCGGGCCATTTCCACCCGGTCGTCTTCCACCAGCGACGTCCCGGTCTCCAGGCCCATGGCCTTGAGAAACGTGTTGGCCATGGCGCCGCCAATCAGAATGGCATCGACCTTGGGCAGCAGGGCTTCGACCAGGTCGATCTTCCCGGAGATCTTGGCGCCGCCCAGCACGGCAATGAACGGCCGCCGGGGATTTTCCAGCGCGCCACCCAGGTACTCCAGCTCCTTGTCCATCAGGAACCCGCTCACTGCCGGCTTGATGAGCCGGGCCACCGCCTCGGTGCTGGCGTGGGCCCGGTGGGCGGACCCGAAGGCATCGTTCACATAGATGTCGCCCAGCGCGGCGAACATCGCCGCGACTTCGGCGTCGTTCTTCTCCTCGCCGGGCCAGAACCGGGTGTTCTCGACCACCGCAACGCCGCCCCGGGGCAATCGCTTCGTCGCGGTGACGGACTCGGCGGCCGCCGGGTCGGCGATGAACTTGACCGGCGCACCCAGCAGCTTTTCCAGCTCCCGCACCACCGGCGCCAGCGAATACTTCGGATCGGGCCCGCTCTTGGGCCGCCCCAGGTGGCTCAGCAGGATCACCCGGGCCCCATGGCCCCGCAGGTACTCGATGGTGGGAAGCGAGGCCTTGATCCGGGTGGCATCGGTGACGGCGCCGTCCTTGACCGGCACGTTGAAATCCACCCGGACCAGCGCGCGCTGCCCGTCGAGGGATCCGGGCTGCAGAGACTTGAGGGAGCGTTTCATGATCTCGACTGGTGATGAGTCAGCAGCCATTGGATGAATGTACCAGCCATTCTCCAATGACCAATCGCCGATGCCAGGTATCCTAGAGTTTGCCGGCCAGGTAGCGCATCAGGTCCACGCAGCGCGCCGAGTAGCCCATCTCGTTGTCGTACCAGGAGGAGACGTGCACCAGCTTGCCGTCGATCACGTTGGTGGACTGGGCATCCACCGTGCTGGACATCAGGTTGCCGATATAGTCCACCGAGACCAGCGGTTCGTCGCTCACGGCGAGGATGCCCTTGAGCGCCCCCTCGGCGGCCTTCTTGAACGCGGCGTTCACCGCTTCGATGGTGGTGGCCTTCGTCACGGTGCAGGTCAGGTCCACCAGAGAGACGTCCGGCGTGGGGACCCGGAGCGAGATGCCGTCGATCTTTCCCTTGACCTCGGGCAGCACCAGCGCGGTGGCCTTGGCGGCGCCGGTCGTGGTCGGAATGATGGAGAGCCCGGCCGCCCGGGCCCGGCGCAGGTCCTTGTGGGGGAGATCGAGGATCTGCTGGTCGTTGGTGTAGGAATGGACCGTCGTCATGAACCCGTTGACGAAACCAAAATTGTCCATCACGACTTTCACCACCGGGACCAGGCAGTTGGTGGTGCAGCTGGCGTTGGAAATGATATGGTGTTTGCCGGCATCGTACTTCTCATGGTTGACCCCCATGACGATGGTGATATCCTCGCCCTTGGCGGGCGCGCTGATCACCACCTTGCGGGCGCCGGCGGCCAGGTGCTTGCCGGCGCTCTCCCTGTCGGTAAACCGCCCGGTGGACTCCAGCACCACGTCCACCCCCATCGCCTTCCAGGGCAGCGCGGCCGGATCCTTCTCGGACAGGACCTTGATCTTGTCCCCATCCACGATCAGGCCCTCTCCGTCGGTTTCTACGCTGCCCGGGTACCGGCCATGCACCGAGTCGTAGCGCAACAGGTGGGCGAGGGTCCCGGTGTCGGTCAGGTCGTTGACCGCGACGAAGTCCAGCTCCCTGGCGCCCATGGCCTTGGCCGCGCGCAGCACGTTGCGGCCGATACGGCCAAACCCGTTGATCCCGACTTTGATTGGCATGATGGCTCCCGAGAAAGTTCCTGGTCAATGATGACGATATGACCGCCAGCCGAATCTCTATGGCTGGTGGCCGATGGCTGGTCTGGCCCTCGCAAAAGTAACCGCTTCGACCCGGCTGGCCCCAGCCTGCCGCACGGCATGGGCGGCGGCCAGCAGGGTCGCGCCGGTGGTGAACACGTCGTCGACCAGGACCACCCGGACGCCCGGGAGACTGCTGGCTCGAAACGCCCCCGCCACGTTGGCCATCCGGGCATCCGGCGCGAGTGCGGTCTGGCTGGGAGTTTCCCGGGTCCGGGAGAGCGCCTCGGCGCGAACCGGTTGGCCCACCCTGTGACCCAGGGCGCGGGCCAGGTGTTCGCTCTGGTTGTACCCCCGTTCGCGCCGTCGCCGGGCGGCCAGCGGGACTGGCACCAAAACTAGTCTCCCGGTCAATGGCTCCAGCCGGGTCATCGCCGCGGCCATCGCGGTGGCCACGCTCCACCAGCCCTCGTACTTCAACTGGTGGACCGCCGACCGGGCACCACCCTCGTGCCAGACCGCGCTCCGGGCGCCGGCCAGGTCGGGCGGCCACTCGGCGCACAACCGGCAGGCCAGGTCGGTCAGCACCCGGGGCTGGCCGCAGCGGTCGCACAACGGCTCGGGCAGCCGCACCCAGCGATGCCGGCAGAGCCTGCAGACGATGCCATCGGCCGGCGTGGCCCGGCACAGCAGGCATTCACGCGGCAACAGCCACTCCTCCAGCAACCCGGCCCAGGACATGCCCAACCCTACCAGCGATGCAGCCCAGCCCCGGTACCTAAAACCTGCAACAGCACGGCGGAAAAACGCGGCTTAATCCGGTTGCAGCCGGGCCTCGACAACCGCGCGCATTACTTCAACCGGCGGATCCTCGCCGGGGAACCAGCGCCGGAACGAGGCTGCGCCCTGGGCCACCAGCACCTCCCGCCCATCGGCGGCGCGAACCCCCCGGGCCGCCATCGTTTGAGACCAGCGGGTTCCGGTCGCGGCGTACACCAGGTCCAGCGCCACCACCGCCCCGGGCACGCGTGCCGGGACCAGCGGCAACGGATCCTCGAGGCTGAGACCCAGCGGCGTGGCATTGATGATCACCTCGCAACGCTCGGCCTCGGCGCGGGGCACGCCGAGGCTGGCCGCCCTCGCTTCGAATTCGGATTGCCGCTCGGGCGAGCGCGACTCGACCGCCACAGCGGCCCCCCGTTGCCGCGCGGCTTCCAGGACCGCCCGCGCTGATCCGCCGGTACCCAGCACCAGCCAGCCGCTCGCGGGCGCATCCAGCCGGTCCAGCGCCGCCAGGATGCCATCGACATCCGTGTTGTCGCCGTGAGATGCGCCTTCATGTCCCCAGAACGTATTGCAGGCGCCGGTGCGGAGAGCCCCGGGCTCCGCCCGGTCCAGGGCGGAGACGGCCACCGTCTTGTGGGGCACGGTGAGATTGCCGCCCCCGCCGGCGCGGGTGATCGCGCCAATGAGATGGGGTACATCGGCCGCGTCGCAACGGAACGGCAGGTACGCCGCGTTGAGCCCCAGGGCGCGAAAGGCCGCCGTGTGCATGGCGGGAGATACCGAATGTTCGACCGGGGAGCCAAGGAGGACGAAGAGCCGGGTTTTACCGTTGATCATCGGGCCGTTCCGCCTGGAGCCGGTCCACCGCCGCGCGGATCAGCCGGTCCAGCGTCTGGTAGGTCAGGCGATACTCGTCGAGGGACGCTCCGTAGGGATCGCTCACCGCGGCATCCTCGCCGGTCTGCCCGGCGTAGGCACCGAGCAGAAATACCCTGGATGCACCCCCCAGTTCGGCCACCTGGTCCCGGTGATGCGCGCTCATGGTCAGGACGAGATCGGACACGTCCACCAGGTCCGGCGTGAGCACCCGGGCGCGGTGCGCGGACAGGTCGAGCCCGTGTTCCAGTCCCACGAGATAGGATCCTTCGGACGCCGGGGACCCGGGGGCAGCCCCGGTCCCGGCGGAGCCGACCCGGATCCCGGCAACCCCGCGCTCCTCCAGGACCCGGCGCATCAAGGCCTCCGCGAGCGGGCTCCGGCAAGTATTCCCAGTACAGACGAAGAGAATATTCATCGAGGACGAGTGACGAGTGACAGGTGACGGATACCGGGACGTCGGGGTTACGGCGCTAGGCGCCCCGCGGCCCGGCGCAACTCTTCCCGCGGGATGGCCCCGTCCCGGATCAGGGTCGGCAGCGGGCCGGTACAGTCCACCAATGTAGAGGGCGGCACGTTTCCCAGCACGCCGCCGTCGAGCACGAGCAGCCGGCCTTCGGCGATCTCTTCCTGGAATACCTCGGCCAGGCCGTCGGCGCCGGGCGCGGGCGGTGTCCCCGGTTTGTTGGCGGAGGTGGAGGTAATCGGGTAGTCGAGGGCCGCCACCAGCCGGGCGATGCCGGCGTGCCCGGTATGGCGGACCGCGATCCCACCCTCCTTGCCACGCAGAATATCCGGCAGCTTGCCTTCGGCGCCGGGGAGGACGAGGGTCAGCGGGCCGGGCCAGAAGGCCTGGGCCAGCACCGAGGCGGCGGGGGGAAACACCAGGCCCCACCGCTCGGCCATTTCCCGGCTGGACACGAGGAGGAGAAAAGGCTTCCCCGGCGCTCTCCCCTTCAGCGAGGCAAGCGCGGTGGCTCCCGCGGGGGTGGGCGCCGACCCCAGGCCATACACGGTCTCGGTCGGATATCCCAGCAAGCCGGCCTGGTCCAGGTGCTGTCGCACCGGTTCGATGGCCCGGCCAATCTCGGCGGGCGTCCGAAAGGGGAGGATCACCCCAGCTCCCTGGCGATGACCTCGGCCAGCGCCAGGTCATCGGCCGTGGTAACCTTGAAATTCCGGATGCTGTCGGGGACGAACACCACCGCGATTCCGGTCCGCTCCACCAGGGCCGACTCATCGGTGCCGACGAACCCGGCCTCCCGCGCTTCCCGGAAGGCGCGTTCCAGCAGTGCACGGGGAAAGCCCTGCGGCGTCTGGGCGCGCCACATTCCCTCGCGGGATACGGTTGCGTCCACGACCCGGGCGCCATCGGTGAACCGTTCCGACTTGAGGGTATCGCCGACCGGAAGCGCGGCCAGGCCACCCATGCCTCTGCGCGCCAGCGCGATGACCGCGTCAATGACCTCCCGGGAGACGAAGGGCCGGGCGGCATCATGGGAGAGCGCAATGGCGCACCCCGGTGGAAGGGCGAGGAGCCCATTCTCCACCGAGTCCATGCGTTCCCGCCCGCCCGCTACCAGGCTGATCCTCTCACCCGGGAGTTCCGAAAGCCATTCCGGGGGCGCCACCAGCACGGGGGGCGGCAGGACCACCGCCAGGTGAACCACGGCCGGATGGGAGGTGAAGGCCCGCATCGCACGGAGCAGCATCGGCTGGCCGGCCAGCGGCAGGAACTGCTTGGAGACGGCTCCGCCCAGCCGCTGGCCTTTGCCGCCGGCCACCAGGATCACCCCGACGTCACGCGACAAGGGCCTGCACCAGTTGTTCGACGTGATCCAGTTCGATCAGGGTCATTCCCCGGGCGGTGGCAGTGCTGCGGCGGGAGACGTAGGCCTGGCGGAAGCCCAGGCGCGCCGCTTCGGCCAGCCGACGCTCAAGCCCGGCAATCGGACGCACTTCGCCGCCCAGTCCCAGTTCCCCCAGGAACAGCGCATCGGACCCGGCGGGCTTGTTGTGAAGGCTGGAGATGAGGGCCGCGGCCACGGCCAGGTCGGCGCCCGGCTCGGCCAGCCGAAACCCGGCGCTCACCTGCACGAACACATCGAGACTGGCAAAGGCGGTACCACCCCGCCGCTCGAGCACGGCCAGCAGTACCGCCAGCCGTTTCTGATCCAGGCCGGTGGCGACCCGCTGCGGAGTGCCGAACCCGGAGTGCGCGGCGAGCGCCTGCACCTCGACCAGGACGGGACGGGAACCTTCCATCAGGGCGGTCACGGCGCTGCCGCTGGCATTGGCGGCGCGGGCCGAGAGGAAGAGGGCGGACGGGTTTCCCACGGGCACCAGGCCCTGCCCTGTCATCGAGAACACGCCCAGTTCGTCCACCGAGCCGAACCGGTTCTTGGTGGCACGGAGCAGGCGGTAGTCGAGCACCGCCTCACCCTCGAAGTAGAGCACCGTGTCCACGATGTGCTCCAGCGTCTTGGGCCCGGCGATGCCCCCGCCCTTGGTCACATGCCCGACGACGATCACCGCGATGCCGGTTTCCTTGGCGAATCGCATCAGGCGGGCGGAGCATTCCCGCACCTGTCCGACGTTACCCGGGGCGCCCTCGAGGGTGGCCGTATAGATGGTCTGAATAGAATCGAGAATCAGGACGTCGGCCGGGAGGCGGGCCGCGGCGTCGAGGATGGCCTCGAGCTGGGTCTCGCCGAGGACGTGGACCCGGCGGGAATCTTCGACCATGCGGTCGGCGCGGAGCCGCAGCTGCTCAGGCGACTCCTCGCCGCTGACGTAGAGCACCCGCCGGCCGCCGGTTTCCAGGCGGGCCGCCGTCTGCAGCAGCAGGGTGGATTTCCCGATGCCCGGCTCGCCCCCCACCAGGGTCATGGACCCGGGGACGATGCCGCCGCCCAGTACGAAATCGAATTCCTGGAGCCCGGTGCTCCACCGCACCAGGCGGCTTTCCTGCACGTCGCCCAGGGGAGCGGGCACCGCCTGGCGGGTCACGGCGCCGCCCGGCCGCCGATCCGGCGGTCCACCCACGGACAGGGGCTCTTCGGCCACCGTGTTCCACTCGGAACAGGCCTCGCAACGGCCGGCCCACTTCGGGTGGTCGTGTCCACATTCGGTGCAGCGATAGACCGACTTTGCCCGGGCCACGTCAGGTCCGCATTCCGCTGGAGGTGCGTCGGGATGGGCGGGCCGCAAATACCGGGGTGGCGATAGCGTCGCGCATGGACCCTCGGAGTGGAGAGCCCTGAAAATACACCGATGGGGCGGGAAATACTTCCACGGCTGGAGGCGATCGAGCGGAGGAGCCGCAGCTGGTGTCTAGAGGGGCTTCCGGAAACAGCGGATCCGTCCCACTTCGGTGAAGCCCACCGCCAGGTGAGCCGCTGCGCTGATCTCATTCTCCAGATAGGCGTCGGAGGCAAACTCCCGACACCCCTGGGCCCGGCCCCAGACCTCGGCGGCCTTGACCAGCGCGCGGCCGACACCGTTCCGCCGGGCCCGCGCGGCGACATACCAGCCCTCCAGGAACGCCACATGATCGGTGTCACAGCCTTCGGCATAGCGCCGGATCGACAGCTCGGCGAACCCCGTCAACCCCGCCTCGTCTTCGGCCACGAGCACCGCCAGCGGCTCTCTTCGCCGGCCGGCGAACCATTCGTCGATTTCGGTGGTATGGTCGTCGCCGGGCTCTTCGGGCCAGAGGTCGCGCCGCATCAGAAGCCAGCCGGCAGCGTCGGCGGGCTTCGCGGGACGGACAGTAGGCGCGGACGGGGGACGGGTCATGGCAGCACAGGTCGTTGAGGTGGAAGATCGCTCCAGGAGCAACAGCGCCCTGACATCGGAACCGGCTTGTGGATGCAGGCATTGGCGGCCAGTCGCCACGGCCCGGGTGAGGCCTCCGCCCCCTATGGAGGGAATATCGGTCCGAACCGGGAACGAGATGGCATCGGAACATCGCGATCACGGTACGAAAACGCGCGGTCGTTATGACGACGCCGCACTGGCCCCTCCCGGTGAGGCCTCCGCCCCCTAATGAGGGAATATCGGTCCGAACCGGGAAAGAGGTGGCATCGGAATATCGCGATCACGATACGAAAACGCGCGCGGTCGTTGTGACGACGCCCGTCAGTGGCCCCTCCCGATGAGGCCTCCGCCCCCTATTGAGGGAATATCGATCCGATCGGGGAACAAGGCGGCATCGGAAAACCGCGACCCGGTACAAGAACGCGCGACCGTTGCAACGACGCCCGCACTGCTCCCCCGGCCCCTGACCCTTTGATCCCTTGAGTAGAGGCCTCCGCCCCCTATTGAGGGAATATCGGTCCGATCGGGGGACAATGCGGCATCGGATAACCGCGACCCGGTGCAAGAACGCGCGGCCGTTGCGGCGACGCCCGCCCCTGCCCCCTGGCCCCCTGACCCTCGGCCCCTTCAGTAGTTGCCGCCACCCTCATGCAGGGAATATCCCTGGGCGTGGACTCGAGGGGTAACTGGGAACCTGCGGGAACTACCCGGGAGAAAGGAGCAGGATCGCCGGGAATCCGGGTTGGAAGTCCTCCCCGAAATAGCGGATCTGTGCGGCCTCCCCGCCCCAGGGCCAGGTGGGCCCGGCGCTGACGCGTGGTCGAGCGGCGCATCGGACGCGAACTCGGTGCGGCCCAGGCCGTGGGTGACGGCCGGCGAAACACGGGATGAGAGCGCAGCATGGCCGGCGCTCGGGCCGACCGGATCAGGCGTCGTCGGGCAGGTCGTATTCAAATTCATAGGCATGGGCCCCACCCTCGAGGATACGCATGCTCCCCATCAACCCGGCGAGCTGGTCGGTCCCGGAGTCGGGGACAACGGTGACGCCCAGGCCGGCGGCTCCCCGGTTCATGGTGCCGCTGTGCTGGAGCACGAACGTCCCGCGCCGTCCCGCCACCGTCCCTGTCACCAGCTCCATGGCCACGTACCCGGCCGAGCCCTCGGTGGAGGTGCGAAAGGCCAGCATTTCTCCCCGGCTCGAGGCGGCCAGGGTGCCGTAGAACTGCTTCTCAATGACGAAACGCCCGATGGCGCTTCCGCCGCCGTCCTGGGGAACCAGGGAGACGCTGAACGAACCCGTGGCGTGGCGGGTCACCGGCTGGATTCCATGGCTAGTTCTCCGGCTCCGGCCGATTGGTGTGATTATCGAACCGGGTAAACTGCTTATGGTAGAACACGTTTACCGACCCGGTCGGTCCGTTGCGCTGCTTGCCGACGATGATCTCGGCCTTGCCCTCCAGTCCCTCCGCCCGCGCATCCTCGGGGTTCTTATACATCTCGGGCCGGTGAATGAAAATCACCAGGTCGGCATCCTGCTCGATGGCGCCCGATTCACGGAGGTCTGACAGGATGGGTCGCCGGTCGCCGCCCCGCTGCTCGGTGGCGCGGGAAAGCTGGGAAAGCGCGACCACCGGGATTTCCAGCTCCCGCGCCAGGCTCTTCAGCGAGCGGCTGATCTCGGAGATTTCCTGCACCCGGTTTTCGGCCTTCTCGGGACTGCGCATGAGCTGGAGATAGTCCACGACGATCAGGCCCACATCGTTCTGGGCCCGGAGCCGCCGCGCCTTGGAGCGCATCTCGAGCAGCGTCAGGGAGGGGGTATCGTCGATCCAGAGCGGGCAGCTGTGCAGCCGCCCCGCCGCCTTGGCGAGATTGGTAAAATCGGTGTCCAGCAGCCCGCCCCGGCGCACTTTCTGGCTGTCCACCCAGGCCTCGGCGGAAAGCAGCCGCTGGACCAGCGATTCCTTGGACATTTCCAGCGAGAAGATGGCGACACCGACGTCTTCTTCGATGGCCGCGTGGGCGGCGACGTTCAGGCAGAAGGCGGTCTTGCCCATGGAGGGCCGGGCCGCGACGATCACCAGGTCGGACCGCTGGAAGCCGGACGTCAACTCGTCCAGGTCGCGGAACCCGCTGGCCACCCCGGTTATGGTCTTGCCGCTGCGCTGCAGGGTCTCGATGCGCTCGATGGTCTCCGAGAGCATCTCCTTGATCCGGGTAAAGCCGCGCTCGTGCCGGGTCTGGGAAATCTGGAAGACTCGTGACTCCGCCAGGTCGAGCAACTCGTTGGCGGTCGTCCGCTGCTCGTAGGATTCCCCGATGATATTGGTGGCGGCTTCGATCAGCTGGCGGATCACCGCCTTGTCGCGAATGATCTTGGCGTGGGCTTCGAGGTTCGCCGTGGAGGTCACCGCGTCCACCAGCTCCGCCAGGTACTCCACGCCGCCCGACTCGTCCAGCTCGCCCTGCCGCATCAGTTCGTCCCGCAGCGTCACCGGGTCGATGACGACCCCCTGCTGCACCAGGCGCGCCATCGAGCGGAACAGCCGGCGGTGGCCCTCCCGGTAAAAATGACTCTGGTCCAGCAGTTCCGCGGCCCGGAGCGCCGCGTTCTGGTCCAGCATCATGGATCCGAGGACTGCCTGCTCGGCCGAGCCGTCCCAGGGCGCGGAGCGCCCCGGGAGTTGTTCAGATGTCGAGGAGCTGACGGGCGATACGAACGTCATCCCAGGTAGGCTTCTTCCAGTTTGGATTCCGGAGCAGGGCGGCCGGGTGATACGTCACCACCAGCGGAGTCCCCCGGAAACGATGCACCTTCCCGCGAAGCGCGGTCAGGCTCTGCTTGACCCCCAGCAGCGACTCGGCGGCGGTGCCTCCCAGCGCCAGGATCACTCGGGGTTGTATGATAGCGATTTGCCGGTACAGGAATGGAATACAGGCTGCGACCTCATCCGGCAAGGGCCGGCGGTTCTGAGGCGGACGGCTCTTGACAATATTCGCGATGTAGACCGCGTCCCGGGGCAGATCAATCGCCGCCAGCAGCTTGTTCAGCAACTCCCCGGCCCGCCCGACGAACGGCCGGCCCAGGCGGTCTTCCGTCTCGCCGGGTCCCTCGCCGACCAGCAGCAGCCGTGCCGCGGGGTTGCCTTCTCCGGGCACGCTGTTGGTACGGGTTCGATGCAGGGGACAGCGGGTACAGGCGGCGGCCGCCTCCGCGACGGCCTCCAGGCTGGTGAGCGCCGCGAAGCCCTCCCCTGGCTCGGGGGGAGAAACCTCCAGGCCGGCCCCGGGGATCGGTGGGGCGTCCTTCCGCCAGCGGCCGGTCTGCTCCGGAGGTGCAGCCTCAGGTGTGGGCTCGAGGCCAGCGGCCGCGGCGGACGGAACGGCAACCGGTAGCGTCCCCCACCCGACCAGCACATCGGGACCGCCCAGGTCCGCCTGCTGCCGAAGGTACCGGCGGAGATCGTCAGCCAAGACGGGCCTCGATTGCGTCGAGAATCGCCTCCGCCACGGCCCGCTTGGACTGGACCGGCACATTCACCGGGGGGCTGTCTCGTGCGATGATGGTCACCCGGTTGGTGTCCCCCTCGAAGCCGGCACCGGCCTCGAACGCGTTGTTGAACACGATGATATCCAGGTTCTTGCGAACCAGCTTCTCTTGGGCCCGGTCCATGGCCGCACCCGTTTCGAGGGCAAACCCGACGATCACGGCGCCCGGCTTTCGGGCGGCGGCCGTCGAGACCAGGATATCCGGCGTCGCCTCGAGCGACAGCGAGAGCGGTCCCTCGGCCCGGGCCAGCTTGGAGCTCGCCTCGGTGGCAGGCCGGTAATCGGCGGGGGCGGCGGCCATCACCAGCACATCCGCGCCGGCGAGAGCGTGGTGCACCGCCTGCTGCATGTCGGCAGTGGTCTCCACCCTGATGACAGGGATATGGGACGGCGCCTCGATCGAGGCTGGCCCGCTGATGAGGATGACTCGGGCGCCCCGCTCCCAGGCGGCTTCGGCCAGCCGGTAGCCCATCTTTCCGCTGGACCGGTTGGTGATGACTCGGACCGGATCGATAGCCTCGCGCGTGGGGCCGGCGGTCACCACGACGGTCCGGCCGGCCAGCCGGCTTCCCCCATGCAGCAGCCGGGCGGCGTGAGCCATGATGGTGTCCGGCTCGCTCATTCGGCCGGGCCGGTCGGAGGGCCCCTCGGCTAGCGAGCCGGTTTCGGGGCCAACCACGTGGAACCCCCGGTCCGCCAGGCGGGCAAGGTTATCCCCGGTCGCGGGATGGGCGAACATGTCGTCGTTCATGGCCGGGGCGAGTAGGACGGGCCGGGTGTGGGCCAGCAGCAGGGTCGTGAGAAAATCGTCGGCCTGCCCCAGCGCGGCGCGGGCAATGAGATTGGCGGTCGCCGGGGCGACGATGATCAGATCGGGATCCTGTCCCAGCCGGATGTGGGAGAGGGCCTGGTCCCGGTCCCAGAGCGAGGTGACCACCGGGCGGCCAGTCAGGGCTTCGAAGACCACCGGCCGGACGAACTCGGCGGCGCCCTGCGTGAGCACCACGTCCACGCGGGCTCCGGCTTCGGTGAGTCGCCGGGCGAGATAGCAGCTCTTGTAGCTCGCGATTCCGCCGGAGACGCCGAGGACGACGTGCCGGCCGGCCCAGGTCACGCTTCGGAGCGGCGCCGGCGCAGCAGCTTGTACTGGAGGTCGCCCTCCACCAGGCGCTCCAGCGCCACCGTGGTGAGCTTCACTTCCTTCTCGGTGATCTTTTCCTTGGGCAGTTCGTTCAGAAACCGCGAAAACTTCGCGGCCACCAGCACGCCCAGGTACTTGTTGCCGGCTTCCCGCGCCGCTTCCATCGGTGTGTAAATCCGCATCGGTGTCGTTCTCCTCGGGTCCTTGAGTGACCAGCCCTGCGCCCTACGGGTGTTCCAACCGCTCCGCCACTGCCATCACGTCCCTGCGAATGCCCTCGACGGTGGCACGCAGGTCCGCCTGCCGCTTGACCTTGTGGCATTCGGCGTCGATAATCGCCGCCACGTGCCCCACCGCCGTCACGATGTCGTCATTGATGATCACGTAATCGTATTCGCCCGCTGCTTCCAGTTCGACGGCCGCCCGGTCGAGGCGGCGGCGGAGAATCTCGACCGGCTCGGTGTTCCGGCCTCGCAGCCGGTCCACCAGTTCGGCGCCGCTGGGCGGCAGGACGAACACCCGCACCGCGTCCGGATACCTCTGGATGATCTGCCGGGCGCCGTCGATCTCGATGTCCAGGATCGGATGCTTGCCGTCGGCGAACAACCGCTCGAACTCGCTGGTGAGAGTGCCGTAATACTCCCCGGCGTAGCTGGCCGATTCCACGAAATCGCCCCGCTCCCGCCGGGCGATGAACTCATCCCGGCTGAGGAAAAAATAGTCCCGGCCGTCTGCTTCCTTCACCCGCGGCTGGCGGGTCGTGGCCGACACCGAGTACCCCAGGTCGTCCCGGCCCTGCAACAACTGGCGCGCGATGGTGGACTTGCCGCCCCCGGAGGGAGAGGAGAGCACCAGCGGAAACGGATTCACGCCAGGTTCTCCAGCTGCTCCCGGAACTTTTCCAGTTCGCCCTTCATCTGGATGACCTGGTGGGCAATCACGGCGTCGTTGGCCTTGGAACCCATGGTGTTCACCTCCCGCCCCAGCTCCTGGGCCAGGAAACCGAGCTGCTTGCCCTTGGCACCGGCGCCAGCCAGGACCTCGCGGCACGCGGCCACGTGGGCGCCGAACCGCACCAGCTCCTCGGTAATGTCCAGTTTGTCCGCCAGCAGCGCGATCTCCTGCGAGAGCCGGACATCGTCCGGGGTGCGCCCGTCCAGCAAGGTGGCCACGGCGGCCCGCAGCCGGTCCCGCTCCCGCAGCACCCGCTCTGGCGCCCGCGCGGCGATGACCTGGGCCTCGCCTTCCAGCAACAGGAGGCGGTTTCGCAGTTCGTCGGCCAGCGCCGCCCCCTCCCGCTGCCGCATCGCCTGGCAGGCGGCCACGGCCCCCGCGAGCACCGCCTGGACCTCGCCCCATGCCAGCAAAGGCGATTCTTCCTGCTGGTTCCCAAAGACCTCCGGGTGGCGGGCCACCATGGGCAGGTCCACCTGCCCGGGAAGCTCCAGCGCCGCCTGGAGTTCACGGAGCCGGTTCACCACCGCCTGGGCCCGCTCCAGGTTGAGCACCGTCGTGGCGGAAGCCTCCGGGTATTCCACCCAGCGGCCGGAAACCGACACGTGGCCCCGCTCGAACTCCTTTCGCAGCAGTTCCCGCACTTCGCCCTCGAAGCTGCCCAGCTCATGCGGCACCTTGAGCGAGAGGTTGAAGTACCGGTGATTGACAGTCCGGATCTCGACCCGGAGCCTGCCCCCCGCGACCGGGCCCTCGGCCGCTCCAAAGCCGGTCATGCTATGTGGCAATGCGACCCTCCGACGGGCGGAAAACAGCCGCGAAAGTTAGCCCGGCGGGTGGATTTAGGGTAGGGTCCGGATTGGGATTTGACACTGTCGAAGGAACTGAGGAATCGAGGGGGAAACCGCCGTTAGTTGAGGAACTCCCAGCGCGCCCCGAAGGTACTGCCGAAACGGGGGACCAGGTATTCCGGGACATAGGACCGCTTGTTGCCCGACAGGTTGATCCGGTCCCAGAAGAGGACCAGGCCGCCCAGCCGCATTTCGACCACGCTCCGGAAGAAGGTGGCCCCGCCGTGGAAAATGGCGGCGCCGGCGGCGTCCCGGCCGATGACGCCGTCACTCCAGGCCTCCATGCCGAGCTGCAGCTTGAGATCGAAGATCCCGCTGGGAAAGGTCCGGAGGAACCGGGAGCGAATCGTCCCGGTCACCCAGGAATGGGTAGGGGGAATACCTTCCACCGTTCCCTCCAGGGGGTCGCTGTACCACCCCTCGATGGTCAGCCACTGCCGGGGCGAGAGCCGGGCGCCGACCGTGAGCCAGCGGCTGGTGCCGGCCGGCCGAAGGGAGTCGATCAGGAGGAAGGGTTGGGGAGAATGGGGACGGAACCCATCGGTCTGCGCGATTCCGACCTCGAGCCCCACCCACGGGCGTTGCCAGCTCAACTGCCCCGAGAGGTCCACGATGCCCTGGCCCGAATCCGAGAGGATGGAGGGCGCCGCGACCAGCGTGCCGGCCCGTGCCGCTCCCGCGGCGACGACCCCGAACGGAAGCTGCAGTCCGGCCCGGCCGGCGAGCCACTGGCTGGTCCGGTCGCCTTCGTGGCGCTGGAACACCGCTTCGCCGTCCAGGGTGATCCCCCGAAGCCCGGTCCACCCGGCGGTGCCCCGGACATCGAGCGTGGTCCACCGGGATTGATAAACCGCCGAGCCGCCGAGTTGCAGGGCGGGCCCCCGTAGCGAGACAAAGGCGCCGAGCCGGTCCACCGACTGATTGACGCCGCTGCCCTGCCACCGCGAATGGCCATACACCGCGTCCATGCGAAGTCCCCGGTCGCCGGCACCGCGCCTGTAAAAGAGCCGGACCTGGTCGTCGGACCGATCGCCCCGCAGGAAATCGCCAATGGTATCGCCCGCCGCGCGCTCGAACGCTTTCCGGGAGGGAGACATCCGGATGGTCTGGGCCTGCACCCCGAAGTTGGCGGACGGCACGTACTCCAGTTGCAGCCAGTAGGATGTGTTGGTGTGGCCGCTGTTGAATGCGCTGCCGGTTGGCGCATCGAAATACTCGGCGGCGACCGCCAGCCCCAGCCCCCCGGCGAAACGGCGCTCGAGGGCGCCGACGTAGCGGGAAATGTCCTTGTCGCCCGAGGCCAGCCCCACCCGCGACCGCGCCGCCCGCCGGTCGTTCCGCCAGGTGAAGAGGTGAACTCGGAGAAGGCCCGGCCAGCGCTCGATCTCTACCCGCTCGAGAAAACTGAGGGCAATAAGCGATGGATCGATGGCGACGCTGTCCCGCCCCAGCGGCAGCAGGGGCAACCCATCCTGGTAGTACTCCACCGAGGTGGCCCCGCGACCCTGAAAGTTGGGATACTCCGGCCGCCCGAACCACCCGCCCCGCCACAG
Source organism: uncultured Gemmatimonadales bacterium (assembly GCA_963795085.1). Classification (GTDB taxonomy): domain Bacteria; phylum Gemmatimonadota; class Gemmatimonadetes; order Gemmatimonadales; family GWC2-71-9; genus DASYPP01. Next base: position 157,937 of record CAWCFX010000002.1, on the reverse strand, counting down.
GAACACCCCGGGCACCCGCATCAGCAGGTCGCCCAACGACTGGTTGATCGCCCAGTCGATGGAATCCCGGGTGAGGACGATGCGCGAGAGCGGAGCCCGGGGGCCCTCCGCCCCGAGGTGGGGCAGCACGCTCATGGGAATCAGTGAGTTCTGCTGCGCCTCCAGGAAGCGCGCGGTCTGGTCAACCGTGTCGGAGGGGAGGGTATCGCTGGGAAGCGTATCCAGGATCTGGGCTCGCACCGGCACCGCCGCAAGCGCCAGCAGCCCGGCCAGGGCCAGGAGCAGCCGCCCGCAACGGGGGCCGAGGATGCGGAGGATCCCTGCGGGCGGGAGAAAGGCCACGTCGGTCAGGCCGGGCCTACTGCGCGGCCCGCGCCAGGAGGAATTCGCTGAAGAGCCGCACCCCCGAGGCCGTCGGTCCCTTGCCCATGTCGGGCGCGTCCCGCTCGGTGTAGGCCGTCCCCGCGATATCCAGGTGGGCCCACGGAAAACCATCGACGAATTCCCGGAGGAACCATCCCGCTGAAATGCTGCCCGCCGGACGGCCGCCGCTGTTCTTGACGTCGGCGATATCCGACTTGATGAGATCCCGGTATTCGTCCCACAGCGGGAGCGGCCAGGCCCGTTCGCCGGCACGCTCGCCCGCGGCCACGACGGCATCGACCAGGGGCTGGTCGGTGCCCATCACGCCGATCGCGACGTGCCCCAGGGCGATGACGATAGCGCCGGTAAGGGTGGCAATGTCCAGCGCACATGCCGGCTGGTATCGTTGCGCAAAGGTCAGCGCGTCGCAGAGCAGGAGCCGCCCCTCGGCGTCCGTGTTGACGACTTCGATGGTCTTGCCCGACATGGTACGGACCACGTCCCCCGGGCGGTAGGAATTGGCGGATGGCATGTTCTCGGCCGAGGGGACCAGCCCCACCACGTGAATCCGGGGCTTGAGACGTCCCAGCATTTCGAAGGTGCCCAGGACGGCAGCCGCGCCGGACATGTCGTATTTCATGTCCTCCATGCTCTGGGCTGGTTTGATCGAGATGCCCCCCGTGTCGAAGGTCACCCCCTTCCCCACCAGGACGACCGGCGGGCCTTCGGCCCCCCGGTATTCCAGTACGATGAAACGGGGCTCCTGGGCGCTGCCCTGCGCGACGGCGAGGAGCGCACCCATCTTTTCCTTTTCAATGGCCGCCCGGTCCAGCACGGTCGCGGTGAAGCCGTGCTGCCGGGCCAGTTCGGCGGCCCGTTCACCGAGATAAGCCGGCGTACAGATGTTGGGTGGCAGCACCTGGAGGCCGCGCGCGTACACGTGTCCCGCCGCGATCGCCTCCCCCACCGCCTGCCCCGCCATCAACTCGGACTGATCGGCCCCGGCCAGGATCTCGAACCGTTCCAGCGCCGGTTTCGGCTCCTCTGGCGGCTGCTTCATGTCGGCGAAGTGCCAGGTTCCCTGTGCCAGGCCTTCCGCGGCAGCCTGGCCCACGTCCCCGGCCGCCACCGATCCATACCCTTCCGGCGCCACGTACAAGGCGGCCGACGGTACGCCGAGTCCGCGGGCCCGCCGGGCGGCCGTCCCCGCGGCGCGGCGAATGGCGGCGCGACTGACCTCGGGGCCCTTGCCCAGGCCGACCAGGAGAATTCGAGCCGCCGTGCCGCCGGGATAAAGCACCGCGGTCTCATCCTTCTTGCCGCTGAAATCGGCGGAAGCGAAGAGTCGTTCGATCGCGCCGCCGGTGGCCTCGTCCAGCGCCTTCAGGGATGGCGGCATCGCCCCCCGGGGAACCAGGACGGCGAGGAGGGGAGTGACATGCTTGCTGGGCGCGCTGGAAACAACGGTGGTCATCAAGGGCATGGAGAGATCATCGATGTTGGGGTGCCGGGCATCCGGCCGGGTGCCGGGGTTCTGGGCCAATCTACGCTTCGGGGATCAACTGCCCCTCAACTGGCCGAGCCATATGAACTTACCGGCCTGCCCGGAGGGAGTCCCGGGGCGGGAAGCTTAATGCCCGGCTGGACAGAAGGCCAATTCTCGGGACATGATGAGCCCGGCCGGACGGGGAGGATCGGGAATCGGGCCTGTAGCTGGTCATCCGACACGGTCGTATGATCCCGAACCAGGTAGCTAGAAGGCGCGCAACCTGCATGGCAGGTTCGGTTGATTTATACTGTGAAAGCCACTGATCGTCAGCCGTGGCCTGTCCGGGGAAAGGAATCTACCGCCGAATGCTGCGCACCAGAACAAGTTACGGTACCCGGGAGCTCCCGGAGATGGCTGCCTCTGCGAACCCGCCGGAATCGCCCGCGGCCCCGGTGGCCAATGGCAATCCCCCGACACCCCGTCCCGCGGGCGACACACCTGTGATCCCGGTCACCAATCTCGTCGAGCGGATCGCCCAATTCAACGAAGGGCGCGAGCCGGAGCGGCTGCATTACAAGTATGCCCGGATGCGGGCCGGCCTCTACGGATTCTTCCGGGGTACGTCCCACCTGTTTTACCAGGACTGGCCCCAGGGGTCCTCGCTGGACCGAGCTCCGGCGACATGGGTCAATGGCGACCTCCACCTGGAAAACCTGGGGAGTCACCGGTCGGACAGCGGTCTGGTGCATTTCGACATCGGCGATTTCGACGAAGGCGCCCTGGCCCCGACCTCGTGGGACCTGGCCCGGTTTACAACCAGCATCATCGTGGGAGCCCGGAGCCTCGGCCTGAGCGGCAGAGAAACCAGTACCCTGACGCAGCATTTCGTCCGTTCCTACGCCGGGGCGCTGCGGGACGGCAAAGCCCGCTGGGTCGAGCGACAATCCACCAAGGGAATCGTTCGCAATCTCATCAACGACCTCAAGGCCCGGTCGCAGCGGGAACTGCTCGACGCGCGCACCGCGACCCATGGCAAGACCCGACGCCTCCTGCTGGACCAGAAGCATAGCCTCCCGGTTCCTGAAGTCACCCGGGGCCGGATCGCCGCGTTCATGAAGAAATGGGCGGCCCGGCAACCGGATCCGTCGTTCTTCAAACTGCTCGACGTCGCCCGCCGGGTAACCGGGATCTCCCACCTCGGCCTGCCCCGGTATGTCCTGCTGATCGAAGGCGAGGGTTCGCCCCATGGCAACCGGCTGATCGACCTCAAGCTGGCGCGCGACTCGGTCCTCGCCCCCTTCTTGCGGCTGCCCCAGCCGGAGTGGAAGAACCCGGCCGAACGGGTGGTGGCGATCCAGACCCGGATGCAGGCGGTCCCGCCGGCACTGCTCCAGGCGGTGCTTCTCAACCGGCACCCGTACATTCTCCGCGACCTGCAGCCCTCCCATGACCGGCTCAGCCTGGACCAGTGGAATGGCAAGTCACGCCGGCTGGAGAAAGCCATCGGCACCGCCGGCGACGTGGTGGCCTGGGCCCAGCTCCGCAGCGGCGGCCGGCAGGGTTCCGCCATCGCCGACGAGTTGATCGATTTCGGACGGGAAGACTGGTGGCAACAGGAGCTGGTGGCCTACGCGAGGTTCTATGCCACCCGGGTGGAAAGCGACTACGAAGAGTACTGCAAGGCGTACGATGCGGGAGAGATGGGGGGGTAGGAAATATTGAGGGAATGTGGGAATTGAGGGAATTGAGGGAATTGGACTCAATTCCAACATTCCTTCAATTCCAACATTCCCTCAATTCCAACATTCCCTCAATTCCAACATTCCCTCAATTCCAACATTCCCTCAATTCCAACATTCCCTCAATTCCAACATTCCCTCAATTCCAACATTCCCTCAATTCCAACGTTCCCTCAATTTCCTAGAAGTACACCCCGCCGGTCAGCACGAACTGTTCGCCCCCGCCCAGGGTGATCTTGGCTTCGAGGAAGGGCATCATCTTGGTGCGGGTCTGCAGGTTGAACCCGCCCATCAGGTTGACGCCCACATCGCTGTTGCCGCAGTTGCCGGTGCAGTTGTCCACCGAGACGTGGGCATAGTTGAGACCGCCACCGACGTAGGGCTGGACATTCCCCCGGACACCCGGGATGGCCCAGCCGAGGTTGGCGTTCAATTCCCAGTAATTGATGTTGTTCCCGGGGAAGAAATAGTCAAAGGAGGCGATACCGCTGAACCCGGGGCTCCGAAAGGTGGGGCTCAGGTCGAAGCGGACCCGGGCGCCGATGCCGAAATCGGAATCCTCGCCGATGCTTGCCTCGGGCGCAAACCGCACCCCCTGCGCCTGCGCCTGGGATACTCCCGCCACCAGCACCAGACCCGCCAGGACCGCCAGCACGTTCACTCGCATACCCGACTCTCCTTAAAATGATTGTGATTCCGACCGATCGAGCAGACCGCCGGGCTTCTCACGTTCGCACTACGCCTGCCACGACGGATTCCAGAGTGCCCGAGGCGAGAGTCGAACTCGCACGGGGTTGCCCCCGGCGGATTTTGAGTCCGCTGCGTCTGCCATTCCGCCACTCGGGCGCGGGCCAAAACTGCTGGAACAGAAGGCAAAACACAAGGCGAGTCGGCGGCCTGCGCCGGGCTTGGTCGCAAGCGCTCAGGCAGCTACCATTGCCGCATGACCAGCATCGCATCTTCGGGCCGGCTGGCAGCACCCCGGCGCCGGACCATGTTCGCCCGGGCAGTCCGTAGGCGCTGCCCCCTCTGTGGAGGAGGGGGTCTCTTCCATGGATGGTTCCGGATGAAGGCCAATTGTCCGACCTGCGGGCTCCGGTTCGACCGGGGCGACAGCGGCTACGCCCTGGGTGCCATGTGGTTCAACCTGCTCGCGGCGGAGGCGGTCACGCTCGGACTCAGTCTCTCGGTCATCGTCTTCACCTGGCCTTCGCCTCCCTGGAACACCCTCCAGGTGACAGGCCCGCTGGAAGCGGTGGCGATGCCCCTGCTCTTCTTTCCCTTCTCCAGGACCCTCTTCCTGGCCCTCGACCTGAGCCTGCGCCCGGTGGAACTCGACAACCCTGAAAAAATGTAGGAAGTGACAGGAGGAGGTGAGCACGGAAGGCGACCGTCGTTGCTGCTCACCTCTCACCTCTCACCTCTCACTTGTCAGCTCCGCGTCACCGTGAACTGCCCGCACGCCGTGTGCTCCACCAGCACCGTGTGGGGAACGCCGCGACGGGTGATGACCAGGCTGGAGAAGCCGGCATCGAACCGGGGGGCAATGGTACAACCGGCATCGAAGTGCAGTCCGCTGGTGGTCACCGAGAGGGTATAGAACTCGGCCTGGCCCCGCGACCACTCCGACGACCCCGCAACATTCAGCACCCCGCTCGGCAGCGGTTGGCCCGGCGCGATGCTGCCGGGAACATCCGCCGTGAAGCTCCCGTTCCAGTCCTTTTCGTGGAGGACCGTCCCCAGCCCGGGGCGGGTCACCGCAGTGCGGAAACCGACGATCAGGTGCGTGAGGGCATCGGCGTTCCCGGTGACCTGCCGGGCGCCGTCGAACACGCTGGCCACCGTGCGCGAGGTGGGAACATGGGTCCGCTCCCGGCGGAATCCTTCGAATACCGCCTTGAGGCCGAACCCGGCCGGGGCCGCCGCCGGGTCAATGATGTGAATGATACCGGAGAGCACGAAAGCAAAGTTGCCGCGGGCAAACGCGCAGCCCGAGAAATCGAACCGGGCCGAGTCGGGCACCGCATCGCCGTCGGCGTTGCCGGGGGGACTGGGACTGACCAGCGGAGTACAGGGCGGCGGGCCGGCGTACGCTGGCCCCGGCGCGGGGGTCACCGCGACCCCGGTCGCGGGATCCACCGTGGATGCGTCCAGCATGGCATCCTGGTCTTCAAGGAGGACTTCCGCCATATCGGCTGCGAGCGCCTGGGTGATGGCGGAGGAATCGGAAGGCCCCCCGTCACTACATCCGGCCAGGACGGCGGGGAGCAGGAGGGCGGCAGTAACGAGTCGTGGGATCCGCATTGGAAGCTCCCGGTCAGAGTGAGAGTCGCGCTTCGGCTGCTGACTCTTACTGACGGGCGGCGGGCCCCACTGTTAAGCCGGCCATGGGGAAAACTCGCCGGTGCAGGACCCTGCGCGGTCCGCCGGTCCGGGGCCTACCAGTTCTGGTCGGAGGAATCGCGAAGGGAGACCGGGGGACCCAGGATTTCCCGCCACACAATGGCGTCGCGAAGCGACCGCCGGAGCGGCGCGGCGGTCCGGGTGTTATCGGCGGGTTCCTGCCGGATGCGGGCATCGAAGGCAGCGTGGTCGGCGAGGTTGAGCGGCCGGTTTCGCATTTCGGCCGCGCGGATCCGGGCCTGGACGACGCCTTCGGCCTCGTCATCGTGGTCCACGTCGCGGCGGCTGGCCCGGGCTACCGGCGTGGCCTCCAGGTTGAGCACCCGTTCCTCGACTTCCAGCGAGGCCCGTTCTTCTACGTCTTCGGCGAGTTCCGCGGGTGGCGCCGAGCGGCGCCCCATCGGTCCAGACCCGGGAGCACCGGGTCCTCCCGTCAGCACCCGAAACAATTCCTCCAGCTTGAGCGCCTCTCCCTGGGTGCCCCCGGCAGGCCGCCCGGGGGACTCCGTCCTCTGGGGCGGCGGGGGGCGCCGGGCCTGCTGGTTCGGACGGGGCCGGGGCCGCTTCGGCTCCTGGGGTTCGCTGTCCGCGCCACCCCTGGGTGCCTGTTTGAGCTTCCCCATGATAGTCACGATCGCGTAGACGATCGCGAAGATGACAACCCCGGTCATCCCATCGGCCCGGACGGCCTGCTCCGGAAGACCGGCCAGGCTCACGCGTCCGACCCCGGGCCGTCGGAACCGCCCGCGATCGAGTTCCGCATCTGGGTATCGGCCTGGATGTTCTTGTAGCGCTGGTAGTCCATGATGCCGAGGTTGCCGCTCCGGAACGCCTCCGCGATGGCCAGGGGAATCTGGGCTTCCGCCGCGATCACCTTGGCCCGCTGGTTCTGGGACTCGGCCTTGAACTCCTGTTCCATCGCCACCGCGAGGGCCCGCCGCTCCTCCGCCTTGGCCTGGGCGATCCGCTTGTCCGCTTCGGCCTGGTCAGTCTGCAACTCGGCGCCGATGTTCTTGCCCACGTCCACATCGGCGATGTCGATGGACAGGATCTCGAAGGCGGTCCCCGCGTCGAGGCCCTTGGCCAGCACGGTCTTGGAGATAAGGTCCGGATTCTCCAGCACCGCCTTGTGGTTCATCGCCGACCCGATGGTGCTGACGATGCCTTCGCCGACCCGGGCCAGGATGGTTTCCTCGCCGGCGCCGCCCACCAGCCGGTTCAGGTTCGCCCGCACCGTCACCCGGGCCAGTGCCAGCAGCTGGATCCCGTCCTTGGCCATCGCCGCGACCTTGGGCGTTGTGATGACTTTCGGATTCACGCTCACCTGCACCGCCTCGAACACGTCGCGGCCCGCCAGGTCGATGGCGGTCGCCTGCTTGAAGTCGAGGGCGATGCCGGCCTTGTCCGCGGCGATCAGGGCGCGGATCACTCGCTCCACGTTGCCGCCGGCCAGGTAGTGCGCCTCCAGCTCGTCAATCTCCAGACGGAGGCCCGCCTTGTGAGCATTGATCATCGGGTTCACGATCACCGCCGGGTTCACTTTCCGGAAGCGCATGAAGAACAGGGTCACGAACGACACCCGGACCCCGGTCACCAGGGCCTGGAACCAGAGCCCGATCGGGATGAAACGGAAGAAGATGGTGACGATGATGAGGCCGATGATGAACAGCACCAGCACGAACGGCGCACCCAACTCTAGCAGGCGATCCACTGTAGCTCCTTGGAGACGATGGTTGCGAACCTCTCGCTTCTCACTACTTCCGCACTACGTGCCGGTGTCCCTCCGCCCGAATGACCCGGACCGCAGTGCCAGCCTGGATATAGTCCCCTTCGGTCACCACGTCGATCCGTTCCTCGCCCACCAGCACGGTGCCCGCGGGCCGCAGATCGGTGACGGCGAGGCCTTCCTTGCCGACGAGATCGCTGCGGACTCTGGCGGAGACGAAACCGTCGGAGGCGTTGAGTCCGTCCGCGAGAATGAGCCCCCGGAAGCGGGTGCTGTTGGGAAGGTGCCGCAACCAGGCGATGAAGACCGCGGTGGTGAGCACCAGGGCCGTCGCGACGACCGCCAGGGACTGGACCACGTCCTGGAGCGAGGGCAGCGAGCCGAGCATGGCCAGCACGATGGCGACCACCAGCAGCACGATGCCGAGGATGCCGGCAAAGCCGAACCCGGGAAGCACGAAGATCTCCACCGCGATGGCGATGAGGCCCCCCAGCAGCAGGATGACCTCTTCCCACCCCGCCAGGCCCACCAGGTGGTGGGCGCCGAAAAACATGCCGAGGGAGAGCAGGCTGAGCACGCCGCCGAGGCCGAAGGCCCCGGTCTTGATCTCGAAGATCAGGCCCAGCATGCCGAGCGAGAGCAGCAGGGGCGCCACCAGCGGGTTGGTCAGGAAGCGCACCAGGCTCTCGGCCCAGTTCACGCCGACCACCACGACCTCGGCACTCGCGAGCCCCAGCGTCTCCAGCAAGGCGGCCAGGTCCGCCGCCTGGCCCCGGGCGTAGCCGACCTTGAGCGCTTCCGCGGTGCTCAGCGTCAGCAGCTTGCCCGGCTCCAGCAACCCGGGTACGCCCAGGCTGTCGTCGACCATGGCCTCCGCGATGCGGGGATCCAGGTTCTGCTGCTCGGCCAGGGCCCGGAACTCCGCCCGCATGGCGGAGACATACTTCTCGGAGAGCTTGGTGCCCTGGCCGTCCACCGGGGTGGCGGCGCCGAGCACGCCGCCGGGCGTCATGTAGATCCCGTCGCTGGCGAGCGCGATGAGCGCGCCGGCACTGTAGGCCCGGGGATTGACGAACGCATAGACCGGGACGTCCGTGGACCGGATGGCATCGGCCATCATCTCGGCGGCATCCACCCGGCCGCCGGGCGTATTGATGTCGAGGATGATCGCGGCCGCCCCGGCGGCGGTCGCCTCCCGGACCGCCCGGGCGGTGTAGGGGGCGAGACCGCCTTCGATCGTGCCGCTGATGTCAATACGGTAAACGACCGTGCGCTGGGCGTGAGCCGCAGGCGCCAGCAGGGCGAGCAGAAGGGAAACCGCAACGAGCCGCATGGCCGGAAGTTCTGTGGGGGAACTCGTAAGTTAGCGCCCTCCGGCCCGGGGAGGAATAGCTCAGGGGCGGCGGCGTTGCCGCACCAGCGGCGCCTCCGGCCCTTGCTGGACTTCCTCGATGCGGCGGAGCAGCCGGTCCCGGAGCATGAAGAACTGGGCCCGCTGTAGCGGTGTCAGGTAGGTCATCTCGCGGATCTCGTCGCGGTAGGTCTGCACCTGCGCCACTTTGAGGGTCAGCAGGGCGTCGGTCAGCCGGGCCACGCTGTCCTGGTCGGCGGGAATCCCGGGCCGCATCTGGCTGCCCAGGGCGGCGCGGAGGCGGCGTTCCTGGACTTCGAGGGCGCGCCGCTTCCCAAACCATTCGAGAGCGGTGGTGCGCATCTTCTCCGCCTGGCTGTCGGTCAGGCCCAACTGGTCCTGCACCTGCCGGGCAAAGCGTTCCTGGATGGCGGCGCGAAGGTTCTCGCCGCGGGGGTCCTCTCCCTGCGCCTGCAGGGCGCCCGCGCCGACCAATAGCCCCGCCAGCACCAGCACGATTCGTCGCATGGTTAACCCTCCAGGGAGCGGAGCACCCGCTCGAGTTGTGTGTCATCCAGGTCCAGCATCGAGGGCATTTCGTAAACGTCCGGACCGGCGAGCGGATCGTCCAGAGATTCCAGTACCGACCGCAGCTGGGCCGAGTCGAGGCTGTCCAGTTCCGTCAGGGGCAGCACCAAGGCGGTGGCGGCCGGAGACACCACCGGGGCGGCCGGGGGTGACGACCCTGGCCACAGCATCCACAAGAGGGCGGCCGCCGCGGCCAGACCGCCAGCGCCCCACCACCAGCGCCCCCGGCCGGCGGGCACCGGTTCAGCGGCAAGTCGCCGGATGACCCGGTCGCTGATTCGTTCGGCCGGCATGGGCGGGGCCTCCGCTGCCAGCTTGACCGCGGCCTGGACCAGCCGGAACTCGGCCGCACAATCAGCACAGGAGGCCAGGTGGCGGCGCTCATCCCCGGTCCACTCCGTCCCGCCCCGGGCCACCTCCGCCGTGCGGTCCGACAGCCTGGTGCATGTCATGAGACGATCTCTTTCAACCGCTTGACCGCGTGGTGATAATGAACCCGGGCGGCTCCCGGGGTGGTGCCCAGCGCCCGGGCGATGTCGGCGTACCCGGCTCCTTCCTGGACGCGCAGCAGAAACACCTCCCGCTGCAGCCGGGGCAGCGCCGCGATGCCGCCCTGCAGCCGCTGTTCGGCCTCGCCAGCCTGCAAATCGGCCGAGGGGTCCCGGTGATCGGGCACGTCGTGACCCTCGAGGGACACGACATCCCTTCCCCGGCGGGAGCGGTGCGCGTCCTTCACCAGGTTTCCCGCGATCGCCAGGAGCCAGGTCCGGAAGGCGGCGTCCTGCCTCCAGCTGGAGAGCCGCCGAAAAGCCCGGTAAAAAGCTTCCTGGACCAGGTCTTCCAAGTCCGCCGGTAAAGCCCCGGACGCGTGAAGGAACCGGCCTGCGGCGGATGCGTGCCGCAGCACCAGTTCGGCCGCGGCCTGCTCGTCGCCGGCCTGGTAGGCCGCCACCAGTTCGGCGTCCGATAACCGGATTGACTCGCTCAGGCCACCCATGGACTCAGGTAGACGGGGTGGCAGGGGGTTTGTTAAACGGTTGACCGGCCTCCGGATCGGGGCTAGGTTTCATTCGAACGAACGTTCGGACGAGCCCGTGACGACCTTTGACCAACGACAACAGCTGCTCCTGACCTCGGCGGTTAACGTTTTCGCCGACAAGGGTTTCCATGCCACCTCCATGCGTGAGATCGCCCGGGAGAGCGGGATGAGCCTGGCCGGCATTTATCATTATGTGGCCGGGAAGACCGAGTTGTTGTTCCTGATCCAGGACCGCTGTTTCAGCCAGGTTATGGCCGGATCCCTCGCCGCGATTGCCGCCGAGACAACCCCCGAGGGTCGGCTCCGGGCCTTCATCCGCCACCACGTGGAATTCTTCGCCGCCCACATGGCGGAAATGAAAGTACTCTCCCACGAGGAAGAGGAACTGACCGGCACGATGCGGGCCCGGGTTGTGCGCCAGAAGCGGGAGTACGTGTCGCTGCTGGTGAGCCTGCTGGACGACGTGAGCGCGTCGGGCGTCAATCGCCAGGTGGCGGCGTACGCGCTCTTCGGCATGATGAACTGGATTTACACCTGGTACAAACCCAGCGGGCCGGTGCCCCCGGCCCGCCTGGCCGACGACCTCACCCATCTGTTTCTGAACGGGTTCCTGCAACCTACCACCCATGCGGCCGCTGAACTGGTCGCCACGCACGGAGGATGACCCAGTGGCTACGACTCTTGCTCCTCGCCCCGGTGCCCCTGCCCCGACTGAAAAAGTCCTGGTGGACTACGAAGTCACGGACGGCCTGGCGATCATCACCCTCAACGATCCCCCGGCCAACACCTACACGTACGAGATGATGCGGCAGCTGGACGCGGCGATTCTCGATGCCCGGATGGCCGAAGAGGCCCACGTCATCGTGATCCGGGGCCAGGGCGAGAAGTTTTTCTCGGCCGGCGCCAATATCGGAATGCTGAACCAGGTGACGCCCCGGTTCAAGTATTTCTTCTGTCTTCATGCCAACGAGACGTTGAGCCGCCTGGAGCAGACGCCCAAGCTGACCATCGCCGCCCTCAACGGTCATTGCGTGGGCGGCGGCCTGGAGATCGCGATGGCCTGCGATATCCGGATCGCCCGGCGGAACGCCGGCAAGATCGGGCTGCCGGAAGTCAACCTGGGCGTGCTCCCCGGCACCGGCGGCACCCAGCGGCTGGCCCGGCTGATCGGCAAGTCCAAGGCGATCGAGCTGATGTGCACCGGCGAAACCTTCTCGTTCGAGACCGCCGAAGACCACGGCATGGTCAACAAGGTGTTCGAGAACGACAACTTCTGGGACAACGTGGTAGTCTACGCCCGGCAGTTCTGTCCGCCCCACAAGGCGTCCAAGGCGGTGGGACTCATCAAGCGGGCGGTCCAGTCAGGCGCCGAGGTCCCCTTCGAGTCGGGCCTCGCGATCGAGCGGGAGCTGCAGCAGCAGCTGTTCCAGTCGGAAGACGCCAAGGAAGGCATCGCGGCGTACAACGAAAAGCGGATGGCGACGTTCACGGCCAGGTAGGATGATCCTTCGCCTCGCTCCGGATGGCTTCCCTTTGACCCCGGCATTCGTGAGACATGCATACTGATCTTTTTATCGGTAACGAATACCGCCCGGCGGCCTCGGGCCGCCGCTTCGCGGTGGTCAACCCGGCCACGGAGGAAATCATCGCCCAGGTGGCCGAGGGAGATGCGGCCGACGTGGACCAGGCGGTGGCGTCGGCCCGGGCGTGTTTCGTCTCCGATAGCTGGCAAAAACTGTCGGCCCGCAAGCGGGGGGCCCTGCTCGCCAAAGCCGCCGATATCCTGGCCAGCCGCCAGCCGGAGATCGCCCGGCTGGAATCACTGCAGAATGGCAAGCCGCTGTTCGAATCGAACATCGACTGTTCGATGGCCATCGAAACCCTGCGCTACTACGCCGGCTGGTGCGACAAGCTGACCGGCGATACGCTGCCGGTGGACGGGCCGTTTTTCGTGTATACCCTGCGGGAACCGGTCGGCGTGGTCGGCGCCATCGTGCCCTGGAACTTTCCGCTCAATTTGGCCATGTGGAAGGTGGCCCCGGCCCTCGCGGCGGGATGTACCGTGGTGCTCAAGCCCGCCACCGAGACGCCGCTCACGGCGATCGCCCTGGGCCAGGTGATGCTGGAAGCGGGCCTGCCCCCCGGCGCGCTCAACGTGATCGCCGGCGGCGGACGCACGGCGGGCATGGCGCTGGTCCGCCACCCGGACGTGGACAAGATCGCGTTTACGGGGTCCACCGAGGTGGGCAAGACCATCATGAAGGAAGCCGCCGACACGGTGAAGCGGGTCACCCTCGAGCTGGGCGGCAAGAGCCCCAATATCGTCTTCGCGGACGCGGACCTCGGGGCGGCGGTCCGGGGCGCCCAGACCGGCATCTTCTACGGCAAGGGCGAGGTCTGCGCGGCGGGGAGCCGGCTCCTGGTGGAGCGGTCGGTCAAGGACCAGGTGGTTGAGCAACTGGCCGAACGGGCCCGGAAGCTGACCCCCGGCGACCCCTTCGACAAGGCGACCCGGATGGGCGCGCTGGTCTCCCGCAAGCAGCAGGAGAACGTTCTCGGCTACATCGAAAAGGGGAAAGCCGAAGGCGGCACCGTGGTGGCCGGCGGCAATGCGGTGAAAGTCAACGGCAAGGGGTTTTTCGTCGAGGCCACGGTATTCGACGGCCTGACGCCCGAGATGACGGTGGCCCGGGAGGAGATCTTCGGGCCGGTGCTCGCGGTGCTCGGCTTCGACGATTTCGACGAGGCGGTGCACCTCGCCAACCAGTCCATGTACGGCCTCGCCGCGGGCATCTGGACCCGCGATGTGAGCAAGGCCCACCGGCTGGCGCGCGCGGTGAAAGCCGGGACGGTGTGGGTCAACACCTACAACATCTATGACCCGGCGGCGCCCTTCGGCGGGTACAAGCAGTCCGGCTTCGGGCGCGACCTGGGCCGGGTGGCCCTGGACGGTTACACGGAATCGAAAACGGTGTGGGTCGGGCTGTGAGTTGCCATCCGCCGTGCGCCATCCGCCGATGAACGCCCCCGTCATTACCGCCGCCGTGCGCACGCCGATCGGGAAGGTCGGGGGATCGCTGGCCGATGTCCGGCCCGACGATCTCGCCGCCGTGGCCATCAGGGCCGTGGTGGAGCGGGGCCGGCTCCCCGCGAACCGGATCGACGACGTCATCTTCGGCTGCAGCAACCAGGCCGGCGAGGACAATCGCAACGTGGCCAGGATGGCCGCGCTCCTGGCGGGGCTTCCGGTTGAAGTTCCCGGACAGACGGTCAACCGCCTCTGCGGCTCGGGCCTCCAGGCGGTGGCCAGCGCGGCGCAGGCCGTGAAGGCCAACGAGGGCGACATTTTCATCGCCGGTGGCGTGGAGAGCATGACCCGGGCTCCCTACATCCTGCTCAAGAGCGGGACGGCGTGGAACCGGACGCCACCCCCCCTGGCCGACTCGACGGTGGGCTGGCGGTTCACCAACCCCGCCATGCCCGGAGAGTGGACCATCTCGCTGGGCGAGACGGCCGAGAAAGTCGCCCGCCAGTACGGCATCAGCCGGCAGGAGCAGGACGAGTTCGCGGTGATGAGCCAGGAGCGGGCCCAGGCGGCGCTGGCCGAGTCCCGCTTCGAGGACGAAGTGGTGCCAGTGCCTCTCAAGTCGAAGGACGGCTCGAAGCGCCAGTTCTCGCGGGACGAATACCCCCGTGCCGGCGTCACCCTCGAGACACTGGCCGGGCTCAAACCGGCCTTTACGAAGGACGGGAGCGTCACCGCGGCGACCTCGAGCGGCATCAACGACGGGTCCGGAGCGGTCGCCGTCCTGAGCGAAGCGGCGGCCCGCGAGCTGGGGACCCCGCCCCTGGCCCGCATCATCGGATCGGCCGTCGCCGGGGTGGACCCCAGCTGCATGGGCCTGGGACCGATTCCGGCAACCCGGAAAGTCCTGGAGCGCACCGGGCTCACCCTCGCGGACATCGACCTGATCGAACTGAACGAGGCCTTCGCCGCGCAGAGCATCGCCTGCATCCGCGAGCTGGACCTCGATCCGGCCCGGGTCAACATCTACGGCGGGGCGATCGCCCTGGGCCACCCGCTGGGGGCATCGGGCGCACGGATCCTGGCGACCCTGACTCACGCGCTTCGGCGGACCGGCGGACGGTACGGTCTGGCGACAATGTGCATCGGCGTGGGACAGGGAATTGCCATGATTGTGGAGAACACCGACCAGTGACGAGTGACCAGGGAAGCGGTAAGAGGGAGACGGTGACGCACCCATTTGTGCTGGCCTCGGTCGAGGGCGGGATCGGTACGGTCACGCTGAACCGGCCGGACCGGCTCAACGCGGTGGACGCCGAAATGGCGGGCCACCTGGTGGAAGCCACCGGGACGCTCCTGATGGACAAATCGGTCCGGGTGCTGGTCATCACGGGCTCGGGTCGCGCGTTCAGCGCCGGTGGCGACGTGAAGTTCCTGGGCCAGGCGCTCGAGGAGGCCCGCTACCCCGATGCGATGGCGCTGGTGCGGGCCGGAGGCCAGTTGCTGCGGCTGATCCGGGACTCGCCCAAGCCGGTGCTGGCCAGCCTCAACGGCGTGGCGGCCGGCGGCGGCGCGAACCTGGCGCTGGGGTGCGATCTCCGGATCGCCGCGGACACCGCCGGGATCGGCCAGGTGTTTCACCGCATTGGCCTCCATCCTGACTGGGGTGGGACCTACCTGCTGCCGCGGCTGGTCGGATCCTCGCGCGCCCTGGAGCTGATCTGGTCGGCCGAGGTCGTGGCGGCGGACCGCTGCCTTGAACTGGGCCTGGTTAACCGGGTGGTACCGGCCGCGGACCTGCCCGAGGCGACCGCCGAGTGGGCCCGGGCGCTGGCCGCCCTGCCGCCCATCGCGGCCGGGCTCGCCAAGCAGGCGGTGTACCAGGGCCTGGAACGGGACCTCTCCCAGGCGCTGGAGGTGGAGGAGGACAACCAGGAACGTTGCTTCCGGAGCAAGGATGCCCTGGAAGGATTCGCGGCCTTTGGCGCCAAGCGGCCGCCGCATTTCGAAGGTGGATAGCCATCGGCCCCGGCCGTCGGCCGGCAACCATCAGCTCATCGCGACAGACTATACCCGGGAGGAACTTCATAATGCGCCGTATCGGAAATTTTGACGACTGGATCGACTACTTCCACTTCTGGCAGGAGTCGATCGGCCTGCCCATGAAGGACTTTAACGCCCGGATCCCCAAGAATTTTGCCTTTGACGCCAAGTTCTCGGCGCCGGAGTCGGACGCGATCGAGTTTGGCCACTACAAGGGCAATCTCAAGTGGAAGACCATCATGCACATCCCCGATCAGCGGATCCGGGATGCACTGCTCAACCTGATCGTCTTCCAGGGCGATACCGAGTTCGCATCGGTGGAACAGCAGAAGAAGCTGCTGCACAACGCTCCCAGCGACTACGACCTGTTCGCCCTGGTGCGGGTAATGAGCGAAGAGATGCGGCATGGCTGGCAGATGTCCTACCTGCTGGTCGACCACTTCGGCGACGAAGGGCGGCGGGAAGCGGCCAAGCTGCTGGAGCGCCGGGCGGAGGAAGGCCAGCGCCTGCTGGGATCCTTCAACGAGATCGTGGAAAACTGGCTCGACTTCTACACCTACACCCAGTTCATCGACCGGGACGGAAAGTTCCAGCTCAAGATGCTGTCCTCGTCGAGCTTCCAGCCGTTGGCCTGCTCGATGGGACCGATGCTCAAGGAGGAGAGCTTCCACCTGGGCACCGGCAACAACGGCCTGCTCCGGATCGTGAAAGCCGACCGCATTCCGACGGAGATCGTCCAGCGGTACTTCAACAAGTGGGTCCCCACGGCGTTCGACCTGTTCGGCACCGACAATTCTTCCAGCGCCCACTGGGCCTACGTCTGGGGCCTCAAGGGCCGCTTCAACGAGCGGGAGACCGACGAGGCCGCCGATGTCGCGCACCTGAACGAGGCCAGCCGGGAACTGTACCGGCAGGAAGTGACCCGCCTGGTGGCCCGGCTCAATATCGCGATCCCCGACCGGGAGCGGCATCTCAAGGTCCCGGACATCAGGTTCAACCGGAAGATCGGGACCTGGGCCCGGCAGTCCTACACGCTGGACGGGGACGAGATGGACGCCGCGAAGTACCCGGCCTATCTCGCCGGGGTGCTGCCCACCGCGGAGGACCGGGAACTGCTGCGGAATATCTTCAAGGACAATGACTGGATCGAGTCCAAGAAGGCGGAGGACGAGAACTGACCGCGATCATCGCCCACCGCGGGGCCAGCGGCCGGGAGTTCGAGAACTCCCGCGCCGCTTTCTCCCGCGCTCTCGAGCTCGGCGCCGATGGTGTCGAGCTCGACGTGCATTCCACTGGAGACGGCATCATCCTGGTCCACCACGATGCCGAGCTGCCCGGGCTGGGGCCGATCGGCCATTTGGCCTACACCGATGTGATGGCCTACCGCCTGCCCAACGGCGAGACCGTGCCGACGCTGCCCGAGGTCCTGAGGCTGCTGGGAGAGGTTGACGTGTACGTCGAGATCAAGACGCTGGCCCCGGCCTTTGACGAAGCATTGCTCGCCGTGCTGGACGAAGGGCCGGCACCGGCCCGCTACGCCGTGCACAGCTTCGACCACCGGATCATCGCCCGGCTGGGCACCCGGCGCCCGGGCCTCGACCGCGGCATCCTGCTGTCATCCTACCCGCTGGACGCCGTCGCGCTGCTCGATGCCGCCGGGGCCCGCACGCTCTGGCAGGACCAGCGGCTGATCGACCGGGCTATCGTGGATGCCGTTCACGCACGGGGATATCGCCTCATCGCCTGGACCGTCAACCAGCCCCAGGACGCGCTGCGGCTGGCCGGGCTGGGCGTGGACGGCCTCTGCGGCAACCACCCTGACCGGCTCAGGGCCACGCTGGAGACCCGGTCGTGACCCCCTCGATCCCACCTCACCCTTCCAGGTGCACCGGGTCGCCGTGATCGGCGCCGGCACCATGGGCGCCGGCATCGCCCAGGCCGCCGCCACCGCCGGCTGGGAGACCCGGCTGACCGATGCACGGCCGGACGCGCTCCCCGGCGCGATGGCCGGGATGGCCAGAACCCTGGATGGCGCGGTGAGCCGCGGCAAGATGACCCCCGAGGACCGGGAAGCCATCCGGGGCCGCATCCACCCCGCCGATTCGATCCCCGAGGCCTGCCGCAACGTGGACCTGGTCATCGAGGCGGTCGTCGAGGACCTGGCCGTCAAGCGGGCGGTGCTGGGGGAGGCGGCGCGGGTCGTCACCGACGCGGCGCTGCTGGCCACCAACACCTCCTCCCTGTCGGTGAGCGCACTCGCCGACGGGCTGCCCCACCCCACCCGGCTGGTCGGCCTCCATTTCTTCAACCCGGTGCACCTGATGCGGCTGGTGGAGATCGTCCTGCATGACGGCGCCGACGCGCACACCCGCGCCGACGCTCTCGCCGTCGTCGCGGCCCTCGGCAAGGAGCCGGTGGTGGTCCGCGACTCGCCGGGGTTCGCCTCCAGCCGGCTGGGGGTCGTGCTGGGGCTGGAGGCCATCCGGATGGTCGAGCAGGGAGTGGCCAGTGCCGCGGACATCGACCGGGCCATGGAGCTGGGCTACAACCATCCGATGGGCCCGTTGCGGCTGACCGACGTGGTCGGTCTGGATGTCCGGCTCCGGATCGCGGAGTACCTCCACGCCACGCTGGGCGGAGCCCAGTATGCCCCGCCCGCCCTGATGCGCCAGATGGTGGCCGAGGGCCGGCTGGGCAAGAAGAGCGGCGAGGGGTTCTACCCGTGGCCCTGACTCAGGCCGGCGCAGCAGCATGACAACCAACCATATTCTGTCGGCTCCCGCCGGCTCCGCACCCCCGCAGTGCGCCGCCGGGGTGCCCATTGACCCAGGACAAGGCCATGACTGATTCGCTGGTTCTCCGCGACATTGCCAACCGCGTGGCCGTGCTCACCATCAACCGCCCCGACAAGCGGAATGCGCTCAATGCCGCCACCCGGTCCGCCCTGCTGGAGGCGCTGGAGGCGCTGCGGCCGGACGACCGGGTCCGGGTAGTGGTGATCACCGGTGCCGGGGACAAGGCGTTCATTGCGGGGGCCGACATCGGAGAATTTGAAGGCCGCACCCCGGTGGACCAGTTCCGGGTGATGCGGGGTCCGTCGGTGTTCGATGCCATCGAAGCGTTCCCCAAGCCGGTGATCGCGATGATCAACGGTTTCGCGCTGGGCGGCGGCTGCGAGCTGGCCATGGCCTGCGATATCCGGATCGCGGCCGACACGGCCCGGCTCGGCCAGCCGGAGGTCAACCTCGGGATCATTCCCGGGGGCGGCGGTACCCAGCGCCTGCCCCGCCTGGTGGGCGCCGGGAACGCCTACAAGCTGCTGTTCACCGGAGACCTGGTCGACGCCGCTGATGCGCTGCGAATGGGACTGGTTGACGAGGTGGTGCCGGCGGATCACCTGCGCGACCGGGTCTTGAGCCTCGCGGGCGCCATCGCGGAGAAGAGCCCGGTCGCGCTGCAGCTGATCAAGGAAGCGGTACGCGCGTCGCTGCGAACGCCGCTGGACGAGGGGCTGCGCCAGGAGACCACGCTTTTCGGCGTGGCCTTTGCCAGCGGGGACAAGCAGGAAGGGGTGAAGGCGTTCCTGGAGAAGCGGAAGCCGGACTTCAAGAACCGCTAAGCGGCGAGCCGGCCGCGGACCTCAGCTTTCACTTGTCTTCCCGGATCTGCCGCCACCCCTGGGGGCCCATCGTGAGGGTGGCGAAGAAGGTCCGCTGTTTCGCGTTGGCTCTTCCGCCCTTGGTGACGGTCAGGTTCTCCACCACCCGGGCGTGCACCTGGTTGTCCGTCCGGGTCAGGCTGGTCACCGAGTAGTTGGCCTCGATGTTCTCCACGTTCCGGTCTTCGAACAGCCGGCGCCAGGCATCCTCGGCGAACCGGTCGAGGTTGGGCAACAGGCGGGTGACTTCCCGGAGTTGCCGCGCCTGGATTCCCACTGCCAGTTCCCGGTAATACTTCACAATCGCCGCCGAATCGCCCGCCGCGCCGGCGAGTGTATCAGGCTCGACAACCGGCGCCGGGCCCGGCCGGTCGGCACCGGGCGCCTCGACCGGGGCCGCCGTCCGCGCCGGCGCGGGGGGAATCGAATCCCAGAGCGACGCAGCGGTGGCGAAGAGGGCCGCCGCTTCCGCATTCCGGCCGGAATCGGCCATGACCTGGGCCGCGCTCATGATGGAATCGCCGGGGGCGAGGAGGGCCGGGGCAAGCCCCGCCGCGCTGGCCCGGGCCCGGGCCGTGATCGCCAAGACCCGGGCATTGGTGAGCGCGCCGTCAACGGCAGGGGCGGCGGTGCGTCCCCGGTCCCAGAAGTGCTTGAGCCCCACCGCCACGCTGCCCAGCACCAGCAGGGTCCCCGCGACCACCCAGGCGATGGACGATGTCCGGGTTCGCCGGGCGGCGGTCCCGGTGCTGATGGGCGTGCGCCGTGGCACCGGGGTCGGCGTGGATGAGTCGGCGGCCTGGCCCCGGCTGGCGGCGAGCGCACCCAGGGAAACGACCGCCATTTCATCGATCCCCGCACTGCCCTGGATGGCCTGGGCGGCGTCCTTGAGGGTGGCGAACCGGGCCGCCGGGTTTTTTTCGATCATACGCATGATGGCGGCGGCCATCTCGGGCGGGCAGTCAGGGCGTAATTCGCCGATCGGCTGGGGTGCCTCATGGACGTGGGCGTACATGATGCCGACCGAAGTATCGGCCAGGAACGGGTTCCGGCCCGACAGCAGCTCATAGCCGACCACGCCGAGGGCGTACTGGTCGCTGGCGCCGGTGACCTCGCGACCGGAGCAGGATTCGGGACTCATGTAGGCGGGGGTGCCGATGGTGCGGCCGGTCATGGTCAGGCCCTCGGAATCGACGACCTTGGCGATTCCGAAGTCGGTCACCATCACGTGTCCCTCGGTATCCACCATGATATTGCCGGGTTTGATGTCCCGGTGAATCACATTGTTGCGGTGGGCGTAGTCGAGGGCATGCGCCACGGCGACGAGCACGGCCCGGGCCTGGGTGACGGGAAGGGGCCCCGCGCTCCGGATGATGGACGCGAGAGTACGGCCGTGCACGTACTTCATGATGAAAAAGAGGGCCCGGTCGGTGTCCCGGACGCCGTAGATCGGTATGACGCCGGGGTGGCTGAGCGAGGCGGCGGTGCGGGCTTCCCGCTTGAATCGCTCGACCGCTTCGGACCCTTCCAGGAAGGACGGCGAGATCAGCTTGATGGCGACCTTGCGGTCAAGGCTGATCTCCCGGGCGAGGAAGACAGCGGCCATCCCGCCCCGGCCCAGTTCGCCGAGGATTTCGTATTCCCCGCTGACGATCTCACGCAGAAGGTCGGCGGGGCGCGCCGCCAGCGGCGACAGGCTGGCGGTGGTCATGAATGCGCCCGATCCGAGCGCGGCGGTCGCGACCATTCCCTGGTCCCACCCGAGGTCAAAGCCGCAGGCCGGACACTCCCGGATGCCGGGCGTGACCGGTCGGCTGCAGCGCGGGCATTCCGTCGGGTTTTGGTCCATGAGGGTCGAAAGATACCCGCGCCCCCCCCATGGCAGAAGCTGTGGCGCCGGCGCGTCAGTTCTGTTTGTCCAGCTCCTGTGCCACGACCGGGTACACGTCCTTCGCTGCGTCCCGCCCGATGAAACAGTCCATGTGGGCATAACCGGGAATCACCGTCCGGGTGTACCACTGCGGCCCGTTCTTCTCCCGGAGAAACTCGTATGTCTTCGCGCTGCCTTCGGGCAGGAACATGTGGTTGATGTCCCCGTGGATGAAGGAAATCGGGAGGGCCAACCGGCTGGCGTTGGGGAGATACACGTCCTGTCCCAGCCGGTCCACCACGTGACCTTTCTGGATCATCCGGGTCAGGTGCTTGAGGGTCGTCAGGTTGGCCCGCCCGAACATCTCGTGGATGGCCTCGTGGGTTGGATCGTTGAGGTTGGCGTGGCGGAAGACGTCGCCGTAGAGGAACAGGATCCGCCGGCACACCGGACTGGTACACCCTTCATGGCTGGGATAGATCCGCATGAACTTGTCCAGGGCCCTCTCCACGAAGGAGTGGGAGTCGGCATCGGTCTGCCAGAGATGATCGCCGGCGGCGTCGAGCAGGGATGCCAGCCGCATGGCCGCCTTCACGTCGGTCAGGGCCGGGGCGATGGGAAACAGGGTCAACGCCGAACAGACCGCTCCGCGCACCCCGGTCATACCGGCCAGCATCGCCATCAGGAAGGAGAGACTGCCCACGCAATGCCCCACCACCTGGACACTGGGCGCCCCGGAGACCCGGCGCACCTGGGCTACCGCGGCGGGCCAGTCGAGCGTCGCGATGTCGTCCACGGTGAACTGGTTGGCGCTGGACGCCAGCTCCGGGCTGGCCCGGTAGTCGAGCACCCAGACATCGTACTCCCGCGCGTAGAGAAACTCCGGGAGATTGGTCTCGTTGGTATCGATGGTATAGGCCAGCCCGGAGGTGCCGAAGCCGGGAGCGAGAATCACCGGACCCCGGGTGCCGCCCTTGAAGCGGGTGAGCCGCAGCTCCACGCCGTCATCGGTCATGAACGGATGCACCTCCGGCGGGCCCAGGCGAAGCGGCCGCCGTTTGCGGGGTGCCGCGTCGGGGGCCAGCCAGCTGGACCGTTCCAGCACTGACCCGTACACCTTCCAGAGCGAGCCGGCAAAAAACTTCCCGAATCGCAGGGTGGCCGACAGCCGTTCCAGCCGACCGGGCGCATTGAGCACCTTGAGCGTGGTCATCTGGACCGCGAAATCGGCCGGCTTGATGTGCAGCATCCCCTTCCCCAGGACCGGGGCATCCTCGCCTTCCCCCCGCCGCACCGTGATATAGAGCGTACTGGTGTCCCGCCAGACGTCGGGGCCATGATCGTCGTTGACCAGCTTGTACCCCTCGAAGGCAAAGCGCTGCCCATCCTCCGAGGTGAGCCGCATGCGGTACCACATCCGCCGGCCCCGCACATGCTCCGGGTCCGCGGCGAAGAGCTGAAATGTTCCCCCGGTTACCGTGAGCGGGTGGGGCGAGAGCGCCGGAGCGTCCACCGTGCCTACGATGCTGGCGGCGTGCTCCGGCGTGGACAGCATGGCTTCCAGGTCGTCGGACCGGATGGTAAGGGTGAAGGCGAAGCTGGACCCTTCCGCCTCACCCGCCTTGGCCGCCTCCGCGTAATCATCGAGCACCCGGGTGGAGAGCCAGCCCCGCATGGTCTCGGTGAACTGAATTCCGGTCCGGGGCTGTCCGTTGGTGGCGGCCGGGACCGAGGTGGGGGCATAATCGATGGTCCAGTTCCGGTCCCGGGCGAGCAGGGCCACCGCCCGCTCGGCCACCGCCGAGATCGTCAGCAGAGGATTGACGCCGAGGGAACGGGGGATCACCGCGCCATCGTTGACGTACAGGCCGGGATGCACCTCCGTCCCGGTGCCGCGGAAGACCTGGCCCTTGTGATTCACCACCCCGGCCGCGCCGGTCTCGCCCATGACGCACCCGCCCAGTGGATGCACGGTCACCAGCGGGTGCTTGGAGAGCTTGCTCCAGGTCGGATTCCGGACGTAGATCCCGCCCAGGGCTTCCGCGGCGGCCTTCAGCCTGGCTTCCACTTTGGCGAAGATCGGCTGGGACCCGACCCCCGGCCAATGGATGCGGAGCCGATCATTTTCCAGCGTAAACTGGCCCGACCCATCGTCGTGAGTCATGACCAGGTAGGTCTGGGTGCGATTGGCCGACCCGTGGTGCGCACCTTCGACGAGGCTGGCGACCTTCTCGCCGAACCGCTTGACGGCCTGCAGCAGGCCCGACCGCTCGGGCGCCCCCGCCACCGTGGACGAGA
Organism: uncultured Gemmatimonadales bacterium; assembly: GCA_963795085.1. Taxonomy (GTDB): domain Bacteria; phylum Gemmatimonadota; class Gemmatimonadetes; order Gemmatimonadales; family GWC2-71-9; genus DASYPP01. The sequence goes on along the minus strand of CAWCFX010000002.1, from coordinate 134,345 downwards.
AAGCCAGCGTCCCCGGCACGATCGGCGCCAGCGCGCCAGGAATCGACCCTTCTTCCAGGACCATGCCGTCGTCGAGGACCGGCTGCTCCCGCATGTCGATCACGCTGGAAATGCAGGGGCCCACCGGTGCCCGCCCGCTGGGGTTGAGGTGGCCGAACCCGCACCCCTCCACCACGTCCTTGGTCTGGTAGCCAAAGGCGAGCACGTCCCCGTTGCCGGTGAACCGTCCCCCCAGGGCGGGCGAGAGGTCCAGGCCCCGATCCCTCGACCGGAGCAGGATCTCACTGGACCCAAGGGCACCGGCGCCCAGCACCACGATGTCGGCGCGGACGAACATGGTCGGAGCCTCGAACTTCTCGCGGCCGGTATCGAGCGGCTGGAAGTGCACCACCCACCCGGTCTCCTCCCGCGCGATGAAACGCACGTCCACCTCGGTAAAAATGTGGGCGCCGTGGTTCCCGGCATCCGGCAGGTAGTTCATGAGCAGGGTGTTCTTGGCCCCGTGATTGCACCCGGTGACGCAGTCGCCGCACAGGTTACAGGGCTGCTGGTTCACCCCCACGTGGTTGGGGCCATTCACGGTGAAGTTCACGTTGATGGGGGTCCGGTAGATCCGCTCCTTCATGGCGCGCGCCGAGGTCTCCTGGGCGCGGAGCTTGGGCAGGGCCGGCCAGTCCTCCGGGTAGGGCGCCGGCTTGAGCATCTCCTCCGCATGCCGGTACCCGGCGGCAAGCCCCTCCCGGTCCTGGCGGAACTCCGCCGGCCAGCGGGTGTCCTCAAAGACCCGGTCCTCGGCCCGGAGCGCGACGTTGGCATTGACGAGCGAGGTGCCGCCGAGGCCGCACCCCTTGAAGACATTGATGTCGTCGTTCACGTGGAACTCATACAACCCGCTGCGGGACCCCACCTGCCCCAGCGGCGTGTTGGACTGGAGTTCCTCGCCGGCTTCGATCACGGTATCGGGGTACTCCCCGGGCTGGAACTCCTTCCCGCGTTCCAGCAGGCAGACCTTCTGTCCGGCCCGCGCCAGCCGGGACGCGGTGATCGCCGCGCCGTATCCGGAACCGATGACGACGACGGCGTAGTGATCCTGCAGATCGCCGAGATGGTTGGAGAGTCGAGCCATAAATCCGCCTGGATCAGGGAGCCGGACACGCTGCGGCCCGGGGATCGGGCCCATGGCGAAGCACCGGATACGAAATACGCTGAAAGAAGGTGTGTTTGAGTTCCTTGTACCCCGGCGCACTGACCACCGGCGCAAAGGAGGGATCCGCCTGGATCCAATCGGGGGAGAGGATACCGGGGTCCTCCAGGGAATGCCGCAGGTTGGCGATGGCGGCCCGCCGATCGCCGGCCTGGATCAGCGTCTGGAGATGCACCCATTCCACGGCGACCCCCGCCGCGGTGCGCGACCCCATGACCAACCCGCCGTGGTTCAGCAGATCCATCGCGCGGGCCGCGCTCGCGCGCGCCTCGGCGTGACGGCCCAGGCCCATCAGCGCGGCAGCCCGGTCGCTGAAGGCCTGTACCGCCAGCGGGTTCTGGGTGATCTCCTGGTTCACCCGGGCCAGCGCGACCTCGTAGAAGCCCCGGCTGATCAGCGGCTGGCTTCCCCGCCGGGCCAGGATGGCCCGGGTGAGGAAGTAGTCCGTGGTATCGCCGTCGCCGGTGATTGGAGTCGTTTCGAACAGCGAATCGAGCACCGGCGAGTCGACCAGGCCGAGGAGGGGCCGGTACTCGTCGTGGCTCAGGGCCGCCAGCACCGCCGGCTTGCTGAACCAGGTGAACATCTGCCCCACCGCCTCACGCGCTTGGAGAGTGTCGCCGTTGGCGGCCACCAGGAGCAGCGCCCGCGCCACGAAGGCCCGGGCCCGCTGGTCCATCCCCGACGCGTCGATGGAGTCCGCGATGGCGCGCTCGAGGTACCGCGCCGCCTGGGCGTAGTCCCGGATGAAGAGCAACGTCTCGCCGGCGTAGTAGGCCGGCCCCCAGTTGCCGGGCTCCAGGTCGGACGCAGCCTGCAGCGCGCACGCGGCCTCCGCCCAGCTGTCCTGCCGCCGGTACACCAGGCCGGTGAGCAGCAGCGCGGACGCACTGTTGGGCAGGGCCCGGGATGCGGTCCTGAGTTCGCGCAATGCCTGGTCGGGCAGGTTCAGGACCCGGTAGTAGTAGGCGCCGAGGGCGAGGTGACCCTCGGGGAGGTCGGGATTGAGCGCCAGCGCGGTGTCGGCCGCGGCCAGGGCCTGCTCGCCCCGGCTCTCCCGCTGGTCGGCGCCGAGGAAATGCAGCAGGGAGTGCGCCTCGGAGAGCCAGGCATAGGCCAGGGCAAATCCAGGATCCCGGTCCACCGCGCGGCTGAACATCACCGCCGCCCGGCGCGCGGCGTCGGCGTCGAAGTAGGCCCGTCGCAGCAGGTCCTTGCCCAGGATGAAAAACTCCGCGGCCACCGAGTCGCTGGTGTGGGCGGTGGCCAGCATCAGGCTGTCCCGCGAGGTCAACCGGGCACTCAACTCGGCCACCACCTCCCGGGCCACGTCCTGCTGGATCTGGAAGGCGGTATTGCCATGAACCTTGTAGGTGTCGGACCAGACCTGGCTCCAGGCATTGGTGCGCCCCACGGTCTGCAGCAGGGCGAGCCGGATGCTCACTTCCCCGCCCTCCAGCAGCACCTCGCTCTGCAGGGCGGCCTCGGCGGTGACCCCGGCGGCCACGAGATCCGGTCCCTGGGTGGCGCCGGTGCCCCGGGTGCCGATGTTGAGGTTATCCAGATCGATGACCCGCAGGGAACTGATGCGGCGCAGTTCGGTCGTCACCATCGCGCGGATGCCGCCGGCGAGCGCGGCGCTTCGGCCCGAGTCCACGGTCATGTTGCGGAGCGGCAGCACGGCGATGGTACGGATCGCCGGGCTCGGCGGCCGGGGCGGGCGGGAGAAGTAGAAGACGGCCCCCCCGATCAGCAGCGCCAGCACCAGCAGGCCCGCGAGGACGATGCGCCGGGTGCCCCGCTCGGTTTCCCGCATCTCCTCCACCACGGCGGTGGTCGTCGAGCGGCGGAATGGAACGTTGGCGACGGCAAGCAGGCCGGCGCTGGCGGTCTCCGGCGTGGAGACCGGGCAGGCGTAGAGGGTGCCGGCCACGGTGCGGCCGTCCTGCATGAGGGCAAACCGCATGTGCCCGACCAAAAACTCGTTCACGAACACCGGCGCGCCGGAAAGGCCTTTCACCGGCGCGCCATTGCCCGCGGCGGCTTCCATGCTGAAGAGTTGCAGCGCCGCTTGTCCTTCCAGTTCTCCATCCCAGGCCTCGACCCGCCCGGTCTGGATCATGCCATCACGGGGATTGGCATCCGGAAAGCCATAGGTTTCCCAGTCCACCCCCGCCTGGGTGAGCCGGCCCAGCGGCACCGGCGGAACATTGGGAAGCTCCTCGCACCGGAGCAGGACCCAGTCCGCCCTGGCGTCCATCAGGGTACCGTGAATCTCGGCATCCCGCTGGCCCGTGGGGAACACCAGCCGGATCCGGCCGGGCAGCGGTTGCGGCGGGTCCGCGCGGCGATCCGCCACCACGTGGAGCGCGGTCAGCACCAGCCCGGGACCGACCAGAGTCCCGGTTCCCCGGCTGATGACCTGGCCCGCGGCATCGACAATCTCGATCCGGGCAATCGCCTCCCGGGTCTCCCGGTTCATAGCGGACCGGCCTCGGTGTAGCGGCAGAGTTCGGCATTCGCCACCGCGCCGTCGCCCCCGACGTCGAGCCGCACGTAGGTCGGCTGAAAGATGGTCCACTCCGAGAAGTCTCCCTTGATCATCAGCTGGGTAAACTCCTGCAGCTTGGCCAGCGCCTCGTCGCGGGTGCCGGACAGGATCTCCCGGGGGAACTGCAGCACATCGGCCCAGGTCCCGCTGTTGAGGTACCACCCGCCGGAAGGCAGGCCGATCCGCTTGGGCATGTGGGTGTGGCCGAAGACCACGTGCCGGATCCCGTGCTGGGCCAGGTCGCGGGCCGCGTTGATATACTCGGGCGCCGTTTCCGTCGCGGGATCGAACGAGTTGTCCTTGAGGAGCGGCTGAAAGGCGGTGAGCAGCAGGGGCAGCCGGCCTGCGCTGTCGCTGTGCGCCTTGGCGGTGAGCAGGCGGAGCAGGCTGAGCCCGCGGTCGATCAGGCCGCCGGAGGAGATATCGCTGCCGATCTGCCCTCCGGGCGGCGCCAGGGCGGCCAGGCCACTGGAGAACCCGGCGCTGTCGGCACCCAGCACCTGCTCCAGCGCCAGGTCCAGCTCGTCCTTACCCCCGCTCCCGGGAGAGGCCGAGATATCGGATCCGAAATCCATGGTGGAGCCGCTCATGCCGGAGCTGATATCGCCCCCGAAGGCCGGCATGGCCGCTCCCGCCAGCCGGTGTTCCCGGCCCTGGATCCGGAACTTGGCGGCCTTCGCCAGCAGGGACCGGTACCCGGGCTCGAGGGCGAGAACCAGGGGAACGGTCGCCCCGGTTTCCGGCTTGAGCAGGTCGATGAACGCGTAGGACGTCTTGATGGGATTGATGACCTCGGCCACCATGAAGCTGCCGGCCGGGGGATGGAACAGCTGTTCCGAGGGGACCGGCTGCCGCCGGGACTGCAGCGACCGGATGTGCCGCAGCGCGTCGTAATCCACCATGTTCCACACGTCGTACCGGTTGCCGTGCTCAATCAGGGCATCCCCCACGAGGTAGGCCTCACCGTCGTGAAAGAACTCGAAATCCGCGGCGCCGGTCGCGCCGATCAGGTCGCGGAGGGCCTGGCGCACTGCGGGGAAGGAAAGCTCCAGGTCATGGTTTCCCAGCGTCAGCACCAGCCGGTGGCCCCGGGCGAGGAACTGCTTCAGCGCGTCGAACACCACCTGGTCGCGGGCGGCGATTGCCTGGAACTTCTGGACGGCCAGGTCCGGATCGGCAGTGAACGGGCTCCATCCGCCGGGGCTGTCCGCCTCGGCGAGGAAGTCCACGAGGTCGCCGTTGATGACCAGTTCCACCGGCGGGGAGACGGGTTCGGCCGCCAGCCGGCCGATGAACGCGGCGACATCGGGGGCGTGAGTACAGATCCGAAAGCCCCGGGCCCCCGAGCCGGGCGGGTTGGGGTACACCCCGCCCAGGTGAAGATCGGAGATGACGAAGACCCGGCGCGAAAGGGCGCTCATAGGCGAAACATGGGGATGAAGGAGACGGCAGCGCGGGGCCGGAGAGTCCAGCCGGGCGCGGAAGAACCGGAGATGGTCGGGGGACGCCCGGAGAAGATGAGGTCACCGGGGCGAGAGGGCAAGCGTCCCTCTTCATGATTTCTTCCCAGGGGACCGGAGCCGGGCTATGGAAACCCTCGCGCGATTACCGCGGGGACTCCATATTGTTCCCGTCTGCTCCCCGCTCGACTGACCCGCCATTCCTGGAGATCCTATGCCGAACCGGGACCATTCCCGCCTTCGTACGCTGCTGAACGCCCTCCTGTTTGCTGGGCTGGTCCTGGCCGTACCGGGCCTGGGCATCGCGCAGACCACGGGTGAAGTCCGGGGGACAGTGACCCGGCAAGACGACCAGACGCCCCTGCAAGGCGTCACGGTGCAGCTCAAGGGGACCAACCTCCAGGCGGTGACCGGACGGCAGGGAACCTACCGGTTGAGCAACCTCCCGGCGGGCCGGCAAACCCTGGTGGCCCGGTGGATCGGGTTCCGGGCCACCGAGGTTCAGGTGGACGTAGTGACCGGTACGCTGGTCACCGTCAATTTTGCGCTGGAGGCCATTCCGGTCCCCCTGAGCGACCTGATCGTCACCACCGCCTCCCGCGCGCCTGAGCGGCTGGTCGAGGCCCCGGCCGCCATTTCGATCGTGGATCCAGCACTGGCGCGGGACCTTTCCGCGACCGGCCAGGCGCCCCGGGTGCTGGCCGGCATGCCGGGCGTGGATGTCGCCCAGAGCGGCGTCAACGACTTCAACATCAATAGCCGGGGATTCAACTCCTCTCTGAACCGGCGGGTCCTGGTGCTGCAGGATGGGCGGGATCTTGCCATTCCATTTCTGGGATCCCAGGAGTGGAGCGCGTTGTCCATTCCGCTGGAAGACCTCGGCCGGCTGGAGATGATCCGGGGCCCGGGCAGCGCGCTGTACGGGGCCAACGCCTACAGTGGTGTGCTCAACATCACGACGCCGCTGGCCCGCGAGGTCGTCGGCACCAAACTGAGCGTGAGCGGGGGCGAACTCAGCACCCTCCGCGGCGACTTCCGCACGGCGAATGTCCTGGGTGATGGCAAATTCGGCTACCGGCTGAACGTGGGTTACTACCGGAGCGATACCTGGACCCGTTCCCGCACCAACATCGGCGACCTGGCACAGGAATACAGCGAGGCCGTGGACACGGCCGACGCGCCGGTCAACACCCCGATTCCCGGGTTCGAGCTGCGGGCCCTGAACGGGCAGACCAAGACGGGCCCCTTTGGCACCCCGGGCGAGGTCACCGGGGACCGCGACAACCTGCAGAACATCTACGGCGCCGCGCGGATGGATTACTACAACGCCAACGGCGCGGTGATGACGCTCGAGGGCGGCGACGCCCAGATCGAGAACGAAGTGCTGGTCACCGGCATCGGGCGGGTGCAGGTGGGACGGTCGGTTCGGCCGTGGGCCCGGGCCGCCTGGGCGGCGGACCGCTACCACCTGATGGTCTGGTACGGGGGCCGGGTCGGGCTGGAGCCGTCTTACGGCCTCGCGTCCGGTGCGCCGATCGAGGACCGGTCCTCCTCGATTCATGGCGAGGCCCAGACCAACTGGGGATTCATGAGCGGCCGGGGCCGCATCGTGCTGGGCGGGTCCGCGCGCAACACCAGTATTGATACCAAGGGCACCCTGATGGCCCTGGTCGATGACGACCGCAGCGACGCCTATTACTCCGCCTTTACCCAGGTGGAGTATGACCTCACTCCCCGTATCCGGGTCATCGGGGCGGCCCGGTTCGACGACAGTGATCTCTACACCGGGCAGTTCTCCCCCAAGGGCGCGGTGGTGTTCAGTCCCAACGAACGCCACTCAGTGCGCTTCACCGTGAACCGGGCCTTCCAGGCGCCCAGCGTGCTGGAACAGCATCTCCGGGTGCCGGCGGCCGCCCCGGCCAACTTGTATCCGCTGGAACAGGGACTCCGGGCGTCCCCGCTGGGACCCGCCCTGGCTCAGGTTCCCGATGGCGCGTTGTTCACCGTTTCGACCACGGTCCCGGTCCTGGCCCTGGGCAACCGGGACCTGAACACCGAGCATGTCACCAGTTTTGAACTCGGCTGGAAGGGCCAGGTCGGACGCCGGGTCTATCTCACGGTGGACGGGTATTACAGCAAGCTCACCGACTTCGTCACCGACCTGCTTCCCGGCATCAACTCCAACTACGGTCGCTGGACGGCGCCCCCCGAGGTGCCCCAGCAGTTCCGGTCGGCCGTCGAAGATGCGGTGACCCAGCAGCTGATCGCGCAGAACCAGTTCCTGGCGGCGGCGGGACTCACCCGGATCACCGGGGACAGCACCGCCATCGTGGTCTCCTACGGCAACGCGGGCGAGGCGAAGGAATATGGCATTGAACTGGCCGCCGGCATCCAGGTGACCGACGAGATCCAGGTGCAGGGCAACTACACGCTGTTCGATTTCGAGGTCGATTCTGCCAGTGTGGCGGCGGGCGACAAGCTGGTGCCCAACACGCCGGAGCACAAGGTGAACCTGTCGGCCTCCTACCGGGGGCGAAATGGGTTCGATGTCCGGATCGCGGGGCGGTTTGTGTCGGCGTATGACTGGGCCGCGGGCACCTTCTTTGGCGAGATTCCGTCCAGCCAGTCCCTGGACCTGAGCGCCGGCTACCAGGTGACCGGCTGGCTCCGGGTCCACGCGGTGGGCACCAATATCTTCGACCAGCGCCGTTACCAGGTCTACGGCGGCTCGGTGATCGGCCGGAGGGTACTCGCGGGCGCCACCGCGACTTTCTGATGGCCGGCCTGGCCGATCTGCTGGCGTTTCCACTGGTATCGGCCATCGCCCAGCGGAGGAGCCGCCGGGTCGCCCGCGGCACCTCCGTGCTGGCCCGGGAGCTTTCCTACGAGAGCCCCCACCGGCCGGAGCCCCTGAGCCCGCTCGAGGAGGCGGTGCTCATCGTGAGCACCGGGCTCACCGGCATTACCACCCACGACGGCCCGCTCGACAGCACCACCCACGGGCGGGAACTGGGCACGCCATTCCTCAATATCCTGGCCCGGGCCGGCAGCAGTCCCGACAACAGCCAGCCCACCCATTTCGTGATGGTCAACGACGAGGGAACCTGGCTGATCCGCCGGCTCCCCGCCCCGGCCGGCCTGGACGCGATGAAGGGACTCCCCACCAGCTGGCGGGACTGGACCGAAGCCGACTGGCTCGCGGCCGCCGCCCTGGTCAAGCACCGCCTCTCCCCCACCCGGCTCGATTTCCCGCGCGCCTTTCCCTACTACCTCGGCTGGAACAAGCAGCTCTCCAATGTGCCTGGCACCACGATGTTCCTCCCGCTGGTCGACACGACGCGGATGTACATCAACGCCCTGCTCAATATCTGCGCGGAGCCGGAAGGCCAGCGCCCGCTGTTCATCGATGAGTGGCAGCAGTTCCACCCCAGGAATGCCATGGACTGGATCGGGTGGCTTGCCGCAAGGGTCCATCTCGCCCCCGCGATTCCCTACCAGCCGATCGGCGGAGTCAGGCGGGTGCGGAGCGGGTTCGTCAATCCGGACATTCCCATTCCCCTGGGACTGGTCCGCACGTTCCTCTCCGATCACGAGTCCTTCTTCCTGACCCAGAACCTGATGCTCCTGGCCGAAGGCATGGGATTGGGAGCGTGGATCCACGTGACCACGCCGGGGGCGTACCTGTTCGACGGGCAGGGAGGAAAGGTGGGTCCCGGGCTGGGATTCCGGATGCACACGCCGGAAAAGAAATGGCGGCGCTGGCCACCGCTCCCGGCCAGCCAGCCCAATCCGGTGGGGATCGACGGCGTGCTGGAAGGACTCTGTCCCCCCTATGTCACGGTGGACGAGGCCATCGACCAGGTGCTGGAGCAGAAGTTCGGACCCGGCGGCGCCTACGGAAACAGCGGGATATTCGACCGCGCCTATCGGCGGCCCGCGGACGGCCGGGCGTTTCTCAGCGACGGGGACCGCTACTCCACCGGGGCCATCGAATACACCCGCGAGGTGTGTCACTACATCTATGACACCTATGGAAGGTTCCCCGCCCACGTGGACGCGTTCTACCAGCCGGGCACCTGGCTGCAGCTGTGCCATGTCGAGGTGGAATACTACGAGCGGTTCTTCGATCCGGCGCTCTTCCGGCGGCAGGCGGAACACGACGCCAGGTGGCACCCCTGACGGGTGGGCCGAATCCTGGGTCCGCGGTCAGGCCATGAGGTTGAGGCGTTGCAGAATCGATGCGAAGCGGGGATCCTCGCGCAGGGGGTCCAGCACCGGGTTCACGGCGGCGAAGTTGAGCATCATGGTAAAGTCCCCAATGCCGCGTTCCAGCCACTCGAAGGCCAGGTCGGTTTCCTCCAGCCCCATGTGGACGATGGCCATGCTGTGCGGGTTGACGACGGCGCCCGAGGCCATCTCGGCAAGCATCGCGCGGGCCTCGTCCGCCTGTCCCAGCCGGGCATGGGCCAGGCCGATCAGGCCGGCCGCCCCCGGAATGGTCCGCGCCTGCTGGAGACAGTCGATCGCCTCCTGGTACCGGCCCATGCAGACCAGTGTCATCCCGAGGAAGGCCCGGGCCGCCTGGTAGGTCGGGTCCATCGCGATGGCGGACTCCAGCTGCGCCCGCGACGCCTCGTACTTCCGCTGGTAACAGTACACCCATCCCAACCCCGCGTTGATCGGCATATCGAGCGGTTCCAGCTCGATACCGTGCCGCATTCGGGCCACCGCTTCGTCCATCTGGCCCAGCTGGGTCAGGACCAGCGCGTGCCAGGCCTGGGTAACCCCGTATTCCGCGTTGAGGCGTTCCGCGGTGCGGAACCCCAGCAGCGCGCCGGCCCAGTCCCGGTGCCACTGGGCCGTGCACCAGGCCAGCGACGTATGAGCTTCGGCAAGCCCCGGGTCCAGCGCCAGGGCGCGCTGCGCGCCGTCGAACGCGCGCGGATAGGCGTCCCGCGGCGCCATGTAGTCGTAGGAGGCCAGGGAATTGAAGGCGTCGGCCAGGCCGGCGTACGGCATCGAGTAGAGCGGATCGAACTCGATGGCCCCCCGGAAACATTCCATGGCTTTCTGCAGACCGCCCTGGAAACGGCGGTTCCAGTAATAGCGGCCCTTGAGGTAGAGCTGGTACGCATCGAGGTTGCCGGTTTGCCGCTTGCGGACCAGGCGTTCGGCTGAGGACAGGGTCAGCTTGAGCGCCCCCACAATGGCCCCGGCGATCTCATCCTGCAGGGCGAAAACGTCGGTGATCTCCCGGTCGAACCGGTCCCCCCAGAGCAGGAACCCATCGTCCGTGCTGTTGAGTCGGGCATTCACCCGCAGCCGGTCCCCGGCACGCTGGAGGCTGCCTTCCAGCACCGCACCGACCTGGAGTTCCCGGCCCACGGTGCGGGGGTCGACATCCCGCCCCCGGTAGGCGAAGCTGGCCCCCCGGGAGGCGACCTTGAGGCCCCCGGCCCGGGAAATCGCGTCCATGACCTCCTCGGTGATGCCGTCGCAGAGATACTCCTGGTCACGGGTGGGGCTGTGATCGAGGAAGGGGAGGACGGCGATCGAAACCGGCGGCTTGGTGCCGGCGATCGCCGGGGCGGGAAAGGCGAGCGCATCGGGCGGCCGGTCCAGGGCCTGCAACATCTCCGCGAAGGACGCGAATCGGTGGTCGGGATCCTTGGCCATCGCCTTCCGGATGACACCATCGAATATCGCGGGCAGGTCGGGACGATCGGCCTGGATCCGGGGCACCGGTTCGATGGCGTGCTGAGACACCAGGTGTGCGGTGGTCCGGCCCTGGAAGGGCGGGCGGCCGACCAGCATCTCGTAGAAAACGCACCCCACACTGTAAATGTCCGACCGGGGACCCAGGGTCGTTTCGCCCACGGCCTGTTCCGGGCTCATGTACATGGGCGAGCCGATGCCCAGCCCGGTCTGGGTCAGCCGGACGGCCCCGGCATCATCCACTGCCTTGGCGATGCCGAAATCGGCCACCAGCGCAAACCCGCCGCTCAGCAGGATGTTCTCGGGCTTCATATCGCGGTGAACGACGCCCTGGCGGTGAGCGTATTCCAGGGCGCTCCCGATATGCCGCAGGATGCCGAGCGCGTCCTCTCCCGACAGCCGCCCTTCCCGCTCCAGCCGTTGCCGCAGGGACTCGCCATCGACGAACGGCATGACATAGTAGAGCCAGGATCCCGCCGTGCCGGAATCGTACAGCGCCAGAATGTGGGGATGGTTGAGCCGGGCGGCGATCTGGATCTCCCGGCTGAACCGCTCGGCGCCCATGGCGGCGGCGAGTTCCGGGTGAAGCACCTTGATCGCCACCTGGCGGCCGTGCTTGAGGTCCCGCGCGAGGTACACGGTTGCCATGCCCCCTCGCCCGACCTGCCGCTCCACATCGTAGCGGTCGGCCAGGGCTTCGGCCAGCAGGCGATGCCGGGTGTCCGTCGTCACGCCGACCCTGCCGCCGGTGCCGACTCACAGGCCACGGACCCCAGCGTGTACCCGGCGTAGAAGACCAGCGCCAGGACGACGAAGGACGCCGGGGCAGCGGGCACCGGGCCGAAGTTGGTCATTACCTGGCTGATCAGCATGACGATTCCCAGCAGCATGAGATTGCGCCCCTTCACCCGGGCCGGGTCCGTCCGGAACCAGTACCACATCCCCGCGGCCAGCAGGCCGATTTCAAGGGGGAACGAAACCAGCGGATAATTCCAGAGCCCCAGCCCCACTTTGTGGCTGTTGTCGTAGAGCGGGAGATCCGGGCGGTGCACCAGAACATCCGCGATCCAGTGCGACAGCACCGCCACCCCCACGACGAGCGCCGCCCGGGCCCGACCGGACCGTCCCGGCCGGACCCGGTACCAGGCCCATGCGGCCAGCAGCGACCAGCCGACGACGGCCGCCAGGCTGTGGGTATAGGGGACGTAGCGCAGATCGAGCGGGCTCGCCCTGGTAATGCCGGGCACCATGGCGAGATCCTCGACCCCGGCCAGCACCAGGAATGCCCAGAGGACATCCACCCACTGGACCGCCAGGACCAGTATCCAGAGCGGGATCGACGGCTCCCGGGCCTTGAGGTAGAAACTGACCGCATAGTGGCCGACGAACATGGAGGGCTCCGGCTTTGGCGGTGCGAAGGCGGGAACATACACCCGGCATCACGGGGGAACCAGAGCTTCCCTTGCCCCCTCCACCGATTTCCCCTAGCCTTCCTGCCCATGACGACGCCACCGCCGCTCCCCTACCCGGTCACCGACATTCACATTCACATCCAGCCCTGGCGGCAGATGAAGCCCGCCGTGCTGGAGGTCATGAAGAAGGGCAAGGAAGGGCACTGGGAGCGGCTCATCCAGCTGATGGAGGACCCGGGGCTCCTGCTCGAGATCATGGACCGTTCGGGGATCCAGCGGGTCGGCCTTATAAACTACCCCAGCCCCGACCTCATGGGGTTCGACGATTCAACCAACGATTTCTCCGCCCGGTACGCGTCGGCGGCCCCGGCGCGGCTGCTCCCGTTCGGCGGCGTGCACCCCCGTTTCACGAAAGACCCGGCAGGCGACGTGGACCGGCTGCTCGACCTCGGCATCCGCTGTTTCAAGATCCACCCGCCCCACCAGCTCTTCCCCGCCAATGCCTACACCGAGGGACTCGATGCCCTGGGGCGGATCTACCGCCGGTGCGAGGAGCGCGGCGTCCCGGTCATGATCCACACCGGCACCAGCATTTTCCCCGGCGCCCGCTCCAAGTGGGGCAACCCGCTGGAGATTGACGATGTCGCCATCGATTTTCCCGACTTGCCCATCCTGCTGGCGCACGGCGGCCGCCCCTTCTGGATGGACGAGGCGTTCTTTGTTCTCCGCCGGCACAAAAACGTTTTTCTCGAGCTATCCGGCATCCCGCCGACGAAAGTCCTGGAGTATTTTCCCCGTCTGGGCGAGATCGCGCACAAGACGGTGTGGGGCACCGACTGGCCCAGCCCGGGAGTCAGGGACCTACGGCAGAACCTCGACCAGTTCCTCGCCCTGCCGCTGCCGCCCGAGGCACAGCGCGCAATCGTCTCGAGCAACAGCCTGACTCTGTTTCCGACCTGAACCGGAAGCGCATAACCGCATCGGTGCATGGGTCGCCACGACCCGCCGAGCCTACGCGGTTTGGTCGTCGGGCTCTCTGTTCTGGCACCTCAGCGCTAAAGTACTTGCGACACCAGGCATCCGTACCATCGCAAGTGCACCACATTAATTCTGGGATGCGACACCCTATGATCAGAACTATCCTCCTTTCCGGCAGTCTCGCATTCGCGGCCCCGTTGTTTGCCCAGGAACCCGGCAAGATCCCCTTCGAGACCTACACCCTCGACAACGGCCTCACGATCATTCTAGCCGAGAATCACACGGCGCAGGTCGTCACCGTGAACGTGTGGTACGACGTCGGCTCCCGGAACGAGCGGCCCGGTCGCACCGGATTCGCCCACCTGTTCGAGCACATGATGTTCCAGGGGTCGGCGAACGTGGGCAAGGCCGAACACATGCAGCTGGTGGAGCGGGCGGGAGGCGCCATGAACGGCACCACCCAGAGCGACCGGACCGACTACTACGAGACCCTTCCTTCCAACCGCCTGAATCTCGGGCTGTGGCTGGAAGCGGACCGGATGCGCTCGCTGGCGATCACCGATTCCAACCTCGCCAACCAGACCGAAACCGTGAAGGAGGAGCGCCGGCTCCGGGTGGACAACCAGCCGTACGGCGCCGCCATCTTCGAAGGCACCACGGCCCTCTTCGATTCGGCGACCTGTTTTCCCTACAGCCACTCGATCATCGGCTCGATGGCCGATCTGGACGCGGCCTCGGTGGAGGATGTCCGGGAGTTCTTCCGACTGTACTACGCGCCCAACAACGCCACCCTGGTGGTCAGCGGCGACTTTGTCCCCGGTGAGGCGCGCCGGCTGATCCAGGAGTACTTCGGCGAGATTCCGCGCGGCGCTGATCCGCCACCGGTCGCCTGCGAGCAGGCCGGGCACCCCGGCGCCCTGCGGCGATTCCTGGAAGACCGGAATGCCACCCTGCCGGCGGTGCTGCTGCTCTATCGCACCCCGGCGGAGAACCACGCCGATGCCCCCGCGCTGGCCCTGCTCGGTACCCTGCTCGGCCAGGGGGAGAGCAGCCGCCTCAACCGGGCCCTGGTGCGGGAGACCCGCGCCGCAGTGGGCGCCTTTGCCGCCAACGGAATTTTCGGGCCCCGGCGGGGCCCCAATTTCTTTCTCGCTTACGCGGTCGCTAACCAGGGAGTGCATCCCGATTCCCTGCAGTCCCTGCTGGTGGCGGAGGTGGCCCGGCTGGCCTCCGGCGACGTGAGCGAAGCGGAAGTGACCAAGGCGCGCAACACCTTCCGCGCCGAGGCGATCCGCAGCAGGCAGACAACCATGGGGATCGCCGAGGGCCTGCAGCACGCCAACCTGTTCCTGGGCGGGCCCGAGGCGATCAATACCAGCTTTGCACGGTACATGGCGGTGACCCGGGAGGACCTGGTACGGGTCGCCCGGGAATGGTTCCGCCCCGAGAACTCCCTTTTGCTGGTCGTAACACCGCCGCCGGCCGGCCCGGCAGGAGCCACACCATGAAGACCCTGCTTCTCGCCCTCGCGTTGGGAAGCCTGGCCCGGCCGGCGGCGGCGCAATTTCCAACCGACCCGCCTCCCGCCGGCCCGGTAACACCGGCCCGCTTTCCTCCATTTCAGGAGACCGTGCTGCCCAACGGCCTGCGCATCGTCCTCGTCGAGAGCCACGCGCAGCCGGTTCTCTCGATGACGCTCGCGTTTCCCGCCGGGAGCGTCCACGACCCGGCCGGCAAGGAAGGACTGTCCAGCATGGTCGCCGAGTTGCTTACCCGGGGCGCTGGCGACCGGACTGCCGAGGAAATGGCCGCGGCCATCGAGGGCGTGGGCGGCAGCCTGAACGCCGGCGCAGGGCGCGATTTCCTGATGGTCAGCGCGGATGTCCTGGCGCCCCAGGCGGCACTGGCCGTTTCGCTGCTGGCCGACGCGGTGCTCCGGCCCCGTTTCGCAGAGGAGGAACTGGAACTGGCACGCACCCGTTCGCTTTCATCCCTGCAGCTGGAACTGTCGCAACCCGGAACGGTGGCCTCCCGCTTCTTCGCCCGCCGCGTGTACGGCCGCCATCCGTATGGCCGCCAGGTGAGCGAGGCATCGCTCAAGGCCCTGACCCGGGAAGACCTGGCGGAGTTCCAGCGGCGCCGGCTCCGCCCGGCGGGCGCCCTGCTCGTGATCGCAGGCGATATTACCATGGCCCAAGTCCGCCGGCTGGTGACGGCCTCGCTGGCCGGGTGGACCGGCCGGGCGCCCATTGCCGCCGCCTTCCCCGCCCCACCGGCCCGGACGGCGACCGAGATCTTTCTCGTACATCGCCCGGGGGCGGCCCAGTCCAACATCATCACCGGCAACACGACGTTCACCCCCACCGACCCGCGCCGCTTTGCCGCCGAGGTGGCCAACCAGGTGCTGGGCGGGGGCGCGGACAGCCGTCTCTTCCTGACACTCCGGGAACAGCGGGGCTGGACCTACGGGGCATTCTCCACCCTGGATCGCCCGAAGGGCCTGGGCACCTTCCAGGCCGCCGCGGATGTGCGGGCCGAGGTGACCGACTCGACGCTCCGGGAAATGCTGGCCCAGATCACCCGGCTGGGTTACACGCCCCTGCCGGATAGCGAACTGGCCGCGGCCAAGGGGGCGCTGGTCGGCCGGTTTCCGCTCACCATTGAAACGGCCAACCAGGTTGCCGGCGCCGTCGCGCTGGCCAAACTCCTCGGCCTCCCCGCTAACTATCTCCAGACCTATCGGACCCGCATCGCCGCGGTGTCCCGGGCCGATGCCCGGGCAGCGGCACGCGCGGTGTTTCAGTCCCGGACTCCCCTGGTCGTCGTGGTGGGAGACGCCACCCGGATTTACGAATCCCTGCAGGCCATCGGCCCGGTCAGGATCTTCTCGGTTAGCGGAGACAGCCTGGATCCGGCCGCCCTGCTGGCGCCGGCCGGAGGCCTCGCCGTCGATCTATCGAAGCTGGTACCAGCCCGGGACAGTTTCGCGGTCCTGGTCCAGGGCAACTCGATGGGGTACCAGCGGAACGAGACCCGGGTGGTGGACGGCGGATTCCTCCTCACCGAAGAGACCAGCATCGGGGGCTTCATGCAGCAGTCCACGACCGTGCGGCTCGGTCCGGATGGGAACGTGGAGGACGTCACCCAGTCCGGCACCATGCAGGGCAAACCCACCAGGATCAGCCTTCAGTACGCCGGCGGCCGGGTGAAGGGGGAGGCGGTAGTGGCCGGCCAGCCCGAGTTCCGCACCGTGACCATCGACACGGTCGTCGCGGCGGGCACCCTCGACGATAACAGCATCACCGGCCTGCTTCCCGCGCTGGCGTGGGCCGCCGACGCGGAATGGACCATGAATGTCTTCAGCGCGGGACAGAACGCGGTGACCACGATGGCCCTTGTGGTCAAAGGCGTGGACACGGTCCAGGTCCCGGCCGGGAGCTTTGAAACCTACCGGGCCGAGATGACGGGAGGGCCGGCGACGGTCAACTTCTTTGTGACCACAGCGGCGCCCCACCGGCTGGTCAAGATATCTCTGGCAGGCGTCCCACTGGAATTTCATCTGGCCCGATAGCCCGGAGGCGGATAGTTTCCTGAAAGGATTGGACATGGGATCACAGGTTATCCCTTTCCCGGTGACGGAATCCTGCGCCGCCGGGCCGATGGCATCGCGGTCCCCGGCCCCGGCCCCCCCTCTCCCGTCTCAGCGCTCCCCAGCCCGGCAGGATCGCCGGACCACTGCGTGACCGGGTCTCGCGGACAACTGCTCCGGATCCTCAGCCCATTCGACGGGCTGGCGATCGTCGTGGGAATTATCATCGGGGTGGGGATCCTGCGGACGCCCGGACTGGTCGCGTCCTATCTCGGCTCGCCCTGGCTGATCCTCGGCATGTGGGCGCTGGGCGGCGTCATGGTCATGATGAGTACGCTCACCCTGGCGGAGCTCTCCGCGATGTTCCCCCGGGCCGGCGGCAAATATCTCTATGCCCGCGAGGCGTTCGGGGACGTGGCCGGCTTCGCGGTGGGCTGGGCCGAGCTGGCCGGGATCCGGGCCTTCACCGCATCATCCAAGGCGGTGGTATTCGGAACCTACCTGGTCGCCCTGGTGGGATTCGGATCGGCACCGGTGTTCGCCGGCAGCGTGGTGGTGCTGCTCTTCCTGATCCACCTCATCGGGCTTCGGGCCGGTTCCATCCTCCAGAACGTGACGACCTTTCTCAAGGTGCTGCTGCTGGTCGCGGTCGTGGGGCTCGCGTTCTGGCTGGGCGACGGGGCCTCCTGGCAGGCGGGCACATCTTTCGTCCCCGAGGCCGGCATCGCCACCGGCGTCGTGCTGGCTTACCAGTCCATCTGGTTCACGTACTACGGGTGGGAGGACGCGGTGAAGATGGCCGGCGAGGTGCGCGACCCCGGCCGGAACATGCCCCGCCTGCTGATCGGGGGCGCCCTGGGCGTCACGGTCTTGTATCTCCTTCTCAATTTTTCATTCCTGCACGCCCTCACGCCGGCCGAGATGGCCGCCTCCGATTTCGTGGCCCGGGATGCCCTGACGGAAGTACTCGGATCCCACGTGAACGCCGCACTCACGGCCGTTGGGCTGGTCGTGCTTCTCGCCGGCCTGAACGCCAATTTCCTGGGTACTCCGCGGATTCCATACGGCCTTGCGACCGACCGCCTGGGACCGGCCATCCTGACGAAGGTCAATCGCGGCGGCACGCCGACCGCCGCCCTGGCCCTGACGGCCGGCCTCATCTTTCTTCTTGCCGTCACGGGCACCTTCGAACTCCTGATCCGGTTCCTCACCTTCAACGCCCTGGTGGTGGACGGGATCGTGTTCCTGGCGTTGTTCCGGCTTCGCCGCACTCACCCTGATATGGACCGGCCCTTCCGGGTCCCGTTCTATCCCCTGTTGCCTGCCCTCGTCCTGATCATGTACGCCGTCGTGCTCACCGTGATCGCGGTGACTCAGCCCAGCCTGGCGATCGGCGGCGTGGCCTTCCTGGCGGTGTTTTTCCTTGTCGGATGGGCGGTGGTGGGAAGAGCGAGAGGAAACACGTGACCTGCGGCGAAGTGACAGGTGGTGGGAATGAGCGGTCTACTCCAGGTTACGGATCCAGATGCTCCGAAACCGGACCGGGTGACCGTGATCCTGGAGCGAAAGGGGGAGCCGGTCGGGGTGGGTGGCATAAGGAAGGCGTTCGTGATGAGAGGTGGGGCCCACCAGCTCCGCCGCATCATGAACCAGCACGCCGTTGAAAACGACCGTCATCCGGGCAGGCGCCCGGAGGGTCCCGTTTGGGTGGAACCGGGGCCGCCGAAACACGATGTCATAGCTTTGCCACTGGCCCGGTGGCCGGACTGGATTGACCAGCGGCGGGTACTGTCCGTAGATCGCGCCGGCCTGGCCGTCCGGGTAGGTATCGTTGTCATACGAGTCCAGGATCTGGACCTCGTACCGTCCCATGAAAAATACCCCGCTGTTACCCCGGTCCTGGCCCTGCCCCGCGGGCGGGTTGGGGGCCTTCCATTCCAGGTGCAGCTGCACGTCACCGAAGTCCTGCCGGGTCTCCATGCCCCCGGAGCCGGGAACCACTTCCATGCCGCCTTCTACCGTGCGCCAGCGGGCCGGACCGGACTCCGAGGATCGCCAGGCATCGAGAGACGTACCATCCAGGAGTACGATCGCATCCGAGGGCGGGGCCGCAGGCACGGGGTCGCGGCCGGGGGTGACCGCGGGCGGCCGGGGCCGGCTCATTGAGTGCTGCGGCCATTCCGACTGGGCCGAGAGAGACATGGGCCCCGTAATCAAGGCGACGAAGCCGACCGCACCAGCCAGGGCAGCCGGCCCCCGCGTCACGACGGGGAGCCTTCGGCCACGTCCGCCGGCTCGGCGGGAGCCGGCGCCGATTCTGCGGCGCCCGCCGGACTGGCCTCATAGGCCTCGGCGCGGATGGTTCCCATCTGCTGTTCAACCTTGTCGATGGCGGCTTCGATATCGTCCAATCTGAGTAACAGGGCATCGATCCGCACCTGGTCCACTTCCTTCCCCCGCTCCCGCTTATAAACGAGCTTCCCGAGGCTGCAGGATGTATCGTCCCGCTGGCGGCGCAGCCGGAGCAACTCCAGCTGGAAACGACCCTCGTCAAACGCCGCCTGGGCCTTCCGCCCGAAGGATTCCAGTTCGGTGTTCAATCGGTCAAATATCGTGGGCATGTGTGGATCTCCTGTTGAATGGCACCTGGCACCGGCACCCCGTACCTGCTGACGGAAGTGCCATCGCAGGTGTTTCACATTGAAAGGTAGAGTCTGCGCCGCGCATGGCAAGGATCACATCATCGCAGGGTTAGACAATGGTATAGTCCTCTACGTAATGATCATTCCCAAATCCACGCGGAGGAAGTTCATGGCCACTAATGATATCACGCAGACCATCAAGAGTTATGTGACGGATATGCTGGCCCTGGAGAAGCACATCTCCAAGGCGCTGCAGGCGCAGGTGGAGGACCTGGAAAACTATCCCGATGTCGTCCGGGAACTGCGCACCATCAATGCCACCACGGAGAGTCACATCCGGACCCTTGAGGGCCTGGCCGAGGAAATGGGGGGCGAGGATGCCTCCGGGACGATCAAGAAGCTGGGGTCGGCGCTGGCCGGACTGGCCGCGGGAGCCATCGACCTGGTGCGCAATGAGTCGCTTCCCAAGAACCTGCGGGACGATTATACCGCGATCAACCTGGCCACGATCGGCTATGTGATGCTTCACACCACGGCACTTTCCCTGGGCAATCGGAAGGTGGCCGAGCTGGCTCAGCGCCACCTGGTGGACTACACCGAGGTGGTGATGACGCTGCACAACATCATTCCCGGTGCTGTCATCGAGTTCCTGCTGGAAGAGGGACTGCCGGCGCGGGAGGATGTGCTGCCCCAGATCGCAGAGACACTGGAAAACGCCTGGCGGCAAAACGCCAAGAAGGTGCCAAACGCCGACGAGATCCCGGTGGATCGGGCGCTTTAGGGATCCAGGGCCTGGGGGGTCGAGAACTGAAAGGCGGAGTCCCGGAAGGGGCTCCGCCTTTTTTCACTGCCCGCCGATCCTGCGGCTTACGCGCTGGCGGCGGTCTCCATCGGGTAAACGGACACCTTCTGGCGGTTCTTGTCTTTATGCTCGAACTTCACCACGCCATCCGCCGAGGCGAAGAGCGTGTCATCGGAGCCGCGCATGACGTTCTTGCCCGGGTGGAACTTGGTGCCCCGCTGGCGCACCAGGATCATGCCGGTCCGTACGCGCTCGCCGCCGAACTTTTTCACGCCCAGGTACTTGGGATTCGCGGTCCGGCCGTTGCGGCTGGAACCTACGCCTTTTTTATGAGCCATGGGATCCTCAGCCTGCCTGCACGTCGGTGACGCGCACTTCGGTGAATTTCTGGCGATGCCCGGTCTTCCGGCGATAGTTCTTCCGTCGCTTGAACTTGAACACGAAGATTTTCTTCTCCTTGCCATCACCGATGACCTCGGCCTCGACGAAGGCGCCCTTCACCAGCGGGGCCCCGGCGGTGATGCTGTCACCATCGGCGGTCAGGAGAATTTCGTCAAATTTTACCGTGCTTCCCGGCTCGGCCTTCATAAGCGGAAGCCGGATGGTCTGTCCCTTTTCGGCCCGGAATTGCTTGCCGAGGGCGCGGAAGATCGCGTACATAATGGCCTTACCAGAAGTCGGTTCGTAGTGAGCCGCTAAAGCTAGACGGGAGAGGCGGTTGGGTCAAGGGGGCTGGGAGGAATCGGACCCTGCTACCCCTTAAGCCACCGCGTAAATCTCGGTCACGTCCCGGCCGGCTGGCCGGCTCATGAGCCGGAACTCGTCCAGGCGCATCATGGGATCGTCCCTGAGCTCGAGCTCCACGCCGGTCTCCCGGGCGATACTCTTGAGCAGCTTGGGCTCCTCCTCCAGGAGGTAGAGGGCGACCTCCGGATGCAGCCGCACGGCCAGCTGCCGCTCTTTCCGCTCCAGCCCGACCCGCTTGAGGCTCCGTTCCAGCCGGCGGGCGACCACCTCCGGCCGGAAGACCCGCCCCGAGCCGGAGCAGGTAGGACAATCCGTGGTCATCCCCTGAAGCAGGGAGGGACGGACCCGCTGGCGCGTCATTTCGACCAGGCCCAGGTCGGAGACGGCGAGGGCCTTGGTCCGGGCCCGGTCCCGCGCGAGATGGGTGCGCAGCTCCTGGAGGACCTTCTCCCGGTTGGCGCGGGTCTCCATGTCGATAAAGTCGCAGACGATAATGCCGCCGATGTCCCGCAGCCGAAGCTGCCGGGCGATTTCCCGGGCGGCCTCGAGGTTGGTCCGGAGAATGGTCTTCTCCGGGTCCTTGCGGCCGGTGTAGCGCCCGGTATTCACGTCGATCGACACCAGGGCTTCGGTGGGCTGGATGATCAGCGAGCCGCCGGTGGGCAGCTCGCATCGGGCCTTGAACAGGTCCCGGATCTCGGTTTCGATGTCGAACTTCTCGAACAACGAGGTGGGCTCGTTGTACAGAAAGACCCGGCTCAGCAGGTCAGGGTCGATCTGCTTGAGGTATTGTTCGATTTCGTGGTGGTGATCCCGGCTGTCGACGTGGAGGGCATCCACCTTGGCGCTGAATACATCGCGGATAATGCCGCGGGTCAGGCTGGTCTCCCGGTGGACCAGCGACGGGGCCCTCACGAAGGTTTCCTTGCGCTGGATCTTCTTCCAGATACCGATCAGCGAGTCGATTTCCCGGCGGAAGTGGTCCTCGGTTACCCCTTCCGCCACGGTACGCACGATGACGCCGCCCTCGTCCTTCGGCAGCAGTCGCGAGACCATCTCGCGGAGGCGGCCTCGCTGTTCGCGGCTGTCGATCTTCCGGCTGACGCCGACCTTCGACGCGGCCGGCATGTAAACGAGAAAACGGCCCGGCAGGGAGATCTGGGCGGTGACCCGGCACCCCTTGGTGCTGATGGGCTCCTTGGTCACCTGCACCAGGAGCGTCTGGCCCTTTTTGAGGATATCCTGGATGTCGGGAAGCGGATGCCGGGGACTCACTTCCCGCTGCCGCGGTTCGGCAGGCTTGGGACCCCGGGGGCGGGACCGGCGCTCCCGCTCGGGCGATGCCTCCTCCTCCGCACCGGCCTCGAGAGGGTCGGCAACGGCCTCGGCGGCCTCCTCGGCCTCATCGACCTGGGTGAGCTCGTCGGGATCTTCGTCTTCGTCCGGTTCCAGCAGGTCGGAGGCGTGGAGAAAGGCGCTCTTCTCCAGGCCTATGTCAACAAAGGCCGCCTGGATGCCGGGAAGGACTGCTTCGACCCGTCCCTTGTAGATGTCGCCCACCCGGCGGCGCTGATCCGGCCGGTCTACCAGAAGCTCGACCAGGCGGTCGTCTTCCAGGATGGCCACGCGAGTCTCCCGCGGGCCACCGTTGATGAGGATTTCCCGTTTCAAGCGTTGCACCCTCAGCCGGTGATTCCGACCCGGCTCCATGAACGTGAGGCGGGCTCCCGCCGGTCCGGCGGGCCCGCGACAAACCCATTCCCCGGAAGGACTTCGGGCGAAGCCCACCGATCGGGGAAAACAGAAACATCAGGACAGCAGCAAGCAGAGACCCGCCGCCGAGGGGGCGAGTCCAGAAAGTCGGGGTTCCAGCGGCTATCGGGTCAAGCTGCGGAAGCATGCTGTAAAGATATGCGAAAGTGGCAGTTACGGCAGTCCCCCAAGGGAATTGAGGGAATTGAGGGAATTGAGGGAATTGAGGGAATTGAGGGAATTGAGGGAATTGAGGGAATTGTAATTTGTTCCAATGCCCCAATTCCTTCAATTCCACAATTCCCTCAGTTATCCAGATCCCCCAGGATGTGCCGGGCAATCACGATCCGCTGAATCTCGCTGGTGCCTTCGCCGATTTCGCAGACCTTGGCGTCCCGCATCATCCGCTCGACCGGATAGTCGGTAGTGTAGCCGTAACCGCCAAAGATCTGGACGGCCTTGGTGGTGGTCCGCATGGCCAGTTCCGAGCAAAAGAGCTTGGCCATTGCCGCCTCCTTCTTGAACGGCTTGCGGTTCTGCTTGAGCCAGGCGGCATGGTAGAGCAGGTGGGTGCCCGCTTCGATTTCCATGGCCATGTCGGCCAGCTGGAAGCTCACCCCCTGGAAGGACCCGATGGGCTTCCCGAACTGTTTCCGGACCCCGGCGTACTCCAGGGCCTGGTCGTAGGCGCCCTCGGCGATGCCCAGGGACAATGCGGCGATTCCGATCCGGCCGCCATCGAGAGTCTTGAGGAAGTTGACGAACCCCTGCCCCGGCTCGCCGAGGACATTTTCCTTGGGCACCACGGCGTCCTCGAAAATGAGTTCGCGGGTGTCGCTGGCCCGCCAGCCCATCTTGTCTTCCTTCTTCCCGGCCCGCACCCCCGGGGTCTTGGGCAGATCCTCCACGTGCCCGATGCCGACCTCGCGGCACCGGGCCAGGTCCACGGTATCCTTGGTGACAATAAAGCTGGTGATGCCCTTGTTGCCGGCCCCCGATTCAGTCCGGGCCGTGGCCGAGAATATCTCTCCCACGCCGGCGTGGGTGATGAAAATCTTGGATCCGTTGATGAGGTAGTGGTCGCCCTTGTCCACGGCCACCGTCGCGGTACCGCCGGCGTCGCTTCCGGCGCCCGGCTCGGTCAGGCCGAACCCACCCAGCACCTTGCCCGAGGCCAGCAACGGGACATAGCGCCGCCTCTGCTCCGGAGTCCCAAACTCAACGATGGGGGAGGTCCCCAGGTTGGTATGGGCGCTCACCGTCAGGGCGTGGCTGGCGTCCACCTTGGCGAGTTCGTGCAGGGTGATGTAATAGGACAGCTGGTCCATGCCGGCCCCACCGAGTTCCTCGCTCCACGGCACGCCGAGCAGGCCCAGCTCTCCCATCTTCCGGATATTCTCCCACGGGAACTCGGAAGTCCGGTCGAATTCGCGAGCCACCGGCGCGATCTCCGTCCGGGCAAACTCCCGGACCATCTCGCGCACCTGGTGGTGATGCTCGGTGAAATACAGGGAATCATCCATGAAACCAGCGCTGGTAAAGGGCGACCGGGCGGTCTGTCCGTCCCGGAAACGGGTAAACTAGCAGGGGGCATGGCCGGGGGCCACACGTTTACATTGACAGGATGCGAATCTCGACTCTTGTGACCCCGCTCGTCCTGGTGCTGGCCGGCCTGGCCGGGGCCTGCTCCGATGAACCCGCCGGGCCCGGCAACCCCCTCGCACTGACCCTGGCGCCGGTGGACAGCGGGTATGATTTCCCGGTCTATGTCACCACGCCCCCAGCCGACCCGGCGAGACTCCTGATCGTGGAGCGGGATGGCCGAATCCTCCTCCGCCGGAACGGGGTCCGGCAGGATTCGGCGTTCCTGAACCTGACCGGCCGCACCTCGCCCGCCACTGGCGAGTACGGCGTCTACAGCCTCGCGTTTCATCCCGGGTACGCGGCCAACCGGCGCGTGTTCGTGTACTACGTGGACCTGAACGGTGATGCCCGGTTGTCGGAATTCACGGCGGACGCGTCCGGCAACCACGCCGACCCGGCGAGCGAACAGGTCGTTCTGACGGTGGACCAGGACCCGATCACCGTGCTCTACGGCGGGATGATCGCCTTCGGGCCCGATGGATACCTCTACCTGGCCCTGGGAGACAGTCTCCAGGGAGACCAGACCGCCGCACTCCCCAGCAGTCCGGCCCAGGACAGCGCCTCGCTTCTGGGCAAGATGCTGCGGCTCGACATCGACCAGGCAGCCCCCTACGCGGTGCCGGCCGGCAATCCCTTCCTCGCCCGCGCGGGATGGCGCCCGGAAATCTGGTCCCTTGGCTTCCGCAACCCGTGGCGCTGGAGCTTCGACCGAGGCACCGGGAACCTCCTCATCGGCGACGTGGGGGAGCACCAGATGGAGGAGATCAATCTCGAGCCGGCCGGCGCCGGGGGTAGAAACTACGGGTGGCCGGTGCGGGAGGGGACGGCCTGCTACCGCCCAGCCACCGGCTGCGCCTCCAGCGGGCTCACCCCCCCGATCAAGACCTACACCCACGGCCCCGCCTGTTCCCTGACCGGCGGTTACGTGTACCGGGGCAGGAACATCCCGGCCCTCCGGGGGACCTACTTCTACGGCGACTATTGCGGTGGGTGGGTACGCAGCTTTCGGCTCGCCGGGGGCAGCCCGGTGGAGGAACTGGAAGCGCTGAGCTCCCCCCTCGTCAACGACAACGTCGTCTCCTTCGGCGAGGACGCCAACGGAGAGATCTACGTCGTGATGGCGTCGGGCCGGATCTACCGCATCGAACCAGTGGCGGCCGACCGGTAACAGGCGAGGATATCGCTGCGGGCACCCGTGGCCGAATCGCTGTCCCGGGGGTTGGTTACCCGTCGCTGGCTGGGATTCCGTATTTCCTGAGGATCTCCCGCACCCGCTCCAGCGGAATCGCTTCGACCGTCCCCCGCGCCCCGCGCACCGTGGTCGCCATGAACAGCGAGTTGTAAATCGCTTCCTCGGTGGCTTCGACCACCGCCTGAAAGAGCCCGGACATCTCCTCGTTCTCCAGTTCCTCCGCGGCCGGGCGCCGGCCCCGCCACGGTCGCCGAACCGAAGCCGCAGTCGAGAAGGCAATGACGTAATCGCCGCTGCCGTTGGACGCGGAGGAGCCGGTACGGGCCAGCCCCATGATGGCCCGCTCGGCGAGGCGGCGAAGGTTGCGGTCCAGCACCGGGGCATCGGTGGCTACGACAATAATGATCGAACCGTCGCCCCGGTCTCCCTCGACCTCGCGCCGAAACGCATAGCGGCCGAGTTCTTTGCCGACCGGCGCGCCGAGGACCTGCAGGATCCCGCCGAAGTTGGATTGAACCAGGACCCCGACTTTCCATCCCCCCAGTCCCGCCGGAAGAACCCGGGAGGATGTCCCGATACCACCCTTCCACCCGAAGGCGGCCGTCCCCGCCCCTGCTCCCACCGATCCTTCCGCGACGGGCCCTTCCCCGGCCATCGCCAGGGCGGCCTCCACGTGGGCGGGGGTAACCGGACGGCGGCGAATGTCGTTCAGGAATCCATCGTTGGTCTCCGCCACGACCGGGTTCAGGGAGCGTACCTCCTGCATGCCGGGCAGGCCCAGCATCCAGCCGGTCAGGGCGTCCGCCACCCGCCACACACAGAGCGTGCAGGTGAGCAGAACGGGCGTTTCCAGTTCCCCAAGCTCGGCGACCTGGGTGGACCCCAGGAGCTTGCCGAACCCGTTCCCCACTACGATGGCGGCCGGCACCCGCTCGAGATAGGCATTGCCGGCGTGCGGGAGGATGGCAGTGACTCCGGTCCGAACCGAGTCGCCTTCGACGATGGTAGCGTGCCCGACTCGAACGCCGCCTACGTCGGTTATGGCGTTGAGCGGCCCCGGCCGGAAAATGCCCGGCACCACGCCCAAGTCTCGGGCCCGGATCTGGGCGGAAACTGGAGACGCGGCCGCGAGGAGGCTCAAGCCGAGGAGCAGGGGTAACCGGTCGGAGAGGGGCATGATGGATGGGACTCCGGAAGTGGTTGGTCAGGGGCGGCAAATGATGCGACGGAACCGCACCGCTACAGTCTGCATGGATCTGCATTCGAGGCCCGCCCTGTGCGCTTTCAGACCGGCCGGGAGCACCAATCCGGTGGGGTTTAACCCCTTGACTCCGCGACACGTCGGCGGCTGAGGTGTCTCAAGAGTAGTCGCTTGGAAATGGTACGGGCATTGCGCTATGGGAAGCCCAATCCACCCTGTCCCGAGCCCATGGCAACGTCCCTGATCAAACCCGCCCCGCCCGAACCGGCCAGTACGGACGATTTCGTCCGCACGGCGCGGGAGCACGAGCGCGAAGGACGGGTCAATGAGGCGATTCGCGACTACTCCTCCGCCCTGGTGGTGACCTCAGCCGGGACTTCGCCGGCCCTTCAGGCCGAGGTGCTCCGGCGGCTCGGCGTGCTACGCCACCTGCGGCATGAAACCGGCGTGGCCCGCGCCCTCTGCCGGCTGAGCCACGATGTCGCCGTCCGGGGCCACCTGGCCATCGAGGCGGCGGAGGCGCTCAATGCGCTGGCCGGGTTCGACCTGGAATCGGGGGCGTTCGAGTCGGCCCGGTCGCTGTTTACCGAGGCGCTCCGGCTGGGAGCCAGCAATCCGCAGGTGCGGGGCCGCATCGAACAGAACCTGGGAATCATCGCCAACATCCAGGGCCAGTGGCCGGTCGCCCTCCGGCACTACCAGCGCTCGCTCGAGGCCTTCCGTGATTCCGGCGACGAGCGGGGCTGCGCCATTGCGTATCATAACCTGGGGATGATCAGCGCGGACCGCTCCCTCCTGGACGAGGCCAGCGGGTATTTCCGGCAGAGCATGGATATCGCACAGCGGCTGGGCGACGTCCAGATGCAGGGGCTCAATCTCCTGAACCATACCGAGGTGCTGATCGGGCGGCAGCGGTTCGAAGAGGCGAAAGAGAGCGCCGAAGCCGCGCTCCGGATCTTCGACCAGTTGGGCGCCCGTGATGGCAAGGCGGCGGCCTACCGATTCCTCGGAATGATCTACCGGGAAACCGGGGCCCCCGCGCTGGCCGAGTCACGGCTGGAATCGGCCCGGCAGCTGGCCGTGGATACCAGCTCCCCGCTGGAAGAAGCCGAAGCGGCCCGGGAACTGGCGCTGGTCTACCAGATGACGGGGCGGAGCCGGGAGGCGCTGACCCACCTGAACCTGGCCCACCGGATCTTCGAGCGGCTGGAGGCCCGCCGCGACCTGGGCGACATCACGGCGAGGGTGGCTTCGCTCGAGGGGACCTACCGCGCCATCGTCCGGGACTGGGGGCGGTCCATAGAGTCCGCCGACACCTACACCTTCGGCCACTGTGAACGGGTAGCGGAATCGGCGGTCGCTGTCGCGGAGGCGATGGGCCTGGATGTGAATCAGCAGAACACCATCCGGCTGGGCGCCTATCTCCACGACCTCGGCAAGATCCGGGTCCCCCACGAGATCCTCAACAAGCCGGGCCGGCTCACGCCGCAGGAATTCGCGACCATGGCCCGGCATCCGCTCATCGGGCTGGAGATGCTGGCCTCAATCGAGTTTCCCTGGGATATCAAACCGATCATCCGGTCCCATCACGAGCGGTACGACGGTACCGGGTATCCCGACCGACTGGCCGGAGACCAGATCCCTGTCACGGCCCAGATCGTGTGCATCGCCGACGTGCTCGACGCGCTCACCACCGACCGGAGTTACCGGTGTGCGGTCAGCGTCCCGGCGGCGGTCGAGGAGATGACCGCCTGCCGCCACTGGTGGCGGCCCGACGTGTTCGCGGCGTTTCTCAAGGTGTACGCGTGATCCGGGATAACCGCCGGCCCACGCCGGTCCCCACCGACCGGGTGTCGGCAGTCGCCGCCCTGTGCGGGCTCAACCGGTTCGAGGCGGCGCTGGACTGCTACTTTGCCCTGGACCCGTCGGGGCGGACCAACGCGAGCGCGCAACTCTGGGCCGCGACCGCGGCGGCCCGGCTGGGGCGGTTCCCGGTTGCCATGAAGCTGGCCACCGCCGCTGAAGAAGCCTTCCGCGGGCAGGCGTCCTCGCCCGAGGAGATCCGGGTCCTGAACCTGCTTGGCGGCCTCCACCTGGAACGGGGCGAACTGCCGCAGGCCGAGCGGCGCTTTCGGCAGGTGCTGGCCCGGAACGAGGATACGTCCGACCGCCTGATCGGGGCCCATGCCACGACGAACCTGGCCTCCATCCTGGACCTGCGGGGTCAATCGGATGCCGCGCTCACTCTGTATTACGAGAGCCTTCAGCTCTACCAGGCGGCCGAAGATACCCGGGGCATCGCCCAGACCTACCACAACCTCAACCTGGTCTTTCGCAAGCTGGAGATGCTGGAGGCCGCCGAAAGCGTAGGCCGCCTGGCCGTCCGCAACGCGGAGGGCTCCGGAGACCCGGCCCTGATCGCCCTCTGCCTGGCAGGGCAGGCCGAAACCCGGATTGAACGGTCGGACCTGAACGGGGCGGCCAAGTCCATCGCCCGGGCGCAGGCCAAGGCCGCCGAGGCCGGCAACGAGATGTGCCTGGCGGAAGTCGGCCGGATCTCGGCCCACTATCACCTGCGCCATGGCCGCACCCGGGAGGCCGTGGCGGAAGCGGAGATCTCCCGGAGCATCGCCCACCGTTGCGGGTCGGTCCTGGTGGCCGCAGAATGCGCGGCGGTCTCCGCCATTGGCCTGGGGAGAGAGGGCCGGATCGAGGAAGCCAACGCCCGCCGGATGGAAGCCTGCCGGGGGTTTGACGTGATGGAAGCCAAGTACCTGAGGGATCGGTACGCGAAGGCGTGGAACGAGGCCTGCCTGCCGGGCCGCAACTAACAAACGGGCCGCGCCGAGGCGCGGCCCGCTGGCCATTTACTCCCCCGCCACCTCGCTACTCGCTGAACTGCTGGGCCAACTCGAAGTGAGACCGCCACACGTGGCGTTCTCTGCCCTGATATCGAATGAAAAACCCGGCGGCGTCGAGCGGCCGGACCACGGGATACCATGTTTCGAAATTGATGCCGGGGTAGAGCCGGGCGAAACCCTGTCGCACCCGCACCGCACCCTGTCCCACCGATGCCGCAGACATCGCATTGATCATCGCCGCACCCTCGCCCTGAGGTGAACCAGCCAACTCCTCCTCCCGGCAGCGAATTTGATGCCGCATGGTCTGGCCGACAATGAGATAGGTCACACCGGGAGGCGGGCTCCGGGTCACAACGGGTGGCTAGCGGGGAAAAACCGACTCCGTAATGGTGAGATCCACCACGCCGCTCTCGGTCCCGGAGAGAATGTCGAGGTCGGCGAAGCGCGCCTCGGGCCGACCCGCGGCGCGCACCACGACGTGCGCGGTGTCGGTCAGCGCAAAATACCCGAGCACCCGGCTTTCCCCCGGCATTACCCGGAACTGGATCGCCGGCCCCTCGGAGTGCACCGTGGCGGTCAGCGGTACTCCGAGCTGGTTGCTGACGCGGGGCGCGAAGGAGCGGGTCAGGCCCAGCCAGCTGTCCACGTCGCGGCGAACCCGCCTGCGGGCCATTTCCGACATCATGGAATTGTCGACCCGGATGAGGCCGCCCACCTGCTGAATTTCCGCCGCCCCGGAATCGGGCAGGGGCTGCACCACTCGCCAGGTGACCAGCACCTTGCCGTCCTCACCCACCTCGGTGCGATACTCCGCGCCAGGTGCCAGCGTCTGGTGGATCCCCTCCTCCGTGTGGATTTCCACAGGCAGGACCAGCCGGTTCACCAGGTCGAAACGCAACGGGTTGAGGGCGAACCAGCTGACGGCCAGGGCGACGGCCACGACGAGGAGCGTCCAGCGGGCCTGCCGGGACCACCGCTGCAGCCGGGGCCCGGCATCCTCGGTTCGCCGGAGCCAGGGCGGCAACTGATCCGGTACCGTCACCGGGACCATGGGCGGCGTGGGATCATCGTGCCGGATATTGCGAGCGGCGGCGGGCCGAGCCGGCACCGGCCGGTGGCTGAGCCCGCCGGCCCGCAGCGCGGCAGCCATCGCGGCCACCGACTGGAACCGGTCTTCCGGGTGCCGTTCCAGGGCGCAGAGGACCACCTGCGACAGCCATTCGGGGATGTCAGGATTGACCTCGGAGGGCACCGGGATTTCGCCGGTGAGCTGCCGCCCGATGATTTCCCGGGGCGTCTCGCCAGTGGCGATGGTGGTTCCCGTCAGACCGTAGAACATCGTGGCGCCAATCCCATAGATGTCGCTGCGATGGTCCACGCCGGGCTGGGCCAGGACCTGTTCCGGGCTGGTGTATGCCGGCGTCCCCAGCACGATGCCGGGCAGGCTGGCACCGGGCCGGGCTGCCATCTGCTTGGCCAGCCCGAAATCCAGCAACAGGGGCCGCCCGCTCCTCTGGTCAATGACGATATTGTCCGGCTTGATGTCGCGGTGGATGATGCCGTGGCCATGGGCGTACTCGAGCGCGTCGAGGACTGGCAGCATGATCTCGATGAGCCGCACCGGGTCAATGGGCCCGTTGTCCGCTACCATCTGGCCCAGCGACCGCCCCTCGATGAAGGGCATGGCGAAATAGGCCAGCCCTTCGCGGTCTCCCACGAAATAGAGCGGGGGGATATGAGGGTGATTCAGCTTGGCGAGGGCGAGGGCTTCCCGTTCGAACCGGGGGATCATGCCGGGCGCCCAGGCGAGGTCCACCCGCAGGACTTTGGCCGCAAGCCGGCGGTCGAGGTGGGTGTCGTAGATTTCGAAGACGTCGCAGAACCCGCCGCGACCGATCAGGCGGACCACATCGTAAGTCGGACTCAGGGCCTTGGCCAGCCGGTCGAAGACATGCTGGCCGTCATCGTCGGCGGCCGGTCCCGGGGCGCCTATCGGGATGGATGTGCCGCAATGAACGCATACCGGATAATGCTCCGGAATCTCGCGTCCGCAATTGCCACACATGAGTTGAGTCACGGTACGGGAATGATAAGAAGAGCCCAGCACAGGATCAACGCTGGCGGGCCCGCGCTATGGTGGGAGGCTTATCGGGGAACAGTACGCCGGAAGGTCATCCAGGGTCTCCGGGCAATATCGGGGGGCAGCAGCTATCCGGCCAACTCCGGGCCATTTGCCGCTCACCGACCTTGTACCCATCGGCAAAGCTACCGCGGCCGCATCGGTCGCACCTCGAACCCGGAACCCTGGGTCCGGCCCAGCCGGTGGGGAACCCCGGATCGACCCGCGGCTCCCCCCGCAACCGGCTGGGGGACATGGATCAGGTTTCCTTGACCGCCGGCGCGGACCGCCCGCGGGGGGTGCGGCGGCTGTCCCCCAGGTACACTCCGCTCGACATGACGGCCCGGATGGCCGGTAGCAGTTCCGCCGCCGCCTTTCGCTTGAGGATATAGGCGTTGATGCCGGAACCGAGCAGGCGCTCCAGCCGGTGCAGGTCGTGATCGTCCGCCAGCGCGATGACCCGGATCGCGGGGTTCATCTGTTTCATGCGGCGGGTGGCCAGCGCGCCGTCGAGGCCCGGCCTGGAGACGTCCATGATGCACACGTCCATGTCCATCTCGTTGACCATCTTCACCGCGGTCCACCAGTCACCCGCCTCGGCGATTACTTCGATGTCCGGCTCGCCGGCCAGGAGGCTGCGGATGCCCTCGATCGCGACGGCATGATCGTCCACTACCAGTAGCCGCACCTTGTTCATGGTGATTCCGGGGTTCGGATTCTTGCCGTGGAAACCAATGCAGCATCCAGCAGACCCGCCGCCGCAATCGGATACCGGGCGCGCATCGCCCTCCCCAGCGCATGCGGAGGCCAGCTGTTGGATGGACTATGGATGGGAAGCGAGCGGAGAGCCATTGGGGCAGCGACCGACAATGGTCGGGGTAAGCCCTACTGTTCGGCCATCCACCCCTGCTGCATCGCGTAGCGGACGATGCCGGCACGGTTGTGAATGCCCAGCTTTTCGGTGGCGCGGGCCTTGTGGGTTTCGACCGTCTTCACGGAGACCGCGAACTGGGTGGCGATTTCCCGGTTGCTATGCCCCCGGGCGATCAGCCGCATGATCTCTTCTTCGCGGGGGGTCAGCGGACGGCCCTCCGGCTTGCCGTCCTTGCCGGGCGCCCGGAAATACCGGTCGAGGACGTCGGGGATCAGCCGGCCGTCCACGTAGACGCCGCCTTCCGCCACCCGGCGGATGGCGTGCACCAGCTCTTCCGCAGCCACCCGTTTGAGAAGGTAGCCCGAGGCCCCGGCCTCCAGCAGCTCCCGCAGGTAGCTGCGCTCCTCGTGGACCGTGAGAGCCAGGATCTTGAGTTCGGGGTGTCGTTCCATGAGTTCCCGGGCGGCCCGGGTTCCATTGAGGACCGGCATGCTCAGGTCCATCACGATGACATCGGGGAGCAGCCGCTCGCACACGTCCACGGCGGCCCGGCCGTCGCCCGCTTCGCCCACGACTTCCATGTCCGGCTGTCGGTCGATCAGCGCCCGCAGCCCTTCGCGGACGATGGCGTGGTCGTCGGCCAGGACGACCCGGAGTTTAGGCTTCTGCATTTTCACCGTCCTGCCCCGGCAACGGAATCCTGACGAAGAGGCTGGTACCGGACCCCGGGGCCGATTCGATGACCAGGGTCCCGCCTGCAAGCATGACCCGTTCGCGCATTCCCCGCAACCCCAGGTGATTCTTGTCGCCTCCGGCCAGGACCAGCTCGGGCTGGAACCCGCTCCCGGTATCCTCGACGATGAGGCTGACTTCGGACTTCTTCTGGGCCAGCACGATGCTCACCCGGGCCGGCCGGGCATGTTTGAGCACGTTGGTGACCGCCTCCTGGGCGACCCGGTAGAGGACGGTTTCGATGTGGGGCGCCAGGCGCGCCGCCCGTTTCGGGGCCTGCAGGTCCACCTCCAGGTCATGGCGAAGGCTCACGTCCTCGATGTAGTTAGCCAGGGCGCGCTCCAGTCCGTGATCGTCCAGCGCGGTGGGCCGCAGCTGCAGGGCGATACCGTGGAGATGGCGGGCCAGCACCTCGGCCCGGCCCTTGAGGTCCAGGACCAGGGCCAGGCTCTCGGGCTGGCCGGCGTGGGTCTCCCGAAGGGTGGCGAGCCCGAGGAGAAAGGCCGTCACGTGCTGGCCGGTTTCGTCGTGGAGTTCCAGCGCCAGCCGATGGCGCTCCTTTTCCTCGGCACCGACCAGCTGGCGGAGCACCTGGTTGCGAGCCCGGTCCGCCTGGACCAGGTGGGTCAGGTCTTCGAGCGCCACGATAATCACCGGCTGGCCACTGAACATGAGGGGCCGGGCATTCAGCCGCACGATCCGCTCGCCGGCACCGGCGAATTCCCGGCGCACTTCGAAATTATCGATCTGGCCGTGGTCCGGCAGCAGCCGCTCCAGTTTGCGCCGGAGCCCGGGGATGTTCCATTCGCCTTCTCCCACGTCGAAGAACTGAAGGCCCACGACTTTGGCGGGGCTGAGATGAAACGTGCGGTGAAAGGCGGCGTTCGCGGACCGCACGGTGAGCCGTTCATCAAGAACCAGCAGCGGCTCCCGGAGCGTTTCGACAATCGCCAGGGCGAAGTCCCGGGCATCCCGCACGGCCC
Source organism: uncultured Gemmatimonadales bacterium (assembly GCA_963795085.1). Taxonomy (GTDB): domain Bacteria; phylum Gemmatimonadota; class Gemmatimonadetes; order Gemmatimonadales; family GWC2-71-9; genus DASYPP01. Next base: position 99,887 of record CAWCFX010000002.1, on the reverse strand, counting down.
GGTCGGCGCGCATCCGGTCGGAGATGTCGGTATAGGTGACCACCACGCCATCGATGCGGTCGTCGTCGGTACGGTACGGCAGGACCCGCCGCAGGTAGCCCCGGCCCGCGGCGCCCAGGACCTCGCGCTCTATCGGTTGCAGCCGGTGCAGGACGTCGCCCGCATCGGCGAGGAGCGCCTCGTCGTCCACCAGGCGCACGATATCATCGACGGCCCGGCCCAGGTCCGAGGGAATCACCCGGAAGATCCGGGTCATGCCGGCGGTATAGCGGCGGATCCGGAACTGGCGGTCCAGGAAAATGGTGGGCAGGTCGGTGCTGCTGAGCAGGTTGCTGATGTCATCGTTCAGCGTCTGCATCTCGCCGATTTTTACCTCCAACTGGCTGTTGACGGCACTCAGCTCTTCGTTGACGGACTGCAGTTCCTCCTTCGACGTCTCCAGTTCTTCGTTTGTGGACTGCAGTTCCTCGTTCATCGAGAGAACTTCTTCGTTGGTCGCGCGAAGTTCTTCGTTGTAACTCTCCAGTTGTTCCACGTTGCTCTGGAGTTCTTCCCGGGCCACCTGGAGCTCCCGCTCCAGCTGCCGCAGCAGCGGCTGATCGCCGCCCTTCGCCTCGGTGCGGGTCGCCGCCCGCTCAGCCTTTTCCCGCTGGAACATGACCAGGAGCAATCCCTCGGACTCGCCGAGCCCGGCGAGCGGCTCCACCACGATGGAGCCGGACCTCCGGCCGATGGCAAGCCCGCGGACCCGCACCGTGGACTTCTTCCGGACCGCCGATTGCACCGCGACCCGGAGCTTGGTCCGGGCGCCTTCCCGCACCCAGGCGAGGAGATCGGCGGTGAGCGGACCGGACGGCTGGGTGAGAAAATCCTCGGTCCGGCCGAAGAGCGAGACGATTTCCATGCGCCGGTTGATCAGGGCGGTGGCGGGCGTGTGCCGTTCCAGCAGATACTCCCGGGCCCGCGCCAGGACCGGGTCCTCCCGTGCGGCGGCCTGCTGCGCGGCCGGCGGCGGCAGCGCGGCCGGGAAGCCCGCCATGCTCAACCGGATCTGGTCATGCCGGACCGACCCCAGACGGCGATACACCCGGCTGCGCTTGGACACCGGCTGAAACAGGTCGGTCTGGGGACCCACCGTCTCGCTGCTGCCGAGAAAGAGGTAGCGGCCCGGCTTGAGAGCAAAGTGAAAGAGATTTATCACCCGGCGCTGCATGGCGGCTTCGAGGTAGATCAGGACGTTTCGGCAGAGCACCAGGTCCAGCCGGCTGAAGGGAGGATCCACCAGGAGGTTCTGCTGGGCAAAGACCACCGTGTCGCGCAGCTGCTGGTTGACGGTATAGCGGTGCTCGCCACCGATGAAGAACCGCTGCAGGCGCTCGGAAGTCACATCGGCGGCGATGCTTTCCGGGAAGACGCCGGCCCGGGCCAGGTCGAGCGCGTTCCGGTCCAGATCGGAGGCAAAGACCTGAATGGGTGCCCGGTGGCCGGCCCGGTCGGCCAACTCCAGCAACAGGATCGCCACGGAGTACGCCTCCTCGCCGGTGGCGCAGCCGGGCACCCAGACCCGGACAGGATTCTCCCGGTCGGCCTGTTCGATCAGCCGGGCGAGCACGTCCCGCTCCAGCACCTTCCAGGAGGCCGGATCCCGGAAAAACCGGGTCACCTGGATCAGGAGATCGTTGAACAGGGCGTTGACCTCGTCGGGATCCGCGCGGAGGGCGGCGAGGTAGTCGGTCCCCCGGCTCAAGTGCCGGATCCCCATGCGCCGGTCGATCCGGCGCACCATGGTGCCCTTCTTGTAGCCGCTGAAATCCACGTTCCGCCGGGCGTGCAACAAGGCCAGCACCTGGCTGACGTAGTCCGGCACGCTCCGGGCGTCGCCGTTGCCGGGCTTCCTGACGTAATCGTGGTCCACGTACCCACGAATCGTTTCCATCATGCGGGCCGGCGGGAGGATAAAATCCACGGTCCCGGTCGCGATCGCGTTGCGCGGCATGGACTCAAACTCGGCCGTCCCCGGATCCTGCGCGATCACCAGGCCGCCGTGGCCCTTGATGGCCCGGAGCCCGAGACTGCCATCCGCTCCGTTTCCGGAAAGCACGATCCCCACGGCGCACTCCGCGGCGTCCTGGGCCAGCGAATAGAACAACGCATCCACCGGCAGGCGAAGACCCCTCGGTTCCGTCGGGCGGGCCAGCCGGATCCGTCCCCCCTGGACCGTCAGGGACCGGTCAGGCGGAATGGTGTAGACCACGTTGGGTTTGAGCTGGTCACCCTCTTCGGCAAGCACCACCTTGAGGGAGGTCCACCGGCGGATGAGCGCCGGCATTTCGCTGACGCGGGTGGGATCGAGGTGCTGCACCACGATGAAGGCGATGCCCGGGCGGGACGGCACCGACCGGAACAACCGTTCCAGCGCCTCGAACCCCCCGGCCGAGGCGCCGATGCCCACAATGGGGAGTTGCCGGTGGAGGGTACGGGTCCCGGCCTTTTTCCGGGCCGGTTTCGCGCTGGTGGTTTTCCTGGGCGGCATGGGACCTCAGGCCGGTCGTCGAGTGGCGGGCAACGCTGAAAGTTACACCGTTTGCGGGAGGCGGGGTGAATCCGAGGGGACCTAGGAGCCGGCGGTGAAGCTCGCCGAATCTACCCGGATCTCGACCGCGCCGCTCACCGGGTCCACCAGCCGCTCCAGGTTGCGGAAGACGGCAAAGCGATCCCGGCCGTTGACCCGGACCGTGGACCCGTCCAGCACGTAGTAACCGATGAGCTGGCGCTCGCCGGGTCCCAGCCAGCAGAGGCAACCGGCCGGCCGGCTGGCGGCAGTGATGTAAACGCGAACCGAGTCCCCGGTGAGGTTGGTGACCAGGGGGGCAAAGTAGCGGTCGCCGCCGCTTGTCCAGCTGTCGATATCGTGACTGACGATCCGGCTCACCGCCTGGGTGAGATTGAGTCCATCCACCTGGATGTTACCCCGGAACGCCTCGCCCACCGCCGCGCCGCCGACCACCGGGCGGACCACGGTCCACCCGCCGAGGACCTTGGCATCGGGCGGAATACGGTGTGCAAGGGCCGAACCCGGCGGCACGACGACGTTGCTGTCCAGCTTCACCTCGACCGGTACGATGAGATTATTGCGGACGACCAGTTCCGGCTTCACCGTGATGAAGTAATAGGTGGCGGCGGCGACCGCGGCCAGGACCACGAACCACCGGATACCCGCCCAGACCCGCTGGCCTCTCAGCGCGGGGCTGTCACCGGAGCGGCGGCCGAACGCGCGGGATTCGCCCGTGGCGCGCCCGCCGTCGCCGGGCTGGGCGCCCGTGGCGGCGGGCATGATGTGGGTGGGATCGTCCTCCCGGATCTGCCGGATCAGCGTCTCCCGGCTCACCAGCGGCGGCAACGGTCCGGATTGCATCCCCACCCGGAGCGCATCGGCCATGTCGTTGGCGGACTGGAACCGGTCCCCGGGCCGCTTGGCCAGCGCGCGGGCGATCACGTCGGACAACCAGGCGGGCACCCGGTGGTTGACCGAACTGGGAATCGGCACCGGGTGGCTGATGTGCCGCCCGATGATCTCCTGCGAGGTATCGCCCTCGAAGGGCGGCAATCCGGTGACCAGGTGGAAGAGCACCCCGCCGATGGCGTAGATGTCGCTCCGGTGGTCCACGTTGGATTGGCCGAGCGCCTGCTCCGGGCTCATGTAGGTGGGGGTCCCGACCACGAACCCCGACAGCGTCGCCCCGGGGCCGTCTCCCGCCTGCTTGACGATCCCGAAGTCCACCAGCAACGGGCGGCCGCTCTGCTGGTCGAGGATGATGTTGTCAGGCTTCAGATCGCGGTGGATCATTCCTTTCTCGTGGGCATGGGCCAGGGCCTGGAGGACCGGCCGTATCAGCCCGGCGGCCCGCTCGCCGTCCATGGGTCCTTCGGTGCGGAGGATGTCTCCGAGCGAAAGGCCCTCCACGTAGGGCATGGCGTAGTAAACCAGGCCGCCGCGATCGCCGACGAAATGGATGGGGAGAATGTTGGGGTGGCTGAGGCTGGCGAGCGCCCGCGCCTCTTTCTCGAAGCGCTGCAGCATGCCCTGGGTCCAGGCGAGGTCCGGCCGGAGCACCTTGACCGCCAGCCGGCGGTGCAGCTGCCGGTCGTGCACTTCGTACACCTCGGCGAAGCCGCCCCGGCCCAGCAGATCGCGGACCTCGAACTTGGGGCCCAGCGCGTCCGCCAGCCGATCCCGCGCCGACTCCTCGGCGAGGCCTGGCGCTTCGCTATCCATGGCGACCGCCCACCGGCAGAGCTACCCGGGGCGTCCGACTCGAGGCGGCAGAATCGAAGACCGAACCGATGTTCTTCAACAGTGGCCGTGGTTCTCCATAGGGAATGAGCGAATGAGGGGCTAAATCTGCACCCCCACCCATCTTCTGGCTAGCTCCGCCAGCGGCCCGGGGGGCACCAGTTCCGCGGGCATTCCGGAGCAACGGTCGCACCCGCTGCAGGACCCCGGAACCTCTCCAAAGTACCGGAGGACCAAGCCGCGCCGGCACCGCCTGGACCGGGCGTAACGCTCCATAGCGGCCAGCCGCGCGGTGGCCCGCGACCGCCGGGCTTCGATCGCTTCCCAGGCGATCGGCCCATCCTGGGGACGCAATTCCCGGCGAAGCCGTTCCGCGGATTCCAGGACCGACTGCGGCGTACCCGGCGGCGGCCCGCTCCGCCAGGTCCGCTCCAGCAGCCGACGGGGCGGGAGGGTGGTCTCCAGTTGCCGGCGCGCCAGTGCCGAATCCCCGGGGTGGTAGAGAGCGATGCACCGCGCCGGTGAGCCGTCGCGCCCCGCCCGGCCCGCTTCCTGGTAGTAGGATTCCATGGTGGGCGAGACAATCCAGTGGACCACCAGCCGGACGGTGGCCTTGTCGATGCCCATGCCGAAGGCACTCGTCGCCACCACGACGTCCACGTCGTCAGCGAGGAACGCGTGCAGAATTCGTTCGCGGACGCCGGCGTGCAGACCGGCGTGGTAGGGCGAGGCCCGGTAGCCATGCTCACGCAGGGCCTGGGTCACCAGTTCCGCCTGGCCCCGGGTGGCGGTGTACACGATGCACATTCCTCGCGATGCGGCGAGCGCCCGTCGCAGGGCTGTCCACCGGGCAGCCTCACCGGCAACCCGGACGACGCCGAACCAGAGATTGGGCCGGTCGAACGAGCCGAGAATCAGGCGGTGGTTCTTGAGCCGCAGGGACCGGGCAATGTCGTCCCGCACCTCGGGGGTGGCGCTGCCGGTCAGGGCGACTACCGGTGGGTTGCCCAGGAGATAGCGGGCCCGGGCGATGTCCCGGTAGGAAGGGCGGAAATCGTGGCCCCACTCGGAAATACAGTGCGACTCGTCCACCGCCAGCAGGGCAGGCCGGCAGTTGAGCCGGCGGAGATCGCCGGCCAGGGAAGTGAGCCGCTCCGGCGAGATATAGACCATGCGGAGGTCGCCGCCGCAGAGTCGCCGCAGGATCGCGGCGGCGGCTTCGCCGCTCTGCGTGCTGTTCAGAAACTCGGCGGTGACGCCTCGGCGGCGCAGCGCCTCGACCTGGTCCTGCATGAGCGAAATAAGCGGAGAAATGACCACGGTGATTCCCTCCAGCACCAGGGCGGGGACCTGGAAGCAGACCGACTTCCCTCCCCCGGTCGGAAGCACCGCGAGCGTATCATGGCCGGCGAGCACCGATTGCACCACCCGCCGCTGGGCGGGCCGGAAATCGGGAAAACCGAAGTGGCGCTGCAGCAGATCGTGGGCGCGGGCCAGGCGGTGGGAGAGATCGGACATCCCCCACCGTACGCCCGGCAGGCTGGCCAGGCGGGATCGAGGAAACGAGAGACGGTCCCGATAACCGCGGAGTGCCCGATCAGGCAGTCGCGCGTCTCCCCCAGCTACTTGGGCCGGGGGGAATCCAGGCCTTGATCGGGAAGGGTGTATTCGCCCGCGCGGATCTGGCGCACCATGGCGACCACGCTTCGCGCCACGTTCCGAGTCTCCTCCTGGACGTCCTCGTCCGCGTCCAGGGCGTCGTGACTAGTGGCGTAGGGTTCGTAGTAGCCGATATAGCGGTCCAGGGTGCCCCACCCCCCGCTTTCAATGAGGCCCATCCACTTGAGCCAGTCGGTCAGGGCCCGCCGCAACTCCTCGGTGCCGGCGACATCGCCATGGACTACCACCCCGAAGGCGCGGCCGGCCAGGTGCTTGGGATACGGCCAGCCTTCCAGTTCCAGCCGCTTGGCCTCCTCGACCGTCTTGCCGTGCGTGGAAGTCTGGTCGGGGTTGCCCCCGTCGGCGCATACCAGGCGGTCAATCATCAGCTTGAGGACACTGGGGGCCTGGTACCAGTGCACCGGGGTCACGATGAGCACCCCGTGGGCGGCGACCCAGCGAGGATAGAGGTCGTTCATCCAGTCGTTCACCTGGCCCAGCGCATGGTTGGGATAGCAGGAGCAGGGCCAGTGGCAGAGCGGCATCGCGGTGGATACGCAGCCCTTGCAGGGAAGGATCTGGCGGCCGTATTCCGAGGTCAGATGGCTCAGGTCGAGCAGGTCGCACTCCATTCCCCCGGCCGTCTCGATGACTTCCCGGGCCAGGGTCACCAGCCGGAACGTTTTCGACATCTCGCCGGGGCAGGTCTGGTCGCTTCGGGGCGAGGCACATATCAGCAGAATGCGGCCAGGCCCACCTGGGGATTTCTGCCTTTCCTCCGCCTCGATGATCCGGGCCCGGGCCTCCAGCCACTCGACCGGCAGTTCGTGTTCCGGGTCGGCAAATCCCGGCCCCGCTTTCCGCTTGCGGGGACTCTTGTGGTACTCGTCGTAGTTTTTCCAGGCGACGTCGATCACAACGTCGATGGATTCCCGCACCCCATCGAAAGACGGATCGTCGAACCGCTCCCCCAGCCTCCGGGCAAACTCCTCCCGCGAGAGCTTGACGTCGCCCTGGCCTTTGCGGATTTCCGGTTCGGGAGTGGGGCGCGCTTTGTCGGCGGGTGTCATGGCGACTCCGGGCTGGAATTTCTGACGGCGGGTTACGGATCCCTCCCCCAAGATTAACCCGGGGGGCGAATAGAGAGGTGCGCCCCATCACGGGCGGGTCTCCAGCGGGATATATTCACCTGAAACCTGGATCAGTTCACGGCGTAGGAAGGTCCGCCACCTCACCACGGGAGTCCCCATGAAAGTCCTGCCGTCGATCGCCATGCTGGCGGTGCTGTCCGTTCCGGCCCACGCGCAGCAGGCCACTCCGCCCGCGGACGACACAGCGGTCCGGGCCGTCATCACCCGGATGTTCGACGCCATGCGGGCGAGGGATACCGCCGCATTTCGTTCCATCTTCGCGGAAGGGGCGCGGCTGATCAGCACCGGGAACCGGAATGGCACTCCGGCGGTCGAGGCCACGCCCGTCGAGGCGTTCATCGGCATGATCAGCACCGCCGCGCCCGGCCAGCTCCTGGACGAACGGCTTCAAAACACCACCGTGAGTATCTCCGACAACCTGGCCTCAGTCTGGACGGACTATCGATTCTATATCGGTGAGCGATTCAGCCATTGTGGCGTGGACGCCATTCTGCTGGCGCGGGATTCCGGCGGATGGAAGATCATCGCGCTGGCGGACACCAGGAGGCCAGCGGCGGAGTGTGGGAATTGAGGGAATGTGGGAATTGAGGGAATGTGGGAATTGAGGGAATGTGGGAATTGAGGGAATGTGGGAATTGAGGGAATGTGGGAATTGAGGGAATGTGGGAATTGAGGGAATTGAGAGAATTTGGGGGACCTCACCCTTCCCGCTTCCGCAGATAGAGCCGGACCAGGAAGGAGCCGCCCAGCAGTCCGATCGCGCCCCACACGATCAGCCGGTTTCCACGGGCGATCCCGGCCAGCAGAAACGCCATCCCGCCGAGGCCCAGCACCAGTCGCAGCCGGGAGAGAAACATCACTCCTTCGTCAGGAACGCGCCGATCGCGGTGCGGAACTCCGGGGTCGCCCGGGACAGGGCGTTGACCCGGGCGCCCAGCGCGATGCCCTCCGCGAACCCCAGGCCATCCAGCTGGTAGAACTGTTTCTTGGTCAGCGCGATGGCCGAAGGCCCGGCATCGGCCAGCCGGCGGAGGAGCTCGGCGACCTCTGCCTCGAAATCGGCATCGGGAAGCGCGCGGGAGATGAGGCCCACCGCCGCCGCCTCGCCCGCGGTCAGTACCCTGCCGGTCGCGGCCAGGTCGAATGCCAGCTTCTCGCCCACCGCCCGGCGCAGCATGGTCATCACCATCGCCGGCACGAAGCCCCGCAGGATTTCGGGATACCCGATCCGGGCGCTTTCCCGGGCCACCGCGATATCACAGGCGGTGGCCAGCCCGGCCCCGCCGGCCAGCGCCCGGCCGTGGATGACGGCGACAACCGGTTTGGCGATGCCCCGGATCCGGAGAAACACGTTGCCCAGTTCCAGCGCGGCCTTCTCGTTCGCCTCCACCCCCTGGTCCGCCGACGCCAGCAGTTCGGCCAGGTCGGCGCCGGCGCAGAAATCCTTGCCGGCGCCCCGGATGGCGACGACCCGGACATCGGCATCCAGATCGGCCCGGTCCAGGGCCGCGGTGAGGGCGCCCAGCATCTCGGCCGCCAGCGCATTCCGCTTTTCGGGACGGTTGAGCGTCAGGGTGAGCACTCCCCCGGAGAGTTCGGTCTGCAGCATCGGTCAGCGGTCCAGTTTCAGTTTGAGCTTGCGGGCCAGGTCCGCGGGAATCCGAAGTTCCATCCGGAGAATGGCCGTGGAGTACACTTTCCCCTGGGCATCGGTCCGGAGCGAGAGCGTGCCCCCGCCATCCAGCGCCTCGTGGAGCAGGAAATTGAGCGCGTTCAGGTTGGGCAGTTCGAATCGCTCGACCCGGCCGGCCATGCCCCGGAAATGGCGGGCCACCCGGGCCACCGTCAACTCGCGGACCAGGACCGGATAGAGTTCCGGATGCAGCGCGATCACGCCGATGTTGGCCGTGTCTCCCTTGTCGCCGGAGCGCGCGTGCGCCAGCTGGCGCAGCTGGCAGAGTACCGTGCGCTTGGGCTTCGGCGCGGGCCGGGGTTTCGATTTCGGCATCAGGAAGTCATCATGCCTCGAGAATCTCCACCTTCACCATCGGGTCCACCTCGGCCCGGTCCAGCAGGGCGGGCCAGAAGGCGACGATCTCCTTGACGTCCGGCTTGTAGCCGTACCCGGTAACGGAAGGCGGGCCGGTCAGGACCAGGGGAGCGATCTCCCGGGTAAAACGTTCCACCGGCGCCCGGTCGCGGGCCCGCACTCCGATCCGGAGCTGCACCTCGGGCATGTCGGGATCCGGGGGGCCGGCCAGCCGCCCATGGGTCGAGTCGTACCCGACGTACTCGGTATGGATCTTCTCGAACTCGAGCCCCAGGGCGTCCAGCCGTTCCCGAATGATCCGGTCGGCAGCGCGGGCCTTGTCGTAGGCTTCGGGCCAACTGTAGACCAGCGTACCGACCGCCTTGTAGCCGTAGAAATAGGCCAGCGAAACCTTGTACTGCGCGGTCCTGGGTTTGCCTCTGACCCCGCTCACCTGGACCCGGTCCCTGCCCCGCTGCGCCAGGCGAATCGAGGTGAAGTCCGCCACCCCGTCGGCGTTGACGTAGCGCCGGGGATCGCCGATCTCGTACACCAGCTGTTCGGTGACGCTGGCGATGTTGACCACGCCGCCGGTGCCCGGGTGCTTGGTCACCACGAAGCTGGCGTCCTCCGCCACTTCCACGATGGGGAAACCGATGTCGGCGAGGTTCCGCACCTTGCGCCAGTCGCGCAGCAGGTTGCCCCCCGAGCTCTGGGCGCCGCATTCGATGATGTGCCCCGCCACGATGCCGCTGGCAACCTTGTCCCAGTCATCCGCCGCCCAGTCGAACTCATGGAACAGCGGCCCGAGCGCCAGTACCGGGTCGGCCAGCCTCCCGCTCACCACGATATCAGCTCCCCGGTCCAGCGCCTGGACCACAGGAGCCATGCCGAGATAGACATTCGCGGCCTGCACCTGGGCGCGAATGCCGCTGAGCGGTTCGCCGGTGTCCAGGTTGGTGAAGGAATGCCCCCGGGCTATCAGCTCATCCAGCCGGCCCATGATATCGTCACCGGTCACCAGGCCGACCTTGAGCCGGCCCGCCAGTCCCTGCTTTCGGGCGGACTGGACGACCGCCTCGGCGCAGGCCACCGGGTTGACGCCGCCCGCGTTGGAGATGACCCGGACCTTCTTTTTGACCAGATCGGGCAGCACCCGGTCCATCAGCGCCACGAAATCGCGGGCGTATCCCTGGGAGGGATCCCGGGCCCGCTGTTTCTGCATGATGGACATGGTGACTTCCGCGACGTAATCGAGGACCAGGTAGTCGATGGGTCCGCCCTCCAGCTGGCGGACCGGCGCCTCCAGCCAGTCGCCCCAGAACCCCTGACCCGCCGCGATCCGGACCGGACGCTTCATCGCATCAGCGGGGCTACGGGTTCGGGGAAGGGAATTTCCCGGGACCAGGTAGCGCCTTTCTGGTCGATTTCAAGAACACCCAGGGGCACGAACTCCTCGCCCAGCGTCCAGGGGAATGGCGGGAAGGGAAACACGGTCAGTTCTTCGTCCCCGGGGGCCGACGACCCGGCAGGGGCGGCCGCGAGCCGCACGGGCCGGCCGGCGTAGAGCCGAATGGACAGGGTAGCCAGCCACGACTCCTCGCTTCCCGGTTCCGCGAGCGCCGCGAACAGCCGCAGCGACATCCGCCGCGCCGGCTGCCCGGCGTCGAAATCGGCCTCCATTCGGCCGAAGGCGTAGTTGAGCGGGGCGGTTTCGAGGATGGCACCGGTGGAATCGAAGAGGCTGAACCCGAAATCGGTAAACCGGCTCCACTGGTCGCGCGCCATCGCCAGGTCGGCCGCCAGGCTGGTGGCCCACTCCGGCACCACGAAGGACACCGTCACGGTGTCACTGCCCCGGGCCGCCACATGGACCACCCGTTCACCGCCCACCAGGCCGAGGCGGACGTGGTGGCCGGCGGCCGGCTTCACCCGGGCGACGACGCCGGCGGCCTCCCGCCGGGCATCGAAGGCGAAGGGCGCGGCGGCAACTTCGAACCGGGCCGAGCTGGGTTCGGTGGGCGGCGCGACCGCGACCAGTTCATAGGCGCCGGGCACCGCATCGCGGCCATCCACCTGGAAGGAGACTTCCTCATCGCCGGCCCCGGCGATCTGGGGCTCGGCCCCCCGAAGCGGCATTCCGTTCGGCTCGTGCAGAAACACCAGCAACGGCTGCCGGCTGCCGATCCGCGCCCGCGCGACGAACGGCCGGCCTGAGTCGGCGATGATGAAGAGGCGGCGCTCGTCACCCGCGGCGATAGGGATGGCAACCGGTTCCCGGATCCCGCCTACCGAGGTGACGGCGTGCCCGCGGATCGTCACCAGCCGGAATGCCGGCCCCGCCATCGTATCCGCGGGCCACCCGGTCACCACCCCGCTGTGCGTCTCCGGCGACCCCGGGCCGGGGCGGAGCCGAAGCGTGACGATCGCGGCGGTATCGGAAATGGTGACCGAGCCCGGAGGCACGATCCACTCGACATTGCTCCGCAGGGTGAAGGTGGCCGGCGGAAGCCCGGCCGGCCGAGTGAGCGTGAATCGTTGCGCCGAGTCCGTAAAGGCGGGACGAAAGGACGCGGTGACTCCCGACTCGGCCCGCACGTCAACCTCGGCATCGGCGTACCCGCCTCGGAGCCAGCGCCAGGCCGCCCCGACATCGGGAATTCCAGTCCCCTGGTCCGCGAAGGAGGCGTCGGGGATGGGGCGCGCCGTCACCATCAGCGCATGACGGATCAGCCGAGCCGACGGCCGGGGGCGGGCATCGGCCAGCTGAGCCGAGGTGAGCAGGGCGACCAGTCCGGCGACGTGGGGCGCCGCCATGCTGGTGCCGCTCTTTACCTCCTCCCCCCGGTCCCAAAGCGGCACGGTCGAGTAGGCGGTCCCGGGAGCGACGACCTCCGGCTTCGCCACTTCTCCCCCGCGGCCACTATAGTAGGCGACCGGCTCCCGCCGGCTCGCGGCCGGTTCATCCGGATCGCCGGGAAGGACCGCCCCCACCGTCAGGGCCCGCTGCGCGCTGGCGGGGAAGCCCAGCGTGGAAAGGCCGGGTCCGTCGTTCCCGGCGCTCAGGACCAGGACCAGCTCGGGATGCGCGCCAAGAATGGAATCGACCAGGTGATCAATACGGGCCTGGCCTTCGACTTCGTTCCCCACGGCGAAACTCATGTTGAGCACCAGCGGCATTCGCCGGCGGGCGGCGAACCGGATCGCGTACTCGATAGCGCGAACCATGCTGCCGGTGGTAGAGATTCCGCCCTGCGCGTTGTTCGCGATCTTGAGGCCGAGGAGTTGGGCGCCGGGGGCCACCCCGTGGAAGCCGGGCACGTCATACAGGTTGCACCCCGCCGCAATGCCCGCGACGTGAGAACCGTGACCGCTGGTGTCGAAGAAGAGCGAGAGGACGGGACGCCCGCCCGAGTCGGACAGGTTGGCCGCCACCGACACCTGGCCCTGCTTACCCGTCCGTGACCAGGTGAACACGTCGCGGCCCACCAGGTAGTCCCGCATCGGTTTCTCGCCGGCCAGGGACCCATCGCGGTCGGTATCGGCAAGCAGGATCCAGCCGTCACTGGCCCGGGTGACGATTACCGCAAGCGTGTCACCGGCCGACCCGTTGCCATCGAGGTCGGCGGCCGGCCCCGAGCCCAGCGCGATCTCCGCGATCACCCCACCATACCAGGGCCCCGCCGCGTTGAACAGGATGACCCGCCCAAAGCCGCCCAGCGCAACGCCGCCCACCAGGACGGTATCGTGCCGCGGATTGACGGGGGCCAGGGTGATCAGTCCCTCGCCGGAAAAATCCCGCAGGTCGAGAATCTTGCGGTCGCCGGTACTGGTGAGCGCGAGACCCGGGATGCCCGCGTCAATGCCGCTGTCGAGGATGCCGATCAGTACTCCGCGGCCGTCCGACTCCGGGTTGTCACGAAGAAACCGGGGAACGCCGGTGGTGTAGAGCGGCATCTTCTGCAACTGGAAGGCCTGGGCCGGTTCCTGGGAAAACCACCGCTCCGCCGGCGGGGGGCCCGGATCCCGCACTGGCGAGGCCGGGTCGGCCCGGCCGGGCTCCATGGCGGACCGGGCCGAGGCGCAGCCGGCCAGGACCAGTACCGCGGCGAGAGCGCGGGCGGGAAAAGACCGGGGAATCAACGCCCGAGACCTTCGGGCAGGATGAAGGCACCCACGTGGGGGCCGGCGTAGTTTGCCGTCACCCGCAGGAGGAACGCGATCTGGTCCCGGGTTTCTTCCGGCGCAATGATCGCATCGGCGAACCCGCGGGCTGCGGCGTACCGGGCATCCAGCTGGTGCTCGTAGTCGGCCCGCATGGCCTCGACCGAGGCCTGGACGTCGGGCGGAAGGTCGGCCTTCGACCGGCGGGCCTTGTCCATTTCGGGGCCGTGCACGGCGCCTACCGCCGATTCGCCTTCCATGACCGCCATGCGCCCGGTTGGCCAGCTGAGGATGAAATCGGGATCAAACCCCTGCCCCGCCATCGCGTAGTAGCCGGCCCCGGATGCGTGGTTCACGGTGAGCACGATCTTGGGGACCAGCGCGGTGGCCATGGCCTCGACGAACTGGGCCCCCGCCCGGATAATCCCCGAATGCTCGGCCTCCGGCCCCACCATGAAGCCGCTGACGTCCTGGACGAACAGGATCGGGAGCCGTTCCCGGCTCGCGTTCTCGATGAAGTAGGCCGCCTTCTCGGCGCTCTCGGTGTAGATGATCCCACCGGTCCGGGGCGGCACCCCGGGCTGCCCCTTGACCAGCCCCCGCTGGTTGGCCAGCACGGCGACGGGGTGGCCTTCGATGCGGGCATGGCCGCACAACATCTCGCCCGCGGCTTCGGGCTGGAACTCGTCGAGCCGCCCGCCGTCCAGCACGCAGGCCAGCACCTTGTGCATGTCGTAGGACATGCGGTGGTCCTGGGGGAGCAGGTCATACAGTTCTTCCACCGGCCGGCTGGGCGGCGCCCCGGCATCGACCCGGTGCCGGACGCCGTCCCGCCGGGGGAGCCGGGCCAGGTATTCCCGGATCCGGCGCAGGCACTCCACGTCGGTGGCCGCGCGGTAGTGCGCCACCGCGCTGACCGAGGTGTGGGTGCGGGCGCCGCCCAGCGACTCGGCGTCCACCGTCTGGCCGGTCGCGCCCTTGACCAGGTTGGGTCCGCCGAGCCCCATGAAGCTGGTGCCGTCCACCATGAAGATCACGTCGGAAAGCGCCGGGAGGTACGCCCCGCCCGCGATGCAGCTCCCCATGACGGCGCTGATCTGCGGCACGTGCAGGTACCGCCGCATGATGGAGTTGTAATAGAAGAGGCGGGCCGCGCCGTACTGGCCGGGGAAGACGCCGCCCTGGTAGGGCAGATTGACGCCGGCGCTGTCCACCAGGTAGATGATCGGGATCCGCTGCCGCATCGCGACTTCCTGGGCGCGCAGCATTTTCTTGATCGTTTCCGGCCACCACGACCCGGCCTTGACCGTGGAATCGTTGGCTACGATGACGACTTCGCGGCCTTCCACCACGCCGAGTCCGGTGATGACGCCGGCGCCGGGGGCCTGGCCATCGTACTGGTCATAGGCGACCAGGAGCCCCAACTCCAGCCAGGGCGTGCCGGGATCCACCAGCTGCTCCACCCGTTCCCGGGGAGAAAGCCGGCCCTGCTCGTGCATCTTCGCGATGCGTTTGGCCCCGCCGCCCTGGCGCAGGGTGGCCGCGAGCCGCTGATATTCGTCGGTGAGCGTCCGGAGCCGGCTGGGCCGGGCGGACGAGGCGGGGACCGGCACGGCTCAGGTTTCCAGGTGGGCCTGGGCCCAGCCCCGGATGTATTCAATGAGATCGGTCGTGGGAGTACCCGGCCCGAAGAGCCGGCCGATGCCCTGCGCTTCCAGCGCATCCATGTCATCCTGGGGGATGATCCCGCCGCCGGTGACGAGAATCTCGGGCCGCCCCATGTCGGCCAGCAGCTGTTTGACCCGGGGGAAGAGCGTCATGTGCGCCCCGGAGAGAATCGAGAGTCCCACCACGTCCACGTCCTCCTGGACCGCCGCCCGGGCGATCATGTCGGGCGTCTGGTGCAGTCCGGTGTATACCACCTCCATGCCGGCATCGCGCAGGGAAGCGGCCACGACCTTGGCGCCGCGATCGTGGCCATCCAGTCCCGGCTTGGCGACGAGAACACGAATGGGGCGAGCGAGTTTTCTGGTCCTGGTGGCGTGCATGCATCCCTCGAGATCAAAGGTGGCCAGCCGGGGGCGGGACCGGCCTACCGGAAGCGCAGCAGGCCGGCCAGCCCTTCGATCTTGCCGACGACATCCTCGTCGTAAACCACGTTGACGTTCACCCGCTGGCGCAGGGCCTCTTCGATGGCGTCGTCCACCACGTCGAGGACCGCTTCGCCACCGCCCTCATCGCGGCAATCCCGCTCAGCCAGCGTGAGGCGCCCGGAATCCTTGCAGCGGAACCCGGGCTGGGCGGCATCGGCGCTGACCAGCAGGGTGCGGACCTGGCCCCGGGCGAGGGCCCGAAGCGTGGGCGCCATACCGTTCACCGCCCAGCGGTTGCCCAGCGACTCTTCCAGCTCCGCCATGAGAGCCCGCTCCGACTGCCGCTCCCATTCGCGGCGCACGTCCAGCGACGCTTCGCGTACCCCGGCGGCGCTCACATTCTTGGGATTGAGCTTCGCGACGCCCATCACCCGGTCGGCCAGGTAGCTGTGGAGAAAAGGCGCCAGCGCGCCGGCATCGCTGCCGGTACCGGCCAGGATGAGGCCCAGGTACGGCTCCCGCTGGTTGAGTTGGAAGAGCTGCTGCGCGATGTGGTCGAAATGCCGATTCTTTTCTTCCCGGATCCGGGTATGGTAATCGTGCTCGCTGGGCCCGAACATCCCCTGCTTCTCGCCCTTGTAGCGTTTGCCACGGGTGTAGATGGCGGGGACGCCGAGCACTTCCCGGCATTCGAACGCGGTGACTTCGAAGATCCGGGCGCTGGCGCGGTCATACACCACGGTCAGCAGGCGGCCGAACTCGTCGGCGATCGAGGCAAGCTCCCGGGTCAGCGGGGTCCGGTCCACCACCAGGCGCGAACGGTAGACCCAGGGCAGCGGAACGCTTTCGAACAGCCCAAGTGACTCGGCGGCGAAGACGGCGACCGCCTGGCTGGACGGGAGGTTGCCCGGGTTCTTCAGGTGGTCTTCGATCCGGGCGAGGTCCGCCAGGACGGCCTCGCGGCCGCCCCGGGGCAGGTCAATGTAGTTCAGCGCCTCGCTGACGGTCCGGACCCGGTTCTTGAGTTTGATGAGATACTTGCCGCGGCTCCGGTCCCTCGGCTCCAGCTTGAGGTAGCAGGACACCACGCGGTGATTTCCGGCGCGCACCCGGGCGAGCCGGGCCAGTCTCTTGGAGACATCAAGGTCAGCCATTGATCAAAACCTTCACAAACGAATAATCGAAAGAAAATGCCGGAAGAAGCACGCGGCACGCGGCACCCTGCACTCTGCACTCTGCACTCTGCACTCTGCACTCTGCACTCTGCACTCTGCACTCCGCACTCCGCACTCTGCACTCTGCACTAAAAGAAGATCGGTTCCCGGTAGGAACCATAAATCTCTTCCAGCACGTGGCGAATCTCGAACAGGGTGCAATAGGCGCGGGCGCAATCCAGCATCGCGGGAATGATATTCCGGCCGTCCCGGGCCGCCGCGCCGAGCGCGGCGAGTCGTTGTTCCACCAGGGCGGCGTCCCGGGTCACGCGTAACCGCGCCATCAGGTCCCGCTGCGAGGATTCCGCCTCGTCGCTGATCTTCAGAATATCGAGGGGAGTCTCTTCCGATTCCACGAAGGCATTCAGGCCGACGATGGTGCGCAGCCCCGACTCCACCTCGGCCTGGAAGCGGCTGGAGGAGGACGCGATCTGCCGCTGGAACCAGCCGGTTTCAATGGCCGCCACCACGCCGCCCTGGGCTTCGATCTCGGCGAACAGCCCTTCCGCCTCCCGCTCCAGTCCGTCGGTCAGCGCCTCCACGTAGTAAGAGCCGCCCAGCGGGTCCGCAACGTTGGGGACCCCGGTTTCAGTGGCGAGGATCTGCTGGGTGCGGAGCGCCACCCGGACCGAGTCCTCGGTGGGCAGCGCCAGGGTCTCGTCCAGCGCATTGGTGTGAAGGGACTGGGTGCCGCCCAGCACCGCGGCCAGCGCCTGGTAGGCGACCCGGACCACGTTGTTGACCGGCTGCTGGGCGGTCAGGGTGACTCCGGCGGTCTGGCAGTGGAAGCGCATGATGAGGCTGCGGGCCTTGCGGGCACCATAGCGCTCCTTCAGGTGACGGGCCCAGATGCGCCGGGCGGCACGCATCTTGGCGATCTCTTCGAAGAAATCGTTATGCACGTCCCAGAAAAACGACAGCCGGGGCGCGAACTGGTCGATGTCCAGCCCCCGGGCCAGCCCGTGCTCGACGTAGCAGAAGCCGTTGGCCAGGGTGAAGGCCAGTTCCTGCGCCGCGGTGGACCCGGCTTCCCGGATGTGGTAGCCGGAGATCGAAATGGTATTCCACTTTGGCGTGTGCTCCGAGGCCCATTCGAACAGGTCCACGATGATCTTGAGGGCCGGTTCCGCCGGGAAGATCCAGGCGTGCTGGGCCATGTACTCCTTGAGGATGTCGTTCTGGATGGTGCCCTGGAGGCGGGCCAGCGGTACCCCCTGCTTCTCGGCGGCCGCCACGTAGAAGCAGAACAGGATCGACGCGGGACCGTTGATGGTCATCGAGGTGGAGACCTCGCCCAGCGGGATCCCGGCGAACAGCGTTTCCATGTCGGCCAGGCTGCTGATGGCGACGCCGCACTTGCCCACCTCGCCCTCGGAGCGGGGATGATCGGAATCGTAGCCCATCAGCGTGGGAAAATCGAAGGCGACTGAGAGCCCGGTCTGGCCCCGGGCCAGCAGGAACTTGTAGCGCTCGTTGGTATCCGCCGCGGTGCCGAACCCGGCGAACTGCCGCATGGTCCACAGCTTGCCCCGGTACATCGTGGGGTGAATACCGCGGGTATAGGGAAACTCGCCGGGCAGGCCGGAGGCCGCCTGGAGCTCTGCGGGCAGGTCGAGCGCGGTGTACACCGGCTCGACCGAGCGCCCGGACACGGAAGTGAAGTCGGAATCATCGCGCACCGGGAGCTGATCGCTTTTCTCCCGCCAGCGGCGAACCTCCTCCCGCAACTGTTCCAGTTCCTTTTCCTGGGCGGCTGCCCGCTGGGCGAGGTCGAACGCCGCGGCCGTAGTGTTCACGCTCATGATCGAGCACCTTGTTTGAGGCTGTCCAGCACTCCCGCGGCGATCTCGTAGGGGCTCACCCGCCCCGCCATCGCATCATCGAGCCGGTCCCGGATCATGGCTTCGGCCCGGGTCTCGTCCCAGATCCACTCCCGGGCGGCCCGGTCCACGACCTCCCGGGTCCGCTGTTCCATGCGCC
Source organism: uncultured Gemmatimonadales bacterium (assembly GCA_963795085.1). Taxonomy (GTDB): domain Bacteria; phylum Gemmatimonadota; class Gemmatimonadetes; order Gemmatimonadales; family GWC2-71-9; genus DASYPP01. The sequence continues at coordinate 81,303 of CAWCFX010000002.1, read as the reverse complement.
GACGGCGCCGCTCCAGCAGCGCCCCGGAGGACTCCAGCCAGGCGTGATGGACATCGAGGGCGTCGACCAGCGCCTCGGTCCCCTCGCCCTTCACGGCGACGGCGGACAGGACCCGCGGGGTCCACCGGTCCGGCTCGGTCGGCCGGGTCATCCGGGCCTCCGCCGATTTGAGCGCCCCGTGATGCGCGGGCACGTGTTTCATCGTCCGCCCGGCACGCAGTCCCAGCATGACCTCGAGTTCCTGCCGCATCCGGTCGGCGCCCGGCCGGTCCGACTTGTTGACCACGAACAGGTCGGCGATTTCAATCACCCCCGCCTTGAGCACCTGGATGCCATCTCCCGATTCGGGCACCAGGACGAGAATCGTCGAATCGGCACTGCGCCCCACGTCCAGCTCGGATTGTCCGACCCCGACCGTCTCGATCAGGATCCGGTCAAACCCCGCGGCGTCGAGCACGTCGCAGACTTCGCGGGTGGTGGTCGCCAGGCCTCCCAGGGAGCCGCGGGTAGCCATCGACCGGATGTAGACCCCGTCATCCAGCGCCACCGACTCCATCCGGATGCGATCGCCGAGCAGCGCGCCCCCGGTGAATGGACTGGTCGGATCTACCGCCACCACGGCCACCGTGAGACCGCGAGCCCGGTAGGCGGTGACCAGTTCCTCGGTGAGGGTGGACTTCCCGGCACCGGGGGGCCCGGTCAGCCCTACCCGGCGGGCCTTTCCCAGGTCTTCATGGATCGCGATGAGCAACTCCTCGAAGCCGGCGCGCCCGTTCTCCACCACGGAGATCGCCCGGGCCAGCGCCGCCATTTTTCGGGCCCGGAGATCGGCGAGCAGCGCGTCCCAGTGCATGCTGGAAAGTCGCAGGGGAGAAGGAGATAGGCAATGGCAGCAAGTAGAGGACCCGGATACCCACGCGGGATCCGGGGGAGGATGCATCTCCTCGGCCAGCTTGACCGGCCCCAAATGACTCCATATATAGTAGTCCCATACCGTTACATCCCCTTTCGACAGCCCAGCAAGCCACCCTCGAGTCGGAGATCGTATGCCTCGCGTGCGCGTCTGGATTGCCCTCGCCCTCCTGATGGTCTTTTCCGCCATTCCTCTTGCCGCCCAGGCCGGTAGCCTGCGGGGCATGGTCACCGACAGCGCCGGCGAACGACTGGCCAATGCCATGGTCACGATCGAGGGGACCGGCCTTCGGGCCACCAGCAACAGCCTGGGAAACTATGAAGTACGGGGAATCCCCGCCGGCGGGTACAGCGTACGGGTCCGGTTGATCGGGCACGTGGCCCTGGTCCAGCCGGTAACGGTCGGCGCCGGCCAGGCGGTCACCCAGAACTTCACGCTCATGCGCACCCCGGTGCAACTGGCGCCGATAGACGTGGTGGTGGGTTCCCGTGCCCGCCACTCGGCGAGCGAGGAACTGGCGGTACCGGTCGATGTGTTCACCGCGGAGGAGATCGCCCGGCAGGGAACCACCGAGACCTCCCAGGTCCTCCAGGCGCTGGCGCCCTCGGTGAATTTTCCCCGGCAGAGCGTGACCGACGCCAACGACATCGTCCGTCCGTTCACCCTGCGCGGGCTCTCTCCCGACCACACCCTGGTGCTGGTCAACGGGTGGCGGCGGCACCAGAGCGCCCTGATGAACAATTTTGCGTACGGCATGGGCGCCGGTTCCAGCGGGGTGGACCTCAACTCCATACCGGCCAGCGCGGTGGACCGGATCGAGGTCCTCCGGGATGGCGCGTCAGCCCAGTACGGCTCCGATGCCATCGCCGGTGTCGTGAACCTGGTGATGAAGGAAGGCCAGTTCCGGCCCTTTCTCCGGGGCGAGGGGAGCCGGTACGTCACCCGGTACTACCAGGACGACGGCACCTCGTTCGATGTGAACGGGGGCGTCGGGCTGGGCGTGGGCCGGGGATCGCTCGGACTCTTCGCCGAATACCGGGACCGCGACGCTACCAACCGGGCCTGGGCCGATCCCTACGAGGACGCCGGCGGCACTCCCGATGTCATCGACGAACATGGCCAGGTGGTCACCAAGAACAACCCGGTGCCCCAGCCGAACCACCACTGGGGCGACGGCGAAGAGAAGGACCTGATGACCTTCGCCAATTTCCGGCTGCCGCTCACCGAGACCCGAACCAGCGAAGTCTATGCCTTTGGCGGATACAGCCACCGCGAGGGCACCGGCAACGGGTATCGCCGCTACCTGGGCAGCAACCGCAACTGGCCGGAGATCTATCCGCTGGGCTTCCTGCCCGAGTTCAATCCGGACGTGACCGACTACTCCGCCGCGGCGGGGTGGCGCGGGCTGGCCGGCGGCTGGTCGGTGGACTTCGGCGGGACGCTGGGCCACAACGACTTCAGATACAACCTGCGCAACACCCTCAACGCCTCCCTGGGCCCCTGCCTGGACACACCCTGCGCGCCCGGCGCCGATGGCATCCTGGGCAACGCGGACGATCCCAATATCCCCAACCAGACCTCGTTCTTCGCGGGCGAGGTAAGCCGGGACGAGATGGTGGCGGCGCTCAACTTCGCCAAGCCGATCTCGATCGGGCTGCCCGGCGACCTGAACGTGGCCGTGGGTGCGGCGTACCGCCGTGAGAGTTACCAGATCGTCCGGGGCGAACTGGCCAGCTACATCAACGGCGGCCACCTGGCCCAGGATTCGAGCGATGTCGCCCCGGCCGGCTCCTCGGTGTTCCCCGGTTTCACGCCGTCCGACGAGACCGACCAGAGCCGGAACAATTTCGGCATTTATGCCGACCTGGAGACCAATCTCTCGAGCCAGCTGCTGGTCAACGGCGCCGCCCGGTACGAGCGGTACAGTGACTTCGGCAGCCGGATCACCGGGAAACTGGCCCTGCGGCTCCAGCCGTCGCGACGGCTCACCCTCCGGGCCGCGGCCAGCACCGGTTTCCGTGCGCCCGGGCTCAGCCAGATCTCCTTCAGCAAGGTCACCACCAACGTGATCGCCGGGGAGTTCATTGACGTGGGCATCTTCCCGGTGGACCATCCTGCCTCCCGGCTGTTGGGCGCCCAGCCGCTGCAGGAAGAGACCTCCAAGAACCTTTCGGCCGGATTCTCCTTCAGCCCGACCGAGGCCTTCAACATCACGGTGGATTTCTTCCACATCGACATCGACGATCGCATCATCCTCGGCGCGACTTTCGACGACGATACCACCCTGGCCATTCTGGCGGGGGGCGGGTTCACCGGGATCGGCGGGGTCCAGTATTTCACCAATGGCATCGACACCCGCACCCAGGGCATTGATGTCACCAGCAGCCTCCTGGTCCCGGTGGGCCAGACCGGGCGGCTCAACTTCAACCTGGGCGTGAACTACACCAGGAACCAGATCCGCCGGATCGACCCGATCCCCGCCGTCCTCGCCAACTCGGCGGAACCGGGCCTGATCGACTCGGTCACCTACATCGGTATCACCGAAGAGCGGCCGGACTGGCGGGCGACGTTTACGACGACTTATGAGGCCGGCCGGCTGAACCTCCTGGGCCGGGCCTCCTATTTCGGCAAGTTTTCCTCGGCGCAGCCCGGGTTCTGCGATTTGTGCCGGGAGAACTACGGCGCGAAGACCCTGGTGGACACCGAGGTGGGCTACCGGCTGAGCCGGGTCTCCATCGCGCTGGGCGCCCGCAACCTCTTTGATACGTACCCCGACCAGCCATCGTCACAGGTAATCGTGGACAGCGGATCCGGCGACCGGGCGATGGACTACAACAACAATTACGGAACCTTCCCGTGGGCGGCGGCGTCACCGTTCGGATATAACGGTCGCTCGGTGTACCTGCGGCTGTCGACGGAGTTGTAGGGGGGATGGGCGGACCCTGGAGGCCTTTCTCGCGGGGGCGCCGCGAAGGCGCACAGGCGGGTGAAGGGAGGGATGGGACGAGTAAGGCCGCTGACCAGGCCACCGAGGCCTCCGCCCCCTATAGAGGGAATATCGGCCTTATTCCTGAGGACGTGGTAACCGGTTTCGCGCGGACAGGGATGGAAAAACCGCCAACGGTCCGCGGAGGGCGGAACCAGGATGACAAAAATGGCGAATCCCCCAGCGGGATTCGCCATTGTGCCTTTGACCTCCCGGCGCGAGGCCTCCGCCCCCTATAGAGGGAATATCGACCCGGGTCCGGAGAACGTGGTAACCCGTTTCGCGCGGACAGGAGTAGAAAAACCGCCAACGGTTCTCGATTCGCCCCCGGGCCCACGGCCCCGGGTCACTGAGCACCCACCGGCACCCTTATCCGCGAGTCGCAAGCACCGGAAGATACGCCTTCCATGGCCCCACCTCCCCGGTGTACCGTTTGGCCATCACCCTGGCGATCTGGCCCAGGTGGCCAAGGTCGTGGGCGACCCAGGTGGCCAGCAGCTGCCGCAGGGTGACCACCCCGAAGTCCGGGTGGACGCCGGTGCGGTCGAGCATCTCTTCACCGAGCCGCCACTCGCCCAGCGTTCCCAGGTTGGCCGCCCGGAGTTTTCCGAAAGAATCCAGCAGCTCGTCCAGCGACTGGCCCCGCGTCCACGTCAGGTGGGCGAAACGGTCAAATGGTTCGAACCGGCGGCTTTCGCGGGTGATGATGATCCGGGCCCGGACGATCCAGTCGTGCCGCTCACCATCGATGAGGTGGCCCACCACCTGGTACGGGTTCCAGCTATCGGCCCCTTCGTGGGCCTCCAGCCACGGCTGGGGGAGGCCGGCCAGCAGGGTGCGCAGCACCACCGGGGTCCGGGCCAGGATGGGGACGGCCTCATCGAGACGGAAGGTCATGGATCTCCGGTCAGAACAGTGGCGAGCGTGAGGCCGAGAGCCCGGGGCGTCATGGCCGGGGCACCGGCGCGGTTTGTCCCCGTGGATCCACCCGGTAGAGTGGTCCGTTCCAGCGATCCTCCAGCATGAACCCGGGAGCCCGGGCCGCGGCGGGAGGAGCCACGAACGGCGGGACCACCACGAATGGGTCGGCCCGGGCCGTGTCCACGGTGTATCCGAGGTCGGCAAGGGAACTGATAGTCACCACGCTGAGCGGATTCACGCCATTGTTGATGAACCCGGTCATCAACTCGGCCTTGAAGACGGTTTCCCGCCAGTGCGAGTCGCGCGTGCCCGGCCCGCCGGTGCCTTCCACCGGAACCCGGTTCCCCACGTATGCGTCCCCGCCCACCGAGTTGAACGATGCGATGGCCCGGGGCCCAACGAAGAAGGGATCGCTCCCACCGGCCCCGGAGAGCAGTCCCTTCAGCCCCCACACCGACCCGACCCCGACGACATGCAGCATCTCGTGGAGGATGACCAGCGGCAGGAGGCCTGACTGTTCCAGGCTCGTCAGGTCATCTACATCGAACTGCATGATCCCGACCACCGGCAGTCCATTGCTTCCGCGAATGATGCAGGGACCCGCCTGACCCAGGATCTTGCCCGGGCCGTCAATGGCCGCCACCTCGGCGAAGATGATGATATCGTCCACCGTTTCGTTCACCGCCGGCTGGTTGGGCAGGCAGCGGCCGGCTGTGATGTTAACGGGCTGGTTGCTGACATCGCCGATGATGATATTCTGGAGCCGGGCCTGTGCGTTCTGGAAAGCCTGGAGGTGAGACGGGGACATCCCGCTCAGGTAGCGGAGGTCAATCGCGTATGCCGAGGAGGCGCCGGTGGCCGTGAAGGTGACCGGGTTGCCGGTCAGGCCGGCTGGCTGGGTGGTGGCGGTCAGGGTGTTGGTCCCGGCGCCGGATCCCAGCGTCCAGCTCCCCACCGTCGCCACACCGGCGCTGTTGGTTACCTGGATGGCGCCGGTGACCGATCCTCCGCCGGAGGTCACGGCAAAGGTGACCGTGACGCCGGGGACGCCGTTGCCGAAGGCGTCTTCCACCCGGACCGCAGGCGGCGGGGACACCGGGGCGCCGATCACGCCGACCACGCTGGTGGGGGTAGACGCGGCCACCCGGACCGGGCTGCCCGGCGTGCCCTGGGCAGTGAACGCGATAGATCCGGCTCCGGGCACCGAGGCGTTGAGGGTATTGGTGCCGACCGAGGTGCCCAGCGTCCAGCTGCCGACGGTGGCAATGCCGTTGGCTTTCGAGGTGGCCGTGCCCCCTGTAACCGATCCCTGGCCGACCGCGGTGAAGGTGACGCGGACTCCCTGGAGGGGATCGCCATTGTCATCGGTAACCAGCACGGCCGGAGGCACCGGCACGGCGGATCCGACCGGGGCGCTCTGGTTATTGCCGGCGGCGATCGCCACCGCGGATGCCTGCTTGCCGGGATCGTTGCCGCCGCCGCACGCGGCGGACACCAGGAGAGCGGCAGCCAGGATGCGGGGGGACGGGATGGAACTCATAGCCGCAACATAGCCAGCGCCCTACCGGCCCGGCCACCGGGCCCGGAAGCGCAGCGGATTCTGGAAGAGATGGCTGGGGAGCAGGAAGATCACCAGGAACATTCCGAATGACAGCGCCAGCCCGACGACCAGCACCTCGACCCGGCGGAGCGCGAGAAAAATGATGCTGGTGATGAGCGCGATGGTAAAGGCGAAGACCGCGAGGAGGCCGCGGCGCACCTGCTGGGCCAGGAACCGCTGCAGCTCCAGGGTGTCCCGGGGATGCCAGCGGACCCGAAGCTCCTCCCGTTCGATGCGGCGGAGGAGGTCTCGGATCGTCCGCACCGTGGTGGCGGCCTCCTGGGTCCAGTCGCTCAGCGGCGTCTTGCTTTCGCCATCCAGCAGCCCGCTGATCATCCGGTCGCGGTAGCGGTCGATCGCCGGCCGGATCACGGTCATCCCGTTGAAGTTGGGATCGTAGCGCAGGCCCAGCCCCTCGACCAGCACGGCCGCCCGTCCGAAATACACCAGCTCCGAGGGCAGCATCAGCGGCCAGTTATAGAACGTCTGGAGAATCTCTTCCACGATCCGCTGCAGCTGCCGCGGTGAATAGTCGTCCTGGAAAGAGAGGGACATCAGTTCCTGGGCGGCATCGCGAACGGTCCCCCGGTCCACCTCGGGGTCGAGAATACCCAGTTCGTAGAACCCGTTGATCACTCCGTCCACGTCCTGGCGGCCGGCGGAGAGCACGGTCCGGATGATCCGGGCCCGGGTCTCCCGCTCCACCGGCAGCACCATCCCGAAATCGAGCAGCACCACCCGGCCCTGCCGGTCCACCAGGAGATTGCCGGGGTGGGGATCGGCGTGGAAGAACCCGTCGATCAGCATCATCTGCAGATAGAGCTCCACGATGGTCCCGATGAGTTCGTGCAGCCGGATCTCGCCGGCGGCCAGCCGGTCCTGGAGGCGGTCGATCCGGGTGCCGTCGATGTATTCCAGCACCAGCACCCGCCGGTGCGTCAGTCCGGCGACGACCTCGGGAACCACGACGCGGGGCTCGGCGGCGAAATTCTTTCGCAGGATGGCGGCGTAGCGGCCCTCCTCCCGGAAATCCATTTCGTCGCTGATCCGGCGCTGGAACTCCTGGACGATGGCGGTGATGGCCCGGACGTGGTGGTTGGGAAAGAGAATGTTGAGCAGGAACAGGATCTTGAAAGACACGTCCAGGTCGGCGCGGACCAGATCCTCCACGCCGGGCCGCAGGATCTTCACCACGACCTCGCGGCCGGCGTACTCGGCGCGGTGGACCTGTCCGAGGGACGCGGCGGCCAGGGGTTCGGGGTCGAAGCGGGCGAAGACCGCCCCCACCGGGCGGCCCAACTCGCGCTCGATCACCCGCTCCGCGACACCCGGCTCCAGGGGCGGGACCCGGTCCGCCAGGGTGGAGATGGCGCCGAGGTATGGCTCCGGGAGAATGTCCGCACGGGAGCCGAACACCTGGGCCAGCTTGATGAACGCCGGCCCCAGCCGGGCCAGCGTGTCGGTCAGGCGTTGGGCCCGGCGCTGGTGATGGTCCGGCGTTCGCCGGGCGGGGCGCCCGAAGAGGACGAAGCGGCGGCGGTCCCGGAGAAAGGCCAGGAGAAAGGGCGTCAGGCGGAACAGGACGGTCAGGGCCCGCACGTGCGCCGCCTTCAGCGGCCCAGGGGGACGGCCGAAACCGGGCCGGGGCGGATCAGCACCCGTTCCACCCGGTTGGGTGATCCCTGCACTACGTCAATCTCCAGTCCCTTCAGGAGGAACCGTTCGCCCGGCTGGGGAATCCGGCCGGCCAGTTCGACCAGCAATCCGCCGATGGTGGTCGCGCCGGTCTCGTCGAGCTGGACGCCGAAGCGCTCCTCGATGGCGGAGGGTGCGGTGGCCCCGTCGGTCTCGAAGACGTCCAGGGCCGGCATCGGCGGCTGCCGGCTCTCTTCGTCGTGCTCGTCGAAGATCTCGCCGACCAGCTCCTCCAGCAGGTCCTCGAAACTGGCCAGCCCCAGGGTTCCCCCGAATTCATCGAGAATCACCGCCAGGTGGCGCCGTTCCCGCTGCATGTCGAGCAGCAGGTCACCGCAGCGCCGGGACGAAGGGGCGATCGCGACCGGCCGCACCGGCAGCGGAGAGCCCGGCACCAGCTTGAAGAGGTCGAAGGCGTGGAGCATGCCGGCGATCTCGTCCAGGCTGCCGCGGTACACCGGGATCCGGGTGTATCCGCTCTGCGCGAAGGTCAGCCGGATGTCGCTCAGATCGGCGTCCTCCGCGATGGCGACGATGTCGGTGCGCGGGGTCATGACCTCGCGGACCGGCCGGTCGCTGAAGCTCATGACGCCGGCGACCATCAGCATCTCTTCATCGTTCTCGAGGCCGGCGGCGGCACCCTCGCGCATCACCGAGCGGATTTCCGGGGGGCGCCGCCCCTGCCGGGAGGGCAGCAGCGGGGCCACGATCGCGGCCCAGGGGCGCAGCACCGGGACCACCTTCCGCACGATCCATTCGGCCCGTGGCTGGGCCAGCCAGCGGGGAAGCAGGTACCCGCTGAACAGCACGAGGGGCACCGCGAGCAGGATGATCAGGGTGGCCACGATGAGGAACCGGAACCCGGTGAAGAGGACCGGGAAGGAGGCGCCCAGGATGATGACCCCGAGGGACATGGTGGCGGAGGCGGCCGCGAGATACTGGTCGATCCGGGCCAGCCAGGAGGGCGAGCCCGGCCCGCCGCGGAGCCGGCGGGAGGCCGCCCGCGTCAGTTCGATCCGGCCGACCGAGACCAGCGCGGCACTGGCGCCCGCCCCGAACACCGCGAGCAACATCCCCACCCCAAAGACGATCCAGTTCACGACGCCCGCCCCGGGGGCGCCGCCGCGCCGGGAAAGACCTGCACCCGGCGGACCCGCCGGTGCACCACCTGGTCGGCCATGAACCGGAACCCGTCCAGTTCCACGGTTTCGCCGGCGCGGGGCACCCGCCCGAACAGCGCCAGCATCAGGCCGCCCACCGTGCTCACGTCCTCCCGGTTGAACACGTGGCCCAGGACCGCCTCCAACTCGGCCAGCGCGGCGTTGCCCTGCACCACGAAATGGGAATCGGGCGCCTCCTGGATGGGCGCGACCTCGTCGGTATCGTGCTCATCCTGGATCTCGCCCACGATCTGCTCCAGGATGTCCTCCAGCGTGATCAGCCCGGCGGTACCCCCGAATTCATCCACTACCACGGCCAGGTGACTGGGGCCCCGCTGGAAGTCACGGAGCTGGCGGTCCAGGGTCTTTCCCTCGGGGACGAAGGCGGCCGGCCGGATCAGCGTGTGCCAGGCCGCGGGGTCGCGGTCCTCGGCCATGCTGGCCAGCATGTCCTTGGCGTACAGCACGCCGGTGATGGCATCGGGGTGTTCATCATACACCAGCAGGCGGGCGTGTTCGCAGCGGCGCAGGGTCGCGATGACTTCGTCGCGGTCGGCGGCCACGTCCACGGCGATGATGTCGATCCGCGGTGTCATGACCTCGGCGACCGTCGTATCGGCCAGGGAAAACAGGCCCAGGAGCATGTCGCGCTGGTTGGCGCCGGACTCCCGCCGCCGTGCGTCGGAGGGAGCCGGCTGGCGGCGGCGATCGGCCCAGTTCACCAGCCGGAGCAGCGGCCCGAAAGGCGCCAGGGTCCGGATCGCGGGCTTGTGGAGCAGCCCGGGAAGGTCGGGCGCGATGGTGGCCAGCAGGCGCGGCAGGCTGTCCCCCACGATCCACACCAGGCCGACGACCAGGAGCAGCCGGGGGATGGCGAGCACCGGCGGCCACGTCCACCACGACACCGCCACGGCCGAGAAGGCGCCCGCGAGCACCAGCAGGGCCAGATGGGACACGTGCAGCCGCCGGGCGCTGGAGGCTTCGTCCTCGAACGCGCGGAACTGTCCTTCCAGCACCCGGGGGAGCTGGTCGCCCGCCTCGCCCGCGAGGGCCAGCCAGCCGGCCCACAGGGTAAGCATCCCCGCGATGATGGGCGCGAAGAGCAGTTGAATGACTGAGAGGACCGATTGCAGCATCAGGCTCCGTGGCGCACGAGTCAGCCGCCGAGGACCCGGCGGACATAGCGTTCCTGCCTTCGCCACATGGCGGAGGATTCCCGGCCCCGGCCGTCCGGGTGTTCGTGTCCCAGCACATGCAGCACGCCGTGGACGACCAGGCGGACCAGTTCCTGCCGCAGGCTCACTGCCGCGTCCCGGGCCTGCCGCTCCGCGACGGCCCGGCAGACGTACACGTCGCCGGCGAGCCTGCCATCGGGCATGGCCAGTGCGAACGCCAGGACATCGGTCGGGACGTCATGTTTCTTGTGCTGCCGGTTGAGCCGGCGCATGGTGCGGGCGCCGAGAAACGTGACCGAAATGACCGCCGACCGCTGTTCCGACTCGAGCACCACCCGGACCGCCTTCCGCACCAGCGGCACCGGCAGCGCGAGGACTCGCCCGCCGACGCGGATGACGGTCACGGCTTGCGGGTCTGGGGAAACCGGGCGGCAATTCCGCCGATCCGCTCGGGGTATTCGATCCTGACGTGGCGCATGCTGCTCATGACCCGGACGAATTCTTCCTTGACCCGGTCGAGCTCGCTCAGCGTGAGGGGCGAGTCCTTGAGTTGCCCGGCATCGAGCTTCTCCTGCACCAGGAAGTCCACCGCGCTGCGAACCCGCTCAGCGGTCGGGTCCCCCAGCAGCCGGAGAGCCGCCTCGGTGGAATCCGCCAGCATGACGATGGCGGTCTCCGCGGACCGGGGCTTGGGTCCGGGGTAGCGGAACTCTTCGGGGTTGACCGCGCCGTCCTTCCGGGCCCGGTCGAGAAAGTACTCGATGTACTGGGTCCCATGGTGCTCGGGAATGAAGGCGACGATGGACTCCGGCAGCCCGGCGTCCCGGGCCATCGCCATCCCGTCGAGGACGTGGTTCCGGACGATCGCCGCCGACTCCGCGGGCTTGAGCTGGTCGTGCGGATTGCGCCCCGGCTTCTGGTTCTCCACGAAATACTCGGGATGCCTGGATTTGCCGATGTCGTGGTAATAGCAGCCGACTCGCGCGAGCAGTCCATTAGCGCCGATCGCGTTGCAGGCGGCTTCGCAGAGGTTCGCCATCGCGATGCTGTGCGCGTAGGTGCCGGGCGCATCCAGGGCGAGCCGCCGGAGCAGCGGGCGGCCCGGATCGGAGAGTTCCAGCAGGGTGATGTCCGTCGTCACCAGGGTGCCGGCCTCCGCCACCGGCAACAGCAGCATGGCGACCGAAGCGCTGCCCAGCGCGGTCACGGCCCCCCGCATCGCGGACCACCCCATCTCGGCCGGAAGCCACCCCTGGAGCAGGCCCAGGGTCAGAGCGGCGAGGGCATAGGCCCCCACCGTGGCGCCGATGGTGAGGTACAACTCCTTGCGCCGGCGGGCAGCCCGGGTGCCCACGGCGGCCGCGACACCGGCCACCAGGGCGAGAAAGAGCGCCTCGGAATCGCGGAGCGACCACTGGCTGCCGATCAGGATGGCCAAAGTCGTGGCGGCATACAGGCCCACCCGGCCGTTGTAGATGAGCGTGATCAGAATGGCCGCGAAGGGAACCGGGATCAGCTCGGGCCGGTCCGGCAGCAGGCGGCTCATCATGGCGGAGAGCACCACGACGACGGAGAAGACCATGCCGAAAAACATCATCTCGCGGATACTGCTGTAGGATTCCCAGCGGTAGAACATCAGCAGCAGCCAGAACGTCCCCAGCACCAGGCAGTTAAACAGGACCGGCCCCAGCACCGAGCGGAGCAGCCCGGCGCCTCCGGCCTGGTCCGCCAGGGCGTGAGAGAGGGCGGACAGTGTCAGGCTCTGGTCCCGGGTCACCGTTTCTCCGAGCGAAACCACCCGGTCGCCGGCCCGCACCACGTGGCGCAGCGAATCCACCACCGCGATCTGCTGGTTGTGCGCCGCCCCGCCTCTGCGGCCGGGCTGCTCCAGATACTGGGTTACCTTTTCCCAGTAGACCAGGTCGGTGGGCGAGACGACCTCCCGCTCGGCGGTGGAGCCGATCGGGTACACCGGCACGTCAAGAGACCCGGTGGTCGGGAACACCAGGTAGGTCACCAGCGCCACGATCAGCAGCACCCCCCAGCGGACCAGGTGGAACCAGGCCTTTCGGGGGCCGGTCATGCCCGCCAGTGATTCCTGCCTGATCTCCGACCACGAGGCGGACATCAGCCGCTCTGATCCGCCGCGTACGCCCGGATGATCTCCCGTACCAGACGGTGCCGGATGACGTCATTCTCGCTCAGGTAGCAGAACGAGATTCCCTCGATGCCGGGCAGGATCCGCTCCACCTGGACCAGTCCCGACTCTTCCCGCCGGGGCAGGTCGATCTGGGTCTTGTCGCCCGTCACCACCGTCTTGGAGTTTACCCCCAGCCGGGTGAGAAACATCTTCATCTGGGCGCCGGTGGCGTTCTGCGCCTCGTCCAGGATGATGAACGCATCGGAGAGGGTGCGGCCCCGCATGTAGGCCAGCGGAGCGATCTCGATGGTACGGGTCTCCAGCGCGCGCTGGACCCGGTCGTGCGGCATCATGTCTTCCAGCGCGTCGTAGAGCGGGCGGAGATAGGGATCGACCTTCGCCTGGAGATCTCCGGGCAGGAACCCCAGCGACTCACCGGCCTCGACCGCGGGACGGGCCAGGATGATCCGCTTGACCCGCTTGCGGGCCAGGGCCTCGACCGCCTTGGCCACCGCCAGGTAGGTCTTGCCGGTGCCGGCCGGTCCGATCCCGACCACGATGTCGTGGGTGGAAATCGCCTGCAGATAATCCCGCTGCCCCGCGGTCTTGGGCGCGATCACCCGCCGCAAGCCGGGGAGCACGATCTTCTGTTCGCCCCCCGCCACCGCCTCGGCCGATTGGCCCTCGGCCGCAAACCGGATGACGTCCTCGGCGGACACCGGCTCCCCCATGCGGGCCAGGTCGATCAGGCCCATTACCACGGGCGTGGCCCGCTCCAGCTGCTCCGCGGTCCCGTTCAGCGTCAGCGTGTCGCCCCGCAACGAGACCCGGACCCCGAGCGCCCGCTCCAGTTCCACCAGGTTGCTGTCATTGACCCCCGCCAGGATCAGAGGATCGGCGCCCTCGGCGGAAAGCCGATGATGAACTTCATCTCCCAACTGGTCCATCCTTTTTGAAGGAACCCAACCCGCCTGCCACCTGTCGCTTTCTCACGCGTCACTTCTCGCTCGTCGCTCATCACCTGTCGCGTCACGCGTCACCCTCGACCCTCAGGTGCAGGGCCGCGATATCGCGCGGGTCCACCCGGGTAGGGGCGCCTTCGAACAGAGCCCGTGCCGCCGTGGTCTTGGGAAACGCAATCACGTCCCGCAGCGACGTGGCACCCGCCAGCAGCATCGCGATCCGATCAAATCCCAGGGCGAAGCCCCCGTGCGGAGGGGCGCCGGCGGCCAGCCCATCCAGCAGGAATCCGAACCGGCGGCGAATCTCATCGTCCGGAATGCCCAGCAGCCGGAAGATGGTCCGCTGGACCCCGGTGTCGGTGATCCGGATGGATCCGCTCCCCAACTCGTTTCCATTATATACCGCGTCATAGTGCTGAGCCCGGCAGTGCGCCGGATCACTCTCCAGCCGCGCAGCGTCCTCCGGGTGTGGTGCGGTAAACGGATGATGGGCCGGGAGGTACTGCCCGCTGCCTTCATCCAGCTCGAACAGGGGGAAGTCCACGATCCAGGCAAAGGCATGCGCCACGAGCGGCTTGAGCTGAAGCCGGCGGATCACCTCGGTGCGGACGGCATGCAGCCCCGCCGAGGTCACCGGGTCCGGGCCGGTAAGGGCGAGGAGGAGATCGCCTTCCCGGGCGCTGACCTGCTCCAGGAGAGTGGCGCCCAGCGCCTTGATCCCCTGCCCTTCCCAGCCCGCGGCGGTGCGGCGGGCCCACATGAGGCCGCCCGCACCGGCCGCCTTGGCCAGCTGGGTCAGGGCGTCGAGATCCTTCCGGGCCAGCGCCGAGCCGCCGCCCGCCACCAGGCCACGAAGCCGGCCGCCCCGGGCCGTGGCCTCGCTGACAAAGGATGCGGCGTCGCCGCCGACCTGGGCGGTAAGGTCCTGCAGCTCCAGCCCGAAGCGAAGGTCAGGCTTATCGATACCAAATCGCTCGACCGCCTCCCGCCAGCTGAGCCGTCGGAACGGCCGCGGCACCGACTGGCCCGCCTCCTCCCACAGGTCAACCAGCACCCGCTCGACCACCGCCTGGACATCTTCGGCTGTCACGAAGGACGCTTCCAGGTCGATCTGGGTAAACTCGGGCTGGCGGTCGGCCCGCAAGTCCTCGTCGCGGAAACAGCGGGCCAGCTGGAAGTAGCGGTCATACCCGGCCACCATGAGCAACTGCTTGTAGATCTGCGGCGATTGCGGCAGCGCATAGAACTCACCGGGATGGACCCGGCTGGGCACCAGGTAGTCACGGGCCCCTTCGGGTGTTGGCTTGGTGAGGATCGGCGTTTCGATTTCCAGGAAATCAAGATCGGTGAGGGTGCGGCGGGCCCGCTGCAGCAGCCGGTGCCGCAGCACCAGGTTCTGCTGCAGCTCGGGCCGCCGCAAATCCAGCACCCGGTGTTTGAGCCGGAGTTCTTCGGCCGGCAACTCCTCGCCCTCTTTCCGCCCCACCGGGATCGCCGGGGTCACCGCGGGCCCCACCACCCGGCAGCCGGTGACATGGATCTCGACGTCCCGGGTGGCGAGCTGAGACTCCCGGGCCAGGTCAGGTCGGAGTTCCACGATTCCGTCCACCAGCAGCACCGACTCGGTGCCAGCGGCCGCGGCCGCGGCAATCACATCAGGTGGCGTCCAGGCCGGGTTGAACGAGAGCTGGACAATGCCGGTACGGTCCCGAAGGTCGATGAAGAGGAGGCCGCCCAGGTCCCGGGCCCGGTGAATCCACCCGCCGAGGCGGACGGCGGTCCCGGCATGTTCGCGGCGCAGGTCGCCGGGGCGATGGGTACGCAATGAGGTCTGGGTCATGGGGATGGGATCTTCATTGCCACGCTTCGGCCTCGCGGATGACGCGGTGAAACTCGATGGGGGTGTCCACGCCCAGGAGACGGGTGCGCACCGACTCCCGCCGCACCAGCCGCGCGATCCGGCTCAGCGCCCTGACGTGCGGCCCGGCGGTGGATTCGGGTCCCGCCAGCATGAAGAACAGGCGCACCGGCTCCCCGTCAACGGAATCAAAGGCAATCGGACGGGCACTCACACCACAGACCAGTCCCAGGCCATTGAGGGTGGGCGATTTTCCGTGCGGCACCGCGACCCCGAAGCCGATCCCGGTGCTCAGGACCCGTTCCCGTTCCTCGATGGCCAGCAGCACGTCCTCCAGGACGCCGCCACACTGCTCGACCAGCAGCGTCGCCAATTCACGAATCGCCCCGGTCTTATCGTGCGCCTCAACCGGCAGGCGGATGCGGGCGGGAGTGATCAGGTCGGTGAGCAGCACGGCGTCAGGGCGGGCATATCCGAAGGAAAGTAAACCGCTGGGAGGCGGTGCGGCAGGATACGAAAGGGGGCACGAGGGTGAGGGGGCAAGGCGGCACGGGACCAGTGGGAAGGGGGTAAAGGGGCGGGATGGGCCGGAAGGTTGCGCCGAGCGCTTATAATTGACGCATGAAGAAGCCGTCCATACCGGAGACGATTCTCGACCTGGCCCCCCGGGCCGCCCGGGCCCGGCTCGAGGCCTGGGCCGCCGGCCAGGGCCTCCCGGCCTTCCGGGTCCGTCAGATGCTACCCCGGCTCTGGACCCGGCCGACACCCTCCTGGACCGATGTCAGCGACCTTCCGGCCGTGGTCCGGGAGGCATTGGAGCGGGATTATCCCCTGCCCCGTCTCGAACTCCAGGTTCAGCAGGACTCCAGCGACGGCACCCGGAAGTTTCTCTGGCGGCTAGCCGACGGCGAGGCCATCGAATCGGTATTGATCCCCAGTGGCGGGCGCCGGACCCTGTGCATCTCCTCGCAGTCGGGGTGCGCGCTGGGCTGCGTCTTCTGCGCGACCGGGCGCATGGGGTTCCGCCGCAATCTCACGCCGTTCGAAATCGCCGGGCAGGTCCGGGAGGTGGCGCTCCGGTTGCCGGCGGAGCGGCCGACCAACGTCGTATTCATGGGAATGGGTGAACCGCTGCTCAACTGGCCCGGCGTGGACACCGCCCTCACCCTGCTCAATGATCCGGACGGTCTCGGCATCGGGGCACGCCACATTACGGTGAGCACGGTCGGCATCATCCCCGGGATGCAGGAGCTGGCGCTCCGGCCGGAACAATTCCGTCTGGCCCTATCCCTGCATGCGCCGGCGGCGGACCGCCGCCTTGCCATCATGCCGATCGAGAAAAAGTACGGCCTCGACCAGGTGCTGGAGGCCGCCCGGGCCTTCCGCAAGCGGGTGACCTTCGAGTATGTGCTGATCGCGGGGAAAAACGACTCGGATCGGGACGCCGACCTGCTGGTGAAACTGGCCCAGCCGCTGGGCGCCCTCGTCAACCTGCTGCCCCTTCACCCCGGCGGCGCCCCCGACCTCACCCCGACGTCGGGGAACCGGATTCGCGCTTTTGCCGACCGGCTCAGGAACCAGGGGATCGAAGCGGTCGTCCGCCGGAGCCGGGGCCTGGACATCAATGCGGCGTGCGGACAACTGAGGGTGGAGGTAGACAATCAACGGCTGGCCCTCAGCGATTAGCGCCCGGCCCAATCGCTGATGGCCGGTCAGGGCACGTAGGCCTCTACCACCCCCGTCACCGTGTTGTTGGCGCTCCCCCCCGCGACATAGATCACCCCATCGATGACCGCGATCGCGGCGGCCGAGCGCGCCGTGGTAATCGGCGCGGCCGTGGACCAGGTATTGGCCTCGATGTCATAGACCTCGACGACCGTCGAGGCCACCGCGCCCTGGAGAAGACCGCTGATCACGTAGATCTTGCCATTCAGGACTTCCGCGTTGGCGTGGTAGCGGGGGGTCGGCATGGGAGCCAGCGGCGTCCAGCTATTGGCCTGGGGATCGTACACCAGAAGGGCACCGTCAACCGTGTTCAGCACCTGGCCCCCGATCACGTACATCAGGCCGTTGTGCGCCACCGCCACTGCGTCATTCCGCACGTCAGGCAAGTCGGCCAGGGCGGTCCACTGGTTGGCCAGGGGGTCATACACCACCGTGGTCTTGATCTGCCCGGCACTGTTCCCCCCGCCAGCCAGGTAGAGCTTGTCGTTGATCACCGTGAACGCCGAGAAGTTCCGCTCGGTGGGGAGCGCGGCGACGAAGGCCCAGGTGTTATTGGGACTGTAGACCTCCGTCGTGGTGATGGGCACTCCGCCCTGCGGGTTGCCACCGGCCACGTAAAGCTTGCCCTGGATGAACCCGGCCGAGGCGCCCACCCGTTCCGTGGTCATCGCACGGCGGCCGCTCCAGGCGTTCGCCACCGGGTTATAGACTTCGACGGTGTCGCGGACGTTGAGCGCCCCGTCGCGACCCCCCACGGCGTACAGCAGGCCCAGGTTGGCTGCCCAGGCGGTGAACCGGCGCGGTACCGGCATCGCCGCGCGCGGCGACCAGAAGTTCCCCAGGGCTGTGGCGTTGATGACGACAGGATTGCCGGCCAGTCCCGGGTGCTGCGCCGTCGCTGTGAGCGCGTTGGGCCCGGAGGTGGAGCCCAATTGCCAGGATCCGACCGTGGCGACCCCGTTGGGACCGGTGGTGGCGGCCCCGCCGGTGACCAGGCCATTGCCGGCGGTCACCGAGAAACTCACCCCGATGCCACCGATGCCGTTGCCCCAATCGTCGGTAATCTGGACCGAGGGCGCCGTGGGAACACTGCTGCCGGCATTGACGGACTGGTGGGTGCCGACATTGTCGATCATCGTGGTGGCCGGTCCCGCCGAGAGGGCAATGGCTCCCGACGTGTCCGGCGCCAGGCCGGCCGCGGTAAAGTCCAGCGTGTAGCTGCCCACCGTCCCGGCCAGACCAAGGTTGGTGAAGGTCGCCGTGCCGTTGGCGTCCGTCGTGGCCGTCACTGTGCCGGTGAGGGTCGCGCCGCCGGCGCCATCGGCCACCGAGGCTGTGACCGAAATGTTGGGCTCCAGGATCGGGTCGCCGCTCGCGTTGGCAACCTGGACGGCTGGCTGCTGCCCAAGGGTTGTCCCGCTGACCAGGGCTCCGGTCGGCTCGGTCAGGACCGCCACCTGGCTCGCCACCGGCGACGTGCCAGTAGCCTGGAACACCACCCCGGTCGCCGTGCCTTGCGCGGTCGCGGTCAGCGCATTGGGACCCTGCGCGGCTCCCAGCGTCCAGCCGCCCACCGTCGCGACGCCCATGGCGTTGCTCACCGGGGCCCCGGTCTGGACCGTACCGCCGCCCTGGGTCACGACGAAGTTCACCGTGTGGCCCGCCACCAGGTTCCCGTATTCGTCAGCCAGCCGGACGGAAGGAAGGGTGCGTACCGGAGTTCCCGCGGCCGCGCTCAGGGAGGTCCCGGCAACGGCGGTGATGGTGTCAGGCGCCCCGGCCACCGCGATGGCCGTGAATGCGACTGATTTCCGGGTGCCCGCCGGTGTCAGCACCCGGGCCTCCAGCGTCTGGCTGGACAGGGCGACGGTCCCCAGCTGCCAGGTTGCGGTGGCATGGCCGCTCGCGTCGGTCGTGGTGGTATTCGTGGTACTGCCTCCGCCAGTAAGCACCGAGAAGTTCACCACCCGGTTGGCCGCCGGCCGGTTGAGGACGTCGGTCACCAGGACCTGAACCGGCTGGGGCAGACCGGCGCCCACGGTTCCCGCCTGGTTGTTACCACCAGCAACGGATATCTGCAGATCCGGGTTGCCGGGTTCGGACGGTCCATCCCCGCCACACCCGGCGGCCGCCACGAGAAGGAGGGATACCAGCCAGCGGCGGCGAAGCGATTCGCGAGTCACAGGTTCAATCCGGGATATGAAGTAGACAGGGTAAGGGAGCACGACCTATGCCCGCCATCCAGCGCTGCGGACTGGACGCCACAAGCGGGGCCGAGCATGAGATACAGCCCTGTTTTCTGGAATACCGTTCAAGGCTATCGCATGGACCAGGCCGCGGGCGACTCCGTCGAATAGCGAGGAACCCCTTGCGATGTAACAACATGGTAGAGCGGGCCAGGAAAGGTGTTGCACTCTATGTTGGCCGGACGCTACACTGTGGCCAACCTGGCGCACTCAGGACGCCAAGGCCCTCCCGCTCATGGGTAGGTTGAGGAAAATGTTGGCGATCTCCGGGTCAAAATGCTTCCCGGCTCCCGCCAGGATTTCGGCCCGGGTCGCCTCGACCGTCCAGGCCGCCCGGTAGGGCCGGGCGTGGGTCAGCGCATCAAAGACATCGGCGACCGCCACCAGCCGGGCCTCGAGCGGGATCGCCTCCCCGGCCAGTTGCCGGGGATACCCGGTTCCGTCCCAGCGCTCATGGTGGTTGAGGGCGATCGATTCGGCCATCTGCACCAGGGGAGAGCGCCCGCCCATGAGGATCCGGGCCCCGATGGTGGTGTGGGATTTCATGACTTCCATCTCCCCGTCCGTCAGCCGGCCGGGCTTGAGCAGGACTCCGTCGGGAATGCCGATCTTCCCCACGTCGTGCAGCGGCGAGGACCAGCGAAGCAGGTCCAGGGTGTCGCCGGGGAGTCCGATCTTCCGCCCGATGGCGACGGCAATGGCCGCGACGCGCTTGGTGTGCTGCCCGGTGTCGTCGTCCCGGTACTCGGCGGCGTCGGAGAGCCGCTGGAGCACTTCGACCCGGGCCTCCTCCAGCTCGCGGGTGCGCGCCGCCACCCGGGATTCGAGCGTCTGGTTCTGCTCCTGGAGCAGCAGGTAGAGAAACCGGGTCTCCAGCAGGTTCTTGATCCGGAGCAGCACCTCCGTCATGTCGAAGGGCTTGAGCAGGAAGTCCTTGGCTCCATCCGAAAGGGCCCGCTGGCGAGCCTCGAAGCGGATGTCACCCGTCAGGATGAGAATGGGGAGATACATGTCCCTCGGGATGAGCGGCGCCAGCTGGTCCAGCACGGCAAACCCGTCCATCTCCGGCATGGTGAGGTCGAGGAGAATCAGGTCCGGCTTGAACTCGTGGAGGAGCGGGACGGTGCGGGTGGAGTCCGTGGTGCCGACGACCGTCTGGTACCCCGCCGCCTTGAGCATCCGCGAGAGCACGTCCACATTCCCCTGTTCGTCATCGACGATCAGGATCCGGGCCTGGGTGGAGTCGTGCAGGTTTATCGTCACTGAGCAGGACCCTCAAGTCGAGGTAAGCCTTAGCTGGAGAATGGGTTACCGGCGCGGGAAAGGCAAGGCGCGGGCCCAACACCCCCCCTCCTCAAGGATTATCGGCATGTCCGTCGCTTTCTCAAGGCTTTTCGCCCACCTCGGCTGGGCCGATCGGGAGGTGCTGACCGCCCTCGCGCGGGCCCAGGAACCGGACCCGGGGTGGATTGACCTCCTGGCACACGTCCTGGGAGCCGAGCACGTCTGGCTGGGAAGGATCGAAGGACGGGAGTCGCGCATCGCGGTCTGGCCTGATCTGACGGTGGAGCAGTGCGTTCGGCTGGCAGAGGAAAACCTCGCCGCATTCCAGAGGCTGGTGGAGCACACCCCATCAGGCTTCGACCGGATGGTACCATACCGGAATTCCGCCGGCCAGGCATTCGAATCCTCCATCGAGGATATCCTGCTCCACGTCTGCCTCCACGGGGCCTATCACCGGGGACAGATCGCCAGGGCCATGCGCGAAGGGGGAGCGGTTCCGGCGGCCACCGACTACATCGGCTTCGTGCGGGGCGTCCCGGCCGCCACCAGGCAGCCGGGATGATGCCGCCTGGTTATGTTGAAATGACATCCCTCCCCTGGCCGGCGTAATGAACCGACGCGACCTCCTTGCCACTGTTGCCTGTGCCGGCGCCATTCTCGCGACCATCCGGCCCGAACGGCTCTGGGCAGCCTCCCGGCAGCTCCGCTATCACCCCGGCCGGCCGCTCGGCCCCTTTTCAACGCACCAGGCGGATACCGTGGCCCGCATCAGCGATCTCATCATTCCGCGGACCGACACCCCGGGCGCCCTCGACGCGGGGGTTCCCCAGTTCATCGCGGTGATCGTGGGCGAATGGTACCGGGACGAGGAGCGGTCCCTGTTCATGGCCGGCCTGGCCAACGTGGACGCCCGGAGCCGACCCGGGGCGGAAAGTTTTCTGGCACTCTCCGAAGACGCCCAGATTGAGCTTCTTCAGAAAATGGACGACGAACTCCAGGCCCTGAAGGCCAGCCGGGCTCCGGCCGGGAACTTTTTTCAGCGGATCAAGGGACTCACGCTGTATGGCTACTACACGTCCGAAGCCGGCATGAAGGAAGAACTGCGGTATGCCATTATTCCCGGCCGGTATGACGGGTGTGTCACGGAGCGGCTGGACGGATGAGCGGCCGGGAGAGCTACGACGCGATCGTGGTGGGTTCCGGCATCAGCGGGGGATGGGCCGCCAAGGAACTCTGCGAACATGGACTCCGGACCCTGGTGCTCGAGGCGGGTGGTCCGACGACCCCCGCCGACTATGTCGAACACGTCCCGCCGTGGGACCTGCGGTTCCGCGGGTTCGGCAACCGGGAAGAGCTGGAGCGGGACCAGTTCATCCAGAAGCAGTGCTACGCCTGCGACGAATGGGGCCACAAGTTCTTCGTCAACGACCGGGAGAACCCCTACACCTTCGATGCCACCACGCCGTTTACCTGGATCCGGGGCCGACAGGTCGGGGGGCGTTCGATCATGTGGGGGCGCCAGGTCTATCGCTGGAGCGACCTGGATTTCGAGGCCAACGCGCGGGACGGATACGGGGTGGACTGGCCACTCCGGTATGCCGATATCGCGCCCTGGTACGACCACGTGGAACGGTTCATCGGGGTCAGCGGAGAACGGCTGGGGCTTCCCCAGCTTCCCGACGGCCAGTTCCTGCCGCCGATGCCGCTTAACTGCGCGGAGAAGGCGGTCCAGGGAGCAATCATGCGTTCCTTTGGCGGCGAGCGTGTTTTGACGATCGGCCGGGCGGCCATTCTCACCCAGCCGCATGGGGGCCGGGCCGCCTGCCACTACTGCGGGCCCTGCGAACGGGGATGCGTGACCCATTCATATTTCAGCAGCGTCGGGGTCACCCTGCCGGCGGCGTACGCCACCGGTCGGCTCACCCTCCGGCCCTGGAGCGTGGTCGAAGCCGTCACCTATGACGCCAGGCGCGACCGGGCGACCGGCGTCCGCGTTATCGACGCCAACACCCGCGAATCGATCGAGTACCAGGCCCGCGTCGTTTTTCTCTGCGCGTCCGCCCTCGAATCCACCCGGATCCTGCTCAACTCCAGGACGGAACGGTTCCCCACGGGCCTGGCGAACTCCAGCGGCGAACTGGGCCGGAACCTGATGGATCACACCATGGGCGGCGGCGCCTCGGGCCGGCTCGAGGGCATGGAAGACCAGGCGACCTTCGGACGGCGGCCCAACGGCATCTACCTGCCCCGGTTCCGCAATGTGAAAGACCAGCATCCCGACTTCCTCAGGGGCTATGGTTTCCAGGGCGGCGGCGGGCGCGCCGGTTGGGGCCGCGGCAATGACCTCCCCGGCTTCGGCACCCAGCTCAAGGCGGCGCTCCGTACGCCGGGGCCGTGGACCTTCGGGTTCTACGGCTTTGGGGAGTGCCTGCCCCGCCCCACCAACCGGGTTGACCTGGACCCGGCCGTGCAGGACAAGTGGGGTATTCCCGCACTCCGCATTCACTGCGAGTGGAGTGACAACGAGCGCCGCATGCTCAAGGACATGTCGGCAACCGCCGGCGAGATGCTCGATGCCGCCGGGCTCAAGGACATCCGTACGTTTGTGGATGACCACCCACCGGGCCGCACGATCCACGAAATGGGCACCGCCCGCATGGGACGCGACCCGCGCAGCTCGGTGCTCAACGGCCACAACCAGGCGCACGACGTTCCCAACCTGTTCGTCACCGATGGCGCCTGCATGACCAGCTCGGCCAACCAGAATCCCTCCATCACCTACATGGCGCTGACCGCCCGGGCCGCCGCGTTTGCGGTGGGGGCAATGAAGCGGAACGAGATCTGAGTGCAGAGTGCAGAGTACAGAGTACAGAGTACTAGTATAGAGTACAGAGTGCAGAGTACAGAGTGCAGAGTACGAGTGCAGAGTGCAGACTGCAGAGTGCGGCGTGATGATCGACGATCCCACTTCCAGGAGAGCCATCTGATGATCTTTCGCCGGGACTTCTGCCGGACCTCCGCCACGGCGCTGGCGGCTGCCGCCTTTCCCTGGCACCCCGGACTCTCCATGGGACGGGACACCCTCGACCGCATCGGGATCCAGCTTTACACCCTGCGCACCGAAATGGCCTCGAACTTCGAGCGAACCCTGGAGCGGGTGGCCGCGATCGGCTACCAGGAGGTCGAGTTCGCCGGTCTGTATGATCGCACGCCGGAAGAGGTAAAGTCCGTGCTGGAGCGCGTCGGTCTCAAGACCCCCTCCGGGCACCTGCCGTATGAGGCCGTGAAGGACCCGGAGGCCTGGCGGGGCGCGCTCGACACCGCCAACCGGCTGGGGCACCAGTACGTCGTCATCGCCTGGACGCCGGCAGAGGACCGGCGTACGCTGGAAGACTGGAAGCGGGTAGCGGAGCGATTCAACCGGGCCGCACGGCAGGCCAGGAATGCAGGATTGGAGTTCGCCTATCACAACCACGACTTCGAATTCCACTCACTCGGCGCCGGCCCGGTGCCCTTTGACCTGCTCCTCGCGGAGACCGACCCGGCCCTGGTGCGAATCGAGCTGGACCTCTACTGGATCACCCTGGGCGGCCACGACCCGATGCAATATTTCCGGCGCTATCCGGGGCGGTTCCCGATGGTCCACGTGAAAGACATGAAGAAGGGCGGCGATCGCCCCCAGATGGTGGACGTGGGCCAGGGCGACATCGACTTCGGGGCCATCCTGGCCCATAGAAAGGAGGCCGGGATCCGCCACTTCTTTGTGGAACACGACCAGCCGGCCGATCCCCTGGCGTCCGCGGCGCGCAGCTACCAGTACCTCAAGGGTCTGTCCGTCTAATCCCGTGACGAAGCTGATCGGGGCCGGCATACTGATCTCGGTGGCGCTGTTCATGTTGCTCGGTCTCTCGCTGGCGGAGACGCCGATGACCTGGCCGGTGGCGATCCTGACGTATGGAGTCGCGGTGGGGATCCCGGCGGCCGCGGCGGGGGGGCTCATTCACCTGCACCGGCAGGAGCGGCGCCAGCCGGCCGGGGAGGTACCCCGCACCCTGCCGGCAATCGAGTCCGAGGTCATCCGGCTCGCCGGGCGAAAAAGCGGGCGGCTCACGGTGATCGAGATCGTCGGTGAACTGGGGGTCTCTCCGGAGGACGCCCAGCAGTCGCTGGAGTCCCTGATGCAGCGGGGCATCGGCGACGTGGAAATCACCGACTCCGGGCTGGTGGTCTACCGGTTCGAGGACGTACAGCGGCTGAAAGAAAAGAAACAGAGCCGCCCCATCCTGGACGCCTGACCCGCTCTCCGGCGCGTTCCGCCCGGGGGCGGCGCATGCTACATTAGGAAACTGCCCGCAGTACTTCACCCCATGCCACCGCCACGAGGACCCGTGATGCCCGGAGCTTCCCATAGCAAGGTCTATGACGTCTGCATCGTCGGCTCCGGTGCCGGCGGCGGGATGGCCGCGAAGATGCTCACCGACGCGGGCGCCGAAGTGGTCATGCTCGAGGCCGGCGTCATGTGGGACAACGCCACCGATTCCGCGATGCTCACCTGGCCGTACGACTCGCCCCGGCGCGGCGCGTCCACGCCGGAACGCAACTTCGGAGAGTTCGACGCCGGCCTCGGCGGCTGGTCGCTCAAGGGGGAACCCTACACCCGGGCGCCGGGCACCCGGTTTGACTGGTTCCGGGTACGGATGCTGGGGGGACGGACCAATCACTGGGGCCGGATTTCGCTCCGCTTCGGTCCCAACGACTTTCGCCGCAAGAGCCTGGACGGCCTGGGCGACGACTGGCCCATCAGCTATGACGATCTCAAGCCCTACTACGACCGGGTGGACGACCTGGTGGGCATCTATGGCAGCCGGGAAGGCCTCCCCAACGAGCCCGACGGCAACTTCCTGCCGGCCCCCCGGCCCCGCTGCTACGAGCTCATGGTCAAGCAGGCGGCCGACAAGATGCGGGTCACCTGCATTCCCTCCCGGCTGTCCATTCTGACCCGGCCCCACAACGGGCGGCCCGCGTGCCACTATTGCGGCCAGTGTGGGCGAGGGTGCCGGACCAATTCCAATTTTTCCTCCGGGAACGTCCTGATCCTCCCGGCCCGGGAGACCGGCAAGCTCACCCTCGTGACCAACGCGATGGCGCGGGAGGTGACCACCGGCCCCGATGGCCTGGCCACCGGGGTCAACTATATCGACAAGACGACCGGACAGGACCTCCACGTGCAGGCTCGCATCGTGGTGCTGGCCGCCAGCGCCTGCGAATCCGCCCGGCTGCTGCTCAACTCGAAGTCAGGCCGGTTTCCCCAGGGGCTTGCCAACTCCAGCGGGACGGTGGGCCGCTATCTCACCGATACGACCGGGACCGATGTCGCGGGTTTCATTCCCAAACTGATGGACCATGTTCCCCACAACGAGGACGGCACCGGGGGCGGGCACCTGTACATGCCCTGGTGGCTGGACAACAAGACGCTCGATTTCCCGCGAGGCTATCACGTCGAGATCTGGGGCGGGCTCCATCCGCCGGCCTACGGCTTCATGGGCGGCATTCACCGCTACCCCGAGGGCGGCGGCTACGGAAAGTCCCTCAAAGACCAGTATCGCCGTTACTACGGCGCGACCGTGGGATTCTCCGGCCGCGGCGAGATGGTTCCCAACGCCGACTCCTACTGCGAGATCGACCCCAAGGTCCTGGACCGCTGGGGCATCCCGGTGCTCCGCTTCACCTGGAAATGGACTGACCACGAATACCGGCAGGTCAAGCACATGCAGGAGACGTTTCGCTCCCTGATTGCCGAGATGGGCGGGCAGGTCTTCTCCCCCATGCCAAGCGCGGACAACGGGTACGGCATCGCGAACGGAGGCAGCATCATCCACGAGCTGGGGGTCACCCGGATGGGCAACGACCCGGTGACCTCCGTCCTCAACCGGCATTGCCAGGCCCACGACGTGAAAAATCTGTTCGTGGCGGACGGCGGACCGTTCGTATCCCAGGCGGACAAGAACCCGACGTGGACCATCCTGGCGCTCTCCATGCGCACCAGCGAGTACATCATCGAACAGCGGCGGGCGGGAGCTTTGTAATTGAGGGAATTGAGGGAATTGAGGGAAATGAGGGAATTGAGGGAATTGAGGGAATTGAGGGAATTGAGGGAATTTGATCTGATCATCCAGGGGGCACGACATGGCGGGCATGAAACGGCGGGACCTATTGGGAATCCTGGCGGCGGTCCCCCTTACTACCGCGCTCAACTGGTCGCCGGATGCCGTCGCACGGGCCCGGGCGGCGGCCGTACGGGCCCAGGCATCCCCGGCCCCGGCGGACCTCAAGTTTTTCACGCCCCAGGAGTTCGAAACCGTCCGGGTGCTGGGTGACCTGATCATCCCGAGGGACGAGCGGTCGGGCAGCGCGTCCGACGCCGCCGCACCGGAGTTCATCGACTACATCCTGAGCGAATATCCCGATAACCAGGTCGCCGTGCGGGGAGGGCTGGCCTGGATGGACAACGAGATGCGGCGGCGCACGGGCAAGGCGTTCGGGTCCGCTACTCCGGCCGAGCAGACCGCCCTGCTCGATGACCTCGCCTACCCGGCGAAGGCCAAACCGGAGCTGAGCCACGGCGTCGAGTTCTTCACCCGCTTCCGCGACATGACCGCATCGGCATTCTTTTCCAGCAAGCTCGGCGTGGCCGACCTGCAGTACCGCGGCAACACATTCGTGACCGAGTGGAACGGCTGCCCGCCCGAAGCGCTGGCCAAGCTGGGAGTCCGATACTAGGAAATTCCAGGCGGGGGAACGGGCTCCTATATCACGGCGTTCCCGGTGAGGAGTTGGGCTTTGTCTTCCCCCGTGCAGGCTGCCAACCGATCTCTACACACCTCAAGGACCTCTACATGCCCGGTAAGCGACTCGGCGTCGGGTTCATCGGAAGCGGGTTCAACACCCGGTTTCACATCCAGGCCTTCACCGGGGTGCGGGACGCGGATGTCCGGGGCATCTGGAGCCCGAACGCCGGGCGTGCGGCCGATGCCGCCGCCTTTGCGCGCTCCCTCGACGTTGGCGATGCCAGGGCCTTTGCCTCCATCGCCGCCATGGTGGCGGATCCCTCCATTGACGCCATCTGGCTGTGTGGCCCCAACCACACCCGGATCGAAAACGTGGAAGAGATCGTGGATACGATTACCCGGGGCAAGGGAGCCCTGGCCGGCCTGGCCTGCGAAAAACCCCTGGCCCGGAACCTCGCGGAAGCGATCACCGTGCGGGACCTGGTGACCAGCGCCGGACTCCGCCACGGCTACCTGGAGAACCAGCTTTTCTCGCCCGCCGTGACCCGGGGGCGGGAGCTGATCTGGGCCCGCGGCGCGGCGACCACCGGCCGCCCGTACCTGGCGCGGGCAGCGGAGGAACACAGCGGGCCGCATGCCCCCTGGTTCTGGCAGGGGAACCTCCAGGGTGGCGGCGTGCTCAACGACATGATGTGCCACTCGGTCGAATTGGTCCGCTTCCTCCTCACCAAGCCGGGAGACCGCCGGGACAGCATCCGGCCGGTCCGGGTGAGCGGCCGAATCGCCAGCCTCAAGTGGACCCGCCCGGAGTACGCGAAGCAGCTGGCCGACACGATGGGCAAAGCGGTGGACTACACGAAGGCGCCGTCTGAAGATTTCGCCAGCGTCACCATCGAGTTTGAGGACGCCGAAGGACACACCCTGATCGGCGAAGCCTCGACCTCATGGAGCTTTGTCGGGGCGGGCCTCCGGCTTTCCGGCGAGTTGATGGGGCCGGAGTACTCCATGAGCTGGAATACCCTGGACAGCGAGCTCAAGCTGTTTTTCAGCCGCGAAGTCCGGGGCAAGGCCGGCGAGGACCTGGTGGAAAAACAGAACGCGGAGATGGGATTGATGCCGGTGGTCGCCCAGGAGCCCGTCGCCTATGGATACGAGGCGGAAGATCGCCATTTCGTCCGGGTCTTCCTCGGCAAGGAAGAACCCCTGCTGACCCTGGATGACGGGTTTGAGGTAGTGCGGCTCCTGATGACGGCCTATCAGTCGGCCGAAACCGGACGGACTCTGGACTTCCCGCCTCCCGGCCTCGAGACCTTCATGCCCGCGGTGGCGAAAGGCACCTGGAAGCCCGGCGACAGGAAAAGGCCGTCCACCGCCAGCCGTTAGCTTCTGACCAGAGAATCACTGCCCGATGGGTGATAGAGGAGTTCCCGCCTATGGCCCCTCTGGCCGGTAGTTGACGTCCAGCGCCCGCAGCCGGTCGAGATGCGCGGGCAGGCGCCGGCTGAAATCCGGATAGCTCTTTCGCTCCACCGGCGTCCAGAGCACTTCCGCCAGCGCGCTGATTCGCGGAAACGCCATGTACTCGACATGCTTTGGAGTCTTGATATACTCGGTCCACACCTGTCCCTGGGCGCCGAGGACGTGCTGCCGGTACTTCGGCTCGAGGGAATCGGGCACCGGATCGAACCCATAGACCTTCTCGACCGGCGTGAAGCCGCCGATGGCGATCGGTTCCCGTTCCCGGACCTGGGACTGGTAGTGATCGAAGTAGGTGTGGCTGCCGGGGGCCATGACCACGTCGTGTCCCGCCCGGGCCGCGGCGATCCCTCCGCTGATCCCCCGCCACGACATCACCGTTGCGTTGGGAGCCAGCCCTCCCTCCAGGATTTCGTCCCACCCCACCAACCGGCGCCCCCGCTCGGTGAGAAACGTATCCATCCGCCGGATAAACCAGCTCTGTAACTCGTCCTCGTCTCGGAGCCCCAGTTCCCGCATCCGGGCCTGGGCCCGGGGGCTGTTTTTCCACTGGGTCTTGGGTGCCTCGTCGCCCCCGATGTGAATGTACGGACCGGGAAAGAGTTCCAGCACCTCGGCCAGGACGTCCTGCATGAACCGGATGGTGGACTCCTCGGGGTTGAGGATGTTCTCACTCACGCCCCAGATGGTCATGACCGGGACCTGCCGGCCGGTGTTGCCCAGGCCGGGATACGCCGAGATCGCGGCCTGGGCGTGCCCCGGCATCTCGATCTCGGGGACGATATTGACATGGCGGACCGCGGCGTACGCGACGATCTCGCGAATATCCTCCTGGGTGTAATACCCGCCGTGCCGCTGGCCATCGAAAACCCGCCTGGCCGGGTCACTCGTAAAGCGGCCAACCAGGGTCTCGTTCCGCCAGCCCCCGACCTCGGTGAGGCGGGGATACTTCCGGATCTCGATCCGCCAGCCCTGGTCTTCGGTCAGGTGCCAGTGGAAGGAGTTCATCTTGTGGAGCGCGAGGAGATCGATGTACTTCTTGACGAACTCACGGGGCATGAAGTGGCGGGAGACGTCGAGGTGCGCCCCCCGCCATTTGAAACGCGGGTAATCCTCGATCACCACCGCCGGAATGGTCCAGGCAGCGCCCGCCACCGCGGCCTCCCGAAAAATCGCGGCCGGCAGGAGCTGGCGAAGGCTCTGGATTCCGTAGAAGAGGCCGGCGTCGGCGCTGCCGGAGATCGTAACCTGCCCCGGTTGCACCTCCAGCCGGTAACCTTCGGCGCCCAGCCGGGCGAGCGCGGGGTCACGACGTACGACAATGGCGCCGGCGCCGGGAGAGCCGGACCGGACCGGCAGGTCGAACCCGGTCGCCGGCCGGAGGTAATCCCGGAGCTGCTGACCGAGCGGCGCCGAGGCGCTGTCGGTCCAGATCGCTGTGCGGTCAGAGATCGTGAAGTGCCCCTGGCCCACCGTCACGCTCACGGGGCGGGGAATAATGGCGATTACGGTGGAGTCGCCGCCCAGGGGCACGACCATCAGCAGTAGAGCCGCAAGGATCACGGGGAACTCCAGGGGAGAAAGGGGCCAGGGGGCGCCAGCACACCCCTACCTGCTCGCGGCCGGCTTCGGCCGGAATGCGACCGCGAACACCAGGAATATTACCCCGGCCCCGATGGCGGGCACCATCCAGATGGCCCGCCAATCGTGGGCGCCGCTGACGACCAGGTTGGCCTGCACCACGCGGCCCGAGATGTAGGCGCCGATCATGTATCCCAGTCCGTTGGTCACGAAATTGAGAAAGCCCTGGGCCGCCGCGCGGACTTTGGGGCCCGCCTGTGCGTCGGTATAGATCTGGCCGCTCACGAAGAAGAAGTCGTAACAGATCCCGTGCAGGATGATACCCAGGTAGATCAGCCACATGCCGTTTCCGCTGTCGCCGTACCCAAAGGCAAAATAGCGCAGCGACCAGGCCAGCATCCCGGCGAGCATGATGGTCTTGATGCCATACTTGCGGAGCAGGAACGGCAGCGCCAGCATGAAGATGATCTCGGACATCTGCCCGAATGTCTGGATGAAGGCCGGATCGGGAGCCCGGATCTCGTTCAGAAACGCATTCGCGAAACTGTAATAGAATTGCAGGGGAACACAGAGGAGAAACGACCCGAAGACGAAGATCGCGAACGAGCGGTCCTTGAGCAGCTGCAGCGCGTCGAGCCCCAGCGCATCCCGCACGCTGAACGGGGCCCCGGCCGAGCGGGGAGGCGTGGCCGGGAGCATCAGGGCGTACAGCCCCATCAGGATCGAGGCCCCGGCCGCAATCCGCATGGGCGTGGCCTGGGCATCGGCGTGGAGCACCTTTCCCACCAGCACGCCGGCCACGATCCACCCGATGGTGCCCAGAACCCGGATAAAGGGGAAATCCCTGGCGGGATCCTCGACATGGTGAAAGGCGATGGAATTGGTAAGGGAGAGGGTCGGCATGTAACAGAGCGCGTACGCGATGAGCGCCGGGTAGAACGTCGCGAATGTCGTCAGGGTGGAGACGTACCAGAGCAGCACGCCGCCGGCCAGGTGCAGCATGGCCAGCAGCTTCTCCGAGGCAAAGAACCGGTCGGCGACGATACCGATGAAGAACGGCGAGGCCAATGCGGCGATCGCCGTGGCGCCGTAGGCCAGCCCCACCTGCTGACCCGTGAAGTGCAGGGTCTGGAGCAGGTAGGTCCCCATGGTGACGAACCACACGCCCCAGATGAAGTACTGGAGAAACATCATGACCGAGAGTCGCACGCGGCTGCTCATGAAGGAACCCGGAGAGAGGTTGGGGGTAGAGACTGGTGGAGCCGTGGCCGGCTTTGGCTGGTTATGGAACCCCTCAGGTCCGCTCCTCTCCCGGCCGAGAATGCGAACGGGGTGAGCGCTATCACTGTGCCCGGGGGAGAATAGACCAACAATACGTCATTCGTGTAAAGCTGGAAAGACTTGCAACCAGGAGTGACCCCCATGGACCATGGCAAGAAACCAACTGCGGACTTCTCGGATGTGCAGGGGGGGAGCAGTTCGACCGCGCCCGAGCCGGCGTCGAGGCCGGGTCCCACCACCTACACGGTGATGTCCGGAGACAGCCTCTCCCGGATCGCCCGGCGGTTGTGGGGAAATGCCGCCTTATGGCCCCGGCTCTTCGAGGCGAACCGCTCGACCATCAAGGACCCGGACCTGATCTATCCAGGCCAGGTTCTTACGATTCCCGACGCCGATACCCCGTCTCCCGACGCCGATACCCCGTCGAAAGGCACGTCATGAGATCGCCGTTCCGGACCGCGCTGCTGGCCCTTGCAGCCACGACGCTCCTGGCCGCCGCCTGCAAGAAGGACAAGGGCGCCCCGCCGGTCGCGGACTCCAGCCCACCCGGCGCCGCCCTTCCGCTCGCGGTCTCCAGCGTCTCCCTGGGCCGGGCCATCGGACCCGACAAGCGAATCACGACCAGCACCGACGACTTCACGACCCGCGACACGATCTACGCCTCGGTGGCGACCACCGGCTCCGGCAGCGGGCTTCTCACCGCCCACTGGACCTTCGAGGACGGGCAGGTCGTGGAACATTCGGAGCAGCGGGTGGCGGCCACCGGCCCCGCTTCCACCGAGTTCCACATTGCCAAGCCGACCGCCTGGCCGGCAGGCAAGTACCGGGTGGTCATCACGCTGGATGGCCGGGAGGTGGGTAACCAGGAGTTCAGGGTAAAATAGCCGCCAGACATGCGGTTGTCGGGAGCCGCTGACCGGGTCGAAGCACTGGAATCTGCTATTCACCCACCCGGTCCGGGGGGTTCGTGCCCGCAAACCACGCTTCGAGATTCGCCACCGCCTTCATCCCCATGGCGACCCGAGCCGAGTGCGTGGCGCTCCCGAGGTGCGGGAGGAGCACCACGTTCTCCAGGGCCGTGAGTTCGGGGGGAACGACCGGCTCATCCGCGTACACATCCAGCCCGGCGCCGGCTATCCGTCCCGCGCGCAGCGCCGCAACCAGCGCGTCCTGGTCCACCAGGTCGCCGCGGGCGGTGTTGATCAGGTAGGCGCCCTCCTTCATCTGCTCCAGCCGCTCCTGGCTGATGATTCCCCTGGTCTCCGGCGTCGCGGGTGCATGGATCGAGACGAAATCCGACTCGGCCAGCAGGCGGGCCAGGGACACCTGCGTCACGCCCAGCGCCTGCGCCTGCGTCCCGGGCAGCGGCCTCGGCATGTAGCTCAGCACCGTCATCCCGAAGCCGCCCGCCGCCCGGCGCGCCACCGCCTGCCCGATGCGTCCCAGCCCGATGATCCCCAGCGTCCGCCCGGCAACGTCCTGCCCCACCAGGTGGGTGGGGCGCCAGCCGGACCAATCCCCGCGCCGGAGTTCCCGCTCGCCCTCCCCCAGTCGGCGCGCCACCATCAGCATCAGCGCGATGGCGAGGTCCGCCGTGGCCTCGGTGAGCACGCCGGGCGTGTTGGTCACCACGATGCCCCGGGCCCGGGCCCGGTCGAGATCGATGTGGTTATGGCCAACCCCATAGTTGGCGAGGATGCGGGCCCGCAGCGGTTCCACGCCGAGCACGCTCGCATCGAACGGATCGGTCACGGTACACAACACCCCGTCCGCCGCGGCCAGCGCGCCCCGCAGTTCATCCCGGGTGAAGGGGTGGTCATCGTGGTTGAAACGGGCGGTGAAGTGCCGGGCCAGCCGGCTCTCGACCGCTTCCGGCAGCCGTCGGGTGACCACCACCACGGGCCTGTCGCTCATGAGTTCATCACGTCCTATTGCGTTGGCGTCTCGGACAGGGAATATATGCCGGATGGCGGAGACATCCCGGGAGACAGTAGAAGCTCTTTTTCGAGCCGCGGTCGCGGCGGCCGACCCCGCCCCTGCCCTGGTGGCCGCGCTGGAGGGTACGCCGGCGATCGCCGCCGGCCGGCTCTACCTCGTGTCCACCGGTAAGGCCAGCCTGGCGATGGCGGACACCGCCATGGAATGGAGCCGCTCCCGCGGAAAGCCGGTCACCGGCGCCGTGGTGGTAAGCCCGGCGCCGGGCCCGGCCCGTCACCTTCCCGGTATCCATTACCTCACCGGAGACCATCCGGTCCCCGGCACCCGCTCTCACGAAGCGGCGCTGGCGATCGACCGGCTCACCCGCGAGCTGCGCACCGACGACGAGGTGTGGGTGCTGCTCTCCGGGGGGACCTCCAGCCTTATCGGGACGCCGGTAACCGGCGTGACCCGGGAAGACTTCGTCGCGCTGCACCAGTTGCTGCTGGGCGCCGGGGTGGACATCCATACCATGAACCAGATCCGGAAGCGGGTGAGTCTCTGGAGCGGGGGACGGCTCGCCCTCGGACTCTCGCCGGCACGGGTCCGGGTCTTCGCCATTTCTGACGTGGCCGGCGATGACCTGGCCGTGCTGGGCTCGGGTCCCTGCGCGCCCGACCCCACCAGCGCGGCGGAATTGCGGGGGCTCCTTGCGTCGACCGGGCTCTGGGCTCGCCTCCCGGAGTCGGTGAGCCGCTATGTGGACGACGTGGTCGCGGGGCTTCGGGGTGAGACCCCCAAGTTTGATGACCCGCGCTTCTCACGGGTTCAAAATCGGGTCATCGCCAACACCGGTACCGCGCTCAATGGCGCGGCGCGGGAGGCGGAGGCGAGGGGAATTCCCTGCCACATTCAGGCGGAGCTGGAGGGAGATGCGACCGAGCAGGGCTCGGCGATCGCCGAGCTGCTCCTCGACGCCGCGGCGCGGGGTCAAGCCGGCGGGTTCCTCTGGGGCGGCGAGACCACGGTGCGCCTGGACATGGACGGTGCGGCCACGCCGCGGGACCCGCGTCTCAACCCGGCGGGCGTGGGCGGCCGCTGCCAGGACCTGGCGCTCAGCGCCGCGCTCCGGCTGGCCGGCGCCGATGCCGGGAACCGCATCACCATCCTCGCGGCCGGCACCGACGGCCGGGACGGGCCGACCGACGCGGCCGGCGCCATCGTGGACGGCACTACAACCACCATGATCCACCATCCCGAGCGTCATCTCGCCCGCCACGATGCATATCCTGCCCTGGAGCGCGCCGGGGCGCTCCTGATAACCGGACCAACGGGGACGAATGTGAGGGATGTGGTGGTAGGCCTGGTACGGTAGTGGGACAGTGGGACAGTGGGACAGTGGGACAGTGGGACAGTGGGACAGTGGGACAGTGGGACAGTGGGAATCCAACGGTTAACGTGAGGTTGGCGGCTGCGGAAGCATCCCACGGGCCTCTTCGCTTTGACCCACTGACCCACTGACCCACTGACCCACTTTCTCACTTCAGGGATGTACCTCGTCCGCCGGTATGTAGTCCATCCCCAGGATCACCGTCACGTCCACCCTCCGCAGCGTGTCCCGCTCCACTTCAACCAACCCGGCGCCGAGGGCCCTGGCGACAATCTCCGCGGCACCGGCATCCTCGCGGCGGGCAATCACCCGGGTCGAGTCGGAGCGGTCCGCGCTGTCGGCCGATCCGAAGAACACCACGTCCAGTCCCTGCCGCCGCAGCAGGCGGGTCGCGGTACGGGCCAGGCCGTTCCGGCTGGTGCCGTTCAGCACCTCTACCATGATCCGGTCCCGGGCCGAGGGGATAGCGTAGGCGTGCCCTTCGACGCGGTCGCGCTTGAGCCGGGCCGCAACCACGATGCCTGCGGTCAGGGTCACGACGCCCAGGGCAATCAGGATCAGGCGCGTGGGGCGCAGAGGCTGTTCCAGAATCGGTAGGTGGGTTCGGGGATAGGCCAGCCCTTGCTGACCAGCCGGGCGACCCGGTCGCGGGCCACCTCGCGCAACACCCCGGAAATGTCCCTGGGCAGCCGCTCGGCCAGCTCGTCCCGGCGCACCCGGTCACGGTCCCGGCCCGGCTCCAGGTAGTCGGCGCAGTATAGTATCCTCCCCACCATGTCCCACTCGGCCAGTCCCACCGAGTGGTAGCGTACGGCATCGAGGACCCCGCGATCCACTTCGCCTTCCCCCTTGGCACGGGCCGCGCTTGCCGGCCCGTGGCGTAATGCGACCGGTCCGGTGGCGGATGGCGCCCAATGCGTCAGCTCCTCGGCCGTCGCATCCCGCAAGGCATCGTGGAGCCAGACGGCGCGGAGCCATCGGTTCCGCTCGGAATCGGGCACGCCAAGCGTTTCAGCCCAGTCGAACACCAGGCGGGCGACCCGGTGCACGTGGGCCAGCCGGGCCGGAGACATGACCGCCCATGGGGGAATCGTGGGCCGCAGTTCGCTGGGCGTGCCCGGGGGTTCGAAGCTCAACGCAATCCCTGGCCGAGGATGATATTGTCGATCAGGCGGGTGGTGCCGATGCGGGCGGCGAGGGCAACGATCGTGGCCTGGTCCACCACGTCCACCGGCCGCATGGACTGGGCCTCCGCGATCGCGATGTACTCAACCGACACCCCCGGATGGCCGCGAAGAATTTCCTGCATGCCCCGCTCCAGCGTGCTGGCCTGGCGTTCGCCGGAACTGAACAGGGTGTGGGCGCGGGCCAGCGCACGGCTCAGTGCGAGCGCGTTGGCCCGGGCGGCGGCGTCGAGATAGATGTTCCGGCTGCTCAGGGCCAGGCCGTCCGGTTCACGCACCGTGGGGACGACCACCAGTTCGAGATCCCAGTCCAGGTCGCGCACCATGCGGCGGACGAGAACCGCCTGCTGGATGTCCTTCTGGCCGAAGACCGCCACGTCGGGCCCCACCAGGTGCAACAGCTTGGCCACCACGGTCAGGACGCCCTCGAAGTGGCCCGGCCGCATCTTGCCTTCCCAGCGGGAACCGGTTTCTCCCGGCACCACCCGCACCTCGGCGCCCGGTGGGTACATCGTTTCGACGGCCGGGACAAACAGCGCATCCACCCCCCGCCCCATCGCCAGTTCGGAGTCACGCTCCAGGTTCCGGGGATAGCGGGCCAGGTCTTCTTTCGGACCGAACTGCAGCGGGTTGACGAAGATGCTCATCACCACGGCATCGGCAGTTCGGCGCGCTTCGTCCACCAGCCGCAGGTGCCCCTCGTGGAGCGCACCCATGGTGGGGACCAGGGCGACCCGATGGCCCTGCGCTTTTCGCGCGGCGACCCAGGCCTTGAGTTCCCCGGGGCGGTCAAAGGTCGGCATTACCGTTTCGAGAGGGAGCATCGAATCCAGGAGCGGTGGTAGGAGAGACGATGGTCACTCAAAGCTGTGGTCCCGGTCCGGGTACCGGCCATCCCGGACGTCCGCGGCGAAGTCGGCCGTGGCCTTGCGCACCAGGTCCGCCAGCTCGGCGTATCGCTTGAGAAACTTGGGATTGAACCGCTGGTTGAGACCCAGCATGTCGGGGGTCACCAGGACCTGGCCGTCACAATCGGGGCCGGCGCCGATGCCGATCGTGGGGATGGTCAGCGCCGCGGTGATCCGGGCGGAAAGGGGCGCCGGCACCAGCTCCAGCACCAGGCCGAAGGCCCCCGCCTCCTCGATGGCGCGGGCATCCGCCAGGAGCCGGTCGGCGGCGGCCGGGTCCCGGCCCTGGACCCGGTAGCCACCCAGGGCGTGGACCGATTGCGGCGTCAGCCCGATGTGGCCCATGACCGGAATTCCGATATCGACCATCGCCCGGATGGTCGCCGCCATGTGGACCCCGCCTTCCAGCTTCACCCCGTGCGCCCCCGTCTCCTGCATGACCCGGCCGGCATTCCGGAGCGCCTCTTCGATGGAGACCTGGTAGGTCAGGAAGGGAAGATCCACGATGACCAGGAGATCGCCGCTGCCCCGGCGCACCGCCGTCGCGTGGTAGATCATCTGGTCCAGTGTCGCACTCAGGGTGCTGGGGGCGCCCGCCACGACCTGGTTGACCGAGTCGCCCACCAGCAGCAGGTCGGCTCCGCCGTCCACCAGGAGCGGCGTAAAGAGCGCATCGTAGGCCGTGAGCACGACGATCTTCCGGCCATCCTTTTTCATGGCGAGAAGGTCGAGCACGTTGCGCGGTCGTTTCTCGGGCGGCATGAGCTCCATTCAGTGGGTCAGTGGGTCAGTGGGCCAGTGGGCCAGTGAGCCGGCATTCAGGGCCCGTTCGATTTCAGCGAGCTCCCGCTGCCAGAACTCCCGCTCGGCGAATCCGGGATGCGGAACGACCAGTCCCGGCTCCCGGATGGTCTCGTCCCCATAGCGCACGATGTCAATGTCGAGGGTGCGCGACGCCCAGGCTTCGCGCCGGATCCGGCCGGCCGCGTCCTCGATGGCGAGGCAGGCATCGAGCAACTGCCGGGGGGACAGGCCGGTCTCCAGCAGCACCATCTGATTAAGATAGGGCGGCTGCACCCTGCCGCCCAATGGTGCCGTCTCTTCCACCGCGGAACTCGCCACGATCCGGGAGCCGGGCAGGAGTCCCAGCTCGTGGCGCGCGAACGCCAGGTGGGCCGCCCGGTCGCCGAGGTTGCTCCCCAGGGCCAGGTAGGCGCGAACCGGGCTCGGCGGATTTCCGGATTCGCCCGGCCCAGCCGCCCTTCCCTCTTGCCCCTTCGGTTCATCCCTCCGCACTGAACGTCCTGGCGATGTCCTGCAGGTGGTTCGCCACGGCGCCCAGGTCCCGGATCGCCTGCTCCATTTCGTGGTGGCCGTCCGTGGCCTGGGCGGCCCGGGCGGCCATATCGTTGGCCTCCTCCAGCGTCTTCCAGGCGACTGCGGCGATCTGGTCGATCTGGCCCCGCAACTGGTTGAAGGTGCGCTGCTGGGCGGCCGCGGTGGCCGCGATCTGGCGCCCGTGGGATCCCGCCTCCCGCGTCGATTCCACGATGGCGGTAAGGGCACGGCCGGCCGAGGCGCTCAGGTCCTCCACCCCGCCAACCACCAGCTGGCCCCGTTGCATCAGCGCCGCGATGGTCGCCACCTGCCCCCCGATCAGTTCCAGCAGGACCGCCGCCTCCCGGGAAGCTCCCGCGCTCTGGGCGGCCAGGCTGCGGACTTCGTCGGCCACGACTGAAAATCCCTGGCCGTGTTTGCCCGCCCGGGCCGCCTCGATCGCCGCATTGAGGGCGATCAGGTTGGTGAGGTCCGCGATCTCCCGGATCGAGCCGATGAACTCGTTGATCCGGCTGGTCACCCGTCCCAGTTCCTCTACCTCCCGGCTGCTGTCGGCCACCACGCTCTTGAGCTGGACCAGCCGCTGGATGGCGTCGCCGATGGTGCCCTGGCTGGTGGCGGCCACCGCGCTGGCCGCCTCCGCCGCGGTGGCGGCCCGGGCGCCTTCGCTGGCCATGTCGGTCACCGCGCGCGAGACGTCACCCGTCGTGTCGAGGCCGGTTTTCACGAGCCGGCCCTGGTCGGACATCCCGGCCCGGATGGACTGGGAGCCCGCCGCCACCGCGAGGGTGGTCTGCTTCAGCATCTCGGCGTGCCGCCCGAAGCTCTCGACCTGGCGGCCGATCCGTTCGACCGTTTCGACCAGGGGCTGGCGCAGGTCCGCGATGTGAATGGCGGTGGCCAGCTGCCCGGCAAAAGTCCGGACCGCTTCCATGTCCCGTTCCCGGTAGGCGTGACGCTTGTGGTGCTCCAGTTCCAGGGTCCCGATGGTCTCGTTTCCCAGGCGGAGCGGCGCGATCAGGATGCTCCGGGCAGAAGGGTCCGGCGTCGTGACCCGGGCGTCCCGGGCGGCATCGGTGATCACGATCGGCTGGGCGGTCCGGATGACTTCGGCCCGGAGCCCCTCCGCGTCGTAGAGCGGCTGGTGCCGGGTGTCGCGGCCATACGCGCCGCGGTAGATGAGCGCCGCACCGGCACCCGCCGCGCGATAGACCCGCATGTCCCCCCAGTCGAGCAGCCGGTGCGCCAGCCGCTCCATCTCCGCGAAGGAGTCCTGCAGGCTGAGATTACCGGCGATCACCTTCTCGCGGACATGAACCTTGTTCAACTCCTCGGCGGCGATCGCCTCCTCCAGGATCCGCTTGGTGAGGAGCCCGATGACCCCGACGACCAGGAGGACGGTGACCCAGCCCGGCGCGGACAGGCTCTGCATCGCGCCGATGAGCACGGTCACCGCCGCGATGGTCAGCAGGTAGGTCAGCAGCTCGTACCGGAGGATGACCAGCCGCTCGTCGCTCTCCAGCTTGTTCCGGAAGAGGAGCGTGAAGTAGAACAGGGAGCGGGAGAGAAAGAAGTACATCGCGGCCAGGGTGGCCGCGGCCGGGAGATAGTCGAGCGTGAAACCTTCCGGCCGGGTCACCGCCAGCACCCCGGCGAAGAGACCGTAGGCGGCGACAAAGGCGATGACCTCGCGGCCGGCGTTGACCAGGGCCGCGGCCACGCTCTTCCGCACCCAGAAGAGGTCGGTCCCCAGGACGCCGATTCCCAGGGCCAGCGTCGTGGCGCCGGGGCCGATCATGATCCCGCCGAGCAGCGCGGGCACCCCGATCTGGGTCAGGTAGGCATACTTGGTCAGCGAGATCTGGCCGCCCCGGAGGAGGACCACCATGCCCAGCAGCAGCAGGGCGAGCTGCGGGTGCCGGAGCCAGCCCGGATCGCGGACCGCGGCGGCGGCGAGGACCAGGATCCCCAGCCCGGAGAGCAGGCGGGCATACCAGTCGAGGATGACCCGGACGTTCATGCCGGCGGCGGCTTAGACGAAGTAATCGCCGACGGTGAGGCCATAGCGGTCCGGATTGGTCACCTTGACGATCGAGCGGAGGAAGGCGCCGGACGGGTCGCGTTCGGCCAGGTTGATGGTGCGCGCTGGCGGCAGCATGACGGCGCCATCGGGATCGATGACGATCTTGACCAGCGGGCGGTTGAGGAACGCGGGGTCGGGATTGGGGCCCGCGATGATGCCGACCTCGAAGGTGTCCAGGATCACGCAGGTCCCGACCGGATAGACGCCGATCAGGTTGATCAGCGCCTTGACGATCACGTGATCGTAGCCGCGCCGGGGGTTCTCCCACATTTCCCGCAGCACTTCGTCCGGCTGGATCGGCACGCTCTGGTAGGCGCGCCGGGTGGTAGCGGCGTCGAAGCCGTCGGCCACGGCGACGATACGGGAAAACAATCCCAGTTCCCGCGGGCGCACCACCCGGGGATACCCGGTGAGGTCGATTTTCATGTGGTGCTCGTGGGCCACCACGATCGACCGGTACGGGATCTCGCTGTAGCCCCGCATTTCGAAGAGGGTGAGCGCGCCCATCCAGGGATGGGCCTGGATGACAAACCACTCCTTTTCATCGAGGCCGCTGGTCTTGTTGAGGATCTCGATGGGAATCCGCGCCTTGCCGATATCGTGCATGAGCGCGGCGAGCCCCAGGTCATAGAGCTGCAGCCGGGTAAACCCCACCCGGCGGCCCAGCGCCACCGAGAAGATACAGACGTTGACCGAATGGGTGAACGTGTATTCGTCGTAGTCGCGGATGGTGGTGAGTCCCATCAGCGAGGTCTCGTTGTTCAGCACCTGGTCCACGATGGACTGGACCGCCCGCTTGACTTTCTTGATGCTCGCGGTGCGGCCCATCCGGATGCTGTTGACCACTTCCTTGGTGACGGCCACGCCCTGGGTGTAGGTCCGCTTGGCCAGTTCCTTGGCGCGCTCCAGTTCATCCAGTTCGTCCTGGGTTTCGACCGTGGGCTCCAGGTCGATCCGGGTGACGCCGCCGCTCCGCATCCGTTCGGTCAGCGCCAGCAGCTTGGCGGGGCCCTCTTCCATCGGCGAGAGATTGAGCAGCAGCCCGATAAAGATCTGCCACTCCCGGCGCTCGACCTCCCGCTGCACGTGGACGGTGCCGATGTTGAAGCTCCGGAACATGGCCAGGATGTAGCTGAACGACGCGTAGTTCTCGAGCTCCAGCCGGAGCCGGGTGCCGTTGAGGAAGAGGAAATCGCCGGAGAGGCGCAGTTCGATATCCTCCTCGGTCGCCAGCAGGCTGCCGGCCGCCGCCTGGAGATCGTCGAGCGCCTTCTGCGCGGTCGCGTTCTCGATGGGATAGAGCTTGAGGCTCCGGAGCCCGGTGTAGAAGGCCAGCAGGAACCCGCGGCCGGCATGGCGCAGGGCGCCTTCTCCCCCGGATCCCGGCCGGGGAGAATCGGGGGCCGGGGAACGGCCGGCGGTGGAGTCGGTCATCGGCCCGGCTCCCGGACCGCGGTGGACTCCCGGAGCGCACGGGTCACCGCGTTCCGCACCACCAGGTCCTTGTCCTCGCGGGCCTCTTCCAGGATGGCCCTGGCCTCCGGGCTCCGGATCAGGGCAATCGCCTTCGCGGCGCAGGCCCGGCTCTCCGCCGATTCCTTCCGCTTGAACACACCACCCGGCAGGAGGATGCGGGCCAGCGGCTCGAGCCCGGCGGGTCCGGCCACCATGGCATAGGCTTCGAAGTACGCGATGCGCTCGGTGAGGTCGGCGTCCTTGAGGCCCCGGTTGAGGACCGCCTCCTGGAGCCGCTTGAGCGCGTTCTTATACCCCCGGGTTCCCAGGGCGCGCACCGCCGCGATGCGGACCTCCCGGTCGGCATCGTCGAGGGCCCGCTCCAGCGCCTGCAGCGCCCCGGCGGTGCCGATGGCGACCAGCGCCTTGACGCTGGCCAGCCGGACAGGCTGGCTCTCGTGCGTCATGGTTGAGCCGAGACCGGGAACCGACCCCTGCAACTGGAGCCGTCCGCAAAGATCAATCGTGCCGGCCAGGGCCTCGGACCCGGTCAGGGCCAGCAGCCGGAGCATCTCCTGGGGACTCGCCGCGGCCAGCCGTTCCGACGCCTCCACCAGCAGGTTGCGAACGGTCGCGGAAGTGATCCGGGGGAGCCACACCAGGATGGTCTCCAGCGACCCGGGACGCAGTTCACGAAACAGTTCGCCCAGGTCGTCGGCGGACGGGGCCGCGGTCGCTTCGTCCACCGCCTGCAGCAGCTGGGTCAGCACGGCGGGGTCGCTCAACTGGCCCCGGAAACTTTCCAGCCGGCGGCGCTGGTCGTCGGTCAGGCCCTTGGCCCGCTCGCCGATGACCCGGGCCTCCCTGAGGATGGTGGCGACATGGCGGAACTCTCCGGCGTTGAGCAGGTTGGGCATCAGCGTCTCGAAGATGCCGAAGAGCTCCTCCCGCACTGTCTCCTCGGTCTGCAGTTCCAGCAGGTCCAGCAGGATGTTGAGCGTCGAGCTGCGGAAGTCCTGGTGATATTCCCGCTCCAGGGCCCGCGCCATGTAGGTGATTTCGTTCTCGTCCAGGAAGTAGAGGGTGGAATCGAAATCCTCGAGGTCCACGATACCGGTCCGGCCCGGCCCCTCCTCTTTGGCTTCGGCGACTTCTTCCTGGACCTGGGCCTGGACCTCCTCGCCGGCGCCGGCGGCCCCGTACTCCCCGGTGGCTTCGGGCATGGCCGCATCGGTGAGGAAGTCGGTGAAGCGGTACTCGATCCGTTCGAACTGCTGTTCCCACAGCAGGGTGTTGAGATCATCGTTGGCATCGGCCGGAAGCATCCGGGCCTTCTGCACCACCTCCAGGAACTTCGCCATCTCCGCCCGCTCCACCCCGCGTTTCAACGT
The DNA here is from genome assembly GCA_963795085.1 of uncultured Gemmatimonadales bacterium. Taxonomy (GTDB): domain Bacteria; phylum Gemmatimonadota; class Gemmatimonadetes; order Gemmatimonadales; family GWC2-71-9; genus DASYPP01. Next base: position 37,846 of record CAWCFX010000002.1, on the reverse strand, counting down.
CAGGACCCGCATCCCGTCCTTGTACAGCGTCCAGGCCAGGCTTTCGCTCTTGTTGGCCTGGCTGTACACCACGTTCTCGTCCCAGATGAAGTCGGTCTCGACGATGGCCAGGACCAGTTCGTCGGTGGCGTCCCAGACGGGCACGAAGGCCTCGACGATATTGGCCTGGGCCTTCTGGTAGATCGGGTTGTTGGGGAGATACATCTGGAAGGCGCGCAGCGCCTTGATCATGGTCTTGATCAGTTCCTCGACGTGCGCCGGCGGCAGGATAGCGGAGGCGCCGAGAGTCTCCCCCATTACCGGATGCCCCGGCAGGGGAGAACGCTCCGAGTGTCAGCGTGGCGCGTAAGACGCAATCACTGCCTCCATGAATTGCTGAATTCGGCCGGCGTCGGTGCTGCCGGCTCGGGTTGGGTCGCCAAGGGCCAGTTCGACAATGTCGGGCCGCACTTCGGCAATCGCGTTCCCCACGTTGTGGGGCGTGAGTCCGCCGGTAAGAACCATCTGGTGACCGGGAAGGTGGGCGCGCGCCTCCCGCGCCAGTTCTAAAGGTAACAAGACCGGGTTTCCGCCAACACCATGCCGAGGCGGGGGACCGACCACCACGGCACTGGCGGCCTCCCGTACGCCGGCCAACCAGGCAAGATCCCGGTCGGACTCGAGTGGCATGCTCCGCCAGACCAGGTATCCCATGGCGCGGATTCGCCGGGCATCGGCGGTCGAGTGGGGCGGCGCCAGTTGCATGCCGGCGAAACCAGCCGCCGCAGTGATATCCAGGATCTCGCTGACCCGGAGACGGCCGGCAAAGACCCCGATCACCGGCGTCTGCCCCGCGGCGAGGACGATGTCCCGGGCCAACGCGGGCTCCACCCGCCGGGCCCCGGGTGTAAACACCACCCCGAGGTAGGATGCCCCGGCGGCCACCGCCGTGACCGCATCCTCGGCCGCGGTGATGCCGCAGATCTTGGTTTCCGTCATGAAGGCTGTATCGGCAGGAACCGGCGCGGGGTTGAGCCAGGAACAGGGCGGTAGAACAAAGGGCGGGAGAACGACGGGCGGTAAAGGAGGGCGGTAAAGGAGGGCGGTAAAGGAGGGCCGTGGAACGGGTACATCCTTGTTCTCCCGGTCCGACCTCCCGCCCCCTTGTCCTACCGCCCTATTCCTACCGCCCTATTCTTACCGCCATCTTCTCCCGCCCTCGTCTTAGAGCCCGTCAGTACTTCCGGATCACCCCCACCACCACTCCCTGGATCAGCACGTCCCGTTCCTGGAAGCGCATGGGCTGCATGGTTTCGTTGGCCGGCTGCAGCCGGATCCAGCCGCCGGGTTCCCGGAAGAACTTCTTAACGGTGGCCTCGCTCCCGTTCACCAGCGCGATGACCATTTCTCCGTTTTCGGCCGCGTTCTGGCCATGGACCACGACATAGTCGCCATCGATGATATGCTCGTCGATCATGGACGAGCCCCGGACCTTGAGGGCGTAATTGGGACCTCGCCGGGGCAGGATCTGGTCCGGCACCGCCAGGGTCTCTTCATGCATCAGGGACTCGATGGGGGTACCCGCGGCGACCTTGCCCAGGATGGGGATCTCGGTGGCACCCGCCTGCCCCTTGGGCGGCAGCACCTCGATCGACCGGCTTTCATTATGGGTGCGGTGGATATAGCCCTTGCGCTCCAGGTTGGTCAGGTGCTCGTGCACCGTGGCCAGCGACTGGAACTCGAAATGCTCCGCGATGTCCTCGAAACTGGGCGCGTAGCTGTGATCTCTGATGTAGTCCTGGAGGTAGGCGAGGATCTCACTCTGGCGCTTGGTAAGCGGCATGGTTGTCTCCCGGGGGTGACCGAAGGGAAGCCGAACCATATTACCCGAAAGTGCACCGAAGGGCAAGGGCTGATGCATAGAGGTAGGAAAAGGGGCGGGAGGACGACGGGCGGGAGAACAGAGGGCGGTAAGACAGGGCGGGAGAACAGGGGGCGGTAAAACAGGGCGGGAGAACAACGGGCGGTAGAACAGAGGGCAGTAAAACAGGGCGGGAGAAACTCCGGGCGGGAGAATAGCGGGCGGGAAAAGGGCGGTAAGCTGAGCCGGGTGGAGCTGCTCCAACTCGTTGTGGTGGGTGAGTTTGTGAGTGGGTTGACGCTCCGTCGCCAGGTTGGCAACATGCTACCCTACCAACGCTTTCGGGCGTGGCAAGTCAGCCACCAGTTGGTCCTTGCCGTCTATCGGGCAACCGGGACCTGGCCGCCGGGTGAACGGTTTGAGCTGACTTCGCAGGCACGGCGGGCAGCCTACTCGATTCCGATGAACATTGCCGAGGGCTCCGCCAAGCGAGGCCCCCGGGAGTTTCGCCGGTTCCTGGACATCGCCTTGGGGTCGGCCTCGGAACTGTCGTACTGCCTGTTGCTCGGCCGGGACCTCGGCTACTTGCCAGAAGATGAATGGGCCGGACTGGATCTCCTGCGGGACAGGGCCGGTCGCCTGGTGTGGAAACTCAGCCGTGCCGTGACCAGGGCAATAACCCCGACGCCGGAAAACCCGTAGCTTGCCTCCCCCACCGGCCACCCAACCCTGTTCTACCGCCCTTTTCCTACCGCCCTTTCCTACCGCCTCTGTTTTACCGCCCAGTTCTCTCGCCCTTTTCCTACCGCCTCTGTTCTCCCGCCCAGTTCTCCCGCCCGTTGTTCTACCGCCTCTGTTCTCCCGCCCTTTGTTCTACCGCCCCGTTCTTATCAACCCTTCATATGCCCGCTCAATTCGGCTATTTTGCCGCACGTGAGCCGAACCTTTCTCGCGATTCTGCATTTTGACGGCAGCGAGTTCGTGGGATGGCAGCGCCAGAAGGCCGGGCGCTCGGTGCAGGGCGAGTTCGAAGCCGCCCTGGCCCGGCTCAACGGCGACCGGATTCCGGTGCACGCCGCCGGCCGGACCGATGCCGGCGTCCACGCCCTGGGGATGGGCGTCAGCCTGACGGTTCCCCCGAAGTGGGCCGGGGCGGCGCTCCGGCGGGGGCTCAATGCCCTGCTCCCCCCGGATTGCTGGGTCGAGCGGATCCACGAGATGGCCCCCGGGTTTCATGCCCGGAAGAGTGCCACCGCGCGGCGCTACCAGTACCTGGTCGGGACCGATGAGCGCTCCGCGTCGCCCTTCCGGCGGCCGTACGAATGGGCGCTCGGCCGGCCCCTCGACCGGGCCGGGCTCGACCGGGCCGCCGCGACGCTCGCCGGCACGCACGCGTTCCAGGCGTTCGCCGCGAAGGGCCCGGCGAAACCGCACTACCGCTGCCAGGTGCAGCGGGCCCGGTGGACTGATCGGGGCGAGGCCGGCCTCCAGTTCGAGATCCAGGCCGACCGGTTCCTGCACCACATGGTCCGGTTCCTGGTCGGCACCATGGTGGACATCGGGCTCGCACGCCGGCCGGTGGAGGATATGGAGCGGCTGCTGGCCCGCTCGGACAACGACGAAACCAGTCCCCCCGCACCGCCGCAGGGACTCTACTTCATCGCTGCCGAGTATCCGGAAGCGTGTTTCGTGGACCAGCGCGAGGATGTGAATGAACGGTAGAACAGGCGGCACAGCAAAACGGGGGGGCCGCGGCTACGACCAGCGCTGTGCGCTGGGTGCGCTCGTCCTCCTCCTGCTCGCCACCGCCTGCAGGAGCGACCGATCCGAGGCCGGCCTGGTCCCCTTCGCCGACGCCTCAACCCAGACCGCCGAACGCAACGCCGCCCTCGACACCTCCCGGCGCACCGCCATCGTGGATGCGGCCACCCGGGTCGGCCCCGCGGTCGTCTCCGTCAGCGCCACCTCCCGCCGGCGGGTCTCGTCCCCGTCCATGTTCGACCTGTTCTTCGTCCCCCAGGGGCGGGAACAGCTGGTCCCGGTGAGCGGGACCGGGTTCATCGTCCAGTCCAACGGCACCATCATCACCAACCAGCACGTGGTCGGCGGGGCGGAGCGGGTCGTGGTGACCCTGAGCGACGGGACCGACCTCCCCGCGCGGGTGCTGGGCGAAGACCCGATCACCGACATCGCGGTGCTCAAGGTGGAGCGAACCGGGCTCCCCACCGTCCGCGTCGGGCGCACCGGGGACCTGCTGATCGGCGAGTGGGTCGTGGCCCTCGGCAACCCGTTCGCGTTCCTGCTCGGCAACGCCGAGCCGACCGTCACCGCCGGCGTGGTCAGCGCGGTGGGCCGGAACATCCTGCCGGGCCGGGAGCAGGCCGGGCTCTACCTCGACATGATCCAGACCGACGCCGCCATCAACCCCGGCAATTCGGGCGGCCCCCTCGCCAATTCGCTGGGCGAGGTCATCGGCGTCAACTCCTCCATCTTCTCCCAGAGCGGAGGGTCGGTGGGGCTGGGGTTCGCCATTCCGATCGAGCGCGCGATGCGGATCGCGGAAGAAATCGTCCAGCACGGCGCCATCCGGCGGGCCTGGGTGGGGCTGGACGTCGCCGGCGCGGAGAGCATGCAGGACTGGAAGACCCAGGGCGGGGTGGTGGTGACCGCGGTGGCCCCCGGCGGCCCGGCCGACCGGGGGGGCATCAAGCCTCGCGACGTGCTGATCGAAGCCAACGGCCGCCGGCTCCGGAACTTCCTCGACTGGGAGGCCACCAAGCTGGACCTCCGGGTGGGGGACTCCATCCGGATCCGGGTCCGCTCCGGCACCAGTACCGAGGAACGGCTGCTCATCAGCGGCGACCTGCCCACGGTCACCTCGGAGAAAGTGAGCGTGCTTCGCGGCATTGAGCTCATCACCATCACCCCCGCGGTCCAGGCCGAGCGGGGCCTCCGGAGCGACCAGGGCGCCCTGATTTTCCGCATCACGCCCCCGATCGCCCAGGCCACCGGGCTCATGAGCGGCGACGTGATCATCGCGGTCAACCGCGCCATGATCCGCCGGGCCGAGCAGGTGGGCGAGCTGTTCGACGCGGCGCCGCCCCGGCAGCCGATCCGGGTCCACATCGAACGCAACGGCCAGTACGCCTTCACCGACCTGGTGTTCCGATGAGCGACGACGGCTACCGCTCTCCCCTCGGCACCCGTTACTCGTCCCCCGCCATGCAGCGGCTCTGGGGCGACCGTCACCGGGCCGGGGTGTGGCGCCGGCTCTGGCTCGCGCTGGCGGAACATGAGCAGCAGCTCGGACTGGCCATCCCGGACCAGGCGCTCGCGGAGATGCGCGCCCACCTCGACGACACCGACCTGGCCCAGGTCGCCGGCTATGAACGGCGCTTCCGCCACGACGTGATGGCCCATGTCCATGCGTTCGGCGACCAGGCGCCCGCGGCCCGGCCTTTCCTGCACCTGGGCGCCACCAGCGCCTACGTGACCGACAACGCCGATCTCCTCGTCATGCGGGACGGGTTGCGGCTGCTGCTGGGCCGCTGCATCGCGGTGCTCGACGCGCTGGAGACCTTCGCGCTCCGGACCCGGGACATCCCCTGCCTCGCGTACACCCATTTCCAGCCGGCCCAGCTCACCACCGTGGGCAAGCGGGCGACCCTCTGGATGCTGGATTTCGCGCTGGACGTCGAGGACCTGGCCCACCGGCTGGAGCACCTGCGGTTCCGCGGCTGCAAGGGCACCACCGGCACCCAGGCCTCGTTCCTCGAGCTCTTCAGCGGCGACCACGACAAGGTGCGGGAGCTGGACCGCCGGGTCTGCCGCAAAATGGGATTCGGCCAGGCCTATCCGGTGAGCGGGCAGACGTACACCCGGAAGGGCGACAGCCAGGTGGTGGACGCGCTGAGCGGGGTCGCCCAATCGGCGGCCAAGATGGCGAACGACCTCCGGCTGCTGCAGCACGAGGGCGAACTGCTGGAACCGTTCGAGTCGGAGCAGATCGGCTCCAGCGCGATGGCCTACAAGCGCAACCCGATGCGGGCCGAGCGGATCAACGCCCTGGCCCGGTTCGTCATCTCGCTGCAGTCCAACCCGGCCCACACCGCGGCGACCCAGTGGCTGGAGCGCACCCTGGACGACAGCGCCAACCGCCGGCTCACCCTGCCGGAATCGTTCCTGGCCGTGGACGCCATCCTGATCCTCGCCGCCAATATCGCGGCCGGTCTCGAGGTGCGGGAGGAAACCATCCGCCGCCACGTGGACCAGCAGATGCCCTTCATGGCCACCGAGCGCTGGCTGATGATGGGGGTCGCGGCCGGCGGCGACCGCCAGACCCTGCACGAGGTCGTGCGGGGGCACAGCATGACCTGCGCGGCCGCGGTGAGCCGGGGCGAAGCCAACACCCTGCTCGACTGCCTGGCCGGCGATCCCGCCTTCGCCGCGGTCCCGGCCGCCACCCTGCGGGCCGAACTGGACCCGATCAAGTACACCGGGCGGGCCACCGCACAGGTCGGCGAGTTTCTCGAAGAATTCCTGCATCCCCTGCTCAACCGGGCCCGGCCGCTTGCGGCGCTGGCCGACACTCACCAGGTGACCGTATGAAGACACTGGCCAGGAGCAGCCTTCCGCTCCCCCTGCTCCGCCGCGGCAAGGTCCGCGAGGTCTATGAAGTGGACGCCGATCACCTGCTGCTGGTCGCCAGCGACCGGGTCAGCGCGTTCGACGTCGTCATGGACCAGCCGATTCCCAGGAAAGGCGCGGTGCTCACCCAGATCAGCGCCTTCTGGTTCGAGAAGCTGAAGGACGTGATCCCGTCCCACTTCATCACCGCGGGCACCGCGGAGATCATCGACCGGATCCCCGCCCTGGCCGATTTCGCCGACCAGGTGGCGGGCCGGGCGATGCTCTGCATCCGCACCACCCCGGTGCCGTTCGAGTGCGTGATCCGGGGCTACATCACCGGCTCGGCCTGGGCGGAGTACAAGGACAAGGGCACCCTGGCCGGCGAGCCGCTGGCCAAGGGGCTGCAGGAAAGCTCCCAGCTTGCCCCGCCGATCTTCTCGCCGGCCACCAAGGCGGAGGAAGGCCACGACATCAATGTCACCTTTGCCCAGGTCGCCGACGCGCTGGGGGAGCCCACGGCGACCCGGCTCCGGGACGCCAGCTTCCAGGTGTACACGGCGGGGCGGGACCATGCCGCCACCCGGGGCATCATCATCGCCGACACCAAGTTCGAGTTCGGCTTCGACAAGGACGGCGTGCTCCGGCTGATCGATGAGGTCCTGACCCCGGACAGCTCGCGCTTCTGGCCGGCGGACCGCTACCAGGAAGGCCGCTCTCAGCCCAGCTTCGACAAGCAGCCGCTGCGGGACTACCTGGCCGTCCTCAAAAGGGAAGGCAAGTGGAACGGCGAGGCCCCCGGCCCCACCCTGCCGGACGACGTGGTCGAGACGACCAGCCTCCGCTACCTCGACGCCTACCGGCGGGTTACCGGACAGGACCTCGAGGACGACGCGTGATCCGCACCGCCCCGGAGGGCCGCTGGTTCATTCTCGCGGCGTTCGTCATCCTGGCTGTCCTGCTGGTGGCGCGGCTCTGGTGGTTCGCGCTGGCGTGGCTGCCCATCGCGATCTGGGTGGTGGCGTTCTTCCGCGACCCGGCCCGCTTCGGCGAGCGGGGCGAACAGCTCATCATCGCGCCGGCGGACGGCAAGGTGGTCAGCGTGCTCCGGCTGCATGAACCGGCCTTCCACCAGGCCGACGCCGTGCGGGTATCCATCTTCATGAACGTGTTCGATTGCCACGTCAACCGGTATCCGTCGAGCGGCACCATCGAATACCGGCAGTACAATCCCGGCTCGTTCGTCAACGCGGCCGCGGAAAAGGCCAGCCTGGAGAACGAGCAGTCTTCGGTGGGCCTCCGCACCGCCCACGGCAAGGTCCTGGTGCGCCAGATCGCGGGCCTCATCGCCCGGCGGATCGTGACCGATCACCCGGAGGGGCACGCCGTGGAACAGGGAGAGCGCATGGGCATGATCCGGTTCGGTTCGCGGGTGGACGTGTTCCTCCCTCCCGCGGCGGAGATCCTGGTCCGCGAAGGCGACCGCACGGTGGCGGGCGTGACGGTGATCGCGCGATGGGCCTGATGCCCCGCCGGCCCCGCTTCCGCCCCAACATGCGGGGCGTGGTGGTCGTGATGCCGAGCGCCTTTACCCTCGGCAACCTGTTCTTCGGGTTCTGGAGCATGGTCAACGCTTCCCAGGGCAATTTCATCTGGGCGGGCTGGTTCCTGGTATTCGCCGGGATCCTCGACATGCTGGACGGACGGATCGCGCGGCGGGCCAACGCCGGGACCCGGTTCGGCGCCGAGCTGGACTCGCTGGTGGACGCGATTTCGTTCGGCGTGGCCCCGGCGGTCTTCATGTACTTCCTCGAGTTCCAGTCGGTGGGCCGGTTCGGCTGGGTCATCTGCTACATCTACGTCGTCGCGGTGACGGTGCGGCTGGCTCGCTTCAATATCCTGGCCCATGGCAAGCCGCATTCCAACTGGTTCATCGGGCTCCCCAGCCCGTCGGCGGGGATGACGCTGGCCACCTACTATGCCTTCAGCCAGACCAACTGGTACCAGGCGTCCCTCGCCTACCTGAACCTGCAGAAGCAGGGCCTGGTCATCCTGATCCTGCTGCTCTCCGCGCTGATGGTGAGCAATGTCCGGTATCCCAAGTTTCCGGGCATCGGGTTCCGCAGCGTCAGGGGGATCGCGGGGACGGTCTTCAACGTGGCGCTCCTGATCGGCGGCCTCACGATTCCCGAGTACGTGCTGTTCCCGCTGGGCATGACCTACATGGCCTACGGGCTGCTCCGGGCCACCGTGCTGGGGCTGCTGGAACGGGACAAGGACGAGGACGAGGACGAGCTGGATGACGATGACCACGACGACCCGGTCATCGCCGAGACGGTGACCGATTTCCCCGACATGCGGCGGGTATCCGATCGCCGCAGGGACACGATGCCATGACTTATCGCGCCCACATCCGGATCGTGCCCCGGGCCGGCCTGCTGGATCCCCAGGGACAGGCGGTGGAACACGCGCTCGCCGCGCTGGGATTCACCGAGGCGGAGAACGTCCGGATCGGCAAGGCGATCGAGGTCCAGGTCCAGGCCGGTAGCCGGGAGGATGCCGAGCAGCGGGTGCGCCGGATGTGCGACAAGCTGCTGGCGAACCCGGTGACCGAAGACTATCTGGTAGAGATCGAGTAGAGCGCTCTCCTCGTGAAAGGCGGTTCGATGCGCGTGGCGGTGGTGCGGTTTCCGGGCAGCAACTGCGATTGGGATTCGCTCCACTCGGCCCGGCGGGCGGGACACGAGTCCTACTTCGTGTGGCACCGGGACACCGACCTCCAGGACCCGGACGTGGTGGTGCTGCCGGGCGGGTTCAGCTATGGCGATTACCTGCGCTCCGGGGCCATCGCGCGGTTCAGCCCCATCATGGACGCGGTGCAGACGTTCGCCGCCGCCGGCGGCAAGGTGCTGGGCATCTGCAACGGCTTCCAGATCCTGTGCGAAGCCGGGATGTTGCCGGGGGCGCTGATGCGAAACGAGCGGCTGACGTTCGTCTCCCGCCCGGTGCACCTCAAGGTGGAGCAGACCGACACCCCCTTTACCAGCGCCTATGGCGAGGGCCAGGTGATCCGGCTGCCGGTGGCTCACGGCGACGGCCGGTTCACCGCGGACGAGAGCACCCTGCGCGAGCTTGAAGCGAACGGCCAGGTGGTGGTGCGCTACGTGGCCCCCGACGGCTCCCCCGCCACCGGCGGCGAGAACCCCAACGGGTCGGCCAACGACATCGCGGGCATCCGCAACGCGGCCGGCAACGTGGTCGGCCTGATGCCCCACCCCGACCGGGCCACGGACCCGGCGGTGGGGCTCACGGACGGGCGCGGGTTCTTCACACTCAGCACCCAGTACCCAGTACTCAGTACTGAGGACTGAGTGCTGAGTACTGAGTGCTGAGTACTGAGTAACCCTACACCAGAATGGATTTATGACTGACAAACCCAGCCGTAACGAGGACGAATACTTCGCCCGCATGGAACGGGAGAAGCTCGAGCGCCAGCGCGCCGAAGCCGCGAAGGCCGCCCAGGCCAGCGAACGGAAATCGCACTACATGAAGTGCCCCAAGTGCGGCCAGGACCTCAAGACCGAGGGCTTCCACGGCATCCAGATCGACCGCTGCCCCGACTGCAACGGGATCTGGTTTGACGCCGGCGAGGTGGACACGATCATGGCGCACGAGGACAAGGGCCTGCTGGGCCGGGTCCTGGGCGATGTCATGTCAACCCTGAAGGGAAAGAAGTAGTGGCCTCACCGACCGACTCGGCGACCCGCGCGTTTCCATTCCCCGGCGAACGGCCGGTCACGCTCGAGGTCGTCCGGGAGCACAACCTGAACGAGTTGGAGTACGAGCGTATCCAGGAAATCCTGGGCCGGGTGCCCACGCTGACCGAGCTGGGCGTGTTCTCCGCGCTCTGGTCGGAACACTGCTCCTACAAGCACTCCAAGCCGATCCTCAAGACCTTTCCCACCACCGGCGAGCGGGTGATGCAGGGCCCTGGCGAGAATGCCGGTGTGCTCCGGCTGGAACAGGGTTGGGCGGTCGCCTTCAAGATCGAGTCCCACAACCACCCGTCCGCGGTCGAGCCCTACCAGGGCGCGGCCACCGGCGCCGGCGGGATCCTGCGCGACGTGTTCACCATGGGCGCCCGGCCGGTGGCCATGCTCAACAGCCTGCGCTTCGGCCCCCTGGACGAGCCCCGCAACCGCTACCTCTTCGCCGGGGTGGTGCGCGGCATCGGCGACTACGGGAACTGCGTCGGCGTGCCCACCCTGGGGGGCGAGGTGGACTTCGCGCCCGGCTACAGCGGCAACCCGCTGGTGAACGCGATGTGCGTCGGGCTCCTGAAAGAGGAGGACCTGATCACGGCCCGGGCCCACGGCGTCGGCAACATCCTGCTCGCGGTGGGCGCCCGGACCGGCCGGGACGGCATTCACGGGGCCAGTTTCGCCTCGGAAGAATTGTCCGCCAAGAGCGAGGCACGCCGGCCCCAGGTGCAGGTGGGCGATCCATTCACCGAGAAGCTGCTGCTGGAGGCGACGCTGGAACTGATCTCCAGCCGGGTCATCGTCGCGATCCAGGACATGGGCGCCGCCGGGCTGACCAGCTCCTCCGCCGAGATGGCGGCGCGGGGCGGCGTGGGCGTGGAGATCGACACCGACCGGGTCCCGGTCCGCGAGGCGGACATGACGCCCTACGAGATCCTGCTCTCCGAATCGCAGGAGCGAATGCTGGTCGTGGCGGAGCCGGACCAAATCGAGAAGGTCCAGGCCATCTGCGCTAAATGGGAACTCAACGCCACCCCGATCGGCCGGGTGACCGACGACGGGCTTTTCCGGATCCGGCATCACGGCACCGTGGTGGCCGAGATCCCCGGCCAGCGGCTGGTGGACGACTGCCCGATCTATACGCCGGAGGCCGCAGAATCGGCAGAGGTGCGTCGGGTGCGTGGTTCCAGACCCGGGAAACAGCCGACCGGCGACTATGCCCAGGCACTGGAGACGCTTCTCGATACGCCCAGTATCGCGTCCAAGCGGTGGGTCTATGAGCAGTACGACTCCACCGTGCAGGGCGCCAGCGCCATCCTGCCCGGGGGCGATGCCGGCGTGATCCGGGTGGCGGACACCGACTTCGGGCTCGCCGTCACGGTGGACTGCAACGCCCGGCTGCTGGCGCTGGATCCCTACGAAGGCGCCAAGCATGCGGTGGCCGAGGCGGCTCGCAACGTGGCCGTGACGGGGGCGGCGCCCATTGGCATCACCGATTGCCTCAACTTCGGCAGCCCGGAAAAGCCGGAGGTGTTCTTCCAGTTCCGGGAGGCCTGCCGCGGCATCAGCGACGCCTGCCGCGCCTTTGGGATCCCGGTCACCGGCGGCAACGTCTCCTTCTATAATGAGAGCCCCACCGGCGCGATCGACCCCACGCCCACCATCGGCCTGGTGGGACTGCTCGGGAACATCGCGCACCGGGTGGCCAGCCACTTCACCGCGCCGGGGGACCGGATCGTCATCCTGGGTCATACCGCCGGCGACTCCCTGGGCGGGTCGGCGTACTGGGCCGATGTGCTGGACTTCGTCGGCGGGCAGCCGCCCCGGGTGGACCTGGAGGCGGAACGGAATCTCCAGCTGCTGCTGGTCCGCGCCGCCGAACAGGGCCTGCTCCGGTCGGCCCACGACGGCTCCACCGGCGGGCTCGCGGTAGCGCTGGCGGAAGCGGCCTTCCGGGGACCGTACCACGACACCGGTCTCGGCGCGACGGTGGATCTGGCCGGGTACGCGGAGGAATCCGTCAGCGACGATGCCTTACTATTCGGGGAGTCGGGTGCGCGGGCGGTGGTGACCGTGCTGCCCGCCCGGGAGAACGCGCTGCTGACGCTGGCGAAAGACGCCGGCGTCCCGGCCGTCGCCGTGGGCACCGTGGGGAACGAGAACGGCGCCTTCACTGTTACCCGGGGGACACCGCTGATCGAGCGGCCCATCGGGGCGCTTCGCGCGGTGTATTTCGAGGCGATCCCGAGGCGGATGGGGTGACAGTGGGACAGTGGGACAGTGGGACAGTGGGACGGTGGGACGGTGGGACAGTGGGACAGGGGGACAGTGGGACAGGGGGACAGTGGGACAGTGGGACAGTGGGACAGTGGGGACAGGGGGATAGTGGGACAGTGGGACAGTGGGACAGGGGGACGGTGGGACAGGGGGACAGTGGGACAGGGGGACAGTGGCCCGCTGACCCACTGACCCACTGACCCACTGATTCTCAAGCCTTTACGCGGAGTTCACTCTAGCGCATGTGCGGTATCTTCGGCGTTTCCGGCCTGCCCGATGCGGCGCGGCTGACGTATCTCGGGCTCTACGCCCTCCAGCACCGGGGGCAGGAGAGCGCCGGCATCATTTCGATTGACGCCGACGGGCGGACCCATGCCCACCGGGGGATGGGACTCGTCTCCGAGAATTTCGACGACGAACATCTCTCCCGGCTCCCCGGCGACGTGGCGATCGGGCATACCCGCTACTCCACGGCGGGCAGTTCGGTGCTGGCCAACGCACAGCCCTGCCTGGTCAACTACCACGAGGGCGCGCTCTCGATTGCCCACAACGGCAACATCACCAACGCGGTGGAACTCAAGCGCGAGCTGGTGAGCCAGGGCGCCATCTTCACCACCTCGTCCGACACCGAGGTGATGATCCATCTCATCGCCCGTTCCCAGGCCGGCACGCCGGAACAGCAGATCCGGGAGGCGCTGGAGCGAGTGGAGGGTGCCGCCACCCTGTTGCTCACCGTGGGCCGCGACATCTACGCGGTGGTGGACAGCCGCGGGTTTCGTCCCCTCTGGCTGGGCCGGCTGGGCCGGGGAGTCGTGGCGGCCTCGGAGACCTGCGCCTTCGACCTGGTGGGCGCGACGCCGATCCGGGAACTGCAGCCAGGCGAGTTTGTCCGCATTACCGATGGCCGGATCGAGGAGCTGCCGCCGCTGGCGGCCCGGCCGGTCAGCCGCTGCGTCTTCGAACTGGTCTATTTCTCCCGCCCTGACAGCCAGATCTTCGGCGAGTCGGTGGACCGGGTGCGGCGGGAGCTGGGGCGCCAGCTCGCCAAGGAGCACCCTGCCCCGTCCGGCGACGTGGTCTTCAGCGTCCCCGACAGTTCCAACGCCATGGCGCTGGGGTTTTCGGAGGAATCGGGCACCAAGCTGGAGTACGGCCTGATCCGGAACCACTACGTGGGCCGGACCTTCATCAACCCAACCCAGGCCCTGCGGGTGGCCAAGGTCCGCATCAAGTTCAACCCGGTGCGCGAGGTGATCGCCGGCAAATCCTGCGTCGTGGTGGACGACAGCCTGGTTCGCGGCACCACCAGCAAGGGGCTGGTCCAGATGATCAGGGCGGCCGGGGCGAAGGAGGTCCATTTCCGCTTTGCGTCCCCGCCCATCACCGGACCCTGCCACTACGGGATCGACACCCCGAACCGGGAAGAGCTGATCGCGGCCACCCACTCCGTCGAGGAGATCCGCCAGTACCTGGGCGTGGACTCGCTGGGCTACCTTTCCCTGGACGGGATGCTCCGTGCGGCGGGGAACCTGAACCCCTGGTGCCACGCCTGTTTCAGCGGGCAATATCCGACCGAGATCCCGGAGACGCTGGCCAAACTGCGCCACGCGGCGGGGGTGTAGAGTGCAGAGTGCAGAGTGCAGAGTGCAGAGTACAGAGTACAGAGTACAGAGTACAGAGTACAGAGTACAGAGTGCAGAGTGCCAGAGTGCAGAGTTGAGTACTGAGAGCTAGTTTGCTGGTGGGCGTTCTGTGAACGCCCGAGGTTGACCCGCCTGGATATGCACCACACACGCCGGACGCCTGCCGAGCGCCCCGGCATCCCCTAATGATGAGCGACTCGGAATGAGCGGAGCCTACTCGCAGCCTCTCGTGTATTTCTTTGGCCAGGGCCGGGCCGAGGGTACCGCCACCATGAAAGACGTCCTGGGCGGCAAGGGCGCCGGGCTGGCGGAAATGACCAACCTGGGGATCCCGGTGCCGCCGGGCTTCACCATTTCGTCCACGCTCTGCCAGACCTACCTCGAGACGTCCTCCTTTCCGCCCCGGCTGCGGGCCCAGGTGGAGACCGCGTTGCAGCGGCTGGAGGCGGCGACCGGGCGCCAGTTCGGCGGCGCGGCCAATCCGCTGCTGGTGTCGGTGCGGTCGGGCGCGGCGGTGTCCATGCCCGGCATGATGGAGACGATCCTCAACCTGGGCCTCAACGACCACACGGTCGCCGGCCTCACGACGCAGAGCAACAACGAGCGGTTCGCCTACGACTCCTACCGGCGCTTCATCCAGATGTATGGGTCCGTCGTCTTCGAACTCCCCAAGCAGCCATTCGAGGAGCTGCTCGACGCCCGCAAGAAGGCCAGCAAGGCCGACGCGCGACATCGACCTGCCGGTGGAGGAGCTGGCCGCCCTCACCCGCGACTACAAGGCGCTCTGCCAGAAGGAGACCGGGAAGGAGTTCCCCGACGACCCGATGGACCAGCTGTGGGGCGCCATCGCCGCGGTATTCGAGAGCTGGAACACCCGCCGCGCGAATGACTACCGGAAGATGCACGACATCTCCGACAGCATGGGCACCGCGGTCAACATCGTCACCATGGTCTTTGGCAACATCGGGGAGGATTCGGGGACCGGGGTGGCGTTCACCCGGGATCCCTCCACCGGCGAGAAGGCGCTCTACGGTGAGTATCTCCTCAATGCCCAGGGGGAGGACGTGGTCTCCGGCATCCGGACGCCGGAGCCCATTCGTACCCTCAAGGAGAAGATGCCGCAGGCCTACGCCGACCTGGAGAACATGGCCCGCACCCTGGAGCGGCACTTCCGGGACGTGCAGGACATGGAATTCACCATCGAGAAGGGGCGGCTCTACATGCTGCAGACCCGGCGGGGCCAGCGGTCCGGCCACGCCGCCGTGCGGGTCGCCTGCGACATGGTGGACGAGGGGTTGATCAGCGAGGAGGAG
Organism: uncultured Gemmatimonadales bacterium; assembly: GCA_963795085.1. Lineage (GTDB taxonomy): Bacteria > Gemmatimonadota > Gemmatimonadetes > Gemmatimonadales > GWC2-71-9 > DASYPP01. Next base: position 22,386 of record CAWCFX010000002.1, on the reverse strand, counting down.
GCGGTCGCCCGGATTCCCCCGAACGACTTGAACCAGCTGCTGCACCCGACCATTGACCCGGACGCCGAACTCGACCTGTTGACCACCGGGCTCCCGGCGTCTCCCGGTGCCGCATCCGGCGCCGTGGTCTTCAGCGCCGACGTGGCCGAGGCGATGGGGAAGAAGGGCGAAGCGGTGATCCTGGTCCGGCGGGAGACCAGCCCCGAGGACTTTCACGGGATGGTCCAGGCGAAGGCGATTCTCACCGCCCGGGGCGGCATGACCTCGCACGCGGCCGTCGTCGCCCGCGGGATGGGCAAGCCCTGTGTCGCCGGGGCGCAGGAGATCCACGTGGACGAGCCGGCCGGCTGCTTCCAGGTGGACGGGCGCAGCATCCAGGGCGGGGAGTGGATCACGGTGGACGGCGCCAGCGGCCGGGTGTATGCCGGCAAGGCGGCGCTGGTGACTCCCGAGCTCTCCGGCAACTTCGACCGGGTGATGCAGTGGTCGGACAAGATCCGGCATCTCCGGGTCCGAGTGAACGCCGACACGCCGGCCGACGCCCACCGGGGCCGCGATTTCGGCGCCGAGGGTATCGGGCTCTGCCGCACCGAGCACATGTTCTTCGAGGGCGACCGGATCAACGCCATGCGGGAGATGATCCTCGCCACCGACGAGGCCGGGCGCAAGAAGGCGCTGGCCAAGCTGCTGCCGATGCAGCGGTCTGATTTCGAGGGCATCTTCCGGGCGATGGAGGGATACCCGGTCACCATCCGGCTGCTGGACCCGCCGCTGCACGAGTTCCTGCCCAAGGACCCGGAGGAGATCGAGAACCTCGCCAAGCAGATGGGCAAGACGGTGAAGGAGGTTCACCGCACCATCGAGTCGCTGGCCGAGGTGAATCCGATGCTGGGGCTCCGGGGGTGCCGGCTGGGCATCATGTACCCCGAGATCACGGCCATGCAGGTACGGGCCATCTTCGAGGCGGCCTGTACCGTGGCGGCGCGGAAGGGCCGGGTCATGCCGGAAGTGATGATCCCGCTGGTGGCGCACGTCGTCGAGTTCCGGAAGCAGGCGCTGATCATCCGCCAGGTCGCGGAAGAGGTATTCCGGGAGCGGCAGATCACGGTCCCCTACCTGCTGGGCACCATGATCGAGCTGCCGCGGGCGGCGCTCACCGCCGACGAGATCGCCCGGGAGGCGCAGTTCTTTTCCTTCGGCACCAACGACCTGACCCAGACCACCTGGGGGCTCTCCCGGGACGACGCCGGCGTCTTTCTCCCCTCGTACCTGGAACGGAATATCATCGATAACGACCCGTTCCAGGTGCTGGACATCCAGGGCGTGGGCAAACTCCTCAGCATGGCGGTCAAGCTGGGCCGCAGCACTCGGCAGGACCTGAAGGTCGGCATCTGCGGCGAGCATGGCGGGGAGCCCAACGCGGTGGCCTTCTGCGAACAGCAGAAGATGAACTACGTCTCCTGTTCGCCGTACCGGGTGCCGATCGCCCGGCTGGCGGCGGCGCAGGCGGCGCTCATGGGCCGGGGCACGATGGACCGGACCCGGGCGACGGTGTGAGACTGGGCGGGGCATAGAGGGCGGGGAAACCGGGCGGGCCCACAGGGCGGGCGAACTGGGCGGGCGAACAGGGCGGACGAACGCGGCGGGCAAACCGGGCGGGCAGACAGGGCGGGCGTACAGGACGGGCGTACTGGGCGGGCAAACCGGGCGGGCAAACAGGGCGGGCAAACCGGGCGGGCAAACCGGGCGGGCAAACCGGGCGGGCAAACCGGGCGGGCAAACAGGGCGGGCAAACCGGGCGGGCAAACCGGGCGGGCAAACCGGGCGGGCAAACCAGGGCGGGCAAACCGGGCGGGCAAACAGGGCGGGCAAACCGGGCGGGCGTACAGGACGGGCGTACTGGGCGGGCAAACCGGGCGGGAAAACCGGGCGGGGGAATCCTGCTTTCCACCCTCCGCCTGTCCGTCCGCCCTTCCTCATCCCCTGAGGCCTCCGCCCCCTATAGAGGGAATATCGGGCGAACTTCGCGCCGAGTGGTAACCGGAAACACGCGGGCCGGTGCATTATTCTGCGGGTAGTATCTGGTTCAGCCTCCGCCCCATTCGAATCCCATGCATCTCTCCTTTCCCGACTCCGAACGACGCCTGCCGAGTCCTGCCGGGCAGCGGTTCATCTCCCTCTTCCGGCATGGATCGCTCGAAGTCGAGCTCTATGCGCCCAGGGAAACCGACCTCCAGCAGCCCCACACCAGGGACGAGGTCTACGTGGTCGCCAAAGGCAGCGGGACCTTCGTCGAGGGCGACCAGCGGGTCCACTTCGCGCCAGGCGATGTGCTCTTCGTTCCGGCGGGGGTGCCGCACCGGTTCGAGGATTTCACCGACGACCTGGCCGTGTGGGTGATGTTCTACGGCCCGGAGGGCGGCGAATGACCCTGGATCGCCGGGAGTTCCTCGCGACCACCGGGGCCATGGTGGCGGCCGCCGGGTTCCCCCGGTTCCCCCGTCCCCACCGGCCGCCCAACATCGTTTTCATCATGGCGGACGACCTGGGGTATGGCGACCTGAGCGGCTACGGGCGCCGGGATTATGGCACGCCCCACCTCGACACGATGGCCGCCGGCGGAATCCGCTTCACCGATGCCTACTCGGCGGCCTCGGTCTGCACCCCGACGCGGGGCGGGTACATGACAGGGCGCTACCCCGCCCGGCTTCCCCTCGCCCTGCAGCAGCCGATGAGCTGGGTCAACGACCGCGACGGCCTTTCCCCGGACATCCCCACCCTCCCCTCGCTGCTCAAGGCCGCCGGCTACCGCACCTCGCTGGTCGGCAAGTGGCACCTGGGCTATCTCGCCGAGTTCGGACCGCTGCGACACGGTTTCGATGAATTCTTCGGATTCCTGAGCGGCGGCGTGGATTATTACACCCACGCCGATGCCCTGGGAAAACCGGACCTGCACGAAGGCATGGTCACGGTGGACCGGGTGGGCTATCTCACCGACCTGCTCACCGACCGCGCGGTGGAGGTCATCTCCCGGCCGGACAACCAGCCCTTCTTCCTGAGTCTCCAGTACAACGCTCCGCACTGGCCCTGGCAGGGACCGGGGGACCATCGTACCGATACCACCAAGGCGGGGTTCGAGGGCATGGAAGGCTCGCCTGCCGTGTTTCGCGCCATGGTGGAGAGCCTGGACGCGGGCATCGGGCGGGTGCTGTCTGCGCTGTCGCGGGCACGGCGGGAGCGGGACACCCTGGTCGTCTTCACCAGCGACAACGGGGGCGAGCGTTACTCCTTCAACTGGCCGCACCAGCAGGGGAAGGGCACCTTGTGGGAGGGGGGCATCCGGGTTCCCGCCATCGTGCGGTGGCCGGGGACCATTCCCGGCGGGCGGGTCTCCCGCCAGGCCGCGAGCACGCTCGACTGGACGGCGACCTTCCTGGCGGCGGCCGGGGTCTCACCCGATCCACGCTACCCGCTGGACGGCATGGACCTGGGGGACCACCTGCGGGGGCGGCTGGCGGAGACCGAACGCACCATGTTCTGGCGGCAGCCTGCCCTGCGGTACAATGGCCAGCCGCAGCAACAGGCGATTCGGCGGGGGCGGTGGAAGCTGCTCCAGGTGGAAGACCGGGAGTATCTCTTCGACCTGGGGAACGACCCGGGCGAAAAGCACGACCATCGCCGGGACAACCCGGGCATGCTGGCGGAGTTGCAGGACTCACTCGCCCGTTGGAATGCGACCCTGCCTCCGTCAGTCGCCGAGTAGGCGCTCGTAGGCCTCTCTCGCCGCGGCGCCGACCTGGCGGCCGGTCTCTTTTCCCTGGCGGAATGCAACTACCGTCGGCAGTCCCCGAATGGCGAACCGCTGGGCCAGTTCCGGGCTCGCTTCGGTATCCACCTTGAGAACCAGTGCGGTTCCTGCCCGGTCGGCGGCAATCTTGTCCAGCAGCGGGGCGATCATGTGACAGGGCCCGCACCAGTCGGCGTAGAAGTCCACCAACAGGGGAACCGGGGACGACGCGAGGGTGCGATCCAGGTCGGCGCCAGTAGCCTTGAGGGGCCGGTCGAGGAGCATGGGGGTCTTGCACTGACCGCACCGGGGCCGGTCCCCCGCCCGGGCAAGGTTCACCCGGTTGAGAGTTCCGCAATGGGGGCAGCGGATGGTTGCATTGCGGTCCTGGATCGTCATAGTACCGGTAGCTCGTTAACGTTCACGCTCACGATTCCAAAGATAGAGGGGAGGTGTCCATGCGTCACCGGCTGGCGGGTGTGCTCGTTCTGCTGTTCAGCGCGACCCTATTCCCGGCCCCGATGGCCGCCCAGGGAGAACCGGATCCCGCCAAGGTGCGGGTGATCCGTGAGTTGCTCCAGGTCACCCGCGTCGCCGAGCAGGCGCTGGCGGTCATGGAGCGTGCGGTGGAGAACCAGCGCGGGATCAACAGGGAGGTCCCCGCAGAGTTCTGGGACCGGTTCCTGCTCCGGGCCCGGGAACGGTCGGGGGAGTTGCTGGACGTGCTGGTGCCGGCCTATGACCAGGCCTTCACGATGGATGACCTCAACGGCCTGCTGGCCTTCTATCGTTCGCCGCTGGGCATCCGGCTTCTCGATGCGCAGCCGGGGCTGGTGCAGGCGTCCATGCAGGCGGGGGAGCGGTGGGGCGCGACGGTCGGGACCGATGTGGCGGAAGAGCTGGCGCAGGAGGACGATCCCAGTTGAGCCCCCGTCGTGACCATGCAGGGGTGCGGGTACCGCCCCCGCTTATCTTCGTGGCCGGCCTGCTGGTGGGCTGGCTGCTCGAGCGGCAGTGGCCGGGAGCCTGGCTTGCCGGCGGGCGCGGCCCGACCGGTGGGAATGATCCTGGTCGCGGTCGGGATGGTGGGGGTCGTGGCGCTGATCCAGTTTCGCCGGGCCGGCACCCCGCCGGAGCCGTGGCGGCCATCCAGGGCACTGGTGACCGGGGGCATCTATCGGTACACGCGGAACCCGATGTATGTGGGGATGACCCTGATCTATCTCGGCGTCACCGCCTGGTGGAACACCTGGTGGCCGCTGGGGGTTCTGCCCCTGGTGCTCGTCATCATGACCGTTGCGGTCATCGGACGCGAAGAGGCTTATCTCGAGCGGCTCTTCGGCGAGGAGTACCGGCGCTACCGCGACCGGGTGCGCCGCTGGATCTGACGGATATTGACGGGGGCAACTATGGGACTGGTACGGTACCGGATCGATCACGAGGACCGCATTGCGGAAGTGAACGAAGGCTGGTCGTCATTCGCGGAGCGGAATGGCGGCTGGGGGATCGACGTGTCCGGCATCCTCGGCCGGCAGCTGTGGAGTTTCCTGGCCGATCTCCCCACCGTCAGTCTCTACCAGTCCATGGTCCGGCGGGTGCGGGGAGGCGGTCCCGCCGTTCGCTTTCAATTCCGGTGCGACGCCCCCGCGTGTCGGCGGCTGCTCGCCATGGAGATCGCGGGGGAACCGGATGGAGTCGTCCGGTTCGATGTCGCGGGGGTGAAGGAGGTTCCCCGGCCGGCGGTGGAACTGCTCGAGCCGGCCCGGCCACGCTCCGGGAGATACCTCACCATGTGCGGCTGGTGCAACCGGATCCGGGTGCAGGAGGAAACCTGGGTGGAGGTCGAGAATGCCATCTCGGAGTTGGGCCTCTTCGGCGTGCAGGTCATGCCCGGGATCACCCATGGCATCTGCCCGAGGTGTCATGACGCGATGGTCTCCCAGCTCGACGAGTCGGTCGCCGGAGCCAGTCCGGCGACCCTGGGCGCGCTCCCCGAATAACCAGCCTGGTCCGCGAGCCGCGGCGTTTTGCTGAGTCTCGCGTCATTCCGGTTATCGGGTTCTCCCTGTTCCGCCTACCTTGGGCTCGATGTCAGCCGAGCCTTTCGATCCCGTCCTCCGGCGCATGCGGCAGGTCTTCCGGATCCGTCGGTACAGCCGGCGGACGGAGCGGGCCTACCTGGCGTGGGTGCGTCGGTTCCTCCTTTTCCATCACGGCGCCGACCTGGCCACCCTGGGGGAGGCCCAGGTGCATGCCTTTATCACCCACCTGGTCTCGGAGCGCCGGGTGGGCGGCGCGACCCAGAACCAGGCACTGAGCGCGCTCCAGTTCCTCTTCAACGAGGTCTTGAAGCGACCGCTCGGCCGGATCATCCTCCGGATCCGGGCACACCAGGGGGAGCGGCGGCGGCCGGTCGTGCTGACTCCGCTGGAGGTCAAGGCCGTTATCGGGGAGATGAATGGCCGCATGCGGCTGATCGCTCTATTGCTCTACGGCAGCGGGCTTCGTCTCAACGAGGCGCTCAGGCTCCGGGTCAAGGACGTGGACCTCGAGCGGAACGAGATCGTGGTGCGCCGTGGCAAGGGGGACAAGGACCGTATCACCGTCCTGCCGGACGGGGTGCGCGGGGCGCTGCGGGAGGCCATTCATCTCCTCGAGCGGCAGCGCGCCGCGGACGCCGAGCGGGGGATCGAGGTCCCGCTGCCCGACGCGCTGGACGTCAAGTTTCCGTCCGCGCCGACCGACCTGGGGTGGCAGTGGCTGTTCCCGGCCCGCCGGGTCAGGCGGGGCAAGTCGGGCAGGCTCCTCCGGATGCCGCTCCACCCGACCGCGGTCCAGCGGGCGGTCAAGGCCGCGGTGCGCCGGGCGGGGCTCACCAAGCCGGCGAGCTGTCATACCTTCCGGCACTCCTTTGCCACCCACCTGCTGGAGGACCACTACGACATCCGGACCGTGCAGGAACTGCTGGGGCACCGGGACTTGAGGACCACCATGATCTACACCCACGTTCTTAACCGGGGGGCATTCGGGGTGCGGAGCCCGGCGGACCTGCTTCGGCTTCCCTGACTGGGGTCGTGAACTGGCCCATTGTCACCTTCCCCTCTGTCTATCCACCACCGTCTCACCCCGGAAAAACCTCCCTGTCGGCCCAGCCCAACCCTGTTTTCCCCAGCCATCCACCCTGGGTGCGGGAATTCTTACCCTTGTTTCGCCCCCTCCCAAGCCGGCTGTACGGGCGTTCCAAGCTGTCCTCAATCGGGGTCCAAGGTGATTGGACGGGGGGTCCAACCCAATTTCCGGGTGATCCAAGGGGCCTGTCCGCCCCCTTCAACCCGGTTGGCGGCCGGTTGGAGCGGCCTGCCGGCTGGTTCAACCTGGTTATCCGGGGGCTTCGACCTTTCGGCCGAGGGCTCCAACCCTCTTGTACTGGGACTCCCCCCTCCCTGCCGTGCGGGTCGAGCCTGCCCTCGGCGGGTTTCCACCCGGCTGCCCGGCGGGCCAACCCTCCTGTCTGCCCCAGCCACCCTGCAGTTCCGTGGGCCCAACCCTCTTGCCGGCTTCTTCCACCTCAGTGCCGGGACGATCCACCCGACTTCACCTGTGTTCCAAGCCCACCCCCGGCGTCCTCCAACTGGGGCGCATTGTCCTTGCCCGGGGATAGGCGCAATGCTATGCCTCCCGGTTGACCACACCGATGTATCCGTTGGAAAGATCTTGCAAGACAGCCGCCCCCAGGGGGAATATTCTTACGCCATACGGCTGGACGAACGGGCGATGGCCCGGTACTGTCCCGGCGTCATCCCGGTCCACCTGCGGAGGGTGTTGGTGAAGTGGCTCTGATCCGTGAACCCGCACTGCATCGCCACGGCGGCCAGCTCGCCGCCAGCGCGCATGAGTTGCTTCGCGGCCGCGAGACGATGCGCGGTGCGGTAGATCTGCGGGGTGCATCCCACCTCCTCGCGGAACGACCGCAGCAGCGCGAGCGGGGTGATCGACTCCGCGCCGGCCAACTCGGCCAGGGTCAGGTTCCGATTCCACTCTCCGGCCAGCCGGTCGCGCACCCGGGCGATGGCACCCGCATGGCTACCCGCGTCGGGACCGCGAGTCGCGTTGCGCGGAAAGGAGGGCGGGATCAGCGCGCCGAGGATGTCCACCAGGTCCGACTGCAACTCGAGGTCGTCCGCGCCGGCAAAGGCTCGCCTGACGAACGACGCGATGCGTCCCTGCAATGGGGGACGATACGAGATCGGCGCGTCGAACCGGGGATCCCCGTGCGCACACAGCTCGGGAAGCATCGCCCGCAGGAACTCCACGCCCGGATACAGCGAGACATAGGTCCACGACCCATCCGCCGCCCGCCCATCATGCGCTTCCATGGGATTGATATGAATGAACCAGCCCGTTGCCGCCTCCACCTCCCTTCCCTGGTGGGCGAACCGTTCGCTCCCCTGGAGCACCTCGCCGATCGTGAACTCGGCGTGGGCGTGGGTCGGAAACTCGAACGTCGTGTAGCGGGCCCGGAGCACGTCCACCGGGCGGGCCCACGGCAGCACCCGCATTTCGACGTATTCCGTAGTGTTCATGGGCGGGTAACTTGTTCGCCTCGCGCGCGGGGGTCAAGATGAGCCCGCGCGGGGATCTGCTCGATGATGTGGCCGCCCGTTCGCGACGCTTCCTCGAGGGCGTCGCCGAGCGCCGCGTCTTTCCGGCGGATGACGCGATCGCCGGCCTGGCCAACCTCGACGTCCCGCTCCAGGACGAGCCGCTTTCCGCCGCGGATGTCGTCGCGGAGCTGGACCGCTGGGGCGCGCCGGCCGCCACGGCGGTCGCGGGGCCGCGCTACTTCGGCTTCGTCAACAGCGGCGCACTTCCCGCGGCGCTCGCGGCCCACTGCCTCACCGCGGCGTGGGGACAGAACGGCGCCTTCCGCGAGATGTCGCCGGGGAGCCATTTCCTCGAGCGCGTCGCGCGCCGCTGGGTGCTCGATCTTCTCGGGCTCCCCCATGACGCGGCGGTGGGGTTCGTCACCGGCACCACTGTCGGCGATGCCACGTGCCTCGCCGCGGCGCGCGATGGGCTGCTCGCGCGGGTGGGCTGGAGCGTCGCCGAGCAGGGGCTCTTTGGCGCACCGCCGATCACCGTGATCGTCGGTGAAGAAGGCCACTCCACTCTTTTCAAGGCACTGCACATTATCGGCCTTGGCCGGAAGCGCGTCGTGACCGTGCCGTCCGACGCGCAGGGTCGCATGCGGGCTGATGCGCTTCCCCGCATCAGCGGCCCGACGATCCTGTGCGCCCAGGCCGGCGACGTGAACAGCGGGTCCTTCGATCCATTCCCCGACATTTTCGCCCACGCGCGCGCATCGGGCGCACCGGTATGGCTGCACGTGGATGGCGCCTTCGGCATCTGGGCCCGGGTGGCGCCGGCGCGCGCCCACCTGGTGGACGGCGTCGAGCTGGCCGACTCCTGGGCGACCGACGCCCACAAGTGGCTCAACACGCCCTTTGATTGCGGCATTGCGATCGTGCGGGACGCCGCTGCGCTCCAGCGGACGATGACCCTTCGCGCCGACTACCTCCCGGCCGGCGAGGGCCACGGCTCCGACGTGACGCCCGAGGCGTCGCGCCGCCCCCGCGGCGTGGATGCCTGGGCGGCGCTTCGCAGCCTCGGCCGCTCCGGCCTCGCCGACATGGTCGAGCGCCACTGTCGCCAGGCGCGGCGTTTCGCCGACGGGTTTACGGCCGCGGGGTTCCCGGTCCTCAATGACGTGGTCCTGAACCAGGTCCTGGTCAGCTTCGGCGACGATGCCCGCACGCGGGCGGTGGTCGCGGCCATCCAGGCCGACGGGACCTGCTGGTGCGGGCCCACGGTGTGGAAGGGCACCACCGCGATGCGGGTGAGCGTCATCTCCTGGGCTACGACCGACGATGACGTGGACCGCTCCATTGCCGCCATACTGCGGATCGCCCGCTCCATCTGAGGAGGGTACATGACAACCCCTGACGCGCAACCCCAGCCGGCGTTCCCTTACGCCACCTACCTCGACGTGAAGTTCGGCGCGCTCGAGCACTTCGCCCTCGACCCCCTGGTTGGTGCGGTGCGGGACGCCTGGTACAACCAGACGCTGGTCCGGGTGAACGATGCCGTCGTCCGGCTGGGCGTGATGCAGGGCGAGTACCACTGGCACGAGCATACGGACGACGACGAGTTCTTCTTCGTCCTCGCCGGGCAGTTCCTTATTGACCTGGAGCCACTCGCCGACGGGGTGACCCCGGGCCGAGTCGTCCGGCTGGGCCCGCACGAGGGGTTTGTCGTGCCCAGGGGAGTGCGGCACCGTACCCGCGCGCCGGAGCGGGCGGTGATCCTGATGGTGGAGACGGCCGGCATCATCCCCACCGGCTCGGGGCCCTGAGCATCCCGACGCCGCATCCTTGCCACCTGTGGCGGGTCACTGACGCCAGCCTGTGTCTCGGGGGCTCGACCTGACCCTGGCCAGGAGACGCTCCAGTCCACCGCGAGTTTCAGGAAGGGAGGGTCGGACAGGGTGGCCCGGGGGGTCCCCTTTCGGTCCGGCGCAGTCCATTTCCAGTGCAGTCCAACGGCACGCATCCCTGCATTGGATGCGGTCAACCTGCAGGGAGCCCTGTGCTGTGTGGGAGGTGGGGGGGTCTAGCGGAATGGGAGTTAGACGTCATACTAGAGGCAGGTCATTATCTGCTGGATACAGGTAAATAGGAGTTAGGCAGCACCAGCGCTCCGATGAATTGAGTGGACACCGATTGGTCCATTCCGTGCCTCCAGCAGCTGCATCTGCCAGTGCCCCGTCGTGCTGGAACACGTCGCACTGCCAGCTTCGGCTCCTGAGCAATGGAAGTCGCTCATTGCGCTGAGTGAGCCCATGGCCGTCAGCGACGTCTCCAACACGTCCGGCATGCTCGCTAAGGACGTCTTCGTTTGTCGCTCGGCGCGTGCCGGCTTCCAGGTCCACTGAAGTGTCGGCGCTTATGCCAGCTCGCTCGACTGCGGCCACGTCACTGTGGTGGGCCAGTGTCGGCTCGTCGAGCATGCCGTCTGACATGCGATCATGCGACCGGCCGCTCGATCCGAGTATCGCTGTGCCGTCGCCAGGACTTGGCGCATCGATTCGGAGGGAAGTCCAAGCTGATGCCGCAGAGCCAGTGCGATAGCTCGACGCGATCGATTAGCGTACGTGCTGCCTAACACGCGCTTGGAGCGGTCAACCGCGCCCAGCTACCCGATGGACGCCACCATATGCTGAGCGCGGATTGCCGCTCAAGCGCAAACCGTTAGCCGCCCACCGACGATCGTACATCTTTTCTGACTGCACCCGGGTTAGTCCAGTCGAGGATTCGACGCACTCTCCTGGCACTTCCCGCAGACAGGTCACCGGGTACTCGCCACCAGGTTCAGGCCTCGCTTCGTTAAGGAAGTCCTTCATTGCGCCGGGCGGATCCCGCCGGGGTCAACGCCGGTTCCTCGGCCAGCTCCGCTCCGCTGGCCAAGGAGGTCTTCCATTTGCTTCGGGCAGGTCCCGACGGCGGTCCAAAGGGTATTCGAGGCGAGCTCCGGCTCCGCTCTGCCAAGGAAGGCCGCCACTTGTGCAGTCCGAAGCCGTGGAGGCCGTCCTGTCACCAGGAACCGAAAGCACCGGGCTTGGCTGGCCCGTGCCCTCCCCTGCTCCGCCTGGGCTCTTGACGTTCCGGGTTAGCGCTGCAGGTTCTAGGCAGGCCCCCCACATCCAGGTGATCGGATGCCGGGGCAGCTCCACCAAGGGTGGGCGTCTAACACGCGCTTGGAGCGGTCAACCGCGCCCAGCTACCCGATGGACGCCACCATATGCTGAGCGCGGTTGCCGCTCAAGCGCAAACCGTTAGGCAGCCGCCATGGCATCGATGGCCATGATCCTGACTCGGCTTCGAGCTGGTGCCGCAGCCTGATCCGATGCGCACCAGGTCCTGCGTCATGCTCGATCTGAGTGCGGTCTGGCAGAGGTCCGCTAGCCGATTCGTAGCGAGCTGGCGTGCACCTGTTGAGCTATCCGAAGGACACGTCGCCGACTTCAGTGGTCGCCGATGCTGGCCTGGATCGCATCGGTACGCAGGTGCTGTCACGAGCTCGTCTGATCCACGTCTGCGCCGACGAGCGGTCAGGTGCGCATTTCGACCTGGTGGAAGGGCAGCTGACAGTCGATCTGGCGGAGCTCACGGCTCAGGATCGTCGATCGGATGCAGCTACGCCAGTGCGGTGCGCGCCTAACACGCGCTTGGAGCGGTCAACCGCGCCCGGCTACCCGCTGGACGCCACCATATGCTGAGCGCGGTTGCCGCTCAAGCGCAAACCGTTAGACGCCTGCCACGACTCAGAGCATCGCTGCTGCCTTGCAATGGTGCACTGGCTTCGACGGCTGCAGTCACCAGTTCCGGCATCGGCATCGGCTCATGCGCCGCACTCTGAGCGACGGCGCATTGCCCGGTGACAGCGTAGGCGGCTCGCTCGCATGCTCACGGCTGCTACACTGGCATGAGCCGTCGCATCGGTATCGCGGCACGTCTGCAGCCGATCGCGAGATGGCCTGCAGTCAGCTCAGGTGCGCTGCACCAGTCCGGAGCATCGGCTGCTGGCGGATTCGCAGCTCGGCGTGTCGACTATCCGAGTGCAGTTCGGCAGGCTCCAGCTGAGCTGTCTGCGGCAGGCGACCAGTGCGGCGCCTAACACGCGCTTGGAGCGGTCAACCGCGCCCGGCTACCCGATGGACGCCACCATATGCTGAGCGCGGTTGCCGCTCAAGCGCAAACCGTTATACGGCGCCCAGGACTTGCCTGCGCTCCTACAGCGGAGCGGTGAACAGCAGTCCTGCTCAAGCGGCTCCCGGATGGCTGCACGGTCCGGGCAGCGTGCAGCGAGCTCGTGCTCCGGGTTGCTACGGAAGCGTCGATTGGTGCGGCGCTGGTCCTCGGACGCGGAACTGTCACCAGGGCTGGACCGTCCGGGAGGTGTGGCGGTTTCCGGCCACGGCGTACGCTATCGATGAGCCGGAGACGCCGGTCTGCAGCTCCGCAGTGGCGGCTGCGCCGTATAACACGCGCTTGGAGCGGTCAACCGCGCCGGGCTACCCGATGGACGCCACCATATGCTGAGCGCGGTTGCCGCTCAAGCGCAAACCGTTAAGCGCCAACCATCGCACACTAGGAACGGAGTGGAACACCACCGGGTCACTCCCCTGCCCGGCCCGCAAGCCTGGCTCGCCAGGAACTCCCGCCGTCCTCGAACACGTCAGCAAGGCCACCTCCGGCTCCCCTGAGCAATTGAAGTCCTTCATTCGCGCCGGGTCAGTCCCGCCGGCCGCCAGCGGACGTCACCCAGGACAGTTCCGGCCTCGCTGCGCCAAGGAGGTCCTTCATTTGTGATCGGCGGGTCCCGGCTGCCCGGCCCACCCAGCCAAGGCTCGGCTCCTTGCCCGCTGGATGCTGCGGAAGCGTCCACTTGTGCCAATCCGGCCCGCGGTCGCCGTCCCCGACTGCAGCCGCCCGGATCGAGCTGCCCCGGCCACGTGGACCAGCCAGCCGCCCAGTACTTGACGGCCCCGGTTTCGGAGGCAAGTTCAAGCAGGCACCGTTCAGATCCTGGCCGGGCACTGGTTGGTCGGCGCTTAACACGCGCTTGGAGCGGTCAACCGCGCCCGGCTACCCGATGGACGCCACCATATGCTGAGCGCGGATTGCCGCTCAAGCGCAAACCGTTATGCGCCAATCATTCGCCTCGATCAACTGAGCGGAACACCGCCGGTCCACTCCCCTGCCGGACCGCCAGGTCCAGCTCGCCAGAACGTCCCGTCGCCCTTGAGCTACGTCGCTCTCCCGACCTCAGGCTCCCCTGAAGCAAGGAAGTCCTTCATTTGCGCCAGCTGAGTCCCGACGGTCGCCAGCTGGCGTCAACCAGGCAGGCCCAGGCCTCGCTGCGCTAAGGAAATCCTTCATTTGCTGCCGGTCCGGTCCCGGCTGCCCGGTTCGCCGAAGGGTCGGCGGGCTCCTCGTCCGCTCGATGCTGCGGAAGCGTCCACTTGTGCCAGCCCGGCCCTCGGCCGCCGTCCCCGACTGCAACCGCTCGCATCCAGCCGCCTCCGCAGCGTGGACCCGCCAGCTGCCGAGTACTTGACGGCCCCGGATTCGGAGGCAAGTTCAAGCAGGGCCGTCCAGGCTGGCCAGGGACCGGGGTGATTGGGCGCATAACACGCGCTTGGAGCGGTCAACCGCGCCCGGCTACCCGCTGGACGCCACCATATGCTGAGCGCGGATTGCCGCTCAAGCGCAAACCGTTAGGCGGCCGCCATAGCACCTCTGATGTGAGCTTCGACATGACTGGTCGTCTGGCATCGCAGATCGGGCGCACTGGTCGCTGTGTCGCTTCTTGGTGCTGAGCGCTGCGTGCAGCAGCTCGCGATGTGCATTGTGCTCCGGCACTCGGACTCTCACCGAACGGATGTGGCCTTGATCTTGTGGTCGTCGGTCCACTGCTCGGCTGCATGGCGATCATGCTGGCTGCAGTCGCGATTGTCGGAGGCTCTGCGCTTACCGTCAGTGCAAGTACAGTCGCTCGGCGTGATTGCAGGGCGCATCGTTGTCCGGATCTCATGCAGATTCGATGATGGCAGCACTTACCCGGTCGGCCGCATGGTGTCATCGAGCCTTCGTGCATCGCAGTGCACACTAGTCGGGCCGACGCCAGCTTCGGATGGCTGCTGCGACATTGGCGTGCGTGGCTAGCGTCATCGATGAGCGGCTGCCTAACACGCGCTTGGAGTGGCCATTCGCGCCGGGCTACCCGATGGACGCCACGACATGATGAGCGCGAATGCCACTCAAGCGCAAACCGTTAAGCGCCAACCATCTCACACTAGGAACGGAGTGGAACACCACCGGGCCACTCCCCTGCCCGGCCCGCAAGCCTGGCTCGCCAGAAACTCCCGCCGTCCTCGAACACGTCAGCAAGGCCAGCTCCGGCTCCCCTGAGCAATTGAAGTCCTTCATTCGCGCCGGGTCAGTCCCGCCGGCCGCCAGCGGACGTCACCCAGGACAGTTCCGGCCTCGCTGCGCCAAGGAGGTCCTTCATTTGTGATCGGCGGGTCCCGGCTCCCCGGCCCACCCAGCCAAGGCTCGGCTCCTTGCCCGCTGGCTGCTGCGGAAGCGTCCACTTGTGCCAATCCGGCCCGCGGTCGCCGTCCCCGACTGCAGCCGCCCGGATCGAGCTGCCCCGGCCACGTGGACCAGCCAGCCGCCCAGTACTTGACGGCCCCGGTTTCGGAGGCAAGTTCAAGCAGGCACCGTTCAGATCCTGGCCGGGCACTGGTTGGTCGGCGCTTAACACGCGCTTGGAGCGGTCAACCGCGCCCGGCTACCCGATGGACGCCACCATATGCTGAGCGCGGTTGCCGCTCAAGCGCAAACCGTTAAGCGCCAACCATCTCACACTAGGAACGGAGTGGAACACCACCGGGCCACTCCCCTGCCCGGCCCGCAAGCCTGGCTCGCCAGAAACTCCCGCCGTCCTCGAACACGTCAGCAAGGCCAGCCTCCGGCTCCCCTGAGCAATTGAAGTCCTTCATTCGCGCCGGGTCAGTCCCGCCGGCCGCCAGCGGACGTCACCCAGGACAGTTCCGGCCTCGCTGCGCCAAGGAGGTCCTTCATTTGTGATCGGCGGGTCCCGGCTCCCCGGCCCACCCAGCCAAGGCTCGGCTCCTTGCCCGCTGGATGCTGCGGAAGCGTCCACTTGTGCCAACCCGGCCCGCGGTCGCCGTCCCCGACTGCAGCCGCCCGAATCGAGCTGCCCCGGCCACGTGGACCAGCCAGCCGCCCAGTACTTGACGGCCCCGGTTTCGGAGGCAAGTTCAAGCAGGCACCGTTCAGATCCTGGCCAGGCACTGGTTGGTCGGCGCTTAACACGCGCTTGGAGCGGTCAACCGCGCCCGGCTACCCGATGGACGCCACCATATGCTGAGCGCGGATTGCCGCTCAAGCGCAAACCGTTAGCCGCCCACCGACGATCGTACATCTTTTCTGACTGCAGCCGGGGTAGTCCAAGCCGGGGATTCAGACGCACTCTCCTGGCACTTCCCGCAGACAGGTCACCGGGTACTCGCCACCAGGTCCAGGCCTCGCTTTGTTAAGGAAGTCCTTCATTTGCGCCGGGCGGATCCCGCCTGGGGTCAACGCCGGTTCCTCGGCCAGCTCCGCTCCGCTGGGCCAAGGAGGTCTTCCATTTGCTTCGGGCGGGTCCCGACGGCGGTCCAAAGGGTATTCCAGGCGAGCTCCGGCTCCGCTCCGCCAAGGAAGGCCGCCACTTGTGCAGTTCGAAGCCGGGGAGGCCGTCCTGTCACCAGGAACCGAAAGCACCGGGCTTGGCTGGCCCGTGCCCTCCCCTGCTCCGCCTGGGCTCTTGACGTTCCGGGTTAGCGCTGCAGGTTCTAGGCAGGCCCCCCACATCCCAGGTGATCGGATGCCGGGGCAGTTCCAACAAGGGTGGGCGTCTAACACGCGCTTGGAGCGGTCAACCGCGCCCAGCTACCCGCTGGACGCCACCATATGCTGAGCGCGGTTGCCGCTCAAGCGCAAACCGTTATGCCGCACGCCGTAGCCCATGATGCTTCGACTGCGATCGCTCGGCCGCTCGGCCGCGTGAGCTCACGCGACTCTCGCACGTGCTGCAGGCAGCGTCCAGGCTTCCAGGTCACGGCCTACGGATCGCTAGGGATCGTCAGTTGCGCCGGTGCGGTCTCGCTGACGGTCGTCGATTGCGTCGGCTCACTCGGATGCAGGTGGCTGCAGCTTCGAGCCGTCGGCAGTGCCGTCCGATGCGCCGACTGCCTGGCTCAGGTCGCAGGCATGCTCGTCAGGCGCAGCTGCATGGCTCGTCGACAGTTCCAGGCTGCCGTCGGATGAGCGCCGGCTCGATCGGCTCTACGCTGCCTGGCAGCGTGGACCTGTCAGGCTGTCCGGGTCACGTGCTAGCCGGTTCGGAGGCCGGTCGCTAGATCCAGGGCGATGCCAGCTGGCCGATCGGCACCGGTGCGGCGCATAACACGCGCTTGGAGCGGTCAACCGCGCCCGGCTACCCGCTGGACGCCACCATATGCTGAGCGCGGTTGCCGCTCAAGCGCAAACCGTTATGCGCCAGCCTGTGCAAGCTCTTCTGCGAGGGCACCCTAACGTCATGCGCATCTATCGCCTGTTGCGTTTCTCGTTCTATTGGGCTGTGGAGCGAGACTCTCGAAAGCCCCGGAGTGGACGCCGGCTCCGCTCAAGGACAATGAGCGCCCTTACGTGGGTTGCTATGCTCTGAGTGTTGTCACGCCAGTGCCGAAGGACACTCTCGGTTATGGCGCGGCCATCTCAGGCTTTTTCTGATTCTCTTGTCTTGAAGGAGCAATCTCGGCCACGCTCGCAGACGGAACAGGTGTTAATCCGGCGAGCGCAGGCGATGGCAGAGCCGAACGCGCCTGATGCCATGGTCGGCCAGTGGTCGGCTCGCCACTCGGACTCAGTGCGGTGGCTCTCCGGTCAGGCTGGCAAGGTCAAGGTCTTGACTTCACGCTTGCTCTGACATCACCTGATTCTGTTCGCGGCACGGGGAAGCAGGGCGTGGGATGTCGATGGCTACCACGAGCCTATTGAGGTCATCGGAAGGCGAATACCGTGCTAATCTGCTGGCGCATAACACGCGCTTGGAGTGGCCATTCGCGCCGGGCCACCCGATGGACGCCAGGATATGATGAGCGCGAATGCCGCTCAAGCGCAAACCGTTAGCCACCCACCGACGGCCCAACATCTTTTCTGACTGCCCCCGGGGCAGTCCCAGCCGGAACTTCGGACTCCCTTTCCTTGCGCCTCCCGCAGACGGTTCACCAGGTACTCGTCACCAAGCCCAGGCCTCGCTGCGCCAAGGAAGTCCTTCACTTGCTCCGGTCGGGTCCCGCAGAGGGTCAGGTGCGGTTCCCCGGCCAGCTCCGCTCCGCTGGGCCAAGGAGGTCCTTCAATTGTTCAGGGTGGGTCCCGCAGGCGGTCCGCCGGGTACACCAGGCTCGCTCCGGCTCCGCTACGCCAAGGAAGGCCGCCATTTGTGCAGCCCGAAGCCGCGGGGGCCGTCCTGTCACCAGAGATGGGGAGCACCGGGCCTGGCCGGCCCGTGCCCTCCCCTGCTCCGCCCGGGCTCTTGACGTTCCGGGTTGGCGCTGCAGGTTCTAGGCAGGCCCCCAGCATCCCAGGCTGTCGGTTGCCGGGAGAGCGCCACCAAGGGTGGGTGTCTAACACGCGCTTGGAGCGGTCAACCGCGCCCGGCTACCCGATGGACGCCACCATATGCTGAGCGCGGGTTGCCGCTCAAGCGCAAACCGTTAGGCAGCGCCACGAGCTCCATCGATGCGTCAACGGTGCACACTACTGACGCTGCGCTCAGCGTTCGTTGCCTGACTGCGCGAGCTCGCTCAGGTTAGTCCGAGTGAGGACCTCGCACTCCGCTTCCCGCGCTTCCCGCAGGCAGTCACCGAGTCCGGCCACCAGGCTCCGGCCTCGCTGCGCCAAGGAAGTCCTTCATTTGCTCGGGCTGGTCCCGCAGACGGTCCAGCTGCCGATGCCTCGGCCAGCTCCGCTCCGCTGTCCCAGGAGGTCCTTCATTTGTTCCGAGCAGGTCCCGCAGGCGATCCAACGGTACTCAGGCTGAGTTCCGGCTCCGCTCTGCCAGCGGAAGGTCACTATGTGTGCAGCCCGCAGCCGTGGGGGCCGTCCTGTCACCAGGGCTGGGAGCACCGGGCCTGGCGGCCCGTGCACTACCCGGCGCCAGCCGGGCTCTTGACGTTCCGGGTTGGCGCTGCAGGTTCTAGGCAGGCCCCCAGCATCCAGGCATCCGATTGCCGGAGAGCGACCAGGGGTAGGCGGCTAACACGCGCTTGGAGCGGTCAACCGCGCCCAGCTACCCGATGGACGCCACCATATGCTGAGCGCGGTTGCCGCTCAAGCGCAAACCGTTAGGCGCGCAGCCAAGCTCACGATGAGCTGAGTCCGATGCACTCAGCTGGTCTATCGAGCTGCTGATCGGCACGCCTGGCTCGCTCAGTGACTTACCGCAGCTGCGGATGCGTGCAGCAGCTCCGGCCTCGGCTGCGCTGAGCGTCCTTCATGTGCGCCAGGTCGATCTGCGTCGACGGCTCATCCTAGGCAGTCGGCTCGCTGCGCCAAGCATGTGCTTCGCTGTCGCGATCGCGCGGATCGCGCTGACGGCGTGCCATCAGGTCGCTGCTGGCTCGATGCTCGGCATCCAGCTTGATGCCAGCTCGGCGCATGGTGCCATCCGACGCAGGCTGGACACGCTTCGGCACGTCAGTATCCGGCAGCATGCCGAGTCTTGACGTCGGCTGGCATGCAGGTCTAGCGAGGCACCGATCCGTGTCGGCCGGCTGACAGCGGCTGCCTAACACGCGCTTGGAGCGGTCAACCGCGCCCGGCTACCCGATGGACGCCACCATATGCTGAGCGCGGTTGCCGCTCAAGCGCAAACCGTTAGCCGCCCACCGACGATCGTACATCTTTTCTGACTGCAGCCGGGGTAGTCCAAGCCGGGGATTCAGACGCACTCTCCTGGCACTTCCCGCAGACAGGTCACCGGGTACTCGCCACCAGGTCCAGGCCTCGCTTTGTTAAGGAAGTCCTTCATTTGCGCCGGGCGGATCCCGCCTGGGGTCAACGCCGGTTCCTCGGCCAGCTCCGCTCCGCTGGGCCAAGGAGGTCTTCCATTTGCTTCGGGCGGGTCCCGACGGCGGTCCAAAGGGTATTCCAGGCGAGCTCCGGCTCCGCTCCGCCAAGGAAGGCCGCCACTTGTGCAGTTCGAAGCCGTGGAGGCCGTCCTGTCACCAGGAACCGAAAGCACCGGGCTTGGCTGGCCCGTGCCCTCCCCTGCTCCGCCTGGGCTCTTGACGTTCCGGGTTAGCGCTGCAGGTTCTAGGCAGGCCCCCCACATCCCAGGTGATCGGATGCCGGGGCAGTTCCAACAAGGGTGGGCGTCTAACACGCGCTTGGAGCGGTCAACCGCGCCCAGCTACCCGCTGGACGCCACCATATGCTGAGCGCGGTTGCCGCTCAAGCGCAAACCGTTAGGCGGCGCCCAGGAGCATCCTATGCGACCAGTCCATGCATTGCGATCGCTGCTGCTCGGCAGTTCTCAGCGTCGCCTATCGCAGCGCGACATGCCTGCGTGCTAGGCAGTCCGTCACTTGCTGGCATGCGCAGCGTGCATGTGCGAGCTGATCGCTGGACGGCCTCCGCTCAGCAGGTCGCTTCCCAGGACATCCCTGCACCGTTCACGTTGCGATTGGCCATGCGGCCGATGCTCAGGCACTCGGCTTCCGTCGATGCCGGAGGCCTCGTCGGATCATGCCCGGATCTGCGGAAGCGTCCTTGGCGCTAGCACGGAGCAGCTCGGTCGCATACGGCATGGCACTTCAGTCTTCGCTGAGCACGGCGCTCGCATGACTTCGAGCTTAGCGCACGTCACTGACAGTCGCAGGCGATCGACGCCGTGCAGATCCGACAAGCGGCTGCCTAACACGCGCTTGGAGTGGCCATTCGCGCCGAGCCACCCGATGGACGCCAGCACATGCTGAGCGCGAATGCCGCTCAAGCGCAAACCGTTAGGCAGCCGCCATGAGCCTCTGAGATCATCTGAGCGCCTATGCGCATCGGCTTGCTGGGCACTTGGTCACTCGGCGCGATCCTGTCAAGTCGCGAGCCTTGGTTCCGATCTGCTAGCTTCGGTATCGCAGTGACCTGGCAAGGTCGAGTGGCTTCATCGTTCATTGCCCAACGGATGCCGCTCGCGCATCGCAGGTAGGCGGACCTGCCGACGACTGACATACGGCCTGGCCGGAACTCGCTGCTTCGCCGATCGGGCTGCGACCTGGCTCATCTCGCGAGGACAGCGTAGGTAGACCCGCAGCGTGCAGCTAACACGCGCTTGGAGCGGTCAACCGCGCCCGGCTACCCGATGGACGCCACCACATGCTGAGCGCGGGTTGCCGCTCAAGCGCAAACCGTTAGGCGGATGCCGTGAAGATCTCCTTGAACCAGTTGTGGCTTATCGGCATTTGGCTCGCCGGCTGTGTTCCTGCTCAAGGTAGGAACGCCCCCAAGCCAATTGTGGACGATCAGACCTCATATGCGATGTATGAATCTGCTCTTGGCCAGGTGCCGGCAGCAATAATGGCCAGCCGCGATCCGCTATTCCGTGGTCGCCCTGACAGTATCAGGCCCATAAATCTTTTGCTATTTCCAGATGTCTGGGACGCTTCACACCTGAAGGCACGGCCACTTGCTTTGGATTGGCTTTCGCACCTATTGACTCAACAGGCGGTCGGAGGTCTTTGGAATGATAGTATGATGGCTGTTGGCGCTGGCAGTTTTGCCAAGTTTGGAGTCCGTTTCAATACTCCTGACGCCAAAACGGCTGATACCCTTAGGCTTGTGATAGCCATCTTTGTGCCAACCAGTGATGCTTGCTTTTTCACAATGACTCAGGATTATGTGCGCGCCGACGATAGTCCGCGAGCTGTGAACGCACTTGGCGGTGTTGTCGTTTGCCATTAGCACGTCAGCAGCATCCGCCTAACACGCGCTTGGAGCGGTCAACCGCGCCGAGCTACCCGATGGACGCCACCATATGCTGAGCGCGGGTTGCCGCTCAAGCGCAAACCGTTAGGCGCCTCACCCCAATTCTTGGACGAAGGTGAATTGCCACGACTCAGGAGGCCCTGATGTTCGAGACCCTGTACTGGTGGGCCTACTTGCTCCTGGCTGGGCTACCGGCCGCCGCCTTCGTCCTTGGAGTCGTTCGGACGAGGAGACAATTCCTGGCTGGGCGTGACCCTTTTGGCTCTCACTCACTGGAGCCTGAACCCCAGCCAAGAGACGTGAGATCGACTGCCGAGTTCGACGCAATTCAGAGGCAATTGGAGGAACTAGCAGAGCGCCAGGATTTTACTGAGCGTCTTATCGCCAAACGTCCGTCTCCGGCACCAAGCCAGTCGAAGCTCCCGAGGAACCTCGTGTGCCGACGCCTGTGTAACGATGAGACTGCCTAACACGCGCTTGGAGCGGCCAACCGCGCCCGGCTACCCGATGGACGCCACCATATGCTGAGCGCGGTTGCCGCTCAAGCGCAAACCGTTAGGCAGTCTCACTACTCTACTAGCTGGAGGTAATACTTGGCCGGAGAGATTGAGGTGCGCCTGCAGCACGGATGGGTCGATGTCGCTGAAGAGGACTTGCACTTCGGGTTCGAGCCTATTGTTCACCTTGCTGAGGATGTCACCGCATTCCGGATACTAGCCGTAGGCAGGCACGCCACCTTTACTGAGCCGACGATCCAAGTGGCAGTGTTCGACCCCCTTTCGGTCGCGCCAGGCAATCGTAAGTTTAAGTGCCTCGAAGCCATGTTCGCCTATGGGCTTCAAGAACTGGTCAATCGTAAGATCCTGAGACTGAAGCCCCTTGTTCGAGTATTCGGCGCCAAAGGGCTCGCCCCATAGCAATACGTGG
>CAWCFX010000001.1:0-1390351 GCA_963795085.1 uncultured Gemmatimonadales bacterium | reverse complement strand
GCCATTCGCGCCCGGCCACCCGATGGACGCCACGATATGCTGAGCGCGAATGCCGCTCAAGCGCAAACCGTTAGACCGCGGTCCGGAGATCCCGTGTGAAACCGACCCGAACCCCAGCTCAACGTGTGGAGGCCCTCGGCCAAAGCGCGCCTCACCCGAGGGCATTGGAGCGACTCCAAAGCTCCAGTATATCGGGAACCGGCCACCGGCCGGAACGCTGGGCCGGGGCTGGATTCATCATTGGAGGCTTAGTGATAGGCGCGGCGTTGACCGTCCAGCTTCTGGTGAGGCAAGGCTATCGCTTTCCCGATCTTGTGTTTCGGGGTTTCCACGAGTTGGGGCCCATCGCTTTTGTAGGCGCCGCGGCAGGTGGCTTTCTCCTAGGCCGGTCACGCTTGGCACGATGGCTGTCAATTGTCACGCTAGGGTTTATGGCAGTTCAGGCGGGGTGGAGCCGCTTCCTTCCGTCCATAAGCTGGACAGGTCCACGCCTTCTCTTGGCCGTAGTGCTGGTCTTTGGGGGCCTTCGGCTCATCACCAAGCCGAGGAAGTCGTCCGACGCCGCGGTCTAACACGCGCTTGGAGTGGCCATTCGCGCCAGGCCACCCGATGGACGCTGAGACATGATGAGCGCGAATGCCACTCAAGCGCAAACCGTTAGGCGCCGCACCATCATCTCAGTTCTTCGAGATCGCAGCCAAGGACACCGCGTTATGCCATTCGGTGGATTGCGCGAGTATCGCGAACGAACAGTCGAGTATTTGCAATCTGACCCGTTACTCGGCACCTACAGCGATTGTGTACGTGCTTTGACCTTGATAGCGCTGATAGCGCCGAACGACTTGCGACATCGGTGCCGTCGCAGGCATGGTCCGTTGAGGTGGACGCTTCGTAGCCCTATCCGTCCTGCTTGATCCCCGGATCATAGATCCGGGCCTAGAGCGATGACCCAACAGGTGAACTGAGACGTCGGTGACTTGGTGAGTACCGTCCCAACCCGGTGCGGCATGTTACGCGCGCCGCAGCCGGCAATCCGCAGTCCTCAGCTCCACCGGTGATTGGCGCTAACACGCGCTTGGAGTGCATTGCGCCGGCCACCGCTGGACGCCATGATGAGCGCGAATGCCACTCAAGCGCAAACCGTTATGCAGCGGCCGTCCCAACAGAGAATTAACTACGGCATCCTCTTAAACGGGCCTCCCAGTCCGGCTTCCGCGGTCCGGGAAGGTGGGCGGCGAGTTCGCGCTCGCGGTTGCTAAGGAAGCATCAATTGGTGATGGCGGCGGCCCGCGGAATGTGAAATGATCCACGTACGGCCAGGTCCGGGTAAGCATGTCGCTTCCCAGCTGGGCGTTCGCTTCGCCGCCGGGGCAGATTGATCCGCGCGGTTGCGTCCAACCGCTCCGTGTTCCCCGCCCCTCCGATGCCAGCCTGGAGCGCCCGGGCAGATGGGCGGCGGGATCGTGCTCGCGGTTGCTGCGGAAACGTCCAATGGTGCGGGCGGAAAGCCTCGGATTCGGCAGAGAGCCTGGGACGTAACACGTCCGGGCAGATGGTAGCGGATTTCCAGCCGGCGAGTACACTACGGAGGAAGGCCAGACGTTGGCGGCGGCTCCGCGCGGCGGAATCGCTGCATAACACGCGCTTGGAGCGGTCAACCGCGCCGAGCTACCCGGTGGACGCCACGATATGCTGAGCGCGGGTTGCCGCTCAAGCGCAAACCGTTAGGCGGATGCCGTGAAGATCTCCTTGAACCAGTTGTGGCTTATCGGCATTTGGCTCGCCGGCTGTGTTCCTGCTCAAGGTAGGAACGCCCCCAAGCCAATTGTGGACGATCAGACCTCATATGCGATGTATGAATCTGCTCTTGGCCAGGTGCCGGCAGCAATAATGGCCAGCCGCGATCCGCTATTCCGTGGTCGCCCTGACAGTATCAGGCCCATAAATCTTTTGCTATTTCCAGATGTCTGGGACGCTTCACACCTGAAGGCACGGCCACTTGCTTTGGATTGGCTTTCGCACCTATTGACTCAACAGCGCGGTCGGAGGTCTTTGGAATGATAGTATGATGGCTGTTGGCGCTGGCAGTTTTGCCAAGTTTGGAGTCCGTTTCAATACTCCTGACGCCAAAACGGCTGATACCCTTAGGCTTGTGATAGCCATCTTTGTGCCAACCAGTGATGCTTGCTTTTTCACAATGACTCAGGATTATGTGCGCGCCGACGATAGTCCGCGAGCTGTGAACGCACTTGGCGGTGTTGTCGTTTGCCATTAGCACGTCAGCAGCATCCGCCTAACACGCGCTTGGAGCGGTCAACCGCGCCGAGCTACCCGATGGACGCCACCATATGCTGAGCGCGGGTTGCCGCTCAAGCGCAAACCGTTAGGTGGCCCTAGACGTTTAAGGTTAGATGCGAGTTCATACCGGCTAGCTTCGGACTAGTGTTCACTCTATTGGCTGCGTGTGCCGCGTCGCCGTCGCCTCTTGTCTTACCTGGCACAGGTCAGTGCCTCCTTGTCGCATATCCAGACTCCAGTGCGCTAACCCTGCCCCGCGAAGTACGTTTGGAGGGAAGTGGTCAGAACGGTACTGCTGAATGGGTCGCACTTACCTCGCATGATAGCGTTCACGCCACGTTCTTCTCGCTTCGAGGGACTTGGAAGGCAGACGCCGATTCTATCCTCATCGAGTGGCGTGGTGGTTCGGAGTCTACCTGGCTCACGTTGCACTCACACCGTGGCGTACTTGAGGGTTCGGTAGTCTGGATCGGCGATGTGATCGGCCCACAGCATCGTTGGGAATGGCGCGCCACGGCTACACTAGGGGACTGTATACAGAGCCGGGCCACCTAACACGCGCTTGGAGCGGTCAACCGCGCCCGGCTACCCGATGGACGCCACCACATGCTGAGCGCGGTTGCCGCTCAAGCGCAAACCGTTAGGCGGCACCTGCACGCTTCCAGGAGGATTCTGTGTTTTGCCCGAGTGCGGGTTCAGCTGGAGCACGTTGGCCCAGACTCAGCCTGGCGCACAGGCAGTATGGGGCTCTCCAGACACCTCGAGGATGGCCTTGCAGCTCACGTCTGATCACGACGCAACTGAAGCGCTACCGGAGCTCGCCGTGACTTTCGGATTGGCGGTCCGTGGTTCTGTCCCGCAGATGCATCAGCCATGCGAGAACTTGTGCCCGGCCTGATCGCTTGTCCCAAGTGTGGCAGGTCACCTCAGCCGATCTAGCGTGGACTTAGTGGAGCGGCACCTCACCGGCTCAGTTGGCACGCTGGCGCCTAACACGCGCTTGGAGTGGCCATTCGCGCCGGGCCACCCGCTGGACGCCAGGACATGATGAGCGCGAATGCCACTCAAGCGCAAACCGTTAGGCATCCGCGTCGCGTTCCGCTGGTGCGGCAGACACTTGGAGGGTGAACAATGTTGCCCCTAAGACACTGGTCACGCTGGCGAGTGGTTGCAGCATGGGTGGGCTGGCTGGTCATAATAGGTGCGTACGTTGACTGGGTGATCACCCAATCGATAAACCAGTTTTACTTCCCGAACAAGCACGACTCAGAAACAGTTGTCGGCATACTTGGTATCTCAGGGAATCCCGCTGTGCTAACACTTCTCGTCTTTGGCCCGCCGACTGCCTTTACGTTTGTGTGGTGGCTGTCGCGTCGCACATCACGACGAGAAGCAACCACCAAAGCGGATGCCTAACACGCGCTTGGAGTGGCCATTCGCGCCGGGCCACCCGCTGGACGCCAGGACATGATGAGCGCGAATGCCACTCAAGCGCAAACCGTTAGGGAGCACGCACAGGTCTCCGAATGATGTTAGGTCCAACGATTTGGCATCTGACTGGGATATACCAGCTGCGACGGCAGGCTTTGGTACGCTTTCAAGATGACCCTAAACCTCAGCATTTCTGGATCGTTCAAGCTGACGGGCCCCCGTTGGGATGTTTTCAGGATATCGCAGATGCGACTGCTCTGAAGGCATTGGCAACGGCTTGGTTGGAAAAACATGTGTTCGAAGTCACGATGAACCAGATCGTCTACCGGCTCCATCACATTCCCCTGACCGACGTCCTTGCCGGGCATCCGGATGTTGATCCAGGCCAGGCACAGTGGTACATCACGCGAGGTGGCACATTGGTCACTCAGTTTCCTGCAGCAGCCACGCCTGATCTTGATTCTGCTCAGCAGCGTCTTCGGGAAGCGCTGGCCGAGTCGGCAGAATAGACGCGTGCTCCCTAACACGCGCTTGGAGCGGTCAACCGCGCCCGGCTACCCGCTGGACGCCACCACATGCTGAGCGCGGTTGCCGCTCAAGCGCAAACCGTTAGGTGGCGCTAACGAAAGCATCTATGCAAATCAGCCTTGTGTTGGATGGCAGCGGGTGGTCGCAGCTGACCCTAAAGGAAGGTCGGCAGGGCACGACTATTGTCGCCTCCGACCTTACCGATTGCGCCAGCGACCTTGCTAAGGCAACCACCCGACTCCTGGGAGGCGCGTCCGCACAGGAGGTGGTTTTTGAGGGAGAGCCGCACCTTACTCTTTTGCGGCTGGAGCCACTTCCGGCCATGCAGATCAGAATTCAGGTCTTCCGCGGGCTCGGGGACAACGGGGATGATCTGGCCAGTGCCCGACTTGCAGCACCCTCTTTCGATTGCAGGACATCCCTAATGTCATTCGCCGGTCAGATAGGCATGTCGCTTCAATCTTTGCTGAATGAGCACGGCGCCCAAGGCTATCAGAAGAAGTGGGGATTCCCGTTTCCGCATGAACAGTTGCGGGCAATCGCCGCTCGTGCAGCTATCCGGCAAAGCGCCACCTAACACGCGCTTGGAGCGGTCAACCGCGCCGGGCTACCCGCTGGGACGCGACCACATGTTGAGCGCGGTTGCCGCTCAAGCGCAAACCGTTAGGCCGCTGCTCGGACGACTCCAATGGCCTTACGCAGCCATGCTGGCGCATCTCGACATGGAAATGCAGCAGCCATGCTGCTCGGTCGCAGCTCGCTGCACCGCGGTGCCTCATCCGGACTCGTCTGCTGCGGCCTGGCAGCCGCGCACGCAGACCTTCATTCGCGCCTGGCTTGAGTCTTGCACGATGGCGGATGCCCCTAGCGGCAGTCCCGACTACGCTGGGCCAAGGACGCGTTGATTGAGTCGCCGAGTCCTCGCAGGCGATCGCCCTGGTCTCCGAACTCACGGTACGGACGTCCGTCGTTCGTCAAGCTGACAAGTCTAGCATTGTGCAGCCCGTCGACATCGTGGACGTCATATCACGGACGTGCAAGCGACTCGGGCTGTAGTGCCGACTCGGCACTGCAGTTGCTCGGCGGGTCCGAGCCTTGCATCGGCAGCTGATATGGCGCTCGGATGCAGGTTGCCGCTCACGACTCTGGGTCGCTCTCAGCCGGGCGTGCGGCTAACACGCGCTTGGAGCGGCCAACCGCGCCCGGCTACCCGATGGACGCCACCACATGCTGAGCGCGGATTGCCGCTCAAGCGCAAACCGTTAGGCGCGCGCCAAGGATCCTATGATGCGGATATTTCGATCGCGTCGAGTCGCAATCGGAGACCTCGACGCACAGCCGCCGCCTGAGTGTCTCTGCGGACCACGAAGCGACGGTACTGGCTCTCGCGGACAAGCGAGGTCCGTCGGTTGCTGGCGCGGGGATCTCGCCTGTGATTCGTGATGCGAGTAACACTCGAGCCATGCTTCACGGGTGCCTGAGTTTGCCGGCGATGTCTTTGAGCCAGTCTCCGGACTCGCCCAGTCCGCGACTGTCTGTGGCCTGATGAGGCAGCATGCCCGGCAGATTACTAGTCCTCTCAGGCTTTGCAGACTGCAAGTTGGCATCCGCAGCCGCGGAACATGTCCTTGCGCTGGTCGGATTCGCGATCAGCTGGGTTTACGCGGCAGGGTTCAACCTGACAGGTGGGCAACCTTGAGGGACAAGCTGTTGGCAGTTTCATCAGACTGCCCGCAGCCGAGGTTCAAGCATTTCGATCTCTCCAACAGAGCGCGGCGCTAACACGCGCTTGGAGCGGTCAACCGCGCCGAGCCACCCGATGGACGCCACGATATGCTGAGCGCGGATTGCCGCTCAAGCGCAAACCGTTAGGCGCCGATAGCCGAGATCCCAATGGACTTTGAATCTCAACACCAGCTTCAGAGAGAACTTGGGTCCAGCGAGCGCCTGCTCTGGTCCGGCCGCCCACGTCAAGGAGTCCGACTACGAGCTGCGGACACCGTGATGATCCCTTTCAGTCTGATGTGGGGTGGGTTCGCCGTGTTTTGGGAAGTGAGCGCTCTGCGCCAAAGCGGGCCACTCTTCTTTGCCCTTTGGGGCATACCGTTTGTGTTGGTGGGCCTCTATATCACAGTCGGGCGCTTCTTCTTCGACAGCTATCAACGCAGCCGCACCTACTATGGCCTTACCGATCAACGGGTGATCATTCGGACCGCCAAGGGTGTAAAGAGTCTGACCCTCCATGGCTTAGCCGATGTATCCTTGAAAGAGGCGGGCGATCGTAGTGGAACTATCGCTTTGGGTTCCGGTGACCCGCGATATAGCTTCTTTGCCGGGGCGGGCTGGCCTGGTATGAGCAAGTTTCAGCCCCCTAGTTTTGAGATGATCGAGAATGCGCGGCAGGTTTACACCCAGATTCGCGATGCCCAAGGGGCAGTCCAGCGAATCGGCGCCTAACACGCGCTTGGAGCGGTCAACCGCGCCGAGCCACCCGATGGACGCCAGGATATGCTGAGCGCGGGTTGCCGCTCAAGCGCAAACCGTTAGGCGGCCCATGGAGAGCACCGTGATTGGGAAAGCCTTGGCCAAAGCCGCTCTCTTTCTTCTGGTAGCCGCGAATGAGAGTGCTGCGCAAGATCCCTCGCCCCTCGAGCAGTGGGATCCCAACCACACGCACTTCCTTGCCATCGGATTGGGAGCCAATACCGCCACGCTCGGTGTGCGCTTTACCGAGTCAATCGGCTCTTCCCCTGTTCTGTTAGGTGTTGGAGTTGGGAGGGATGGCGTGACGCCATACGCAGAGGTTGCTTTGGGTTCAGGATTCTTTAGCGATTGCCAGTCATACTTTGGGCTTGGCACCTGGATTGGATGGGGCTCCCTCCGGAACTCAGGGTCACTCCTTATCGAGTTTGGCCAGCGCCTGTGGATGAGAAATCAGCGGGTTTTTACTGATTTTGGACTGGCAGTGGTTCCACCGCTGTGGGGGAAGCCGAACCTGGGGATGTCGAGTCTGGCCTTTCCCCGGTTTCAAGTGGGCTTCACTTTCTAGGGCCGCCTAACACGCGCTTGGAGTGGCCATTCGCGCCCGGCTACCCGCTGGACGCCCCCATATGCTGAGCGCGGATTGCCGCTCAAGCGCGAACCGTTAAGCAGCGCCAAGAGGCCTCGTGAATGTTAACTCACTCGCAATAGTTCAGCGCTACCTGGCAGGGGACCTCGATCTCGCCGCGGCGGCTCACGAGCTCCATACCTGCGGGGACTTTGGCCTCCACTACTCGCCTGGAGCCATATCTGCGGCGGAGCAGGAACGCATTGAAACATTGTTCGGACGAGTGTTCTGGCTCAGTATGCGTGAAGCAGACCCCGGAAGGGTGCCCGACAAGCCCTTTGGGGCCGAAGAGTTTCGCGCCATTGCCAAAGAAATGTTTGGATATGCGCCTGGCGAGCGGTCGAAGGGGACTGATCCAGATCCCAACGGCGCTGCTTAACACGCGCTTGGAGCGGTCAACCGGGCCCAGGTACCCGCTGGACGCCACTATATGCTGAGCGCGGGTTGCCACTCAAGCGCAAACCGTTAGGCTGCCGTAATCCAGATCAAGGCAAATGACGCTTCGCTCACTGATGTTGCTGGTTCCCTGCATCATTACGGCTCCTGGTAACGCGCAGGACACTCCGTCGTGGTCTTGGAATGCTTCCGGGCACTATACACACGCGTTCGGCAATGATGGGGTGGGATTCAGCATCGGCTTGGCCCGGCGGATTTCATCTCATTGGCGCATCGGAGTACCCTTTAGCTACTCCTCGGTGGGCATGGGCCAGTTCTCCGAACATCGCCAAGTGATCGCGTTGGGAAGCGAGATTCTGTACTCCCAAGGCGAGTCACAAAAGCTCAGTCCTTTTGTTGCTCTTGGGGCTTCGGTGTTGCACAGTAACGTCCCTCTGTATTCCTATTCGATCAATGCCGGGGGCCCGACCCAAAGCAGAATCCAGGACGGCACCGGCCTGGGCCTCGGGGTTCGATCCGGCCTAGGAGTGCCTCTGAGCAGGCGCGTGGGCATAACGCTGGCCGCCGGCGTCACCTTTCATACTCTCTATGATGACAGGAATCCCCCGATCTGGACAGTTGGGCTCGGGTTGGGATCGCACTAAACGGCAGCCTATCACGCGCTTGGAGCGGTCAACCGCGCCCGGCTACCCGCTGGACGCCCCCATATGCTGAGCGCGGTTGCCGCTCAAGCGCACACCGTCAAGCAGCAGCACACCCTCTTTGAGGAGATATCTCATGCGCCCGCTAAGCGCCGGTATCCTCTGGATCTTGACGGTCGCTGCCATTTCTACTCCTCTGGCCGGGCAGGCATCAACAAGCATCGGGCTCAGCTCGTTCTCGTTCGACCTGGACACCCCAGAGGGACACTTTTCTAACTGGACCATTGAAGACCTCACCCCAGCCACCCATTTGGACGCTCACCTTGTCGTAGGGGCATTGCGACATAACCCCGAGTGGAGTCCACTTTTCAGTGTCATTCTCGGTGATTCCAGTGAAGCGATTCTACTTCAAATGGCGTTCCCAACGAAAAACCGTCCCATGATAGCGCGTATGATTTACTTAGTGGGTAGTACTCCGACCGACCGTGTGGAGATCCAGTCTCCTCCGGCTGTAGGTGATACGACGGTCTTATCTGTCGACTGGTCCATGCCAGGCCAACTCGCGATTCGGTTCAACGAGCAAAAGCACATTTTCAAAACACAGCGTCCACTGACGCGGGTTACGTTTGCCTCATCCTCGGGTCAGATGAAGTCTGATAGGATCGCTTTATGCCGCAGCCCCGCTCAGCTAGCCTCCTGCTAAGCTGCTGTTAACACGCGCTTGGAGTGGCCATTCGCGCCAGACCGCCCGATGGACGCTGAGACATGATCAGCGCGGTTGCCACTCAAGCGCAAACCGTTATGCAGCAGCAAGCCGCTATCTCCCTTGGTATTCGGCTCGTTACAAGTCGCGGGAAGCTGCGAAATGACCCCGTCAACGTCGATTGACAAGTTCTTCTCTCGGTACCCCGCCTCGCGGCCGCTATTCGACCGAGTTCAGGAGCTCCTCTTAGGCATTGGGCCCACAGGCATCCGGGTCACCAGGAGTCAGGTCGCGTTCCGACGCCGCCGCGCCTTTGCCTGGGTCTGGGTCCCCGCCCAGTACCTCCGCGGCAAACGTCCTCCCTTGGTGCTCTCGATCGCCCTGCAACGCCGCGACCGGTCCCGCCGCTGGAAGCAAGTCGTCCAGCCAGCGCCCGGGCGATTCATGCACCATCTTGAACTCCGTTCGAAGGCCGACCTAGATGCCCACGCCCGTCGATGGCTTGAAGAGGCATGGAATGCCGCTGCCTAACCAGCGCTTGAAGCTGTCGGCCCGCGGCGTCCGCCTGAGAGCGAACGGGTCTATCTTGTCTGCGGCCGCCGCAGGCCGCAGCTAAAGCGCGTTTCGTCAGGCGGCGCCGAGCCACCCCCTTCGCCTCACCACCAACACCGGGGACCGCTTTTGTCTAGTCCGCGCCTTGACCCACTGCCGTTTCGTCTCAAGCGCCCGGGATGGGACACCATGGGGTTCAGGGGAATCGAGTCGGTCAGCCACCG
The DNA here is from genome assembly GCA_963795085.1 of uncultured Gemmatimonadales bacterium. Classification (GTDB taxonomy): domain Bacteria; phylum Gemmatimonadota; class Gemmatimonadetes; order Gemmatimonadales; family GWC2-71-9; genus DASYPP01. Next base: position 1,380,469 of record CAWCFX010000001.1, on the reverse strand, counting down.
AGCGGACGGTATCCTTCGTGTGACCGAGCAGGGCCTTACGCTCGAATGGGCCGAAGTCCAGACGGTCCAGCAGGTGTCGCTTGACCGCGTTGGCACCGAGGTGAATGAGCTCCCGCCGGATTGGCTGGAGTTGCCGAGCGAATGTATTGCCGGCGCGTGGGTCGTCGGGGGTTGGTGGTCGCCCCGTCTGGACTTGCGAGCGCGCGAGAGAGAGGCCTTCGACGGGGTGCCGGGGGTGCGCGGCGTCACACTCAGTTTGCGGATTCACCGCCGGCACCGCCCTTTGGCCAGTGCCATCGCCCAGGCGATAGCGAGCCGCATTGAGGCACGGCAGCTTGGCGCCACCTAACACGCGCCTGGACCGGCCAACCGCGCCGCTTCCCGCGGGACGCCCCATACGCCGAGCCCGATGGCCAGCCAAGCGAACCCCGTCAGCCGCACTGTGAGAACGTCCATCGACCCTGAGGATTCCTTGCAAACCGAGCACTGGACTCGCGAAAACCTGATATCGGCCTTATCTGCTTCGGAAGTGGACGTTGCAGATTTCTTTGCTTCGCTCACTCCAGAGGAACTCGTCATGCGGGCGGACAGCGCCTGGACCGCCGCCGAGCAGCTGGCCCATCTCACTTCTGCGGTGAGCGCGGTGGCGAGGGGTTTCGCAGTTCCGCGGATTGTCCTGCGTATTCGATTCGGTCGATCCCGGAGTTCCGGACGTAGCTACCCTGCACTACGGGATGACTATCTTCTCCGGCTGGCTGCGGGCGGTCGCGCCTCCGCGCCATTCGTTCCCAATCGCCATGACCTGCCGACATCCCAGGGCGATGCCCGTCGTCGCGAGTTGCTCGCACGCTGGCACCGGGCAAACGATCGGCTTCAGAAGGCGCTAGCGTCGTGGAACGAGAAGGAGCTGAATATGATCTTGCTGCCCCATCCGTTACTGGGGAAGATCACCGCTCGCGAGATGATCTACTTCACGCTGTACCACGCACGCCACCACGTTGCAGCGACCAGGAACCGGCTCCCCCGCTTCACTGGGTCAAGTGCTGGCTAGCCGTTGGCGGGCACTTCTACCTCCTCTTGCGAGACCGGTGCTACCCATGTCCCCCGGCACGCCACTCGGTGCGGCCCATTGGGGGCACCGACGTCCCGGACTGGCGCCCTCACCCGTGCCCCAATTGCGGCTCCCGCGCTCCCCCTCCACCTTACGAGCGGCCGGCGGCGTCGCCCTCGGCCCCGGATGACGCGACATTCGCGGTGCCGCAGTGCCAGGTTCAATATTCACCCATTCGCGCCGGAAAGACCCTGATCGGCCGCTCCGGCGCCAACCGCCAGGCAGCCTTGAATGGAGACCCTCCTGACCCATCGCTTCGGGATGACCCTCATGGCTCTCGCCCTGCTCGCCGCGGCCTGCGCTCCGGGCGCGACTCCGGCACCCCGGCGAGACGGCCCCCCGATGGATCTCCGGGCTGCCGCGGCGGCCCACTACGAGGCGTACGGGTCCGCCCTGGCCACGCCGCGCCGGGACGCCATCGCCGGGTTCTACCACCCGGAGGGCGCCCTCGTCGTCTTCAATGGCGTGGCCCGCCGGTCCACCCGGGCCGAGCTTGATGCGAGGTACCGGGGGCCGTGGTCTCCTCCCGCCTTCTTCGCCTGGGAGGGTTTGACGTTCGACGCCATTGGCGCGGACCAGGTGATCGTCACCGGCGGTTTCCGGTGGCAAGGTGCCGGACAGCGGGACACGGTGCCCTACATCTACGCCGCCCTGCTCGTCGCGGTGGATTCCGGCCTGGCGATCGTGTTCGAGCATGAGACACTTCGCCCTCGTACCTAGGGCGGCCGCCTGACCGGCGAGTGGCGTCTCATTCCGTGCCGGCTCACCTGCCGGATGTTGGGACACGATGAGCGCGCATTCCACTCCGCAAACCGTTCGGCGGCTTACCACGGTGTCGGCCCGCTGACTGGATCGGCGGTGACGATCCGGACTCCGGTTTGACCACTGGGGGTGGCGTGAACCTGGCTCCGCCTTCCAGTTACAGGAAGGGGTTCTCCCGGGTGGCGGACCCGAAGATCACCCTGGCCTCGATGTCCTCGATCTGGCTGGGATTCTCCGCCGCCGCGCGGGACGGCACTATCAGCCTCATCTGGCTCGCCTGGACCATCGTCGGGATCTTCCTTCTCGAGGCTGCCAAGAACACCTCTGGAGAGGTCTTTGACTGGGATTCGGGCACGGACAGAGGCGTGACCGAGCAGGATCGGAGCCCCTTTTCCGGAGGCAAACGGGTGTTGGTGGACGGCCTGATGACTCGGCGCCAGACGATCATCATGGCGGCCCTCCTCTACGCCGGGGGAATCGCCTGCGGGATCGGGATCGTGCTGTGGCGGGAACCGGGGATCCTTTGGGTCGGCGTTGTCGGTGTCGCCCTCGCATTCTTCTACCACGCTCCCCCCTTCCAGCTCGCGTACCGGGGCCTGGGGGAACTCACGGTCGCCCTGGTCTATGGACCGCTCATCACCGCCGGGACCTACCTTGTCCAACGACACCACCTCACGCCAGAGACAGCCCTCCTCTCGATGCCGCTCGCGCTTCTCATCGGTGCGTTTCTCTTGATCAACGAGTTTCCTGATCGCCGCGCTGACCGCGAAGCCGGGAAACGAACGCTGGTGGTCATCCTCGGGCGGAAGTGGTCGGCCCGCGGTTTCGCCGCGATCGTCACGGCGGCTTTCCTGCTCCTGGCGCTTCTCCCGGTCACCGGGTTGCCGGCACTCACGGCGCTGGGTTTCATTGGCCTCCCCCCGGTCGCTCTTGCCGCCCGCCGCCTCCTGGCCCAGCCCGACACGACGAAGGAGATCATCCCCGCACAAGCCTGGACCCTCCTCGGCTTCGTCCTGATGTCAGCTGGCACGGGCGCCGGACTGCTTCTCTCTCGCTAGTATCCGGAACTTTTCTCGCTCTTCCGGATGGGTGCCGCACGTATGCCCCGTTACGCCGATACCTCGGAACCACCGCATGCAGCCGTCCGCGCTCGGCCGGCGGCCAGGCTGGCAAGGCCTGTGTCCGCCGGGTACGTCCCCCGAAACACTCCGCGCCCTGCCGCTGATGCGGGGACATCAACCCGTACCACTCCGGGCATGCCAGGGTGTCAAGTGGAAACAGCGGTTAATCTCAGTCTCGACGAGTTGGACGCGGCCGCGGGATGCCCGATCCGGCGGTGCTGCCGCCACGGCGAGGGGTCTCTCTTCAGATTGCATTTTGGGCGACCAGGGCACAGGATTACCGGGTGCGGCCCGCCGGGCTGGGTCGTAGAATACCACTTCGTCACTGACCGGCGATCGGAGGCACCTTGAGGGTTCAACGCATTGTCGCCAACGTCACCGCGGTGGATCCCGCCCTTGCCGAACCCTTTTACGGGGAGATCCTCGGCCTGGATCTGCTGATGGACATGACCTGGATACGCACGTATGGCAGCACGATCACGATGCCGGTCCAGATCAGCTTCCTGAGGGAGGGCGGATCCGGCACACCAGTGCCCGATCTCTCCATCGAGGTCGATGACCTGGACATCGCGTTCGGCAAGTTTGTGAAAGGCGGTTTCGAGATTGCCTACGGCCCAGTCGTTGAGCCCTGGGGCGTGCGGCGCTTCTTTGTCCGGGACCCGTTTGGGCGCCTCGTGAATATTCTGACTCACGTTTGAAGAGTCAGGGCGGCATCGGTCATCGGGAAACGGTGAGGCCTGACGACCAGGCCACATCCGAGTTGTGTCGTGGACATGCGGGGCGCGTCTCACCGCCATGAAGAAGAGCCCGGAACCGTGATCGGGGGAGCGGGAGAGGCAGGTCTGACCGGCCGTTCCCGCTGACCGGGGACGCGCTCGCCCTGGTGTCTGCAGGGCAGCCCACTGGCACCTGGACGACGCGCCGCGCCGGCCCGCTTGGCGGGCACCAACAGGGGAAAGAGGACGCAATGGCTCGATTCGAAGGAATACGGCTCATCCTGGCGGTTCGCAACCTTCGGACCGCCACCGATTTCTATCTGAACACTCTCGGTTTCCAGCGAGACTTTGGTGATGAGTCGGACGGCTGGAGCTGGCTCTCCCGGGACAACTTCCGGGTCGGCCTGGGCGAGTGCATCGACTCCGTGCCGGCGAGCGAGCTGGGGGACCATTCGTATGTTGCCTATGTCACGGTCGACGACATCGACGCCCTGTACGCCGAGCTCTCTGCCCGCGGGGCACCGGTCCGGGTCCCGCCCGTGACCAAGCCCTGGGGCATGCGGGAGTTTGCGCTGCAGACCCCGGACGGCCACCGCATGACGTTCGGCAGCCCGGCCCGATGACCCACGCCCCCACACCAGGGAACGTCAGAATGTCGAAGGTTGTCGCCATCATGTCCATGTCGCTTGACGGCTACGTCGCCGACCGCAACGACGGGGTGGCCGCGGTGTTCGACTGGTACTTCTCCTCGGGAGACGTCGCCTTCCAGACCGGAGGGTCTGACCCCATGACGTTCAAGGTGTCCGGGCCGAGCGCCGGGCACCTCCGCGGACTCTGGTCCGAACTCGGGGCGGTGCTTACCGGCCGGCGCACTTTCGAGGTCGCCCAAGGCTGGGGCGGCAATCATGCCTGGGGACCGGCCTTCGTGCTTACCCACCACGTCCCCGCGGGATGGCCGCGCCCCGGCTCGACGGTCCAGTTCGTGACCGACGGGATCGCAAGCGCCGTGAGCCAAGCCAAGGCCGCCGCCGCGGGAAAATCCGTGGGAGTCCACGGGGCTGACACCATCCAGCAGTGCCTCAACGCCGGCCTCCTCGACGAGATCCACGTCGATATCGCGGCGGTTCTTCTTGGCTCCGGCGTGCGACTCTTCGACCGCCTCGCCGGCCCGCCCATCAGCCTGGGCACTCCGGCCGTGACGCCGGGCGTCGGCGTTACCCACCTGCGTTACCCTGTCCGCCGGGCGTAGCCCGGCCCCACCCCTCTCGCTTCCGGCGGTCATGGCCTTCAACGCGCAGGCAATAGATTCGGAGTCAGCCGTCGGTGCCGCCCCTCCCGCGACCCACCGCCTGGAGTCGGTGGACGTGGTGCGGGGCATCATCATGATCATCATGGCGCTGGATCACACCCGGGACTTCTTCGGAATGCCGGGCGCGAACCCAACCGACCTGGCCACGACTTCGCCCGCGTTGTTTGCTACCCGCTGGGTGACCAACATCTGCGCCCCGGTCTTCTTCCTGCTCACGGGAACCGGTGCCAGCCTGTCGCTCCGGCGGAAGACCCCGGCCGAACTCTCCCGGTTCCTCTTCACCCGGGGCCTCTGGCTGATTTTCCTGGAGATCGTGGTGCTCCGATGCCTGGCGTACCAGTTCAACGTGGACTACCGGGTGACGATGCTCCTGGTGCTGTGGGCGCTCGGCTGGGCGATGATCGCGCTCGCGGCCCTGGTACGGCTGCCGGTTGGCGCGGTGGTGGCCATCGGGCTCGTCATGATCGCCGGTCACAACCTCCTCGACGGCGCCCAGTTCGCGAACCCGGTCTGGACCATCCTGCACGTTCCCGGCTTCGTGCTCAATAGCCCTGGGCATGTCGTGTTTGCCGCCTATCCGTTAATTCCCTGGATCGGGGTCACCGCCGTCGGGTACGGCCTGGGATGGGTCTACGGCTGGGCGAGCGACCGCCGCCGCACCTTCCTCCTGCGGCTGGGCCTGGGCCTGAGCGCGGCGTTCGTCGCGCTTCGCGCACTCAACATCTACGGTGATGCCGCTCCATGGGCGATGCAACCGAAGGTGGCATTTACCGTGCTCTCGTTCCTCAATACCACCAAGTACCCGCCGTCGCTCCTGTTCCTGCTGATGACGCTGGGGCCGGCGATGCTCCTCCTCTGGGCCGTGGACCGGGGCACTCCCCGCATGCTTCGCCCCGCGCTCATCATCGGCAAGGTGCCGCTCTTCTATTATATCCTGCACTTTGCATTCATCCACCTGCTCGCCGTCCTCACCTGCTACGTGCGCTACGGCTCCGCCCACTGGATGTTCGAGTCCCCGGACCTGGCGCACTATCCCTTCAGCCCGCCACCCGGGTGGGGCTACTCGCTGCCCGTGGTTTACCTGGTGTGGGCGGCCGTCGTGGTCGCGATGTACCCGGCCTGCCGGTGGTTCGCGGCGGTCAAGCGGCGGCGAAGCGACGCGTGGCTGAGCTACCTGTGAGACCCGGACCGGGGCGACTAGACCATACCCACCGCTACCTTGCCAGCCCCGAGCAGCGACCCCAGATTTCTTGCCACGCCAAGCCCCAGAATCGACACAGCCTGAGGCCCCCTGATGGCTGATCCGAACGCGATGAGCCGGTGGTTCGACGCGAAGCGACAGCCATGCGATGCGCTCCCCGGGGGACAGCAGGCGTGCCTGTGCAGCGGTGATCGACCCGTATGAGGCCCGCTTCCCCAGCAGTCGGTGCTGCGGGTGGTCACCAACGGGCGGGCGACGTTCTGAGGACACCGGCTACCCGGGCATCGCGGCCGTCGCATGCCGGTGCTGTCGGAAGCGGCGGGCTCGCCGGCGTTCGCCGCAGGACGCTCGCTCGACCACCTGTCACCGTCAAGCGTGAGACGAACCCCTGAACTTCTCCCGCATTGCGCTCGCCGGCCTGGGTGCCACCGTCGCGTACTTTGCGATCGGCTTCCTGCTCTTCGCCGTCCTGCCCCTGGCCGACGAAGTCCGCCAGTATACGGCCGTGTACCGCCCGCCGGAGTCCATGCAGCGGGTGGCACCGGTCGGGATGGTGGCCCTGCTCATCGCGATGATGGCGCTCGCCGCGCTCTACGCCCTCGCCTTTCGCGAGGGCCCCGTTCTCACCCAGGGGCTCCGCTTTGGCGTCCTGGTCGGCGTCTTCACCGCGGGCTCGTTCATGCTGCACAACTACGTGAGCCTGAACATCGGGCTCCGGCTGGCCCTGCTCCAGGCCGTCGCCTATTTCCTGCAATGGGTCGGCTCGGGTATCGTCATTGCCCTCATCTACCGGCCGCCAGGCCGTGACGTGACGGCGTAGGCTGCCTGGCACCAGGCAGGTGAAACGGGCAGGCGCGAGCGTACGGGAGGACGTGGTCACCGGCTTTCTCGCCTGGTCGGCGACGGCGGTCGAGCAGGCTCAGGGCGGCCATCCGCCCGGAGCCACGTTCGGCTGCGGCTGCCAGGACCGCCAGTCATTGGGTGAAGCGAACGGCGCTCAGGCGCACGACTGTTAACGGCGACCAGGGGAGGGGTAAAACGATGGCGAGGGTTACTGGTATCGGCGGCGTCTTCTTCAAGAGCACGGGCGACCACGCGGCACTGGCCGAATGGTATCGGAAACACCTGGGCTTGCGGCTGGAAGACTTTGGCGGCGCCATTCTCAAGTGGCCGGACGACAAGGCCGAGGATCACGGCCTCACGGTATGGCATGTCGCGGGCAAGGACAGCAAGTGGTTCAGCCCGAGCACGTCGTCGTTCATGATCAACTACCGGGTCGACAACCTCGGCGAACTGCTGGAGCAGCTCCGTGCTGGTGGCGTGGACATCGTCGGCGGACCGGATGCGGACGCGAACGGCACGTTTGCATGGATCATGGATCCAGACGGGAACAAGGTCGAACTCTGGGAGCCGAAGCTCTGGGACGAGAAGAACAAAGGTGCCTAGGGCGAAGGCCCATCACCTTCTTGCGGCGTAGGGCGGCGCCGTCCGTCGGGCCCCAGACCGGGATCCCCTGTGATACTCGAGGTTCGAGGGCGGTGGGTGCTTGCTTCGGAGCTCATCGGCGATACTGACCCTGCCAGCCTCATGGCTCTCCTTCAGACGACCCGCCCCCGGTCTCGCCGTCACTGGCCTTCGGCAAGGCCCGGTCTTCGGCCCTTCTGGCCAGGGCCAGCGAACCCGCGGCAGAACCCGCGCCCGCCACCGCGAAGATGGGGCCCAGCACCACGAGGTTTCCGAGGAAGCCCGGGTCCTCCCCAAGGGCCACGGCCACGACGAGGATCGCGGACAGCAGGAAACCACCGGCCGCCCCCCACCCCGCGAAGCGGGACATGGACATCTGGTGAAACCGGCGACGTCCCTCGGCAAGGCTCAGAATACCTGAGAAGGCGACGCCGGCGACGAAGCCGAAGGCCCCAAACCCCAGGGGGTAGGGGACGTCGGCGCCGGTACTGCCGGTGACCAGCAGAGACCCCAGCAACATGATCATCCCCGCGCCGAACCATGCCGCGGCCCAGGTCAGTCCCGTCCCGATGGCGCCGCGGATGCGTCTCACCCACTTCTTCATGCCTGCCTCCCAGGTCATCCGGGATCCCCGGCTTGCATCCGACCGACACCCGGGCACCTTAGAAGGCAACGTACCGGGTGTCACTGCGCAAGGGCAAGCAGCGTGTCGACGAGGCCTGGCCGGTTGGCGCAGGCAGACGAAGCCGCCCCGTCATCGCCATTCGTGCCCCCCCTCCGTCTGCGCTGGCCGCCGCACGCGCAAGGCATCACGCGTGCCTCGCCCGTGTGACCCCGAATGCCGCTCACGCGCCCACCGCCGGGTGGTGCATCGTTCCAGCCCGGGAGAGGTTCCGATGGCCACAACACGCATGATCAGCGCTGACGAGGGGAAGCACGTTGGTGACAGTTTGGGGTTAGATTGGAAGGTGGTCGACCCTGAGCAGTTTCGCCGCGGCCTTGAAGTTTGAGCTGGAACATGGCGCGCGGGATCCGGACAAGGATGTCACGAACGATGACCTGATCCTCACGGGAAAGATTGCCGGGGCTCACCTCAAGGAATTCGCCGACTACTACTCTCGCCTCGACAAGCTTGAAGCAGAGGCAGATGCGTATTGGACGTCCAGGCGCGCCTGGTACGCGCCTGCAGTGGCCATTCGCGCCACGCCACCAGCGGGACACCAGGAGGCGTGGAGCGCGAATGCCACCCACACCGCGAGCCGCATCGCTCCGGTCCCACCGCGATTTCACGGGAGATTGAGCATGACACAGGACGGCGCCAAGCCCACGACGACCGATGCCGGGATCCCGGTTTCCAGCGACGAACACTCGCTGACCGTCGGGCCCGATGGACCCATTCTGCTGCAGGACCACTACCTCATCGAGCAGATGGCCAACTTCAACCGGGAGCGGATTCCCGAGCGCCAGCCCCACGCGAAAGGCTTCGGAGCCTTCGGGCACTTCGAGGTGACCAGGGATGTCAGCGCCTACACCAAGGCCGCGGTGTTCCAGCCGGGCACGAAGACGGACACGTTGATCCGGTTCTCCACGGTGGCCGGCGAACGCGGCAGCCCCGACACCTGGCGTGACCCACGCGGCTTCGCGCTCAAGTTCTACACCACCGAGGGCAACTACGACATGGTGGGGAACAACACGCCGGTGTTCTTCATCCGTGACCCGATGAAGTTCCAGCACTTCATCCGCTCGCAGAAACGTCGTGCGGACAACGGCCTCCGCGACCACGACATGCAGTGGGACTTCTGGACGCTGTCGCCCGAGTCGGCCCACCAGGTCACCTGGCTGATGGGTGACCGCGGCATCCCGAAGAACTGGCGCCACATGAACGGCTACTCGAGCCACACCTACATGTGGGTCAACGCGGCAGGCAAGCGGTTCTGGGTGAAGTACCACTTCAAGACCGACCAGGGCATCGACTTCCTCACCCAGGACGGAGGCCGACCGGCTGGCGGGGGCGGACGGCGACTACCATCGGCGCGACCTGTTCGATGCCATCAAGCGGGGCGAACACCCCAGCTGGACGCTGAGGATGCAGATCATGCCGTTCGAGGAAGCCAGGACCTACCGCTTCAACCCCTTCGACCTGACCAAGGTGTGGCCGCACGGCGACTACCCGCTGCACGAGGTCGGCCGGCTGACGCTGAACCGCAACCCGACCGACTACCACACCGAGATCGAGCAGGCGGCGTTCGAACCGAACAACCTCGTGCCGGGGATCGGTGTCAGCCCGGACAAGATGCTGCTGGGGCGGCTGTTCGCCTACGCCGACGCCCACCGTCACCGCCTGGGGGTCAACTACAAGCAGATCCCGGTCAACGCGCCGCAGTGCCCGGTGCACAGCTACAGCAAGGACGGGCGCGATGCGGGTCCACAACGTGTCGGACCCGGTGTACGCCCCGAACTCGAAGGGCGGCCCGAAGGCGGACGGCGAACGCTATCCCGAGGTGGCCACCTGGGCAGCCGACGGCGAGTTCATCCGCGCCGCCTACACGCTGCACAAGGACGACGACGACTTCGGCCAGGCCGGCGCCCTGGTGCGCGAAGGTCATGGACGATGCGGCGCGCAACCGACTGGTGTCCAACGTCGTCGGGCACCTCAAGGCCGGCGTCTCCGAGCCCGTGCTGCAGCGCGCGTTCGCATACTGGCGCAACATCGACAAGGAGATCGGCGACCGCATCGCCAAGGGCGTCACCGGCGGCTAACACCGGGTTACACGTGGCCGGGCCGGCAGTACGGCTGTCCCAGGACATCGCGTTCCCTGCAGCCCGGCCGGCCGGTGAACGCAGTCGTTGCGCTGCTCCAGCGAGCACCGGGAGGATGTGTGGCCATGAACACCTGGCCTTCGCGGCGTCTCGGGCCGGCGCCCATGCTACCCATCCACTCCATGCCCGGGTATTGCCTCCTCCGCGTGGGCACCCCCGCCGGCACCGGCAGCCTGACGGCGATCGCAAATATCAAGGGATGGGCACCGATGGCCGTGACATTCCTGGTAAAGTCGATATTCGCGATCAAGGGTCATGGGCGGGTGATCGCCGGGGAAGTTGTCGAGGGCGCCATCCGTGTCGGGATGCTCGCCGCCCCGGAAGACCCGGCCGGTTCCGCGGCCTGGGAGATCACGGGCATCGAGTCCTTCCGCAACGTGACGCCTGATGAAAGTCACGTCGCGCTTCTCTTCGCTCACGCTCCGTCGGTCGCGGAGCTGCGCCGGTTGATTGGCCCCGGTTCACGCCTTCATATTCGCGAGGCATGACAGCCGGGCACCTGTCGGCGTAGTGAGGAGGTGCCGCGGGACGGAACGACTGAAACCTGACGGGAGAGCCTTTCCTTCGCCGCCCCAACCGCCGCGTGTCTCGGGCCGATGATCGGGTACCGGCACCCCGCCGGACTGGTGGATGGTGCCGGGATATGGAACATTCATGGTGCGGCTGGAGCACCCCCCAGCCAATGGGCATCCCAGGGCGGCGCGCCAGAGAGCTGGCGGCCACCTTCATGCGACTCACATGGCCGCCGAAGAAGGAGACAGACGATGCCGCTCTATCTATCGAGGTTCAGCTACACATCGGAGACCTGGGCCAGGCTGATCCGGAACCCGGAAGATCGCCGAAAGGCCGCCCAGGCGTACATCGAGTCGGTGGGCGGCAAGCTCCATGGGTTCTGGTACGCCTTCGGCACCCACGACGGGTACAATCTCTGGGAAGCTCCCGACAACGTGTCGATGGCCGCGGTCGCGCTGGCGGTCAGTGGCGGCGGCGCGCTCAGCTCGCTGGAAACGACGGTCCTCCTGACTGTCGATGAAACCATCGCGGCACTGCGTAAGGCCGAACAGGTCCGGTACCAGGCGCCCGGCGCGTAACGGTGCGCCACCCCCGGCATGAGGTCCTCGCCGGCGTGGCATGAGCCCCAGTGCAGGCCGCATATCATCGAAAGACCGCCCTTGGTACCGAATCAGCCTCGCGGGCCCGGATCACGACCGAAGGCCATCCTCCTATCCATGACTGAGTGCTTTTGGCGTGCCGGCCAGTCGTCAGTACCGTCGGCCGGGTGCCTCAGTGCGTTGACGCTTCACCTCGACGACCGGCACCGGCTGTCTCGTTCCACCGTTGCGAGGTCACCATGCACACCTCGTATCTGACACCCACGCCCAGGATAATCACCCCGGTATGGGCCATCCTCACCGTGGCTTTGGCCGGTCCGCCAACCATCGACGCACAGGCCCCGGCCGGACTCGCGGCATCGGCCCTGGGCGATACCGCGTTCACCTGGCTGCATCGCAGTGTGCCGGGATTTCGGGTGTATTTCGCGGCCGGTTCCTACCCGGCGGCCCACCAGGACAGCCTGCTGGCCCGGCTGCCGGGAGCCCTGTCCCATGCCCTCACCCTCACCGAGGCGCCCCCCCTCCCTGGTCCGATTGACCTGTTCTTTATCGAAAGCCGGGCCCAGATGACGTCCCTGATCGGCGGCCGCGCGACCGGTTTTGCCCAACCCTCCGCCCGCGCCGTTTTCCTGGTGACGAACCCGGACTGGCGCGCGTTCGAGCGGCACGAGGTCATGCATGTCGTCGCCCAGCATGCGTGGGGTCGGCCGGCGCCCGGCAACGACTGGCTGGTGGAGGGACTGGCCCAGGCGGCCGACGGGACCTGCGCGCGGCATTCCAACGCCGACATCCTGCTCGCCCTCGCGGCCCGGCACGGCTGGATTCCCCTCGACACGATGCTCGCCCGCTTCCGCGAGCAACCCGACCTCCGCGCCTACCTCCAGGCCGCCGCCCTGGCGGACCATATCCTGGAACGCTATGGGACTGCCGCCGTGAAGCAGCTGTGGCAACAGGGCTCCCGGCCCGATTCGCTTCTCGGGGGCGAGACCCTGGCCGATATCGAGCGCCGCTGGCGCGAAGATCTCCGGCCCCGGCGCCGGCCGGACCCCGCCACCCTGGCCCGCGTCGAGAGCGAAGGATGCGGGTGAGCGCTGGCGAAATCCCGTCCCCGGTGCAAATTGAAGGGGACACCGAGTGGTCCAGTGAACGCGGAGCGAAACGATACCGCGGTCCAACCTGTGGTCCGGAGAGACGCCATGATCCGCAGCCTGTCCCTCGTCGTGATGATCACGGTCCTCGCTCCGCCAGCGGCCGCCCAGACCGACCGGACCCAAACCGTGATCAACGGGAACATCCTCACTCCCACGCAGCGGGCCGAGTTTGTCCGGACCTATGGCACCCAGCCTCTGGGGGGAAACTTCTGGTACGACTCGGCGAGCGGACTCTGGGGAGTCGTGGGGCGGGAAGCGTTTGGCGTGCTCAAACCCGGCCATGGATACGGCCCGGTCTCGCCTACCGCCTCCGCGGGCACCACGGGAGTGTTCATCAACGGCCGGCAGATCAACCTGGCCGAGGCGCTCTATATCAAGTCCCTGCTGGGATCCGTCCTTCCGGGGCGCTGGTGGCTGGACGGGAGGACGGGAAACTTCGGGATGGAGGGATACCAGGTGCCCGCGGGGAATCTCTTCGCGATCGCGAAGGCGGCCCGGTCGCAGGGAGGCACGTACTATTACAACAACGGCATGGGACAGTCCGCCGCCATCAGCCAGGGCTGCGCCAGCGGGACGACCGGGACCGGGGACAACAAGGTGGACTACATCATCGGGTGCGAATAGGCGCGAGCAACCACCCATGAAGACCCAGTACTACACCGCGGCCAGCCTCGACGGATTCATCGCCACCCTGGACGATTCCCTCGACTGGCTCTTTCCCCTCGGCGACATCGAGGCGACCAGTTACCCGGCCTTCATTCGCGAGGTCGGCGCGCTCGCCATGGGGTCCGCCACCTACGAGTGGCTGCTGCGCCACCTCGCCGGGTCCGGCGCCGGTGCGCCGCAGCCCTGGCCGTATCGGCAACCCACCTGGGTATTCAGTTCCCGCACCCGTCACGCCGCGCCCGGCGGGGATATCCGCTTCGCCCGCGGGGACGTCCGTCCGGTGCACCGGGACATGGCCGTTGCGGCCGGCGGCAAGAACATCTGGATCGTGGGCGGGGGAGAGCTGGCGGGACAATTCTACGACCACGGCCTGCTGGACGAGTTGTGTGTGCAGGTCGGCTCGGTCACCCTGGGTACCGGAAAGCCCCTGCTGCCGCGTGCAATCACCAGCCCGTCCCTGCGCCTGGTCTCGGTCAGACAGGTCGGAACCGGGTTCGCCGAGCTGCAATACGAAGTTCCGCGCCCTTAGGGAGGGCGCTTCCCGGGGCCGAGGCGGCAATCGCATCCCGGCTGCGGCCACCTGGTTCCGCCCCTGCTGAACCCCGCTTGGCGACCCTGGGCTGCCCACCTACATTCACAGGCAGTTGCCAAGGCGCCTCCATGGTGCCGCAGTACATCAGGTACGGGCACCATCCGGTGCACGTTTTCCCGTGACATGCTCGATCCTTCCAGGGGAGTCCGCCCATGTTCCACACCCGCTGCGCCGTCCGCCTGAACGTCCTCGCGTTCGCCTGCCTGCTGGCGGCTCCCCTGCCCGCCCAGCAGCTCACCCAGGCCGAACGGGCCCGGGTCGATAGCGCGGCGGCTTCGGTACTGGCCGGCACTGGCGCGCCGAGCGCCTCGGTGGCCGTGGTGCGCGGGGGCGAACTGGTGTACGAGCAGGCCTATGGAGAGGGCCGCCTGGGAATGCCCGCCACGCCGGGGATGCGCTACGCGATCGGCTCGGTGAGCAAGCAGTTCACCGCGGCGGCGATCCTCCTGCTGGCCGAGGAGGGGAAGCTGTCCCTCGACGACCCGGTCGCGAAGTGGTTCCCCGCGCTGACCCGCGCCGGCGACGTGACGATACGCCAGCTGCTGTCGATGACATCGGGCTACCAGGATTACTGGCCCCAGGACTACGTGTACAGCGCGATGCAGCTGCCGACGACCGCCGACGCCATCACGAAGAAATGGGCCGGCCAGCCGCTCGATTTCGAGCCCGGCACCGCCTGGCAGTACAGCAACACCAACTACGTGCTTGCGGGCGCGATCGTCGAGCGTGTCGCGGGCGTGCCCTTCATGGAGTTTCTCAACCGGCGCATCTTTGCTCCGCTGGGCATGGCCACCGTCGCCGACTACGATGCCGGCCCGCTCTCCACGGCCGATGCCGGCGCCTACCTCCGGCATGGGCTCGGCCCGCTGCGAGAGGCACCCAAGGAAGGACCCCGCTGGCTCTTCGCCGCCGGCCAGCTCGCCATGACCGCCCGGGACCTGGCCACCTGGGATCTGAGCATGATCAACCAATCTCTCCTGAAGCCCGCCTCCTACCGGGCGCTCCAGACAACGGCCCTGCTCACCGCGGGCACGGCCACCGGCTACGGACTCGGCGTCAACGTGGGCGTGGCGGGCGGGCGGCGGAGGATTTCCCACGGCGGGGCGGTCTCGGGGTACACGACGAGCAACCTGGTGTACCCGGATGACCGGGCGGCGATCGTCGTCTTCACCAACATCTATCCCGGTGGCGCCGGCGCGGCGGGACAGCTGGCTTCCCGCATCGCGGCGGTCATCCTGGCCCGTCCCGACACCGGCGACCAGGCCGCCCACGAGATGGCCCGCCGGGTCTATGCCGGGGTGGCGCGGGGCACGATAGACCGCGATCTCCTCACCCCCAACGCGGCCGCCTTCTTCTCCACGGGGGTACTGGCCGACTACGCCTCCAGCCTGGGCCCGCTGGGTACGCCATCGGAGTTTGCCTCCACCGGCTCCGAGGTGCGCGGCGGCCTGCGCATCCGCAGCTACCGGATTCGCGCCGGCGACGTGGTGATGGATCTCACGATGATGACCCGCCCGGATGGAAAGATCGAACAGTATATCGTGGCCCGGGCGAGCTAGCGCCTGCCACCTGGATAACCGTACGCCCGTCGATCCCGGCAGGCCGATCGTCTGCACCCTGGTGCCCGCATGAGACCCGCCCAAGCTCACAAGGCCCTGTCGGTCTTCTTCGGCGCACTCGCCGCCCTGGCGGGTTTTGGGTTTCTCAGGATGGAATGGACAGGCGGGACCGATCTGGACCTCACGGGGTTCTTCTGGCTCATCGCCAATATCGGCCGGCTGACCGTACTGCTGGTGTTCGTCTTCTGCGCGGGGACCTCGTTCTCCTACTGGCTCCGGGCCTACCGCGCCGGCGGGTGAGATCCGCCTCCGATTGCTCGGGCGGGTCGCCCCATTCCAACCGCCTCCTTCATTGCCTGCCACGCGACGCCGTGGCACGGTTCCCCGCCGGCGGCGAACACCGCTCTTGCGCGGATCGGGAGGTCCCGGTTCGATATCTCACAGAAATGCCAGTCCTCGCATCGCGGTCCCCGCCCTGGCCAGCCACCACCCGCGCCTGTCCTGCTCTCCCGAGGTCAGACGTTCGGACCGCTTTTGCCGGACCGGGGCCGCTAGAAATTGCCCGGAGTCTACGGCAGCCCGCTGGTCCTCGGCTCGGCGAGGTCATTTTCCCCATGATCGAACCGGCCTTCTCGCCCTGGCCCGGGTTCCGTTCCGCTGGACCGCCTCGTTCACGCGGCGGCGAAGGGGGCGCACCTCTGGCGCGATCCGGCTGACCGGGCCAACTTCCTAGTCCTTCTTTCGCGGAAACGATGAGGATCACACGTTTGGCGCTCGCCCTGGCCCTGATAGCGGAGGTGGCCCGGGCCCAGGAGCCGGTCCTGCCCATCATTGACATGCATCTCCATGCGTTGGGCGCGGACCACCAGGGATCGCCGCCGGTTGGCATGTGCACGCCAATCAATCCCTTCCCGGCCTGGGATCAGGCGGGGACCTATGGCGCCGATTTCATGGCCATGCTCAAGCACCCTCCCTGCCCCAACCCGGTATGGTCCCCGCTCACCGACGAAGCCCTGATGCGCGAAACTCTTGCGGTCATGGAGCGGCGAAATATTTACGGGGTCCTGAGCGGCCCGTTTGACCGGGTCGCCGAGTGGCGGCGGATCGCCCCCAGGCGGCTGATCCCTGCCCTGATGTTCCAGATCGGCCCCCGGCAACCGCCACCAGACTCATTGCGAGCGCTGCACGCGGGTGGCCACCTGGACGTGCTCGGGGAGATCACCAACCAGTATGCCGGGATACTCCCGGACGACGTGCGAATGGAGCCGTACTGGTCGCTGGCCGAAGAACTCGACCTCCCGGTGGGTATCCACCTCGGCCCCGGGCCACCGGGGGTAGCCTACCTCGGTGCCGGCCAGTATCGCGCCCGCCTTCACAGCGCCCTGACCCTGGAGGAGGTGCTGGTCCGGCACCCGCGACTGCGGCTCTATGCCATGCATGCGGGGTATCCTCTGCTGGATGATCTCCTGGCACTGCTGTACTCGCACCCCCAGGTGTACCTGGACGTGGGCGTCATTGTCTATACCCAGCCGCGCGCGGCATTCTACCGTTACCTCCAGGGAATCGTTGACGCGGGTTTTGGCAAGCGCATCATGTTCGGATCAGACCAGATGGTGTGGCCCGGCGTCATCGAGCGTGCGATCGCGGTGATCGAGGAGGCGCCATTCCTGACCACCGCACAGAAACGGGATATCCTGTACCACAACGCGGCCCGTTTCCTCCGCCTGTCCGCCGAGGAGATCGCCCGCCATCACGGCCGCTGATCCCGCCCGGGCCACGGGGCGGCCGTCGCTTGCCCCGCGGTACGCCCTGCCCCCTCGGCCTGAACACCGGCCGAACTTCGACCGTCCCGGGGCGCCGACCCCTTCCCACGACCGCCCGACAGGTGAGCCATGACGACAGGGATGATCGCCCAGCGGTACACGGTCACCACCGAACTGGGACGGGGCGGCATGGCCGTGGTTCACCGCGCGCGCGACACCCGGCATGGCCGCGACGTGGCGCTCAAGGTCATGCTGCCCGCGATCGCCGCGACCATCGGCGCCGACCGGTTCCTCCGGGAGATCGAAACGGCCGCGCGGCTGCAGCACCCCCACATCGTCCCGGTCTTCGATTCCGGCGACCTGGACGGCCAGCTCTTCTTCGTCATGCCGCTGATCGAAGGCGAGTCCCTGCGCGCGCTGCTGGATAGGGAGAAGACCCTCGACGTCGCCACCGCGATTCGCATGATCCGGGAGATCGCGGACGCCCTGGAGTACGCCCATGGCGAGGGCGTGATCCATCGCGATCTCAAACCGGAGAACATCCTGATCAACCGGGGCCACGCCCTGCTCACCGATTTCGGCATCGCCCAGGTACGCCGCGCCGGCGATCAGCCCGCCCTGACCCAGGCCGGCACGTCCCTGGGGACCCCGGCCTACATGAGCCCCGAACTGGCCTCCGGCGAGACGGACGTGGGGCCGGCATCCGATGTCTATGCGCTGGGCTGCATTCTCTACGAGCTGCTCACCGGAGAACCGGCCTTCACCGGGAACAGCTACCAGGCGATCCTGGTCAAGCGGTTCACCACCGAAGCCCCGCGGGCCCGCACCCTCCGCGCCGAGGTGCCCCAGCCGTGCGACGAGGCCATCGCCCGCGCCCTCGACCGCGATCCCGCCGCCCGGTTCCCCTCGGCCCGCGCCTTTGCCGACGCGCTGCTCGCGGCCGGGACCCCGGAAGCGGCGCGGCGGGATGCCGCGGGCGGACGCTCGATCGCCGTGCTTCCCTTCGACAACCTCTCGCCGGATCCCAACGACGCGTACCTCGGCGACGGGCTGACCGAGGAGCTCACGGCGGACCTGTCGCGCATCAATGCCCTCCGGGTCATCGCCCGGAACTCGGCGGCCGCCGCCTACCAGCGTACCCGTGACCTCAAGGAGGTCGCCCGGATGCTCGACGTGCGCTACCTGCTGGAAGGCAGTGTGCGCCGCGCCGGGTCCCAGCTCCGGATCACCGCCCAGCTCATCGACGGCACCACCGACTCCCACCTGTGGGCGGAGAAGTATGGGGGGACCATCGAGGACGTATTCGAGATGCAGGAGCGGATTTCCGGCAGCATCGTGGGCGAGCTGCGGGCCCGCCTCACCGACGAGGAAGCGGCCGACCGGGCCGCGCCGCAGACGGACAGCGAGACCTACGAGCTGTACCTCCGCGCCCGGCACATGCTGGGCCAGTCGCTGATGCGGCTCCCCGATGCGGCGCCGCTGCTGGAACAGGTCATGGAGCGCGACCCCGCCTTCGCGCCGGCCTACACCACGCTGGGGTCACCGCTGGTGATCTCGGCCTTCTTCGGCTACCTCGAGCCGACCTCCGCCTGGGCCCGCATCCAGTCGCTCGCCGACCGGGCCCTGGCCGCGAACCCGCGCTCGGGGCCGGCCCACGCACTGCTCGCGGCGGTGGCCACCTACCGCGACTGGAACTGGCCGGAAGCGCGTCGCCTCTGGGCCCGGGCGGCCGAGCTGGAGCCCGGGGCGAACTTCGATCATTTCATGTACGCCTTCTACCTGGCCTTCGCGGGAGACGCGGCGGCCGGAACCCTGGCCGCAAAAGAAGGCCGCCGGCTCGACCCACTGGGGTTCATGGGTTTCCTGACCGAAGCCACCCTCCTGACCTATCGCGGGGAGTATGATGCTGCCCTCCCGCTCGCCGAGCGGCCGATCGAGCTGGATCCCCAGTTCCCCGAGGGCTATCACATCGCCGGGTATATCCACCTGTCGAATCACCAGTATGCCCCGGCTCTCGAGCGGCTGGAGCGCGCCATGGCGCTCAGCCACCGGGCCAGCTGGCCCACCGCCAAGTGCGGTTGCGCCCTGGCGGGCCTGGGCCGGGAAGCGGAAGCCCGGGTCGTGCTGGAGGAACTGGAACACCGGGCGGAGAGCGACCCCACCGTCTGCGCCCCGGCGATCGCCACGCTCCACCTCCACCTCGGCGATCGCGACGCGTTCTACCGGTGGATGCACCGGGGCCTGGACGTCCGGGACCCATATGCCCTCGGGCTTCGGGCGGAAAACCTCTGGAGCCTGGAGTTTGGCGCGCCGCGGTACGGGGAGCTGCTGGCCCGGGTGGGCCTGCAGGTGTAACCGGAGGGTTTGCCCGACCCTCGCGCAGCGGTGCCTGCCGTGCCTGGCCGACCGCCCGTCTCTCAGGGCACCCTGGGTGCGGGAGTCGCACGCTCGAAGTAGGCGTCGAAGGCGCCCGCCAGGCCACTCCGATCTCCACGGCTGCGGTTCTAGCAGCCGCCTGGATACCCCTTCGCGCCGGCTCTCCGCCCCATGCGGAGTGCCAACGCCGTTCACGCATAAACCGTCAGGGGGGGAATGATCGAATGATGCGTCGCTTGCTGGTTGGCCTGTTGTGGGCGGTGCCCGGATATCTGGTTGGAGCGGTGGGCGGTGGGTTCTTCGTGTATCTCGTGTCCGCCAACCAGCATGATCGCTCGATGGAAGCGTCCATGACCGGTGCCTTCGTTCTGGGGCCGCTGGCTGCCCTGCTGGGCTTCGTCATCGGTGCGGCGCGCGGGCGCGCTGGCGGCCCGGGCACCAGTGCCCCCTGACAACAATGTGTGGCTGCCCGGCGCTGGCGGACGTGGACCTTCCGACCCTTCGCCGGCTGGTATTCTCATCGGTGGGGGCGTCGCACACCCGGCGCCGCCGGCCCTGACGGCATCGCGTCGCCCGCCACGACGGACCCGAGTTCGCGATATTGAACCAGGTGCCGAACACGCCTGGGCCCGGTTGCCGATATCCCACAAAGGAGGAGATATGCCGCGGTGCTCCACACCCGTTGCCACGATGCTCTTACTCCTGGCCGCCACCGCCGCGCTGGCGCCGGGGTGCGCCAGCCAGGACGCCGGGGTGACCGTCAGCCAGTTTCAGCAACTCAAGTGGCTGGAGGGAGCCTGGCGCGGAAGCGGAGGCGCGTACGCCGCGTTCTATGAAGAGTATCGCAGTATCGACGACTCCACGATCCACATGCGCTCCTTCAGCGACTCGACCCTCCAGGCCGCGACCGATTCGTCCCGGTTCGAGCTCCGTCAGGGCGTGGTGGTGAGCTCGAGGGACGGCCAGACTCAATACCAGGCGGTGATGGTCCAGCCGGATCGCATCCAGTTTCGGCGTCCGGGTGCGACAAGCGGCGGTTTTACCTACACCCGGAATACGCCGGACCAATGGACCGCCACGCTTCATCCATCGGCGCCTGGTGGAGCGGAGACCGTGTATGTCATGCGCCGGCTGGGTCCCCCGGTGACTGCACCTGGCCCGGCCGCCGAAGCGCAGGATCGCTGAAACCTGGCCCTGCTTCGAGGACACCTGGCTCCCGCTGGCCCTCTGCCTGGGAATGCTCGCCGGGGGATACGACCTGGCATGACCGGGTGAAGTGCCAGGCGCGCTGAACGGGCCGGAGCGTCGCGCGTTCACCTTGCGGCCCCGCCGGGCAACCCCGAGATTGTTCCATCCCCACCGCCAGACCATGACGCCTAACCCGCCCGCCCAGAGTGCGCTGGAACAGGACCTCGCGGCCCGATTCTGGGAGCGGCTGCGGGTCTTCGGCGCGCGCCGGCTGGGCGATGCGGCGCTGGCCGAGGACCTGGCGCAGGAAGTCCTCCGGCGGGTGACCGAGGCGCTGCGCCAGGGCCGGGTGGAGAACCCCGATGCGCTCCCCGGTTTCGTCTTCCAGACTGCCACCCATCTCTGCATGCATCACTACCGCTCCCGGGAGCGGGAAGGACGCGCGCTCGCCCGGGTCCGCGGTGCGACTACCGGAGAAGCGGCTCCGGAAGCCCTCGATGCCCTGGTCAACGAGGAAACCCGGGGGGTCGTTCGCCGGGGCCTGGCCGCGCTGGCGTCGGACGACCGGGACCTGCTCCACCGGATTTACTTCGAGGAGGAGGACAGCAGCGAAACCGCGCGCCGCCTGGACATCACGCCGGGCGCGCTCCGGGTCAGGAAACACCGGGCCCTGGCCCGGCTGGCGGCGCTGCTGGAGGAGCGGCAAGCATGAAACGCCAGGACACCTTCGGGGACTCTGATCCTGTGAACGACCAACCGATCACCTGCGAGCGGGTGGACCAGGAGGACCTGGACCGCCGCTACCTGCTGGGGCAACTCCCCGAGCCGGTCGCGTCCGCCTTTGAAGCGCACTACTTCGGATGCGAGCATTGCTGGGCCCTGGTCAAGGGAGGCGCCCAGGTCCGGGCGGCGCGCCCCGGCGACCGGGTCACCCCCGCCTCCGCCCGGCGGCGCGGCTGGATGCCGCTCGCGGTGGCGGCGGGGTTGCTCCTGGCCACCGTGATCACCTGGCAGGTCCTGGCCCCGCGCCGGGATCTCCCCGACGAGGTGCGGGGCGGCACCGACAGTCTCACCGCCCGAGCCGCCTCCGTCAACGGAGCCTGGCGGCTCAGCTGGCCGGCCGTCGCGGGCGCCACCGCCTATCGAGTCCGTATTTCCGCCGGCGACGGCACCCCCCGGTTCAGCCGGGAGCTCACCGATACCGTTGTCGTCATCCCCCGGGACTCCCTGGGCCCGGCCGGCGGGGTGGATACGACCTACTTCGAGCTGGAGGCGTTCGACCAGTTGCGGCGGCCCCTGGCCCGCTCACCCCTCCTTCCGCTCCCGCCTGAGTAATGGGCCCGCGCCAGGCTTCCTGGTGGTGGACCATCGCACTCCTGCTCGCCCCGGCGTGCGGGGGCGACCCGCCGCCGTCCTCCATCTCGCCATTCGCGGTCGCCGACAGCCTCCGGGCCGAGCGCCGTTTTGCCCGGGCCCACCCGGAGTATCGCCGGCTCCGCGATTCGTTCGCCGTCGCCGGTGACACCGCCGGGTGGTGGCGGGCCCAGATCGGGTGGTCGGAGACGCTGATGCGGCAGGGCCGGGCCGACAGTGCCGACGCCGCCATCCGGGACGCGTTTCTCCTCGCCGGCGCCGATTCCTCCCGCCATGGCTGGACCTTCCTGCAGCGCTGCGCGCTCGGATCCCGGCTGGGCCGCTCCGAGCAGGCGATCGCGGACTGCGCCCGGGCCCAGGACCTGGCCGAGCGCCTCGCGATCGGCGAGCTGGAAGCCCGGGTCCATACCCAGCTCGGCACCATCTACTCGCGACGGGGACTGTTCCGCCGCTCGGTCGCGGAGACGGAGCGGGCGCTGGCCCTGGAGCGGCGCCATGGCCGCACGCCCAACCAGCTGGCCGGCGTACTCAACAGCATGGGCGTAGAGTATGCCGCGGTGGGGCGCCTGCCCGAGGCGGCGGCCGCCTACGAGGAAGGCCTCGCGATCACCCGCCGGATCGCCGACACCTCCACCGGCGGCTACCTGATCAGCAACCTCGCCGGTCTGCGGGCCTATACCGGCCGCTATGACCAGGCCATCGACCTGATGACCCAATCGCTCGCCTCGGCGGTGGCCCTCGGCGATACCGGCTCGATGGTCTATGCCCACAACGCCCTGGCCGACTACTACCTCAAGGTCAACAATGTCCCGGCCGCGCGGAATCACCTCGAGCGTTCGCTGGCCCTCCCCACCGGATATCCAGCCATCTACCAGGTGATTGCCCTCGCCAATCTGGGAGAGATCGCCGCGGCGGAACGTCAGCCCGACTCGGCCGACGCGGTCCTGGCCCGGGCACTGCCGCTGGCGCTCGCGGGCGGTTTCGCCTACGAGCGGTTCCGGATCCTGGCCGGGCAGACTCGGCTCGCCCTCGGCCGTGGCGATCCCCGGCAGGCGCGCCGGCTGCTCGGCGTGGCCGCGGTCGTCGCCGACTCCCTGGGATCCCCCGAGGCGGACCTCACCGTCCTCGCCCTCCGGGGCAGCGTCACCGAGTTGGAGGGGCGCCCCGGCGCGTCCCGGTTCTTCCTGCAGGGCGTGGACCTGCTCGAATCCTGGCGCGGCCGGCTGGCCATGGGAGACCTGAAGCTCGGCATCGCGGAGCCACGCTGGGCGATCTACGAAGGCGCGATCCGCACGCTGCTCGCCGAAGACCGGCTGGCCGATGCGTTCGCCGTGTCGGAACGGGCCCGCGCCCGGATGCTGCTGGAAGTCATGGCCGAGCGGAACGCCGACCGGCGGGTCTCGCCCGAAGCATTGCTCAAGCAGAGGCTGCGCGAGCGATTCGAAGAATCCACCGCCGGCGGCGACTCGGCCCAGGTCCGCGTGGTCGGAGAGGAGCTCCGGGTCCTCCAGGATTCCCTGGCGACCCTGGAGCGGCGCGGCACGAGGACGGGACAGCCGGGAACTGCCATCCATCCCGCGCCGGCCTCGCTGGCCGATATCCAGCAACGGCTGCTCGGAGATTCGGGAACCACGCTCCTCACCATCTTCTGGGGCGACAGCTCGGTGTTCGGCTGGTCGGTGACGGGGACGACGATCCGCGGCCGTCGCCTGGGCTCGTCGGATTCATTGCAGGCGATGGTGGAGTTTCTTCGCCGGGCCATCGAGCGGCCCGGCTCGGCGGACTGGCGGCCGGCAGCGGCGCGGCTCTACCGCGACATCCTGCTTCCGCTCCGGGCCGGGGAAAACCCCACGCTTCTTGCCATCGTGGACGGCCCCCTCGCGCAGCTTCCCCTCGAGGTGCTGCTCCCCGACGTCACCGCCGAACCGCTCGGCGCCACCCACCGGATCGTCTACGGTCCCTCGGCCACTGTGCTGGCCGAGTTGTCCGAGTCAAATGCCCGGCCCGCGTGGGAGCGGGCTATCCTGGCGGTCGGTAATCCCCAGGGCAACTCCGCCTCCCCGGCATCCATGGCCGTGCGGGGCACCGCGGCGCGGCGTCCCAGCCTGCCGTACGCCGAGGAAGAAGCCGGAGCCCTCGCCGGGCTCTACCGTGCCGCGGGCGCCGACCTCCTGACCGGTCGGTCGGGGACCGTTGACCGCTGGCTCGGCCTGCGCCCGGAGCGCTACCGCTATCTCCATTTCGCGACCCATGCCAGCGTCAACGACCGGGAGCCGGACCAGTCCCACCTGGTCATGGCCAACGGTCTCCTGGACCCCCCGGCGATCCGGCGACTCCAGCTGACCGCCGAGCTGGTCACCCTGTCCGCCTGCGAGACCGCGCTGGGACGGCGGGTCCGCGGGGAGGGGGTCGTCGGCCTGTCCCACGCCTTTCTCTCGGCCGGCGCCCGGAGCGTGCTGGTGTCGCTCTGGCCGGTGACGGATCGTTCCACCCTTCGCTTCATGACCGAGCTGTACCGCCGCCTGCACGCGGGGCAGGATCCGGCCGAGGCCCTGCGAGAGGTCCGGCGGCAGTGGATCCGGACGGCGGGGTTGGATGGTCATCCGGCCGCCTGGGCTCCGTTCGTCCTGGTGGGAGACCCCACGCCGCCGGGCCTGTAACAGGCGGCGACGATGGGGGACTCAGGAGTGCACCTCTCACCCCGAGGCCACTCCGATGAGATCCACCGCCCGACGTTTCCCGTCCGCCCTGGCAGGGTGGACTGTCGCCCTCACGCTTCTCCTCCCGTTTCCGCTCGCGGCCCAGCAACGGGCCTCCGCCCAGCCGGCGTTCAAGGGCATCTGGGAACCGGTGAGTTACCCCGAAGACATCGACCTGCAGGAAGTTTTCTTCGTCACCATGGACCGGGGCTGGGTCGCCGGGGACAAGGGGACCATCCTGCATACCAGCGATGGCGGAGCCACCTGGACAGCCCAGATGGGCGGCGACCCTGAGGCCGACGAAGACCGGGTGTCCTCGCTGTATTTCCTGGACGAGGTCCACGGCTGGGCGCTCAAGGACAACCGGGTTCTGCGGACCGTGGACGGAGAGACCTGGGAGGACCTCGGCCGGGCACCGGACTACACGAAGCAGGTGGTGATGACGACGCCGAACGATGGCGTCGCGACGGGCCGGGTGGGCATGGGTACCGTGCCGCATACCCTTTTCAAGACCCGGGACGGCGGCAAAACCTGGCGCGCCGTCACGACCTGCCAGTTCAAGGCGACCCTGGGCGGCGCCACCCGCCAGATCAACTGCGATGTGCTCCGCATCCAGTTCCCCACTCCCGAGGTGGGTTACCTGGTGGCCGCCACCCAGTGCGTCGGCCCCTGCCCCGGGCCGGCCATCATGGCCCGCACCACGGACGGGGGCGAGAGCTGGGAGTTCTTCGCCGGCCCGGGCGATCCGGAAGTAGTGGGAGTTACCGACCTCTTCTTCACCGACGAGAACACCGGCATCGTCCGGACCAGCGATGGCAAGCTCTCCAGCACGACCGATGGGGGCGTCACCTGGCGGGGCCTGCTCGCCAGCGTGGGGAGGTACGGGAACCTGATTTTTGCCGATCCCCAGGTGGGCTGGTACCTCGAAGAGCAGAAGATGAGCTTCACCACCGACGGCGGCGGACGGTGGAATTCCCGGGCCTTCCGTTTTCCCAACACGCCGCGGGCCTGGAGTTTTCCCCGGCGGGACCGGGCGTACGTGGTGGCCGACGACGGCATGATCTTCCGCTACCGTGTAGTGCCCGCGGCCACGCCCGTACCGACCGCCGGACAGGCCGGGCCCGCCATGCCGGCGTTTGAATCCCCGCTCGATGAACAGGTCCCCGAGATGGAGGCCTTCGTCCAGGACCTCACGGTGGCGGTCGAACAATCGTCCGACACGGCTCCCACCTCCAGCAACGGATTCTCCCAGGACGCCACCGGCCCCTCGCCGTTCGTCGCCTCCTGCTGCGGCCCCCGGCTGAACCGCTTCGACGCGGTCCTCGGCCTGGTGCTGGAAAGCCTGCCCCAGTTCATCGCCCGCTATCGCAACACCAACCTGCTCACCGCCGGCCTCCGGATGCTGACGACCATGCCGAACCAGCTGGGCGATGTCCGCGGCGCGTACCAGGAGTTCCAGCGCGCGTCCGACAAGGCGTCGGCCCAGGCCGCCCTGGCCCGGCTGGTCGCGGCGGTGGGATCGTTCAAACAGCTGACACAGGCCGCATTCCAGTCGGAGGTCACCCCATGAAAGTCTTCATCGCCCTGGCCGCCCTGCTCGCCGCCGGAGCCGTTCCGCTCGGGGGACAGGAATCCGTGGCTCCCTGCTGCGGCGTCACCGCCATCGACGCCCCTCGCGGCCTGGTCACGGCGCGGGTCACCGCCACCGGCCAGACCTTCACGTTCCGGGTGACCGACCGGCGCAGCCTCGCCACGATCAAGGTGGGCCAGGCCGTCTTTGCCAACTTCCGGACCAGCATGGTATCGCTCGATGGGCGCTCCTCCTGCTGCGCGATCACCAGCAGCCCGTCCGCGGCCTCCGCGGCGCCGCCCGCGCCATCGACCCGCACTCCCGCAGCGCCACCGGCCGCCGCGGCACCACCAGCCCGCCGGGTAGAGGAGCCGACCAGGCCGACCGCTGCGGCGGTCCGTCCCGAAGTCATGAGTACCCTGCCGTCCATTGCGTACGGTCCTCCCCGGACCCTGGAGGTCAGCACCGCGGCCCGTCCCGAGTTGACCCGCGTCTCGACGAGCGCGCTGACCACCCGGGTGAACGGGCGATCCGTCACCGGCAACGTGCTCCACCTCCGGGGACTCACGGCCGTCACCGAGGCGCCCGGCCTGCCCGACGGGGCCCGGCGCCTGCTCCAGATGCTGGTGCGGCGCACCCCGATCACCGAGTCGGACCAGTACATCGTGAACCTCGACCTGGCCCGGGAGTGGATCGCCGCGCACCCGGTGCCCGACGACGTGCGCCCCACCGAGCCGGCCCAGAAGAAGTGCGGCAACTGGTACGATTCCTGGGATTGCGCCGGCCAGGCGGTGACCGACGAATGGCGGCGGACCTACGATCACGCGGTGAGCGAATGGACCCGGGCCGAGCGGAAGCTCGCCGAGGCGTGGGACGCCACCGCCACGTGTTTTACCGAGCGGACCCTGGCCCTGAATGACATCCCGGTGCGCTTCTCGATCGAGCCCACCATGACCGTGTCCCTGGAAGAATCCGGCTCCCGCGGTTCCGCCACCGGCACGGCACGGGGCAGCGTGAGCCTCGGCGTCCCCATGGACGCCGACTTCAAGGCGCGCCTGGAACTCTTCTACATCCCCTGCATTCCCTTCGCGGTCCGTCCCAAGGCGCTTTCGGCCGAAGGCAGCATGGCGGTGGCCGAGGTGCTGACGACCACCGTGACGGCGACCGGCCGGTTCAAGCGGACCTTCACCATTCCGCCGACCGGCGGGCCGGTCATCCCCATCCAGGTGTTCCCGATCATCATCGGCGGCGTGCCGGTAGCCGAGCTGGACGTAAGCGCCTATATCGAGGGCAACATCGAAGTCACCGCGGACGGAGCGGCGGCGGGCCGGTTTCAGCTCCGGAATTCGGATCGCAACCAGTTCGAGTTCTCCTGCAGCGGCAGCGGATGCCGCGCGAAGTCCCGGGGACAGCCTTCACCCGTGACCGCCAGCGAAGATGTCCAGGTGGAGGGGACCGTAAGGGTCAAACCGGCGATCTACACCGCCCTGCAGCTCAACTTCAACTACGAGGCGCTGAGCGCGCGCGCGGGCCCGCAGCCCTACCTGCTGGGCACCGCGTCCGGTTGTGCCGCGGTCGCGGGGACCCAGACGGAGGGAAGCGGGTCCACCAGCCAGGCGAACCACGCGCTGACCGCCGACCTCGACTGGGGCCTGGAACTCCGGGCCGAAGCGCTGGTCATGCGGAAGGTGGTGGGTTCGCCCTATGTCCAGCAGCTGATGAACGACCGGCATCTCTGGTTCGGAGACATGGCGCCGGGCGGGTCCAGCGCCCTGGTGGCGACGGCCACCGCCGCCGGGCCGGCGGTGGCGACCCAGCCGGCCTCCTTCCGGCTGCGGATGCCGTCGTGCTACCCCTACCGGGAGCAGGTCGAGTACCGCGTCACCTGGACCGGTGGCGCTGCGCCGGCGCCGCGGGCCGGGTGCCAGTGGCAGGCCGGCCGGGGCACCTGCAAGCTGAATCCCGCGCGGGACGAAGTGATTGCCCTGACCTGGCCCGCGGCGGGATCCTACCAGGTGACGGTCGCCGCGGCGGGTGACGGTCACGAGCGCCGCTTCGGTTCAGCGAACGCGCCGGCCCGGATCCAGGTCAACGTGACACCCTGAGCTGGCGACCCGTCCACCCGGCCATGATTCACCCTCCGATCCGGAGGGGGGCCGGGGAGACGGGCGGTTGTCGCGGTCACCGGAAGGGGTGACCGCGACAATTGCCAGCGCGGACGGACCCGACGGCAGACCCGATCCGGGCCCACCACCACGCAGTGGACGGCCACCTCCTGCTCGTGCGAGTCCGACCCTCGGGCGGACCCCGATCCCGGGATCGGTGGAGTCCGCTCCAGCAGGGTGAGGGATGGACAGCGGGCGCTGCTTGAGCAAGAATTGACGAGCGCCGGTGAGGTTCTCGAGCTGGGAAGCGAGGACCGACCCGAACCGCATCCCCGACCGCTCACCGCAACAAGGACACTTCGTGCCCAGAGCCATGGTTCGACCGACGCTGCGCCAGGCGCTCGTCGTGCTGGCGGTTCCCGTCGTTGCCGCCTGTTCCCCGACGCCGCGTGATTCCTCCGTCACTCCCGCACAATATCTCTTCATCTGGGCCGGCCCCCATGGCGCCGCCTCGGACGCAGGCGATCACCAGGCGTCTGCCCCTGGGGCCGGCAACTTTCTCGCCGTCCTCGATGCCGATACGGCCAGCGCCACCTACGGCACGGTCCTCGCCTCCAGCGCCATCGGGATCGGCGGCGCCATGGCGCACCACACTGAGTTCACCCTGCCGGCCGGCCGCTCACTGTTCGCCAGCGACTACATGGCCGGCACGATTTTCCTGCTCGATCTCGCCGACCCGCTCGCGCCCCGCCTGGCGCATCGCATCGACAGCGTGCCCGGGTTCCGTCGGCCGCACAGCTTCGCCCGGCTTCCCAATGGCAACGTCATCGCGTCCCTCCAGTTCGGGAATGGCGCGATCCCCGGAGATCCCGGCGGCCTCGCCGAGTTTGACCCGGCGGGCCGGCTCCTCCGCAGCGCCTCGGCGGCCGACTCGACCTTTCCCGGCGCGCGCATTCGCACCTACGGCATCGAGGTGCTCCCCGAGATCGATCGTGCGGTCACCACCAGCACCCCCATGGACGTGGAACGTACCGCGGACGTGATCCAGGTCTGGCGGCTTTCCGACTTCCGGCTCCTCAAGACGATCGCGGTCCCGCCGCTCGCCGGCGACTCGATCCACTACTATCCGTTCGAGATTCGTGCCCTGCCGGGCGGGCGCACCGCGATGCTCAATACGTACTACTGCGGATTCTACCTGGTGACCGACCTGGAGACAGAGCACCCGGCGGTAACCCTGGTGCACTCGATGCGCGAACCGCGCCGGGTGGGCTGCGCGGTGCCGGTGGCTGTCGGTCGCTACTCGGTCATGCCCATCGCGTACGATCATCGCATCGTCAGCCTCGATCTCGCGGACCCCTCCCACCCCATCGAGGTCTCGGCGCTGGAGACCGATTCGACGGTCCTGCCCCACTGGGCCGCGGTCGATCCCGGGAGCGACCGGATCGTGATCGTCGGGCAGGACGACGGCGAGGCGCGGGTGCTGATGGCCCGGCTCGACCGGATGACCGGTGCGCTGTCCTGGGATGAAGGGTTCCGCGAGGGAGCCTCGTCGCGGCGGGGGGTAACATTCGATCGACCCGCGTGGCCCCACGGCACGGTGCACGCCGCCACGCCGCACGCGGCCCTCTTCGGCTCCGCGCGACACCAGGCGCGGCGGCCCTGATCCGGCGGGCCATCCGCGGGTGGAACTTTCCCGCCTTCAGCGCCGTCGGAACCACCACGATCTCGGCGGCGCTCCACTGCCACTTCACCGTTCCCCACCACACGATTGCCATGAGTCGCACACCCTCCGCGGTCGCCTTCTCGCTGGTGCTGGCCGCCTGTGCCGCGCCGGAGCCGGAAGAGCGGTACGGATTCATCGCCCGGCTGGGCCGGGACACCGTTTCGATCGAGGCAGTCTCGCGCTACCCCGACCGCATCGTCAGCGAAGGGCTGGACCGCTTTCCCCAGCTTCGAATCCGGCGCACCGAGCTGGACCTGGCGCCCGACGGGACGATCCGCCGGATGGACATGCACGTCCGCATCCCCTCGGCCGAGCCCGACTCCGGCGAGCGGCGGATCAGGGCGGAGTTCGGCCCCGACACGGTCCGGGTCCGGCTGACCGACAGCCGGGGGACGCACACGATCGCGATGGCGACCGACGGCATGCCCACCGTCCCCCATGTCCCCCAGTCCTACAGCCTGCTGGAGCGGATGTTCACCCTTGCGGCGGCGCGCGCGGCCGACCGCCCCGACAGCGCCGTCCGGTTCCGCCAGTTCTATCCGGACCGTGAGTTCCCTCGCTACCCGGTGCCGATGCACCGGGGGATGGTACGGGTCCAGCCCGGCGGGATCGCCGAGATCCGGCACGACTGGCTGGCGGGGAGCGGGGTGGCCACCCTGGACGAGCGTGGCCGGCTGTTGACCTACTCCGGGGCGCGCTCGACCTATCGGGTCGTGGTGGATCGCCTGGCCCAGGCGCCTGAGATCGAGCCGATCGCGGCCCGGTTTGTCGCGGCGGAGCGAGCGGGTGGAGCGGCGCCCGCCCTCAGCCTGCGGGATACCCTGCGGGCCCGGATCGGCGATGCGGCATTCCTGGTGGACTATGGCCGCCCCCTTGCCCGCGGCCGGACGCTCCTCGGCGAGGTGATCCCCTACGACGTCGTGTGGCGGACCGGGGCCAACCAAGCGACCCACTTCTCCACTTCGGTCCCCATCACTCTCGGCACCATAGACCTCGAGCCGGGGACCTACACGCTGTGGACTCTGCCCCGGCGGGAGGGCGTGACCCTGATCGTCAACCGCCAGACCGGACAGTGGGGAACGGGGTATGGCCCGGCCCACGATATCGGCCGGACCGCGCTTGCCACCGAGACGCTGGCGGCCCCGGCCGAGACGTTCACGATCGCGGTGGAGCCGAAGGACCAGCGGTCGGGCAGCCTGGTGATGGAGTGGGGGCCGTTCCGCTGGACGGCGCCGATCGCGGTGCGTTAGACGGACGCGATCTTATCGCGCCGGCACGGGTCCAGGTCGGCATCACGCCCTGAGCGAACCGCGAAGAACCCCGACGGCGGCAGTCCCCCCTTCGCAGCCCCTCCTCCGGACCGCTGAAGGGGCTGTTGTTAGCCATGGTTGTAGCGCCCGGATCTGGTTCTCTTTCAGGGTCAGCCAGGATGAGTCCCTGGAAGACTCTCCGGAGCAACTGCCGGAAACAGCCGTTCCCTAGGAGTGTTCCATGTGGTTCCGACACCCCGCCTGGATACCGGTTTCCTTGACCCTGGCAGTGGTCAACCTGGCTGCGGTGTGGTTCGCGGCCCAGCCCGGCGAACCTGTTCATGCCACTCTCCACGCCGGACTGGCGGCGGGATTCGCACTGGGAGCGCGGCACCTGATGACCCGGCGGCAGGCCGGGACCCGGACCGAAGCCGATCTCGACGATGCCGAGGACCTGCAGGAACGATTCGACGAGATGCGAAGCCACGTGCTGGAGTTGGAAGAACGGGTAGAATTCGCCGAGCGGGTCCTGGCCAGCCAGCGGGACGCGGATGTTCGCCAGGTTCCTGGACGAACGCAGGGTTCGGCCATGGAGGCCACCCCGGAGGATCCCCATGACAGGTGAGCCGTTCCGGATCGCCGCCATCCAGGCCGCCTCGGTGTTTCTCGACCTGGAGGCGACGCTCGACAAGGCCTGCCGGCTGATCGAAGAGGCGGCCCGCGGCGGCGCCTCCCTCGCCGTCTTTCCCGAGGCGTTCCTGCCGGCCTATCCTTTGTGGGTCTGGTTCATTCCGCCTGGCCAGACCCATGCCCTCCGCCGGCTCTACGCCCAACTCCACCAGAACGCGGTCTCCATTCCCGGACCCGCGGTGAGCCGCCTGGCGGAGGCCGCCGCGGACTGCCGCCTCACGGTCGCGATCGGCGTCAACGAACGCAACCACGAGAGCAGCGACGGCACCCTCTATAACTCCATCCTCTATCTGGGTGCCGATGGCCGGACCCTGGGCCGGCACCGGAAATTCATCCCCACGGCGGGAGAGCGGCTGGTGTGGGGCCAGGGCGCCGAGTATGACCTGGAGGTGCTGGATCTCCCTTTCGGGCGAGTCAGCGGCCTTCTATGCTGGGAGAACTACATGCCCCTCGCCCGCTACGCGCTGGCGGCGGCCGGCGAACAGATCCATGTCGCACCGACCTGGGACCGGGGTGAGCCCTGGATTTCCACGTTGCGGCACGTGGCCAAGGAAGGCCGCTGCTTCGTGGTCGGCGCCTGCCAGGCGTTTCACAAGGACGACATTCCCGATAACCTGGACTTCAAGGGCAAATACCTCGGAGCGGTCGAAGGCTGGATCAATCCGGGTCTCAGTGTCATCGTGGATCCCGACGGCAGGATCGTGGCCGGCCCCCTCGATTCGGCGGAGGGCATCCTGTACGCCGACGTCGAGCCCCATCAGCTGGTCGGTCCCCGCTGGCAGCTGGACGTGGCGGGCCACTACGCGCGCCCGGATCTCTTCGAACTGCGGATCCACCGGGGCGCCCGCCCGGGCATCCACTTCGACCACGAGACGGATCCGCCCGCCTAGCCCGGACGGGCAGAAGCGAAGCGCCCACTCATTCATGGCGCTGACTCGCCGAGGACCGACCGGACCGCGCCGTCCAGCAGCGCGTTCGTGGCGATCGCATCGCCGCCGAATGCGGTGGACCTGCCCTGCCAGTCGGTAAACCGGCCACCCGCCTCCGTGATGATCGGCAGCAAGGGGGCTGCGTCCCATGGGTTCATGACGTCGTCCACCATGATGTCGGCGCGCCCGGTGGCCACCATCACGTACCCGAAGCAGTCGCCCCAGGTGCGCACCAGGCGGGCCGTGTCCGCCAGGGCGTCAAAGCGGCCGCGCCGTGCCGGGTGCACGGGGAACTGGCGGTCGGTGACGAGCAGGGTGGCCTCGGCCAGCCGGGACGTCTGCGAGACCCGGCACCGGGTACCGTTGTGCCAGCACCCCGACCCGGTCGCGGCCACGACGAGCTCGCCCGCCGCGGCGCAGTAGATCGCTCCCGCAACTACGGTCTCCCCTTCGAGGACCGCGACCAGCGACCCCCAGAGCGGCACCCCGGCGACGAAACTCCGGGTGCCATCGATGGGATCCACCAGCCAGCGGCGGCCGGAAGTTCCCGCGGTGAGTCCAAACTCTTCGCCCAGCACCGCGTCGCCAGGGAAATGCTCCCCGATCCAGGACCGCACCGCCTGCTCGGCCGCGCGGTCTGCCTCGGTGACCGGACTGCCATCGCCCTTCGCCTCCACGGCAATGCCCTTCCCGAAGTGCCGGAGGGCCACGGCCCCCGCCACCCGGGCGGCCTCCGCCACCGGCTCCAGCCAATCCACCGGACTCCGGGTCATGCTTTTCCCATCGAAATCAACGCGGACGCCAATGGCTTCCCCCTCGTTCGGGTACCGGCGCAACCTCGACGGCCCCACGGGCCTGCGCAAGGACCCCCACCCTCGCACTGCGTTCTCGGGAAGCCTTCGCTCCGCCCCCACACCCTGCTGGTTCGACCCGTCAGCGTCCCACTTCGGTCCTGCAGCTTCGCACTTCACTCCTGAAAACGGATACTTCGCCTGCTCCACCGGACTGGTTCCGCTGCTCCACCGGACTGGTTCCGCTGCACCACCGGACTGGTTCCGCTGCACTACCGGGCTGGTACCGGTGGAACAGGGGACCGATCCACTACTGCAGGGGGCCGGTACCGGACCGACAGCCGACTGGTCCGCCTCTACCGGGGACTGGTTCGTTACAATAGGGTCTCGGTACCGGACCGACAGCTGACTGGTCCGCTTCTAGAGGAGACTGGTCCGTTACATCAGGGTCCCGGTCCGGGCCGACACGGCGCTGATCCACTCCTTCACGGGGATACTCCTGCTGCACCACCGGCGTGGTACCGCTGCTCCACCGGACTGGTTCTGCTGTACCACCGGACTGAGACCGCTCCTCACACTGGCACTCCCTCGTTGTGAGTGCAAATATCCGGGCCGACAGGGGGCCGGTTCACCCTTGTGAGAGGACATATCCGGATCGAGAGGTGTCGGGTCCATTCCCGCAGCCCGCCGGTGCGCCTCGACACGGTGCCGGGCCCCGGTTAGCACCGGGCTGGTCCAGCATTGTCACCCTCCCGGCACACCGTAACGCCCGAAGCCCGCCTCCCCTCGCGGGGAAACGGGCTTCGGTACTGCTGGAACAGGGACAGCGGCCAGCTAGTAGGTCAGCACCGGCTCCATCGTCTGCGCCAGCTCGATCCACTTGGTCACCGACTTGAGCGGCGGCAGCACCCTGGTGAGGTGCTTCTCCTCGTTGATCCGGGTCATGACGTTGACCAGGTTCTCGGCGTTCCGCTGGGCCAGCTCCTTCACGGTGTTGACGCCCGATGCCTCCAGCAGCTGCCCGAACTCCGAGCCGATACCCGAGACGCGCATCAGGTCCGCCTGGTTGGTCCAGGTCAGCACCTGCTCGGCGCTGATTCCGGTCGCGAGTTCCAGCTGGCGGCGGCCTTCGGGGGTCGCGCCCCGTGCAAGCAGGTCTTCCGTGGTATGCACGCCCGCCGTCCCCAGCCGCTCGGCAAAATGGGGACCGATGCCTTCGATCTGCTCAATCTTGTAAACCATGTCCGTTCTCCTTTCAGCTGGCGCAGACCTACGCCGCCAGCGTTGCCAGTTCCGGTAGTTGGGCGAAGAGCTTCTTGACCAGGCCGTCCCCGGCGCTGCCCTTCGCGAATTCCACGAACTTCTTCACCAGCCCCGCGACCTTGCCGGGAGCAAAACCGGTCTTCTGGATCATTCCGATCAGCCCGGGGGCACCGGCTGGGCCGCTCACCTTCGCGGCCATGGAGCCGAGCGCGGCACCCATCAGGCCGGGCCGGGGCGCAGGGGCCGGGCCGGCCGCCGGAGCGGCGACCAGGTCCTGGGCTCCGGGAAGCGCGGCCAGCAGTTCCTTGAAGTCGCTCGGCTCCACCCGGCTCTGCAGGGTGGCCAGGAGCGCTCCGGTGGCCTGCCTGGTCTGGTCCTCCGGCTCGTGAAGCTGGGCCGATGCGGCGGCGATAAAATCCTTGATTTCAGCCAAAAGTCCTCCTCGGTAAAGCGGGCGACTGTGTCTCTTTGCAACAGTTGTAATATAAACCCCTATGAGCGATAACGGAACCCCTAAGTAATTATGCCACAATCGCTTGCACTGTGTGCCGGTGGACCGACTGCCCGGAAAACCAGCCCACCATTGGCGGAAATGGTCCATCCCGTGGTGGAATCGAGGCGGGCCGAAGCCACATTGCGGGGACTGTAAGGCTGGCCCAGATTCCCCCCCCTCCTCCCCCTTCTGGAGTCCGTACCATGCGCCCGTGCAGGTACCCCCGAGCGATGCTGGCCCCATTCATCACGTCCATCATTCTCTCAGCGCCGCTGGCCGCCCAGGGTCTGACCGGCCGCTCCGCCAACCCCGGCGATGTTGCCACGCTCGACGGCATCATTGGCGCGTTCTATGAAGTCGTGTCGGGTCCCGCCGGTCAGTCTCGCGACTGGGCTCGCGACAGCACGTTATACACGGCGGGCGTGCGCTTCATGTTCCAGGTGGGATCCGGTTCGGCACGGCGGTGGCAGGCCGTGGACCATGCGACCTTTGCGGAACAATCCGCCGATCTGGCCGAGCATGGCTTTTTCGAGCGGGAAGTGCACCGCGTGGTGCGGGAGTTCGGAGGGATGGCCCACGTGTTCAGCACCTACGAGTGGACCTCCCCCACCGAGACTGGACCGCAGCGGGGCCGGGGGATCAACAGCATCGAGTTGATCTTCGAGCATGGCCGCTGGTGGATCACCTACGCCCAGTGGGCCGGCGAGCGCGAGGGCCTCCCGATCCCGGCCGAGTTCCTTCCAGGAGGCCGCTGACCCGGGTCGTGCTTTAGTTCCCCCTCCCCCGTCCGATACTGGGCCGCATGCGCCTCTCCTGGCGGTTCCGCCATCCGGCTGGTCTCCTCGTCGCGCTGCTCGCCTGCGCCGGCGGGGAGAGCACGACCCAGCCTGCCCTGCCCCCAGTAGCGTCGGTACTGCTCACCCCGGCATATGCCACGATCCAACTCGACGGCACGCTACAGGTCGCGGCCGAAATCCGGGACGCGGCGAACGATCCGGTTACCGGCGCCGTGGTCACCTGGGTATCCCGTAACGTGGGTGTTGCGACCGTTTCGCCGGGTGGCCTGGTGTCGGGCACGGGCGAGGGTACCACCCGCATCGTCGCCTCGGTGGACGGCCGCAGCGACTCGGTGACGATCACCGTCATTGCCACCTGGGACCCGGATGTCCTCGGGGTACCGCGGTTCATCGCCCGGGACTATATCGATCACACCGTCCTGGCCCGGATCTCCCGGTTTCGCTCCGGCTTCGGGCACGATTACTCCGACGGGGTCGAGTCCTGCCGCAGCATGAAGCACTATTTCCAGCCCCGGTCCAACGTGGACTGGAGCGCGCTGGCCATCCGCTCGCCGGTGGCCGGCCGGATCGTGTCACTCCAGGCGGAGATGACGTTCGGGACCCAGGTCCAGATCGTCCCGGCCGGGTATCCCGCGGCCACCGTGATCATCTTCCACGTCAACCCTGTCTCCGGCCTGGCCGTCGGCCAAGCGGTCAATGCCGGCGACACCCTCGGCGCCCACATCGGCTCCCAGACGCTGTCCGACGTCGCCATCCGCTTTCGCAGCCAGGAGAACGGCTATCGCCTGGTCTCTTACTTCGAGGCGATGGCGGACTCGGTATTCGCCGGGTATGCGGGCCTGGGCGTCGTCACCCGCGACTCTTTCCTTATTTCCCGTGCCGACCGGGATGCCAGTCCACTGCAATGCTCGGGGGAATCGTTCACCGACCCCGGGACTGTCGAGAACTGGGTCGATCTGCCCTGAGGCCGCCGTCACGCCTACCCCTCCAGCCTGAACACCCCACCCGCGATTGGCATCACGACGGCACTACCGTAATTTGATTACTCATTGATTTCCGGCTCCCCCCAACCGGTGACTCCATCCATGGCGAGCAGCAAGGCTCGGCGGGCCACCCCCGCCGCCCTCGTGCGCGATTATCTCGCTGGCCTGCCGCTTCCCGCCCGTCGGATGCTGCGGCAGGTCAGGCTCGCGATCCGGGCGGCCGCGCCCAGCGCGGAGGAGGCGTTCAGCTATGGCATCCCCGCGTTCCGGCTGGACGGGAAGGTCCTGGTCTGGTATGCCGCCTGGAAGAACCACTGCAGCCTCTATCCCCTGGGCGCCGCTGTCCGGCGCGCCCACGCGGCAGAGCTCAAGCCGTATTCCATGTCCAAGGGGACGGTCCGGTTTCCCCTGGACCGGCCGCTTCCCTCGGCATTGGTCAAGCGGCTGGTCCGGACGCGGGTGGGCGAAATCCGGAAGAGCCTGGCCTGATGCGCCGATACAATGACGAGGAAGCGGCTCGCATCTTTCTGAAGGCCGCCGAAGGCGCCCAGGCACCCGCCCTCCTGGGGCCCGGCCAGGAAGGGATGACGCTGGACGACCTTCAGCAGATCGGCCAGGAAGCCGGCATCCCGGCGGCTGCCGTGGCCCAGGCCGCGCTGACGCTGGACCAGGCCCGCGCGCCGGCTCCCCCGAGGTTCCTCGGGCTCCGGGTTGGCGTGGAGCGGTCCATCAACCTTCCGCACAAGTTGTCCGAGGCCGAGTGGGAACAGCTGGTGGTGGAGTTGCGGGAGGTCTTCAGGGCCCGGGGCACGGTCAGTGCCCACGGGTCCTTCCGCCAGTGGACCAACGGGAACCTGCAGGCCCTGCTGGAGCCGACCCCCGAGGGACACCGGCTGGTGCTCCGCACCTACAAGGGGAACGCCCGCCCATTGATCGGGGCCGGCCTTGCCACCCTGGGTGTCACCGCGACCATGATGGGAACGGCGGCGGTTGCGGGGAACCTCGCCGGCTCCCTTCCCTCTATTGTATTCATATCCGCGCTGGGTGCCGGCATGCTGGGCTACGCCATCGTTCCGCTCGGGCGGTGGGCCAGGCAGCGGGAGCAGCAGATGGACACGATCATCGCCCGGCTGGCCGCAACGGCCGCCGAACCGCGGTAACCCCCGGCGGAGGGAGCCACGTGTACCGAACCCGGCAACAGGACCTGCCCTTCCGCGGCAGTTCGCACCACTTCGTTGGCGCCACGCACGGGGATGTAGGAATTTCGACGTTCCTCTTTCGCGGTGAGGCCGGGCAAGGACCCGGCCCCCATCGCCACCCGTACGACGAGGTCCAATTCATCCTGGAGGGGCGCGGGCTCTGGACGGTCGACGGAGAGAGCTTCGAGGCGGGCGCCGGCGATATCCTGGTCATCAAGGCGGGAGAAGTCCATGGCTTTCGCTGTATCGGCACCGATCCCCTGGTCCAGGTTGATGTCCACCTGAGTCCCCGCTTCATCCAGGAGAACCTCGGGTGATCGCGCCGGCCGGTCCACGCATCGAGCGGCTCCTGGCACCCACCGGTGGTGACCTCGACGACCTGGCCCGGCTGCTGGTGGATGCGGTGGAGGGCGGCGCCGCGGCCAGCTTCCTGGCCCCGCTTCCCCTCGATACGGCGCGCCACTGGTGGCGAGGGGTGTTCGACCGCACACCGGGTCCGCTGGTCCTGGTGGCACGCGATGAACGGGGCATCGTGGGCACCGTGCAGATGCAGCCGGCCTGGGCGCCCAACCAGCCGCACCGGGGCGACATCGCCAAGCTGCTGGTGGATCGCGGGGCGCGCCGCGGAGGATTGGGCACCCGGCTGATGGAGGCAATCGAACGGGTCTCGGCGGAACAAGGGATCACCCTGCTGACCCTCGATACCCGGCGAGGAGACACCGCGGAGCGGCTCTATCGCCGACGGGCCTGGACCGAAGCGGGCTGCATTCCCGGGTTCGCCCTGGACAACGACGGCACCCCCCACGATGCCGTGATCTTCTACAAGCGTCTCAGTTAATGGGGCGGCCCGCCCGGGCCCGGACCTGCTACGCGAACCTGCTCTCGCGGTCACCGGCGCGGGTTCCGGCAGAAGCGTGGGAAGGGGGTCCCGCTGGCGCTCTCGGGGCTGTGACCCCGCGCCGGCGGGAGGAGTCTCCCGGTCATGCCAATCATGGAGG
Organism: uncultured Gemmatimonadales bacterium; assembly: GCA_963795085.1. Lineage (GTDB taxonomy): Bacteria > Gemmatimonadota > Gemmatimonadetes > Gemmatimonadales > GWC2-71-9 > DASYPP01. The sequence goes on along the minus strand of CAWCFX010000001.1, from coordinate 1,340,694 downwards.
GGATATGCCAAGGCTGATCGCCGTCATTGTCGTTTGCCTGGTCGCATGCACAGGCCGCGACCCGGCCGGGTCAAATCTGGCGCTGGGCACCGTTGCCCCCGGGACCTATGAGTACGAAGCCAGGGACGGTGCGGGCCGTCCGGTGCTCCGTGGCACCCTGGTAATGGAAGCGGTAGAAGTCTCGGTCCCGGCAGACACGTCTGATGGCGGGGGAGCCTGCTGCGACTGGCGGACCCGGGGCACGTGGACGATCGAGTGGGCCGAAGGAGCCGACCGGAGGACCAAGGTCGGTCCCCAGGTGGGAAGCGGAGCACTTCGGGCCGCGACGACCCCCGAAGGGGTCCTGGTGGACCTTTCCCCCGGCAACGCCGACAACAACGTCGGTCTCCTGGGCCGCTGGCAAGGGGACCGCCTGGTGGGAGCCTGGAGCTACGTGTCCTTCATCGGGCCGACCGCTGAGGGCCGTTTCCAGCTGGCACCGGTGACTCATTGAGCGGCGCCTTTTCAGGATCGCCACCGTCACACATCGGCCGTGCACCTGGTGGCCGTGCTGCAGTTCGCCAGCGGCGACGCAAGGGGCCCATTTCCCGGAAGTGGGGATCAAGTTCGGCCAGTGGATCGACGTCGGCTACTGGCATCGAAACCAGGGCCCACCGATACGCGAGCGGGTGTAACATCCGGATCGCGACGGCCCTCGTCCCGCTGTTCGCCGCCGGCGCCGGCACCCTGCAGAGCCAGGCGGCGCCGGCGTCCGCGCGGCCCGACATCGCCACCTTCGTCCACCGGCTCGATTCCCTCCGCCGGGCTCAGCACATTCCCGGGCTGTCCTTCGCGGTGGTACGACGCGGGGAGTTGGTGATCGCGGCGGGATTGGGCGAGGCCGACCTCGAAGCGGGGATACCGGCAAGCGCCGAGACGGTCTACGACATCGCCTCGGTCAGCAAACCGATCTCGGCGGTGGTCGCGCTTCGCCTGGCGGAGGACGGGCGGCTCCAGCTGGACCGGCCGATGGCAGAATACAGTGAATGGGCTGACTTCTGCGAGGCATTCAGCCGGCAGCCATCCATCTTCGCCAGGGACCTTCGCTGCCAACCTCCGATTCACACCCTGCGGCACCTGCTGACACACACGGCGACGGGCATTCCCGGTACCCGCTTCTCCTACAACCCGGTGCTGTTTTCCTGGGCATCGCGCCCCATCATGGCCGTGACGGACACCGGGTTCTCCGAGCTCGTCGAACGCTACGTATTCAGGCCAGCCGGCATGACCCAGTCGGCCCGGGTTCACCGCGACCTGCCGCTGAGGGAGGAGCTCGTCCGCCGGCTGGCGCCCCCCCACCGGGTGGGTCCGTCGGGTGCGCTGGAGCGGGCTCCACCGCGCCCGGCCCAGGGCGATGGCGCCGCGGGCGGAGTGATCACGACCGTGCTGGACCTGGTGAAGTTCGATCTCGCGCTGGACGGTGGCGTGCTGATTTCTCCCGGTTGGCGGGAGATGATGCTGACACCCCATCAGGCGAACAATGGCACCCCCCTGCCCTACGGCGTCGGCTGGTTTGTGCAGAAGGCTGCCGGGCACATGGTGGCCTGGCATTCCGGCTGGTGGGAGGACGCCTATTCGGCGTTGTACCTCAAGATCCCGGACCTGGGGCTTACCTTCATCCTGCTGGCCAACAGCGAAGGCGTATGGTGGGATAACCCGCTGGGTGACGCCGAGGTCGAACGCTCCCCCTTCGCCCAGGCGTTTTTCGAGATCTTCGTGTCCCGCTGAGTATGGGCGCGGGGCGGAACTTCATCCGGAATAACGTGATCGTAAACCTCAGGTACAGACCACCCCGCCGGCCTCTGCCCCGGTTTCGCGCCGGCCGCGCCGCGCTGGCCATCAGCTTTCTCGTCCTGTCGGTCACGAGCAGAGTCGGGGGCCAGGACCACGCACCCCCTGGCCTGGGTACGGTTCGCTTCCCCGTGTCCTGTTCGCCCGCCGCGCAGGAAGACTTCACCCGCGGCGTGGCCCTCCTTCACCACATGACCTACCCGCGCGCGCGAGAGGCCTTCGAGCAGGCGGCTCAACGAGATACCCGGTGCGCCATGGCCCACTGGGGGATTGCGATGACGCTGTTTCAGCCACTCTGGCCCACCCGTCCGGGGAATGCGGAACTCCGGCGAGGGTGGGAGGCGGTCGGGCGGGCCCGGTCCCTCGCGCCTCCCAGCGGGCGGGAACGCTCGCTGGTGGAAGCCGCCGCGGCCTTCTTCCGTGACCCGGACTCGGCCGACTACTGGTTGCGCATTCGCCGGTGGAAGGAGGCCATGGCCGCGGCGCATGCGGCCTACCCCGCCGACCCCGAAATCACCGCCTTCCATGCGCTGGCGCTCCTCGCCGTGGCCCCGTCCGACACCACCCGGTCGGGAGACGCGGACCGCGCCGCGGCCCTGCTGTTGACCGTGTACCGGAAGAATCCCCACCACCCCGGTGCGATGCACTACCTGGTGCATGCCAACGATGCGCCGGGCCGGGAACGGGAATCCCCGGACATCACCCGGCAATACGAGACCGTCGCCCCGGAGAATCCCCACGCCCTGCACATGCCCACGCACATCTACACCCGTCTCGGTGAATGGGACCGTGTGGTCGAGGGAAACCGCCGGGCGGCGGAAGCGGCCCTCGCCAGCCCGGCGGGCGACCGGGGCCAATTCGTCTGGGACGAGTTTCCCCACGCCGTCGAATACCTGGTGTACGCCTATCTGCAGCAAGGCAAGGATGATTCCGCGGCGGCGCAAGTGGCCCGGCTGGAGCGGACCCCCAATCTCCAGCCAACTTTCAAGACAGCCTTTCACCTGGCGAGCACGCGGGCGAGGTACGCGCTTGAGCGGGGGGACTGGGCCCTCGCCGCGGGCCTGGCGCCGCGGGATCCGCCGGCGCTCGCATGGGACCAGTTTCCCTGGCCGGAGGCGGTGACCTGGTTTGCCCGCGGGCTGGGCGCTGCCCACCTCGGCGACAGGGCGGACGCGGGGACGGCGGTGGCCCGTCTTCGAGCGCTGCAGGATGCAGCCGAACGGTCCGGCGAAACCCTGTTCGCCCGGAACATCCAGGTGCTGCGGCTCGAGCTGGAAGGGTGGGTCGCGCACGCCACCGGCAACCAGGCCGGCGCCCTGGCACTCCTGCGGCAGGCGGCCGAGCTGGAAGCCGCGACCCCCAAACACGCGGTCACCCCGGCGCCCACCCTTCCCGGGTGGGAACTCCTGGGAGACATGCTGATGGAACAGTCCCATCCCGCCGACGCGCTGGCCGCCTACCAGCGGTCGCTGGACCTGTATCCGCGGCGATTCAACAGCCTCCTGGGCGCGGCGCGGGCCGCCCGGGACAGCGGCGACGAGACCCGGTCCCGGGCCTTCTATGCCGAGTTGCTCGCGGTCACCGGTGGAGGCTCGCCGCCACGAGTCCCGCCGGACGCCCGAAGGTGAGCCCCTGGCTCTTCCCGGCAGTGTAACCCCGTCCGGGCCGACGGGTCCCCATCCCGCCCGCGACTGGGGAAACCTGGCGGGACAGTCGATCAGCCTCCAGGTTACTCTGCTCGACATCCCGGAGACCCTGGGTCCCTATCGCATGCTCCGGGATGGCGCTCCGGTGACGGAGATCTGCGTCTGACCCTCGACAACTGGATTCGGCCAGGCTCGCCCTCGGTCGAACACAACAATTCGACCCTGACATGAAACGAACCCTGCCTATGACTGCTGCCATGATGCGGCCCTGCGGTCTCGCGGCCCTGCTGGTGACGCTCGCCGGCCCCTGTCTCACGGCGCAAACGCCGGCGGACAGGGTTCGAGCCAGGGCCGACAGCCTCCTCCTGTCTCTTCATGAACGCGGGCTCTTCAACGGGGCCGTGGTGCTGGGCCGCACCGGCGAGCCGCTGTACGCCCGGGGCTTCGGGCCGGCCAACCTGGCGGCCGGCGTGGCCTTCACGCCGGATACTCCGGCCGATGGAGCTTCCATCACCAAGACCCTGGCGGCGGCCTCGGTGTTCATGCTGGTGCAGGAAGACCGGCTGAAGCTCGACGACCGGGTCCAGCAGCATCTCCCGGAGTATCCTCATCCCCAGACCCGGGTCCGGGACCTGATCAGCCACACCACCGGGCTGCCCGAGGCCGAGTACGACTTCTTCAACGACCTGATGCCGGCCGACCAGGTCAGGACGACGGCGCTGCTGGTCAACCTGCTGCGCCAGCAGGCGGTTCCCCTGGATTTCGAACCGGGCACCCGCTTCCGGTACAGCAGCATCGGCTTCGACGTCGCCGTTCTCGTAGTCGAACGGCTGACCGGGCAGCGCTGGGACGCCTTTCTCCAGGAGCGGGTGTTCGGGCCACTTCATTTGGATAACACGTTCCTCCGCTGGCCCAGGCTGGGCGACTGGCAGGGTGTCCGGACGATGAGCTACCGCCCGGATGGCGACAGCCTGGTGGTCGAGGACGTCTTCGACAACGAAGGATTTTACGGCGGGTCGAACCTGTACTTCTCGGCGCGCGACCTGTACCGGTGGAGCCAGTCCTTCTACACCCGGCCGATACTGCAGCGCGAAACCCTTGCCCGGGGAGGGGATGCCGTGACGCTTCGCGACCCGGCCACCGGGTATGGCGGACGTTCGGGTATCAACCTGCTCGGCTGGTACTACCCCGGCCAGGGGCGGCGCTACCACTACCCGGGATCGCTCCAGGGATTCTGGAGTTCCGCCTATCGCGACGAGGACCAGGGCTATTCGGTCATCTACGTCAGCAACAACAGCATCCCCCAGTGGCTCCGGCCGCTGCTCACCCGGGCCCTGATGGACATAATGGAAGGGAGGACCCCGGCCGCGATCCAGGTCCCGGAGTACAGCCCCTTCGGCGCAGGGGAGCTGGACGCGATTGCCGGCAGGTATGCCGTGGACGGCGTGGGGAACCTGGTGATCACCCGGAACGGAAGGCATGCCATGGTCCGGATTGGCGAGGGCATCGAATACCCCGCGTACCGGCTTAGCGGAAGCCAGTTCTATGTGCCGGGCCAGGACGTATGGATCGGCTTCACCGCCGGTCCCTCGGGACCGTTCGAGCAACTCCACTGGCTGTCCATTTTCCGGGTCACCACCGGCACGCGACGGCGCTGAGGAGACGGCCCGGGGAACTTTGCGTTCGATGACCCGTACGTCGGGGGTGTCCCGCGAATCGCGAGACCGGACTTCCCGGAGTATCGCCCTGCAGCGCCTGACTTATTTGTGCCGAGCCGTGATAGCGGGCTCGCTCCTCGCCGCTCCGACAACTGGCCACGGGCAGCAGGCCCCGGGCCCTTACGTGCGCACCGTCGTCCTGGCTCCCCGGCCGGGCCAGCAGCCGCCACCCGCGGGTGTTCCCCTCTCCACCCTGGTTGAGAACATCCAAAGCGAGTTACAGCGGTACAGGCCGACGCTCGGCTACCACCCCTAGATTTAACCCGGGACCCTTCGCATCCTGTCCCTCCGACGATCCATTCAGAGGAGCCCGTCATGCCCGCCCGCTTGCCGCTGGTTGAGGTTGGTTCGTCGTCCCTGTTCCTGGTCGCTGGCATCCTGCTGACGCTCGGCCTGACCCGCCAGCCGGGACATGAGCGCATGACCGAAATCGATGTAGAACGGATCAACCTGGTCGAACCCGACGGGCGCATCCGCATGGTGATCGCCAACAGCGCACGTTCACCCCGGGTCCTCCATCGCGGGGAAGCGATCGGCCGCCCGGCCGGCGGCCGGCCCGGGATCGTTTTCTACAATGACGAGCAAACCGAGAACGGCGGCCTCACCTTTTCGGGCAAGACCGAGAACGGGCGGACGACCTCGGTGGGCAGCCTGACCTTTGACCAGTACGAGCGGGATCAGACCCTCGCGCTCCAGGTCATCGAGGACGGGGGGACCCGGCGGGCCGGCCTCAGCATCCTGGACTACCCGGGCCCGACCACTGCCGCGCTGTATCGCAGGCTCGATTCCATCCAGTCGCTCCCCGAAGGCCCCGGCCGGTCAGCCGCGCAACGCCGGCTTCAGGAGGATGCCAGGGCACGGCCCCGGGTCTATGTCGGGCGCTCCCGCCACGACGGCGCCGCCCGGGTAAGCCTGCATGATGCCGGAGGGGTGGAACGGCTCCGGATGGTCGTGGACAGCGTGGGCAGGGCCGGCATCGAGTTTCTCGACGACAGCGGACGGGTGGCCCGGCGTATCGCGGCGGACTAGCCCGGCGCACGAGCGCGCGGGCATGCCGGCATTCCGGCCTTGCCGCCGGCAGTTGCACGAAATGGCCGAACGTGGCGGCCAGGCCCTCGTGCCGTTGGCTTGAGTCTCACCGCCCGGGCGATTACCAATAAGGACACCGTCTCCGTCCTGCCCCTGCGGCGCTATTGAAGGAAAAACCATGAAAGCCATTACCACTGACGGCCGCGAGATCGACCTGGCCCCGGGCCTCCTCGATGCCCTGCGCCTGCGATTGCGCGGACCGCTGTTGCTTCCCGGCGACGCCGGCTACGAGGAGTCACGCACGGTGTGGAACGGGATGATCGACCGGAAGCCGGCGCTCGTGGCCCGCTGCATCGGCACCGCCGACGTGATCGCCTGTGTTCAATTCGCCCGGGAACACCGGCTGCTCCTGTGCATGAAGGGCGGCGGCCACAATATCGCCGGCCTGGCCGTCGCGGACGGGGCCCTGATGCTCGACATGTCGCTCATGCGGGGAGTCTGGGTGGACCCGCAGGCGAAAGTGGCCCGGGCCCAGGCCGGCTGCCTGCTGGGCGACGTGGATCGCGAGACCCAGGTGCACGGCCTCGCGACCGTCCTGGGATTCATCTCGCTCACCGGCATTGCCGGGCTCACCCTGGGCGGCGGGTTCGGTTACCTGACCCGCCGCTGGGGCTGGACGTCGGATAGCGTGATCGGGATGGATGTCGTCACGGCGGACGGACGAGCGGTACGGGCGAGCGACACGGAGAATCCGGACCTGTTCTGGGGCCTCCGGGGCGGCGGCGGAAATTTCGGGATTGTGACCGGAATCGACTATCGGCTCTACCCCGTCGGCCCGGACATTGTCGGCGGCCCGATCGCCTGGCCGGCCAGCGAGGCGCCCGGCGTGCTGGAACTGTACCGGACCCTCGCCGCCAGCGCGCCGCCCGAGTTGACCCTCGTCGTGTTCATGCGGCCGGCCCCGCCGGCGCCGTGGCTCCCGAAGGAAATGCACGGCCAGCCCATCGTCGCGATCCTGGCCTGTTACAGCGGCGACCCGGCCGAAGGCGAGCGTATCGTCGCCCCCATCAAGGCCCATGGCAAGCCCGCCGGCGACGCGCTGGTGCGGCGGCCCTATGCCCAGATGCAGTCCCTGCTGGACGGAACCCAGCCCAAGGGCCGGCGGTACTACTGGAAGAGCGAATACCTTCCGGGCATCGAGCCCGGGCTGTGCGACAAGTTCATGACCCATGCCGCCCGCATTCCCTCCCCCCACTCCGCCGTCATCTTCTTCCAGGTCGAGGGCGCGCTGAACCGGGGGGACGAGGGACACTCGGCGGTGGGCAATCGCGGGGCCCGCCACGTGCTCAACATCGCGGGCGCATGGGAAAAGCCGGAGGCGGACCGGCAGAACATGGAGTGGGCCCGCGCAGCATGGAACGACATGAAATCCTTCTCGACCGGCGGGACCTATATCAATTTCCTGACCGAAGACGAAGGACCGGAGCGCACCGAGGCGGCCCTGGGCGACAACCTGCGCCGCCTGGCCAGGATCAAGGCGAAATGGGATCCCGAGAACGTGTTCCGCACCAACCGCAACATCACGCCCGCGGACAAGCCATGAGGTCGCACGCATTCGGGGGCCTCCCCACCCGGGGTGGCCGGACCGGGGATTTTCGCCTGGTCCGGGGAAGGCGGATGGAATAGTTCGCAACTGGACGCCTGCGACCAAGCGGATGGGCTGGACTGCCGGGCTTGCCGCCGGGATGCCGTCGGATACCTTGGGGAGCAGTCACCTCTCACGCTTCTCCGGGGCACTCATGTATCTCTGGTACAAGCTCGCCCACCTCGTCGCGGTGATCGCGTTCCTTGGCAACATCGTCACCGGGCTCTTCTGGCACGCCCACGCAGCCCGGACCCGGGATCCCCGCCTGCTGGCCCACACGATGAAGGGCATCATCCGGAGCGACCGTCTGTTCACCCTGCCCGGAGTGCTCTTCATCGTGCTGGCCGGCATCGCCACCGCCATGGCCGGCGGCCAGCCGATCTTCGGCACCGGCTGGATCCTCTGGAGCATCATCCTGTTCACCATTTCCGGGCTTGCCTTCATGGCCCGGGTGGCACCGCTCCAGCGGCAGCTGCACGACATGGCCGAGCGCGGCAGCCAGGGCGCCTTTGACTACGCCCAGTACCACCGGATTGCCCGGCGGTGGGAACTCTGGGGTGGCGTGGCCCTCGGTACCCCGCTCGCGGCGCTGGTCCTGATGACCCTCAAGCCGGTCTTCTGAGCCTTGATTCCGTCGGAGCCCTGATGTCTCTGCGCCTCGCCCAGGTCACCGTCCTGGTCCTCGACTACACCCCGGCCATTGACTACTTCACCCGGGTGCTGGGATTCACCCTGGTCGAGAATACTCCCCTGTCCGGCGACAAGCGCTGGATCCTGGTCGCGCCACCCGGGGGCGGCACCGGCGTCATCCTGGCCCGGGCAGCGACCCCGGAGCAGCGGGCACAGGTGGGACACCAGGCCGGCGGCCGGGTGGCGTTCTTTCTCCACACCGACGACTTTGCCGGGGACGTCGCCGTCCTGGCCGGGCGCGGAGTGGCGTTCGACGAGCCGCCCCGGATGGAGCCGTACGGCATGGTGGCGGTATTCCGGGACCTGTATGGCAACCGGTGGGACCTGGTGGAAAGGCCAGTCCAATGACTCCGAACGTGGTTCCTGATTCGGGATTCGAGGAGCGCGTTCGCGCGAGCTTTGGACGCCAGGCGTTCATGGCCACCATCGGGGCGCTGCTGGTGCGCATCGAGGCCGGCGCCGTCGACATCCGGTTGCCGATGCGGAGGGACCTGACCCAGCAACACGGGTATGTTCACGCCGCGGCGGTGGCTGCTATCGCCGACAGCGCCTGCGGGTACGCGGCGTACTCCCTCATGCCTGCCGATGCCAGCGTCCTGACGGTCGAATTCAAGATCAACCTCATGGCGCCGGCAACGGGAGAGGCGCTGCTGGCCCGGGGCCGCGTCATCCGCGCCGGGCGCACCCTGAGCGTGTGCCAGGCCGAAGTCGTGGGGTTGGCGGGGGATGGCACCGAGCGCGCCGTCGCCGTGCTGGTCTCCACTATCATGACGATGCGGGACCGGGCGGACATGCCTGCCCCCCCGGCCGGAGCCCCTGCATGAGCGGGCAGATCGCGCTGGCCGAAACCGACCTCGAGATCCAGGCCTGCTATCCCGTCATGGCCGAGCTCCGGCCTCAGCTGGTCCAGGGAGAGTTCGTTCCGCTGTGCCGCCGGCTGGAAGGCCTCACCGGGTTCCGGCTCGCCTATCTTCTCGATGGGTCGGTCGTCGCCGTCGCGGGTTTCCGCATCTCGGAGTGGTTGGCCCACGGCAAGTACCTGGAGATCGAAGACCTGGTGACCGGGTCCGGACATCGCTCCGGCGGATATGGCGGGGAACTCTTCGACTGGCTGGTAGCCCATGGCAAGCGGGCGGCATGTGACCATCTTCGCCTGGTGTCCAACGTGACCCGGACCGACGCCCACCGCTTCTACCAGCGGAAGGGCATGATCCTTCAGGCGCACTACTTTACACTCGACATTAGGTAGGTCACTCCCAGGGAGGCAGCGTGACGAGTTCCCGAGGCCTGTTGATCCTGCTGCTTGGACTGGCCGCCCTGCCGGCCTCCGCCGGCGCGCAGGCGCCGGTGCCCGGGCAGCGCATCCGGGTGACGGCACCTCCCTTGATCCACCGCGAGGCCGGGGTTTTCCGGTCGCTCGATTCCGATACGCTGGCCTTTGAGTTCAAAGGCATCCGACGGACGGTCCCGGTGGAACTGGTCAGCAGGCTCGAGGTGTCCGCCGGGCGGCGCCGACACACCCTGCTCGGCACCCTGGTCGGGGCCGGGGTCGGGCTCGGCGCCGGTCTGATCCTGCTGAGTCCCGACAGCAATGCCTGCAGCGGCTCCGGAAACTACGATGAGATCTGCTGGTACTATCGGGGCGCCTTCGTGGCGGGCGGCGCGCTGCTGGGCGCCGCGGTGGGGACCCTGATTCGTACCGAGCGGTGGAGGGAGTATCCTCGCTAGGATGCCCGCCTTTGCAGGCCCTGCCTGGCTCCTTGCGGCCGTCGCGCTGGGAGCCTGCGCCACTTCTACCCCTTCTGCTCCCGCCCTCACGCTCGTCATCGAAGACATTACCGTCGTTGACGTCATCGCGGGCGAATTACGGCGCCACGCGTGGGTCGGCATACGGGAGGATCGCATTGTCGCCGTGGGCCGTCCCGCCGACATGCCGCCGGGGCCCGGTGCGCGCCGGGTTGACGGGCGCGGCCAGTACCTCATTCCGGGGCTGTGGGATATGCACGCCCATGCCCTGTGGAGCGGGGACGCCATCGCCACCTTTCTTCCGGCCTATGTCGCCTATGGGGTTACCGGCATCCGCGACATGGGCGGGACGCTCGAAGTGCTCCAGGCGGTCCGCGATTCACTGCGTGCGGGATCCACTCGCGTGCCCCGGGTTTACGCGGCCGGTCCCATGCTGGATGGCGCCCACCCGGTGGACCCCGACATCTCGGTGGCCATCGGAGACTCCGCCGCCGCCCGCAGGGCGGTGGACTCCCTCGTGGCCGGCGGGGCCGATTTCATCAAGGTCTATACGCTCCTCTCCCGCGAGGCCTACTTCGCCGTCCTCGACGCGGCGAGCAGGGTGGGCGTGTCGGTGGCGGGCCATGTGCCAGGCGATATCACGGTAGAAGAAGCAGCTCGGGCGGGGCAGCGGAGTATCGAACACCTGCGGGAGGAAATCGAACCGTATTGTCTTCCGGCCGACCCGGCGGCCTGCGCTGCCGTGATGGAAACATTCCGGCAGCAGCATACCTGGCAGGTGCCCACGTTGGCCGTGGCCCGGCTGAAAGCTTTCGCCGACGATTCCAGCCTCGCGATGGACCCACGTCTCGGCTACATTCCCGCCGCCCTCCGCGAAGCCTGGCTCACCAGCCGCACCCAGCGGCTGGCCCGCGGGCCCGACTATTTCACCGCAAAGCGGGAGCGGTACCAGGAAGTGGCCTGGCTGGCCGGCACGCTCTTCCGGGCCGGGATTCCCCTGCTGGCTGGGTCGGATGCCGGAGTGCCATTCTCCTATCCCGGTTCCAGCCTGCATGAGGAGATGGCGCTTCTCGCCGCTGCCGGGCTGCCGGCCCTCGACGCCCTCCGCACAGCGACACTCAACGCCGCGATCTTCCTGGGCGCCACCGATTCAATGGGGTCCATCCAGCCCGGGAAGCTGGCGGACCTCGTGCTGCTCGGCGCGAACCCTCTGGACGACATTGGTGCCGTTCGCAACGTGTCTGCCGTCATCCTCCGAGGCCGGTTCCTCGACCGGTCAGACCTTGACGCCCTACTGGAAGAGGTCGCGAACGCCGCCCGCTGAGACCCGCCGGCCACGCTTGCCCCCCGCCTTGCCTGGCACGAGATTCCTCCGGTGCCTTCCCGCCCTGGTCCCCGAAAGTGTGATTCTGTCCGGTCTCCGACGCGAGGAAGCTGTTGGGTGCCTGCCGACCCCGGGCCTCGCGCCGGTGGCGGCGGTATCTCGTTGTGACCAAACTGCTTTGGCTGGTCGGTGCCACCATGGGCGGGGCTGCCGGCTGGTGGCTGGGCGCCTTCGTCGGCATCATGACCGCGGTCGTGTTGAGCGCGGTTGGCACCGGGCTGGGCATCTATGTAGCCCGCCGGGTAGGTTCCGAATACCTCTAGGCGACCGACCGCCACCGCGATTGCCCTACCCGCCGCTGCCGGAGCAAGATCATGACGTCCATCAATCTCGCCAGCAAGCTCGCCGGTTTCTCCGACCATTGGGCCCCCCGGACCATCGGGCAGTTCAACGGCCACGATATCATGGTGGTCAAGGTCAAGGGCGAGTTCATCTGGCACAGCCACCCGGACACCGATGATTTCTTCATGGTCCTCAAGGGGCGGCTCCGCATCGAACTCCGGGACCGCGTGGTCGAACTGGGCCCGGGCGAGGTATTCGTCGTTCCCGCGGGGGTGGACCACCGGCCCGTCGCCGAGGAGGAAACCCATATTCTCCTGATGGAGCCCACCGGGACACCCAACACCGGCGATCCCGCTACCGCCCAGCCCCGGCGGGTTCTCTAGGCCGGAGTTTGACATCCGCTCGCGGAGTGACAATTATGGGCCAACCCAGGTGCCCATTCACCTCTAGACCCGTGGAGACGCCATGATTCGCCGCCTGCCTCTCGCCCTGCTTGGTCTCCTCGCCGCGGCCCCGCTGGCTGCTCAGGCCGACCGGGGCTCCGCCACCACGCCCGGCATGGAGGGTATCAAGACTGCGCTGTCCCGGTACCAGGACCCCATCATGGCCGTCCACGACGGGTATTTTTCCACCCTGGCCTGCGTTGCATTTCCCGAGGCCGGCAGCGCCGGCCGGATGTCCTATCCTGCCGGCGGCATGGGCGTGCACTTCCTGAATCCCGGCCTGATCGGCCAGCCGCTGGATTCTCTCCGGCCCCAGGTCCTTATTTACGAGCCGGTTGGGGACAGCCTCCGCCTGGTCGCCGCCGAGTGGTTTGTCCCGACCAAGGTCCAGAAGGACCAGCCCAGGATGTTTGGCCGGGGATTTGACGGTCCCATGGAGGGCCACCACCCCATCATGCCGCCCGAATTTCACCACTGGGACCTCCACGTATGGCTCTGGAAGTCCAATCCGGCCGGTCCCTTCAGTCCCACCAATCCCAGCGTCAGCTGCCCGAACCGGGCCTACACGTTTCACGAGCACGCCCCCAAGATGATCGCGCCCTGAGGTCGTGCCACGAGTGAGCACCTCGACGCCTGACCTGAAAGGCGATTAACCTCGCCATTGTTCGAGTTCACTATCGGCAAGGAGCGACTCCTGCTTTTCCCCCTCATTTTCAGCGCGCTGCTGGCTGTGGCGCCCGGTGCGCGTGCCCTGCAGCAGGACGCGGCCTGCTGCACCGCCACCATCCGGGTCCGGGTCCCCGCTGGCACCGGCACGGTGTATATCACGGGGAGCCTCGACCAGTTCGGTCCCTGGAACGCCGATGGGCTCGCGATGTCGGGCCGGGGACGGGAACGGACCGCCCGGATCCGGGTGAGCCCGGGCTACGCCTTCGAGTACAAGTTCACGCTCGGGTCCTGGGAGCGCGAGGCCCAGACCGCGACCGGTGCGACACCGCCCAACTTCCAGCTCCAGGTCAACCGGGATACCTCGGTGAGCCACGAGGTCCCGGCGTTCAAGCGCGCACTGACCGGCGCCCAGCGCCGGGAGGCTGAGGCCGCCGCGGCGGCGGCGATCCGCGGCCACATCGCCGACTGGCAGGGGTCCGGGGTCCGGGGCAGGCTCATCTACTGGACCGACGTGCGCTCGGCCCACCTGGGGCCCACCCGGCATGTCGAGATCTGGCTGCCACCGGGCTACGACAGTTCCTCGACCACCCGGTATCCCGTGCTCTACATGCACGACGGGCAGAACCTCTTCGACCCTCGCATCGCCAATACGGGGGTGGACTGGGGAGTCGATGAGTCGGTGGTGCGGCTGGTGGAGCGGGGGCTGATCGCGCCGGTGATCGTGGTCGGGGTCTGGAGCAGCGGCGAGCGGGGGCCGGAGTATTCGCCCTGGGGACGGGCGCCTGACTATGCCAGGTTTCTCACCGAAGAACTCATGCCGCGGGTAAACCGGGAGTTTCGAACCCGCACCGGGCCGGAGCACACCGCCGTCATGGGATCGTCCATGGGCGGCCTGCTGTCATTCTACCTCGTCACCCGTCATCCGGAGACCTTCGGCGCCTGCGGCTGCGTCTCGACCCATTTTCCGCTGTCGGAAGCGGTGGTCGCCCGGGTTTTCCGGGACAGCACGATGCCGGCGATCCCGGACTCGACGCCGTACATCATCCGGGACATCCGGGGCGGGTTGCGTGCGCCCGCGGGGGCCCGGTACTGGTTCGACTATGGCACCGTTGGGCTCGACGCCGAGTATGGTCCTACCCATGACTCGGTCCGGGCCTGGCTGCTGGCCCAGGGGCGCGGCGAAGGCCGTGACTTCGTGATCCGGCGCTACGAGGGTGCAACCCACAGCGAGGCATCCTGGCGGGGGCGGCTCGACGACATCCTGCTGTTTCTCTATGGCCAGCCGGAGACCGCGGTGAACCTGGGCGTGCCGGCCTGGTCGCAGGACGCCATCTGGTACCAGATCTTCGTCGAGCGTTTTCGCAATGGGGACCCGGCCAACGATCCTACCGCTCACGACATCATCGGGTTCACCGACCAGCCGGCCCCCCCGGGATGGCAACCGGCGCCCTGGTCCCACGACTGGTACGCGGTCGAGCCCTGGGCCCGCGCGGCGGGCAAGACCTTCGACCAGTCTATCCAGTTCCGGCGCTATGGCGGCGATCTCCAGGGCGTGCTGGACCGGCTCGACTATCTGCAGGGCCTGGGCGTCACCGCGCTCTACTTCAATCCCCTCAACGACGCCCCGTCGCTGCACAAGTTCGACGCGCGCAACTACCGCCATATCGACCGGAACTTCGGACCCGACCCCCGGGGAGACGAGGCCCGGATGGCGGCGGAAGACCCGGACAACCCCGCCACCTGGACCTGGACGGCGGCGGACAGCCTCTTCCTGGCCCTGGTGAGCGAGGTGCACCGCCGGGGCATGAAACTGATCGTCGATTATTCCTGGAATCACACCGGAATCACTTTCTGGGCCTGGCAGGACGTGCTCCGGCGCCAGGCGGCCTCACCCTACGCCGGCTGGTACGAGATCCAGCGCTTCGACGATCCCGCGACGCCCGACACCAGCGAGTTCGCGTACCGCGGGTGGGCCGGCGTCCCCTGGCTGCCGGAGTTGAAGAAGGTGGGCCGCCCCGAAGGGAAGACCCACGGTCCCATCGAGGGCAACCTGGTGCCTGGCGTGCGGGACCTGGTCTTCAACGTCACCCGCCGCTGGCTCGATCCCAACGGCGATGGGGATCCTTCCGACGGGATCGACGGGTTCCGGCTCGACGTGGCCGAGATGGTGCCGCTGGGATTCTGGCGGGACTACCGGCGATTCGTCCGCGGCATCAATCCGGAGGCCTACCTGGTGGGCGAGATATGGTTCGAGGAATGGCCGGACAAGATCTACGACCCGCGCCCCTGGCTCCAGGGAGACGTGTTCGACGCGGTCATGAACTACCGCTGGTACTTGCCCACCCGCGGTTTCTTTGCCCGGACCGAGCCCCGGCTCACGCCCGGCGGGTATGCGGCCGTCCTGGACTCCCTGGGCGCCGACATGGACTCATCGCACCAGCGGGCGATGATGAACCTGACGGCCTCGCACGATACGCCGCGGTTCGCCACGTCGATCTATAACCCCGGCAAGTTCAAGTATCACAACCGGCCCCAGGAGGATCCCAACTACCGGATCGACCGACCCGACGCCGAAACCCGGGTGACCCAGGAGATGATCCTGGTCCAGCAATTCACCTGGGTGGGAGCGCCGCATATATGGAACGGGGACGAAGTAGGCATGTGGGGAGCCGACGACCCTGACATGCGGAAACCCCTGGTCTGGGCCGACCTCCGGTACGACGACGAGACCGCGCACGTGCTGGCCCGGCCCCGCAAACGGGACCGGGTCACCCCGGACACCGCCCTCTTCCGGATCTACCAGGAACTGATCGCGCTCCGGAAAAACAATCTCCGCCTGATGGTGGACGGGTCGGTTCGCTGGCTGATGACCGACGATGCCCGGAGCGTTGGGGCCTACGAGCGGGTTCTCGGCGACCAGCGCGCCGTCGTGGTTTTCAATAACTCGGAGAGCCGGCAGGACGTGGCCGTTGACGCCAGCGGGCGGTACCGGATGGCCTACCCGGCGGGCGGCAGTCTCGCGACGTCCAACGGCAAGCTCCGGCTGCGGGTGCCGGCGCGGACTGCCCGTATCTATGTGAAGGAGTGAAGGCAGTGGGATGAGTGCGCGGAACGTTCACCGAAGGCGCGGGGCGCTCCGGGACTCGCAGGGATGCGTCTCCGCGGTGAACCTGTTTGCGGTCTTTCCTATTTTCCCCTCCCGTTACTCCATCTCCAGGAGGACCAGGTCAAACGGGGTGGACAGCTCGACCCGCCCCTCCCGCACGGTCCCGCGCACGCCGGAGTAGGCATCCACGACCCTCGATCCATCGGGGAACTGGCCGGAGACGGGAATCGTCTTGGGTCCGGTCCCCTGCCCCATCCCGATCACCACCCGGTCCAGCAGCGGCTCCCGGCCGGCCAGCCCGCCAGGGGCGGGTGTCTGCGGATTGGCGAGCGTACGGCTGAAGACATATGGTGCGGCCTGGATCAGGTGATGGTCGCCGGCGCCGATCGCCGGGTGTGCCTGCCGGAACCGCCCCACCTTCCGCCAGTGCTCCAGCACCTGGGCCGTGATGCCGCCCTTCTCCAGGTCTCCCCAGTTCATGGTGGACCGGAGATTCGCATCGCCATCGGCGCCCTCGATACGCAGCGGCCGGGCCAGTTCATCGCCGTAGTACACCTGGGCGCCGCCGGGTGCCAGCAGCAGGCGGGTTCCCGCCCCGAAGGGATCCTTCCGCTCCGGGTCATAGGGCGACCCGTCGTCGTGGGAACTGATGTAATTGAGAATGGACACACCGCGGAGATCAGTGTCCAGCACGCCGGCATACCGGGTGAACACGCTGTCGAGAAGCTGGGCCGCCTCGGCCTTGAACCCGAAGTTGATCAGCCCGTCATAGCCGAACCCGAAGAAATCCACCTGCTTGTCCCCGAAGTCGTAGCCCCGCCCGCCGCCCAGGCCGTACCCGTACACCTCGCCCACCATGTAGAACGGCAGCTGGTCGATCACCTTGGCGGGGTGCGCCTTGCGCCAGTCGGCCAGGGCCTCCACCGCCTCCTGCCGGAGCTCTGCGCTCACGGTCTCGCCGAAGTGCTTGGCGGTATCGATCCGGTAGCCGTCGAACCCGAACTCCCGCACCCAGTCGGTCAGCCACTTGATGACATAGAACCGCGGCGCCCGGGGGTGGCCCGTACGCTTGAAGAACGCGTCCAGCTCGGCCACTTCCTGGTCGTGCCGGCCTTCGGCGGTCCACCTGGCGAGCAGGGCCGGCGGTAACTCGACCGGCTCATCGCGTTCGGTGCGGATATCGGGGAGGGTGGCCACCAGGGTGCAGTCCACGGTCGTGGCGTAGTCCCGGTACGTGCAGTTGGGCCCCGTGCGCACCCAGGTATCCGGCCACGCCGGGTCCTGCGGGGTGGGCGGCCCGGTATGGTTGATCACCGCGTCCATGATCACCCGGATCCCGTGCTGGTGGGCCGCGTCCACCATGCGCCGCAGGTCGTCCCTGGTGCCCAGCGCCGGATCGACTGCCGTCCAGTCGCGGGTCCAGTACCCATGGTAGCCGTAGGTCTTGCCGGTTCCCTCGTCCACGCTGCTGTGGATCTGCTCCACGAAAGGCGTGAGCCAGATGGCGTCCACCCCCAGGCTGTCGAAATAGCCGGATTCGATCTTCAGGGTCACCCCGGCCAGGTCCCCGCCCTCGAAGTTCCGAAGCAGCCTCCCGTCCTTGGCCCGGCCCGCGGCGGTGTCGTTGGCGGGATTGCCGTTGTGAAAGCGATCGGTCAGCAGGAAATACACCGTCGCGCTGTTCCAGAACAGCGCCGGGTCCGCCACCCGGACCGATTCGAGGTACACCCTGTTCTCGATCGCAGGGGCCGGCCGCCGGCACCCGGCGGTGCCGGCCGCGAGCAGCGCCGCGAACACCACGAGTCGATTGAAAGTCATTCGCAGATCTCGTCCTCGTCCTGGACCCGCAGGGTGAGCACCGCCGCGAGCACCAGGGAGACGCCGCCGATGAGCAGGGCGTAGATCGCCTCGCCGCCGAACAGCCGGCCGACCAGGAAGCCCAGGATGACGGCGGCCACGATCTGGGGGATGACGATGAAGAAATTGAAAACACCCATGTAGTACCCCAGCTTGGACGGCGGCAGCGATCCGCAGAGAATCGCGTAGGGCATCGAGAGGATGCTGGCCCAGGCGATGCCGACCCCGATCATGGAGCCGAGCAGGTGCCTCGGGTCGCTGATGACGAAGATCGAGAGCAGCCCGATGGCTCCACAGACCAGGCAGATCGCATGAGTGGCCTTGCGGCTGGTCCGCCGGGCCAGCACGGGAATCCCGAAGGCCACCAGGGCGGCAATGCCGTTGTAAGTGGCGAAACCCACGCCCACCCAGTTGGCGCCCTCGTTGTACAGCGGAGAGGTCGGGTCAGAGGTGCCGTAGAGATGGCTGGTCACCGCGCCCGTGGTATAAATCCACATGGCGAAGAGCGCAAACCAGGAAAAGAACTGGACCCAGGCCAGTTGCCGCATGGTCCGGGGCATGTCCTGGAAGTCATTCAGGATGGTCACGAACCCGTTGTCGTAGCGCCCCGCCCGCTGCAGGAACCCGCTGAGGATGAGGAGCAGGCCCGCGACCGCGATCCCGGCGCTCAGGATCATGACCTGGTAGAGAGCCGCGCTGGCCAGCCAGAGACTGAACGCCAGGCCGATCACGAGCAGGATGGAGCCGCGGCGAACCTGGCCCTTGCCGTAGGCTACGTGCTGCTCCGGAGTCCCCACCGGCCGGACGGTTTCTTCCCGGGCGACATTCTCCGTGAAATGGGCCATCTCCTCGGGCGAATACTCCCGGGAGCGGAACACGGTCCAGAGCACCGCCACGAAGAAGATGGCCGCGCCGAGATAGAACGACCAGCGGACCGAGTCGGGAATCATGTGCGGCGGCGCCTCGTTGCTGACCCCGAACTGGGTGGTCAGGAGCCAGGGCAGGATGGACGCCACCACCGCGCCGGTCCCGATGAAGAAACTCTGCATCGCGAACCCGGCCGTACGCTGCGAGGAGGGCAGGTTGTCTCCCACGAAGGCCCGGAACGGCTCCATGGAGATATTGATGGACGCGTCCATGATCCAGAGCATGCCGGCCGCGACCCAGAGCGAGGGCGAGTTGGGCATCGCCACCAGGGCCAGCGAGGCCAGCACCGCGCCCACCAGGAAATAGGGCCGCCGCCGGCCCAGCCGGTTCCAGGTCCGGTCGCTGAGATACCCCACGATCGGCTGGATGACCAGCCCTGTCACCGGCGCGGCGATCCAGAGAATCGGGATGTTCTCGACGCTGGCGCCCAGGGTTTCGAAGATCCGGCTGACATTGGCGTTCTGCAGTGCAAACCCGAACTGGATGCCGAGGAACCCGAAACTCATGTTCCAGATATCCCAGAACCGGAGGGTGGGCTTGGGCCGGATGGCGGTGGCGGTCGCGGCGGTTGCCATAGGCGTGTCAGGACCTCTGCGTGGGAGTCGTGGGGGGAGCCTGGGCTACCGGGCCGCCGGGCGGATGCGAATGGCCTGCCCGCCGCCCGGCGCCATCGCGATCCGGAGCCGCGTCGCGGACGTCACCGGGCGGCTGGAAATGGCGACCGGTAGCGGGTTGTCCAGCCAGTGGGCCCGGGGTCCGTCGGCGTAGATTTCGGCGACATACCGCCGGCCGGGCGTGAGGAAGGAAAGTGGCACGGTGAAACTCCGGGCGGCCTCGTCGGTGATGGCGCCCAGGAACCACTGGTCCCGGCCCTTTTCGCGGCGGGCGACCACGACGTAATCGCCGATTCTGCCCTCGAGGACGCGGGTGGTGTCCCAGTCCACGGCCACGTCCCGGATGAACTGAAAGGCGGGCTGGTCTTCGTAGTTCTCGGGCAGGTCGGCCGCCATCTGGAGCGGCGAGTAGAGGACGACGTACAGGGCCAGCTGCTTGGCGAGGGTGGTCCGGATTCGCGGCTCATCGGGGCGGCGCGGGCGGCCGGTGCCCCGCTCGATCAACAGGTCAAACACGCCGGGGGTGAAGTCCATCGGGCCGGCCAGCAGCCGGGTAAAGAAAAGGATGGATTCGTGCTCCGGCGGATTGCCGCCGTCCCCGCTCCAGGCGTTGTACTCCATCCCCCGGGAACCCTCCCGGGTCATCATGTTGGGCCAGGTCCGCCGCTCGCCGGTATCGTGCATCGGCTCGTGCACGTCCAGCATGATGCCGTGCCGGGCAGCCGTCTCGATGACCCGGCGGTAGTGCTGCACCATGAACTGGGAGTAGTGGGAGTGCCCTTCGGTGGTCAGGTCGGTGACGTAGCCGGACTTGATGGCGTCGAGGCCCAGCGACTGGTAGAGCGCAAAGGCACTGTCCATCTGGCGCTCGTAGTTCTGGACCCCGCCCGAGGTCTCGTTGTGCACGATCAGCCTGACGCCCTTCTCTTTTGCGTAGCGGGCCAGGCCGGCGAGGTCGTAATCGGGATACGCCTGGGTGAAGGAAAACGCCTCCCGGTTGGCGATCCAGTCCCCGTCCCAGCCGGTATTCCACCCCTCGACCAGCACCCCGCCCAGCCCGTTCGCGGCGGCAAAATCGATATACCGCCGGGTATTCGCGGTGGTGGCTCCATGCTTGGGACCGGACCCCCAGGTCATCGTGTTGATATGCATGCCCCACCAGATCCCCACGTACTTCATGGGGGTGATCCACTTGGTAGAATCGATCCGGCTGGGCGGGTTCAGGTTGAGCCCCAGGACGGATGGCGACAGGTCGGTCGCCCGGTCGGCCAGCTGGATGGTCCGCCAGGGGGTCTCGAACGGGGTCCGGCCCCGGACCTTGAGGCCATCGGCCATCGGGGCCAGGGCGGCGCGCAATTGCCGGCTTTCGGTCCGCGTCCCGGCCAGGAACATCCGGGCATAATCCACCAGGTTCGCCTCGTGGATGACCATGAAGGTCCGGCCATCCTGGGACTCGATCGTGAGCGGCGTCTGGACGCTGTCGAGAAGGCTTGCCGGCCCCGAGGAGTAGAGCATCTCGGAGCGGTCCTTGCGAGGCCAGTTGGAGGGGATCCACCACGCCCGGCCGTTGTCGGCCAGGTGGAACTCGGTCAACTCTTCCATGATCTCGAAGGCCGACATCCCCGGCTGTTCGGGGAACTCATATCGAAATCCGATCCCATCGTCGAAGGCACGGACCCGGAAAATGAACCGGCGTCCCTGCGGAGCCGTCTCCTGGACCGTGACCGCCAGCTCGTTGTGGTGATCATGCACCCGGGTCACCTCCCCCCAGGGCTGGGTCCACCACTCATCCCGGGAGGAGCGGGTGGAATCCACGATCCTGAGGCCGTCCCGGAGGGGGGCGGCGCCCCGAAACTCGAAACCCAGTCCCGAGGGCAGGACCAGGGACCTGCCGTCCCGTTCCAGGGACCAGACGAGGCGCCCCTCCTGGCTCAGAATCGTGAACCGGGTCCGGGCATCCGGCGAAGATATCTCGACCTGGCCGGCCAGGGAGCGGGGAGAGAGCAGCAGGACGCTGGCCAGCAGGGACAGGGCAAAACCGGCAGGACGGCTCATGGATGTTCCAGATAGTGGGATACGGAATGCGAGTTGCCGGCGGGGGGGATGCCGGTGGCTCCACCGACAAAAACTTACGCCCCCCAGGGAACTTCCGCCAGCAGACCCTTGCCCCAGGCCCTTCGATACCATATATCCTCTACGCCGCGGCGGGGTTCCGACTCGACTCTCCCGGTGCCTGAAGGTCCGCCAACCCGACCATTCTCCAGGATTCACCCACCGTGCATCAGATCCAGCTGGGCGCGATAGACTACGCCATTCTGATCGTGTACTTCGCTTTTGTGCTGGGTATCGGCGTGGTCCTGCGCCGCTACGTCAAGAGCAGCGACGATTTCTTCCTCTCCGGCCGGTCGATCCCCACCTGGATTGCCGGCCTTGCGTTTCTCTCGGCCAACCTGGGCGCCCAGGAAGTCATCGGCATGGCGGCATCGGGCGCCAAGTACGGGATCATGACCAGCCATTTCTACTGGGTGGGCGCCATCCCGGCCATGGTTTTCGTGGGCGTGTTCATGATGCCGTTCTATTACGGATCCCGGGCCCGCTCGGTTCCCGAGTACCTCCGGCTCCGGTTCGATGAGAAGACCCGCGGTTTCAACGCCATCACCTTCGCGGCGATGACCGTCTTTTCGTCCGGCATCTCGATGTACGCGCTGGCCAAGCTGCTGGAACTGATCCTGGGGTGGAACTTCCACGCCAGCGTCGTGGTCTCGGCGGTCATCGTGCTGGTGTACATTTTCCTCGGGGGCCTTACCTCGGCCATCTATAACGAGGTCCTCCAGTTTTTCCTCATCGTCCTGGGCTTTCTGCCCCTCGTGCTGCTTGGCCTCAAGGACGTGGGCGGCTGGTCCGGCCTCAAGGAAAAGCTGGTCCCGGTCGCGACCGATGCCGGCTATGCCCCGGGGGCGTGGACCGAATCCTGGCAGCACCTCGGGTCCGCGGCGGCCAATCCCATGGGCGTCGAGTGGTTCGGCATGGCCATGGGCCTCGGGTTCGTGCTTTCCTTCGGCTACTGGTGCACCGACTTCCTGGTGGTGCAGCGGGCCATGGCCGCCGAGTCCATGAACGCCGCCCGGCGGACCCCGCTGGTGGCGGCGTTCCCCAAGATGCTGTTTCCCGCCCTGGTGATCCTCCCGGGCATGATCGCCATCGCGCTCCACTCCAGCAGCGGCGGCTTCCTGCCGATCGGCGCCGATGGCAACCCCGAGTACAACCTGGCCATCCCGGTAATGCTGGCGCACTACCTGCCCACCGGCCTCCTGGGCCTCGGGCTCACCGCCCTGATGGCCTCGTTCATGTCCGGCATGGCGGGGAACGTGACCGCGTTCAACACGGTGTGGACCTACGATATCTACCAGTCGTACATCAAGCCGGGACAGACCGACCGCCACTACCTGTGGATGGGGCACTTTGCCACCGTCTTTGGCATCCTGCTGAGCATCGCCGCCGCGTATGCCACGACCAAGTTCAACAACATCATGGACATGCTGCAGCTGGTGTTCGCTTTCGTCAATGCGCCGCTGTTCGCGACCTTCCTGCTGGGCATGTTCTGGCGCCGGGCCACCGGCCATGGCGCCTTCTTCGGCCTGGTCCTGGGCACCCTCTCGGCGGCCATCCACCACGGCATTTCGCTGCCGCTCAACTCGGCGCCCGGCATCAAGGGCGGCTTTTTTGGCACCGTGATGCACACCTACCCGAGCGAAATGGCTCAGAACTTCTGGACCGCCATCGTCGCCTGGACCACCTGCTTCGTCGCCACGATCGTGATCTCGTTCGTGACCCGCGACCGGAAGACGGACGATGACCTCCGTGGACTGGTCTATGCGCTCACCCCGCGGGAGGTGGACCACCACCTGGCCTGGTACCGTCGGCCGGCCGCCCTGGGGGTGATCGTCCTCGGCGCGACGCTGGTCCTCAACATTATTTTCTGGTAACCGCGATGAACCTCGACTTGCGGCTCCCCATGGGGCTGATGTTCCTGATTTTCGGCGCCATGCTGACTGTCTTCGGCCTGGTCTCGGACACGGCGATCTATGCCCGTTCCCTGGGGTACAACGTGAATCTCTGGTGGGGCCTGGTGTTGCTGGCCTTCGGCCTGATCATGCTGCTGCTGGCTCTCCGGGCCCGGGGGCGGAGCCGAACCACGCCATAACGCACGTCCTCTCGCCCGGCATCCCTCACCCTGGAGGCGCCCCGAATGCGTCGCGCGGCCCTGGTCCTTACGCTTCTCCTGGCGGCCGCTGCCGCCTGTTCGCGCACCGGCGGAACGGATACCCTGCCCCCCCTGAGCGCGGTCGAGGTGCGGACCACCAACAACTATGCGCTCCCGGTCGAGATTTTTGCCTCCGGCTCCGGCATCCGGCAGCGGCTGGGCACCGTGCATCCCGGCATGTCGGCGGACTTCCGGCTCCCCCCCAACCTGGTGGGCGGCGGGGCGATCGAGTTCGAGGCGCAACCCGCCTCGAACGGGCAGCCATTCCGATCCGGCCAGGTCCTGGTTTCGCCCGGCGCCCTGGTCGACATCGTCGTCGCGCCGCAGATCTTCAACAGCACCGTGCGAGTCCGGTAGTGCTCATGGCACCTGGAACCATCCTTTCTGATTCCTTTCCTCCACACCCGAGATCCTGACATGGCCAACGTTGACCAGACGATGATCAAGGTGCAACGGCTGCTGACCGGCCCCATGAACCTGCAGATCCAGCTGATGGGCGACTTCATCCGGGTGACCTTCACCGATTCGAGTACAGCGGCCCACCTGCGGGTTGTGGACTGGGGCAAAAACAAGGATGGCGAGCCGCAGACACTGGTCCGGATCTCGGCCCCCGTCCTCTACGGTGTGACGCCGACACCTGCGCTGTACGAGTACCTGGTCCGGACCGCGCCCCAGAAGTGGTTTGCCAGCATTATCGTGGCCGATGACCAGAACAATGCCGGCATGCTGACGATCTCGATGGTCCACACCCTGCTGGGCGACTACCTCGACGAAGAGGAACTGCGGGCCGCGATGTACGGGGTGCTGGGCGCCGCCGACGAACTGGATGACACCCTGCAGCAGAAGTTCGGCGGCAAGCGCTGGATCGATCCGTAAGCGAGGAACATGATGCTCCGATCCCAGCTCCAGGATGCCGCCGTTTCGACCGCCAAGGCCTCTGGGCATGACACGGTCGAAGCGCGGCACGTGGTGTTCGCGATCGCCCGGCGATTCCGCAACCACGGCGAGCTGGGGCCCCTGCTCGACCGGGCCCGGGCCGCCCTGGAACCGCCGGGGCGATCGCATACCCCGCCCGCCATGACCGAGGCGGCCACCGTCCTGCTCGCTTCGATCAGCACCGAACTCGACGCGGTGACCGCGGCCCTCAGTGCCCTGCGGCCCAGCCCGGATTCAGGGACCCGCGCGGACGGCAGCGGCCCGGTCCGCCTGTCGGGGGCGGAAGCCCAGCCGGCCGCCGCGGCGCAACCGGTGGAAGCCACGCGGACGGCCGCCGAAGATCCGGCGGATATCATGGCCGAGCTCGATGGCCTGGTGGGCCTGGGACCGGTCAAGGCCCAGGTCAGAAGCGTGATCGCCGTGGTCGAGGCCAATATGCACCGGGAGAAAGCGGGGCTTGCGGTGGTCAATCCCAGCCTCCACCTGGTCTTCACGGGGCCGCCCGGGACCGGCAAGACCACGGTGGCCCGGCTGGTCGCACGGCTCTACGGCGCCGTCGGGGCATTGCCAGGGACCGGCTTCATCGAGGCCACCCGCGCCGACCTGGTGGCCGGCTACGTGGGGCAGACCGCCATCAAGACCACCGAACTGATCAACCGCACCAGGCCCGGCGTGCTGTTCATCGACGAAGCCTACGCCCTGGCTCCGTCGGGAAACGTGGATTTCGGCAACGAGGCGATCGCAACCCTCGTCAAGGCCATGGAGGACCATCGGAGCGAGCTGGCCCTGGTCGTGGCAGGATACGCCGACGAGATGGCCGATTTTATCGGGTCCAACCCGGGCCTCCGAAGCCGCTTTCGCACCTATATCGACTTCCCCGACTATTCGGCCGCGGAACTCCTGCGCATCTTCCAGCGCTTCACTGAAACAGCCGGACTCGCCCTCACCGCCGAAGCCCTCGACAAGGCGGCCGGCGTCTTTGCCGAGGTGACCCGGCGGCCCAACTTCGGCAACGCCCGTTTTGCCCGGTCGTTGTTCGAGCAGGCCTACGCCCGGATGGCGTCGCGGGCCGCCGCCGACGGACGGATGGAGATCGCCGAACTGACCGAGCTCCAGGCCGAGGATATCACCCTCGATGCGGAAACCCTGCAGCGGGAACGGCCCCGGATCGGGTTCCTGAAGAACGATCGGTAAGGGTCATCGGGGCTTCGAAGTGGGCGGGCTGCAGCCTGGCTTCCTTCACGGTTCCGAGGCCGACCCTGCCTTTGTCACGAACAAGCCAAACACCACAACAACAAAACAGGAAACAGTCACAATCTTGAAACGAAGCCTGTCGGCCCGATGGGCCGCAAGGGTCGTTGATCTGATTTTCCGTTTCGTAGGTGTTTCGTGCGTTCGTGGCAAGGCACGCTCACATCCAGGAGACCGTCACCCATCCGCGACCTTAACGCAGAGAAGGCAGGCGACTGAAAGCGGCGCGGAGAGGCCCGCCCTTTGCGGTATAGCGCCTCGAAACCATCCGCCCACGCCGATATCACGCCCTTCCAAGTTGGGCGGCCGCACGGACTGATCACTCCTCGCCCGTGACCAGCAGGACGCTCTCGATTTCCACCCCGTAGCTTCCTGGCTCGACCTTCCTCCCGCCGGCTTCCCGCAGGGAGAGCTGCAGGCGTTCCAGTTGGTCCAGCCGGAGACGGTCCCCCGCCCCGCCCCGCCCGTCCGCCGGTCCCGACCCAGTAGTTCCATTCCCCCGGAAATCCCTGGGGCAGCAGTACGCCGCGCCCGACCGAAAAACGGGTCAGCGGAATGGTGTGTTCGGTCCAGGTGGAATCCAGCGTGACCGCGGTCGTCCAGCTGGTGCCGTCGTCTTCCATGAGGGTGAGATGCAGTCGCTGGCCTGCACCGATGGCCCTCGCGCGGACCCGGAGGGCGTCGAAGGTCCGGACCGTGGCCCCGCGGCTCCTCACCCGGTCGAGAATGACCAGGGAGGCGGTGTAGTCCGGGACCGGCACGCTGTCGCGGCCCACCGGCAGTTCAAGACGAAATACCGGCCGGCCGGTCGCCGCCGACAGCCCGATCCGAAAGAGACCGCGGCGGCCGGCATCGCCGATCCGGGTGAACGCGAGGCGGCTGGCGTCACGCGACGGGCTGAAGACCTGGATCGGAGTGCCCGCCGTGGCCACGCTGAGCGGCCAGGATTCCCGGCCGTAGTAGTTCCAGTCCCAGGGCTGCAGCGGGAGCGCCTCAGGGTACGTAACGGCCGACCCGCGATGATACGTCGTGATGACATACTCGTACCAGCCATCTGTGAGTTGATCGCCGGGCACGGTCGCAGTCCACTGGTAGGCCGCGGAAGGAGCCATGCGGTGTCCGCGGTACCAGTCCCCGGCCGTACGCCGGATGAACAGGGTGACGGAATCGGGCGGCGACTCCCCCACCACCCGGGCGGAGAGCGAGAGATCCCGCCCCGCCTCATGTTCCGGCCCCCCCAGTGCAGTGACAACCGGCGCCATTGAGTCGGCGCCCGGATGATGAAACTCGGCGAGGCCGACCCCGGCCACGAATTTCGGCAGGCTGGCGGCATCGACGGGACCGGTGGCGCTGAGCAGGTACACCCCCGGCCGCACCATGAAGGTGCCGGCAGCCGCACGGGTGGATGACGGGTTTCCAGCCGCCAGCGGCTGCACCTGGAAGGTTCCACCCAGCCCCGGCAGCGTCACGGTCATGGGCCAGGAACGGTAGATAGCCCGGGTGACGATCTTGTCGGCGCTCTGCAACTCGAACGGGTCGCGCACCGGCACCGCGTCCGGATAGACCTCGAGCCGCCAGAGGCCCTCCCGGATCCGGTCCAGGAACCAGGTTCCCTCCCCCTCATACCGGACCACCGGCGACGAGCCGTATCCCGCGACCCGGCTGAGACGGGCCGGGGTCGGGCGGCACCGAGCCGGTCGAGCCGGCATGCAGAAACGCGTCGGCCGCCACCAGCTCGGAGAGGTTGCTGTCGGGGGAAATCCGGAAGTCGCCGAACCGGAGATTACCGGGATAGGTGCCCCACGACCGGCCCCGCGGCAACCGGCGCATCGCCTCGGCGGCGATGATGGTGCTCATCGCCTTGCGAGGCGTATAGACCAGGTTCAGGTAGTGGGTCTGCCAGCCGAGGTTGCGGGAAGCGGTTCGCAGCATGTCGTAGGCGAACATGGCGGCGAACTGGGTCCCTACCACCCGGAAAGTCCGGGCCATCGCGGGATACATGGTCGCTTCGGTGAGGTCCGGGGCATCGAACTCGTACACGATCCGGGGGAACCGGGCCAGTTCCGGCCGCCGCATGTCCGGGAAGTCGTCCGTCCCCCGAAGGTAGTTGCCCCGGAGTTCCGCCCCGGAGTTGAGCCCGGTCGGGTACCAGCCGAACGCGATGCCATCGAGCTTCGACCGGGCGATCGCCTCGCTGATCCGGAAATCCTGGCTCACGTTGTAGAAGATCGGCTTCCGGGTCCCGGTGCTCCGCACCGCGTCGATCAGCCGGTTGATGTAGCGCACCGACCCCTCGAGGTCCTCCGGGTGGTGCACCGGCTCGTTGACCAGCTCGATGAAGGCGATCCCGGGCTCGTCCTTATAGGCGACGCCGGTATAGGGATTCACGTGGTGGAGGATCTGCCGGAGGTAGTTCTCCTGCGCGGCGATGGCGGCGGGGTCGGTCCCCATCGTCTCGCGGCTGTAGCGCCGGCCGAAGCCGGGCGAGGTCGTGTCGCTCAGCGCGTCGGGCCATTTGGCGTTGTAGAGCTGGATCGGGCTGAAGAGCATGTAGATCCCCCGCTCCCGCGCCTTGGCCGTCAGGTAGTCGAGCAGGTCGAGGTGATCGTTCTCGATCAGGTTGCCCAGGGTGTCGGCCGACTCCCAGTCTCCCCAGAAGGTGAGCCGGATCCCGTCCCAGCCCATACGGGCGAAGTGGGCCATGTCCTCGTCGATCATTTTCTTCCGGTCGGCCCCGACGGCGCCGGCGGCCCGGTAGTCGGAAGCGGTCGTCACCACGTAGTTGGCGCCGAACAGGGCAACCTCGGTCCGGTCATCACGCCAGCGCATCACACCCTGCCGGTCCAGGTCGATCGCCCGGGTGGCCGGCCGGGGGGCGTCCTCCCGCTGGGCCACCGCGTCGCGGGTGCCCATGGAGAAGAACACGAGGAGCAGAGCCAGCGAAGGAACAATGGTTGTCAGGGCGGGCACGGTCCCTCCGGGGTCAACGTATCCGCCCGCGGCGCAGGGCGGTTCGGGTCATCGATGGAACACGCCCCGGCGGCCGGGCGGCGTTGAAACCGGGATCCGGAACCTGGGCGCTCCGGAGCTCAGGCTGGCCACGACCCGGCCGGCCGCCGAAAGTTCGGCCCGTTCGCCGGTGAGACTCACCGAGTGAGGTTCCGGCGCGTGATCGATCCCCACCGACCCGCTGAGTACCCGGACCGGACCGCCCTCCGGCAACAGGGCCAGGGCATAAACCGAGGAGGGAGCCGCGCCGGGCAGGCACTCGACAAGGATCGTGGCGATCCCGGCATCGGTGGTGGCGGGGTTATCCCCGACCAGCGCGCCACCGCCGGCGAGGCCGAAGGCGACGTGCTCCCAGGCAGGGGCGATGACGGTCCCATTCGCGTCAACTATCGAGGCATGGCAGAACACCTGGTCCTTCCTGGACCGGTCCCGGGGCCGCCCCGACTGGTCGATGGACAGCAGGAGGCGGTTGGGAGCACCCGGTGTCCTGAGCGAATGCCGGGCGGATTCGCGCCCGCCTATGTACCCAATCGCCTCGAGCGTTCCCGGCGTGAACCCGCCGGTGGCGAAGCTGAAGGGTGGGTGGGCCAGCCGGCTGCTGATCCGGTCCTGGTCGGGCCGGCGCCGCTCGAGCACCCGGCCATCGAGGCTGCAGCGCCACCTCCTCGCAGTTGCTGAACACCCGTACCTCTGCGCTTGAGCCGGCGGCCCACTCGCTGGCGATGAAGACCATCGGCCCGGCCGCTACGCCGGCCACCAGTTCACCCGGCCCGCGCTGGCTCCGGAAGAAGTACCGGGAGTACTTGGGGAGCCGGAAGATGTCCATGCAGCCGGAGGACTCGATGTCGGGCGCGTAGCCCCGGTTGTAATCGAACATCACCCAGAGCCCGTCGCCGATAGCCGGGGTGGCCAGGTTGTCGTTGTGGGCCTCCTGGAAGTTGGTGGCCTGCTGCAGCTGGGCCCGCTCGCCCTGCCACCGGAGCTGGCGGCTGTTGCTCTCCGCCGGGGACGAGGTCGGCCCAGGCGCCCTGGTCCAGCCCGGCGTTCATCGCGTAGTACTCCCAGTCGCCGTACTCGCTCACCAGGCAGGGCGTCGGCCCGTCGTTCCGGCACCCGGCGTGCTGCCGCGCCTCGAGGATCACGTCGTAGCCCGCCATCCAGCCGGCGGTGTAGCACTGGTCCCCGGGATACTCCTCGTGGGCGATCGCGTGGGTGCGGGCCACGAACTCCGGCGTCATCCCCGACTCGTTGAGGGAGACCTCCCAGAGTATGACGCAGGGATGGTTCCGGTCCCGCCGCACCAGGTCGCGGCAGTTCTGGTATTGCAATGCAGCGAAGGCCGGATCCGGATTAAAGTATTGCCAGCCGGGAATGCAGTCCATGACGACCAGACCGAGCTCGTCACAGGCGTCCATGAAGGCCGGCGCATGGGGATAGTGCGACAGGCGGACGTAGTCGAATCCCGCTTCCTTGATTTTCCTCGCATCGCGGTACTGGGCCGCATCCGAGAGGGCGTACCCGATGTAGGGGTACTCCTGGTGCCGGTTGGCCCCGCGCAGGAACATCCGCTCGCCATTGATCCGGACCCCGTCCTTCGCAATGCTGATCTGCCGGATCCCCACCCGGAGTGACTCGGCGTCCACCACCTTCCCCCCGCTGATGACCTCGGCCGAGAGGGTATAGAGCGCGGGATGGGAGGGACTCCAGAGCCGCGGCGAGGAAACCTCGAGTTCCTGCCCGAATTCTGCGGCGGTCCCCGGCCCAATCGACCGCCCGGCTGACACCGACTCGGCCGCGACCCCGCCGTCCGGGCCCCGCAATACGGCGCGCACCCGGCACTCGCGCGCCTCGGCGTGATCGTTCCGGACGTGAGCCCGCACCCGGACAGTGGCAGCGGCGGCGCTCACCCGTGGATAGGTGACGAAGATTCCTCCCCCAGCCGGGACGTTGGCCTGGACCGGGTCGGTCAGGTGCAGCCGGTCCTTCCGTACCAGGTACACCGGCCGGTAGAGCCCGTGGTACATGTTGAAGTCCAGCTGCTCGAGCGGCTTGGGGCCGGTCACCGGATTGTCCCGGTTGTCGAGCCGCACGGCCAGCAGGTGGTCACGTCCTTCCCGCACCCGGTCGGTTATGTCGAGGACGAACGGGAGATAGCCGCCCTGGTGCTCCCCGATCCGGGTGCCGTCGAGCCAGACCTCGGCGACGTTCATGGCGCCTTCGAAGCGAAGAAAGAAGCGGGCGTCGGGCGAGGGATCGACCACCAGCCGGCGGCGGTACCAGCAGATGCCCTGCCACTGCCCGGTGGGCGATCCCACCGGTCCAGTGACCAGGGACTCGACCCGGGCGGTGTGGGGGAGGGTGGCGGACTGCCATGCGGAGTCGTCCAGCCCGGGTGCCGCGCCACCGTCCACGTCCCGGCGGAGAAATTTCCAGTCGCTATCGAGACGAAGAGACTGCCGCACTGACTCGCTGCCTGGCTGGTCCCGGCATGCGCTGCCCAGAGAGGCCACCATCCCGGCGGCGGTCACCCCTTCCAGGAAAGTCCGTCGCTTCATCGCGCCGCGGGCTTGAGCACGACCGCGCCATAGGCTGGAAGCGTCACGTCCGGCGCCCCATGCGCGCGGCCGCTGAGCAGGTCAGTCGAACCGGCCGGGTCGGCATTGACCAGAGTAAACCGTCGCTCGGCCGCCCGCGGGTTTACCAGGACCGTGAGAGCTCCCCGCCGGTACGCGATGATGTCGGCTGGGGCGCTGGTCTCAACCTCGTGCAGGCTTCCGGAGCGCAGGTCGGGCTCGGTCCGGGAGAGTTCGATGACCCGGCGGTAGAAAGCGCGGGCGCTATCGGCCCCGGCACGGTCCCAGGTGATCGGGTCCCGCTCGAAGAGCGGAAGTTTCTGGGGGCTTTCTACCTCCTGGCCATTGTACAGGAGGGGACGGCCGGGCAGCAGGGTGATGGCGACAAACGCCGCACGCGCGCCAGCCGGGCCCTGAAATAGCGCAATGGCGGGCAGGTCCCACGCGGTCTCATCGTGGTTGGTGCTGAAACGAAGCCGGGCGCCGCCGGCCGGCATTGAATCCATCTGCGGCAACTCGCCCTGCACGAAGGTCGAGGCGGGGGCGCCTTTCCAGACGGCCTTGAGCCGGGCGTACCCGTCCCACCCGTAGGTCAGGTCATACCCCAGGCGGTGCATTTCGAGATCACCCCACTCGGCCAGCAGGAGGATGGGACGGGGCACCGAGGCCCGGAGCGCGGGGACGGCCTCCCGCCAGTAGTCGTAGGGCACGAAGCCCGCGACGTCCACCCGGAACCCGTCGAGTCCGTATTCCACCAGCCAGTGGGTCATCGCCGCGGTCATGGCCTGCCGCAGCGCCGGCTTGCCGTAGTCCAGCTCGGCGACGTCGGTCCAGTCGGTGGGCTTGCCGTCGCCGTCGATCGGGGTGATCAGCTGACCCTGGGCGTCCCGGACGTAGAAATCGGGATGTTCGCCGACCCAGACGTTGTCGGGGGACGTATGGTTAGGCACCCAGTCGATGATCAGTTTCATCCCCCGCCGGTGCACGGAGTCCACCAGGGCTCGAAAATCTTCCTTTGTCCCGTACTCGGGGTTGACCGCCAGGTAGTCCCGGACCGCGTAGGATGATCCAAGCGTGCCCTTTCGGTTCAGTACGCCCACGGGGTGGATCGGCATCAGCCAGATCACGTTGGCCCCGGTGGCGGCGATCCGGTCCAGCCCGGCCATGACACCCTTGAAATCGCCGGTCGGTGAGAAATCCCGGACGAACACTTCATAGAGGGCGCTTTGGGAAACCCAGGCGGAGTCGCTGGAAGCCGTCGTGGCCGCCGGCTGCTTCGCCGGTTCGGGGGTGCCGCAGGCGAGCAGGGGAAGCAGAGGGATGAGAAGAGCGATTCGGCGCGCGAACATTCGGGACACCTCGTTAGGGTGGCTCAGAGCCTCACCACGGAGTCACGGAGAGCACTGAGTTCACTCGGAGCAGGGCCGCCAGGCCGGGGATCACTTTCATGAATCACAAGTGGACTGTCTTACATGTTTCGACAGCCGCTGACGAACAGCTCACCACGGAGCCACGAAGCACACTGAGGTAGCACGGAGGACCAACCGTAGGCCAAGAACCGCCATCCCAATTACCCTGGGGGCAGCATGAAGCTTCTTCGTGCTGCCTTCGTGAACTTCGTGACTCCGTGGTAAATCGGTTTTTGCCGCCCGGTCGGTACTCTGGATACAGTCCACCAGGACGTCGCTCGGGTGTAGAGGCGATGGAGCAACCTGGCGTTTGCTCCGTGCAGCCTCCGAGACCTCCGTGACTCCGTGGTGAGACAGACCAGCCTACAACCGGGTGGTAACGTCGAACGCCACCGCCGACACCGGCGCCAGGTCCACCTGCGCGTCCCCGGCCGGGTCCACCACGACGGTGACCCCCGCGCAGGCCCCGGCCACCCGTCCGCCGGTCAGCCGGTCGCAGTAGCTGCCCGGGGCGAGGCCGGTAGCCAGGGTAGCCACCAGGCTGGTGCTCTCGCCATTGATGGCCACGAAGCCCAGCGTGCCGCGCGCGAACGCGATGGCGTGGGCCCCGTTGTCCCACCAGTTCACGATGTTCGTGCCGGCGACGGTGCGGCGGAACTCCACCATGTCGAGGATGGACCGGTCGCGGTGCTCGCAGACCCACTCTCCGATGACGGCGGACTCCATGACGGCGGCGCAGGTCACGTCGTTGGTGTTGCCGCCGGGATCGGAAGGGGGCCCTGCCGAGTTTCCGTTGGGGCAACTGAAGGCGTAGCTGGACAGGATGGACGGGTACCCGTAGGGCTGGGCCAGCATCCAGACGTTGGCGATCCGGAACACGTCGCCATCCAGGTAGCCGATGCCGCAGGTATGCTGGGTATCGTGGTTCTGCAGGAAGACGACGGCCTTGTCCGAGGCCATCATGCCCCAGGCGGTGGGAGAGAACTGGCTCCCCGGCGGCCCGTTGGGGTTGAGCTGGGCGATATACTGGCCCCCGACGCGCCGGAACTTGTCGGCCACGCCGGTGAAGGTGAACTCGGTGATGTCGGCCGCGCCGCCGGAACTATAGGCCGCCCCGAAGTAGTCCCGTGCCGTGATGGCCTCGCCGGAGCCGCCCACCACCTCGAGGTACCAGTACGGCAGGGGCAGCCCCAGCCCCGTCACCGTATTGTCCACCAGGTCCAGGATGTCGTCCAGCTCTACCTGCTGGATGTGCTTTGCCGCGTCAATCCGGAACCCCTCGACTCCGATCTCGACCAGCCGGACCAGGTAGTCCGCGATAGTCTCCCGCACCGACGTCGAGCCGGTCTTGAGGTCGGGCAGCGAGAAGAGCTCGCACTCCTGGACGTTGGCGGCGCTCTGGTAGTTGTTGAGCGCGCAGGGGGTATGAAAGTCCGCCGCCGTGTAGAGCCCCGGGTACTCGTACTTGGTGTAGGCGGTCCCCGCGCTGCCCACCCCGGGGCTCGGGAAGTTGGTCATGTGGTTGATGACCGCGTCCACGACGATCCCGACGCCCGCGGCCTTGCAGCGCTGGACCATGGCCACGAACTCGGCCTCGGTTCCGGACCGGCTCTGGGCCAGGCTGTAGCTCACCGGCTGATAGCGCTGGCTCCAGTCCCGGCTGGGAGTCAGGCTGTGCTCCTGGGGCGGGGAAACCTGCACCGCCTTGAACCCGGCCGGGCCCAGGACCTGTTCGCACTCGGTGGCGATATCGGTCCACTTCCACTCGAAGAGATGCACGGCGACATCGCCCGCGGCCATGTGGCCGCTGGGCCGGTACGTAGCGGGGAGGGAGGGACGGCCGCCGGGGGGCCCGCCGCCCCCGGTTGGTGGTCCGGCGCTTTCACCGCAGGCGGTGAGCGCCAGGGCCAGCACGCAGAATGAGACGCGGAAGGGTTGCAGCGGCATGCGATTCGACTCCGCAAAAAACCGCAGCTCCGCCGCCGGATCGGCGACGGAGCTGAGGGTGGATAATCCCGTGGTACTCCCGGCTTAGTAGCCCGGGTTCTGCGTCAGGTTCGGATTGGCCACCAGTTCCGACGCGGGGATCGGGAACAGGTCACGGAAGGTCTCGGTCGCGACTCCCGTCGCCGAGTTGCCCTTCCAGGCCCAGAGATAGCCGGGTCCGGTGAAGAGCCCGTACCGGATCAGGTCGGTCCGCCGGTGGCCTTCCCACAGCAGTTCCCGGCCCCGCTCGTCGAGAATGAACTGGAGAGTGAGTTCAGGCGCGGTAATGTCGCCGCTGTTGTCGCCATAGGCCCGCTGCCGGAGCGCATTGACGTACCCCAGCGCCGTCCCCGCGCTGCCCCCACCGCCGCGCAGGTGCGCCTCGGCGTAGATCAGGTAGGCATCGGCCAGCCGGAACATCGGGAAGTCGGTGTCCACATGGGTGCCGTTGGACCCGGAGCCGCCCGTGGAGGTCACGTTCTGGAACTTCGGCGCGGCGATACCATCGTTGAAATTGCCGATGCTTGCCACGGCGACGTTCTGCCCACTGGTGTAGAAGTAATCGTCCCGGGTGTCGCCGGCGCCGTAGAAGTTGTACGCCTCCTGCTTGAGACGAAGCCCCCACCAGCAGCCGTTGTGGCCGTAGTCGCCGCTGTTCATCGAGCCGCCACAGCTGGCATGCACCAGGAAGGTCACGCCGCCCCAGGTCTGGGTATAGAGCCCGTTTTGGATGACCGGGAAAATGATCTCGGGGGAGGTGTTGTTGTCGGCCAGGAACATGTCCTGGTAATTATCGTCGAGGGTGTACGGTCCCGCGATGACCGCCGAGGCGGCCGCCAGGGCTTCGGCATAGTGCGGTGAGCCGGCATACACCTCGGCGTTCAGGTACACCTTGGCCAGGAGCATCGAGGCCGCGATGTTGGTCGCCCGCCCGAACCCGGCGACGCCGGCCACCGGGAGTTGGCCCTGGATCGCGGTCAACTCGCTGACGAGGTAATCATAGATCGCCTGCCGGCTGCTCTGCTGCGGAGCCGTGTTGCCGATCGGATCGTTCTCGGTCAGGAGGGGGATGTCCCCGAAGAAGTCGATCCCGTGCCAGTAGCTCAGCGCGCGAAGGAAGCGCGCCTCGGCCCGGTATTCCTGCACCTGGGCCTTGAGCTGGTTGCTGGCGCCGCGCTCCGAGAGCTTGGCGTCGGTGGTCTGGCGCAGGAACTCGTTGGCCATGCCGATCTGGAAGTAGACCCGGTAGTACATGGCGACGACGAAGGAGTTGGACGAGGCCCAGAGCTGGGTGTTCATCTCGGGCAGCCCGACGTCGCCCCAGCCGATGACGGCTTCGTCAGTCGGCAGTTCCTGGGCTTCCCAATAGAGACGGAGGTACTGGGAGAAGCCTTCGTCAATGCCGGAGATGTCCGGCTGCCCGGCGGGCCCCTGCTGGCCGCTGACGGCCAGGCCCGCGTAGATCTTGGCGAGGAAAGCCCGGTAGGACGCCGGATCACTGAAGATATTGGCGTCGGTGATGGTGCTCTTCGGCTCTACCGTGGTGTCCGTGCAGCCGGCCACGAACAGCCCGGCGGCCAGTACGACGGCGGCGAGTGCCTTGCGGATAGTGCGTTTCATAGTGGTATCCCCGTTGGGGTGTTCGAATTCAGCGTTTCGCATTAGAACCGGAGGCTCAGGCCACCCGTGAAGGTGCGGGAGCGGGGGTAAATGTTATTGTCGATCCCGTTCAGCCCGGCGGTGGGATCCACCCCGCTATACCCCGTAAGGGTGAAAGCGTTCTGAACGGTGCCATACACCCGGGCCGCCTGGCCCTGGAGGCTGAAGGAGTAGCCAACGGTCAGGTTGTCCATCCGCAGGAACGAGGCCTTCTCTACATAATAATCGGACTGGTACTGGGGCGTGGCGAAATTGGTCTCCAGCACCGAGGTGTGCAGGTTGTACGGCGATCCGCGGCCGACCTCGGCGTAGGTGCCCAGGTTGGAGGCCACGTTGTTGTACACGTAGTTCCCGAGGTAGGCCCGCAGGGTAAAGCCAAAGTCGAACTTGCCATAGGCCATATAGGAAGAGTGGCCCACGATCCACTTCGGCGCCGGGTCGTGGAAGGCCCGGAGGTCATCCTGGTTGATGATGTTGTCCCCGTTCTGGTCCACGTAAAGGTCCTGCTCGTTGATTGTGTTGTCACCGTTCTCATCGGCGTAGATCGGCTTGCCGCTGGAATCCAGCTTGTGCTCGTACACGAAGAACGAGTTGATCGGCTGGCCCGGCGTCAGCACCTGGATGTTGGTGCCCACGCCGCCGGCGATGCCGCCGGTGAGGATCTTGGCCCCCGCCCCGGCCTGGGGATTGATGGTCAGCAGCTGATTGCTGTTGTGGGCCGCGGTGAAATCCGCCTGCCAGGTGAGGCCGGTGGATCCGCCATCCAGCAGCCGGGCGCCCAGGCTGAACTCCACGCCCTTGTTCTGCATGCTGCCGATGTTGGTGGTCAGGAAGTTGGACAGGTTCGTCCCGGCCGCGATAGGGACCGTGAAGATCAGGTCCGTGGTCTTCTTCTCGTAGTAGTCGATGGAGCCGCTGATGCGCTGGTTGTTGAATCCGAAATCGAGGCCCACGTCAACGGACCGGGTGGCCTCCCACTTGATGTTCGGATCAACGGCGCCGGGCCGGATGGTAGTCACCAGGGTATCGCCAAAGGCGTACTGCGACTGCGCATCGCCGACCCGGTAGGTGGCAAACTGCTGGTAGTTGGCGAAGGCCTGGTTGCCGGTCCGGGCCCACGAAGCCCGCAGTTTCAGGTCCGACAGGGAGCTCATCCCGCGCAGGAACCCTTCCTCGGAAAGCCGCCAGGCCAGCGCGACCGACGGGAAGGTACCCCAGTTGTTGCCGTCGCCGAACCGGGACGACCCGTCCCGCCGGAGACTGAACGCCGCGAGGTAGCGGTCGTTAATATTGTAGTTCAGCCGGCCGAAGAAGGAGATCAGCCTGCTCTCCTGCACGTCCAGGGTGTTCTGGATGATGGCCGCCGACGGGATGCCACCGGGGCCCAGGGCGTCCGTGGCCAGGCCGCGCGCCTGGAAATACGGGTACTCGGCATGCGACTTCGAGAAGGAGTAGCCGCCCGTCACGTCCAGGATACCGGGACCGAGGTTCCGGGGCGGCACGTAGTTCAGGAAGGCCTCCAGCACCGTGTTGACCTGGAGCGGATTGCTCCGGGTCTGGGTGCCGCTGTCGCTCACCGTCTGGCGGTGCAGCACGCTGGGGTTGAAGGTCTCCCGGTCCGCCCTCGTCACGTCGTACCCGAGGTTGAGGTTGGCCTTGAGCCCGTTCAGAAACGGCAGGCTGTAGCCGGCCTGGGCGTTGCCGATGCTCCGGTAGGTCGTGCTCCGGTCGATCGCCAGGTCCAGCAGCGCGATCGGGTTGTCCGGGGAGGTCAGGCCGCCGGGCCAGTCGTAGTACCCCGACACGGTGGTGGAATCATAGACCGGCTGGGTGGGGCCCATCTGCGCCGCGTTCGACAGCACGCCGCCGGGAGTGAACTGATCGTTGGCCCGAGAACCCCGCAGGTTGAACCCGAGGGTCAGCCGGTCGTCCAGCAGGCGCTGGTTGTAGTTGGCGCCGAGGCCGATCCGCTCGGTGTTGGTGCCCTGGAGGATACCGTTCTGGTTGAGATAGTTGGCCGAGAAGCGGTAATCCGTGTTGGTGCCGGACCCCGACATGGCGAGGGTGTGCTCCTGGCCGACGGCGGTCCGGTCAATCAGGCCGAACCAGTCGGTATTCTCGTTGAGCAGCTGGGAGACGTTTTGCGGCGCGTACTGGGTAACTGCGGCTCGGAACTGGTCGGCATTCAGCATGGACGGAAGCTTGGTGACCCGCGAGGCGGAGACACTCCCGCTGTACTCGAACTTGGTCCCGCCGCCGGCGGCGCCCTTCTTGGTAGTGATGAGGATGACGCCGTTGGCGGCGTTGGCTCCGTAGATCGCGGCCGCGGAGGCATCGCGGAGTACCGTGATGCTTTCGATGTCCTCGGAGTTCAGGAAGTTGAGCGGATCCCGGCCTCCGGAGATACCGCTGCCGGAGCCGGTCCCCAGGGGGAGCCCGTCAACGACGAACAGCGGATCGCTGGCCGCGTTGATAGAGGTGGCGCCCCGGATCCGGATGGACGTGCCGCCGCCCGGCTCGTTGTTCTCCACCACCTGGACGCCGGCGACCTTGTTCTGAATCAGCTCGGTCGGCGTCACCACCCGCCCCGTATTGAACTCGTCGGACGAGACGCTGGTGACGGCGCCGGTGATATTCCCCGCCGCCTGCTCGCCGTACCCGATGACCACCATCTCGGCCAGGTTCACGGCCTGGGCGGTCAACCCGAAGTCCGCATCCAGGGTCTGGCCGGCGACCACCGTGACGGCACGTGACATCGGAGAGTATCCGATCATCCGGGCCCGTAGCGTGTCGCGTCCCGCCGGCACGCCGGTAATCAGGTATCGGCCGTCCGCCTGGGTCTGGGCGGTGCGTCCGCCGACCATGACGGAGGCCCCCTGGAGGGGGCGTTGCGACGCCTGATCCAGCACCCGGCCCGTGACCGTGCCGGTACCTTCCTGGGCAAGGAGCGGCATGGTCCAGAACACCGCCAGGAGCAGGCCAAGGGTGTAGCGCAGGCGCCTCATATACATCCCTTTCATCGGGTACGTACTAACAAGAAAAGCTCCGGCCGGGAGGGCCAGAGCGCGGAGAAATCAAAAACGGAACGGAGAAGCCTGCCTGGCAACCGCCAGCAAGGCATTGTCCTGCAAGCATGTGAACGCGTACTGAGTGGGCACCAAAGGTTGCGCAGGGGATCGGGTATGCACAGACCTCGACCGCGGGAAATGTCCACGGATCGAAACGAAACTGTGATTTCTTGTCGGAGCTCGAACACCGGGCGGTGCAAGGAGAGGGGGTCTCCCGGTCCGGGTTCGTTCGGCCCTAAATATCCCGCCCCGGCCTTCCCACGTCAAGGGGCCAAGTTCCACCCTCCCACGACATTGCGCCTGCTCCCTACCCCGCGTCGATTACATTGCTTGCTGCCTCCGATCCGGCCGTGGTAATCCCAGGCCCACCTTTTCCTCTATACAATTATACAATCGGATACTTGGAATGCCTTTGAGGTTCGTCGCGGTCGTCATTCCTGTTTCGCCACAGGCGGGGTCACCGCCTGCCTGGCCGTCGTGCCACGGTCCCGTTGGGCCGAGAGGCCTCCTCCCCCTATAGAGGGAATATCAGACAGCTGGGGAGAGACGTGGTAACCCGTTTCACGCCGATAGGGCTGGAAAAAACGAACGGCCAGGTCCCTGTCCCGTTGTCATGATGTCCACTAACCCAGGCTAGCGCATGGGGACTTCGAAAACAGCCCTGATCACCGCCGGCGGCAGCGGGATGGGCGCGGCCATCGCCCGAAAACTGTCGAGCCTTGGCTACCAGGTCGCCATCCTCTCCTCCTCCGGGCGGGGCGAGGCGCTGGCCACCGAACTCGGCGGCATCGGGATCACCGGCTCCAACCAGAACCCGGACGACCTGCGGCGGCTGGTCGAAACGGCGCTCGACGCCTTCGGCGGTATTGATGCCGTCGTCAATAGCGCGGGCCACGGGCCCAAGGGCCCCCTCCTCGCGATCAGCGACGAGGATTGGCACCTGGCCCTCGAGGTGTATTTCCTGAACGTGGTGCGGGTGGCCCGGCTGGTCGCGCCTGCCATGCAGGCACGGGGCGGCGGTGCGATCGTCAACATCTCGACCTTTGGCGCGGTGGAACCTGACCCGGCATTCCCGACGTCGAGCGTGGTTCGGGCGGGGCTGGCGGCCTTCACCAAGCTGTTCGCCGACCAGTACGCCGCCGCCCGGATCAGGATGAACAATATCCTCCCCGGTTTCATCGACTCCCTGCCGGAGCACGAAGCCCATCGGCAGCGCATTCCCCTGGGCCGCTATGGCCAGGCGGATGAAATCGCCGCCACCGCCGCGTTTCTCCTCTCGGAGGGCGCCGGCTACATCACCGGGCAGAACATCCGGGTGGACGGAGGACTGACCCGGTCACTTTAACCGAGACCCGGAGTGCTCAGCACTCGGTGCCCGGGACTCGGGGCCGAGGGCGGGACGCCGGAAAGGAGGCCCCGCTTGACCGTGCGCGCGCCGATCATCGACAAGGTCCTGAACCCGCTGCACGAGTTCCTCCGCCTGGAGGCCGCCGGCGGGATCCTGCTCATGGGCGCGGCGGTGCTGGCGCTTGCCGTGGCCAATACTCCCCTCGCCGGCCCCTACGCGTCCCTGCTGGACCTGCCGCTGGAAGTGAGCATCGGCACCCTGGGAATCGCCAAGCCGCTGCTGCTCTGGATCAACGACGGGCTGATGGCGGTGTTCTTCCTCCTGGTAGGGCTGGAACTCAAGCGGGAGGTTTTGGAGGGACATCTTTCGAGCCTGCGCCGGGCCAGTCTGCCGGCGGTGGCGGCGGCCGGCGGCATGATCGCCCCGGCGGCCTGCTACGCCGCCCTCAACTGGGGTGATGCGGCCGCGATGAAGGGCTGGGCCATTCCCACGGCCACTGACATTGCCTTCGCCATGGGAGTGCTGACCCTCCTCGGCGACCGGGTCCCCGCCAGCCTGAAGACCTTCCTGCTCAGCGTGGCCATCTTCGACGACCTGGGCGCCATCGTCATCATTGCCCTCTTCTACACCGCGAACCTCTCCTTCCTTTCGCTCTTCATCGGCGCCCTGTTGCTCCTGGGCCTCGTCCTGCTCAACCGGCTGGGCGTGACCAGCCTGACCGCTTATTTCCTCCTGGGCATCCCGCTCTGGGTGGCGGTGCTCAAGAGCGGAGTGCACGCCACGCTGGCAGGGGTTCTGCTGGCGATCTTCATTCCGATCCGGTTGCCCGGCCAGGAAGGAGAACAGGGTTCGAAGGACGGCCCGCTGCGCCGGCTCCAGGACGCGCTGCATCCCTGGGTCGCCTACGGGGTTCTCCCCCTGTTCGCCTTTGCCAATGCCGGCGTCTCCCTGCTCGATGTGACGTGGGCGAGCCTGGTGGATCCGCTCCCCCTCGGTATCTCGCTGGGCCTCTTCGTCGGGAAGCAGGTCGGCATCGTCGCCTTCTGCTGGATCGCGGTGCGGCTGGGGATCGCCGCGCTGCCCGACGGGATCGGCTGGCGGAAACTGCACGGCGCGGCGCTGCTCTGCGGCATCGGATTCACCATGAGCCTGTTCATCGCCGCCCTGGCCTTCGGCGAAGGCGGAACCAGCGCCCTGGGCATGCATCGCCTGGGGATCGTGGTGGGAACGCTCGCGTCCGGCCTGGCCGGATTCTTTGTGCTCCGCTCTACGCTGAAACCGGCATCACCCCGGGCCTAGGCCAGCGACCGGGGGACGGGGTATCGAAACGGGCGGCCGGGCTTACATTCCAGCCGATCCCCCGCGACTCCGGCAATTTCCAGGATTCCTCCTCACCAAAGGACTGGGCATGACCTCCTTTCGCGTAAATGGGCGCCGGGTGCAGACGACCGCGACCGCCGACACGCCGCTGCTCTGGGTCATTCGCGAGGAACTCGCGCTCACCGGCACCAAGTTCGGGTGCGGCATCGGGCAATGCGGGGCCTGCACGATCCATCTCGACGGCACCGCGGTTCGCTCCTGCCAGACACCCGTCTCCATGGCGGAGGGAAAACAGGTGACCACCATCGAAGCCCTCTCGAAGAATGGAGACCATCCGCTGCAGCGGGCCTGGGTCGCGGAACAGGTGCCCCAGTGCGGCTATTGCCAGTCCGGCCAGTTGATGTCGGCGGCCGCCCTGCTGGCGGAGAAACCCCGGCCCACGGATGCCGACATCGATGCCGCCATGACCGGGAACATCTGCCGCTGCGGAACCTACCAGCGGATCCGCAAGGCTATTCACCGCGCCGCGGGA
Source organism: uncultured Gemmatimonadales bacterium (assembly GCA_963795085.1). Classification (GTDB taxonomy): domain Bacteria; phylum Gemmatimonadota; class Gemmatimonadetes; order Gemmatimonadales; family GWC2-71-9; genus DASYPP01. The sequence continues at coordinate 1,297,753 of CAWCFX010000001.1, read as the reverse complement.
GGTGCCGCATGACCACGTCCGGACTGAGTCGCCGGGACTTCGTGCGCGCCGGCATGGCCGCCGGTGCCGGGTTGACCCTTGCCATCTACCTTCCCGGCTGTTCCCGGCCCGGCACCCCCGCTCAAGACGACACGCCTCCCTTCCAGCCGAATGCATGGCTCCGGATCGGCACCGACGGCATCGTGACGATCGTGGTGGACCGCTCCGAGATGGGCCAGGGCGTGCACACCGCCCTCCCCCAGATGCTGGCCGATGAACTCGACGCCGACTGGGCCACCCTGCGGGTCGTCTCGGCGCCGGCAGGTAAGGAGTATGTCAATCCCGCTTTCGGCATCCAGGGAACCGGCGGCAGCACCAGCGTCAGCGCCGCCATGCAACCGCTCCGCGAGGCAGGCGCCCGGGCCCGGGCCATGCTGGTCGCGGCGGCCGCCGCTCGCTGGGGGGTGGAGCCGGCCGCCTGCCGGACCGAAGCCGGCGCGGTGCTGGAGACCAATGGCAAGCGCCGGCTGACCTATGGTGCTCTCGCGACGGATGCCGCGGCCCTGCCCGTCCCCGAGACGGTCACGCTCAAGACGCCGGACGAGTTCAAGTTCATCGGCCGGCCCATGCCGCGCCTGGACCTGCAGGACAAGGTGACCGGCGCTGCCGGATTCGGAATCGACGCTGCCGCGCCGGGCATGCTGGTCGCCGTGGTGGCCCGCTGCCCGACGTTCGGGGGAACGCCGAACGGACATGACGAAGCCGCCGCGCTGGCGGTCCCCGGGGTCCGGCACGTGGTGGCGATCGACTCCGGCATCGCGGTGATCGCCGACGGATACTGGGCGGCCCGGAAGGGACGCGAGGCCCTCAAGACCACCTGGTCGCCGGGGGCGATGGCCGGGGTGAGCAGCGAGAGCATCCGGGCCCGGTTTCTCAGCCTCGCCTCCGGGAAAGCCATCAGCGCCCGGAACGACGGCAATCCTGACCAGGCGCTGCGCCGGGCCAGCACCCGGATCGACGCCGAGTACGAGGTGCCGTACCTCGCGCACGCCACGATGGAACCGATGAACTGCAGCGCCTGGGTCCAGGCTGATCGCTGCACCGTGTGGGCCCCGACCCAGTTTCAGTTCGCCCCGGGCAGCGGCGTCCAGGGCGTCGCCGCATCCATTACCGGCCTGCCGCAGGAGGCCATCGAGGTCCACACCACCTACCTCGGCGGCGGCTTCGGGCGTCGCTTCGAACTGGATTTCGTGGTGGAAGCGGTGCAGCTCTCCAAGGCGGCGGGTGCCCCGGTCAAGGTGATCTGGTCGCGGGAGGACGACATGGCCCATGATTTCTACCGGCCCGCCGCCTACAACCGCCTGGCGGGAGGCCTCGATGCGGCCGGCACCCCGGTGGCATGGACCCACCGGGTGGTGGGCCCATCCATCATGACCCGGTTCGAGTCGATGTTCGGGCCGCTTCCCAACGGCCTCGACGGCACCTCGGTGGAGGGGTCGGCCAATCTGCCCTACGCCATTCCTAACCTGCGCTGTGACTGGGTGCGGGCCGATGTCGGAGTGCCGGTGGGATTCTGGCGTTCGGTCGGCAATTCCCAGAACGGGTTCATCGCCGAAGGTTTCATGGACGAACTGGCGCATGCGGCCGGGAAGGATCCCTTCGCGTTCCGGCGGGATCTGCTGGGATCGGCGCCCCGGCACCGGGGCGTGCTCGAACTGGCGGCGGAGAAGGCGGGCTGGGGCACGCCGCTTCCCGCCGGCCGGGCCCGCGGCATCGCCGTGGTGGAATCCTTCGGCAGTTATGTCGCCGAGGTGGCCGAGGTCTCGGTGACCGATGGCAAGGTCCGGGTCCACCGGGTGGTCTGTGCCGTGGACTGCGGCATCCACGTGAACCCTGACATTATTGCCGCCCAGATGGAGAGCAGTGTCGTGTTCGGCCTCACCGCGGCTCTCTACGGCGAGGTGACGATCGAGAACGGCGCGGCCCGGCAAAGCAACTTCCACGACTACCCGATGCTCCGGATCGACGAGATGCCCCAGGTAGAAGTGCACATTGTTCCCTCTACCGAGAAACCGGGGGGCGTCGGAGAACCGGGCACCCCGCCCATCGCGCCGGCGGTGGTCAACGCCATCTTCGCCGCAACCGGGCAGCGCATCCGGAGGCTGCCAATCAGGCTGCAGGCCTGACCGGGCCGGTGAGTTCCCGGCCATTCCCTCGTCGATGACCGACTCCGCCCCGCCGGCCCTGCCGGCGTACCCGGAAGAAACCCGACCCGGCTTCTGGCGGGACATCGCGGAGGCGATCCGCGAGGTGCGCGCCTACCGGGAGTTGCTCCGCGAACTGGCGCTGCGCGAAATCCGGATTCGCTACAAGCAGGCCGTGCTTGGCTTTGGCTGGGCGCTCCTGATGCCGCTGCTGATCGTGGCCGCGGGGCTGGTGCTCCGGCTGGCCGCGGCCCGCTTTGCCGGCGGCGGACTGGAGCGGGACGGGATCATCGGCGTCGCGATCAAGAGTCTGCCCTGGGCATTCTTCGTGGGCAGCCTCAACTTCGCCACCCCGAGCCTCACCGGCAATCTCAACCTGGTCTCCAAGATCTACTTTCCGCGCGAGGTGCTTCCGCTCGCGGCCGTGCTGGCCCAGGCATTCGACACCGCGATCGGCGCGACCGCCGTGCTGGCCGTCGCCCTGGTTCTCGGCCTCACGCCCTCCATGGCATGGCTCTGGTTTCCGGCGCTGGTGATCCTGCTCTTCGCCCTCACGACGGCCGCGGCCCTGTTCCTGAGTTCGGCCAATGTTTTCTTCCGCGACGTGAAGTACCTGGTCCAGGTATTCCTTACCTTCGGCATCCTGTTTACCCCGGTTTTCTTCGAGCCGGCCATGCTGGGTGCCCGGGGCGCCCGGCTGATGCTGCTCAACCCCCTGGGGACCCTGGTGGAAGGATTCCGGCTGGCGATCGTCGAGGGTCATAACCTGCTCATTCCCCTGGTGCTGACACCGCAGGGCGGGCCGCCGGTGGTCGCCTGGGACCCGGTCTATTTCGCGCTGCTCGCCGGCTGGTCCCTGGGTGGACTGCTGGTCGCCGTGTGGTTCTTTCACCGGTCCGCGGCCGTCTTCGCCGAACGGCTCTAGCCGCATGACGATGCCGCGCGTGGATTTCGAGCAGGTGTGGAAACGCTTCCGCCGCGGCGAGCGGCATGACAGCCTGCGGGACCTTCTCCCCGCTCTGGCCGGCAAGCTGGCCGGACGGCACCGGCCGGGAGCCGGAGATTTCTGGGCGGTGCAGGACGTCAGCTTCAGCGTGGTGCCGGGTGAGATCCTGGGCATCGTGGGGCCCAACGGCGCCGGCAAGAGTACCATCCTCCGCCTGCTCACCCGCATCCTCCGGCCAACGGCCGGGCGATGCCGCACCATCGGCCGGGTGGGCGCGCTGATCGATGTGGCGGCCGGATTTCACCCCGACCTGACCGGGCGCGAAAACCTCTTCCTGCAGGGCGCGATCATGGGCATGCCCCGGGACATGATCCGGGAGAAGTTCGATGCCATCGTGGAGTTCGCCGGCGTCGGGACCTTCATCGATACCCCGGTCAAGCGTTTCTCCAGCGGGATGAACGCCCGGCTGGGCTTCTCGATCGCCGCCCACCTGGATCCCGATGTGCTGATCGTGGACGAGGTCCTCGCGGTCGGGGACTTTGCCTTTCAGAACCGCGCCTTTGACCGCATCCGCGAGCTGACCACCTCGGGCATCCCGGTCGTGATCGTCTCCCACCAGCTCGACCGGGTCGCCGAGTTGTGCAGCCAGGCCATCCTGCTGAACCGGGGCCGGGTGATCCGCCAGGGAACCGCGTCGGAATGTATCGGTGCCTACCTGGCGGACGCCGGTGAGGCGCTGGCGCCGGTGGACGCCGCCCACCCGGTCCAGCTCACCTCGCTGCAGGTGGACCCGCCGGGTCCGGTCCAGAGCGGTGCGCGGATCACCGTTGTGGTTCGAGGCTCACTCGACGACCAGGCGAGCCTCGACGACATCGACCCGGTTCATCTCCAGGTCCGGGCCGCCAGCTCGGGAGCGGTCATCTACACCACCAGTGCGCACCGTCTGGGGCTGGACTTTCCACACCGGGGCACCTTCGCCGTGGAGACATCCCTCCAGTTGAACGTGCCACCGGGCATCTACGCCCTGGAGCTGCTGGCGGTGAACCGCGCCATGGGCAAGCGCCTCTTCCAGGGGCCCAGTACCCATCTGCAGGTGATTCCGGGGCCGAGTTTTTCCGGGTCGGTCCAGATGAACGCCGTCATGCGCCGGCTGGAGACCGGGTTGACCGACGGATCGCCACCAGGTCACTGAGCACGCTGCCGTCGATATCTCGCAGCGTTACTCCCAGTTGCGCGGCGATGGTGGGCGCGAAATCCAGCAGCGACATCATCTCCTCGCGCTCGCCGGCCACGATGCCTGGTCCGGCCACCAGGAAAAATCCCTCTTCCCGGTGCTCCCCGGTACGTCCGTACGTGTTGACGCCTTCCACCACCCCCAGCCGGGGCGAACGGACCCGCATTCGCCCCAGCATGGTGCCTGCCGCCGCCCGGCCCAGCGGCATCTCGTCATTCCAGTCCACCAGCAGATCTGGAAGGGCGTCCAGGCATTCGCCCTGATACAGGTCGGCGGTGCGCAGCACGCGGCGCACTATCGGCCCGCCGGTGGTGTCATCGACGATTTCGCACAGCGCGGCAGCCAGCCACTCCGAAAAAGCCTCCGCCTCCGCTCCCGGGGCCAGGATACCGCCGGGTTCTCTCCCCCGGAGGTTGAGCCGTATCCCCGCCGTCGCCAGCCCATTGCCGACCGGAAAGCAGCGGCTTCGCCGCAGGTATGATGGCAGGGAGGAGGTCGTATCGGGCCCGGGTGACGAGCGGAGAGCCCGGCGGAGCGGGCCCAGCGCCCGCTGCGCGGTTTCGGGAAGCTCCCGCCAGGCTGCGCGGGCCAGGCGATGCAGCATCGGCTCCGCGGGAGGCGGCGGCGGACACTCGGTCGCGCCGAGACCGGCCAGGATCTCGGGGAGGAGCATGCTGGCGCCAAACCGGAAGGACATGCCGTGGGCCGCCAGCAGCACGATGGTCGCGTCGCCGGCCGCATCGAGGATCTCGCCGATGGCGCTGTCGATGGCGGCGTACACTCGCAGAAGGGGGTCGCCCGTCGCCGCCCGCATCGCGGCGTCGTGATTGGGATGGGCCGGGTCGTGCAGGTGCCAGCATTGATGCCCGGCACAATGCGCCTCGGTGAACACCTGCATGGCGAGGCCCCACCGCTCCAGGCGGATGAGGTCCGCGGTAAGTTTGCCCTTGAGGCGGGCGCCCCGCTCCAGCGCTTCCACGAAGCGCATGTATTCCGCCGGGGTGCGGCGGTCGCCGTCACACGGTGTTTCTCCCGGGTGGGGCCCATAGCCGTCGACGATTCGTGATTCGACCGCCGCCGGGGCGGCCCGGAATCCATAGACGGCATCGTGCGAACCCCATTCAATGACCTGCAGTCCGCTGACGCCGGGATCCAGGCGGCAGAGCGGGACGTCAAGGATCGCCACCCGGTGGCCCGCCCGGCCCACCGCCTCCCAGAAGGGTGGCTGCCGGACCAGGCCATGCTCGGCCATCCGGTGAAACTCGTAGGTTCCGACCCGGATCTGCCGGAGATAATGAAGGCCGTGGCGGGCCGGGGAGAGACCGGTGTACATCGACGGCCAGGTCGAGCCCACCATGAATCCAGCGAGGCCCCGGCTCCGCGCCATCCGGCCCCTGGCGAGGAGTCCGGCGATGCGGGGCAGCGAACCCTCGCGGGCCCACCGCACCAGCAGGTTGACATTCGCTGCGTCGAGGCCGATCACGACGACGGCGGGGTTCGTGCTCACGCGTGCCGGTTTCCGAATGGGTGGATCAGCCGCAGGGTGTAAGGAAGCCAGCGCCAGCCGCCGGGCTCCCGGAGCGACCGGACGTGCCAGGTCCAGGCCTCCCGGTAGCCTCCCTCGCGGAGGCAGCGTCGGGAGGCGCCATGACACGCGGCGCCGACCCGCCGGCTGATGTTGGCCCGCACGTCCGGCGGCAGGGGAAGGTTGAGGAGCTGGCGGTGCGCCGCGGCCTGGCCCAGGACATAGGCCCGCGACTTCGACGCCGAGAGCGGGGTATCTTTACCCCAGACGAGGGTGGCTGCTTCGAGAAACCCGAGTCGGGAGCAGAGCGCCAGCCAGTATCCCAGGTACGTGCATTCCAGGAACTCCGGCATGGCCTCGAACACGCCCGCCGGGAGGGCGCTGGTGCGGGCCAGCCAGGCCCCCGGCAGCAGCCAGTTGCGCCGCATCATGGATCGCACCGGGTCGCGGCGAAGGGCGGCCAGGTCGGAAAACTTGAGGACCTGGCTCTCGCCGTTCCGGATGAAGCCATTGGACACCACCGCATCCCAGTCGGCGTTCGCCTCAAGGGCGGCAACCCGGGTGGACAGGGCGCCCGGCAACAGTTCGTCGTCATCGTCCAGGGTCGTCACGTAGGTCGTCGTGACCCGTTCCCGGCCGGCCCGGAGGGCGTGCGGCAGGTGAGCCCGGTCGCGAAAGACCATCGTAAGCCGGGGATCGGATTCCAGGTCGCGTATCAGGCGGGGATCCCGGTCGGCGCCGTTCACCACCACGATGGTGGCGACACTCACCCCTTGCTGGTCCAGGATCGTCGCCAGCGCGCGGCGCGTCAGGTCCGCCCGGGCCGCCAGCGCCCGGGTCGGCACGATCACCGACACATCACGCAAAGGACAGCGCCCCAGTGGAACGCGACGCACGTACGCTCGCCCCGGGCACCACGCTGGAAACCGCCCTCTGCATCGTGGGCGCCGGACCGGCCGGGTTGACCGTCGCGAGTGAGTTCATGAGATCCGGCGTTGACGTAATCGTGCTGGAGAGCGGTGGCACCCGCCTGGACCGGGCCGGGCAGGACCTGAACGAAGGTTCCGTGATCGGCGACCCCTACGATGGCCTCCGAGTGACTCGGCACCGCCAGGTCCTCGGAACCACCAATATCTGGAACACGCTGGTTCACGGCCGGACCGGAGGCAAGTACGCGCCGCTCGATCCCAGGGACCTGGCCCGCACCGGCCGCCCCATGGTACAGTGGCCGTTCGATTTTACCGAGTTGCTGCCCTGGTATGTCCGGGCCCAGGCGCTGGCGGGGCTGGGACCCTTCCGGTATGACGCGGCGGACTGGCAGGCCGAACTGGGGCAGCCGGCTGACCTGGGCGAAGGAATCACGCACCAGGTCTACCAGTTCGGCACCACCGGCCCGTTCGCCCAAACATACCGCGCCCTTCGGAGGGCCGCCAACGTGCGCGTTCTCACACACGCCACGGGATGCCGGGTGGACACCGGACCCGATCGTCGCCGGGTGCTGGCAGTGCACGTGCGGAGCGGGACCGGCGGCGCATTCACCGTCCGGCCCCAGGTCCTGGTCCTGGCGGCGGGAGCGGTCGAGAATGCGAGGCTCCTCCTCGCATGGCAGGAAACCCTGCCCCCGGGGGAAAGCGCGGCCTGGGCGGGGCGCTGCTTCATGGAACACCCCCGGGATTCCAGCCTTACGCTGCTCCCCCATCGGCCCGAAGAGATGGGATTCTACCAGCGGCGGACCACCGCCGGGGACCTCGTAATCGCCGGCCGAATCGGGTTGGGACAGGACCTGGCCCGGCAACCGCTGCCCAACGCGTCGGTCAGCCTGCTCCCGGTCATGCCGGAAGAACCGCGAGGAGTTCGGCGGATGCTGAGCAGGCTCCGAAGAACGCGCCTTCCCCCAGCGTACCGGGTCCTCATCAACCTCGAGCAGGCGCCCCACCCCGAGAACCGGATTGAACTCGGCACCGCCCGAGACTCCCTGGGCCTTCCCCGCCCCGTGCTCTCCTGGCGGTGGCGGCCGGAGGAGCAGGCCGCGGCCGAGCGGCTGCGCCGCATTCTGGCATCGGCTCTTTCTGCTTTGGGGGCCGTCGCGGAAGAACCTCGGCCGATTGACCCCAATGCGCATCATCATGCCGGCACCACCCGCATGCACCGCGATCCGGCACACGGCGTAGTTGACCCGGATGGCCGGGTCCACGGGATGGAAAACCTCTACGTGGCCGGCGCATCGGTCTTTCCGACCGCGGGCTGGGCCAACCCTACCCTCAGCGTCATCGCGCTGGCGCTGCGACTCGGCGATCACCTGCGGCAGTCGCGCTAACCCACCTGCATCGTCTTCCCGGGTGCCGCGCCTCCGTCCGGCTCCGCCGAACGCCACCACCGGCACCATTATATTGCGGGGTCACGGACCTGATCCCTTTGCAACGAGGCCGTATGATCCACCTGCTGGCCGTGGCCGTTTCCGTTTGCCTGCTCTTTCCCTGGCCCGGTGCGGCGCACCAGCGGTCCTTGGTCTCCGACGAAATCAGGCCCCGTACTCGGACCTACTACATCGCCGCGGAGGAGGTGGACTGGACGTATGTGCCCAGCGGCCACGACCTCGCCATCAGCGGCCTCCCCGATGATTTCTCGACCGACCCCGCCGCCAGGGGCACCATTGACCCCAACCAGACCACCTATCGAAAAGCCCGGTTCCTCGAGTACACCGACGCGACGTTCACCACCCTGAAGCCCCGGGAGGCAGGACAGGCGCATCTCGGTATTCTCGGCCCCCTGCTGCGCGCCCAGGTGGACGATACGATCCGGGTCGTCTTCCGGAACCGGGCGTCCCGGCCGTATAACCTTCATCCGCACGGTGTGTTCTATCGGAAGGACGCGGAGGGATTCGCCTACCAGGACAGCACCACAGGGCCCGACCGCGCCGACGACAGCGTGGCTCCCGGGAGCACTCATACCTACGACTGGATGGTTCCGGAACGCGCCGGCCCCGCGTCCGGCGACGGCAGCAGCGCCTTCTGGCTCTATCACTCGCACGTGGACGAGGGCCGCGATATCAACGCCGGGCTCATCGCTCCCATGATTATCACCCGCCGGGGGATGGCCCGGGAGGATGGCTCACCCCGCGACATCGACCGGGAGTTCGTGCTCGATTTCGGGCTGTTCGACGAGCCGCTCAGCTGGTACTGGGGCGAGAACGTCACCAAGATTTACGGTGACCCGGCGAAGTACGAGGGCGGTGACGCTGCGGTGCACCGGTTTCATCATTTCTATGCGATCAACGGATTCCTGGAGGGCAATGGCCCCATGCTCAGCATGACGGAAGGCGAGCGGGTCCGGTGGTACATCTTCAGCAATCCGAATGAAGAGGATGCCTGGGACATCCACACCGTGCACTGGCACGGCCAGACCGTCGTGGCCAATCACATGCGGATGGACATGATCATGCTGAACCCGATGATGACCGCGGTGGCGGACATGGTCCCCGACAATCCCGGCATCTGGCTCCTGCATTGCCACATGCCGGGACATTTCAAGGCGGGCATGTTCACCCGGTTCACGGTCCATCCCCGGACCTAGCGCGGCGGGGCCCGGTTTCCCCGGGCTGTTCTCCCGCGTCCACCAGTCCCAGGATGCCCTCCAGCGGCACGCCCACCCAGGCGGGACGGTTGCCCAATTCGTAGCGCAACTCGTACAGGGCCTTGTCGAGCAGGAACGCATCGAGCAGGTGCCTCGCCTGGTCCCGCGCCGAGGGGATGATGGGAGAGCCGGCGACGGTCCGCTGATACGCCTCCAGGTAGACGGCGGCGATGGACTGCTCCCAGAGCCGGGCCCAGGGTTCCAGCCGGGCCGGATCGCCGGCGCCCCGGGCCGCGCTGTCGCGGAGTCCAAAGCGGGCCGCATAGCTGAAGGATCGGAGCATCCCCGCCACGTCCTTGAGCGGCGAATGCTTGGCGCGCCGGTCGGCGAGGCTGCGGGCCGGCTCACCTTCGAAGTCCAGGATCACGAACTCCTGCCCCGCCCGGAGCACCTGGCCCAGGTGATAGTCGCCGTGCACCCGGGTCTGGATCGAGCCCGGCTCGAGGTGGGACAGCCGGCCGATCCGGGAGAGGATCAGGCTGCGGTAACTGATCACCCGGCTGGCCGGTTCGACCAGGTCGTTGTCGAGGCGGGGCAGCGTGAGCTTCAACTGCTCGAGCACCTCGCCGGCATGCTGCTGGATCTGCTCGGCGAGAGCCCGGACATCCGCGGCGGCCAGCGGTACCGGCGCAAAGGCAGGGTCGGTCGTGGGCTCGGCGAGCGCCAGGTGCAGGGCGCCGGTCCGCCGGCCCAGGGAGGCGGCCGCCTCCTTGGACACCGCCAGGAGTTCCTCGACTTCGGGGGCTGGAGGCGTTCGGGGAGACGCTTCCGCGGGGAGGGTCTTGACGCGTTCATAGTAGCGTCCCAGTTCCTCGACCATCCACTTCCAGCCGTCACCCTGGTTGGGCACCAGCCGCTGCACCAGCCCGAGGGTGACTGATTCCGCCTCCGGCGTCAGGTATTCCAGGCTCCCGGCAAAGGCGGGCACCCCGGGGAACTTGCGTTCCTCGGTCAGGTAGCGGGTGATCTCGCAGTCGGGATTGGGACCCCGCTCCAGCCGGCGAAAAACTTTCAGGATGAACTGGTCTCCGAAAATGATCGAGCTGTTACTCTGCTCTCCGCCGATTCGGGACACCGGCCATCCGTTCCCGGGCGGCTCCTGGTCACGCAGGACCTGGCTTGGCGTTCCGGCCACGGTGCCTGTCTCTCCTTCCACTCGCCCCGCGGTTCGGGCCAGTTCCAGCAGGGCCCGGCAGGCATCATCGGAAAACAGGGCGTCGTGCAGCACACCAGATTCGTTGCCGGCGGTGATGTTGCCCACGATGGCGCCGGGGTGTTCCTCGCGCAGCTTCATCGCCCTTTCGCCCAGGGTGATGGCCAGCGCCGCGAGATAGTGCTCCACTCTGCCGTCGGCATACTGCAGGTTCAGGATCAACAGCCCCGCGCGATCGGTCAGCCGGATGCTGTCCTCCAGCCGGCAGCTGGTGATGACCCGGGCCTTGCCGCCGAACCAGCGCTGGCGGGGCAGGAACTCGGGGAGAAACCGTTCTTCCAGGGTGCGCCGCATGCTGCCCTGCAGCAATCCCGCCCACGGATCGGCCGCCGGGACCACCAGTGCGGGCTCGGCCACCAGCGGGCTGGCCGGTTCTTCCCGGTTCTGCAGTTCCAGCCAGAGGAACCCGTACGGCCCCAGGGTCAGCGGGTAGGGGGTCCTGCCGATCTTCGGAAAGTCCACGTAGCCGCGCATTTCGACCGGCGTCATCCCCGTGACGGAGGCCAGGTCCAGTTCGAACGGCTGCGCGAAGCGGGAGAGGTTGGCGACGCACAGCACCACCTCGCCCTCGTAGCGCCGGAGGTAGGCCAGCACCTTGCGGTTGGCGGGGTCGAGAAACTCGGTGCTGCCCCGGCCGAACACGTGGAACAGCTTCCGGATCCCGATCATGTGCTTGATCCAGTTGAGCAGGCTGGACGGTTCGGACTGCCGCGCCTCCACGTTGACCGCTTCGTAGCCGTAGACCGCGTCCATGACCACCGGGCTGTAGAGCCGGGCGGGGTTGGCGCGGGAGAACCCGGCGTTCCGGTCTCCGCTCCACTGCATGGGGGTGCGCACCCCATGCCGGTCGCCCAGGTAGATATTGTCCCCCATGCCGATCTCGTCCCCGTAGTACAGCACCGGGGTACCGGGGAACGAAAGCAGGATGCTATGCAGCAGCTCGATCCGGTCGCGGTCGTTCTCCAGCAGCGGCGCCAGCCGCCGCCGGATCCCCACGTTCACCCGCATCCGGGGATCGGCGCTGTAGGCGAAATACATGTAGTCCCGCTCTTCGTCGGTGACCATCTCCAGCGTCAGCTCGTCGTGGTTCCGGAGAAAGAGGCCCCACTGGCAGGACTCGGGAATCGGCGGGGTCTGCCGCATGATCTCGGTGACCGGGTGACGATCCTCCAGCCGGAGCGCCATGAAGAGCCGCGGCATCAGCGGGAAGTGAAACGCCATGTGGCACTCGTCTTCGTCGCCGAAGTAGGCCCGTACCTCGGCGGGCCACTGGTTGGCCTCGGCCAGGAGAAGCCGCCCGGAAAAGCGGGCGTCCAGCGCGGCCCGCAGGCGCTTGATGACCTGGTGGGTCTCCGGGAGGTTCTCGTTGTTGGTCCCCTCCCGCTCGATCAGGTAGGGAATCGCGTCCAGCCGGAGGGCGTCCACGCCGAGCTCGAGCCAGAACTCCATGACGCGGATGACCTCCTGCTCCACCACCGGGTTATCGAAGTTGAGATCGGGCTGATGGGAGAAGAACCGGTGCCAGAAATACGCCTTGGCGACCGGGTCCCAGGTCCAGTTGGACGTGTGAGTATCGGTGAAGATGACCCGGGTGCCGGCGTACTTCTGGTCGGTATCGCTCCAGACGTAGTAGTCCCGCTCGGGGGAGCCGGGCGGCGCCTGCCGCGCCGCCTGGAACCAGGGATGCTGGTCGGAGGTGTGGTTGATGATCAGTTCGATCAGCACCTGCATGCCGCGATCGTGGGCCGCGTCCAGGAACTCCTTGAAGTCCTCGAGGGTGCCGTAGCTGGGATGGACGCTGGTATAGTGGGCGATATCGTACCCATCGTCCCGGAGGGGAGAAGGGAAGAACGGCAGGATCCAGAGGCAGGTGACGCCCAGGTCCTGCAGGTAATCCAGTTTCTGGATCAGTCCGCGAAAATCGCCGACGCCGTCGTTGTTGGCGTCGTGGAAACAGCGGACGTGGACCTCGTAGATGATCGCGTCCTTGTACCACAGCGGATCGCTGGAACTGCCCGGTAGTCTGCTCACTGCCCCTCCACTGGGAAAGAATTCTTCAGGTCAGCGCAGCCCGCCTTCGCCGAGAAACAGGCCCCACGGAATGTCGGCGAGGGCGGTGGCCGCGGCCAGTTGTCCGTTCTCGGCCTGCACGGCGGCGCCGGTGACCTGGTGCCGCCAGTCCACCCGGGCCAGGTCCGGTGGCAGCGCCACGGCGGTATTCTCCCAGGCACGAGACCCGACCGGCAGGTGCGTCCCGTCCTTCCACCCCGCGAGTCCGGGCAGCCGGGGCACCACGACCAGCACCGACTCGGCCCCTCGCCCCCGGGCCAGGGCTACCAGGTGCCCCGCCCGCGCCCCCGTCACCGGAAGCGCCCGGTACTCGCCCTCGAGAAAGCGCGCCGGATGGGTGCGCCGAAGCCGCAGGGCCGCCGCCGTCACGAGCAGCTTGATACGGCCGGACTTCCAGTCGGCGATCAAGGCCCGGGCGGCGGCCGCGCCGGCCCCCCCGCCCAAACCGGGCATCGCATCCAGTTCCCCGAGCAGCGCCCGGCGGGCTGCGAAGTCCACCGGCCGCCGATTGTCGGGATCCACCAGGCTCAAGTCCCACAGCTCGGTTCCCTGGTACACATCGGGGACCCCGGGCGAGGCCGTCTTGAGCAGAAGCTGGGAGATGGAGTTGATCATGCCCAGCCACGCCAGCCGGCGCGCCACCGGGACAAAGGAACGGAGAAAGCCGGGGGCGCAGTGCCCGTCCAGCATGGTGGCCACGAAATCGTCGGTGGCGCTTTCATACGCCGCCATCGGATTGATCCAACTGGTATGGACCTTGGCCTCCCGCATCGCCTTCCGCATGTACGCCTGGATCCGTTCCCGCAGCGCGCCTCCGGCAGCGGGACCGCCATCAGCCGGCCAGATCGCGGCCAGCGCCTGGTAGAACCGGTACTCGTCGGCGGCGCCGGGAGCCAGCTCCCCGCTCACCCTGGTCAGGGCCGGCGCGGCGAGCTTGTGCCAGCGGGTAACCAGCGCCTGCCACTGCCGGGGGATCTCCGAAAGCACCGACAGCCGCGCCCGGGCGTCCTCTCCCCACTTGGTGTCGTGGGTCGCGGTGGCGAGCAGAGTCAGCGGGGCACGCCGCTGCCGCTCGGCATTGGCGCCATGCAGCGCCGCCACTGGATCCGCGGGTACTTCCGGGTGTCCGCCGACTTCGTTGAGCGAGGCCAGCGGTGCGGAGCGGTAGAAGGCGGTGTCTTCCACCCCTTTAGCCTGCACCGGGGCGGTGTACTGCTGGAACTTCATGGCAAAGCGCACCCGCCGGTCCAGCTCGCCGGAATCCGCCGCCGCCGCCGGCGACGGCAGCAGCATGGAGCGGATAAAGCCGAAGATGGTCGGTTCCAGTGCCGGGTTGCGGCGCAGCGCCTCCGCGATGACCTGGTCCACCATCGCTTCGTCGGCCGGCGCCCATCCGCCCGGCCGCACGTAGGTGCGATAGGCCGGGAAACAGGCCACCACTTCCGCCAACGCTTCCTGCAGGCTGTCCAGCGTGAAGTCGCGGGACCGCCGGTCGCCTTCGGAAATCCGGTTGAGCGCCGCCGCGAGCACGTTCAACTCGGCGGCCATCGACGTGGCAATGATGGTCTTCTTGCTGGCGTACACCACTTCATCGAACGGCTGGTCCTGCCCGGTAAACCGGGCATAGAACCGCTCCAGCGCCGCGACACCCTGCGGATCCACCAGGACGGCGTTTACCTGGTTCAGAAAGTCATATCCGGTGGTCCCGTGTACCGGCCATTCCGGGTTGATCTGTTCACCCGGGGCCAGGATCTTTTCCACCAATGTCCAGACCGGGCCGGCCCCGCCCCAGAGTGCCGCCAACCGGGAGAGGTAGGCGCCCGGCTCGAACAGCCCGTCCACATGATCCAGCCGGATGCCGGTGACCACGCCCTGCTCCACCAGCCGGGCCACCAGCCGGTGGCTCGCCTCGAAAACGGCGGGTTCCTCCTGCCGGAGGCCCGCCAGTTCGTTCACGTCGAAAAACCGGCGATAGTTGATCTCGTGCATGGCGGTGCGCCAGGACGCCAGCCGGTAAGGCTGTGCCTCCAGCAGCCGGTGCAGCAGATCAAAGGAGTGCCGCTCGCCGGGCACCCCGTTGAAGGTCGCGATACTCTGTTCCAGCCCGGAGCGGACCGCCGGGGCATGATCGAGGAGCGCCGCCAGGCGTCCCATCGCCACCTGCTTCTCGCGGCGCCGCTCGTCGATCCGGTCCCGGTCCGTGGTGGTGTACGCCGGCAGGTGCTCGAGGTGAAAGACGATGCTCTGGAACTCCACCAGGTCCGGATCGCCCTGGGGGAGCGCGGCCTGCAGCCCGGAGAGGCCGTGCTCCAGGACTTGCCGCAGCTGGCGCGGGTTGAGCGGCAGGTCATGTTCGAAGTACCGGAGAACGATGGTGCCCTGCGCCAGCACCAGCCGCAGGTGCCCGGCCTCCAGGGTGACTCCGTACTGGTCACCCAGGATGGGAAGCAGCAGCCGCCCCTTGAGTTCCGGCTTGACCGGATCCCAGTCAATATCGAAAAACTCCGCAAACGGCGAGGAGGGGCCGTTCTCCAGGACACTGCGCCACCAGGCATTGGCCGACGGGTCGGCGGCCATGTGGTTGGGCACGAAGTCCACCAGCAGGCCCATGCCGTGGGCCTTGAGCGCGCCGGCCAGTTCGGCGAAGCCGACCTCCCCGCCCAGCTCGTCGCTCAGCCGCTGGTGGTCACAGACGTCGTAGCCGTGGGAGCTGCCCGGACGAGCGGCGAGAATGGGCGAGCAGTAGCATTCCGTGATGCCCAGATCGGCAAGATAGGGAACCAGCCGGGCGGCACCCGGGAAATCGAGGCCGGCCCCCAGCTGTAACCGGTAGCTGCTGAGCGGACGCCGCCGCGGAGCGGTGACCATCGTCAGCGGGCGTGCGCCCCGGTGGTGAACACCACCGCGCCCGCCTCTGGGAAGTGGATCACCGGCGCCAGCGCGGTCCCGCTCTCCCCCGGCCCCGTCCCACCGGCTTCCACCCCGATCGCCGGCCCATCCGCATTGAACGCCGGGTCCCCGGTCGAGAGCGCCAGTTGCCACCGCTGCCCCGGCGCGAGCCGTGCCGCCGCGTGTCCCGCCAGGTCCACCGCCCCGCTCCCCTCCAGCCGAATCACCGCGAGCAGGCCGGACCCGCCGGGGCCCTCCCGGCGCAGCAGCAGCACGTCCGGCGACCAGTCGGCCACCTCCGCCGCTCCGGATCCCGCCGGGGGGTGGCCGCGACGGAGGGCCAGCAGCGCGCGGTAGAGCAGCAGCACCTGCCGGTGGTATTTCTCATCCTGTTCGCGCCAGGAGAGACGGCTGTTGGCAAAGGTGCTCGCCGCCTGGGGATCCGGGATGCGGGCCCGGGTCGCGGAATCCGCAAAGGCGGCGAAGCGGGCGAACTCCGCCCGCCGTCCGTTGCGCACCGCCTCCCCCAGCGCCTCGTGGTGGTCGGTAAAGAACAGCATGGGGCTGGAGGCCGCCCATTCCTGGCCCATGAACAGGAGTGGCGTCTCCGGCAGCAGGAGGAGCAACACCGACGCGGCCCGGTACGCCGAGGGCGCCACCTGGTGGTGCAGCCGCTCGCCGTAGGCACGGTTCCCGACCTGGTCATGATTCTGCAGGAACATCACGAAGCGACGGGGCGACAGGCCCGCCGGATCGCTGCCCCGGGGGCGGCCGGTATACCCGGAATGCTGGCCGCAGTAGAACCAGCCCTGCCGCACCGTGGCGGCGATATCCGCCGCCGTCCCGTCGAAATCCTGGAAGTACCCGTCCCGGTCGCCTGCCAGCCGGCGGCGCATCTGGTGGTGGAAGTCATCCGACCACACGGCGTCGAGGCCGAATCCGCCCTCGGCTTCCGGACGCACCAGGTGGGCGAGGTTCCGCGCGTCTTCCGCGATCACCAGCGCCGCCCGGCCCGCCTCCCGGCCGGCCTGGTGGACCGCGTCCGCGATCTCGGCCAGGATATGGCGGGGACTCTCGTCCATGATGGCGTGGGTGGCGTCGAGCCGGAGGCCGTCGATGTGATAATCCCGGATCCAGGCCACGGCGTTGTCGACCACGTACTGGCGCACCGGCGCGCTGTCGGGGCCATCGAAGTTGATGGCGGCCCCCCAGGGGGTCTGGTGGGTCACCGAGTAATAGCGCGAGGCGTAAGAACCCTGGTAGGCACCATCCGGTCCCAGGTGGTTGTACACCACGTCGAGATGGACGGCGAGGCCGGCCCCGTGGGCAGCGTCCACCAGCGCGCGGAGATCGTCGGGGCGCCCGTAACAGCGGGCCGGCGCATAGGGCGCCACCCCGTCGTAACCCCAGTTCCGTTCGCCCGGAAAATCGGCGACCGGCATCAACTCGATCGCGGTGACGCCGAGCTCCGCCAGGTAGGGCAGCCGGTGGATGGCGGCCCCGAAGGTGCCTTCCGGCGTGAAGGTCCCCACGTGCAGTTCGTAGAGGACCAGGTCGTCGAGCCGCACTCCGGACCAGTCCTGGTCGGTCCACGGGAAGGCGCCATGATCCACGACCTCGGAGGGCCCATGCACGCCCGCGGGCTGAAACGAGGAGGCAGGATCAGGAAGGGGTGACCCGTCGTCTATCGAGTACCGGTAACGGGTTCCCGGCGGTGAGTCCGGGCGTCGCAGCTCGAACCAGCCGCCGTCCAACGGGGCCATCGCGACCCGGGTCGTGCCGTCCTCGGGTCCAAGGACCAGCTCCACGCCGCGCGCCTCGGGCGCCCAGACCCGGAACCGGGTCGCCTCGCCCAGCCACCGGGCACCGTGGCCCGGCCGGGTGTTCCTCATTCCGCCTCCTCCGGCGGAGGAGCGTGGAAGGCGATGACACTGAGCGGCGGCAGGGTGAGTGCGAGCGACCAGGGGCGGCCGTGCATCGGCGCCGGCGCCGCTTCCACCCCGCCCATGTTCCCCTGCCCGCTGCCGCCGTAGAGAAAGGCATCGCTGTTGAGGATCTCGGTCCAGTGGCCGCCCACCGGGACACCGACCCGGTAATCGGACCGGACCTGGGGAGTGAAGTTGCAGACGACCAGGACCATGTCGCCGGGATCGCGGGCTCGCCGGAGGAAGCTGACCACGCTCCGGAGGTTGTCATTGCAATCCACCCATTCGAAGCCGGCGCCCTCGAAATCCACCTGGTGCAGGGCCGGCTGGCCCCGGTAGCAGGTGTTCAGGTCGCGCACCCAGCGCTGGAGGCCGCGGTGCTCCGGTTGCTCCAGCAGGTGCCAGTCCAGGCTGGACTCGTGGTTCCACTCCTTCTCCTGGCCGAACTCGCCGCCCATGAACAGCAGCTTCTTGCCGGGATGGCTGAACATGTAGCCGTACAGCGCCCGCAGGTTCGCGAAGCGCTGCCACCGGTCGCCCGGCATCCGCCCCAGCATGGACCCCTTGCCGTGCACCACTTCGTCGTGGGAGAAGGGCAGGACGAAATTCTCGCTGAAGGCGTACAGCAGGGAGAAGGTGATCGCGCTGTGATGATGGGTCCGGTAGACCGGATCCCTTGCCATGTAGTCCAGCATGTCGTGCATCCAGCCCATGTTCCACTTGAATCCGAACCCCAGCCCGCCGAGGTAGGTGGGCCGGGACACCATCGGCCAGCTGGTGGATTCTTCGGCGATCACGGTGGCGCCGGGAAATTCCTGGTGCAGCTGTTCGTTGAGGGTGCGCAGGAACTCGACCGCTTCCAGGTTCTCCCGGCCGCCGAAGCGGTTGGGGATCCATTCGCCTTCCTTGCGGCCGTAATCGAGGTAGAGCATCGAGGCGACCGCGTCCACCCGCAGCGCGTCGATATGGTAGCGGTCGAGCCAGAATATGGCGTTGCTCAGCAGGAAGTTCCGGACTTCGTCCCGGCCGTAGTTGAACACGAAAGTGTCCCAGTCGGGATGGAGGCCCTGCCGGGGGTCGGCATGCTCGTAGAGGTGGGTACCGTCGAAATAGGCCAGTCCCAGTTCGTCGCGGGGAAAGTGCGCCGGCACCCAGTCGAGAATCACCCCGATTCCCCGCTGGTGAAAGGCGTCCACCATGAACATCATATCCTCGGGGTCGCCATACCGGGCGGTGGGCGCAAAATACCCGGTCACCTGGTAGCCCCAGGATCCGTAGAACGGATGCTCCGCCAGCGGCATCAGCTCGACGTGGGTAAAGCCCTGCGCCTCGACGTACTCGGCCAGCTGGCTGGCCGCCTCCCGGTAGGTCAGCGACCGGTTGCCGGCCTCCGGGATCCGGCGCCAGGACCCGAGGTGCACCTCGTAGATGGACATGGGCGAACGATGAATCCGGCCGGCCTGCCGCTCGGCCAGCCAGGTCTCGTCCTGCCACTGGTACTCCGGGGGTTTCACCACCACCGACGCGGTGCCCGGCGGCAGCTCGGCGGCGAAGGCGTAGGGGTCGGCCTTGTCGGCCCGGAATTTCCCATCACGGGACACCACCCGGTACTTGTAGCGGGTGCCGGGAGCCAGGCCCGGAATGAAGACCTGCCAGACGCCCTGGTCGGTCCCGGTCATCGGGTGCTTCGCCGGGTCCCAGCCATTGAATTCGCCGATCACCGAGACCTGGCCGGCATTGGGGGCCACCACGGCAAAGCGCACCCCGGTGCCGGCCCCGGTTCCCGCCAGGTGGGCGCCCAGGCTCCGGTACGATCGGGTGCCGGACCGGTCGGCGATGGCGGCCAGTTCCTCCTGCGTCAGGGCGGTCGTGTTCATGATTCCTCCTTGGTCCCGGGTGTCGCGGGCTGCCGGAACGCGGCCACCGAGCGCCCCGCCACCCGGTAGCTGGAACCCGGCATCACGTGTTCCCGGCCCCACTGCCGTTGCGCGGTGTCGAGAATGCGAATCCAGCGCTCGCCTTCCGTGGGAGGAAGGACAAAGCGCACCCGCTCATGGTGCGCATTGAACGCGAGAAAGAGCGTCTCGGCGGCCGGGGCGTCGCCCGGTTCATCGCATTCCTCGCTGGCGGCGCCGGCCAGCCGCACCCCGAAGGTGCGGCCCGCGTTGGCGCTCCAGTCCTGGTCCGTCATCTCTTTCCCCGAGGGGCGGACCCAGGCGATGTCCTTGATGTTGCGGCCCCGGATCGGCCGGCCCTGGAAGAACCGCCGCCGCCGGAGTACCGGGTGCGCCCGCCGGAGGGCGATGAGATAGCGGGTGAATTCGAGCCGGTCGGAGAACCGGCTGGCCCGTTCCCAGTCCACCCAGCTGATCGGGTTGTCCTGGCAGTAGGCGTTGTTGTTGCCCTGCTGAGTCCGCCC
Organism: uncultured Gemmatimonadales bacterium; assembly: GCA_963795085.1. Taxonomy (GTDB): domain Bacteria; phylum Gemmatimonadota; class Gemmatimonadetes; order Gemmatimonadales; family GWC2-71-9; genus DASYPP01. Next base: position 1,277,716 of record CAWCFX010000001.1, on the reverse strand, counting down.
GATCTCGTCGCCCATCGCCAGCATGGGCACACCTTGGGACAGTAACAGCGTTGCCAGGAAATTGCGGGCCTGCTGTTCCCGCAGGGCGGTGATATCGGGGTCGTCGGTGGGCCCCTCTACCCCGCAATTCCAGCTCAGGTTGTGGCTCTCGCCGTCGTTGTTGCCTTCGCCATTGGCTTCGTTGTGCTTCTCGTTGTAGCTCACCAGGTCATGCAGCGTGAAGCCGTCATGGGCGGTGACCAGGTTGATGCTCGCGTACGGTCGCCGGCCGTTCCACTCATAGAGATCGCTGCTGCCGGCCAGCCGGGACGCGATCTCGGAGACCATCCCGCCGTCGCCTTTCCAGAACCGGCGCACCGAGTCCCGGTACTTGCCGTTCCACTCGGTCCAGCCGACCGGGAAATTGCCCACCTGGTAGCCGCCTTCTCCCAGGTCCCAGGGCTCCGCAATCAGCTTGACCTGGGAGAGTACCGGGTCCTGGTGAATCACGTCAAAGAAGGCGCTCAGCCGGTCAACCGCGTGAAGCTCCCGGGCCAGGGTGCTGGCCAGGTCGAAGCGGAACCCGTCCACCCGCATCTCCAGCACCCAGTAGCGGAGGCTGTCCATGATGATCTGGAGCACCCGGGGATGCAGCATGTTCAGGGTGTTGCCGCAGCCGGTATAGTCCACGTAGTAGCGCGGATTCTCCGCGGCCAGGCGGTAGTAGGCCCGGTTGTCGATGCCCCGGAGCGACAGGGTGGGCCCCAGCTCGCTGCCTTCCGCCGTGTGGTTGTACACCACGTCGAGGATCACCTCGAGCCCCGCCGCGTGGAGCCCCCGGACCATCGTCTTGAACTCGCCTACCGAGCCCGCCGGAGTCCGGTTGGCGGCGTAGCGCAGATCGGGGGCGAAGAACGCGATGGTGTTATATCCCCAGTAGTTGGTGAGGCCGCGCTCCAGCAGGTGGCGGTCGAAGGCGTGGTGGTGGACCGGCATCAGTTCGACCGCGGTGACGCCCAGCTGCTTCAGGTAGGCGATCATCGGCTCGCTGGCCAGCCCCGCGTAGGTGCCCTGGAGATGAGGCGGGAGCGCGGGATGCTGGCGGGAGAACCCCCGCACGTGCATCTCGTAAACGATGGTCTCGTGCCACGGCGTCCGGGGCCGCCGGTCATCGCCCCAGGTAAAGGCCGGGTCGATCACGGCGCCCAGCGCGCAGCTGGCGGCATTGTCCCGCTCGTCGACCGAGAGGTCGGCGTGGGGATCCCCGATCCGGTAGCCATACATGGTATCATCCCAGCGTACCGTGCGGCCGATCGCCTTGGCGTAGGGATCCAGCAGCACCTTCCGGGCATTGAACCGGTTGCCGGCGGCGGGATCCTCCGGCCCGTGGACCCGGTAGCCGTAGAGCTGACCGGGGAGCAGGTCCCGGAGGTAGCCGTGCCAGATCTGGTCGGTCTGTTCCGGGAGTTCGACTCTCAGCGCCTCGGCGGGCGCGTCGGGGTGGTCGAAGAGGCAGAGCTCGACCCGGGTGGCGCGTTCCGAGAAAATGGCGAAATTCACGCCCATGCCATCCCAGGTTGCCCCGAGCGGATAGGGCCGGCCGCAATGGATCCGCATGGTGGGTTATCCTCGTGTGAGTTACGGACCCGGCATGTCGTTCCGCGGGCTGTCATTGCCATGAGGGACAATCTCAAGGTATCGTGACAATACCATCCATATCAATGTATCATGAGTTATCCCGTGTTTTGTTCCGGGCGGAGGAATGAATGGCGGAGTTCACACTGGCCCCCGAGGTCGATACCAACCTGAACGCCCTGGGTCATGCCGACCTGGTGGTGGGCATCGCCGCACACGACCGGCTGGACGATACCCGGGACGCGGTGGCGGCGGCACGGGCCGGGCTGGCGCAGCGGTTTCCCGGGATAAGCGCGGTGGTGCTGCACGCCCACGCCGGCGGCACCCACGGCGAGCCGGTCAACGGCGAAGGCGGGGCCCCGGTGCTGGACCTCACGTACCGGGCCCCCGGCACCGCCGGCGTTTCCCTGCCCCACGCGGAAGCGGTCCGGCTCATTCTTCAGGCCAGCCAGCGGGTGGGCGCCCGCGGTGCGGCGATCATCGGCGCCGAAGTGGCCAGCCTGACGCCGGAATGGATCGGCCGCCTGCTGGCGCCGGTGGCGGACGGTGAGCAGGACTTCGTGGCGCCGTACTATCTGCGGCATCCTTTCAGTGGCGCCATCACCTCGGGCATCGTGTATCCGCTGGTGCGCTGCCTGTTCGGCAAGCGGGTGCGCTATCCGATGGGAGCCGAATTTGCCGTGTCGTCCCGGCTCATCGATCGCCATCTCCGCCGGGATCCCCGCCGGTCTCCGCCGGCCCACCAGTCGGTCGAACTCCAGCTGCACGTGGACGCCGTGGCCGGCGGCATGCACCTGACCCAGGTGGCCCTCGGGCCCCGCACCGTCGTCGCCGGCGACACGGCGGCCGGATTGAGCGCGGTGCTGCTGGAAGTTCTCTCCCAGGTCTTCGGTGAGATGGAGCAATCCACCAGCGTCTGGCAGAAGATCCGGGGGTCCACCCCGGTCCCCCTGGCCGGCGCCGTGGACCGCGCCCAGCTCGAGCCGGCCCCCATCGATCGCAAGCGGCTCCTCGATGCCTACCGGCTGGGCCAGCAGAACCTGCGGGAAGTGTGGGGCCTGGTTCACTCTCCCGGCACCCTGGTCGAGCTCAAGAAGCTGGCCCAGATGCCGGAAGGCGGGTTCGCCATGCCGGACCGCCTGTGGGCGCGCATCGTTTTCGATTTTTCGCTGGCCTACCGGACCCGGGTGATGAACCGCGATCACCTGATGGGCGCCCTGGCGCCGCTGTACCTTGGATGGCTTGGCTCCCTCGATACCGAGCTGGGAGACGCCGACCCGGCCCGGCTGGAAGACCGGCTGGAACAGTTGTGCCTGCAGTACGAGGCCGAGAAGCCCTACCTGATCTCCCGGTGGCGGTGGCCCGACCGTTTCAATCCCTGACCGGACCCGAACACCGGAGGAGGAAGAGCCATGTGGAACCAGATTGACGACGCCTTGCGGGACTCCCTGAGCCGGGTTTTGACGACCCTGGCCAGCCTGCTGCCCGGCCTGGTCGCGCTGCTGCTGTCGGTGCTGGCGGCCATGCTGGTGGGTGCGCTCATCCGCTGGATCCTGGTCCGGCTGCTCAGCGCGGTTCGGTTCGATTACCAGCTGGAGCGCTGGGGCGCCGCGGCGCTGGTCGAATGGTCTCCCCGCAACAGCCCCACCCTGCTGGTCGGCCGGCTGGTGTACTGGGTCATCGTGCTGCTCGGCGCCATGGTGGGGCTCGCCGCGCTCGATGCCACGCTCATGGTGACCCTGCTGGGACGGCTGGGGACCTATCTCCCCAACGTCTTTGTGGCCATCATCCTCCTCATCATGGGGACGGTGCTGGCCCGGTTCCTGTCGCGCGGGGTGCTCATCAGCGCGGTCAACATGCAGTTGCAGTCGGCCCGGCTCATGAGCCTCGGCGTCAAGTGGCTGGTCCTGCTCCTCACGGTCGCCATGGCGCTCGACCACCTGAGCATCGGCGGCACCATCCTGCTGCTGGCCTTCGGCGCCCTGTTCGGCGGGATCGTCCTGGCGCTGGCGCTGGCGGTAGGGCTGGGCTCCAAGGAAGTGGTCAGCCGCACCTGGGAGAAGCAGGCGGAACGCCAGGGCGAACAGCCCGAACCGACCATCGAACACCTGTGAGCGAAGGGAGGAAGACCATGGCGCAGCCGGACGGCCGGCACCGGGTCGTTATCGAGAACGTCCAGCCCCGCGTGGACGACGGCAGGTTCCCGGTCAAACGGGTCGTCGGCGAATCGGTCCAGGTCGAGGCCGACGTCTTCGGCGACGGCCACGATGCGGTGGCTTGCGTCCTTCGAGTCCGGAGCCCCGGCGGAAAGACCTGGACCGAGCTTCCCATGCAATCGCTCGGGAATGACCGATGGACCGCCAGCTTCCCGGTCCAGGACCTGGGCGAGTATCTCTTCACCGTCGAAGGGTGGACCGATCGTTTCCTGACGTGGGTCCGCGACATGGCCCGGCGGGTGAAGGCCCCGGATCAGGACCTGGAGCCGGAGTTCGAGATCGGCGCTCGTCTGCTGGAGGCCGCCGCCGGCCGCGCCCAGAAACGGGATGCCACCCGCCTGACCGGCTGGGCCGCTACCCTGCGCACCAGGGGGGATCTCGAAGCCCGCACCGCGCTGGCGCTGGACCCGGTACTGGAAGCCACCGCCTGCGGGTGGCCCGACCGGGGCCTGGCCACCCGGTATGACCGGGAGTTGAAGGTCCGGGCAGAGCGGCCCCGTGCCCGCTACAGCACCTGGTACGAGTTGTTCCCCCGCTCGGCCGCGGAGACGCCGGGCCGGCACGGGACCTTCGCCGACGTGGAGCGACGGCTGGCCTACATCGCGGGGATGGGTTTCGACGTCCTCTACCTGCCGCCTATCCACCCGGTCGGCCGCGCCTTTCGCAAGGGCCCCAACAACAGTCTCACGGCGGGCCCTCCGGATGTCGGCAGCCCGTGGGCCATCGGCGGCCCGGAAGGGGGACATACCGCGATCCATCCCGACCTGGGCACCCTGACCGACTTTGACCGGCTGGTGAGCGCCGCCCAGGCCCGGGGCATCGAGATCGCCCTCGACATCGCCTACCAGTGCTCGCCCGACCACCCCTGGGTCACCGAACATCCCGCCTGGTTCCGGCACCGCCCCGATGGCACCATCCAGTACGCCGAGAACCCCCCCAAGAAATACCAGGACATCTATCCGATCGATTTTGAGAGCGAGGACTGGGAAGCACTCTGGGAAGGCCTCAAGGAGGTCGTGGTTTTCTGGGCCAGACGCGGGGTCCGGATTTTCCGGGTCGACAATCCCCACACCAAGGCCTTTGCGTTCTGGGAGTGGATGATCGCGGAAGTGCAGGCGGAGTATCCCGACACCATCTTTCTGGCCGAAGCCTTTACCCGGCCCAAGGTAATGTACCGCCTGGCCAAGCTGGGGTTTTCCCAGAGCTATACCTACTTCTCCTGGCGGAACACCCGCCAGGAACTGGCGGACTACTTCACCGAACTGAGCGCCGCCGATGTCCGGGAGTTCTTCCGCCCCAACCTGTGGCCAAACACGCCGGATATCCTGACCGAGTATCTCCAGATCGGCGGGCGTCCCGCCTTTCAGTTGCGAGTCATCCTGGCCGCCACCCTGGGAGCCAGCTACGGCATCTACGGGCCCGCCTTCGAACTGGGCGAGCACCAGCCGCGTAGCCCGGGCAGCGAGGAATACCTCGATTCCGAGAAGTACCAGTTGCGCGAGTGGGATCTCGGCGCCGCTCACAGCCTCAAGCCGCTCATCACCCGGCTCAACCGCGCCCGCCGGGAGAATCCCGCCCTGCAGACCAACAGCGGCCTCAAGTTTCACATCGTGGACAACCCCCTGCTCCTCTGTTACAGCAAGACCAGCGACGACCTGGCCAACGCCGTGCTCGTCGTCGCGAACCTGGACCTGCACCATGCCCAGTCGGGGTGGGTACATCTCGACCTGGCCGCGCTGGGACTGGAACCGGACCAGGCCTTCCAGGTGCATGACGAACTGGGCGGCAGCCGCTACCTCTGGACCGGACCCGCCAACTACGTGCAGCTGGACCCGGCGGTGCTGCCGGCTCACCTGTTCCGGATCCGGCGCCAGGTCAAGAGCGAAAGGGATTTCGATTACTACCTGTGATCCTCCTCGACAAGGCGGTCCCGGGGCACTACCGTTTTCAGCAACCAGGGAGCCCCATGCCTTCGAGTTATGAGATCGACCCGGCCCTCGAACTGGTGCGAAGTCGGGCCTGGGGCCTGCTGACCGAAGAAGAAAGCATCGTCCACTACCGCGAGCTGGCCAACGACCCTGCCTTCCGGCCGACCTACCGGCAAACCTGCGATCTCCGCAATGTGGACACCATGGACCTTTCGGCCGCCGCCCTCCGCGGCCTGGCCCGGACATCGGTGTTTGCCCCGGGCGTCAAGCGCGCCTTCATCGCCGAGGAAGATGCCCATTTCGGGCTGAGCCGGATGCTCCAGGCATTTTTTGAATTCGAAGGCACCGAGATTGGCGTTTTCCGGACCATGGAAGAAGCCGAGCAATGGCTGAATCTGCCGCCCGGGTGACCGGCTCCCCGCCCCGTCGGATCCTGCTCACCGGCGCCACCGGTTACGTCGGCGGACGGCTCCTTCCTCTCCTGGAGCACGCCGGCCACCGCATCCGCTGCCTGAGCCGCCGCCCGGCCACGCTCCGCGGCCGGACCGGTGCAGCAACCGAGACGGTGGCCGGCGACGTACTGAGCCCCGCCACGCTGCCCCCCGCCTTCGAGGACGTGGACATCGCGTACTACCTCGTCCATTCCATGGGGTCGGCCGGATCCTTCGAGACCGCCGACCGGGCGGCGGCCCTTCACTTCGGCCAGGCGGCCCGTGCCGCCGGGGTTCGCGGGATTATTTACCTCGGCGGGCTCGGCCAGGCCGGCGAGGATCTCTCCCCTCATCTTCGCAGCCGGCAGGAGGTCGGGCGGATCCTCGGGGAATCCGGGGTACCGGTCCTCGAGTTCCGCGCGTCGATCGTGATCGGATCCGGCAGCCTTTCCTTCGAGATGATTCGTGCGCTGGTGGAGCGGCTGCCGCTCATGGTCACGCCGCGCTGGGTCAATGTGTCGGCCCAGCCCATCGCGATCGACGATCTCCTTTCCTACCTGGTCGCGGCGCTCGAGCTGCCGGTCAGCCAGTACCGGGTCTTCGAGATCGGCGGGGCGGACCAGGTTTCTTACGCCGAGATCATGCGGCGGTATGCGGCCCGCCGGGGGATGCGGCTCCGCATGATCCCGGTGCCGGTGCTGACACCGTTTCTTTCCAGCCTGTGGCTGGGGCTGGTGACGCCGGTGTACGCCCGAATCGGCAGGAAGCTCATCGAGAGCATCATCCACCCTACCATCGTCCGTGATCCCGGCGCGCGGCAGACCTTTCCGGCGATCGTGCCGATGGGCGTGGACCAGGCGGTCGAACGCGCATTGGCCCGGGAGGACCGGGAGATCGCGGCCACGCGCTGGTCCGATGCACTCTCTTCGGCGGGGGAGCCACCTACGTGGGGGGGCGTTCCTTTCGGTTCCCGGCTGGTAGATTCCCGTTCGGTGCGTGTCACCGCGCCTCCCGGCCGCGCGTTCGCGCCGGTCCGCCAGATCGGCGGCGCCACCGGGTGGTACGCCTGGAACTGGCTGTGGCGCCTGCGGGGGTTCCTGGACCTGCTGGCCGGCGGTGCGGGCTTGCGACGGGGCCGCCGCTCCCCCACCACCCTGCGCGTGGGCGACACCCTGGATTTCTGGCGGGTCGAGGCGATCGAACCGGACCGCCTGCTGCGGCTGGCGGCCGAGATGAAGTTGCCGGGGCGGGCGTGGCTGGAGTTCGAGTTGACGCCGGACGGGACGGGGACCACCATCCGGCAGACCGCCATCTTTGACCCGGTGGGACTGTGGGGGCGGGCCTACTGGTATGCGCTCTATCCTCTGCACCACCTGGTGTTCGGCGGCATGTTGCGGGGCCTGGCCCGGGCCATCGAAAACCCTTCACCGGAGCAGATCGCATGACGGGCGATGCGGCGGCGGAAGCGATGTCGGATGGGGTCCGTGTCTATCTCTTTCAGCACGCGGCCACCACGGGACAGGTACCCCAGGCGGCCGCTATTGCCACGGCACTCGGCCACCCGGAGGAATCGGTGCGGCAGGCGATCGCGCACCTCGCCGCGGGCAAGGTGCTGATCCAGGCGCCCAACGGCGGCGGTATCTGGGCCGCCAACCCGTTCTGCGCCGTTCCCTCGGGGTTCCGGGTCCGGTCGGCGGGAATCACCTATTGGGGCATCTGCATCTGGGATGCCCTCGGGATCGCGGCGGCGCTGGGGCGGGACGCGGAAATCGAGGCGCCCTGCGGCGACTGCGGAGCCCCGCTCCGGATCGCCGTCGCCGGCGGCGAACTGGCGCACGCCGAGGGGATCATTCACTTCGCGGTCCCGGCCCGGCAGTGGTGGGAGAACATCGGGTTCGCCTGAAGCACCATGCTTCTCTTCCGGTCGGAAGAGCACGTGGACCGCTGGTGCCAGGCCCGCGACCTCTCGCGGGGCGCATTGCTCACTCCCGAGCAGGGGTGGCGGCTGGCCCGGGGCTGGTACCGGGACAAGGTCAAGCCCGAATGGCGCCGCCACACTGTCGAAGAAACCGAAGCATTGCTCGCCGAGGTGGGATTGACCGGGGAGTTCTGGATACTCCGGCGGTCTTGACCGGGGGAGACGGGGCGGACCCAGGCGCCACGCGCCTGGTCCCGGAACCGTCCCGTCCGCGTCGCATGGCACCTCCGCCGCGGGCCAGATTTCGCCGCCCGTCGGCCATTTCAAACTTTGACATTCGGAGCCTCATGCGGCCCCTGTCCCTTGCCCTCCTGTTCGTTCTGCTGCCCCGGGCCCTGCCGGCCCAGGGTCCCGGGCGTCCCATTATTGACGTGCACCTGCACGCTCATACCCTGGCCGACTACGGCGGAGGTCTCGCCGTGTGCACCAGCGACCAGCCTATCGAGTTTCCCCCGGTGGATCCCCGGAAGCCGATCACGCTGGCCAGCACACTTACCTCCTGCGCCACTCCCCTGCAGCCGGCCGCCAGCGACGCCGCGGTACGGAGCGAAACGCTGGCCCTGCTGGAGCGGTATAACATCCGCGCGGTGACGACCGGCCGGCTGGAGCAGATCAGCGCCTGGCAGGCGGCGTCCCCCGAACGGATCATTCCCGCCCTGTTTTTCAACGTGGCCCGGGAGCGCGCGCCGGACGAGTACCGCCGGCTCTACCAGGCGGGCCGGTTCCAGGTCTTCGCCGAGATCTCGCCCCAGTACGACGGGGTCCTGCTCGACGACCTGATGTTCGACCCCTATTTCGCCCTGGCCGAAGAATTGGATATCCCGGTCGGCGTTCACCTGGGCGAGGGCCCGCCCGGCGGGCCCCATACTCTGGGCGGATCCCCGTATCGGGCCCGGCTGGGCAGCCCGTTCCAGCTGGAGGAAGTCCTGGTCCGCCATCCCCGGCTCCGCGTCTATGTCATGCACTACGGCTCGCCGCTGGTGGATGAGATGATCGCCGTGCTCTACTCGCATCCCCAGGTGTACGTGGATATCGCGCAGAACAACTGGGGATTTCCCCGGGCCCATTTCTACAGCCAGTTGCAGCGCCTGATCAATGCCGGCTTCGCAAAACGGATCATGTGGGGGTCCGACCAGATGATCTGGCCGCAGGCGATCCGGGTGGCCATCGAAACCATCGAGGAGGCCCCCTTCCTGAGCGAAGACCAGAAGCGGGACATTTTTTACAACAACGCCGCCCGGTTTCTCCGCCTGACCGATCGGGAGATCGCCCGGGATCACGGCCGGCCAGCATCCCGACGGTGAAATCCCCATGACCCGACTGCTCAAGTACTGGGACCATATCCGCACCAGTTTCTGGTTCCTGCCGACCCTCATGGCGCTGGCCGCCGCTGGGCTGGCCTTCGGGATGGTGTCGCTCGACCACTCGGTGAGCCAGGAATGGCTGGACGGGCTCAAGTGGGTCTACACGGGGGGGCCGGCCGGCGCCAGCGCCGTCCTGCAGACGATCGCCGGTTCCATGATCACCATCGCCGGGGTCGTGTTTTCGCTGACGCTGGTGGCGCTGACCCTGGCGTCTTCCCAATTCGGTCCGCGGCTGCTCCGGAACTTCATGGGCGACACGACCAACCAGGTCGTGCTGGGAACCTTTGTTGCCACCTTCCTCTATTGCCTGCTCGTGATTCGGACCATTCGTCGCGCGGAAGAGACCCCCTTCGTGCCCCAGCTGGCCGTCACGCTCGGGGTCGTTTTCGCCCTGGCCAGCCTGTGGGTGCTCATCTATTTCATCCATCATGTAGCGGTTTCCATCCAGGCGGATGCGATCATCGGGAGGGTCAGCACCGACCTGCACGAGGGCATCGACCGGCTGTTCCCCGAGCATATCGGAGAGGCCTCGGACGAGGTTGGTCCCGGCGAGGCACCCGCGGAGCCCCCCGCCTTCGCGCGGGAGGCTCTCAGCATCCCCTCGGCCGCGGACGGCTATCTCCAGTTGATCGACGCGAGCAGCCTTATGGGGCTGGCCCGGGAGCACAACCTGGTCCTCCGCGTCGAGCGGCGGCCCGGTCAGTACGTCATCCGCGGCAGCCCCCTGGTGCGGGTCTGGCCGGAAGACCGGGTCACGCCCCGGGTGGCCGAGCGGGTGAACGCGGCCTTCGTGCTGGGCGGACAGCGCACCCCCAAGCAGGACCTGGAATTTGCCGTCCACCAGTTGGTGGAAATCGCCGCGCGGGCGCTTTCGCCCGGCATCAATGACCCATTCACCGCCGTTTCCTGCGTGGACCGCCTGGGGTCAGGGCTTACCCGACTGGCGCGGCGCAGGGCGCCTTCCCCGTACCGGGTGGACGACGATGGCCTGCTCCGGGTCATCGCGCCCTCGGTCACCTTCCCCCAGATCCTCGACGCCGCCTGGACCCAGATCCGCCAGTATGCCAGGGAAAGCGCCGCCGTCACCAACCGGCTGATGGAAACCATGGTCCCGGTCGCCGCCGCCACCCACCGGGAAGAAGACCGGGCCGCACTCCGCCGGCAGGCCGACATCATTCTCCGCGGCGCCCGGGCGGGACTTCCCGAGCAGGAAGATGTCCGGGCCGTCGAAGAACGCTACGCGGTGCTGCTCGCCGCACTGGATCATTGAGGAGACGGCGCGGACCGGAAACCGCCATTCTGGTCGCCGGGCACGGTCGAAACATTTCGTTCCAGTGATGTACGCGGCCTGCCACACGCACGCCCCGGGTGCCGCGCGCATCACATCCCAGTGTGATCCAGATCACCATACCCGCAGGTTTTTCGCTCCCGTCCACGGCACATACCCTGCTAGTGAATGTCACGTCCCCAACGACCTGACTTCACCTGCATCCCGGAGCGTGGCCATGCGTCGGCCTTTGACCTGTATCCTGAGCGTCCTGATCGCGGTGCCCGGCACCGCCGCGGAAGCGCAGCGGACGCTGCGGCTGGGAGTGGTCGGCAGCGTCTTCCAGTCCGAGGCTTCGGGAGACCGTTCGTCCTCGGGCTACGGCCTGCAGCTGGGATATCTCTCCCAGAGCGAAAACGAAATCGCGCTGACCGCGACCCGCTGGCCGGGCGCGCGGTTCGGCAACGGGGAGGGTGCCCTTGCCCTGGCCCTCGAGAGCAACTGGTACCCGGTGGGTGCCTCCGGAATCGCGCCTTATGTCCAGACCGGCATCGCGGCGTTCCGCTATACCACGGCGCCCGGCCTGCTGGCGCCGTCCACGACGGAATGGGGGTTCGGTTTCATCGCCGGGTTCGGACTTCGCGCCGGGCTCTCCGACCGGGTATCGGCATCAGTGGAGGCCAGGCTGCGCAGTGACGACCAGATCCGCAACGTGGAGTATCGCGCCGGCATGCACGTCGGGATGGGCACCCTCCGGCCATCGGAAGGCAAGCCAGGCGTCGTGGCCCCGTTCGTCGGCAGCCTCAGCCGGCTGGGCAACGGCCCCTACGTCGCCTCCTCCGCAGTAGCGGGCGTCCGGCTCCGGCGGGATAAGAGCGCCCACTCTTCCCTCTCGGTGGATATTGCCGCCGTGGGGCTGGAGGCGGCCACAGCCGGCCCGGGAACCTCGCCCGAGGCGACCACCGCCTATCTCATGATCCCGGCGGCGGAACTGGCGGCGACGCCCCGGTGGGGCCGGCCGTACATCGCGCTGGGACCCTTCCTGCCGGGGTTCCTGGACGGGCCCGACGCGGGGCTCCGCGCCGGTGTCCATGTCGGCGCCGGAAGCGAGATCTTTGCGAGCGAGCGTATTTCGGTCACGCTGCTCAGCCGGACGTTCTGGTTCCAGAGCAGCAGCGGCCAGCACCAATTTGGACTTATCCTGGGCGCGGGGGTCGGGCCGCGCCTGCACTGAGCGGCTCCACGGGCTCCGCCGACGCGGTTTCTCGATCCTCGGGCCGCGGTTATAATTGCACCTCCGTCCGATCCCATCGCCGCCGGGCCCGGGGCATCCGGGCCCGCGCCGCGTTATCCGTTGTCGGGAGCTGCTCATGAACCGCCTCGCAGGAAGAGCCTGCCTGTTATTGTCACTGCTGGTCATATCCTGCGCCGGCCCGACGGTGGACCGGGACGCCGAGGGCGCCCTCCTGATGCAGCGCAGCCGGGACTGGTCCGCCCTCGCGGCGACCGGCGACCTGGACAGCATCATGACCTACTGGGCGGAGGACGCCGTATTGCTCCCCCCCGGGGGCCCCGCGCTCCGCGGGCGGGCGGCCATCCGGGAGTACGTGGAGGGTTCCCAGCAGGTGCCCGGCTTCCAGATCCGGTGGGAGCCGGAGAGCGTCCATGTCGCGGAAAGCGGGGACCTCGCCTACATGCTGGAGCGGAATGTCGTGACGGTGAACGATTCGGCGGGCCAGCCCTTGACCATGCACGGCAAGGCGGTGACCGTCTGGCGGAAAGACGCGGGCGGCACCTGGCGCAACGTGGTGGACACGTGGAACGACGCACCGTCCCCCGCGCCGTGAGGATCGCGGCGTGATCCCGGCCCGGGAAGCCCTGGCCCGGCTGCAGGAGGGCAACGCCCGTTTCGCCGCCAACATCCGCGGGTCCGACACCTTTGTCAGCCGGACCCGCCTCGCGGAGCTGGCGGCGGCCCAGGAACCCTTCGCCATCATCCTGGGCTGCTCCGACTCACGGGTGCCCGCCGAGATCGTCTTTGACCAGGGGCTGGGCGACCTCTTCGTCATCCGGGTCGCGGGAAATATCGTGGCCCCGTCCCAGGTCGGCAGCGTGGAATTCGCCGCCGACCGCTTCGGCACCCGGCTGGTGGTGGTGCTGGGGCATTCCCAGTGCGGAGCCATCCAGGCGACGCTCGACGACCTCCGCAACCCGGGCGGCGAGCACTCCCGGAACATCCGCTCCATCGTGGACCGGGTGCGGCCTTCGGTGGAGGGCCTCCTCGCCACCGACCTGCGCCACGATGTCCCGGCGCTGGTCAACCAGGCGGTCCGCGCCAACATCCGCGCCTCGGTGGACCACCTGCGCCATGGCTCCCGCCTGCTGGAACAGCTGATCGCCGACCAGGGACTCCTCGTGGCGGGCGCCGAGTACTCGCTGGAAACAGGCCGCGTCGATTTTTTCGACGGGTTATGAGCTTCACCGCCGCCGCCTGGATCGCCGGCATCGCCGGAGGACTGGCCGGCCTGGCTACCCTGCGGTTGACCGGCCCGGCCCACCGGGGCATGGTCACGGTCTTCGAGGCCTTCATGTTCGCCGTTTCGGGCAGCGTCCTGGCCCTGATCGCGTTCAGTGGGCTGTCGCTGATGGAGGGCATGGCCGCGTTCTTCCAGCGGAGGGCTTCGCCGCTCATTCCGCTGCTGTTGACCGGGCTGGCCATGGGGGGAACGCTAGCCGCCATGGCGGTGGCGAGGCGGCGGCGGAACCGTGAAGATACCGTGAACGATAACTCTTTGAGCAACAAGCACTTGCGGTAATCGCCCCACCCGATTATACTCCCTGTCAAGGCCGCAACGCGAACTTCCTTGCGCCGGCCGGTACACCCTCCGTGATCTCCAGCCCCTTCGGGGCATCGCCGGGCTCCAATGCCCGGCAGAGTGATCCAGCCGGCGCAATACAGCGCCCTGAAACCTGGTGCGGTGATAGCCAATGTCTCGCTCATCACGCGAGAGCGTTGTGCTGTCAGATCCGTTCTGGGTTTTCTTGCCTCTGGGCTTTCCCGTCACGTCTCATACCGGGAGTCTGACCGAACGGTTCCGCGAGACAGCCTGCGCTCTCCCTCTAACAGGGAGTGCCTATGTCCAGTTCTGTTTTCCGTCGCAGACACCGGAGGAGTGCCCGCCGAATGCCAGCGTGGCTGGCGGTCGCCGCCAGCGTTGTGCTGGCGTCGCCCCTCGCCGCCCAGGGCGTGCGCTCCACCCTGACGCCATCCGTACAGCACATCCTCTGGCACGATGACCTCGGCATGGCCGATGCCACCCTGCCGGGAATCGGCGTCGCGCTCGACTTCGGGAGCGGGCTCTCGCTTCGGGGCTTCGGGTTTGCCCGCTCGGGGATCGAGACCGAATTGAACCGCACCGGGTTGCAGGACACCAGCGGAAACCAGGTCGGAAACCAGGGCGTGGACCTGCTGCGGTACGGGGCCACCCTGGACTACGCGTTTGGCCACAGCCGGCTGGTTCCCTTCCTCCAGGTAGGCGGTGGGGTCCTCCGCTTTGATCCGGACGAGGGAGCCCGGACCAGCCAGGTCACCCTGGCGCTGGGCGGCGGTATCCGCATGGACGTGACGGACCGGCTCCGAGCGGAACTGATGGTGCAGGACGTTCGGTTCCGGATGGACCGATACCTGCTCGCGCCCGGCGGGCTCAGCGGAACGTATCCTACCGATGCCGAGGCACGGGATCAGCGCGACAACCTCGCGATTAGCGTGGGACTGGGCTACGCGCTCGGGGGGAGAAACTACTCCGCCTCGGCGGCGCGGTCTTCCGACTGGTCGTTCGCTGCGGTCCGGGTGGAGCCCTATGCGGGCGAGCTCAAGTTCTCCAACGACGCCTTTTCGGACCAGGCGCTGGTCGGCCTCCGGGCCGGCGTGGACTTCGGCCCCTTCGTCGGGGTGCGGGGGTTCTATTGGAGAGGCGCCACCTCAGGGTTCGGCGACACCGACCCGATCGCCGGGTATGGCGGCGAGGCCCAGTTCAACCTGAACACGGGCAATGGCCTCGCGCCGTTCCTCGTGGCCGGGGCGGGCCGCCTCAATTTCCTGGGCGCCTACCGTGACGCGAACGGCGTCTGGCCGGCCGACGAGACCTTCCTGAGCATCGGGGGCGGCGTCGGCCTCCGGCTCACCGAGCAGCTGCGGCTGAACCTCACCGCCCGCGACTACATCCTCGGCCAGATGAATGCCGGACAGGTGAGCAGCACCGACGACATTACCCACAACCTCATGTTGAGCGCCGGCGTCAGTTACGCCATCGGCAACAGCCGGTCGGCGCCGACACCGACCGTCCGGCCCGTCGCCGAGGCACCGGCGCCCGTGGCAGCGGACACTGCCCAGCCGCGTCCGGCCGTGGCCGCCAAAGCGGCGCCCCGACTGGAAACGCGCGACCTCATCCGGGACACCCTGGCCAGCGGGTTCGTCTCCGCCAAGTCGGCCACTATCCCGATCCCCTCGGAGGGCGAGATCTATATCCGGTACGGCACTCCGAGGCCCGAAGGAGGTATAGCCGCGGGCATGGTGCGGGAGCGGGAGCCGGCGCCCATCAACCGGGAAACGTTGCGGCAGGAACTGCGCAGCATTCTCCGTGACGAAATGCTTGCGGCGTCCAAGGGGCCGGCCGTGGAGTCCCCGACCGACTCGGTCGTACTGCGCCTGCGGTCGGACTCACTGAGAGCCGCATTGGCCGGCGCCCAGCGTGCCAACCCTGATTCCAGCCTGCTCCAGGCCCTCATGGCCCGGATGGACAGCCTGGTGCAGCAGCGCCGGGAACTCGATTCCCTGCGGGTCCAGGCAAGGGTGCAGGCGGCCCCGGCAGCCGGCCCCGATTCCAGCGCACTCATGTACCGGGCGCTGCTGGCCCGCATTGATACGCTGGCCCAGCGCCGGCCCGGGATCGATTCCGCCGGCATCCAGCGCCTGATCCGTTCCGAGCTGGAGCGCGCTCCTGCCCCGCGCCGGGATACCACCGGCTCGGCCGCCCTGACCGAAGCCCAGTTCGCGGCGCTCAGCGGCCGGTTGCAGGCCCGGATCGACACGATGCTGGAGCGGCAGGCGCAGCGAGACCTGCAGCAGCAGCAGTTCCTGCTCCAGCAGCAGCGCCAGGCCACCCCCGCGGTGACGCCGGCGCCGGCCCAGCCCGCGCTCGATGAACGGCGGCTGGAGGCCATGATCGACGACCGGGTCGAGTTGGAGGTCCGCCGCCGGATGGCGGAGCTCGACAACCGGACCCCGCAGCAGATCATTTCGCCGGCTGACCCCCAGGTGGTGGTGGTCCAGCCCGGACAGGAGGGCACGGATTCCACCCGGGTAACCGTGGTGGAGGTGCCGCGACGTTCCTCTGTCGCGCGGACTATCCAGTCGCCCTCGGCGTATACCGGGTTCGGCCTGGAGCGTCCGAAACAGTGGATCCTGGGGGGCCGCGTGGACCTCGGCCAGGCCAGCCGCAAGGTCCCGGTGCATGTCGTTCCGGAACTGGCCTTCGGCTTTGGGGGCGGCACCACCTCCCTCATGGCGGCACTCAACGTGGAATACCGGCTGCCCTCACTGGCCCTGAGCAGAAGTGTCACGCTGGTGCCGGTGACCCGGCTGGGACTCGGCATCATCACGTTCTCGGAGACGGCCGGCGGCGCCGGCGGCACCGAAGGCGTGCTCAACTTCGCGTATGGCTTCAGTGCCGATTTCGGCACCTGGTCCGGCACCGAGTGGATGGGTCAGCCCCGGATTTTCCTGGAGCATCAGGGCATTGACCTCTTCGACCTGAATCGCCTGCTGCTCGGCGCCCAGTGGGGCTGGTAACGGCAGGACCTATATCTCTTGAAAGGAGACCAGAAAATCATGGTTGACTCAACGAATACGATGACACGGCCGGAGAACAAGACCCGGCTGCAGTCGCCCGGGCTGGTCAGTGACAAGGGCGCGACCACCATTACGGACACGGTGGTGGCCAAGATCGCCGCCATCGCGGCCCGGGAAATCCCCGGTGTCCATGGCATGGTGGCCGGCGGGGTGGGTGCCCGGGTGGCGGGACTGGCCCAGCGGGTCATGGGCAGCGATACCCGCGGACGCGGCGTCTCAGTCGAGGTCGGCAAGCGGGAAACCGCCGTGGACCTCGCGTTGGAAGTGGATTACGGGGTGAACATCGCCCAGCTGGGCGACGCCGTGCGCTCCAATATCATCGAGCGGGTCCAGGGCATGACCGGTCTGGTGGTGAAGGAAGTCAACATCGAGGTGAGCGATCTCTTCTTTCCCGAGGACGAGGCCGCGCGGCAACGCCCCTCGCGGGTGGAATAGCATGGCCCGCGATGGCCGGAAAGGAGCCCCATGAACGCCTTCAACCGTGTCCTCGCGTTCGTGGTGCTGCTGGCCCTCTTCCTCGGGGCGGTAGTCCTGCTCGTGGTGAGCGCCGGGCTCGTCTCCCCGGGGTACGTCACCTGGCTCGGGACCTGGGTCCAGGACGGCCTGTGGCAGGTGCCGCTGCTGTCCACCGGGTGGCGGGCGGTGCTGGTGGGTGCGGCCCTCGTGGTCGCCCTGGGAGCCCCGGTGCTGCTCTGGCTGGAGGCCGCCACCCTGGCGCGGCAGCCGCCGTCCATCGTGCTCCGATCGGGTTCGGCGGGGCGGCTGACGGTGGCCATCTCCGCCATCCGCGAACTGCTGACGCGGACCATCCGGGAAATTCCCGGCACGCTGGACGTCCAGTCCAGCGTGCGTGACCGGAGCAGCGGGCTCCGGGTATCGTGCGCGGTCGTGACCCAGCTGGACGTGAACGCACCGGAAGTCATGCGCCAGGTGGAAAACCGGGTCCGCGACGCGATGAACGGTTTCCTGGGGCGGCCCGTGGAAGCCGTGTCGGTCCACGTCCAGGCCCATGCCAGCGGCACCGTGCCCCGGCTGCTTCGATGAGAAAGGAATCCTCATGATCCACATGATCAATACCGTTATCCGGAACCGTGATCCGGTCGTCGTGGTGATGGGCGCCCTGCTGCTGATGCTGGGCGGGGTGCTCGTTATGGTCTTCCCTGCCCTGCTCACCTGGATCCTGGGCCTTGGCCTCGTGCTGGGTGGCATCGCGGTGTTTGCCACCCTGGTGCTGCACAGCGAAGAGCGGAGGGAGTGAGCGGGCCACCCCGCCGCCCCGCCGCATGGGTGGGCGCCGGGGCTTCCGATCCGCGGCCAAGGGCCCCATTATCCGCCCGCCCCCGGAGTGAACCGGGGTAAGCACCGGCAGTGCCACCGCGCACCGCCTCCCGCGCGTCACCCGGATCCTGCCCGCCATGGCCCACGTTTCCCACCGCCTGTCGAACTCTTTCCAGGGCGCGCTGGCCGGCGGCGGCGATCCCGCTACCTCCCCCCTCTACGTCTTCGGGCCCTTCCTCAAGCTGATCGTGCTGGCCGGCGTCGCCGAGGTGACGTTCGGCGCCAGCATATGGCTGGTCGTCTTTACGGTCATCATGGTGTCGGCGATGTACCGCCTGGTGATGCGGTGGGTAGTGGACGGGAGCGGCGGCAGCGGGCTGACGGAAGAGGAGTTCGGCCCCTGGGCGGTCAAGGTGAATGCGGGGATCACCTTCGTCGAGTACACCCTGACCTTTCTCGTCAGCATCGCCGCCCTGGTGACGTTCGTGGCCGACCGGCTCCCGGCGCTGAATACCTCGGTCATCGGGCTGCCGTACCGGACCCTGCTCGCGGTGCTCATCAGCCTGGCCATCGGCTGGCTGGTGAACCGGGGCCCCCGGACCGCCGCGCGGGCCTTCGGACCGGCAACCTTCGCGGTGCTGCTGCTGCTCTGGACGATGATCGGGGCCACCATCTGGCAGCGCGGCTTCCACCTGCCGTCCTTCGACCTCCGGGCCTTCGCCCCGGAGTACTTTCATTTCACGCTGGGCGGCTTCGCCCGGATCCTCGCCCTGATGACCGGGATCGAGATCTTCGCCAACCTGGTGGCCGCCTATGACGGCACCAGCGGCGAGCGGAGCCGGAAAGCCTTCGGCAGCCTGGTCATCATCATGGGCACGACCTGCCTCACCATGCTCGTCGTGGGGCCGGCCATCCTGGCACTGGCCGATCCGTCCAATCTCCACGTCTCGGTGTTTACCCAGACGATGGACCAGCTGCTCCCGGCTCCCCTGCCCTGGGTGGGCACCCTGATCGGCGTCCTGGTCCTCGCCTCCGCGGCCGCCGCGAGCGCGCAGGGCATTCAGAACCTCGCCCTCGGGCTCCGCTACCGGCATTATATCCCCGCATCCCTCGGGATCCGCAACCGGTTCGACGTAGCGGACAAGCCGGTCTGGGTGGAGATCGGGATCGTATCACTCGCGTTCCTGTTCTTCGGAACCCATGAGGAGACCTACCTCGCCCTCTACGCGGCGGGCGTCTTTATCCTGCTCAGCATGACCGGGTGGGCCGCCGCCAAACGCCTCCTTCGCGGGTTGCGCCGGTCCTTCTCACCCGGGGGCGCCGCGACCCTGGCAGGCACGGTCTGCGCGGCTCTCCTGACGACGGCCGCGACCATCATCATTTTCGAGGAGCGGTTCTTCGAAGGCGCGTGGTCCTATCTCCTGTTCATTCCACTGCTGGCCTTCGTCTTTGGGCGCTTCCGCAGCCGGCTGGGCCCGCCCGAGCCCCTGGAATCCCACCTGGGCCGGTTCTTCTCCGGCCAGTACCTGCTTCCGTTCCAGCGCTACGATTTCCCGGAGAACGACTTCGGCCTCGAGCGCATCATCGTCCCGCTGGACGGTTCGGCCCTGGCCGAGCATGCGCTGCCGGTGGCGGAACTGCTGGCGCGGACGGTCACCGGGAGCATTGACCTGGTCTCGGTGCGGCGACCGCCGGGCACCGGGCAGGCGGGGGATGCGCCCCGGGTGCACCCCACCATCGAGGCCTACCTCGAGAGCGTTTCTTCGGGCTTGGCGAAGGGAGGACTCCAAGTGCACTCCGCAGTCCGACAAGGGCGCATCCCGGAGGAAATCGGCCGTCACGGGATGGAGCGGAACGCCGATATCATTGTCATGGCCACCCATGGCCGGTCGCGGGTGGACCACCTGCTGGGCCGGAACATCGCGACGGCGGTGGTGCGCCAGACCGCGCTGCCGGTCCTGCTCATCCGGCCGACCGACGCCTGGACCAGTCGGCACACCGCGTTCGCGAAACTGCTGGTCTGCCTTGACGGGTCGGAGGAGTCGGAAGAAGTGCTGCCCTGGGCGCGGATCTTCGCGCGCCACTTCCACAGCACCCTGGTGCTGCTCACGGTGCCGGAGACCGAGGGCGAGACCCAGCGACTCAAGACCTACCTCGACTCGGTCGCGGAGGCACTCCGGAACATCGGCTTCGTCGCGGAAACCCGGGTCGAAGGTTCCGGGGCGGTCCGGACCATTGCCCGGGTCGCCGAGTCGGAAGGATGCGACCTGATCATGATGGCCACCCGGGGGAGAGGGGCCCCGGAAAATATCGACGTCGAGGTGGGCAGCGTGACCGAGCGGGTGGTGCAGGCCGCGCACTGCCCGGTATTTGCGGTGACGGTCGTCGGCCTGGGCGCGCCCCCGGCCTCGCTTTGATTCCTGATAAAGGTGGCGTCGTGTCCCGAGGACCTCGCTTCCCGACGCGGCCGCATGCCCCGTTCCCGCCACCCTCGCCCGCAACGGTTAGGGCGCTGAACCTGCAGAAACGCACCGGCGCTGATGGGCCGGTAGTAGCAGCGGTACTCGGACCTACTTCACCCGGATCAGGGATTCACCGGCCGATGCGCGCCCCCGCCGCGAAAAGGACAGACGAATGAACGAGCCATCCAGGGAAACCGCCTTCGTGCCGCTCCGATCCTACCGGGAATACCCACCGGACGAAATGCTCCGGCGCAGCCGGGAGTTTGCCGAAGACCTCCAGCGCCGGCGCACCGTGCGACAGTTCAGCGACCGGCCGGTGGCACGGGCCATCATCGAGTCCTGCATCGAGGCCGCCGGCACGGCGCCGAGCGGGGCCCACCGGCAGCCATGGCACTTTGTCGCGGTCGCGGACCTGGCCATGAAACGGGCGATTCGCGCCGCGGCGGAGACCGCCGAGGCGGAGTTTTACGCCACGGCGCCCGCGGACTGGCTGGCCGCCCTGGCACCACTGGGAACCGACGAGCACAAGCCCTACCTGGAGACGGCGCCCTACCTGATTGCCGTGTTCGCCGAGCGGTACGGCCTCGCGGCGGATGGTTCCCGCATCACCAACTACTACGTCATGGAATCGGTGGGTATTGCCTGCGGGTTTCTCCTCGCGGCCCTGCACCATGCCGGCCTGGCCACCCTGACCCACACGCCGAGCCCGATGGGCTTCCTGGGCGACGTGCTGGAGCGTCCAACCAACGAACGGGCGGTCATGCTGATCGTCGCTGGCTATCCGGCGGCGGACGCCCGCGTCCCCGACATCCGGCGGAAACCGCTCTCGGCCATCGCCACGTTCCGGTGACCGCCGGCCCCAGGTGATTGCGCCGGTTGCAGTTGGCGGATTCTCCGGCGCCGGTCGTCTAAGCCAGGGTAAGACGACACCCACCCTCGGACCGGAGACCCTGCCATGATCACCACCCTGACCCTGCTCACCCTGCTCACGGGGTCCGCCCCGACGAGCCAGGCTTCTCCCGACGACGCGTTCCGGGTGCGGGTCCTGACCCATTCGGACGCCGCCTTCGCCACTACTATCGTGGTCGAAACCCGGCGCCACCTGGTGATCATTGATCCGGGATTCTCGCCGGCGCACGCCGCCCGGATTGATTCGATACGCACCGTCCTGGGAAAGTCGGTGCACGCGGTGCTACTGACCCATGCGCACGTGGACCATTACGGCGCGCTGGCCTGGCTGGATCGCGGCGGGGCGAGGGTCATGTCGAGCGCGGGCGTCGCGCGGCAACTGGCCACCTGGGATGAGACCAACTACGCCCGCTTCGGCATGACTTCGCCCGGTGCGCCCCGGCCTGACATGGTCCTGGGCAGCGGCCAGGCCATCGAGGTGGATGGGGTGACCTTCACCCTGATCGAGACGGGACCGGGCGAATCGTATGAGGACGCGGTCTTCCTGGTCCGGTCCGGCCGGCAGCAGGCCGCCGTGGTTGGCGACCTCGTGATGTTCGGGATTCCTCCCTTTGCCCAGTCCGGGCACACCCGGGAGTGGATCCGCACCCTGGAGCGACTGGACGCCATGCTGCCGGATGATACGCCCGTATACATCGGACACGACCTGGCGGCCGCCCCTGAGTCCGGTGCCGGCCGGAATCGTTCCATCCTCCGCTGGCAGATCGCCCGGCTCCGGGCCTTTCGAGCGGCGGTGGCCGGCTTGACCCACCGCGCCCGGTTGCTGACGGAACCCGAAATCGCTTCGGTCGTCAGCATGCTCCGGACCGATGCGCCTGAGAATCTCGAGGCGTTTGATTTCCTGGTGACCACCAGCGCCAACCTGGTGGCCGCCGAACTGATCGCCGAGCGGGAGAAGGAAGGCTTCGAACTCCGGCTCCAGGCTCTCTTCGCCTCCTCCCAGGAAGGAACCGACTGATGCCTGCATCAGACATTGAGGCGGTGGCCGGGGCCACCCGGGAAGGCTTTGACGCCATCTTCACGCCCGAGATTCCCCGCCTCCGGGCGGTGGTGCGGCGGATGATTGGCCACCCGGAGGATACCGATGACGTCGTGCAGGAGACGCTGCTCAAGGCCTGGGAGGGCCGCGCGTCGTTCCGGGGGGACTCGAGCGTGGGCACCTGGCTGTGCGCCATTGGCGCCCGGGCCGCGGTGGACCACCTCCGCCGGCGCAAACGATGGCGGGCCCACGCCCAGGTCGCCCACGCCAACGCGTGCGCCAGCTCCGAGCGGCTGGGCGGCGAAATCGGAACGGCCCTGAGCCGCCCGGATTTCCATTATGAAGCCAAGGAACACATCGGCTACTGCTTCACCTGCGTGGGTCGCTCGCTGGACCCGGACGGGCAGGCCGCCCTGGTCCTGCGGGAGGTCCTGGGATTCACCGACCGGGAATCCGCGGCCGCTCTCGACCTGTCGGAATCAGCCTTTCGCCACTCGCTGTCGCGCGCACGGCACCAGATGGAGAGCACCTATGAAGGGCTCTGCTCGCTGGTCAACAAACGGGGCGTCTGTTACCAGTGCAAGGGGCTCCGCGAGTTTGCCCCGGCCGGACGGGAAGGCGGCGCGGTGCCCGCCCTTCCCACCTTCGGCGAGCGCCTCGCCACCGTGCGGGCGGCCAACGTGGACAGCGGCATGACCCAGGCCCTGCACGACGTCTTCTGGCGGCAGACAGCCGTGATCGAGGACGAAGGCAAGGTTTCCGACATTCCCCAGACGGACTGCGGGCAGTGAGGACTGCTCCCGCACGGGGTGGCCTATATTACGACAAACCCGAGCGGAGCCGCCACCTTGCCGGACCACGACTTCACCCCGGAATCCTACCGGGACACGCCGGTCAGCTATCCCGCCCTCCAGGTCATGGACCTGGCGCGGCTGGCCGGGGACGCGCCGGCCGGCTACCAGAACCTGGTGCTCAACCGGGTTAACGGGCACTGCCTGCGCTTCGCGGCCTTCGACGGCGATTATCCCTGGCATCATCATCCATCGTCCGACGAATTGTTCCTCGTGCTCGAAGGCACCCTCCTGATCGACCTGGCGGATGGCACTGAATTGCGCCTGGGCCCCTGGCAGGCCGCCACCGTCCCGGCCGGCACCGTGCATCGCACCCGCACGGTGGGCCGGACCGTCAACCTCTGCTTCGAGGAGCTGGCCGCAGACACCGTGTTCACCGGGGAACCTCATGGATGACCTGGCCGGCATCATCGAGTTCCTGGGGCGCGCCGAGCGGCTCAAGGCGACCCATCGGAGCGCCTGGACCTCCGACGGCCAGCCGGAAAGCGTCGCAGCCCACAGCTGGCGGCTTTGCCTGATGGCCCTGGTGCTGGCGGACCGGTTTCCTGACGTGGACACCAACCGGGTCATCCAGTTGCTCGTCGTCCATGACCTCGGAGAGGCGGTGCGCGGCGATATTCCCGCACCGCTGCAGGAAGCACTGGGCGCCAAGGCCGCCGACGAGCGCAAAGACCTGGTGGAGCTGGTCACGCCCCTGGCACCGGCTCAACAGGCAATGATCGTGGCACTCTATGATGAGTATGAAGGGTGTGAGACGGCGGAAGCGCGGCTCGCCAAGGGCCTGGACAAGCTGGAGACCATCATGCAGCACAACCAGGGGACCAACCCCCCGGACTTCGATTACGCGTTCAACCTGGACTACGGACGCCGCTTCACGTCCGATCCGCGGCTGGCGCCGCTCCGCTCCATGCTGGACCGAGACACCGCCGCACGCGCGACCGGAGCCCCACCGAGGCCATGACATCCTGCGGACGGGAACCCGCGAAGGCAGGGCCGGATAGCCCGCACCCGGCGGGTCCCATCGGCACCCGGTGGTTGTCAGCAGCCGGCATTATGACCTGGCGCCGGGCGGCCGGGCTCCCGGCGCGGGCCGTGACGAGAGGGACGGCTATTCCCCCGGCTGCCCCGCGGTGCACTGGGCCATGGCGTTCATGAGAAAGGTCCCGACCGACGCGGCGTCCTGCATGCTCATTTTCCCGGTGAGCTCCCGCACCTTGGCCTGGTTCTCTTCGATCTCGGCCACGATGAGTTCCTGCGCATCACGGGACAGGTCCTTCTCGGCCCGGTCCGCGAAGCAGGCGCACTGCACCGCCGTCATGGCCCCGTCCTTGACACAGGAGGCCTCGATGCGGTCCGCGAGATCCGATCCGCCACACGCCAGCCCTGCCGCCAGGCACGCCACTACGCCCCATGTCCGCATCGCCGCCCCCAGTGTTGATGGTGAGGGGCCAAAGGTGCAGGGCGGCCCCGAATCCCACAAGGGCGGCAGCCATGCTTGAAACCCCGCGATTGATTGTGCGGGAAATCCTTCCCGGCGACGCGCCGGCCATTCTCCAGATTCTCAACGACCCCGCGTTCCTTCGGTTCGTGGGAGACAAGGGCGTCCGCACGGTCGAGGACGCCCGCGCCTGGATCGCGACGGGACCGGCGGCAACCCGCGCCACGCACGGCTATGGGCTCGGCCTGGTGACGCTCAAGCCGGCGGGGGAACCCATGGGTATCTGCGGACTGGTGCGCCGGGAGTGGCTGCCCGGCCCCGACCTGGGATTCTCGTTGCTCCCTGGCTTCTGGTCTCAGGGCTACGCCCGCGAGGCCGCCGAAACAGTGCTGGCGGACGCGACCCGGCAGGGCCACCGCCGGATCCTTGCCATCGTGGATGCCGGGAACCAGCGTTCCATCCGGCTGCTCCGCCGGCTGGGGTTCGAAGAATCCGGGCTGGTTCGGAACCCGGCGGGCGAAGCCCTGGGCCTCTACGCCCGGGCAGCCCCCGGCTGACGGTCAGCGGAAGCCGGCCCGTTCCTCCTTGTTCAGGTCATACTGGTGCTTTTTTGCCCGCTCGTGGTGTTCATGCATGCGGCGCAACTCGGCGAGGAGCGAATGGCCATACGAATCGCCCCCGTCGAGGCAGGCCAGGGTGGCGGCGGTGCAGGCTTCCCGCAGGTGAGCGCCGGTCAGGGAGTCGCTGCGGGCGACGGCCTCGCGCAGTGCCTCGTCTTCGATGCCCAGGGGCGAGAGATTCCGGATCAGGCTCCGGCGTTCCGCCGGCCCGGGAGCCTGGAAGATCACGACTCGGTCAAACCGCCCGGGCCGGTCCAGCAGGTTCTGCTCGACCCCGCTCGGATCGTTTGACGTCGCCAGCCAGAGCACCGGAACCCCGGTCTCCAGCAGGCCGTCGAGACTGTTGAGGAGAAACTCACGCGTCATGTACCCGCCTTCCAGGACGTGGTCGATGTCCTCGAGGATGATCATGGCGGGTTCCGCGGCGCGGCGGACCTCGGCCAGCAGGGCTTCGATATCGTTCTCGCCGGGCAGCTGGAGCCGGGAGGATACGAAGAGATGGGCGGCGATGCCCGGGTAGCGGGAAACCAGGTGGCGGACGAACAGCGACTTGCCGGTGCCCGGCGCTCCGACCAGCAGGACTCCGCGGCGGCAGGGCAGCTTCAGTGAGGCGGCTTTTTCCCGGAGCGCCCAGAACCGGTCCAGGTAGGCAAGCAACTCACGCTTGAAATCGGGTGGCAGGATGACCTCATCTTCCGCGACGGGATCGGGGGTCAGGCCTTCCAGCGCGTTGCCCCAGACCCGAACCCGGTCTGGTTCCAGCCAGCGCTGGGCGAGCATATCCTTGAGGAAACCCAACAGCACCTCGCGGGAGGGGCCCACCACCGCAGCGAAGCAGGGGTCTTGCAGGGCCCACCCGCGGTGCTTAAATCCTGTCGTGGCCAGAAACCGCGTGTCCTTCCAGGTGACTTCGAAGATGCCGTTCATACCGCTGACCGCCTCGTCCAGCATCCTGGTGGGCGGCCGGCGATAGCTCCAGCGGGCCCGGCGAAAGGGCTCCGGGTGGTCGGATTCGCCGGATTGCCGGGGCCGGACCAGCCATTCAGTGACCGGGCCGGCGGGCCGCCAGGTGCCGCCCCCGCCTTCGACCCGGGCGACGAGGGTGGCTATGGCGGCATCCCAGATGAGGACGTGGGGCGCAACGGCAATGCCGAGGCCCCGGGCCATTTCAAGGATGCCATCCAGCAGGACGGGCTCCAGCTGGTAGGCATTGGCGATGCGGGCGTCCAGCACAGGCGGCCTCCGGGTGAGGGGTGGACCGCCAAGCTACGATCGCCGCCAGCCGGTTTCGTCATCATTCCAGCGCCGGAACCAACGTTTCAACGCAGCGCGATGGATCACGAGCACGTTCTCTCCAACTCCGGGAGCGTTCATGGGAACCATACGGCTCATCGCGGATGGCCGTGGGGATGCCACGCCGGCGGAGGTGCCGCGGGAACGGCTGCCCGCCCTTCTCGCCGATCCGGAGCAGCGGCTCTGGCTGGACCTGAGCGACCCCACGGCGGACGATGTCGAATATCTCCGGCGTATCTTTGGATTCCACGAACTGGCGCTCGAGGAGGTGACCCGGCCCCACGAACGACCCCGCTGCGAGGCGTTCGGCGGTTACTACTTCATCGTGGCGTACGTGGCCGAGCATGGCGGGAACAGTTTTCAGCCCCGGGAACTGAACCTCTTCTGGGGACCCAACTACCTGGTCACCATCCATCGCCAGCCGGCGGCGGTGCTCGGCGTGCTGGAATCCGCCCGCCGGAAATGGGAACACCAGGATGACCGTCACGCCAACGGCGTGGCCGGACTGGCCTACGCCCTGTTCGAAAGCCTGGTGGACGGCTACTTCGCGGTCCAGGACCGGATCCGCGAGCGAATGGAGGACATCGAAGAGGCCATCTTCGCGGGGGCGGAGAGCGCCGCGGCCGACCTGTTCCGGCTCCGGAAGGAATTGCTCCGGGTGCCCCGGCTGCTGGCGCCCACCAGCCATGTGCTGGCCGAAGTGCTCCGCCGGGAACAGACGGTACCGGAGCGACTCCGGCCTTATTTCGGCGACGTGCAGGACCACGCCGTCCACGTGCTGGCGGAACTGGACACCTACCGGGACCTGCTGAGCGCGGCGCTCGACGTCCAGGTCTTCTACTCCTTTAACCGGCTGGGGCTGGTCATGAAACGGCTCACTGCGGTCACCGTAATCATCATGGTGCCTAATTTCGTGGCCAGCATCTTCGGGATGAACTTCCAGTTCATCCCCGGAGCCGCCCATCAGCTCGCCTTCCTGGCCGTGGTGAGCTTCCTGGCCGTCATGGTGGCCTGGGGTTTCATTCATTCCCGTCTGCTCGGGTGGCTCTGACATGACCCTCACTCCCTCCGCCCTGCCGACGGTCGCCGCGGCGGTGCCCGTGCTGGCCTGCGCCGACCTGCCCGCCACCCTCCGTTTCTATACCGAGACCCTCGGGTTCGAGGTGACCTGGTTCTGGGGCGACCCGGCCACCGATGCCGGAATCCAGCGCGGCGGCGCCAATATCCACTTCATGGCCAATTCCGAACTGGCCACCCGGGTTCGGGGCCAGGAAGTGATGATTCTGGTCACCGGCATCGATGCCATCCATGCCGAACACGTCGGGAAAGGGGCCGTGATCACCCGCCCCATCACCGATGAGCCGTGGGGCCTCCGGGAGTACAGCGTCGAGGACCCCTGCGGCTACCGCCTCAGGTTTGCCCAGACCAGCGAATAACCGCGAGGGACCCAGCATGGGAAAGAAAGACAGGCGGCGCGAGGAGCCGGCCTCGGAGGCAGCGTCGGCGCTGCCGAAACCGGGCGGCAAGGCAGTCCGTTCGGCGGACACTTTCCTGCGTGTCGGGGTGTCCGCCCAACTGGACCTGAGCAAGGCCGCGGACACCAAGGCCCAGGTGATGCTGACCATCTGCGCGGCCATTTCCACCTACAGCCTGGGACGGCCCTATCTCGGCGATGCGCGCTATCCCGCCCTGCTGCTGGTCGCCGGATCGGTCATCGCGGCGCTCTTCGCCGTGGCCTCAATGAAACCGCCCACGCCCCGGCGCAATCCGCCCCGGCCCGGCGACCCCGGCTTTAACGTGCTCACTTTCACCCACTTCGCCAGCCTGAGCCCGGCGGAATACCGGGACGCGATGCGGACGCTGCTGGCCACGCCCCACCTGATGCACGACCAGGTGACCGATGCGATGTATGCCTACGGCGCCATCTACCTGCGCCGACAGTATTTCTACCTGGACTGGTGCTACCGGGTTTTCGTGGGGGGACTGGTCCTCAGCGGCGCCGGTTGGGCCTGGGTGCTGTACGCCGGCTGATCAGGTGCGGATTTCGCGATACCGCACATTCAGGACTTCATAGAACGCGTAGGCCAGCAGCCCGGCGGCGATGGCGCCCAGCGGAATCCGCCCGATGTCGGCAAACAGCTCGAGCGACTCCTGGAACTTGCCCGACCCGGAGGGTGCGCCGCGGGTCACCGAACGCACGGTCAGATATCCGATCAGGCAGAACACCACGCCTCGCGCTCCGATGCCGAAGCGCGCCACCGGGTACACCCAGGGGCCGGCTTCACGGGTCATCTCCGAGTGATCGATCTGACGGCTCAGCTTGGCGACCCAGCCGCGGTACACCTGGTACAGGCCGTATCCGATGAACCCGAGGCTGATGGCGCCCAGGACCAGCTCGGCGGAGTCACCCAGGGCGCTGGACTTGTCCCGGCTCACCGCGCTCTTGCCGAGGGCGATGCGGGCCGCCGACCAGGCCAGCACCAGGTGAAAAAGCGCCCGCGCGATAAAACTGCCCCGCACCGCCAGCCCCTTCAAGTCGGTGCCCCGGTTCTCGGCATCGGTGACCGCCGAGATAGTCCGCCACACCGAATACCCGACCAGTCCGACCGCGCAGAGCGTGAGGAGCGTGCGGCCGAACGGCGCGCGGGCGATCTCGGACATGGCCCCGTCGGTATCGGTCGTCCCGCCGCCCATGCCCAGCGCAGCCTTGCCGGCCAGCAGGCCGATGGTCCCGTAAAGCAGGGCCTTGGCCGCGTAGCCCATGCGGGCCCAGCGTTCAAACCATTCCGGCGTTTCCTGGACTGATGCTGGCACGCGAGTTCCCCGTACAGGTCGTGAGGCCACACCAAGATGGGCATTCGCGGCCCCGCGCAATGTGCGGCCAGTCACTACGATTGGGAGGCCAGGGCCGATGATCCGGACGGTGGTCCCGGTCCGGGATACCGACAGCGGGGACGGTCGCAGGCCGGCGGAAGATGAGGAGGACCGGCGGGCAGCGCCCGGTCGGGGATGGAGGGCCCGAAAGCGCCCGGACGGTCAGTGTCGCCCGGGCGCCAGCGTGCGAAGCCTAGAAGAACCCGAAGCCGGGAGGGGCCATGCCATGCTTCCGGAAATTGGCTACCAGCTGCCCCGCGGTCCACACCGTGTGCTGGTGAATCTCATCCCAGACCTGCCAGGCCGGCATCTTGTTGCCGAAGAGATCCACTTCCCTGCTGCGGTCGGTTTGCGCCTTGAGCGCGGCCACCGCCCAGTCGTACCGTGAATTGACAAAGCCGCGGAGTCCGGCGCGGGTGTTCAGCACCGCGGCGGTATCGGGCCGATCCGAGGGCGGCGTGGCGCCCAGGACCCGGGCGCCTATCATCACGACCGCGCCCACCGCGTGCTGCACCTGGCCGGCGAAGTCGCGTTGCGCGGGGGTGGCCTTGTCCCGGTACAGCCGCTCCGGCATGGAATCGACCATGGCGAGCAGCATCGTGCGCTGCAACTCCAGGGCACTGGCCTGGACCCGCCGGTAGGATTCCGGCATGTCCCCGGCCGGGGCATGCTGGGCCGCGATGGGCGCCGCCGTGAGCCCAAGTAGAGTCATGGGTAACCACATTCTGAACCGCATGGGTCCTCCTCGTTGGATGGGATCGACCGGGAATGTATACCCGGAAACCGGAGATGCCACACCCCTACGCTGAAGGACCCCGGAAAGTGGCGACGCCGGAAGCCCCTACGGCGCCGTGAAGCCGACCAGCTTGAGATCGCCGTCCGCCGTCAATCCAATACCAGCCACATAATATTTGTACTCGACGAGGTCGGGTTCCAGGGGGGTCGTCTCTTCCGTCACCAGGACCTCACGGAATGGCCGGTAGGGCGTACGCAGGTCGGCGTTGAGTTGCGTAATCTCCGCCCGGTCCAGGGCCACGCCCGGTGCGATCTCCTGGTAATAACGGGAGCCCAGCAGCGGCAGCCCGGGCATGATGAGGCCGGCGACCGCTCCGGCGGTACCGTGGCGCCAGCTGCCGGCATGGTCCCGACTCGCCGTTTTCATAGTTGTCCACGTCCTCCCCGAAAATTGAGGACGGAGTTGTTCTCCACGCAGGCTGGCTCGGGAGCCGGGATGGACGCAGACCCCAGGAACTCGCTGACCCAGCGGCGAACGGGCGAACCCGGGACAGCATAGGCCACCTCGGCGAGTCCGGAGGCAAGGAGCAGCGCGGCCGCCCACCGGAAGCCGGCCCTGGCCGGACGGCGCCCTCGAGCCAGCGCCGCGATGGTGTCCGCGCTCAGAGCCGGCGGTTCCGCATCCAGCGACCCCAGCAGCGCCAGGATCCCGGCTTCATCCGCGGCAGCCCGGGCGAGCGCCTGGCGGCAGGCCGCACAGGTGGCGAGATGCTCCTCCAGCGACGCATCCGGGGCCTCCCCGTGAAGGGCGCGCTGGACCTGCTCTTCAGTGAGATGCATCGGCAAGCGCCTCGAAGTGGCCGCGAAAGGCCTCCTTGGCCCGGGCCAGGAATACTCCGACGCTGGCCTCGTTTATTTCCAACGCCCCGGCGATCTCCCGGTAGCTGTACCCTTCCGCCCGCAGCAGCAGCATGTGACGTTCCCTCTCCGGCATCCTGCCGCCGGCGATGGGGCCATGCATCGTAAGCCGGGCCTGGTCGGTACTGAGGCTCCCCTGCATCTCGTGGCGACTACCCGGGGAGCGGGTGGTCGCTGCGATGGTGCCCGAGAGCGAGGGCGGCAGGTCCGGGGACGGGCTGGAGGTGGATACCTCCAGGGTGGCGAGCGCATCAGGATTCCAGGCCGTGAACATCCCGCCGACATGGTACGGGTTGAACACGGGGATGCCGTCAAGCGTGTCGCTCACCTGGTCGGAGGCTCCCCCCGGAGGTGAACACCGGCGGGTGACTCGGGATCTACCACGATGTCGCCACTGGCAATGGACTGCAGCGCATCCGGCTCGGCCAGGAGCGGATGGAGCCGGATGTCGGCGAGGGACGTCGAGTGATCCGCCGCGAACCAGAATGCGCCGTCGGGTTCACGCGCCCGCCCCGGTCGTAGCGGTCACGTTGAGCGGTGCCAGTTCCAGCGGGTGGGCCCGCAGCGTGACGCTGATTTCCAGCCGGCCCTCCCGCGGCACCAGGGCGTCCAGCGTGCGGGGGGTGTAACCGATCAGCCGGAAGGTGAGGTGCTGGGGGCCGGGCGGTACATTGGACAGGGTGTAGCGGCCCTGGGCGTCGGTGAGGACCTGCCGGTCCAGGTTGGTGAGGTGAACGCTGGCATGCACCAGGGGCCGGCCGGATTCGCTGTCACGCAGGTCACCGGAGACAGTTGCCTGGCCCGCCTGGAAGGCCAGCACGAGGGCGAACATCATAGAGTCTCCTGATCTGGGCCAGCCGGGTCGAAGATGCCATGGGGGGGAACAATCCGCAAATTGTCACGCCGCGGCCCCGGTACCGGTTCCTTGTCCGGCCCCTTCGGAGACACCCATGACCTTTCGACCCACCCTCACCGCGCTGCTGCTGCTATGCGC
Source organism: uncultured Gemmatimonadales bacterium (assembly GCA_963795085.1). GTDB lineage: Bacteria > Gemmatimonadota > Gemmatimonadetes > Gemmatimonadales > GWC2-71-9 > DASYPP01. The sequence continues at coordinate 1,245,596 of CAWCFX010000001.1, read as the reverse complement.
TGCTCCCGCCCTGGCCCAGGAGACACCGGTTGCCCGCTCGTTTGCCGACCGGGGCACCGGCATCCCGGCGTCCCTGTTCGGAACCTACATCGAGCAAGGCCGCCTCATGCTCTACCGTTCTTCGAAGTACCTGCGCGATGCCGATCACCAATATCAGCCGACCGAGTTCGGGGCCGGCCCCGATGTGGATATCCGCGCCCGGCTGCGATCCTGGTCCGCCCAGCTCTGGGTAGGCTATGGGGTCACCAACTGGCTCGCGGTCGAGATGGAGGCGGCCTACGTCCACGCCCGGCTGGACCGGGCCCCCGGAGACACCTTTCCGACCGGGCTCCCCCGGGAGGAATCCGGCATTGCCGACATCGAGGGGCAGTTCCGAACCCGGCTCCGGACCGAAAGCCGGCGCACGCCGGAACTCTTCGCCTATGCGGAAGTCGTGATTCCCACCCAGACCCGGTCGGTCCTGGTCGGAGAACCGGACTTTGATATCAAGCCCGGTATCGGGTTCGTCAAAGGCACCGGGGTGGGGACCGTCCAGGGCCGGCTGGGGCTGGAGTACAACCACCGGGAATCGAAGCTCGATTTCGGAGAGGTCAGCCTCGAGTGGATCCGCCGGTTCTCGCCGGCGGTGCGCACCCATATCATTCTTGAAGGTGGGGAAACCGGAGCGCTGGCCATATGGGAACAGATTCCCGGCATTCTCGTCACCTTGACCCGCCGGGAGTCACTCAAGTTCGACAGCCAGATCGGGCTCTCCTCCAAGTCCCCGGATTGGGTGCTGCAGGGTGGACTCATGATCGCATTCCCTTGAGCGAGTCCGCCGCTGAGGGTATATCTAGTCATCCATGACCTGGCCCCGGCTGGCCCTCCTGCTGACCGCGCTCGGGTTCCTGGGCTTCGGCGCCGCCTACCTGCTCTGGCCGCTGCCCATGGCCCGGCTGACCGAGATACCCCTGCCATCGCCCACCGCGCGAATTGATTTCGCGGCGACCTACGGGGGCGTCCAGCTTGCCCTGGGCATTTTCTTCCTTCTCGCCAGCCGGCGAACGGCATGGACGGGGCCCGGCCTCTTTGCCGGCGCGATTGTTTTCGCCGGGCTGGCAGCGGCCCGGATCCTCGGGCTGGCGGCGACCGGGATCTGGCCCGGCGGCATAATTCTGATCGCGCTGGCAATCGAAATTCCCGGTACGATCATCCTCGGGCTGGGATATCGCTCGGTGCGGCACAATCTCCCGCGCTGATCGTCAGCCGTTTCCCTTGGGATGGATACCATGGCGGAGCTCAAGACCCGACCAACCCGGAAAAGCGTGACCGCCTTCATCCACGGAATCGAGGACCCGGTCCAGCGGGCGGACGCCCGGACCGTCCTCGGCTTGATGAAGAAAGCCAGCGGCAAGCGCCCCGTCATGTGGGGCCCGGCCATCGTCGGGTTTGGATCCTTCCACTACGGGTACGCCTCCGGCCGGGAGGGCGACTGGCCCCGGATCGGGTTCTCTCCCCGAAAAGGGAACTTGTCGATTTACATCATGCCCGGCCTCCGGCGGTATCCCCACCTGCTCAAGAAGCTGGGCAAGCACAAGCTCGGCGTGTCCTGCCTGTCTGTCCGGAAACTCGAGGACATCCACCTCCCCACGCTGACCAGGCTCATCAACGCGGCCTATGAAGACTCGGCCGGTCTGGACGCCAATGCCAAGCAATGATCCCGCCATCGCCGGTGGACGACCGGCGTCCGCGGCGCCCGACCCCGCGGCACAGCCCGATGCGTACATCGCCTCCCTCCTGGACGCTCTGGCGGGCCGGGATCCGCTCCAGGTCATGCGTGAAACCCCGGCGGCCCTCCGCCGCCTGCTCGATGGCGTAGCCGCCGGCAAACTGGGCGAGCCGGAAAAGCCGGGCAAATGGTCGCTGGCCCAGGTGGTGCAGCATCTGGCCGACTCGGAGATCGTCGGTGCCTTCCGGTTCCGGATGACGCTCGCCCATGACCGCCCCCCTATCCCCGGCTATGACCAGGACCGCTGGGCCAGCCGCCTGCACTACGACCGGGCCACCCTCGCTCTCGCGCTCGAGCAGTTCGATGCGCTGCGCGCCTGCAACCTGCGGCTGCTCCTGGAGACCACGCCGGCGGAACGGGCGCGGGTTGGTATCCATGCCGAGCGGGGTGAAGAGAGCCTGACGAGGATGATGGAGATGTATGCCGGCCACGACCTGGTCCACCAGCGCCAGCTGGCCCGGATCAAATCCGCCATCGGCGGGTGAGGGGGAAGCCATGGCGCTTCGGGTGGTGCGGCTGGGTTCGGACCGCGTTCCGGGTGAAGGCCTTCGCATCGGCACCGTGCGGCGCCCGCCCCGGGGCGTGCCGAAGGAGCGGTGGTCCCCGGATGGCTGGTTCGACACCTGGCTCCCCGAACTGGCGCCCAGCGCAGAGCTGGTGGCGTCGGTCCAGGCCGGCGCGATAACACCCCGCCAGTGGGAAGCCTTTGCCCGGCGCTACCGGCGGGAAATGGCCCGACCGGTCCCCAGCCGGATCATCCGGCTCCTGGCGCTGCTCTCCCGACAGACCGACCTCGCGGTGGGGTGCTACTGCGAGGATGAGAAACGCTGCCACCGATCGGTTCTCGGTGATCTGCTGAGAGACTCCGGGGCCGCGATGAGCATTGGGTCACAGCGGCAGCCCCGACGTCCGCTACATTCGGGGGACTGAGCCTCAGGAGACCCGATGCCAACCGGCAAGAAAAAATCATCCCCCAAACCAGCTTCGAAACCGGCCGCGAAAGCATCTGGAACCGGGAAGAAAGCCACCCGCACCAGGAAGGCCGCGGGCCCACCCCCGGCCAGCAAGGCCGGAGCGAAACTGGCGGAATATCAGAAGAAGCGCGACTTCACGGTAACCGCTGAGCCTGAAGGTGGCGGGACGAGCGCGGCGGCCAGCCTGGTCTTCGTGATACAGAAGCATGCCGCGACCCGGCTTCACTACGATCTGCGGCTGGAGCTGGACGGGGTGATGAAAAGCTGGGCGGTCCCCAAGGGACCCAGCATGGACCCGGCTGTCAAGCGGCTGGCGATGGAAGTCGAGGATCACCCGGTGGAGTACAACGAATTCGAAGGCATCATTCCGAAGGGCCAGTATGGCGGCGGCACGGTGATGCTCTGGGACCGGGGCATCTATACGTATGGCGACACCGACCTGGCTCCGCTGGCCGGGCTCCGCCGTGGCTACGCCAAAGGAGACCTCAAGTTTGTCCTGCTGGGCGAACGGCTGAAGGGATCATTCGTGCTGGTGCGCACCCGCCGTGCCGACCGGGGCAAGAACGAATGGCTGCTGATCAAACACCGGGATGAGTACGCCAGGCCCGACTCGGATGTCACCGGGGAGTACGAGACCTCGGTGGTATCGGGGCGGACCATGCCGAACATCGCCGCCCAGGCGGGCCGGGTCTGGAACTCGAACCGGAAATAGCGTCAGCGAGGCGTCACGCCGGCGATCACGCCGGGATAGCGGGCGAGCAACCCGGCAGTCTCCTCAGTACCCACGATCGTAAGCGCGGTGGCCAGGCCGTCGGCGAGGGCGCCTCGCGGGGCGATCACCCAGGCCCGCCTTCGGTGCGTCAGGGGCCACCCGCTCCGCGCATCCAGCACGTGGGAATACCGCACCCCGCCGAGCATGACAAATTGCTCACTGTCCCCGGACGTCGAGAGCGCCGCGTTCACCAGGGAGCCGGCGGCCGCCGCGATTGGGGCGCCGGCATCGTCGGCCCGTATCGCCCATCCGGTGCGGCCCGGCGGTGCGTCGCCGGTGACGATATCCCCGCCGGCCCGGATCAGCGCGCGGCTCGCTCCCGCCGTGCGGGCCGCCGCCAGCGCCTCGTCCAGGATATAACCCTTGGCGACCGCTCCCAGGTCCAGCCGCATACCATCCCGTGCGAAGCGGGCCGCGGACCGGGCCGAATCCAGAAGGACCAGGCGCCACCCAACCCGCTGCCTGACATCGGCCAGTGCCGCGGAGTCGGGCAGGCGGGCGGTCACTCGTGCCTCCCGCCACAACGCCACCAGCGCTCCCACCGTGGGATCGAACGCCCCCTGGCTCGCCTCGGCCAGCTCGAGCGCCAGGCTCAGAACGGAAAAGAGGTCCGCCGAGACCGGGATCCACTCCCCCGGCCTCCGGGCGAGCCGGCGCACCTCGCTTTCGTCTCGGTAGTCGCTCAGGATATCTTCGAGCACCCGGATCCGCGCAAAGGCGGCCGTTGCCGCCAGCCTTCCCACCCCGGAATCGGCGTACAGCACCACTCGCACCTCCATCCCCATGTGGACCTGGGCAAACTCGAGACGCTCCTGCGCGCCAGCCTGCCAGGGGAAAACGTGCAACAGCAGATATGGGCCCCATACGAGTCGATTCACAGGCATGAAATCCAAGCTAATCGCGCTCGCGGGATGCCTGCTGGCCTGTGCGCCGTCGGCGGCGGACCCGGCCGGAATGCGCACCGAACCGGTTCGGGCGGCCTATGCCGATACCATCCCGGGCACCCTGGTCAGCTTTGTCATGGTCCGCCTGCCGGGCGAGCCGGCGCTCTGGATTGGCGCGACCGAGGTGACCTGGGATGCCTATGATGTCTTCGCCTACCGGCTCGACCAACCGGCCGGCGAGGCCGGCTCGGATGCCATTTCGCGCCCCAGCAGGCCCTACGGCGCCCCCGATTATGGCTGGGGACACCAGGGCTACCCCGCCATCAGCGTCGCGGCCCCGGCGGCGGAGGCCTACGCGGCGTGGCTATCGTCCGTCACCGGGAAGCGGTATCGTCTGCCAACCGATGCGGAATGGTCGAGAGCAGCCGCGGCCGGCTTCGGGTACGCCCCGGTGGCATCCGCCCGGCTCGATTCGGTGGCCTGGTATGCCGGCAACGCCGGCGGCAGATCTCACCCGGTGGGCTCCCGAGCCCCGGATGCCCTGGGGATTTACGACCTCCTGGGCAACGCCGCCGAATGGGTGACCGGCCCCGACGGCCGCCATCTCACGAGGGGCGGCTCCTGGCGGGACCCACCGGCGGAGGCACACCCCGGCGCCCGGGCCGGGTACTCCACCGGCTGGCAGGAGCGAGATCCCCAGTACCCCAAGAGTCGCTGGTGGCTCTCGGACGCGCCCTTCGTCGGTTTCAGGATAGTGCGAGAATAAGACGCGAAACCCAGTACTGGGTTCTGGCTTTGGTGCGGAGTGCTCACTGACGGCTGGAGGTTTCCTCATGGCTGCATCACCGTTCGACCCGACTCGCCGCGAGTTCGTCCGCGGAGCCGCCGTCCTGTCGGCCGCGATTTCGTTCCCCGCCATCGTCCCCGCGCTCCGGCGCCCGGCCCCCATTCGGGTAGGGTTGATCGGATGCGGCGGACGGGGCACCGGAGCGGCCCGGGACTCTCTGGTGGCCGCGGAGGAAACCGAGCTGGTCGCACTGGGTGATCTCTTTCCCGACCGGCTGGCCGCCTGCCGCGAGAACCTGGGCCGCATGGCCGCGGAAACCCCCGCGCTCGCACCGCGCCTCAAGGTGAGCGATGACCGCTGCTTCACCGGCTTTGACGCCTGCCTGAAGGTGCTGGACGCCGGCGTGGACCTGGTCATTCTGGCCACGCCGCCGGGATTCCGGCCGGGGCACCTCGCGGCGGCGGTGGCGGCGGGCAAGCACGTCTTCATGGAGAAACCGGTGGCGGTGGACCCGGCGGGAGTCCGGTCGGTGATCGCGTCGTCCGATCTCGCCCAGGCGAAACGCCTCGCCATCGTGAGCGGCACCCAGCGCCGTCACGACCCGGGATACCGGGCGGTCATTCAGCGGATTCACGAAGGCGCCATCGAGCGGGTCGTCGCCGGCCAGGTCACCTGGAACCAGGGCGGCCTCTGGATGAACCCGCGCCAGCCGGCATGGTCGGACATGGAGTGGCAGCTTCGGAACTGGCTCTACTTCACCTGGCTCTCGGGCGACCACATCGTCGAGCAGCATATCCACAACCTGGACGTGGCGAACTGGGTCTTGCGGGGCCACCCGGTCCGTGCCGTCGGGGTCGGCGGCCGGCAGTGGCGCACCGATCCCGCCTACGGGCATGTCTATGACCATTTCGCCATCGACTTCGAGTATCCCGACGGCGCCCATGTGCTCAGCATGTGCCGCCAGATCGACGGCACCGCCGCGGCGGTCGGCGAGCACTTCCTGGGCGCGGCAGGGACCAGCGATGCCCACACGCGCATCCAGGGGCGGGCGCCGTACACCGCCCCTGCCCCGGCTACCCCCGCCAATCCCTACGTGCAGGAGCACGCGGACCTGATCGCCAGTATCCGCGCCGGGGAACCTCTCAACGAAGGCCGCCAGGTCGCCGAGAGCACGCTGACCGCTATCATGGGCCGGGAGGCCGCCTATACCGGCCAGGTGATCACCTGGGATGCACTGCTCAACGCCGACCAGAACCTGGCCCCGCCGGTGCTGGCGATGGGGCCGTTGCCGACCGGCCGGGTCGCCATGCCGGGCCGGACCACACTCAACCGAACCTGGGAGGGCTGATCGATGAAGCGACGGGATTTTGTCGGCGCGGGCCTGGGCGCGGCCGCGGCCGCTGGCTTCGCCTCTCCTGCCCTGGCTGTGGGGTCGGCCCGGCCCTCCGCTTTTTCCCTCAGGTACGCCCCCCACCTCGGCATGTTCGAGCAGCATGCCGGTCCCGATCCCGTGTCCCAGATCGATTTCATGGCGGAACGGGGATTCACCGCCATGGAGGACAACGACATGGCGGGACGACCGGTGCCGGAACAGGTGCGCATCGCCGCGGCGCTGGCGCGGCACGGCATGACGATGGGCGTCTTCGTGGCCGCGAAGATCGGCTGGAACGACCCCAACCTGACCAGCGGTGACCCGGGCAAGCGGGAGGCCTTCCTCGCCGACATTCGTAACTCGGTGGATGTAGCCCGGCGGGTCAACGCCCGCTGGATGACGGTCGTGCCCGGGCTGGTCGACCCCCGGCTCCACCTCGACTACCAGACCGCCAACGTGGTCGAATCGCTCACGCAGGCGGCCGGAATCCTGGCCCCGCACGGCCTGGTGATCGTCATTGAGCCGCTCAACAATCTGCGGGACCACCCCGGGCAGTTCCTGACCAGGATCCCCCAGGCCTACCAGGTCTGCAAAGCGGTGAGCAGCCCCGCCTGCAAGATCCTGTTCGACCTGTACCACCAGCAGATCACGGAGGGGAACCTGATCCCCAATATCAACCGCGCCTGGGACGAGGTAGCATACTTCCAGATTGGTGACAACCCCGGCCGGAAAGAACCCGGCACCGGGGAGGTCAACTACCGGAATATCTTTCGCCACATCCGGGAAAAGGGATACCAGGGGGTGCTCGGCATGGAGCACGGCAACTCCCGGCCCGGCACGGCGGGCGAGCAGGCGGTCATCGACGCCTACGTGGCGGCCGATTCGTAGCGGAGCGGGAACCGAACATCGGAAATCGGAGCATCATGGCGAAGCCGCGCATCATGGTGGAGGTCGTGGTCGACACGGTCCAGTCCGCCGTTGCCGCCGAGCGCGGTGGCGCCGGGCGAGTGGAGTTGTGCGCGAGCCTCGTCGAGGGCGGCATCACCCCGAGCGGAGGGATGATCGCCGAGGTCCGGGCCAGGGTGGACCTGCCGGTGTACGTGATGGTTCGTCCGCGAGGTGGTGATTTCCTTTACTCCGAGAGCGAGTTCGCGGTGATGCGGCGGGACATCGCCACGGCGCAGGAGCTGGGCGCCGACGGCGTCGTGTTCGGTCTCCTGCGGCCCGATGGAACGGTGGACGCGGAGCGCACGACCCGGCTGGTCGAGGAAGCCCGGCCCCTGGACGTGACCTTTCACCGGGCGATCGACGTGAGCCGGGATGCGCTGGAGGCGGTGGATGATCTCGCGCGGATCGGGGTGGACCGGGTGCTCACCTCGGGCCAGGCCCGCACCGCCCTCGCGGGGACCCGTACCATCGTGCGGATGATCGAGCGAGCCGCCGGTCGCCTGGTCATCCTGCCCGGAGGGCGGATCAGTGAAACCAATGCGGCACGGATCGTCGAACTGACGGGCGCCCGCGAAATCCACGTCCGGGCGGCCCAGCAGGTGCGAAGCGAGATGAAACACCGCAACCGGCAACTGACCTTCCGGGCCCAGCCGCTTGCCTCTGATTACGTTGCCGAGTACACTGATGCCCACCGGATCCGGAAGATCGTGAAAGCGATTGGCTGACCTCCCGCCCATCCCATGACAGCTGGAATCCCAAGTCTCACCATGCCCACCGCGCCTTTCAAGCACCGGAGTATGTCCCCATGGCTATAGCCTCGCTGGGCCGTCCCATGTCCGACGAGTACTCGCCCTTTTATGCCGGATACGTGGGCGAAGTCCTGGAGACGGACCCCGTCCACGTGATGGAATCCCAGGCGATCGCCACCCAGGCCCTGATCGGGACCATCCCGGATGACCAGTCGCTGTTCCGTTATGCGCCGGGGAAGTGGAGCATCCGGGAGATCATCGGTCACCTGGTAGACGCCGAGCGGATCTTCGGGTACCGGGCCCTGCGGATCGCGCGGGGTGACGAGACGCCCCTGGAAGGATTCGACGAGAATCGCTATGTCGAGGCGGCCGGGTTCGACCGCCAGGCGTGGGGGACCCTGGTGGAAGAACTGGCCGTGGTGCGGCGGGGAACGCTGGCGCTCTTCCGAAGCCTCGACGCCGCGGCGTGGAACCGCCGGGGCGTAGCCAGCAATGCGCGGATCAGCGTCCGGGCGCTGGCGTTTATCATTCCAGGCCACGAGCGCCATCATCTGAGAATCCTGCGGGAGCGCTATGGTCTTCCGGCGGCCTGACGGAGTCAGGTCCCGTCGGCCGCCGGCATGGCGTGTTCGCCGCTCCGGTATTGCCGCACCTCCACCCCCGGGCTCTTGAGGATGGCCTCGATCCCATCGGCCGGCAGCGGCCGGGCAAAATAGTACCCCTGCCCCAGCTGGCACCCCAGCTTCACCAGGCCAGCGCGTTGCTCCGCCATCTCGATGCCCTCGGCCAGCGTGGTGAGCTTGAGCGTACTGCCGATGCCGATGATGGCACGGGCCAGCGCCGAACGCTCGACCCCGGCGGCCACGTCGTCCACGAACGGCTTGGCGATCTTGAGGATGTCAATGGGAAACCGCTGCAGGTAGCTGAGCGATGAATATCCGGTCCCGAAATCATCGATCGCCAGGCGCAGGCCCAGGGCCCGGAGATCATGCAGCCGGGTCAGCGCCTCGTCACTTTGCTGCATCAGGACGCTCTCGGTAATCTCCAGCACCAGCCCGTGCGGGTCCACTGCCGCCTGCTCCAGCAGCTGCCGGATTGTCTCCACGGCATCCGCTTCAGCCAGTTCCCTTCCCGACATGTTCACGTAGACAGCGACCTCGGCCCGCGGAAAGCGGGCTTTCCAGATGGCCAGCTGGCGGAGGGATTCGGCCAGCACCCAGCGGCCCAGCGGCACGATCAGCCCGGTCTCCTCGGCGAGCGGAATGAAGTGGAGCGGAACCAGCGACCCGTGCTGGGGATGATTCCAGCGGACCAGCGCTTCCACGCCCACCAGGTTTCCGCTCTTGAGCGACACGATCGGCTGGTAGTACAGCGCCAGCTCATGGCGCTCGATGGCGTGCCGCAAGGCCGTTTCCATTTCGAGGCGGTTCAGCACGCTGGCATACATCCCCGGGTCAAACCGCACGCTGCGGCCTTTGCCGGCCCGCTTGGCGCTGTACATCGCCACGTCGGCGTTGCGCAGCAGGGCATCGGCGGTATCGCCGCTCGCGGGTGTCGCGATGCCGGCGCTGGCGTGAATCTCCAGGTCGCTGTTGCCAATGGGAAAGGGGCGCGCCATGGCGCGGGTAATCCGGTCCACCACGGTATCGGGCCCGTCACTCTGGGCCGGGTCCTCGATCAGGACGGCGAACTCGTCGCCGCCCAGCCGGGCCACCGTGTCCGACTCCCGGGCGCAGCTGCGCAGCCGGCGGGCCACCTCGACCAGGAGTCGGTCGCCCTCGCTGTGGCCCAGGCTGTCGTTGACCTTCTTGAAATCGTCCAGGTCGAGGAAGAGCACCGCGAGCGAGCCGCCCTGCCGGTTGGCGATGGTGAGCGCGTGGCTCACCCGGTCACGGAACAGCGCCCGGTTGGCGAGCCCGGTGAGCGGATCGTGAAAGGCCTGGTGCATCAACTGCTGCTCCAGCTGCTTGCGCTCGCTCACGTCCCGGGCGTTGAGCACGATGCCGGCGACATCCGGATCGTGCATCAGGTTGGTCCCGATCGCCTCGGAATGCAGCCAGGCTCCGTCGGGCCGCCGCATCCGCCATTCCGCTGGCGGCGTCACGCCCGGATGGCCGGCGGCGTCACGCAGGAAGCTGGCGAACCCCGCGGCGTCCTCGGGATGCACGAAGTCCAGCAGCCGCGCCCCGGTCAGTACCCCCGGCGCGTAGCCGAAGACCCGGGTCACCGAGGGGCTCACGAACCGGATCGAGGCATCGGGCTGAATGACGAGAATGACGTCGGACGAGTTCTGGACCATCGAACGGAACCGCGCCTCGTTCTGACGGGCGGCCTGCACCGCCAGCAGCCGGACGTTCTGCCGGACCGCGGTGAACTGCCGAATCAGCACGACGATGGTCACCAGCACGGCCCCAATGGTGAGGCCGCTGATCGGGTCCACCCAGTTCTCCAGCGCCGCGATCAGCAGCAGACCGTAGACCCCGGCGGCCGCGATATAGGGAAGCGCGCTGAGCGGCTGAGAGCGGGGGGATTCCCGGGGCTCTACCCGGCGGCGGGGAACCGGCCGCCGCCAATACAGTTCCCCGCTGGCGACCAGCAACGTGTAGACCACCAGGTAGATCCCGTCGGTCCACGCGGCGGCCCGCCGCCCCTCGTCCGCGAGGATGTAGTTGAAAACCAGGTCGGCGACGATCGAAAGCCCGCTGGCCGCCACCAGGAGGTGAAAGGCCAGCCGGTTGTTGTCCGTGGGCCGGCGAAGGAGGACCGTGATGATCCCGAGGAGGACCAGCAGGCCGGCCAGCGGATAGGCGAAAACCAGCACCACTGCGGTGCCCTGGCTTTCGCCCACCGCGGCGATCGGCCGCATGACGAAGAACCAGATGGCCACTGCCCCGCCCAGCAGCACCACCGTCGCGTCGAGCGCGAATTTCCGCCACTCGATCGAGGTGCGTTCGGCGATGGGGAAACTCAGCAGGGCGGCGACGGTGAGGAAACTGTCGGATATATAGAACAGGTCGGCCCAGGATATCGGCGGGTTGATCTCCAGCACCGTGTCGTAATAGACCGAGATGGAATTGCCGATCAGCACCATCGTGCTGGCCACCGCCAGCAGGCGCAGTGCCCCCCGGACCCGGGGTTCCAGGACCTGGTTGCGGGAGGCCAGCCCGAAGAGGAGGGCGACCATCGCGTTGAGCGGCATGAACGCGACATTGGACAGCAGGTCGCGCATCTCGGCCGTACCCCAGCCTGCCCGCTCCCACACGAAATAGGCAAGGCCGTACAGCGCGGTGCCCGCGGCCAGGGACCCCGCCGAGACCGAACGGTCGGTGGTGGAACTCACGCGGGGGCGGAGAGCGAGGTGGAGGGAGTGGGCTGGGAAAGCAGTCCTCCGTCCAACTCGGATTCCAGGATCTGGTACAGGCCGAGAATGCCGGTCGGGCCCGCCGGGGAACGAATGGGGACCTTCGCGACCTTCACCCAGATGACGCCGGCGGCGGAGCGCTGCCGCTCGACGATATCCATGCGAGGTTCTCCTCCCAGAAATACTCCCAGGTCGTCCGCCCGGAACTTCTCGGCCTGGCCGGCCCACGGCAGCCGGGGATCGAAGTCATCCATACCGACCAGGCTGGCCGCGGGCACGCCGGCATCCTCCGCGAACAGCCGGTTACACCCACCGAAGCGAAGATCGGGTCCCAATTTCCAGAATATCCTGACCTGGCTGCCCGGGCCGGACGCCTCGGCGAGGCATGCCTCGAGTTCCCTACCCAGCTCGTCCTCCGACTGCCCGGCCCAGGTGGCGGATCGCTGCAGCAGCCGGGTATGCAATTCCGGCCAGAACGCCGAAATGGCCTCCAGGTACGCCGCGAGGATCGCTTGAGTGGGCTGAGCCTGCATCCCGGTTTCCTCCAGAGGGTGCTGGCGATCGAACTGGGTCGGGCATACAGCTATGGAATCGGCTCTCCCCAGCCGGTCGCGGCCCGGAGAGGCCCCCCTGTCCTGCGGATAGGTACAAGGTACCCGGAACGGTCTGCAATTGAAATGCCGGACCGGGTTATTTTGGGGGCAGAACCACTAACTCTAGCGACAGGAGGAAGGATGGCAGCGCCACTGGTGGGAATTCTGATGGGCAGCGACAGCGACTGGCCGACGATGGAACACGCCGCGAAACAACTGGCCGCGTTCGGCATCACGGTTGATGCGCGGGTTCTGTCCGCGCACCGGACCCCGGACCACGCCGTCAAGTTCGCCGAGGAAGCGCAGGGCCGGGGCATGGTCTGCATCATCGCCGGGGCCGGCGGCGCGGCCCACCTCGCGGGGGTCATCGCCTCGAAGACTACGCTGCCCGTGCTTGGCGTCCCGATGCCCTCCAAATACCTGCAGGGCCTCGACTCCCTGTTGTCCACCGCCCAGATGCCGGCCGGTATCCCGGTGGCCACCTTTGCTATCGGCGAGGCGGGCGCCGCGAACGCCGCCCTGTTCGCCGTGGCGATGATCGCGCGGACCGACCCGGAGATGGCGGACAAACTGCGCGCGTTCCGGAAGGCGCAGGAAGAGAAAGTCCTGGCGAAGAAGCTCCCTACCTAGCCAGAGCCTCGATGCCCTCCAGCAGCCGGTCCACCTCGGCCGCGCTGCTGTAGCAGGCGCAGCCGGCCCGCACCAGCCCCTGGGGCCCCACCTTGAGGCGGCTGGTGACGGTGCTGGCATAGAAGTCCCCGTGCGATACGAAGACCCCCCGGCGGGCCAGCGCCTCACTCACCTGGTCGGCGGGAACTCTGGCCAGGGTAAAGGCTGCCGTGGGGGTTCGTTCCCCGCCCAGCCCCACGCCATACCGGAGCACGCCGGGGATCAGCCCGAGGCCGCTCCAGAGCTGACCGAACAGCTGCCGCCCCGAGGCATGGAACGCGCCGAAAGCCGCGACCAGCCGTTCCCGCCGCGTATCTCCCTCACCCTGCCCGGCCAGGAAATCCACCGCCGCGGCCGCGCCGACGATGCCTTCATGGTTCTGGGTGCCGGTTTCCATTTTCTCGGGGGCGGTTTCCGGGGCCGGCGTCAGCTTGGGCGGGTGCAGCTCTTCGAGCAGGGCGCGTTTCCCAAAGAGCACGCCCACGTGGGGGCCATAGAACTTGTAGGCCGAGCAGGCGAGGAAATCACACCCCAGCGCTTCGACGTCCACCAGGTTGTGGGGGGCGTAGTGGACGGCATCCACGAAGGTCAGGGCGCCCGCGGCCCGGGCCAGCGTGGTCGCACGCTGCACATCGTTGATGGTGCCCAGCGCGTTGGAGGCTGCGCCGATTGCGAGCAGGCGGGGCCGGGCCGCCAGGGCGCGCTCGAGATCGTCCCAGTCCAGTTCTCCTGACTCGGGATGAAAACCGACAATCCGGAGCCGGATACCCCGCTCGTGGATCAGGGCCTCCCAGGGCGCCACGTTCGCCTGGTGGTCCAGCTCGGTGATCACGACCGTGTCCCCTTCCCGCCAGCGCCGGCCCAGCGCCCGGGCCAGGTGAAAGGTGAGGGTCGTCATGTTGGCCCCAAAGGCAATTTCCTCCGGCCGCGCATTCAGGAAATCGGCCAGCGCCTGCCGGGCATCGGCGATCGCCTGGTCTGTCTCGGCGCTGGTGGGATAGTTCCAGTGGGTATTGGCGTTATGGTGGAGGAGGTAATCGGTCATCGCGTCGACCACCGGCTGGGGCACCTGGGTGCCGCCGGGGCCGTCGAAGTACGCCACCGGAACCCCCTGGTGGGTCCGGGCCAGGGCGGGAAACCGGGCCCGGAGCGCGGTAAGCCGGGAAACCGAAACGGGGTGGGCGAGAGATGACGACATGGGCGGCCAGGGGGATCGGGTCACGGAAGAGGGCGGCGACACCCTCAATTACCACCTCCGGCAGCCGGTCGTCAACTGCCGGGGCGGCCTGCCCTGGTCTCCTCACCCGAATCGCTGCCCCGGGCCCCTGGTTTCGACAACCCCCGGGGGTGAACCTCGGAGGTTTGCAACTGAACTTCGCGACTTTGGCCCTCACTCACCGCTGGGCCGGCGCCTTGACCCGGATGGTGGAATCCAGCGTGCTGATCAGCAACTCGCCGGTGCCCCGATCATAGCTGACGACCACGGAACTACGGCCCCGCACCTCGACCTCGGTGTTCCCGACCGAGCCGGCGAACCGGAGGTGCTGCTCCTCCGGCGAGGACTCAAGCGCCAGCGGGCGCGATCGTTCCAGCAGGGCCAGTTGGGACCGCAGCCGCTCCAACTGAACCTGGGATTCGGAGGTTTGGGTCGTGCTGAGCGCCTCCGTCTGGGCCCGGAGTTCGGCCAGCGCCCGTTCCCGGTCCCGGCCGCCCCGCGCACTGCCCTCCGCGCGGTCCAGCGTCTCGGTCAGCCGGGCTGCGTGCTCCTCCAGTTCCCGCTCCCGCAGCATCTCGATCCGTTCCAGTCGGCCCAGCGTTTCGGTCGCCCGTCCTACCGGAGCGGCGACGAAAGACGAGTAGGGACGTTCAACGGCCTGCACATTGACCGAATGCTCCGACCCACCCCGCCGATAGGTGAAACCCACCGTCTGGCCCGGCTCCACCAGGGCGAACCGCCGGGCGCCCTCGGCGGTGAGCAGGGAATGCCCATCGATCTTGAGCAGGACATCCCCCCGCTGAAGGCCGGCCTCCAGGGCCGGGCTGCCGCGGTCGACCGAGAAGAGGGATGGATACTCGCTGAAGCGCCAGGAAGTGTTCGCCCGCCGCAGGTCCCGGACCTTGGCCCGCGCCGAAAGAATCGCCGACGCATCGCCATTTGGTCGATCGAGCAGGGCGCGCAGCTCGAATTCGGCCCGCTCGATGTCCGCGTGATTGGTCACGTTCATTTCACAGTTGGTGCAGCTGATCCCGAACCCGAACCATCCACCCGAGGTGGGCGGGGCCGGCGGAGCGCGAACGGCCGATGGGGGCTGGGGAGTCACCGGGGGGGTGCCGGCGCCGGGAAGCCGGGGGGCCGATACAGCCCGGGGCGGCGCAGCCGACGCCGGCCGGGGGGGCACCGGGGGTTGGCACGGTTCCTCGGGCGTGATTCGAACTTCGATCTCCCGGTTCCCCCTGCGGACCCTGAGGGTGAGCGGGGTGGTCGTGTACCGGGAGAGCCGGGTACCCGCGGCCCGGGTCGTGATCGGGATCCCGTCCACCGCCACGACGATGTCGCCAGGCCGCAGGCGTCCGGCCGAGGGGCCGCCGGGGGCCACGGCCCGAATCTCGGGCTCTCCCCGAAAAGTCCAGGTGCCGTTCCGGCTGTCGAAGGTACAATCACAACTCACCTCGAGGATGCCAAGGGGGCCGAGGGCGGAAGGGGCTCCGGTGCACGATGAAGCGGTGGTGACACCCTGGGCACCCACCTGGCCCGGGACCAGCAGCGCGCCGAGCAAGAACAGTGAGCGCCAGGGTCGCGGGGGCAGCGTTGGCATGGACAATCTCCTTGTCAGAACCAGATCACGCGGCGGGTCCCTCCCGCTGCGGTCGTACCAGTGTCGGCCCGCTCCTGTTCCATCGCCTGGAGAATGCGGACGACGAGCGGATCATCGGGGGAGATCCGGACCAGCTGGTTGGCGGCGCCATACAGCGCGCTGAGGGCCACCTCCCGCCCCTGCGCCACGACCAGGCTGTCGCCGGCGTTCCGTGAAGTGGCCAGTCCGGCGATGGCCTGCGCGTAGGCCGACCCGGTCCGCTGCACCAGTAGCGCCGCCTCCATGGCATGACTGGCCTCGAGCTGGCTCACCATGCGGCCGGTCTCCCGGCCCGCGATCCATTGCCCGGTGGCCAGGCCGCCGAAGAACAGGCCGGCGGCGACGGCCGCAGCCGCCGCCCGCCGGGCCGCCGGGAACCGCCGCGGGCGGGTACGCAACAACCCTTCGGCCCGGAGCGCCTGCACCGTGCGTTCCTCCAGCAGGCGGCCCGGCTGGGGCCCCGTGGACAGGCTGGCCAGCGCGCGGCGTTCGGCCGGCGTCAGATCATCGGGGTCGGTCATCATCCCTCCACTTGCGGTTGCAGCAGCGCCCGCATGGATCGCCGGGCGCTGAACAGCTGGCTCTTGGACGTTCCCGGGGCGATCCCCAGGGCCGCCCCGATTTCTTCGTGGGTCAGGCCTTCCACATCGTGCAGGACCAGCACGGTCCGGTAGCCCTCGGGCAGCAGCGCGATGGCCCGCTCCAGGTCAACCCGGTCACCGGGGGCGGCGGTGGACCCCGCCAGCTCGACGGGTCCGAATTCCTGTTCCGCCAGCCGGTGCGTCTTTCGTATCTGGTCGCGGGCGACATTGGTCAGGATGGCGATCAGCCAGGTGCTCAAGGCCGCCCCCCAGCGAAACCGCTCCAGTTCCCGCACCGCCCGAACCCAGGTTTCCTGCACCGCATCCTCGGCGTCCATCTCCGAATGGGCCAGGAGCCGGAGCGCGGTGGCGTAGAGACGGTTGGTGTGCCGGCGGTAGAGTTCGCGGAACGCCCCCTCGTCGCCATCCTGGAGGATGGCCTGGACGAGATCCCTGTCGGGGTTCACGTGTGGCCTGCCGCGGGCACGGTCATGTGCAGGTTAGTCGTCCGGCGGATGGAAAAGGTTGTCCGGCATGCGGGAAGGGACCGCCCGGCAGGCCGTCCTCACGGTATTGCCTGAGGATTGTAGCGGTAACCAGCCCTGCGGAACAACACAGCACGAATGCCAAGATTTCGCTTTCCTTGTTTCATGATATTTGTGCTTTGGCGTCAAGGCAGGGCCCGCGCCCGGTACTATCTCCGGGATTGTACTGGAGACCAGCCCTGCCCGGAACGACAAGGCACGAAAGACCAAACAACAACGGAAGAAAGGCACACCGACAGATGTCTTCCCTGTTTCGTGGTATTTCGTGCTTTGGCGTCAAGGCAGGGCCCGCGCCTGGTACTATCTCCAGGATTGTACTGGTGACCAGCCCTGCCCGGAACAACAAAGCACGAAACACTCCAAGCAGACACCGCCTTCGTTGTTTCCTGAGGTTTCGTGCCTTGGTGTCCAAGGCAGGGCCAGCGCCCGGCATAATCTCGGAAGAAAAAACCCCCGCTCCGAAACGGAGCGGGGGCCGGGGGAGGAGAGTTATGGAGGCGCAGGGAATCGAACCCTGGTCCGGATGAGTCTCCAGAATAACGTCTACGTGCGTAGGCTCATCTCTCTGCTTCGTCCATCAGCCGGTGATGAACCGACCGCCTGACAGATCAGCTCCTGAAATCTCGCTTACCGCGACGGAGCAGCGCGGCTTGCCAGCCCGGATTTGCGATTCCGCAGCGTCGCGCCGGGCGAGCTACAACTGCGGAAGGTGCGTGAAGCGAGCGTTAGCTCAGCTTACGCGGCCATTGCCAGTTCAGAATTGGCAGTTGAATCTTTCCAAGCGGTTTTACCAGGAACCTGGACCTGGGCACGCGGCGATTCCTTCATCAAACCCGTCGAAGCCGATCGCCCCCGTGCGATAAAACTAGCCAGAACTCATTGGGAATTCAAGTATTAGCCATCCCGCATGGACAGGAGCGCAAGCGCGGATCACATCACCCAGTCCCCCGACTTCCCCGCCACCACCACCCGGTTCCGCCCCCCGTTCTTGGCGGCGTAGAGCGCCGCATCGGCCTGTGCGGCCAGGTTCTGGATGCTCCGGCTGGTATCGGGACATGCCGCCACCCCGAACGAGGCCGTGAGCGGCCAGTGGCGGTCCTGCCAGGTCCACAATTCTTTCTCCAGCGAGTTGCGGATCCGGTCGGCGATCTCCTCTCCCAGCCGTACCCTGGCCCCGGGCAGCCAGAGCGCGAACTCCTCCCCGCCGATCCGGGCGGGCGTGTCGGTCGCCCGGACGTGCTTCCGGATGATGCCGGCAAAGAACCGGAGCGCGTCATCGCCGGCGGGGTGTCCCAGGCTGTCGTTGAGGAGCTTGAAACGGTCGAGGTCGGCGTAGATCAGTGCGCCCGCCTGCGCCCCGATGCGCGCCATGGCCGTTTCCAGCCCCCGCCGGTTGGTCAGCCCGGTGAGGGGGTCGGTGGTGGCCGTCAGCTCCAGTTCGTGGACCTGCCGCGCATTCTCCAGGGCCACCGCCACGGAGCCGATCGCCTCCATGATGTCGGCCAGCGCCTGCCCCGCCAGTTCCTCGCCGTGGTGCGGCCACACGATCACCGTGCCGAGCCGGGTCGAATCCCGGGTCAGCGGAATCAGCTGGGAGGCGGACATTCGGCGCCGGTCCACCACGGTGCTTCCCAGGGGATCCAGCCGGGTGAACATCTCGTCCGCGTCGCCCTGGGCCACCCGCCCCGCCGGGCTCCCGGGCTCAGCCCTGAGGTGCATCAGCCGCTGGTCGCCCGACGGCGAAACCGCGATCACCTGGGCGCCCCCGTGCAGCCCGGCGACGATGGCCACCGGGCTTAACGCCAGCCGTTCCAGCTGAACCGCGAGTCCCCGCCCGACCGTCGCCAGCGATTCCACCGGTGACTTTCGTTCCCGGGTGGGGAGGAGGGCGTGATGGTACACCAGGGCGTCGGCAAAGTCGCGGAGGTCGTCCAGCGCCAGGTCGGTCGCGACCGACGGGCCGGTGGGAATCAGCATGGCCGCCACCGCGGAGGGCCGGGAGACGTAGATCAGCGTCCCCCGGTTGATGCGCTCCACGCCTTCGTCCTCGCGGCCGGTCAGGACTTCGATCTTTCGTTCCAGCAGATCGAGCTCCGAGGCGGGGAGGCCGGCGCCCCCCAGGTACCGGGCCACCGAGACGGTGGCAGGCTCGGGTCCTTCCAGCGCCCACACCGCCCGGGCATCATGAGCGCGGCCCAGCCAGCGCATGGCCGGGTCGGGCAGAAACCGCTGCATCCGGTCCAGGTCCGGCGCCGCCGGCTGGACCCCGGCGCCCTGGCGGCGGCCCAGGATAAAACCCACGCCCCCGGCGACGGTGGCCAGAGCCAGCCAGAGCAGCGTCATGAAGGCGGCCGCCGGAGCCAGCCGCGCCGGCGGAACCAGACGAAGATGGCGGTGCTGACCCCCAGCATCAGGAGCAGCACGGCGGGATACCCGTAGGCCGAACGCAGTTCCGGCATCATGTCGAAGTTCATCCCGTAGATGCCCACGATAAACGTGAGCGGCAGGAAGAAGGCCGAGAACACGGTCAGGACCCGCATGACCTCGTTGGTCCGGTGGGATGCCATGGAGAGGTGGATGCTGAGCAGGTTGTTGACTTCCTCCAGCAGCTCGTCGGCATAGAAATGATAGCTTTCGGCGTTTTCTCCGGCGTCCTGAAACAGCGGGGCGTTGCGCTCGAAGGGCGGTTTCATCTTGTGAATCACCCCCAGCGTCTGCCACAGGAGCCGCTTCATGAGGTTGACCCGGCGCTTCAGAATGTGAATCCGTTGCAGCGGGGGGCTGGCCCGGCTGGAATCGAACAGGGAATCTTCGAACTCCTCGATGGCGTGCTCCGCCTCGTCCAGGGGTTTCTCGTAGGTCGTCACCACGGCGTTGACCAGGTCGGTCAGGACATAGGACAGCCGGACCTCGCGCTTCCGGGCCCGCTGGAGGTGCTCCTCCCGGAGCCGCGCGAAGAACGCCTGGTCCCGGCGGTGAATCGTGATGATGTACTTCTCGGTATAGAACACCGCGACTTTCCGGGTGATCTGCTGGATGGTCTCCGCGGACGGGACGCTCTCCTCGTCGAAAGCCCGCATGATGATGAACGTCAGCTCTTCGTAGCGCTCGTACTTGGGCAGGTGCTCGGGGTCGAGACAATCCTTGACGGCGGTGGCGTGGAGCCCGTAGGTCGAGGCCAGCTGGTCCAGCTCCTCTTCCGAGGGGTGGACCACGTCGAGCCAGGTGAACCCCGACCGGGAAGTGAGCACGGTGGTGATCATGCGACGCCGCTAGCCCGGCTCTTGGGGGAGATCGGGCCCCCGTCCGCCGCGAGGATCCGGAACGCGGCGACTGCCGCGCCGAACCCGTTGTCGATGTTCATCACGGTCACTCCGGCCGCGCAGGAATTGAGCATCCCCAGCAACGCCGCCAGGCCCCCGAACGACGCGCCGTACCCCACGCTGGTCGGCACTGCGATGACCGGCACCGGCACCAGGCCGCCCACCACGCTGGGCAGCGCGCCCTCCATGCCGGCGACCACGATGATCACGCGGGCCCGGTAAAGCGTGTCGCCGGCGCCGAGCAGCCGGTGCAGGCCGGCCACGCCGACATCGGTGAGCCGCTCGACCCGGAGGCCCGCGGCGAGGGCCACTTCCACCGCCTCCTCCGACACCGGGAGATCGCTGGTCCCCGCCGACACCACCAGCAGCGGGCCGGCCGAAACGACCGGTTCCCGCTCTGCGGGTGAGACCACCGTCCGGGCCAGCGCGTTGTGCCGGCAGCCGGGAAATCGGGCCGCCAGCGCGGCCGCCTGCTCGGGCGTCGCCCGGGTGCCCAGGAAGCCTCCGCCCTGCCGGGCCAGCCCCTCGCAGATCGCCACCACCTGGTCGATCGTCTTGCCGGCGCAGAAGACGACCTCCGGCAACCCCTGCCGCAGGGCCCGGTGGTGGTCCAGCCGCGCGAAGGAGAGGTCCTCGGTGGGGAAGCGCGAGAGGCGGGCAAGCGCGGCCGCGGGATCGAGGCGGCCGGCGGCGACCTCCGCGAGCAGGGATTCCAGCTGGGTCCGGTTCACGCCACCTGCGCGACCGGCTCGAGGTAGTCCAGGAAAATCGACTCGGCCTCCGCCATCGACTCCACCTGGAACAGCCGTTCCCGGAGTGCCGATGACCCAGGAAGCCCCCGAGTGTACCAGCCGAGATGCTTTCGAAACTCCATGACGGTCTTGCGGGTGTCGCCCTGGAGGCGGAGCGCCAGCCGGGCGTGCTCCAACGCCACGGAAAACCGCTCGGCGGCATCCGGTGCCGGCGGAGGTGCCTGGCCGGCAAGCCGGGCGCGGGCATCGCGGAAAATCCACGGGTTGCCGAAGGCGCCCCGCCCGATCATCACCGCCGCACACCGGGTATGCCGCTGCATCCGGACCACGTCGTCACCGGTGTGGATGTCGCCGTTGCCGATGACCGGAATCGAGAGCGCCTCCACCACCCGGGCGATCTCGTCCCAGTCGGCCTTCCCGCTGAACATCTGGGTGCGGGTGCGGGCGTGCAGGGTGAACGCCCGCGCGCCGGCGTCCTGCATCCGCAGCGCGATACCCACCGGATCCCGGGTGGTTTCACTCCAGCCGCTCCGGGTCTTCACGGTGATGGGAAGCGGTGTCGCGGCGGCGCACCGGCGGATGATCGTCTCGACCAGGTCGAGGTCGCGGAGACAGCCCGACCCTCCATTGCGCTGGACGACCTTCTTGACAGGGCAGCCGAAATTGATGTCCACAAACTCTGGCTGGTAGGCCTCGGTCACGATGGCAGCGGCCCGTTCCATGGCATCGGGGTCGGCGCCGTAGATCTGGACCCCGATCGGCCGCTCCACCGGCTCGAACTCGGCGCCCTCGAGGGTGCGCCGGATGCCCCGCCGGATGGCCTCGGCGCTCAGGAACTCGGTCATCAGCACATCGGCACCCAGCCGACGGCAGATCTGCCGGAACGGCGCCTCCGAGACCCCGGCCATGGGGGCCAGGATCAGTGGGCATTCGGCGCCGGTCCAATAGGGCAAGTGCATGCCGGGAAAATACTTGGGAATCCCGGAGGCGGCAATGGAGCGGCGCGTAAGCGCCGTCACCTCACCCCCGCACCCCCACACCTACTTTTGAGGACAGACGGTTGGGACGACGGACGGCGAGCCTTGGGAATGGTCCCGGCCGGCCGGCCAACCGACCAGCTTTTGACCCCCGGGCCTCACATGAAGCGCCACCTGGCACTGCTCCTCGCTGTCGCGTTTGTCCTGGTGGGCGTGGCCGGGTTCCCCTTCGTTTACTATCTGTACCTGCTGCAGCAGACCGAGGTGGTCGACCAGGTGCTCGACCCCGAGATGCTCTACGCCCTGGCGGTACCGGGCATCATCGTGGAGCTGGAAAAAGAACGCGGCATTCGAAGCCTGGATGGCACGGTGCTGGAGCTGGACCGGGGCGATCTCAACTTTCTCCTCCAGACCAGTTTCACGCCCGATGCCCTGAAACGGAAGTCCCTTGAAGTTCACCGGTCGATCGTCGCCAACGGGCGGAATGGCCCCCCCGGCGTCTTTACCTTCGCCATTTCGACCGAACAGGAGTTTCCGCTCTTCCAGAAGAATCTGCTCCGCATCTTCCGGCGCAAGATGGTCAGCCGGCCCGAGTGTTCGATGGGACAGTTCCTGGGGATCGCCTGGCGCAGCGTGGGAAAAATGTTCGGCGCCCGCGCGCCGACGCCCGAGCAGCAACTCCGGAAGCTGCCCCACTGCCGCCCGCCCCGCATGGTTCAGGAGGGGGTCCTCCAGGCCGTCCAGGCGCGGCTCACCGCGGCCCAGGCCAATTCCCCGGATTCCGTTCAGGTCCGCCCCGCGTTCGGCCCCAGGGCGCACCGGTTCGTGCGCCAGAGCCTCGCCTTCGGCCAGGACGGGGCGCGCCTCGCGCTGATCTTTCCAGGTCTGTTGCTCGGCATCGCCCTGTTGAGCAGGAACAACCGCGCCGCGCTCTACGCGCGGCTGGGGGCGCCGCTCCTGATTACCGGCGCCTTCCTCCTGCTGATCAACCTGCCTCTATTCTACTACTGGCAGCACATCGATCTCTTCACAACCATTGCGAAGGTAGATCCCGGCTACCAGATGTCGGAAAGCACCGGCCAGTGGCTGCAGGTGGTATTCTATTTGCTGCGGGAAGTGATGGTGCTCGCCGCGAGGAACGTGGCGTTTATGGCCGCCGGGCTGATCCTCGCCGGCCTGGTCCTGGTGCGCCAGCACCAGCGCTGCCGCCAGGCCGATGCCGCCCGGCAAATTGACACGGATTCCACCGGAGGTTTAGGTTCCGCCCCCATCCCAGCGACCCCTTCCGCGCTCCACCAGGATACTGCCGATGCGGCTCCGCGAGCTCTTCGCTGATGGTTCCATCCAGCTTTCCCTGCAAGGAACCACCAAGGACGACATTCTCGCCGAAATGATCGGGCTCCTGGGCCTGGACGATGACGCTAATGCCGCCCTGTTCAAAGTCGCCAAGCGAAGGGAAAACCTCGGATCGACCGGGGTCGGACGCGGCGTGGCGATTCCCCATTGCCGGTCGCCGGTCGTGGATACTCTCAGCCTGGTTTTTGGCCGGACCCGTGCCGGCGTGGAGTACCAGGGCATCGACGATCGGCCCGTTCACTTCCTCATTCTGATCGTGGCGCCGCCCCTGGAAGTCTCCAACCAGTACCTGCCGGTGCTGGGCAAGATCGCCCAGTTCGTCAAGGAACCCGATGTGCCCGATCGGCTGATGGCGATCAGCAGCCCGGAGGAGTTCCTGGCGCTGCTGGATGAGAAAGGAGTGTAGGGAATTGAGGGAATTGAGGGAATTGAGGGAATTGAGGGAATGGGGGAATTGAGGGAATTGAGGGAATTGAGGGAACTTGACCTGCTTCAATTCCACCATTCCCTCAATTCCTTCAATCACAACAGCGTTCCCTTGAGCAGCACCGCCGCCAGCGAGAAGTAGATGACCAGGCCGGTCACGTCCACCAGCGTCGCGACGAAGGGGGCGGAAGCGCTGGCCGGGTCCCAGCCGAGCCGCTTGAAGAGAAAGGGCAGCATCGAGCCCGCCAGGGTTCCGAACATCACCACGCCCACCAGGGCGATGCCCACCGTCAGCGCGACCAGCAGGTAATGCTCCCCGTAGGCCCCCGAGACCTGTTCGACCAGCACGATCCGCAGGATGCCGATCGCTCCCAGCAGCGTCCCCAGGACCAGGCCGGCGGGCACCTCGCGCCGCACCACCCGCCACCAGTCACGGAGCCGCACCTCGCCCAGGGCCATGGCCCGGATGACCAGGGTAGTCGCCTGGGAGCCCGAGTTGCCGCCGCTGCTGATGATGAGGGGGACGAACAGCATGAGGACCAGGGCTTTGGCGATTTCGTGTTCGAAGTAGGCCATGGCGCTGGCGGTGAGCATCTCCCCCACGAAAAGAATCGCCAGCCAGCCTCCCCGCTTCCGGATCATCGTGAAGAATCCGACCTCGAGGTACGGCGCGTCCAGCGCCTCGGTGCCGCCCATCTTCTGGATGTCCTCGGTCGCCTCCTCTTCCAGCACGTCCACGATGTCGTCCACCGTGATGATGCCCTTCATCCGCCCTTCCACGTCCACCACGGGAATCGAGATCAGGTCGTGCTCCGCCAGCAGGTTGGCGACGGCCTCCTGGTCGGTGTCTTCAGACACCGTGAGGAGGTCCGCCTTCATGATGTCCCGGACCAGCTTGTCCGCCGGGGAAACGAAGAGCTCGCGGGAGGAGACCACGCCGAGCAACCGGGACTGGGCGTCCAGCGCGTAGGCGTAGTTCACCAACTGGATCCCCTGCACCGCCTGTTTCCGGATGTAGAGGAGCGCTTCGTCCACGGTCATGTCCGGCCGCACCCGGAGGTAGCGGGGGTTCATCAGGCCGCCGGCGTCGTCTTCCTCGTACGCCATCAGGGCGCTGACTTCCAGCCGGGCAGGGGAATCGAGGAGGGTAAACAGCGCGATGCGGAGGTCGTCGGGCGCTTCCTGGAGCACGTCGGCGGCGTCGTCAGGGGCCAGGAGCCGCATCCAGCTGCGCCGCTCCGCGGGATGCAGTTGCTCCAGGATCTGCACCTGCTCGCGCGCACCCAGGCTCAGGAAGAATGCCTCGGCATCAACCCGTCCCAGCAGGTTGAATCCCTCCATTCGTTCTTCCGGCGTGAGAATCGGCCAGGCATCGGCGAGCGAAGCCGAATCCATGGCGGATGCCGAGGTGGAGATACGCATGGGGATTAATGTACAACGGCAGGCGGAAATAGCAGAGAGCCGGACAGTGATTGCCGGCCAACAGGTTGGGGATTTCCAGACTTCAGTTTGGCAATAGCAGACCGCCGACTGAGACTTTTAAATCTTTACTCTGCACTCTGCTACTCTGTACTCTGCACTCTGTACTCTGTACTCTGTACTCTGCACTCTCTCTCACTCCCACTCGATCGTGGCCGGTGGCTTGGAACTGATGTCGTACACCACCCGGTTGACCCCGTCCACCTCGTTGGCGATCCGGTTGGAAATGTGGGCCAGCACCTCGGGCGGGAACGGGTACCAGTCGGCCGTCATGCCATCGCGGCTGGTGACGGCGCGCAGCGCCACCACCTGGTCGTAGCTGCGGTCGTCCCCCACGACCCCGACCGACCGGACCGGCAGCAGCACCGCGAAGGCCTGCCAGATCTCGTCGTAGAGATTGGCCGCCCGGATCTCCTCGATGTAGATGTTGTCCGCCTTGCGGAGGATCTCCAGGTTGGGCCGGCTCACCTCGCCCAGGATCCGAATTGCCAGGCCGGGGCCCGGGAAGGGATGCCGGCCGACCATCTCCTCCGGCAGGCCCAGTTCCCGGCCTACCTGGCGAACCTCGTCCTTGAACAGTTCCCGCAGCGGCTCAATCAGCGTGAACGGCAGCCGCTCGGGGAGTCCCCCGACGTTGTGGTGGGTCTTGATGGTCACCGAGGGGCCGCCCAGCGGGCTGATGGACTCGATCACGTCGGGGTAAAGCGTGCCCTGGACCAGGAAGCCAACGTCATCGCCCACTTGGCGCGCTTCCGCTTCGAACACGTCGATGAAGGTGTGGCCAATCCGGCGGCGCTTCTCTTCCGGGTCGGTGACGCCGGCGAGCCGGTCCAGGAAGCGGTCGGCGGCATCGGCGGTGCGCAGGTCGATGCCCAGGTGCCGGCGGAAGGTTGTCTCCACCTGGCTCCGCTCGTGGAGTCGCAGGAGGCCATGGTCCACGAAGATACAGGTGAGCTGGTCCCCGATGGCCCGATGCACCAGTGCCGCCGCGACCGAAGAATCCACCCCCCCGGAGAGGCCGCAGATCACCCGGCGGTCTCCCACCAGCCCCCGGATCCTCGCGATCTCCGCCTCGATGAAGTGCCCGGGTGTCCAGTCCGGGGTACAGCCGCACACGGAGAACAGGAAGTTCTGGATGATCTCGCCGCCCCGCGGGGTGTGGGCCACCTCGGGGTGGAACTGGAGGGCATGGAGCGGGCGGGACTGGTGCTCGAGCGCCGCGACCGGACTGTTGGCGCTGGACGCGGTGACCGTGTATCCCGGCGGCGCCTGGTCCACGTGGTCGCCGTGGCTCATCCACACCGGGGTTTCCTCCCCCGGCTCGAAACCCTGGAAGAGCCGGCCCCCCTTCACTTCCAGCAACGCGCGGCCATACTCCCGCCGGTCGGCCCGCACCACCCGCCCCCCGGCCAGCTGGGCCATGACCTGCATCCCGTAACAGAGGCCCAGGACCGGTGTCGCCAGCTCGAGGAGGCCGGGATCGGCGGTGGGCACGTTCTCGCCATAGACCGAGTTGGGGCCGCCCGACAGAATGATCCCCCGGGGGTTCCACTCCCGGATCCAGTCCAGCGTACGGGTGGGCGGGTGAATCTCGCAGTACACGTGGGCCTCGCGGACCCGGCGGGCGATGAGCTGGGTGAACTGGGAGCCGAAGTCGATGATCAGGATGCCGTTCTGCGACGCTGCCAAGGCTACCCCTCCCATTTGGGTTCGGCGGTTTCCTTCTCGAAGATCTCGTCCTCGCTGATCCGGGGCCGCACCACGCCCCAGCGGTTGCCCTCCACCAGCACTTCGGCGGGACGGGGCCGGGTGTTGTAGGTGCTGCTCATGACGAAGCCGTAGGCCCCCGCTCCCAGCACCGCGAGCAGGTCGCCCCGCGCCAGGCCCGGCAGCTCCCGGTCCAGCGCCAGGAAGTCGCCGGTCTCGCAGACCGGCCCCACCACGTCCATGCGAAGGGGCGGGCGGCCCCGCTCCACCACCTCGGTGATGGCGTGATACGCGCCGTAATGGCTGGGGCGGACCAGGTCGTTCATCCCGGCATCCACGATCACCAGGTCCTTGCCGCCGGCATGCTTGCGAGAGAGCACCGTGGTGAGAAGAATGCCGGCGCTGCCGACCAGGAACCGGCCCGGTTCCAGGACCAGGGTGAGCCCGCTGCCTTTGACCAGGGGCTCGACCGCCGCGGCGACCAGCTGGGGATCCATCGGCACTTCGTTTTCATAGCGGATGCCCAGCCCGCCGCCGATATCCAGCGACCGCAGCGTCGTAATACCCGCCGCCCGGATCCGGACCACGAGGCCCAGCAGCTTCTCCACCCCTTCCCGGTAGGGCGCCGGGTCGAGCAGCTGGCTGCCCAGATGCATGGCGATGGTATCCAGCTCCAGCCACGGATGCTTGTGCACCGCCGCCGCCAGCTCCAGCACCTGGTCGAAGGGCACCCCGAACTTGATGCCGCCCTGCCCGGTCGCAATGAACGGATGGGTGTTCGCGGTCACGTCCGGGTTGACCCGGATCCCCACCTGCATTTTCCGCTGCCGCGACCCGGCCACCGCGCCCAGTTCCGCCATCTCCTCGACCGATTCGAGGTGCACGTGGCCCACGCCGGCCTTGACCGCGGCCTCCAGTTCGGCCCCGGTCTTCCCGACGCCGCTGAACACGATCCGTTCGGGGGGGAACCCGACATGGAGCGCGCGCCGCAGCTCGCCGCCCGAGACGATGTCGGCGCCGGCGCCCAGGTCACGCAGCACCCGGAGAACGGCCAGGTTGCTGTTGGCCTTGATGGCGTAGGCGATCTGGTGGGAGATGGTGGCGAAGGCCTCGTCCAGCGCCCGATACTGCTGCCGGATGACCTCGGCGTTATAGACATACACCGGCGTGCCCGCCGACTCGGCGATCCGGCTGAGCTTGACGTTCCCCATGCGCAGGCCCGCCGAGCTTTTCACGAGCCCCGCATCCTTCAGCAGGACCTCGAGATCGACCGGCGTCCCGCCGTTCTTTTTCTCCGCGCGGGCCGCCATCAGTAGGCCCTCGCCCAGAGCGCTTCGGCCACGCTGGCGGATCCGCACCACATGCACCGGGCCGGCACCTCGGCAGACCGGAACTCCTCGTCGGGGAGGACCCGGATGGTCGCCCTGGTCTGCTCCTTGATGTCGGCTTCACACGCCGCGTTCCCGCACCACCCGCCGTAAATGAATCCGCCGGGCCCCGCGAGGTGGGCCACGAACTGGTCCCTGGTGGCGCCGCGAATGCTGGCCGCCTCGCGCCGCGCCCGGGCCGCGTCCAGCAGGGCCCGCTGCATGGTCTCCGCTTCCCCGCGCATCCGCTCCACGATCCCGGCCAGGGGAACCGGTTCCTTCTTGCCGCCGGTGCGGCGCGCCAGCATGGCGCTGCCCGACGCGATATCCCGGGGCCCCAGTTCCAGCCGGAAGGGCGCGCCCCGGCCTTCCCACTCGTAGTACTTGGCGCCGGGGGTCATGCCCTCCCGCGCATCCAGGTGACACCGGATGCCTCCTTCCCGCAATTCCCGGAGGAGCCCGCCGGCGGCCTCCAGCACCGCGGCCCGTTCCTCGTCCTTCCTGTAGATCGGCACGATGATCACCTGGTACTGGGCCAGCCGGGGCGGACAGACCAGCCCGGCATCGTCGCTGTGGGTCATGATCAGCCCGCCGACGAGCCGGGTGGAGACGCCCCACGAAGTGTTCCACACGTAGTCCAGGCCGCCGGCTTCGGTCTGGAACCGCACATCGAAGGCCCGGGCAAAGTTCTGGCCCAGGTTGTGGCTGGTGCCGGCCTGCAGCGCCTTGTTGTCCTGCATCAGGGCTTCCAGTCCATACGTGCGCAGCGCCCCCGCGAACCGTTCGCTGTCGGTCTTCCGCCCGGTTATCACCGGCATGGCGATCCACTCTTCCATGAAGCGGCGATACACGTTGAGCATCTGTACTGTCTCCGCCTCGGCCTCAGCCTCGGTGGCATGGGCGGTGTGCCCCTCCTGCCAGAGGAACTCCGTCGTGCGGAGAAAGAGCCGGGTCCGCAGCTCCCAGCGCACGACGTTGGCCCACTGGTTGATGAGCAGCGGCAGCTGACGGTAACTCTGGATCCACTTGGCGAACATCGAATAGATGATGGTCTCCGAGGTGGGCCGCACCACCAGCGGCTCCTCCAGCTCCTTGCCGCCGCCGATGGTCACCACCGCGGTCTCCGGGGCAAATCCCTCGACGTGTTCCGCCTCGCGGGCCAGGAAACTCTGGGGAATGAAGAGCGGGAAATAGGCGTTCTGGTGGCCGGTCTCCTTGAACATGTCGTCCAGGGCGCGCGTCATCTGCTCCCAGATGGCGTAGCCATTGGGCCGGATGACCATGCAGCCCCGCACCGGGCTGTAGTCGGCCAGTTCGGCCCGCATGATGACTTCGTTGTACCAGGCGCTGAAATCGGCAGCCCGGGTGGTCAGCGCTTTGGTATCAGCCATGGAGTCCGGTGAGGAGTGACAAGTGACAAGTGTAACAGGCGGGCTAGTCCCGGTTTCCCCCGGTTCCGCCGAACGCCGCGACGGCCGACAGGACCTCGCCCCGGGGAACGCCCCGCTGGGTCTTGGCGGCGAGGTCCTTGAGCATAACCTCGCCCCGGGCACGGTCGTCGGGGCCGATCACGATGGCCAGCCGGGCGTGGCGGGCATCGGCCAGCTTCATCTGCTTGCCGACGGCCTGGCCGGAGAGGGTGTATTCCACCCGGTAACCGGCGTCGCGCAGTTGATGGGCCAGTTCGAGCGCGGGCGGCACATCGTCGCTCTGGATGGCGGCGATGAACACGTCGATGGTGGCCCGGGCCTCGGGGACCAGCTTTCGCTCCTTGAGCAGTTCGCCCAGCACCACATCGCCGAAACCAAACCCCACCGCCGGCAGGTCCACCCCGCCGATCGCCCCGGCCAGGTGATCATACCGCCCGCCGCCGCAGATGGCGCGCAGGGTCTTCCCGGTGTCGAACAGCTCGAATACGGTGCCGGTGTAGTAGGCCAGGCCCCGGACGATGGTGAGGTCCAGATCAAGGAACCCCCCCAGCCCCATCGCCTCGAGCGCGGCGATGACCTGCCGGAGTTCCGCCCGTTCCGCCACCGCCGGGAACCTGGAGGCCAGCGCATCCCATCCGGCTACCTCGCGGAGCGACTCCAGCGCCGCGATCGCCGCGTCCGACACGCCGGCGTCCACCATTCGCTGCCGGCGGGGGGCGTACTCGCTCCGGTCCAGCTTGTCGAGAGCCTCAAAGGCGAGGGGTACCTGGTCGTCCGCAAAGCCCAGGTGGCCCAGGATCGCGCTCAGCAGCCGGCGATCGGACAGCCGGACCCGCACGTCCTTCTCGGTCAACCCAAACGCGCGAACCACGTCCACCGCCAGCGCGATGATCTCGGCGTCCGCCAGCGGGCTCGTCTCGCCGATCAGATCGCAGTTGAGCTGGAAATGCTCGCGCAGGCGCCCGCGCTGCTGGCGCTCATAGCGGAAGAGCTGGGGAATGGAGAACCAGCGGATCGGCTTCTTGAGGCCGTTGGCGCGCGCCGCCACCATCCGGGCGAGCGTGGGGGTCATCTCCGGCCGGAGAGCAACCTTTCGTTCACCCTTGTCCACGAAGTTGTACAGCTGGCCAACGATCTCGTTTCCGCTCTTGGCGGTATACAGCTCCAGCGGCTCCAGCGGCGGGCCCTCGTACTCCTCGAACCCGTAGCGGCCCGCTACCGCCCGCCAGGTCTCAAAGATGTAGGCACGCAGGGCGAAATCATCGGGGTAGAAATCACGAAAGCCCGGGAGGGCCTGGGTTGACATGGCGCAAAAATAGTCGGGAGCGAGGCCCCAGACCACCCCGGGAGTGGCCACCAGGCACCCGCCGCTCGCCCGGAGCGTGGCTAAACCGTTTCCACCCCCAGTTCCTGCATGACGTCCCCCACTGTATGGAAGGACCCGGTCACCAGGACGGTCCCGGCGCCCTCCCGCACCGACGCCAGTGCCGCCCGGAACTCGGGCACCAGCGCCCACGCCGCCCGGGCCGGCGGCCGGTCGGGCCGGTCCAGCCATGCCGCCAGCCAGGCCGCGTCCCAGCCCCGCTCCTGGGCCGTGGGCGCCATCGTCAGGACGCCCCGGTCGATCACCCGGTCCAGGGTGACCAGCATCTCCGGCCACTCCTTGTCCCCCAGGATGGAGACCAGGGCATGCACCGGCCTTGGCAGCCCCTCCGCCTCCACGGCCCGCGCCAGGGCCGCCATGCCATCGGGGTTGTGCGCCACGTCGAACACCCAGCGTCCCCGCCGGTCGAAGCGCCCCGGCACCCGGGCCCGCGCGAAACCTCGCTCGATCGCCGGCCGAGCCGGGCGGTACGGCGATTCGAGCGCGAGCAGGATGGCCTCCGCCACCGCGGCGTTCCGCCGCTGATGCGGCCCCGCGAGGCCCAGCGCGCCGGTCCATTCGAGGCCCGGAGGGATGACCACGATCCGGTCGCCCGCCGCCTGGATTTCCGCCTGCCGACGAATCAGCGCCACCAGTGCGGGGTCCGCCTCTCCCACCACCAGGGGAACCCCGGGTTTGGCGATCCCCGCCTTTTCCCGGGCAATGTCTGCCAGCGAGTCGCCCAGGTACTTCATGTGGTCACGTGCGATCCGGGTGATGGCGCTGACCAGCGGGGTGATCACATTGGTGCTGTCCAGCCGTCCGCCCAGGCCGACTTCCACGACGGCGATGTCCACCCCTCGGGCCGCGAAATCGGCGAACCCGATCGCGGTGGTGGCTTCGAAGAAGGTCGCGCCCAGGTCCCGGATGCGGTACTCCAGCCGCTCGGTCCACATGGCCACCGCCGCTTCGCTGATCGGCGTCCCGTTGACGCGGATCCGTTCCCGGAAGGACACCAGGTGGGGTGAGGTGTACAATCCCACCTTCCACCCCGCCTCCTCCAGCGCTGTAGCCACCAGCGTCGCGACGCTCCCCTTGCCGTTGGTGCCGCCGATGTGAATCGAAGGAAACACCTCGTGCGGATTCCCGACATCCGCCAGCAGTGCCCGCGTGGTCTCCAGGCCGAACTTGATGGTGGTGGTGCGGGGAAAAAGAAAGTCGAGCGAGGCGGGGTAGGAGAGCATGGGTCCGTGAGACAATGGTCATTGCCGATTCGTCGGCCGCGCCGGCCATAGGGCCTCGAAGCAGCGAGGCGGGACACCGTCGCCCGGCTCCCGCCCCGTTCGCAACCCGTCAGCAACCACCAGGCACTAATCGCCCGGTTCTTCGACCGGCTTCGCCCCCTGCATGTGCCGCAGCAGGCGCGCGGTGGTTTCCCGGAGCGAGGCCCGGGGGACCACGTCGTCGATCTGCCCATGGTCGAGCAGGAACTCGGCCGTCTGGAAGCCCTCCGGCAGGTCCTGCCCGATGGTCTGCTTGATGACCCGCTGGCCGGCGAACCCGATCACCGCGCCAGGCTCCGCGAGGATCGCGTCGCCCTGCATGGCGAAGGAAGCGGAGACGCCGCCGGTCGTCGGGTCGGTCAGGATGGAAATATAAGGAATGGACAGCCGCTGCAACTGGGCGATCATCGCCGAAGTCTTGGCCATCTGCATGAGTGAAAGGACGCCCTCCTGCATCCGGGCCCCGCCGGAGGTGCTGATCAGCACCAGGGGAAGCCGCTTCTCGGCGGAACGGCGCGCCAGCCGCGCGATCTTTTCGCCCACCACGGCACCCATCGACCCGCCCATGAAGGCGAAGTTCATCACGCCGAGGTTGTACGGCAGTCCTTCCAGCCGGCCCGACCCGGTGTAGATCGCGTCGGCATGGCCGGCTTTCTTGTAGGCCGACTCGAGCCGGCTGGGGTAGTGTTCGAACTGGAGCAGGTCGGTGGACCGGAGGTTCCCATACAACTCCCGCCAGCTGTCGGCGTCGGTCATCAACTCGATGTACTCTTCCGCGGAAAAGCGGCGGTGGTCGCCGCACTCGGGACAGACGTTGAGCGACTTCTCGAAGCGCTCCCGGATGTCCACGTGCCCGCATTTTTCACACTTCTCCCACGCATCCGGCGGAATCTCCAGCCGTTCGCGTCGGGACGTGCGGGGTTTTCGCTCTTTTTTGAACCACGCCATAACGGCCATAGGCCCGTTGGTTGGGGAGGTTGAGGGGCCCTGCAATCTTATGAAAGCGGCCACGCAACGCTAGTGCCTGGCAGCTAACTCATTGCTATATATCGGCATAGCCGGACATGCGGGCATCCCAGGCAACCCGGAGAACCATCCCCAGGGCAAGGGAACAGGCGAGCAGAAAGGACCCCCCGTACGAGAAAAAGGGCAGCGGAATCCCGGTGATCGGCATGATGTTCACGGTCATGCCGATGTTTTCCCAGACGTGGGTGAGAAGCAGGCCCAGGACGCCGAAGACCAGCAGGCTGGCGAAGGGATCCGACGCGCGGCGGGCGATCCGCACCAGGCTGATGAACAGGACAAGGAAAAGGATGAGGACCAGCAGCACCCCGACAAACCCCATTTCCTCGCCGAAGACCGTAAAAGCAAAATCGGTGTGGGGAGCCGGCAGGAAGGCCAGTCTCTTCTGGGGTCCTTCCAGCCACCCGTTCCCGAGGAGGCCGCCCGAGCCGATGGCCACCTTGGACTGGATAGCGTGATACCCGGCGGCCTGGGGGTCGATCTCCGGATTGAGGAAGGTGAGCAGCCGGTTCTGCTGATACGGGGCCAGGCGGTTCCACAGCGGCATCGCGATGAAACCCATGGCCGCATTCACCACCCAGACTCCCACGGCCTCGAAGATGAACGGGCGCCAGATCACCAGCAGCACGGTGAGCAGCACCATCCAGGCGGTCCAGCTGAGGATGGAAAACGCCGCCAGCAGGCTCACCACGGGGGACGCCAGCAGGACCAGCAGGTGGGGGCGGGCGCCGGACCAGTAGAGCATGGCGAACAGAATCCCGATGAACACCAGCGCGCTGCCCAGGTCCGGCTGCTTCAGCACCAGCAGGAAGGGCACCCCGGCCAGCAGGCAGGGAACGATGAGTTCCCGGAGACTGGCCGGCGCCTCCCGACGGTTCGACAGGTACCGCGCCATCATCAGCACGACGGCGATCTTGGCCAGTTCCGCCGGCTGGCCGACCTGGTACCCGCCGATGGACAGCCAGCTGCGGGTGCTCGCGGCGGTGCCCTGCCCCGTCCCGACCGCCAGGGTAACGGCGAGCAGAGCCAGGGCGATCCCGTAGACGAACGGGGCCGCCCACTCGAGCAGGCGGGGGCTGGTGCGGAACATGATCCAGCACGCGACCAGCCCGATGCTCAGCCAGACCAGTTGCCGCTTCCAGACCCCCGCCGCCTGGGTGGGTACGTCGGTCTGGCCCGCGGAGTAGAGATTGAATACACCCACGACAATAAGAAGGACGACGACCGTGATGGTCGAGCGATCGAGCCCGGTCTGCCTCACCGCCGCCGCCCCGGCTGGGGGGCCGGCATCACGGCGGGTGCCACGGAATCCGGCGCCAGTTCCAGCGGTCGGGGCGCCGAGTCCTGCGGTGTGACCAGGGGAATGGTCACCTTCTGCGCCGTGTCGGGTCCCACCAGGAAATAGTGGGCCATCCGGCTCACATAGGGGGCCACCGATGATCCATGCTCGGAAAACTCCATGATCATCCCGATCACGATCTCGGGCTTGTCCGCCGGGGCGAATCCGAGGAACCAGCCGTGGTCCAGGCCGTGCGAGTTCTGCGCAGTGCCGGTCTTGCCCGCCAGGATGAACTCGGCCTGTCGGCTCCGCGACGCGGTGCCTCCCTGCACCACCGCGATCAGCGATCGCCGGATATCGAGGGCCTGTTCCTCGCTCAGGCCGTAATCCCGGGTATCCGTGTTGGTCGGCCGCACGATATAGGGGGTCACCTCCACACCCCCGTTGGCCAGGCCCTGGTAGAACCGGGTCATCCCGATCACCGACTGGGTGTTTTCGCCCTGGCCAATGGCAAAGTTCAGCGTCGTCGAGCCGGCCGTCCACCCGCGGGGGCCATAGCGATCGTCGAAATAGGCCCGGCTCGCCGGGTAAATGGGGCTGATCTCGGGTGAGAGGTCCACCCCGGTCTTCTCCCGGAACCCCAGCCGCACCCCTTCCTCCAGGATGGTCGGCAGCTGGAGCCGCAGACCGAGCTGGTAGAAATAGACGTCGCAGCTTTGCGCGATGGCACCCAGCAGGTCGAGCGACCCGTGGCCTTCTTTCTTCCAGCATCGGAAGTAGCGGTTGCCGAACTGCAAGCCGCCGCGGCAGGGAATCGGCATGTGGCTGTTGATTTCCACCACGCCCCGCTTGAGGCCCATCACTGACATGGCCAGCTTGAACGGAGAGGCCGGGGGGTAGCGGGTCTGGATGGCCCGGTTGAGCAGCGGCTTGGCCGGATCGGTATTGAGTTCACGCCAGCGGCTGGACGAAATGCCGCCGATGAAATCGTTGGGGTCGAAGGTGGGGGCGCTGTAGAGCGCCAGGATCTCGCCCCGCGGGGTCATGGCCACCACGCCGCCGCGCACCCCGGCGGGCCAGATGCTGTCCACGAACCGCTGCAACGGCAGGTCGATCGTGGTCCGGATCGCGGTACCGGGCAGCGGAGCCAGGGTGGGTGCCGCGCCCTCCTCCCGCACCATGCGGCCGCGGTTATCCACCTCGATGAAGCGGTTGCCGGGCGTGCCCCGGAGGATGGAATCGTACTGCTGTTCCAGCCCCGCCTTGCCGACGATGGTGCCCAGGCCGGCTCCGGCGAAGCGGTTGGTGGACAGGTCGCCCTCGGTGACCTCCCCGACGTAGCCGACCAGGTGAGCCACCGCGTGGCTGTCCGGATACTGCCGCTTGGGCTCCGCCTGGATGACCAGCCCGGGCAGCAGGGCGCGCCGCTCCTCCAGCCGGGCCACGATCTCGAAGGGGGCGTCACCCAGCACCACCACTGGCTGAAACGGCGCCGCCGCAAAGCGGCGCAGTACCTCATCCACCCGGCTGCTGTCGAAGGGCACGATCCGCTGAAACACTTCGAGCAGGGACCGGAGAGAATCCTGGGACACCGCGAACAGCTTGACCGAATAGCCGGGAACGTTCTCGGCGATGACGCGGCCGTTGCGGTCGAGAATGGCGCCCCGGGGCGAGGCCAGGGGAACCGCGCGCAGCCGGTTGCCCTGGGCCCGCAGCTGGAAGCGCTCGTGCTCCACGATCTGGACCCGGAAAAACGCGATGGCCAGGATGGCGAAGAGTGCCAGCAGCAGCCAGCGGGCCGCGTCGGCCCGGCGGGACAGGCGGGCGGAGTGGAACTCGTTCATTCTTCCAGCCTGATATCCAGCCAGTCACGGAACACGATCAGCACCAGGATACCCGCGATCGCCGTGGTCAGCGCATGCAGCGGTGCCCAGACACCCAGGGTCGCCATGACGCTGTCGGCGCCGGTCCCGCTGGCCAGCAGCACGATCAGGTCGCGGAGCCAGAGGCCGGCGGCGAAGACCGCGGCGTTGACGATCAGGTTGTCGGCGAAGAAGACCGCGCGGCCCCACGCCGTGAGGTATCCCACAACCGTGTGGGCCAGCGCACCGGCGCCGAAGCGGGCCGGCACCAGCGAATCCGCGATCAAGCCCACCACGAATCCGGCAATCGCCGCGTCGCCGGGCCGGCTTCGTATCGCATAGACCAGGAGCGCGACCAGCAGAAAATCGGGCGCGAACCGGGGATCGAAGAGCCGCGGACGCACGTAGAAGTGGAGCCCGAGGAGAAGCACCAGCACCAGCAGGAGACGGGTCCGGGCGAGGCTGGCGGCGCTCATGGCGCGGAGCCCGGCCGGGCCGAATCGGCCCGAAACGCCCGGCCAACCGTGGAGTCGGCCCCCGGCGTCAGAATGATGACATGGGAGATAGTCATGGGGTGGGCGGCCGGCTGCAGCAGGTAGGTGCGCTCCCACCCGGCTTCCTGGCGCAGCACACCCATGACCGTGCCGATGGGAACCCCGCGGGGGAAGACTCCGCCCAGTCCGGACGCGACCACCGGCGTCCCGGGGACCACGGAGTCCCGGTAGGGCACGCCGCGCAGTTCCAGCAGCGCCTCGGAGACCGCCGAGGTCGTCGCCGGGGCCACGATCCCGAAGACCGAACCGTCTTCGGTGAAGGCGCCGGCCCGGAACTCCGGGTGGGCCCAGGTCATCGCGATGCTCCAGCGCGGCTCGACGATTCGCACCACACCCACCAGCCCGGAGGACGAGAGAACCGGCGAAAAGGGCAGGACCCCGTCCTCCGCCCCGGCGCTCAGTAAGATCGTGCGCCCATCGGTGGGCAGCGCCTGGTGAAGCACCTCCGCCGGGATATAGGAAACCGGCAGCCGGTGGGCCAGCCCCAGCAAGTTCCGCAGCTGGATGTTCTCGGCGGTCGCCGTGGTGAGCGACCGCGCCGCCAGCGCCGCCGAGTCCCGCTCCGCCATGACCGCGAGGAAACGGGACCGGCTGGTTCGGCCCTGCTCCGCGGCCTCCTGCAGCCAGATGGCCGGTACCAGGACGGTGCGGCGGATGACCGACGTGACGCTGCTGCCAGCGGAAGGGAAAAAAAGCGCCGCGCTGGAAAGCACGACGCAGACGCCGAAACTGATGGTATCCCGATGGGTGGATCGGTCCGACGCGAAGGCCATACTCAGGTCACGAGAACGCTGCGATACTTCTCGAAGTCGTCCAGGATCCGGCCGGCTCCCCGCACCACGCAGGTAAGCGGGTCTTCGTCCACATGAATGGGCAGCCCGGTCTCCTGGGAGAGCAGCAGGTCCAGCCCGCGAATGAGCGCGCCTCCGCCGGTCATGATGATGCCCCGGTCCACGATGTCGCTGGCCAGTTCGGGCGGAGTGATCTCCAGGGCCCGCCGTACGGCGTCCACGATCTGCTGGATCGGCTCCTGCAGCGCCTCCCGGATTTCACTGGAATGCACCCGTACCGTCTTGGGGATGCCGGACACCAGGTCACGCCCTTTGACTTCCATCTCACGCTCTTCGCCGACCGGCGCCGCCGACCCGATCTTGATCTTGATCGCTTCGGCCGTCGGCTCGCCGACCAGGAGGTTGTAATTCTTCCGCATGAATTGCACGATCGCCTGGTCCAGCTCGTCGCCGCCGGTCCGGATGGACGTGTCGGACACGATGCCGGAGAGCGCGATCACGGCGATCTCGGTGGTGCCGCCGCCGATGTCAATCACCATGTTGCCGGTCGGCGTTTCCACGGGGAGCCCCACGCCGATCGCCGCCGCCATCGGCTCCGCCACCATCAGCACCTGCTTGGCGCCGGCGGTCTCGGCCGAGTCGCGCACCGCGCGGCGCTCCACCTCGGTGATGCCGGACGGCACGCAGACGATCACCCGCGGTTTCACCTTGAAGACGTGCTTGTCGATGATGGACTTGAGAAAATGGCGCAGCATTTTCTCGGTCACATCGAAATCGGCGATGACCCCGTCCTTGAGAGGCCGCACCGCCAGGATCCCGTCCGGCGTCCGCCCCAGCATCCGCTTGGCATCGAGCCCGTATCCCTTGGGGCGGCCGGTGGCCTTCTCGATGGCGACCACTGACGGCTCGTTCAGGACGATTCCTTCGCCCTTGACGTAGATCAGAGTGTTGGCCGTGCCCAAATCGACCGCGATCTCATTGGCGGGAAGAAACGACCCCAGTTTCAGGCCGGAAAACTTCATGGGAGGGTATGTGAGTGCATGACGGAATCTAAGGTAACGATTGCGCTAACCCTGTACAATAGCTGGGAATAGGGGGACAGGCGGAGGGCCGGACAGACCGACATGACGCACACTCCAGAAGTGTATCCGACCAACGTGAGCAAGCACTCATTAGGACGGTTTGCGGCGCTTTTTGACCGGTTGGAACCCCCGGCTCTCAACGCCGCCCGTATCGCTACCGCCCGGTACTCCCGAACCCACCTTCTCCCCGGCCGCTTTCCGGCAGTTCCGCGACCAGGACAAACTGGGCCTGCGCCACCTCGGCGAAGATCATCTGTGCGATCCGCATGCCACGCGTCACCGCGAACGTTTCAAGTCCCAGGTTGATCAGCGGAACCTTGACCTCGCCCCGGTAGTCGCTGTCGATCGTGGCCGGCGTGTTGGGAAGCGAGATCCCGTGACGGATGGCGAGGCCCGAGCGGGGCCGGATCTGGCACTCGTACCCCGCCGGAATCGCGATCCGGAGCCCGGTGGCGACCAGTTTCCGTTCCATGGGCGCCAGCTCGACATCCTCGGCGCTCGACAGGTCGTACCCGGCGGAACCGGGCGTGGCCTGCTCCGGCAGGGGGAGGCCCTCGCCGTGCGGAAGCCGGGTGATCTGGATCGAAATGTCAGGCATGGGTTCCTGCACGAAAGTGTGGTAAAACGAAGGGAGTCATCCCGGGCGTAGCCGGGGTGACTCCCTGTGACTCCTCCGTCCCGCCTAGAGGACCGTCTCGACGTCCACCAGCTGGTGTCCGAACGCCTCGGCCACACCGGGATACACCACCTTACCCTCGACCACGTTGAGTCCGAGCTTGAGGGCCGGGGTGGCCAGGCATGCCTTCTTCCAGCCGTCCCGGGCCAGCTTGATCCCGTAGGGCAGCGTGGCGTTGGTGAGGGCAAGGGTGCTGGTCCGCGGCACCCCGCCCGGCATGTTGGCGACCGCGTAGTGGAGGATCCCGTCCACGAAATAGGTAGGATTCTCGTGGGTGGTCGGCTTGATGGTCTCGACGCATCCGCCCTGGTCCACGGCAACGTCCACGATGACCGAGCCAGGCTTCATCAGCTTGAGGTCGG
Source organism: uncultured Gemmatimonadales bacterium (assembly GCA_963795085.1). Classification (GTDB taxonomy): domain Bacteria; phylum Gemmatimonadota; class Gemmatimonadetes; order Gemmatimonadales; family GWC2-71-9; genus DASYPP01. Next base: position 1,205,646 of record CAWCFX010000001.1, on the reverse strand, counting down.
CACGCTTCACCAGATGGGGCGCCTTGGCCCCGGGCAGGAGCACGGCACCGACCACCAGGTCGGCCCGCTTGATGGCATCCAGGATATTGTGGCGGTTGGAATAGGCCGTGTCCACGTTCGCGGGCAGCACGTCGTCCAGGTAGCGGAGCCGGTCCAGCGAGATGTCGAGGATGGTCACGTGGGCGCCCAGGCCGGCCGCCATCTTGGCGGCGTTGATGCCGACCACCCCGCCGCCGATGATCACCACCTCGCCGGGAGCCACCCCGGGAACCCCGCCGAGCAGGATGCCGCTGCCGCCGAAGACCTTCTCCAGGTACTTGGCTCCCTCCTGCACCGCCATCCGGCCGGCCACCTCGGACATCGGGGTCAGCAGCGGCAGTTCCCCGCTGGCCAGCTGCACCGTCTCGTAGGCGATGGCGATCGCGCCCGATTTGATGACCGCCGCGGTCAGCGCTTCATCCGCCGCGAAGTGGAAATAGGTGTAAATCACCTGACCGGACCGCATCCGGGGCCATTCCGGGGCGATCGGTTCCTTGACCTTCATGATCATGTCGGCCTTGGCCCAGACCTCGTCCGCCGTGGCCAGGATCTTCCCGCCAACCTCGGTGTAGGCCTCGTCCGGGAAACCGCTGCCCACGCCGCCGTCCTTCTCGACGTACACGGTGTGGCCCGCGCTGACCAGGGCCTCGCACCCCGCCGGCACCAGGGCAATGCGGTTCTCGTTGGTCTTGATTTCCTTGGGAACGCCGATAACCATGGATCCGCTCATCGTTGGGGTTTCAGGGGACGGTGGGCGGTGAGAGGTTCTCACCGCTCACGCTTTTTCAATGGGGCCCAGCCGCAGCACCGTTTGCCGGGCCGGGTCGAAATACTCCCGGGCCAGGGCGGCAACCTCGTCGCCCGTCACGGCATCGATGTCGGCCAGCAGCTGGTTGAGGGGGCGGTAGTGATCGTCGTGGAGCGCCACCGCGGCAAGCCGGTTCATCCGGCTGAGGGGGTTCTCCAGGGAGAGCATGACCTGTCCCTTGAACTGCTGTTTGCCTTCCGCCAGCTCCTGGGCGGTGAGCGACTGCTCGGCCAGCTTCCGGTATTCCGCCAGGATGGCCTCGGTCGCCTGCTCGGCCGTCGCGGGCTGGGTGCCGATATAGACCCCGGCCACGCCGGTGGACTGGTAGAGGGTCTGGTAGGCATAGACCGCGTAGGCCAGCCCGAGTTCCTCCCGAATCCGCTGGAAGAGCCGGCTCGACATGCCGCCGCCGAATGTATTGGTCAGGATCGCCAATGCAAAGCGCCGGGGGTCGCGGTAGGGAATGGTGTCGGTCGCGAACACGATCTGCACCTGGGTGGCGTCCCGCTCTTCCCGGAGGCGGGCGCCTCGCACCGCCGGCTCGGCGATGACCGCCATGCGGGGAAGCTGCCGGTCGGCGGCCTCGAACCAGCCTTCCCGGGCCAGCATATCCAGCAGGGCCTGGTGGTCCACGTTCCCGGCCGCCGCCACCACGCAGTTGCCGGGATAATACCCGGCCCGGTGGGTGGCCTTGAGCTGGTCCGCGCTCAAGGCGGCGACGGTATCGCGGGTGCCGAGGATGGAATGGCCGTAGCCGTGGGCGGGCCAGAGCCGCGCCGCGAGGAGGTCGAACACGAGATCGTCCGGCGTATCCTCCACCATGTTGATCTCTTCCAGCACCACGTTGCGTTCCAGGTCCAGGTCGGCCTGGCGCAGCAGGGGCCGTCGGACCAGGTCGGTCAGCACGTCCACCGCCCGGGGCAGGTCCTCGTCCAGCACGTGGGCCTGGTAGTTGGTATGGTCGCGGCCGGTATAGGCATCCAGGCTCCCGCCCCGGACCTCCAGCTCCATGGCCAGCTGGCGCGCGGTGCGCCGCTCGGTACCCTTGAAGACCATGTGCTCCAGCAGGTGGGACACCCCCATCAGCCCCCGGGGCTCGTGCGCGCTGGCGGCGCGGATCCACACGCCGAGAGCGGCCGAGCGGATCCCGGGGAGAAACTCGGTCAGGACGGTCAGGCCGTTGGGCGCGACCGTCTGGAAGAGACCGGAGTCGAGCTGGGTGGTTTGCATGGCATCCGTAAGCCGTGAGGGGCGAGCTATCAGCGGGACCAGTCGTAAGATCAGCGGCGTAGTTCCGGCTGTTCCTGCGTCCAGTCCCGCTCACCGCTCACGTCGTACTGCTCACTCCTTGGGGATCAACGCCTTGCGGGACAGCTTCATCCGGCCGCGCTCATCGACCTCCAGCAGCTTCACCGTGACGACGTCGCCCTTCTTGACCACGTCTTCGGTCTTCTCGGTCCGGGCGTGCTGCAGTTCGCTGATGTGGAGCAGGCCTTCGACGCCGGGCATGATCTCGACAAAAGCGCCGAACGGCGTGGTGCTCTTGACCGGGCCCTCGTAGGTCTTGCCCACTTCCGGCTCCGCGACCAGGGCGTCCACCATCGCCTTGGCGCGCTGGCCGGCCTCGCCGCCGACGGCGGAGATGGTCACCAGGCCGGAGTCTTCGATCCCGATCTTGGCGCCGGTCTGGTCCTGGATGCCGCGGATGGTCTTGCCCTTGGGGCCGATCACGTCGCCGATCCGGTCCGGCTTGATCATGAACGTGATGATCCGGGGGGCGTAGGGTGACAGCTCGGTGCGGCCGGCCGTCAGCACCTTGTCCATCTCTCCCAGGATGTGGAGCCGGCCCAGGCGGGCCTTCTCCAGCGCCTCTTCCATGATCTTGAGGTCGAGGCCTTCGATCTTGATATCCATCTGGATCGAGGTAATGCCCTGCCGGGTCCCGGCAACCTTGAAGTCCATGTCGCCCAGGTGGTCTTCCGAACCGAGGATATCAGTCAGGATCGCGACCTTCTTGCCTTCCTTGATCAGCCCCATCGCGACGCCGGCGCAGGCCGCCTTGATCGGCACACCGGCATCCATCAGCGCCAGGGAGCCGCCGCAGACCGTGGCCATGGAAGACGACCCGTTGGACTCGAGGATCTCGGAGACGATCCGCAGCGTGTAGGGGAAGGTCTCATAGTCGGGGAGCAGCGGCTGCAGCGCCCGTTCCGCCAGGGCGCCGTGGCCGATTTCGCGGCGGCTGGTGCCCCGGATCGGCTTGACCTCGCCGGTGGAGTAGGGTGGGAAATTGTAGTGCAGCATGAAGGACTTGGTGGTCTCGCCGGCCACGTCGATGCTGTCGATCCGCTGCTCGTCGTCCTGGGTGCCGAGCGTGACGGCGACCATGGCCTGGGTCTGGCCCCGGGTGAACAGCGCCGAGCCGTGGGTCCGCGGCAGCAGCCCGGCCTCGATGGTGATGGGCCGGATGGTGTCCAGGTCGCGGCCGTCCACCCGCTCGCCCTTCTCCAGCACCTGGGCCCGCATCCGCCGGTACTCGATGTCCTCCAGTTCGCCCATGACGGCGGGGCTGTCTTCCGGGAACTGCTCCAGCATGCGGGCGACCACGTCGTCCCGCACGGCCTTGACCGCCGCGGCGCGGCCGGCCTTGTCCTTGGCGTTGATCGCCTTGCCGATGGCGTCCTCGGCCAGCTTCTGGACGGCGGCAACCACGTCGGCCTTGGGCTCGGGCTTCTTCCACTCGAGCTTGGCGGTCGCGGCCTTGGTGAGCACCTTCTTCTGCAGCGCGATCAGGTCCTTGATGCCCTTTTGCCCCACCTTCAGGGCCTCCAGGATCTCGGCCTCGGACAGTTCCAGCGCGCCGCCTTCCACCATCACCACCGAGTCGGCCGAGCCGCAGACGGTCAGGTCAATGGTGGAGACTTCGAGCTGCTGAAACGTCGGATTGAGGATCCAGTTGCCGTCCACCCGGCCCACCCGGACCCCGGCGATCGGGCCGCTCCATGGCGCGGGCGAGAGGCCCAGCGCCAGCGAGACGGCCAGTACCGCCGGCATGTCGGCGTCGTTCTCCTGGTCGGCCGACAGCACCGTCACGAAGACCTGGACCTCGTTCTTGAATCCCTCCGGAAAGAGCGGGCGGATCGATCGGTCAATCACCCGGCAGGCGAGGATCTCCTTGTCCGACGGCCGACCTTCCCGCTTGAGGAAGCCGCCCGGGATCTTGCCCGCGGCGTAGGTCTTTTCCCGGTATTCGACGGTCAGCGGGAAGAACGGGAGGTGGGAGATCTTGGGGGACAGGGTGACGGCGGCCAGGACCACGGTGTCCCCGTACTGGACCAGCGCGGAGCCGGCAGCCTGCCGGGCAAGACGCCCGGTGTCGATAATCAGCTTGCGGCCGGCGAAATCATTCTCAATCCGTTGCACGATTCAGGAACCTTTACTTGTCAGGAGCACACCAAAACGAAGAGGGCGCCCCCAGTGCTCGTTCGGGGCGCCCGGACCGACTCGGTTCAGCTAGTGGCGAAGTCCGAGTTGCTCGATCAGCGACCGGTATGTCGCAAGATCGCTTCGCTTGAGATAGGTCAACAGACGCCGGCGGGAACCGACCATCTTGAGCAGCCCGCGCCGGCTATGGTGGTCCTTGGGATGGCTGCGAAAATGCCCGGTGAGCGAGTTGATTCGCTCGGTCAGGAGGGCTACCTGCACCCGGGTCGACCCGGTATCCTTGTCATTCTGCGCGTGTGCCTGGAGCACAGCCGCCTTGTCAAAGCTCATTCTCGCTGTATCCTCATCTGGTTGCGCGAGCGTCATTTACCGATTTCTCTCTAGCATGCCAAAATAACCTGCCCGGGCGGTCCTGGGCAACCCCTTGAGGTGAGCTGTGGACGCACCCGAACTCGGCACTTCGATCGGCCCCTACACCCTGGAACGGCAACTCGGCCAGGGTGGCTTCGCCTGGGTGTACGCCGCCCGGAGGGGCGATGGTAAGTCCTTTGCTGTCAAGATCTTGAAGCCTCGTTTCGGGACCGACGAGGCCTTCGGAAGCCGCTTCCGCAAGGAGTCCGAGTTCGCCGCTTCGCTGATCCACCCCCATATCGTTCACATCGAAGAGGTCAGCCAGGCGGGTGAGAGCGCCTGGTTCGCCATGGACCTGTTTCCCGACACCCTGGCGGCCCGGCTGGAACGGGAAGGCAAGCTCGACGAGAACGACATCATCCAGTTCGCCCACGACATCGCCGCCGCCCTGAGTTTCGCCCACGGCCAGGGGATCATTCACCGCGACATCAAGCCGGACAATATCCTGCTGACCGGGGCCGGCGAGGCGGTGCTGACCGACTTCGGCATCGCCCGGGCCATCAGCGGCTACGTGGCGGCCACCGGCTTCAACATGACGATCGGGACCCCGCACTACATCTCGCCGGAGCAGGCCCAGGGCCGGACGCTGGACGGCCGGAGCGACCTCTACTCCCTGGGCATCACCCTCTATCGCGCCGCGACGGGCGAACTGCCCTTCAAGTCGAAGGACTGGTTCGACCTGGCCCGCATGCACGTCGAGACCAAGCCGGAGCCACCCCGGACGCTCCGGCCCGAGCTGATGCGGCGGCTGGAGCGGATCATGCTCAGGTGCATGGCCAAGCACCCGGACGACCGCTATGCCACCGCCGAAGAGTTGATGAAGGACCTGGAGGATACCGTGACCCGGGACCGCCCGACGACGGACATTGTGCTGCCGCCGGAGTACCTGACCCGGGACATGCCGAAGACCGAGCCAGAGAAGAAGCGGTGGTGGAAGAAGGGGAGCTAGCAGCCCCGGGCCGCGAGCCAGCGGCCGAGCACGCCCTCACCCGAGCTAGTCGTCGCCTTTCTCCAGGGTCACGTAGTAGTCCGGAACCAGCTTGAGCCCGACCACGCCCGAACGCACCAGGACCTGCCAGGCCTCGGTGGGAACGATGCGCACGGTCTCTCCAGGCCCCTCCAGCACGACCTCCACCGGCATCCGGAACCCCGGCACCACGTTGCCCCAGCGGTACTGGAGCCGGTCCCCCCGGAGCCGGTATTCCAGGACCGGGATCCGGGTATCCCGGAGGTACTGGTCGAACACGCTGGACAGGTCCACGCCGGTCTCCCGGCTCAGGTATCCCTCCACCTGCCGTCCGGTGACTGTCTGGTGCCGGAAGGTGCGGTTGAGGTCGCGCAGGATCCCCCGCCACTGCTCGTCGTCACCCACAATCTGCCGGATGGTGTGCAGCAGGTTCCCGCCCTTGGGATACATGTCGCCGGAGCCCTGGGCGTTGACCCCGTAATGTGCCGGGATGATCGGCGCCTGGTTGGCGATCAGCTGCCGGGTGCCGATGACGTAGCGGGCACCCGCGTCCTTCCCGAACAGGCACTCGGTGTACAGGTTCTCGGAGTAGTTGGCAAAGCTCTCGTGGACCCACATGTCCGCGAGGTCCTTGGTGGTGATGTTGTTGCCGAACCACTCGTGGGCGGCCTCGTGCACGATGATGAAATCCCACTGCATGCCGAGGCCGGTCCCGCTGCCGTCATTGCCCTGGTAGCCGTTGGCGTAGCGGTTGCCGTAAGCAATGGCGCTCTGATGCTCCATGCCGTTGTTGGGCACTTCGATCAGCTTGAAGCCGTCCTCGTAGAACGGGTAGGGCCCGAACCACCGCTCGAAGCAGGCCAGCATCGAGAGGGTCTGGGGGAACTGCCGGCGGGCGGCGTCGAGGTGGTAGTCCAGCGGCCAGTAGTCTATGGTCAGCGGCCCGCCCTCGCCCTGGTAGGTATCGCCGAAATGGGCGTAGTGGCCCGCGGCCACCGCGATCGCGTAGTTGTTGATGGGGTTGGAGACGAACCATTCCCAGGTGGTCCAGCCGTTCCGGGTGGTGACCTTCCGGAGACGTCCATTGGAAATGTTCAGCAGCGAGTCGGGCACCGTGATCGCCACCCGCTGGCTGTCCGGCTCGTCGGCCTGGGTGTCCTTGTTCGGCCACCAGACCGAGGCCCCCATGCCCTGGTCGGTGGTGACCACCCAGGGGCGGCCCAGGCTGTCCGCGGTCCAGCTGAACCCGCCCTGCCAGGGCGGCCGGATGGCGACGTGAGGCCGGCCGTGGTAGAAGACCCGGATCTGGCCGATGCTGCCGGCGCGGAGCGCCGGCCGGGCGGCGGAGGCCGGCGGCGGTGTGGCCGGGCGCTCCACGCTGGTACTGCCCGGATCGGGACGCCGGGCAGGCGCCGCGGCCCCCGCCACGGTCACGAAGTAGGCGTTGCCCTCTTTCCGGAACCGGAGCCTCCGCCCACCCTGCACCACGCTGTCCACCACCAGCGGCTCCATCAGGTCCACCTGCAGTTCCCGGCCCGGGCGGAGCACCCGGTAACTGATTCCGTTGGATCCCCGGATGCTTGAATCCGCGGGGTTCACAGTGACATGCAGATCGTAGAACGTGACGTCCCACCAGGCCCGGCCCGGGGTGGTGTAACTCCCCCGGAGCGTATCCGCCCGGGTGGGTTCCTGCCCGGCCGCGACGGTCGATAGCCCTGCGACAAGCACGGCAAAAGCGCGGAGACGCATGAAACCAACCCCTTCACAGTGATGGTGCCATCGGGCTCGCGTACCCCTTCCCGCCCCCTCCTTGCATTTCCAGGCTCTCCTCCACCCGGCGATAGGACCAGCAACCGACTCCAGGCCTTCAGCGACCGACGTCCCTCTCACTTCTCGCTTCAAACGCCAAACACCCTGAGAATATCGTTGGAAAACGCGAACACCATCAGCAGCACGATGAGCACCAGGCCCACCGCGGTGAGCCGCTCCCGGAGTTTGAGCGACAGGGGCCGCCGGATGATCGCCTCCGCCAGAAGGAAAAGGAACTGGCCTCCATCCAGCACCGGGATCGGCAGCAGGTTGAGCACCGCCAGGTTCACCGAGATCAGCGCCATGAAGGCCAGGAAGGGATCGATGCCGAGCTGAATGCTCTGGCCCGCCATCTGGCCGATCGCCACCGGGCCGCCGAGGGAGCGGGGCGAAATCAGCCCCCGCACCATGCCCCTGAGCGACCGGATGATCAGGGTGCTGGCCGCCAGCGTCTGGTCGGTGCCGGCCTTGAGCGCCTCGACCGCCGAGTAGTTCCGGTAGGTCGCATCGCGCCGGGGGCCCACCCCGATGCGCCCCACGGTGCGGGTCGAATCTCCGGCGGCCACCGTCTCGGCCCGGGGCGTCACCCGGATGGTCCGGAGGCCCTGGGCGCCCGCGACGTCGATCGCCAATTCCCGGCCCGCGCTGGATTCGATGAGCCGGACCATGTCGTACCACTGGATGACCGGCGCCCCGTCGATCGCTACCACGGTATCGCCGCTGACGAAGCCGGCCGACGCGGCCGGCGTCCCCCCGACCACGGTATCCACCACCGCCCGCTGAAACGGCGCGATGGCCTGGCTGATGGCGATCCGGGCCTCGAGGTCATCGGCGGAGGCGCGGGCCACCAGGTCGGGCTTGCCGTCCACCTGGACCCGGATTTCGTCCCCCGGCGCGGAGGTCAGCTGCCGTTCGATGTCGTTCCAGGACCCGACCGGGATGCCGTTGATGGCGGTGATCCGGTCCCCCGGCTCCAGGCGGGCCAGATCGGCGCCCACCGGGGGCAGCAGCGAGTCGGCGACCAGGCCGACCGTGGTGGTCGTGAGGATCTGTTCGCCATTCTTGGCAGCCAGATACACGTACACGCCCCACGCAAACAGCGTGTTCATGGCCACCCCCGCCAGGATGACGATCATCCGCTTCCACACCGGCTTGGCTTCAAACACCCGGTGGGGGGGCACCGGCTCGGTGGCCCGGCCGCCCTCGAGCGCGCTGCTGCTGATCGCCTCCTCTTCCTTGCTGGCCATCTTCACGTAGCCGCCCAGCGGCAGCCAGGAGATGGTGTATTCGGTCTCACCGTGTTTCCGGGTCAGCGCCTTGATCGGCGCCCCCAGCCCCAGCGAAAACCGGTGGACGTAAATGCCGGCCCACTTGGCGGCGGCGAAATGCCCCGCCTCGTGGACGAAGACCAGCACGCCCAGGACGACGAGCAGGGCCCCGATAGCGATCAACGCGTTCATGACGGCAATTCCTCGTGGGTCCGGGCGCGGGCCCATTGGTCCGCGCCGATAACGGCATCCAGCGTGAGGGCAGCCTCGCCGATGTGAGAGGCCAGCACCGCTTCGGTGACCTCGGCGATCCTGCCAAAAGGTATCCTGCCCTCCAGGAACGCGGCCACCGCGACCTCGTTGGCCGCGTTGAAGACCGCCGGCGCGGTCCCCCCGGCGCGCCCGGCGGCGACACCGGCGGCAAAGGCGCGGAAGACGTCTCCCCGCACCGGCTCGAAGGTCAGCGGCCCCGCGGCCACCGGGTCGAACCGGCGGACCCCCTGATCAGGCAGCCGGGCCGGGTGCGTCAACGCGTAGAGAATCGGCAGTTCCATGGAGGGAAATCCCAGCTGGGCGATCACGCTGCCGTCGCAGAACTCGGCGAACGCGTGAATGATGCTCTGGGGATGCACGACCACTTCGATCGCGTCGTAGGGCAGGCCGAAGAGGTGGTGGGCTTCGATCACCTCCAGCGCCTTATTGGCCAGGGTGGCGCTGTCCACCGTCACCTTGTGCCCCATCTGCCAGGTGGGATGCTTCAGCGCTTCCGCCACGGTGGCTCCGCCCAGCCGTTCGGCCGGCCAGTCCCGGAACGGGCCGCCCGATGCGGTCAGGATGAGGCGGCAGAGGCTGTCCGGTTTCCGTCCGGTGACGCACTGGAGCACGGCGCTGTGCTCCGAGTCCACCGGGATCAACTCACCGCCGCCTTCCCGGGCCGCGCGGGTCACCAGGTCACCCGCCATGACCAGCGTCTCCTTGTTGGCCAGCGCCACCCGTTTGCCGGCCTTGAGCGCGGCCAGCGTGGCTTCGAGACCCACGCTCCCCACCACCGCGTTGACCACGATATCGGCGCCGGGGTGGGTCGCCGCGCGGACCAGGCAGTCCGGCCCCACCGCGATCCGGCCGTTGCCGCCGCTTCCCTCCACCAGGCCGGCGTAATCCGGTTTCCACTCCGCCACCTGGGCCTCGAGGAGGGCCCGGTTCCTACCGGCCGTCAACGCCACCACCCGGAAGTGGTCGCGCTGCCGCCGGAGCACTTCGAGCGTGCTGGTACCGATGGACCCGGTGGAGCCCAGGAGGGCAACGCCGCGCATCACTGGATGCCGAGGAGCTTGTAGAGCGCCACGGCGAGAGGGAGCACGAAGTAGAGCGAGTCGAAGCGGTCCAGGACGCCCCCGTGGCCGGGGATGAGCGCGCTGGAATCCTTGAGGCCCACCTCGCGCTTGAGCAGCGACTCGGCGAGATCACCCACCTGGCCCATGACCGACCAGACACCGGCGCAGAGCATGAGTTTCCAGAGCGGTATGCTGAACCCCGCCGGCTCGAACACGAAGAGCGCAAAGAGCGGCGCCACCGCGAGCCCGCCGACCACCCCGCTCAGCGCGCCGGAGCGGGTCTTTCCCGGGCTCACCGTGGGGGCCAGCCTGGGGCCCTTGAACAGCTTGCCGCCGAACATCGCGGCGGTGTCGCACACCCAGGTGACGACCAGCGGGAAAAACACCAGCGCGGTGGCGGGCCACGACTTGAGCCCGTACCCGTTGTGGCGGATGATGATCAGGAACGAAGGGAGCAGCCCGGCGTACACCACGCCGAACAATGTGACGGCGACGGCCTCCATGGGCTTATCGCCCGGGGCACGGCGCCAGAGCGCCCAGCCGAGGAGCAGCATGATCCATACGGCGCCGCCGTAGAAGCCGGCGACCAGCACCCACCAGGTGTTGTAAACGGAGGAGAGCGAGATGTAGCCGGCCGGCGGGATGACCAGCGCGGTAAGGAGGCCGATCTGGAGCGCGGGCTCGATCCGCTGCCGCCGCGCGAAATCGAACAGCTCCCGGGTGCCCAGCGCCGCCACCAGCGCGACGACCGCGACCAGCGGCCAGCCGCCGTACCAGATGACGCCGAAGGCGAGCGGAATGGCGACCACGGCGAACAGGATTCGCCGGGTGAGATTGGCATCCATCTAGGCGAGCACTTTACCGAAACGGCGGTCCCGGCGCTGGAAGTCGAGAATGGCCTGGAAGAGGTCCTGCCGGGTAAAGTCGGGCCACAGCACCGGGGTCACCCAGATTTCCGAGTACGCCAGCTGCCAGAGCAGAAAATTGGAGATCCGCATCTCGCCGGAGGTCCGGATCAGGAGGTCCGGGTCGGGCCAGGGCGCGGTAAAGAGGTGATCGGCCACCGCCTGTTCGTCGATCTCGGCGGGATTCAGCTTGCCCTGGACGGCGGCCTCGGCCAGCAGGCGAGCCGCGCGGGCCAGCTCGGCCCGGGAGCTGTAGGAGATGCAGATATTGAGATCGAGCCTGGCCCCGGCCGAGGTTTCCTGCATGATCCGGTCGACCGCGGCGCGGGCCCCGGGCGAGAGCCGTTCCAGGTCGCCCAGCATCCGCACCGCCACGCCCTGGCTCCGGAGCTCGGCCAGTTCCCTGGCGATGTACTCCTCCAGCAGCGCCATCAGCGCGTCGATCTCCTCGGGCGGCCGCTGCCAGTTCTCCTGGCTGAAGGCGAAGAGCGTCAGAACCTCGACCCCGGCGGCCAGGCAGCCTTCCACGACCTCGCGCACCGCCTTCATCCCGGCCTGGTGTCCCATCGGCCGGGGCAGCGAGCGGGTCTGCGCCCAGCGCCCATTGCCATCCATGATGATGGCGATGTGGGCCGGGACGGCGCCGGTAACCCGGATCGTTTCGAGCAGGTTGTCGCTCATAGTGTCGAGTGCTGAGTGCTGAGTGCTGAGTGCTGGGTGCTGAGTGCGGAAAACCGGCTGTGCCCAGTACTCAGTACTCGTTTCTCAGCACTTCAGATGGCCATGATCTCCGTTTCCTTGGTCTGGATCAGGGCATCGATCTGCTTGATGTGCTCGTCGGTCAGTTTCTGGACTTCCTTCTCGCCCCGGGTCTTTTCGTCCTCGGCGATCTTCTCGATCTTTTTCATCTTATGGAGCACGTCGGTCCGGGCATGGCGTACCGCGATGCGGCCCTCTTCGGCCAGCTTGTGGACCAGTTTCACCAGCTCTTTCCGCCGTTCTTCGGTCAGCTGGGGAATGGGCACCCGGATGACCCCGCCCTGGCTGGCCGGGTTGAGACCCAGGTCGGCGTCGCGGATGGCCTTTTCGATGGCCGGGGCCAGCGACTTGTCGAAGGGCTGTACCGTGAGGAGCCGCGCCTCGGGAGCAGCCACCATCCCGACCTGGTTCAGCGGCACCTCGCTGCCATAGGCCTCGACCCGTACCAGGTCGAGCAGGGCGGTGCTGGCCTTGCCGCTCCGGATATGGGTCAACTCGCGCTTGGTGTTGTCCACGGCCTTGGCCATGGATTCGCGGGCGTGGCGGGTCAGTTCGGGTATGGTGTTCATCGCACGATCGTCCCCACCCGCTCGCCCTGGAGCACTCGGTGCACGGCGCCGGGTGTGTTGATGTTGAAAACGATGATCGGGAGGTTGTGGCCCATGCAGAGACCGAAGGCGTTGGCGTCCATCACCGCGTAGCGGTTGACCAACGCCTCCTGGAACGACAGCTCCGGGATGAAGCGGGCCTGGGGATCCTGGCGCGGGTCGGCGGTGTACACGCCGTCCACGTTGGTGCCCTTGAGGATTACCTGGGCCTCGATTTCCAGCGCCCGGAGCACCGCGGCGGTGTCGGTACTGAAATAGGGGTTGCCGGTACCGGCGGCAAAGATCACCAGGCGGCCCTTCTCCAGGTGGCGGATGGCCCGCCGCCGGATGTAGGGCTCGGCCAGCGACTCCATCCGGATCGCGCTCATGACCCGGGTCTCCACCCCTTTGCGCTCCAGGATGTCCTGCACCGCCAGCGCGTTGATCACGGTGGCGAGCATTCCCATGTTGTCGGCGGACACCCGGTCCACCCCTTCGCGGCTGGCGGCGCCGCCCCGCATGATGTTCCCGCCCCCGACCACCAGGCTCAGGCGCACGCCGGCGGCGTGCACCTGCTTGACTTCGTCGGCCAGCGACTCGATGACCTTGTAATCGAGGCCGAAGCCTTTCTCGCCGGCCAGTGCCTCGCCCGAGAGCTTGAGCAGCGCACTCGAGTAGGCCGGCGGCATCAGGCTTCCCCGATCTTGAACCGGGCGAAGCGGCGCACGGTGATGGCCTCGCCGATGGTGCCGGAGGCTTCCTTCACCAGCTGCCCGATGGTCCTGGACTCGTCCTTGACGTAGGGCTGCTCCAGCAGCGCGCGCTCGGCCACGAACTTCCGGACCTTGCCCTCGACGATCTTGGCGCGCACCGCCTCGGGCTTGCCCTCTTCGGCCACCTGCTCCTCGGCGATCCGCCGTTCCCGGTCCACCAGGTCGGCCGGGATCTGCTCGGGCGAGACGGCGAGCGGGTCGGCAAAAGCGATGTGGATGGCGATCTCCCGGCCCAGCTCCTTGAACGCGTCGGTCCGCGCCACGAAGTCGGTCTCGCAGTTGAGTTCCAGCAGGACGCCGGCCTGGGCGTTGTGATGGATGTAGCTCATCACCAGGCCCTGCGCCGCTTCCCGGCCGGCCCGCTTCTCGGCCTTGGCGATGCCTTTCTTGCGGAGCAGTTCCACCGCCTTGTCCATGTCGCCGCCGGCTTCTTCCAGCGCCTTCTTGCAATCCATCATGCCGGCGCCAGTCCGGCGGCGCAGCTCGGCGACATCTTTCGGGGAAATTGTCATGCTCGACATCGTTCGATCCTCAAGTGTGGATATTAAGACCGCCGCCCATGGCTGGGGAGCCACCGAGCGGCGGTACCAGACGGGCGGAGCCTGCCTTACCCTTCGGCCCCGCTCGGGGAAGGCGCCGCCGCCGCCTCACCGCTCCCGGCCTCGCTGTCGCCCTCGTTCTTGCGCAGGGCCGCGATCGCCTCCGGCTTGGGCCGCCGCTTCCGCCGGGGCCGCCGCTTGCGGCGGTCGGCATCGGGATCGCCCTCGGTGCCGGCGTCGCTGCTGTAGGTCTCCGCGTCCGCGTCGTCGGTGACTTCGCGCTGCGGAACCTGGGCGCGGGCCTCGCGGATGGTATCGCAGAGCGCGCCGGTAATCAGCGACACCGCCCGGATGGCGTCGTCGTTGCCGGGAATCGGCACCGTAATGACGTCCGGGTCGGCGTTGGTGTCCACGATGGCCACCACCGGGATCCCCAGCTTGTTGGCCTCGGCGACCGCGATCTTCTCTTTCTTGGCATCCACCACGAAGAGCGCGCCGGGCAGCCGGCCCATGGTCTTGATGCCCTCGAGGTTACGGGCCAGCTTTTCCCGCTCCCGTTCGAACAGCAGCTTTTCCTTCTTGGTGTAGTTCTCGAACTCGCCCTCCGCGCTGCCCTGCTCCAGCTCGCGGAACCGGCGGATCTGCTTCTTGATGGTCTGGAAGTTGGTCAGCATCCCGCCCAGCCACCGCTCGGTCACGTAGAACGCGCCCGCCTCGCGTGCCTCGGCTTCGACCACCGCCTTCAGCTGCTTCTTGGTGCAGACGAACAACACCCCGTCGCCCCGGAGCATGACGCCCTTGAGGAGTTCCTGGGCCTTGTGAATCTGACGGAGGGTCTTCTGGAGGTCGATGATGTAAATCCCCGAGCGCTCGGCGAAAATGAACCGCCGCATCTTGGGATTCCACCGCCGGGTCTGGTGGCCGAAATGAACGCCCGCTTCAAGCAGGTCCTGCAGTTCAGGCTGAGCCATGCGTGATCGTCGTATCCTGTCTCAATGGGGTTGATCGTCCACCGTCTTCAACTCTTCCTCCAACCCCGCCGAAACGGGGCACCCGGAGGAAGATCCGAGCGGTGTGCGAGATAAAAGTGCCACGAACCGTACCGGACTCAGTCTTCGAGACCGAGTTCCTGAGAGCCGAGGGCTACCGCTTGCTGAACTGGAACCGCTTCCGGGCACCGGGACGGCCGGCCTTCTTCCGCTCTACCGCGCGGGGATCGCGGGTCAGCAACCCGCCGGCCCGGAGCTTGGTGCGGTGGGTGCCATCGGCCTCTACCAGGGCCCGGGCAATACCCAGCCGGAGCGCGCCGGCCTGGCCCGTCATCCCGCCGCCGTCCACGTGCGCCTTGACGTCAAAGGCGCCCAGCGTGTCGGTCGCGGTGAAGGACTGCTGGATGTGCTGGACCAGCGAGGGCCGCGGGAAATAATCACCCAGGGTACGGCCATTCACATCCCACTTGCCGGTGCCGGGGGTCAGGTACACCCGGGCCACGCTCGTCTTGCGGCGGCCGATCGCCTGCCAGCGGAACTGGTCGGTATTCATGCGTTCACCTTGGAAGTCTCCGGCTGCTGCGCGGCATGGGGATGTTCGGCGCCGGCGTACACCTTGAGTTTGCCCCGCAGATGCTGCTTGGACAGGGAGTTCTTCGGCAGCATACCGAAGACGGCCTTGCGAATCACCCGGTCGGGATGCTTGTCCATCATCTCCTTCGCCGGGGTGAAGCGCTCGTGTCCCATGTACCCGCTATGCGAGAAGTACTGCTTCTGAGCCAGTTTCTTGCCCGTCAGCCGGATCTTGGAGGCATTGATGACCACCACGAAGTCGCCGCCGTCCATGTGCGGCGTGAACGTGGGCTTGTGCTTGCCGCGAATCAGCTGCGCAACATGCGTCGCGAGGCGGCCCAGCGGGACGCCGGTGGCGTCCACGACGTGCCAGTCGTGTTGGAGGTCGCTTGCGGTGGCGCTGAACGTCTTCATGGGTCCCTGTTAATCTGGATTACGGTGCTGTAAATCGGCACAGACTCACAAGATACCCAGCCAGCCGACCGACGGTCAAGCCCGGACCAGAGTAAGCCGCAGGCCCTGAGACGCACGCAGGCAACGACCGGGGCACCCTCCAAATAGTGGCCACCCCGCGAGTGTCCGGGTTGGGTCCTCCTCCCTGCCGGCTCCTCACCGCCAGTCCGTATCATCTAACGTCAAATTCTATAAGGATTTGCCCCTTTTCTACCGCCTGCCCAGGCTGGACCAGAACCCGGGCCACCGCCGCCGCGGCCGGCGCCCGCAGCTCGTTCTGCATCTTCATGGCCTCGAGTACCACCAGGCTGGCGCCGGCGGGAACCTCCTGTCCCGGGGCCACGTCAACCCGGACCACCAGCCCCGGCATGGGGGCCTTGAGCTGTCCCCCGGTGGCCTTTTCTCCCCCCGCGCCGGTCAGGCTCCGGATATGCCGAGTCCGCTCGTCCACCACTTCGGTTTCCCAGGCCTCGCCCTGAAAGCCCATGGTCCAGCGGCCGGGTCCCGGGGCATCGAAGAGCAGCGTGAAGGACCGGTCGCCGAGCAGCAGGTGGCGGAGCGGAGTCCCGGCAATGGCGCTCAGGTGCGCGACATGCCGCTGCCCGTCCACGGTGACCGTGTCGCCCTCCACGGTGACCTGGTATTCCCGCCCGCCCACAGTCACGAAATATTTCACGCCGCCTCGAGGACGGCGACGCTCTCGACGTGCGCCGTCTGGGGAAAGAGATCAAAGGCCTGCACCGCCCTGGGGCGATAGCGGGGCGCCAGCCGGGCCAGATCCCGCGCCAGGGTGGCCGGGTCACAGGAGATGTACACGAACCGGCGGGCCGCCCGGGAAAGAATCTGCCGGATCGCGGCGGGTTCGATGCCGCCCCGGGGCGGATTGGCCACGATCAGGTCCGGGTCCTTGAGCCGGTGCAGGATGTCTTCGACCAGCCCGGCGTGCAGCGCGACGCCGGCGGGCAGCCGGGCACCGGCCGGAAGGCCCAGGACGCCGCGCGACCGTTCGGCCGCCAGGCGAACCGCGCGATGATCGGCCTCCACGCTTTCGACCGTCGCGCCCGCCGCGAGCAGGGCCGCGGACGTCTCACCCACGCCGGCGAAGAGATCCCAGACATGGCAGCCGGCCACCGTTCCCAGTTGTTCGAGCGCAAAGTTCCGGGCGATGTCTCCCATTTCGGGGTTCACCTGCTCGAAGACCGTGGCGGGATAGGCATCGTCCGAACCCGCCACCACCCGGGGAACCCCGCTCCCCGGCTGGTACCAGATGATGGACAGGAGCGAAGCGGCCGCCAGGGCCCGGTACAGCTGGGGGCCCTGCTGCCAGACCTGGGTGCCGACGGTCTGAAGGATGACATGGCGGCCCCCGGCCCGGTCCAGCCGGAATACCAGGTGGGCCAGGTCCGCTGGAAGCAGGGCCCGGTGGCGATGTACCACGGTCCAGGCCGCCATCAGCGCGGGCTCGGTGATGAGGCAGTGTTCCAGTTCAAAGGTCCGGTCGGGCCGGTCGAGGGGATGCAGCCCGATGCGGCCCCGGCGGTCTCGCGCCAGCGTGATCTTGGTGCGGTATTCCCACATTTTCCCGGCGGGAATGACCGTCGGATCCCGGACATCCACTTTGCCCACCCGGCGCAGCGTTTCGCCGACCACCGACTGTTTGGCGGAGAGCTGGGCCGCGGCGTTCAGGTGCTGCAACTGGCACCCACCACACTCGTCCCGGGTATAGTGGGGACAGGGCGGTGCTACCCGGTTGGGGCCGGGCTCGACGACCCTCGCCACCCGGGCCCGGGCGAACCGCCGGGCTGGCCGCAGCTGGGCGAGTTCCACCAGGTCGCCGGGAGCGGTCCGGGGGACGAAGACGGTACGTCCATCCTCCAGCTTGCCGACGCCGTCTCCGCCGGCGGCAATGCTGAGGATTCGCACCATCACCGGAGACCGTCCAGCCGGGCGGCCCGAAGCCAGGGGGCCGGCGCCGACGCCGCGTCGGCCTCGGCGATCCGGGGACGCTTGCGCTGCCGGGATTCTTCCTCCGCAAGCGCCGCGGCCGCCGCGGCGATGACGGCATGGTGCTCGGGAATGTCGCCCTGCATCAGGTCGGGCCGCCGTTCCAGGAACTGGGTGTCGATGGCCCCCGCGCCGAACTCGGCATCCGCCATCAGCCGGCGGTGGAACGAGAGGTTGGTGGCGACGCCGGCCAGCATCAACTCATCCAGCGCGCGGATCATCTTGTGGCGGGCCTGTTCCCGGTCGGGGGCCCAGACGATGAGTTTTCCGAGCAGCGAGTCGTAGTGAAGCGCGACCTCGTCGCCCGGGGCGATCCCGCCGTCCCACCGCACCCCGTGGCCGGACGGCGGCCGCAGGTAGGTGATGCGGCCGGCAGAGGGCAGGAACCCGTTGGCCGGATCCTCGCTGGTAAGCCGGCACTCGATGGCCCATCCGCGGGGCGCCAGGGCCCACTCCGGCAGCGACATCGGCAGCCCCCGGGCGATGCGCAGTTGTTCCCGCACCAGGTCCACGCCATAGACCAGCTCGGTGACCGGGTGCTCCACCTGGATCCGGGTATTCATCTCGAGGAAATAGAAACCACCATCGGCGCCCAGCAGGAACTCGCAGGTGCCCGCGCTGCGGTACCCGACGGCCTTCGCGGCGGCCACCGCTGCCGCGCCCATGCGGGCCCGCAGTTCCGCCGGCACCGCGACGCTGGGGGCCTCTTCGACCAGTTTCTGGTGCCGCCGCTGGACCGAGCATTCCCGCTCGCCCAGGTGCACGGTGCGTTGATGATCGGCCAGCACCTGGATCTCGACATGGCGGGGCCGCTCGATGTATTGCTCGACGTACACGCTGCCGTCGCCGAACGCCTTCAGCGCCTCGGACGAGGCGGCCTCCAGCGCGTGGGCCAGTTCCTCGGCGCGGGCCACCACCCGCATGCCGCGGCCCCCGCCGCCCGCCGCCGCCTTGATGACCACCGGGAAACCGATCTCCCTGGCGACGACGGCGAGCGAGGCCGCGTCCACCGCCGGCACCGTGGTCCCGGGGACGATGGGCACGCCGGCCGCCTGCATCCGGCGGCGGGCTTCCGTCTTGTCTCCCATGGCCTGGATCGCGGAGGAGGGAGGTCCCACGAAAATGAGTCCCGCCTGTTCCACCGCGGCGGCAAAGCTGGCCCGCTCGGAGAGAAACCCATACCCCGGATGAATCGCCTGGGCGCCGGTCTGCCTTGCCGCGGCGATCAGCGCGTCGGCGCGGAGATAGCTCTCGGCCGGCGCGGGTGGCCCGATGGGGACCGCAAAATCGGCCGCCTGCACGTGCAGGCTTTTTCGGTCGGCCGTGGAATACACCGCGACCGCTTCGAGACCCTCTTCATGGCAGGCGCGGATGATGCGGAGGGCGATCTCGCCGCGATTGGCGATGAGGACTCGATTCATGAACCGGGCGGGCTGAAAGGGCGGGCAACAGGGGCGGGCGAACCGGACGGATGAAACCGCTGGGAAATGGGGATCCGCGATCCGATAATTGCTTTCATCAGGAGGGAATCTAGCTGGATCACGACGGTATAGTACCGCAGTGGCTGACGGGCTATTCCGCCCACCCGCTTAGTGCCCGCACGCCCCCAGCGGCCGGTCGCCGAGCCGCTGCAGGACCCCGCTGCAGAGCAGGGCGTTATGGGCGGCGGCGGCGGCGTAAATCCGGCGGAGTTCGACGGTCCATGCGGTCTCGCCCTGCCGCTCCATTTCGATCAGGTCGGTCACCGAGAGCACGTCGGCGGTGGGTGCCGGGGCGGCGTGGTTCACCCGCACCAGGCGCACGGCGGTGAACGCGGTAAACGGCACCGCGGCGGTATCGGCCATCGGGGTGAGGCAAATGGTGCGACGGTCGGCCACGGCCCCCAGCGCCTGACGCACCGGGAGCCGGGCATCGACGCCCAATGCCCGGGCGATGCGGGTGCGATAGAGCGAATCGGTGGTGTAGAGCCGGGGTTCGAGCGGGAGGATATCGGTGCGGCGGCTGGTCTCCAGGGAAGCGTACCAGACCGAGACCGTTTCGAGATTGTTGCCGGTGAGCAGGACCCCGCCGGCCGGGCAGGATGCCAGCAGGTTGCTGCCCAGCTCGAGAATGTAGGCCGGCATCCGGAGAGCAGGATCCCGAGGCCGCTCTTCCCGGGCTGCTTCCCAGCCGAACGCTTCGACGTAGAGGCGGGCCCGGTCCATTTCGACCATCAGCCGATAGACCACCGCCGAGTCCACCACCAGCCGGATGGCCTGGTCGAAGGCGGTCGCCGCGAAATCGAGGTAGAGATCGCCATCGGGGTCGCCCGTGTGGCCGCGGATATGCCAGTCCCGGGAGTCGGCCAGGTAGAACCGGCCCAGGTGGAACCAGGCGACACCGTCGTCCGGCGCGGTGGCCAGATACCGGCCCAGGAGCTGGGTGGCGATGTTCCGGTCCCCCTGGCGCTCCAGGTTGACCGCCCGCGGCGCCACCGACGGGTCCAGCGAACCCTGCCCCATGGCAACGCCCACCGGCAGCGCGAGGAGCGCAGCGGCGAGCAGAGAGCGGAACACCATTGGCGAGCGGAGAAAGGCCATGAAAACCCACTGTAAACTGGTCAGGGATAGAGATATAACATGGGCAGAACGGACCAATATGGCTAGGGGGACGTCGGGAGCGAGGTCGGGGGCCACAGGAGGGGAGGGAATTGAGGGAATTGAGGGAATTGAGGGAATTGAGGGAATTGAGGGAATTGAGGGAATTTTGAACGTTCATCCAATTCCACCATTCCCTCAATTCCCAATTCCTCGATTCACAGGGGCATGTTCCCGTGCTTCTTCGCCGGGTTCCGGTCCCGCTTGGTGGCCAGGGTCCGCAGCCCGTCAATCAGCCGGAACCGGGTATCCCGCGGATCAATCACGTCGTCCACGAACCCTCGCTCGGCCGCCCGGTAGGGGTGCGCGAACTTGGAGGTGTATTCCGCGATCAGTTTCGCGGTCGCGGCCGCCTTGTCCTTCGCCTGCTCGATCTCCTTCTTGAAGAGAATCTCCACCGCCCCCTGGGCACCCATCACGGCGATCTCGGCGGTGGGCCACGCCAGGTTCAGGTCCCCCCGGATGTGCTTGGAGCTCATCACATCGTAGGCCCCGCCATATGCCTTGCGGGTGATCACGGTCAGCTTGGGCACCGTCGCTTCGCAATAGGCATAGAGCAGCTTGGCCCCATGCTTGATGATGCCGCCGTGTTCCTGGGCCACCCCGGGGAGGAACCCCGGCACGTCCACCAGGGTCAGGAGGGGAATGTTGAAGGCGTCGCAAAACCGGATGAACCGCGCCGCCTTGAGCGAGGCATTGATGTCCAGCACCCCGGCGAGCACGGCGGGCTGGTTGGCCACGATGCCCACCGGACGGCCACCCAGCCGGGCAAACCCGGTGAGGATGTTGCCGGCATAGTCCCGGTGCACTTCCAGGAAGACCCCGTCATCCACCACCGGCCGGATGACATCGTGCATGTCGTAGGGCCGGGCCGCCGCGTCGGGGATCACGTCGAGGAGCGACTCGTCGCGCCGGTCCACGGGGTCGTCGGTGGGCCGCACCGGGGGATCGTCCAGGTTATTGCCGGGGATGAACGACAGCAGTTCCCGGATGGCGGCGATGGCCTGCGGCTCGGAGTCGTGGGCGAAGTGGGCCACGCCGGAAGTGGAGGCGTGGGTGTCGGCGCCACCCAGCTGGTCGAAAGTCACCTCTTCGTGGGTGACCGTCTTCACCACGTTGGGCCCGGTGACGAACATGAAGCTTACCCCGCGGACCATGAAGATGAAGTCGGTGATGGCCGGGCTGTACACCGCCCCGCCGGCGCAGGGCCCGAGGATGGCCGAGATCTGGGGGATCACGCCGGAGGCCAGGGTGTTCCGGAGAAAAATGTCGGCGTAGCCGCCCAGGGATTCGACGCCTTCCTGGATGCGGGCGCCGCCCGAGTCGTTGAGCCCGATGACCGGGGCGCCGGTCTTCATGGCCAGGTCCATCACCTTGCAGATCTTCTCGGCGAAGGTCTCCGAGAGGGAGCCGCCGAAGACAGTAAAGTCCTGGGAGAACACGTACACCAGCCGGCCTTCGATCCGGCCGTATCCGGTGACCACCCCGTCGCCGGGATACTTCTCGTCGGCGAGGCCAAAATCGGTGGCGCGGTGGACCACGAACCGGTCCAGCTCGACAAAGCTGCCCTCGTCCAGCAGGAGGTCGAGGCGTTCGCGGGCGGTGAGTTTGCCGCGCTGGTGCTGCTGCGCGATGCGCTGCGGCCCCCCACCCTGCTCGGCCTGGGCCTGGCGGTGGTGGAGGTCGTCAAGGAGGGTGCGGGGGTCTGGCATGGGGGTTCAATATAAGAGATAGGAGCAAGAGCGCGAAAAACTGCGCCACCGCAAAGGCGCAAAGGACGCGAAGGAGCGCAGAGAACATCTGTGGATGTGGGTGCGGTTTTTGGATCCGACCGGGGTAAAAACGATGATGGTCCATGCGACAGTAACCCTGTGCTTGCCCTGACTCAACAGGAAGGCACATTATGCGGACCATTGAGGAGCAGGATGCCGTAAACGCTGTTTCCGGGACTGTCATTGGAGCAGCGATTGGTCCATCGGATCATGGGCCCGGGATTGATGGAGTCGGTGTACGAAGAGTGCCTGATTCTGGAGCTCAGGTTACGAGATACTGAAGCGGAAAGGCAGGTTCACACTCCGCTCAAATACAAAGGACATGACCTTCAGACGACACTTCGTACCGATCTGGTCGTGCAGAATTCATTACTGGTAGAGGTGAAGTCAGTCGACAAACTTGCCCCCATTCACGATTCCCAGGTCCTGACGTATCTCAAGCTTACCGGCCTACCCATTGGTCTCCTGTTGAACTTTAATGAGACATTGCTCAAGAACGGCATCAAGAGATTGGCAAACGGCTTTTGAGCCTCGGATTTCTTCGCGCTCCCTGGCGCACTTGGCGCCTCTGCGGTGAGGCAGTTGCGGTTAACAATCAGGGCCCCTCATCGGGGCCCTGAAATCCCTGCCTGATCCCGCCAACCTACTCCATCGGAGCTTCATCGTCCGGGATGATGACCTGCGCAGCCCGGATGGCGGCGGCGCGGGCCTGGATGTTCTCCTCGGAGTCCTCCGGGAAGCTCACCACGGCCAGCACGATCCGGTGATGGATCGGGTCCACCTCGAGGACCTTGAGGTCGACCAGCTGGCCTTCGCGGGCGGCATCGCCCGGGTTCTCGATATCCGGCACGCCCAGCTGGGACATGGGGACGAAGCCCTCGATGTCGTTGCCCAGGTCCACCACCACCCCCTTGTCCATCAGGCGGGTCACGGTGCCCCGCATCTCGGTGCCGACCGGGTAGGTCTCGCCGATCTTGAGCCAGGGGTCTTCCTCCGCCTGCTTGAGGCCGAGGGAGATCCGCTTGTTGTCGGCGTCGATGTTGAGGATGACGACGTTGACGGTATCGCCCTTCTTGACCGCCTCCGACGGGTGCTGGATCCGCTTGGTCCAGGACATGTCGGAGATGTGGATCAGGCCGTCGATGCCCGGCTCGATCTCGACGAAGGCGCCGAAGCTGGTGAGATTGCGGACCTTGCCGGTGATCATGGTGCCGACCGGGTACTTGAGCGGCAGCACGACCCAGGGGTCCTGCTCGGTCTGCTTCATGCCCAGCGAGATCTTCTCTTCGTTCTCGTCCACCTTGAGCACGACCGCTTCGATGGTCTCGCCGATGCTGACCACCTTGGACGGGTGGCGGACGTTGCGGGTCCAGCTCATCTCGGAGATGTGGACCAGGCCTTCGATGCCCGGCTCCAGCTCCACGAAGGCGCCGTAATTGGTGATCGAGACGACCTTGCCCTGCACCCGGGTGCCGACCGGATACTTGCTGGCCACGTCCTTCCACGGATAGGCCATCAGCTGCTTCATGCCCAGGCTGATGCGCTCCCGCTGCCAGTCGATGTCCAGGATCTTGACCTCGACTTCCTTGCCGATGGACACCACCTCGGACGGGTGGGACACCCGGCCGTAGGACATGTCGGTGATGTGGAGCAGGCCGTCCACGCCGCCCAGGTCGATGAAGGCGCCGAAGTCGGTGATGTTCTTGACCACGCCCTTCCGGACCTGGGTCACCTGGAGCTCCTTCATCAGGTGCTCCCGCTTGTGGGCCCGCTCGTTCTCGAGGATCACCCGGCGGCTGACCACGATGTTCCGCCGGCGCTTGTTGAGCTTGATGATCTTGAACTCGTAGGTGCTGCCCAGCAGCTCGTCGATGTTGGGCACCC
Organism: uncultured Gemmatimonadales bacterium; assembly: GCA_963795085.1. Lineage (GTDB taxonomy): Bacteria > Gemmatimonadota > Gemmatimonadetes > Gemmatimonadales > GWC2-71-9 > DASYPP01. Next base: position 1,181,692 of record CAWCFX010000001.1, on the reverse strand, counting down.
GGCGGAGCGCGATCTGGCTGCCGGGGAGGAAAGCATCCACGCCCATCAGGTTGACCACCACCCCGCCCTTGATCTTCTTGACCAGGGTGCCCTCGACCGGCTGGTCGCTTTCGTGGGCCTGGCGGATCTTCTCCCAGACCCGCATGAAGTCGGCCTTCTTCTTGGACAGGACGACCGCGCCCTCGCTGTCCTCGAGATGCTCGAGGAAGACCTCGACCTCGTCGCCCTCTTTGAGCGACTGGGGGTCTTTGAACTCGTCCAGCGGCACCGAGCCTTCGGACTTGAAGCCCACGTCCAGGATGACGGCGTTGTCGGTCACCCGGAGGACCTTGGACTTGACGATCTCGCCTTCCACGATAGACGCCATGGTCTGTTCGTAGAGGGGGAGCATCTTCTCGTAGTCTTCGGAGGTGTAGTCTTCGTCGATCAGGTCCTGCCGGACGCGAAGGCCGGTGGGCGAGCTATAGGGGTGTTCGGCGGTGTACAGTTCGGGCATGCGGATTGGGTTTCCTCGATAGCCGCAGCAGGCCACTCTGCGGGTTGGGGTAGGACCGGCGCGGAATGCGGCAGCCCGTCTCAGCCGGCCCAAAGGACCGGAGAGAGCCTTAGAACATAGAAATTGGGCCCCAAATAGACAACCCCGGGGCACTGCTACCCGAAATTAGGCGACCAGGCCATCCCCGGCGCACACTGTGCAGCCCACCCTGGCTGGCACTTCTCCCTTGTGGGCACCGCTCCCGGCCGGAGCCGCCCGCGGCGAACCCACCCATTTCTCTTGGTCCGGGGCGGTAAACCCGCCGTCTTTCAGGGCGCTTTGCCGAGGTCGTTCTGGTCCGGCATCCAGACCACCAGGCCGTCCTCCGGGGTGGTCCGATGGGTGCCGGCCACCAGCTGCTCGTGGTACCGGGCCAGGTAAAAATCGAGACGGTCGCGCGGGTCCGCGTCCACGATGAGGAGGTCGGTGCCCCGCATGGTCAGCTTGCCGAAGCGAATGCTGCCCCCGCGATAGGCCAGGTAATTGGCCGCCGGGATGGTGTCGCCGAAGACCGGGCGCGGCGGCAGGCTGTCGCGGGGTCCGAACCGCTGCCGCATGCCGCCGGGCTCGAGGCTCACCGCGGCCAGCCGGCCCAGGACGCGGGGCGGCGGAAGGATGGCGGTGACATCCAGGAGGAAATCGTTCCCCTCGATCCGCATCCCCCGGTCCGGTTGCACCTTGAGCATCTCATCCAGTTCGAGGCCCAGCCGGCGCATGAGGCCGTCGGCGTGGATCCCCAGGACCTTGACGTCCACGGGATGGAGCCGGACTTCGCCGTCGGCCGCCAGCGACACCCGGGACCGGATGACGAAGGGCACGTTGCCGAGCTTGCCGCGCTGGACCAGTTCCTCGCCGTCCACCGAGAGGGCCAGGTCCCGGATGGGCGCTCCCCGGTAGCCGAATACCCGCCGATTGATCAGCCGGCTGAGATCCAGGGTATCCACGAAGATCTCCGCCGTTTCGATGCGCAGCCGGTAGGATTCACCGTTCTCGAACACCGGCACTTCCCCGGCTCGCACCGGGACCAGGTGCCCGCGGAGATACTGAATCCGGAGGACGATATCCGCGTCCACGTGGTAGTCCACGTTGCGCATCTCGGTCCGGACCATCCCGGCGGTGTCGGCCGGTGCAGCCGGGACAGGCTGGGCCGGAGCCGCCGGTGGCTCCGGGGCACAGCGGAGCAGCAGCAGCGAGCTCACAAGCGTGGAACCGACCAGCGCGGCCGCCGCCACGAGGAGCCAGCGGCCCCACCGGCCACCCCGCGAGACCCGCGCGGATTCCGCCATGGTTGTCCCCTTTTTCGCGCCGGCCTGGCGGCCGGCGGCCTACTGGGCGGCGAAGAGTTCCCGCGCCAGGGTGACGATGCCCTCCACCTGCTGGGCGAACGTCAGCGCCGTAGTGTCCACTTCGATGGCGTCGGGCGCCTGCCGCAGCGGCGCCACCTCCCGGGTGGAGTCGGCATGGTCCCGCGCGGCCAGCGCTTCGGTTTCCCGCTTCAGGCGCTCGGCATCCACGGCCCGGCCCCGCTGGGAGATCCGGCGGCCGGCTCGCGCCTCCGCCGAGGCGGTCAGGAAGATCTTGAGATCGGCATCGGGAAAGACCACGGTGCCGATATCGCGGCCGTCGATCACGACGTCGCTCCCCGCCCGTACGATGGACCGGAGGTAGCTGTTCACCCATTCCCGGATCACCGGTACCGCCGACACCGCGGACACCTGGGCGGTGACATCCTGGGCGCGGATGGCATCGTCCACCGGCTCGCCCTCCAGGTAGGTGGCGAACCCCGGCCCGTCGGGCAGCAGCTTGAGGCCCCGGTCCTCCGCATGACGCAGGATGACGTCGGGCTCGAGGGCATCGAGTGGAGTGGCACCGGCCGCGCCGGCCCGGCCGGATTCCCGCAGGGCCACCAGGGTCACCCCGCGATAGAGGGCGCCGGAATCGAGGTGCGCGAACCCCAGCGCGGTCGCCACGGCGCGGGCAGTGCTCGACTTGCCGCTCGCCGCGGGGCCGTCGATCGCGATTACTCGGCTAGCCACGGGCGCCCTTCACCCGGATCGACCGGAGCGACTCGCGGAACCCGGGAAAGCTCACGCCGGCGCAGTCCATGTCGTCGACCTTCACCGTCGCGCCGGACACGGTTCCCAGTACGGCAAACGCCATGGCCAGCCGGTGATCTCCCTCCGTGGTCACCCGCCCCCTGGGCGGGCGGTCCGAGCCTTCGATGACCAGGTCGTTGCCTTCGACCGCCGCGTGGCCGCCGACCGCCCGGATGTTGGCGGCGAGCAGGCCGAGCCGGTCGCTCTCCTTCACCCGGAGTTCGCCGGCTTCCCTGAACCGGGTGACCCCGGACACCCGGGTCGCCACCACCGCGAGCATGGGAATCTCGTCGATGATTCCGGGAATTTCCCCGGGCCCCACCTCGGTGCCCCGGGTGACACCGGCACGGGCCACGAGCTCGCCCACTGGCTCTCCCGACTCCAGCCCGGTTTCGCGGATATCGATGTCGGCCCCCATCCGGGACAGCACGGAGAGAAAACCGGTGCGGGTCGGATTGACCCCCACCTGGTGGATTCCCACCTCGCCGCCCTCGGCGAGCAACGCGGCCCCCACGAGAAACGCCGCCGAGGAGATATCGCCGGGAATCTGCATCGCGAAGGCCGCGATGGGGGGCCCGGGACGGTACTCGATCCATCCGTCCCGCTCCGCCAGGGACAGGCCGAGTCCCCGGAACATCACTTCGGTGTGGTCGCGGGAGCGCCCTCCCGGCTCCTTCACGGTCACCCCGACCTGTCCGGCATAGCCGGCGAGCAGGAGAGCGCTCTTGATCTGGGCACTGGAGACCGGCATTTCATAGTGCAGCGGCTGGAGCGTCCCGCCCCGCACCTCGAGCGGCAGCCCTGCCGGTTCTGCCGGCGTGAAGCGGGCGCCCATGGTGGCGAGGGGGAGGGTGACGCGCCGCATGGGGCGGCGGCGGAGCGAGGCATCGCCGGTGAGGGTGGCCCTGAAGCGGTGGGCCGCGAGGAGACCGAGGACCAGCCGGGCGGTGGTGCCGGAGTTGCCGCAGTGGAGGACCCGGTCCGGGCGCCCCAGCCGGCCGCGGCCGGCCACCTGCACCGTCCGGCCGGGCGCGAGGGGAGAGATGCGGGCGCCGAGCTGCCGGAGCACCCGCGCCGTACTGCGGGCATCCGCCGAAGTCAGGGGTGAGCCGAGATAACTCCGCCCCGGGGCCATGGCCGCCAGCAGGAGCGCCCGGTGGGTGATGCTCTTATCCCCGGGAACCCGGACCCACCCGGCCACTTTCATAGGCGACGAGACCCCCGAAGCAGTTGCGAACCCAGTGGGTGAATTGTACCTATAGGCTGCTACCCCGCCAACAACATTCACCCGGTGATGCGTGGCTCATATCCTGGTCGTTGAAGATAGCCCGGACAACATGAAACTCTGCCGGACCCTGCTGACCCTCCAGGGACACCAGGTCACCGGACTCCCCAGTGGCGAAGGCCTGCTGGGCACCCTCGATGCCGCCCCGCCCGACCTGGTGCTGATGGACATCCAGTTGCCGGACAAGGACGGTTTCACCCTGCTGGGGGAAATCCGCGGCTCGGCGCACCGCGGCCTCCGGGTGGTGGCGCTCACCGCCCACGCGATGTCGGGCGACCGGGAACGGGCGCTGCGTGCCGGCTTCGACGGGTACATCACCAAGCCCCTGGACATTCGCAACTTCCCGCTCCAGGTCCAGCGCGCGCTCGATGGACAGCAGGTTACCGACGGGTGACCGTGGGCCAACCGCCCCCTCGACGCTTATATTGCCGACACTTCCATTTCCAGGCAGCCCATGGCAGGCCCTTCAACTCCGGAACCGTCCAGCGAAGCTGAACGGAACAAGCTGATCGAGGAGTACGAGCACACCCGGCGGACCGAACAGGCGCGGTTGAGCGGCGAGCAGGCGGACGCGCTCCGCCGCCAGCGCCTGGTCCGGCCGGTGAGCCTGGGCGTGATCACCCTGCTCATGCTCTACCTCGCGTTCAGTTCCCCCGCCTGGCTCTCGCCGCGGCTTGCCCCGGGGCCCAGCCCGGCGGAGCAGGAGGCCAGCATCCGCCTTACGATTTACCTGCAGGCCCAGCAGCTGGAACAGTTCCGCCGGACCCGGGGACGGCTGCCCGCCACCCTCGCGGAGGCGGGCGCGCCGCTCCCCGCCATCAGGTACGATGTCCTGGACGGCAACGTGTACTCCCTCCGTTCCACCACGGACACCGCCATCCGCTACGCCTCGACCGACTCGCCCCACGCCTTCCTCGGCTCCAGCGTCGCCGTCCTGCGGCCGGCACCATGAAGGCGCCCCGCCGAGGTGCCCGGGCCGGATACACGTTCATCGAGATCCTGATGGTGATGATCATCGTCGGCCTGCTCGTGAAAATCGCCTACCCCCGCTACCACGAGCTGAAGCGGCAGGCGATCGCGGGAAAGGCGGCGGCCGACTACCACGCCATCAAGCTGGGCAGCTACGCCTTTCACACCGAGTTCCAGACCTGGCCGGCGGAGGTGGGGGCCGGCGTGGTGCCGGCCGAGCTGGTGGACGACCTGCCGGATGGATTTCGGTTTGACCGGGGGGAGTACTCGCTGGACTGGCAGAACTGGCAGCTCCCCAACGGGCTGCCGCAGTTTCCCGGGCAGAACATGCTGATGGCCCTCACCATCACGACCCCGGATACCCAGCTTGCCAACACCATCCGCATCAAGCTGGGGAGCCGCACCCTGCACTTCGTCAGCGGCAACAGCACGACCTTCGCGATCCTGGAGGAATAGCGGCGGCGTCCCCGCCGGCTAGATGATTTCCTTCGCCAGCCTGAGCACTTCCGGGTTGGCGCGGGGGAACTGGGGATCCAGCTTCTCGATCGTCCGCACCACGGTGCGGGCGACCAGCACGTCCCGCGCCGCCTTCTTGTCGGCGGGGACCAGGTACCAGGGCGCCCACTCGGTGCTGCAGCGGGCCAGCATCTCGCGGTAGGCTTCGGTGTAGTCCTCCCAGAGGGCGCGCTCGTCGAGGTCGGCGGGATTGAACTTCCAGTTCTTGTTGGCGTCGATCAACCGTTCTTCCAGCCGCTCCTTCTGTTCTTTTTTCGAGATATGAAGAAAGAACTTGAGCACGGTGACCCCCGAATCGGTCAGCATCCGCTCGAAATCATTAATGTGGCTGTAGCGGCGGCTCCAGACCGACTCGGGCACCAGTTTCCGCACCCGGACGATCAGCACGTCCTCGTAGTGGGAGCGGTTGAATACCCCGATCACGCCCCGCTGGGGCACCGCATGGTGCACCCGCCAGAGGTAGTCGTGGGCCAGTTCGAGATCGGATGGCTTCTTGAACGAAGTCACCACGCAGCCCTGCGCGTCGAGCGGCCCGAAGACCTTGCGGATCAGCCCGTCCTTGCCGGACGTATCGCGCCCCTGGATCACAACGAGGAGGGACCGCTTGCCCTCCGCGTAAAAGGCCCGCTGGAGGAGATCGAGCCGCTCGGTCAGCCCGCCCAGCTCCTGGCGCAGATCATCGCTGCCGGGCAGCTCTTTCGGGGCCTTGGCATCATCGTCGTCGAGGGGAAGCCGGGATCCGGGCGTGATCGGCTGAAGCGCCATGGGGGTCTCGTTGCTCAAGGTGAAGCGACAAACGTGCGCGATATCGGCGGCCGTGGCAAGCCGGCCCGCCTCCCTTGCCATGCCCGGCCGGGCCCGGCAACTATTGAAGGAACTTCTATCGGACGGATTCCATGCTTCGGTTCCTGGCGGCGTGCGTGCTCTTTGTGCTGGTCCCGGCCTGCAGCGGCGAGGCCCAGTCCTCCCGGGAGATTACCTGCGAATCGCGGAGCGACCGGTATGCGGAGTGCCCCATCCCCGAGAACAGTCAGGTCAGGCTGGTGCGCACCCTCAGCAGCACGCCCTGCACCCCGGGGCGGACCTACGGGGCGGAGCGCACCCGGATCTGGGTCCGGGGCGGGTGCCGCGGCGTATTCGAGGCAACCCCGGGCACCCCGTCAGAGCCCGAGCCACCCAAACCCGTCGCCCCTTCCTACCTGGTGCGCTGCGAGTCAACCCGGAACGCCCCGGCGGAATGCCCGGTGGATCCCTCGGCACCGGTCACGCTGGTCAAACAGCGTAGCGCGGCGGCCTGCACCGAGGGCCAGACCTGGGGACGCCTGGGAGGCTCGGTGTTCGTCTCCCGTGGATGCCGCGCCGAGTTCGCGGTGACACCTCCCATCCGGCCGGCGGGCTTCCCCCGTCCCACCAATACGATGTATTGGGTGACCTGTGAGTCCGCCGACAACCTCCGGTTCGAGTGCCGGATCGGCGAGCAGGATGTGCCCCGGGTAGTGCGCCAGCTCGGCCGCACGGCCTGCACCGAGGGGACCACCTGGGGGCGGCAGGATGGAATCCTGTGGGTGGACCGGGGCTGCCGCGCGGAGTTCGAGGTGAAGCGGGTGAGATGAGCCCGATGAGCCATTGCCTGTGCTCAATGGCTCATCCCGGGCGGCCCATGGCTATCGCCGGGTTTGAAACCGTACCCGCACGACCCGCTGGATTGCCGAGCTGTCGGTGGTGACGCCGTAGGCCAGGTGTTCGCTGATGAAGCCTGGCCGCAGGTCCACCCCGGCCGGCCACTCCGCGTTGCCCACCCGCTGCCCGCTGGCGTCCCAGACGTCCGCCCGGTTCACCTCGCCGTCGCCGACATTCAGCTGAACCCAGAGCCGCCCCTGCTGGTCGAAGAGGAGCCCGGTGATCGGTGTCTTGGAGCCGGGCACCCCGAACGGCACCCGGCCCGCGGCCTCCCCTACCCGCGCCACCTGGGCCTGGAGCACGGAGTCGGCCTCCCGCCGTTCCCGGGCGGAGAGCGCCGGCCCGATCATGTCGCGGCGGATCTGCCGGGACCCGCCGTCTGCGGTCTGCCATTGCACCAGGTAGCGGGACGAGACCGCCCGGGCCCAGCCGCCGCCCGGCGCGTGGGCGACCAGCAGCCGGGGCCCGAACGGCTGGCTGATGAATCCGAAGGAGTTGTTGCCCATCGCGACCTGGTGTACTCCCAGGCTGTCACCGGGGGGCGCCACGATGGTATCGGTGGCCACCGGCGCGCCGCCCGCCGAGTCCAGGTGAAAGCGGAGCATGCGAGTCTGGCCATCGAGCGCGGGGCGAACCACCACGTCGATCAGCCGCCCGGCCGCATCAAAGGTGAGTTCACTGCGGAGTGCGCCGGCCGCCGCCGCACCGGCGCGGGTTTCCCGAAGCGCGGCCCCGCTGTCACCGGCTACGAACCGGTGATAGCGGGCGTTCCCCGTTTCCCGGAACCAGACATCCCCCCCGGGTCCCACGGCGAGGCAGCAGGGCGTCTTGAAGCCGCCCGGTTCGCCCAGGTGGAAGAGGAAACGGCCGCCGGAATCGAACCCGCTCACCGTGCCCCGCTCCGCTTCGGCGACATACACCCGTCCCCGGGCGTCCGCCGCTACCCCGGAGACCGAACTGAACCCGGCCGTTTCCGTACCGGCGATGCTGAGTTCGGTGGTGCCGGACCAGCGGGGAACCACGGCATCGCTCTGGCCTGGCTTGCTGTCGGTGCAGCCGGCGAGGACGGCGACGATCAGCGGGACGGATGGCCAGCGGCGTCGGCGAAACAGCGTCATCATAGCCTTGGGATGTTGAGGATCAGCGGAACCGGATGGGCACTCGGAGCTCATCCGCGTGCTCGGCGAGCCCGGACGGATTGTCCTTGGCGAGCACCAGGGTGCCCGCGGCGGAGGCCGGCGGCGTGAAGATGAGGGTGGCGGTGAACGGCACAAAGTCGCGGGTCATCCACTCGCCCTGGGCCTGGGCGGGAATGACCGCGATCGTATCGCCGGCGGCGTTGAGCAGGTACACCGGGAAGGAGGCCTCGAAGAACCAGGGCCCCCGCGCCGCGCCCTGAATTGAGAGCGGGCTGCTGACCACCGCGTTGGGGAGGGGCGTGTCGAGTCGGATCAGGTCGGGTTTCTCGGCCGGGGCCGCTGGCGGCGGCGGTGTCACCCCGGCATCGGACCGGGCATCGGGAGACCGGGCCGGGGTCTCCCGGCCGCAGCCCAGGGTCATTGCCAGGATAGCCAAGCCCAGGATTCGCACCGTGACCTCCCCGTTGTCAATCGTCCAGCGGATCGCTGGTGATCGTAAAATGCTCGGAGTAAACAAACCTCGAGGTTCCGGCCAGGTCAATAAACAGACCGAAGGATTCGGTTTTGGTGACGCGGTAGGGGACGCCGGGCAGAATCCTGGGATACAAGGCGTGATGTTCGGGCTTCAACCATGCGACTTTGCGGGGTTTCTCGGTCAACAGGGCACCGGTCCATCTTGGGGTGGGACAGAACCACGAGGAGACTGTGGTGTCTGGTACCCCGCTTATACCCCCCGGTTCCCACTCTCCTTTATGCCGTGCCTGCTGCGTCACCAGTGCCCGGGGCGGGAATCGAACCCGCACGGCCTTTCAGCCTTGGGATTTTAAGTCCCATGCGTCTGCCAGTTTCGCCACCCGGGCCCGCCCGGAAAGTAACCGGTCAGGCCACCGGCTCCCGCCTGACGCCGCCGCTGGCGCGGGACCACCACGTCACCGGAAGCCGGCCGTACTCCTGCTGGAACGCGGCGCCGAGGTCGGCCACGATGCGCCGCTCCTTCTCCGGCGGCAGCAGGGCGATCACCGCCCCACCCCAGCCTCCGCCGGTCAGCCGGGCCCCGTAGGCGCCCAGTTGCACCGCCGTATGCACCAGGAAGTCGGCCTCCGGGACGGTGCTCTGGTAATCCAGCCGGAGCGATTCATGGCCTTCCACCAGCAGCCGGCCGAAGGTGGCCAGGTCGCGCCGCATCAGGACGTCAGCGGCGCGGCGGGTCCGGGCCGTTTCGCTCACCACATGCCGCACCCGCTTCTGCAGCGATGGCGGCAGCGGGGCTATCGCCTCGTCCAGCCGGTCCGGAGGCAGCTCCGCAAGCGCGGTCAGCGGGAAGCCGTGCTCACGGAGAATGGCCAGGGCCTCCTCGCACTCGCGGCGCCGCTGGTTGTAGTCGCCCCCGGCCAGGCGGTGGGTCACCCCGGTCTCGATGATCCACACCTTGGCCGGCATCGGCACCAGCCCGATGGAGCCGGTGGCGGTTTCGAATAACAGCGCGCTCCCCGCCTTGGCAAAGGTGACGGCGGTCTGGTCCAGCCGGCCGACCTTGACCCCCACCTCGTAGTGCTCCGCCCGATAGGCCGCCTCGGCAATGTCGGCCGGGCTGAGCCGCCGCCCGGCGAGCAGGCTCAGGCATTTCACCGCGGCCACGCAGAGAGCCGCCGAGGACGAAAGCCCGGCCCCGACCGGCACCGTGCTGGCGACCGCAATGGAGGCTCCTGCCGGTGCGGCGTTCATGTACCGGAGCACCCGGATGACACCTACCAGGTAATCGGTCCAGGCGCTCCGCATCGGCGCTGCCGGGTCCAGATCCACCGGGGCCGGCTCCAGCGCGGACACCAGCCGCCAGCCTACCCCGGGGAGGGCGGCGACCGTGGTGCGGACCTTGAGGCCGAAAGGCAGCACCGGTCCCCCGTTATAATCGATGTGCTCGCCGATCAGATTGACCCGTCCCGGCGCGGAAGCCGCCATCGCGGGGTCGGCCTGGTAGCATGACCGAAAGAGGGCCAGGGCCTCGCGGGTCGAGGCGGAGAGTGCTTTCATCTATGGAAACCGCGCTGAGGGCCATACTTTTGGTCCAGCCGAGGTCTGCACAGTAACCCGTGGAGGCGAATTGAAGCAATGTGCCCGCCGGTGGGCCTTGATCCTGCTGGCCTCCTGCCCCACGGCGCTGGGAGCACAGCTCGCACCCGTCACCATACCGCGCGGCTTATTCCGGCTGGAACTGGGCGGCGAGTTCCGCAATGCGGATTCCCGCTACAACGCTGGCGTCACCGAAGACCTGGCGCGATCCTTTACCGCGATTCCGCTGGGCCCGGGGTTCTTTGCCGCGCCGGGTAGCGCCGAATCGGGACTCGGCGCCATCCTCGGGAACGCGAGCTACCGTCTCAACCTGGGGCGCAGCACCGCGAACGGGCTCCGCAACATCGGCACGGCGACCATCGGGCTGTCCTATGGCCTCTCCAGCCGGCTCACGCTGTTCGCCGCCGTGCCGATCGTCCGGACCAGGATGCAGCTCAGCTTCCGGCTCGACTCCACCGGTGCCGATGCCGGCCTCAATCCCGGCGACCCGGTTCTCGGAACGCCCGCGGGCCGGGCCCAGACCGGCGCGTTCCTGGGCGAGTTCGATGCGGCCCTGTCCACCCTGGCCGCGAACATCGCCAGCGGCATGTACGACGGCAACCCGCAGCAGAGGGCCCAGGCCGACCAGGCGCTGGCGGATGGCACCGCGCTCCGGGCCGGGTTCGAGGCCGCCTTCAACGACCCCGCTTCTCCGTTCGTGCCCACCGGGACCAGCGGTACCGGCGCGGCAATCGTGGACACCGTTTCCTCGTATCAGGCGACCCTGAGCGGACTCGGGGTCACCGGTTTTGCGTCCACCCCCGCCCTCGCGACCGCTCCGCTGAGCCAGGACGACTTTACCAATCTGCTGACTTCGCCGGGCGGACCCATCCAGGGGTTTCCACTGGAGGAAGCCACCCTCAACCTGCTGGGCGATATCGAGGCGGGGATCTCCTGGCTGGTCCAGGACCGCTGGTATCGGGGCGGGGAGCCGGGCGGGTTTCGCGCCGCGGTCACCGGCGCGATCCGGCTTCCGACCGGCGAAGTCGATTTGCCAGCCAACTTCCTGGACGTGGGTACCGGGAGCGGGCACCTCGTCGCACGGGTGACCGGGACGGTGGATCTTGGACGGGGCCGAATCGGGGCGCGGGTGATGGCCGGATATGAGCATGGATTCGCCGCCGACCTCGACCAGCGGGTCGCCGGACCCTTCCAACCGGTCCCCCTCGCGAGTCGGCTGGCCCGGGTCCGTCGCCAGCCGGGCGGCACCCTGGACGTGGCCGTCGCTCCGTTCTTCAGACTGGGATCCACGCTGGCCCTGACCGGCGGCCTGCGCTACCGCCGGCGTTCCCGCGACGCGGTCACCTACGGCGGCACTGACCTGGTCCCCGGCCTCGCCCCGGCGTCCCTGCTGGCGGAGGCCACCGACTGGACGCTGGCCACCGTCCAGGGCGGGGTGACCTATATGAGTCCCGCGGCGGTGGCGCTGGGCCAGCCGGGCTTTCCGGTCGAGGCCAGCTGGACGATCGAAGGGCCGGTCAGCGGAGGCGGCGGCATCGTCGCGAAGGAGCGGGTCATGCGGGTGCAGTTTCGCATGTACCTCAAGTTGTAGCCATGCGCATCGCCTGGGCGACGGACATCCACCTCGAGTTCCTCGCGCCGCCTGCCCTGGCCGCCTTCTGTGTCACGCTGGCGGAATCAAACGCGGACGTGTTCCTGCTGGGGGGCGATATCAGCCAGGCGAAACACCTGCGGAGCCACCTCCGGGTCCTGGCGCGGGTGCTGGAGCGCCCCATCTACTTCGTGCTCGGCAACCATGATTTCTACCAGGGAGACATCGCGGGGGTGCGAGAGGTCGTGCGGGAGACCTGCCGCGAGTCGGAGTACCTCCGGTGGCTCCCCGACGCCGGCCTGGTCTCCCTGACGGACGGAACCGGCCTGGTGGGCCACGATGGCTGGGCCGACGGGCGATTCGGCGACTACGCCGCCTCCCCGGTCCTGCTCAACGACTACCGTATGATCGCCGATTTCGAAGGACTCGAAGCGGGCCCCCGGCTGGCGCAACTCAACCGCCTGGGCGACGAGGCCGCCGCCTACTTCGCCCGCGAGTTGCCCCAGGCGCTCGGGCGGTTCCGGCGGACCATCGTCCTGACCCACGTCCCCCCCTTCGCCGAGGCGGCGTGGCACCGGGGCCGGATGTCCGACAACGACTGGCTGCCCCACTTCAGCAGCCGCGCGGCCGGAGACGCCATCCGGACGGCCGCCGCGCAGCGGCCCGGCCGGGATGTCATGGTCCTGTGTGGGCATACGCACAGCGCGGGGGAAGTAGAGATACTACCTAATCTCAGGGTCATCACCGGCGGCGCCCGGTACGGGCACCCGGCCATACAGCGGGAATGGGACGAGGAGTAGATTACCCCTATGATGAACTGGATCGTAGAGAACGAGGAGTGGCTCGCCCTGGCTGGCGGTATCGTCGTCGTCACGATACTCGTCGGCATCGTGGCCCGGATCATGACCCGGCGCCGGACGCCGCCCCCGGCCGCCGAGGTGGTGCTCCCGCCCCAGCCGCCCCCGGAACCCCGGATCACTCCCTCGTCACTCAAGCGGCCCGAGCACACCCTCGCCCTGCCTTCCCAGCCCCGCAGCGATCTCGCGGTGCTGGCCCTCCAGAACCCCCGCCCCCGGCTGCAGGAAGTGCTCAGCAAAGTCCGCCGCGCTCCGGCCACTCAGCGGGAGGACCTGATCGACAGCTTCCTGGGCTATCCGGTGACGTGTATCGGAGAGATCAAGTCGGCGGTCAAGCTCAAGGCTGGCAAGCTGCTGATCGACATGCTGGACGGCGACAGCGGGGAGGACGTGTTTTTCGAAGTACACCCGGCGGCGTACCCGGCCATGGACCTGAACCGGGCCGGGCAGTGCATCATGGCCAGCGGCCGGTTCCGGGTGTCGGCCTCGGTGGTCTGGCTGGACGATCCCGAGCTGGCGGCGGTCCTCGACTCCTAGGCCCGGGCTCGGCGGGCGGTCCGGCCCAGCATGGCCTGGGCGTGCTTTCGGGATTCGGCGCCGTCGGGGTCACCCAGCATCCGGGCCAGTTCCGCCACCCGGTCTTCGCCGTGAATCACCTCCACGCTGCTGGTCGCCATGCCGCCGCGAGTCTCCTTGGACACCAGCAGGTGACGGTCCGCCCGCGCGGCGATCTGGGGCAGATGGGTTATCACCAGCACCTGGTGCTTGTTCGCCACCTCGGCCAGGGCATCGGCCACCTGGCTGCCGATCTCGCCGCCGATCCCCTGGTCCACTTCGTCGAAGATCAGGGTGGGGATGGCATCGTGTCCCGCCAGCACCACCTTCAGCGCCAGCATCAGCCGGGATAACTCGCCGCCCGAGGCGGAGCGGGCCAGCGCCCGCGGCTCCAGGCCGGCGTTCAACGCCACCAGGAAGGTGACGTCCTCCTGACCGTGGAGGCCCGGTTCCGCCAGCGGGTCCAGCGCCACGCTCAGCTTTCCCCCTGCCAGGCCCAGGCTCGCCAGCAGCCGGTTGACTCCCCGGGCCAGGCGGCCCGCCGCCTCTTTCCGCTTGTCGGTCAGACTCGCAGCCGCCGTCGCCAGGGCGGCCGACGCCGCCACCCGGCGGGCCGCGATGGCCCTGAGATCGAGGTCCGCCGTATCGAGCAGGTCAAGCTCACCCGCGGCGGACTCCCGGGTCGCCAGGATGGCGGCCAGCGATGCGCCGTATTTCTGGCCCAGCCGGAACAACAGATCGCGGCGCTGCTCCACTTCGGCCAGCCGGGAAGGATCTTCCTGGACCTGGCCGGCGTAGTCGGCGGCGGCGCGGCTCAGCTCGGTGAGGTTGGCATAGGCGGCATCGAGCATCTCCCGCCACGGGGCCACGGCGGGATCTACTTTTTCGAGCCCGCCCAGCGCGCGATCGGCCTGGGCCAGCGCACTCAGCGCATCGCCCTCGCCGCCATCCAGCGCGGCGGCCAGCCGGGCGGCCGATTCGCCCAGTTGCACGGCATGGCTCAACCGCCGGGATTCCAGTTCCAGGCTCTCGTCTTCCCCGGGCCGGAGCCGGGCCCCGTCGATCTCCTGGACCACGTGCCGGAGATAATCGGCCCGCCGGCGTACTTCGTCCCGGCGGGCGGCCAGCTCCGCCTCGCTGTCTACCAGCCGGCGCAGGGCCGCATGCGCCTCGGCCACGGCGGCACGCTCGGCCGAGGCATGGGCGTACGCGTCCAGGATATCGCGCTGAGCCTCGGGGCGGAGCAGCGACTGGGTCTCGTGCTGGCCATGCAGATCTACCAGCAGGGCGCCGACCTGCGCCAGCACCGAGGCGGTAGTAGGACTGCCGTTGATCCAGGCCCGGGAACGCCCTCCGGACTGCACTTCCCGCCGGACCACCAGCCGATGCTCGTCGAAATCGAGCCCCAGTTCCTCGACCTGGCCCCGCACCCTGGCACTGGCCACCTCGAACGCCCCCTCGACCACCGTCCGGGCGGTCCCCGGGCGGACCAGCTGGCTGTCGGCCCGCTCGCCCAGCAACAGGGCCAGCGCGTCCACCATCATGGATTTGCCGGCCCCGGTCTCGCCGGAGAGGACGTTGAGCCCATCGCCGAATTCCAGCGTGACATCGGCGATGGTGGCGAGATCGCGGACCCGCAGCTCGACGATCACCGGGCGTCTTCCCGGCCGGAGAGGTCGCCCCACTGCAGCTTCTTCCGCATCCGGGTGAGGAATCCGCCGGGGCCCAGCCGGACCAGGTGGACGTCGGTGGGGGCGCGCCGGATGATGACCCGGTCGCCGCTGGAAAGGGTGGTGCCGACCTGGCCGTCATAGGAGACCAGCAGGTCATCGGCCCAGGGGGCCACCGGTTCGATGTTGATGGTAAACCGGCCGGGGACCACGATGGGACGCACCGCCAGGGTGTGGGCACAGATGGGCGTGATGACGATGGATTCCACCCCGGGCACCAGGATGGGGCCGCCGGCACTCAGCGAATACGCGGTGGAACCGGTCGGGGTCGCGATGATGATGCCGTCGGCGCTGTAGGGGCCGACTTCCTCGCCTTCGATCACGACGTTCATCCGGACCACCCGGGCGACCCCGCCCTTGTGGACTACGACATCGTTCAGGGCATGCTGCTGGCTTCGGGCGATCCCGTCATCGCCGATGATGGACACCGCGAGCGCCAGCCGCCGCTCCACGATATAGGCGCCGCTGACGAGGGCATCGAGGGCCGGTTCCAGCTGATCGGCCGTCGCCGTGGTGAGAAACCCGACCCGCCCCATGTTGACGCCGAGGATGGGGATGTCCCGGCCCTGGAGCAGCCGGGCGCCGCGCAGCAGCGTGCCATCACCGCCGAGGGTCAGGAGGAAGGTGAGCGGCACCCCGTCGAGGGAGGGTACGTCCCACGTCGTGGTCAGCGACGGCTCGGCGAAAAAGGAAAACCCGCGGGAGGCAGCCCCGGCCGTGAGCTGGCTCAGCACGGCCTTGAGGTCCTTGTACCGCGGGTTGCCGACGACGCCGACGTTCATCGTGGCTCGAGACTCTCCTCGCGATGCAGCGCCAGGATCCGGCGGGCGATCCCGCCCGGGGTGAGCCCGAAGGTCTCCAGCTGCTCGGCGCGGGGGGCCTGCTCGATCAGCCGGTCGGGGACACCGAGAGCCACCACCCGGACTTCGGGGTGGGTGGTCTGCATCCGTTCCGCGAGATGGGCGCCGAACCCGTTCACCACGGTGCCCTCTTCCACCGTAATCAGGGTGCGGTGCTGGGCGACGATGGTTTCCAGCAGCGCGGTATCCATCGGCTTGATGAAGCGGCAGTTGACCACGGTGCAGTCCACGCCTTCAGTCTCCAGGTGCGCCGCCGCGCCCAGGCTGGGGTCCACCATGGTGCCCACCGCCAGGATCGCGATGTCGGACCCGGACCGCAGGGTCTCCCAGGTGCCGTAGGGCACCGCCGGGATCTCGGCGACGGGTCGAGGCTCCCGGGGCGCCTTGTCCCGCGGGTAGCGGGTGGCGAAGGGGCCGTCGTGCGCCATGGCGGTGCGGAGCAGGCCGATCAACTCGTCGCCATCCCGGGGCGCGGAGACGGTCATGCCGGGCACGGCCAGCATGTAGGCAATGTCGTACAGGCCCATGTGGGTCTGCCCGTCCTCGCCCACCAGGCCGGCGCGGTCCATGGCGAAGACCACCGGCAGCTTCTGCACCGCCACGTCGTGGATGATGTTGTCGTAGGCCCGCTGCAGAAAGGTGCTGTAGATGGCGCACACCGGCCGGAACCCCTGGGTCGCGAGCCCGGCGGCAAAGGTGACCGCATGTCCCTCCGCAATGCCCACGTCGAAGAAGCGGCCCGGCCATGTCTTCTGGAAGATGCTGGTGCCGGTGCCGGAGGGCATGGCGGCCGTGATGGCAAGCAGGCCGGGGTACTCGGCGGCGAGGCCGGTCAGGCCTTCGCCGAAGACCTGGGTCCAGGTCGCCGGGCCGCTGGCTTTCTTGCGGGCCTCGCCGGTGACCGGGTCGTAGGCGGCGAGCCCGTGCCACTTTTCCCGATTGGATTCCGCATGGGCGAACCCCTTGCCCTTCTCGGTGATGATGTGAATGACCCGGGGTCCCGTCATCGGCTTCACGAACTGGAACGTGTCGAGCAGCTTGGGCAGGTCGTGGCCGTCGAAGGGACCGAAATAGCGATAGCCCAGTTCCTCGAAGAGCATCCCGGCCGAGAACAGGTTCTTGGCGCTCTCTTCCACGTTACGGGCGAATTCGACCACGCCCTGCCCGAAGACGTCCCCCAGCTTCTGGGTCACGCTCTTGATGCCCTCGCGGACCCGGTTGGTGGCGGGGTTGGCGACGATGCGGCCCAGCATCTTGGAGATGGCCCCGACGTTGGGCGAGATGCTCATCCCGTTGTCGTTGACGATCAGGATGATATCCCGGTCGGAGTGCCCGGCGTTGTTCATTCCCTCGTAGGAGAGGCCCGAGGTCAGGGCCCCATCGCCGACGATGGCCACCACCTTGTGCTTCTCGCCCTTGAGATCCCGGGCGGTGGCCATGCCCAGGGCGGCCGACATCGCGGTGCCCGCGTGGCCGGCGCCAAACTGGTCGTGCTCGTTTTCGTCCCGCTTGAGGAACCCGGAGATGCCGCCGGTCTGCCGGAGGGTGCTGAATCGCTCGTTGCGGCCGGTAAGCAGCTTCCAGGCGTAGGCCTGGTGGCCGACGTCCCAGACGATCTTGTCCTGGGGCGAATCGAATTCGCGGAGCAGCGCGATGGAGAGCTCGACGACACCCAGGCTGGCGCCGATGTGGCCGCCGGTGACCGAGCAGCACTCGATCAGCCGTTCCCGGATCTCGGCGGCCAGGGCGATCAGGTCGTCCCGGGAGAGTTGTTTGAGGTCGGCAGGGGATGTGATCGCAGCGAGCAGACTCATGCGGGTTCCTTGTCGTTCCTTATGAGCGTCGAGTTACAATATAGTCACCCAGCGCCATGAGCGAACCAGACGCGATACCGGCGCCGGCCAGGTGGCCGGTCGCCCGGCGGGCCAGCCGGGCGGCCTCCTCGCGGGCCGCTTCCACGCCCATCAGCCGTACGAAGGTGGACTTCTGCAGCGCTTCGTCCCGCCCGGCGGTCTTGCCCAGTTCGTCGCTGGTGCCGGTCACGTCGAGTACGTCATCGGCGATCTGAAACGCAAGCCCGATGTCTTCGCCGAAGCCTGAGAGGGCGGCCAGCTGGCCGGGCCCGGCCAGGCCCGCCTGGGCGCCCAGGATGCAGGCGGCCCGAATCAGCGCCCCGGTCTTGCCGCGGTGGACCGTGGTCAGTTCCTCCAGGTTCAGCGCCCGCTGCTCCGCCTCGAGGTCCATCCACTGGCCGCCGACCATCCCTTCGATGCCGCCGGCCTGGAACAGGGTGGCCGCCATCCGGCCCAGGGGCGCGGCGTCCAACCCCAGTTCGCCGGAGGCCCGGCTCAGCACCAGCGCCGCGACCGGGACCAGGAGGAACCCGACCCGGGTCGCGGTGGGAACGTCGAAGGCCCGGTGCGTGGTGGGCCGTCCCCGCCGCAGGTCGTCGTCGTCCATGCAGGGCAGGTCATCATGAATCAGTGAGTAGGTGTGCACCGTCTCGACCGCCGCTGCCACGCCGGCGATGGCGGGCGAGGTTCCCCCCACGGCGCGATAGGATGCCAGCACCAGCGCCGCGCGCACCCGTTTGCCCGGGCTGGCCAGCGCGTAGGCAATGGCAGGCCCATCCAGGCCGGGGAAACGCCGGGCCAGCCGGCCGGACCACTCCGCCAGGATCGCGTCGGTAGCGGTGCGGGCCTCGCCCAGCAGGAACTCCGGTGACGCCAGGGGTGGATCCGCGGTGGCCATCAAACGGACACCGGTGTGCACACCAGGACCGGAGTGCGGAGAGAACGGAGCCCCCGCGCGCCGGCCGGAGCCTCAACCCCGTGGCGGTCTCCGCCCCGGGGTACCGTGATCGGGGCTCGCGGGTGTTGAACTCCGGGCATTCCGGCCGGCCTACATCCCCTGGCGGCTGGAGGGCGGGACGATCTTGTTCATCCGGAGATACGTCACAATGTTGCCGTAGTGCTCGCCATTGTGGGTGGCATTGAGCATCAGGGCGTACATCCGGGTCTGGTTCATGCCGAAGAGCTGGGCGGCGGCGGCGGCCTGCGCATCGGTCTGCCGGTAGGCCCGGGCGCAGTACTCGGTGGACGCCTTGAGGGCGGCGACCAGGCCCGCCTTGGTGGTCTGGCTTTTCTCGATTTCGTCCTCGGACCGGGCTGGCTCTCCCAGCGCGGCGGCGCAGATGAGGTTCTGGGCGCCGGCAATATGGCCGATCAGCTGGCCGAAGCTGCGGACCTCCGGCGTGGGCTTGAAGCCGTAGGTGGCCTCGGGAAGCTCTTCGGCGGCGGTGGTGATGTAGCCGGTGATCTGCTCCCAGAGAGCGCGGCTGGTCGCGACACCTCCGGAGGGCGGGGCGCCTTGGGCGGACAGCGGGGCCGCGGTGGATGCGGCCAGCAACAGGGCCAGAGCGGTGGTTGTACGCATGATTCGTTTCCTGGTGGGAGTTGAGAAGGTTATGCAAAGAATCCGGAGAACCATAACACGGCGACCATCACGATCAGCGCCAGCACGACGACAAGCGCCCGGCGGCGGCGGACCGACCGGTACCGCCCCCAGGCCTCGCGGTCGAGCCACCACGTCTCCCGGGGGCCGGGCCGGATGACCCCGGCGCCGGCCAGCCGCCGCAGCCACCAGCGGTGCACCGGCGTCATCGGCGGCAGGGCCAGGGACCGCGCTTCCTCGAACGCGCCTTCCCTCTGAAAGCGGCGTACCAGGTGCCGGCGGGTTCCCGCCAGTACGGCCGCCACGAGCGGCAGCAGGGGGGCCAGCACTCGCATTGGCAGGGCCGCGGCTTCGAGATCATCCATCGGCCGGCCTTACTCCTTCATATTGCGCAGTTCCAGGGTGCCGTCCGCCCGCTCCAGCACCCGCTGGATTCGCACCTCGGCGTCCTGGAGCCGCTCCCGGGCGCCGCGGAGCCGGGTGATGCCTTCCTCGAAGAGGGCCAGCGCGGCATCGAGGTCGAGATCATTCGTCTCCAGGCGGCGGACGATTTCCTCCAGCCGGCGGAGTTCGTCCTGCAGGGACACCGGTGTCGCGGATGGATCGGTCATAGGTCGTTCACGCGGGCCGGGACGTCGCCGTCCTGGACCCGCAGGGTAAAAGAAAGTCCCGGCGAAAAATCGGCCGAACGGCGCAGCACCCGCCCTTCGCCGTTCCGCGCCACGCTGTACCCCCGCTCCAGCACCCGCAACGGGCTCAGCGCATCGAGCTGGGAGCCGAGTTGGTCCAGGCGGCGGTGGTGGTGCTCCCGGTGGCGGGTCACCGCGGCCAGCATCCGGTCGTCGGTGCGGTGCAGCCGTTCCGCGGTCACCCGGGTATGGCGGGTGAGCCCGTTCGCCAGCCGGGACGCGATGGTCTGCACCCGGGCGTCGATCTCGTTGCGGTCCCGCACCGCCATCTCGGCGGCGGCCGAGGGGGTGGCGGCCCGCACGTCGGCCACGAAGTCACTGAGGGTCACATCGGTCTCGTGCCCCACCGCCGAGATGGTGGGGATGCGCACTTCCGCCAGCGCCCGGCACACCGACTCGCGGTTGAAGACCAGCAGGTCCTCCTTGGCGCCCCCGCCCCGGCCGATGATGCACAGTTCCGCGGGCCGGATCCGGTTTACCCGGCCGAGCGCCTGGACCAGCTCGGCCTCCGCGGTCTCGCCCTGGACCCGGGCCGGCACCACGATGAGCCGCACCGCGGGCCACCGTTTCCGGGTGACGGTCACGATGTCCCGGAGCGCCGCCCCGTCGGTGCTGGTGACCACCGCGATACAGGTGGCCATGTCGGGAAGCGGGCGCTTCCG
Source organism: uncultured Gemmatimonadales bacterium (assembly GCA_963795085.1). Classification (GTDB taxonomy): domain Bacteria; phylum Gemmatimonadota; class Gemmatimonadetes; order Gemmatimonadales; family GWC2-71-9; genus DASYPP01. The sequence goes on along the minus strand of CAWCFX010000001.1, from coordinate 1,161,005 downwards.
CGCCGGATCAAACAGTCCATCGGCTTCCAGCAGCGCCTTGACCCGCTCGTACTCTTTCGAATGGCCGCCGATTCCCGCCGTGGGGATCATCCGGGTCACGTTGAGCCGGAACTCGCCCTTCTCCTCCCACACGGTCGGGCTGGCAAAGATAAACGCCTCGGTGCCTTCCTCCGGCCGGGGCCGTACCTGCTGGGCATAGGTCCGCCACATCACACAGCGAATCTGGGATTCCGCGTCCCGAATCGAGAAATACCAGTGGCCCGAGGAATAGGCCTTCAGCCCGCAGACCTCGCCCCGGATCCAGAGCGGCCCCAGGTTTCCCTCGATGGACCGGCGGGCGGCCCGGGCGACCGCGGTCACCGACACGGCGCCATCGAGGGGGGCATCGAAGAGGGGCAGCGAATGCGACATAGGCGGGCAACCAGTCAGGCAGATTGGCGATCAGTCATGGGCTGACCACGCTAATCGCGAATCGCCTGCTGTACTCCCTGCAGGGTGTTCCGGAGCAGCATCGCGATCGTCATCGGGCCGACGCCGCCCGGTACCGGGGTAATGGCGGAGGCGACCTCGGCCGCTTCGGCGTAGTTCACGTCGCCGCAGAGCCGGTAGCCTCTGGGCTGGGCGGCATCGTCCACCCGGTTGATGCCGACGTCGATCACCACCGCGCCCGGCTTGACCATGCCGCCGGTGACGAACTCCGGCTTGCCGATGGCGACCACCAGAATGTCGGCGCCCCGGGTGATGGACGGGAGGTCCCGGGAGCGGGAATGGCAGACGGTGACGGTGGCGTTGCCGCCCGGCCCGTCCTGGATCAGCAGGCTGGCCATCGGCTTGCCCACGATGGCCGAGCGGCCCACCACCACGACGTGGGCGCCTTTTGTTTCCACGCCGGAGCGGATCAGCATCTGCTGCACGCCGTACGGCGTGGCCGGCCGGAACCCGGTCGGATCCCCGAGCACCAGTTTACCGACGTTGACCGGGTGAAATCCGTCCACATCCTTCGCCGGGCTGATCCGGTGAATCACCTTGTCGCTGTTGATATGCCTGGGCAGCGGCAGCTGCACCAGCATGCCGTGGATGGCCGGATCGGCGTTGAGCCGGTCCACGGTGGCCAGCAGCTCGGCCTCGCTGGTCTCCGCCGGCAGCCGGAGGGTGACCGAGTGCATGCCGGCCTCTTCGCAGGCCTTGCCCTTGCTGCGCACATAGACCTGGCTCGCCGGGTTCTCGCCGACCAGCACCACCGCCAGGCCGGGGATGATCCCCTGCCGGCGGAGCCCGGCCACCTCGGCGGCGACCTCGGCGCGGATCGCCTTGCCGAGGGCGACGCCGTCAATGACCCGGGCGCTCACCGGGCGTAGTCTGTGGCGCGGGTTTCCCGGATCACCACCACCTTGATCTGGCCGGGATACTGCAGCTCGCCTTCGATGCGGCGGGCAATGGTTTCGGACAGGCTCAGCGCGGCGAGATCGTCCACCTTCTCGGGCCGGACCACGACCCGGATCTCGCGGCCCGCCTGGATGACGCTGGTCTTCTCGACGCCCTCGAAGCCGTTGGCGATCTCTTCCAGGCGGGTGAGCCGCTTTACGTAGCTCTCGAAGGCTTCGCGCCGGGCGCCGGGGCGGGAGCCGCTGATGGCATCGGCCGCCTGCACCAGCACCGACTCGGTGCTCTCGTGCGGCACGTCGTCGTGGTGGGCCTGGATGCAGTTGATCACCGGGGCGCTCTCGCCATACTTGCGGGCCACCTCCACGCCCAGCTCGACATGGGTTCCCTCGTGGTCGTGGGTCAGCACCTTGCCGATGTCGTGGAGCAACGCGCCCCGCCGGGCGAGGGTGACATCCACTTTCAGTTCCGCCGCCATGATGCCGGCCAGCCAGGCGACCTCCTTGGAATGCTCCATCAGGTTCTGGCCGTACGAGGTGCGGTAGCGCATCCGGCCGATCAGCTTGATCAGCTCCGCATGGAGACCGTTGACCCCGGCATCGTAGGCGGCCTGTTCCCCCAGTTCGACCAGCTGGGCGTCGATCTCGGCCTGCAGCTTGAGCACCACCTCCTCGATCCGGCCGGGATGGATCCGGCCATCGGCGATCAGCGCCTCCAGCGCCCGGCGGGCCACTTCCCGGCGAATCGGATCGAAACAGGAGATGACCACGGTATCGGGTGTGTCGTCGATGATGACGTCCACGCCGGTCGCGGTTTCGAAGGCGCGGATGTTCCGGCCTTCCCGGCCGATGATGCGGCCCTTCATCTCGTCATTGGGCAGGGTGACCGCGGCCACGGTGCTCTCCGCGGTATGCTCGGCGGCAATCCGCTGGATGGCCATGGACAGGATGCGCTTGGCGTCCTTGTCCGCCGACCGGCGGGCCTGTTCCTTGATGTCCCGGGCCAGCGCCGCGGCCTCCCCGCGGGCCTGGTCCTCGACCTTCTGCATCAACTCTCTCCGGGCATCTTCGACCGAGAGACCCGCCACCCGCTCCAGCCGCCGGCGCTCCTCGCCCTCCAGCTTCTCCAGTTCCTGCTGCCGAGCCTCCAGGACCTGGTGCCGCGCATCCTGTTCCTGGCTTCGCTTGCGGAGATCGCCGTCGCGGGCGGCGTTCCGGTTTTCCTGCTCCTTGAGTTCCTGGCCCCGGCGGTCCAGGGACTGTTCCCGTTCCAGCGCCCGCTTATCGAGCCGGTCGAGTTCCTCCCTCCGCTTGGCGGCCTCCCGCTCGACTTCTTCGCGGAGCTTGAGGGTGGCCATCTTGCCCTCGACCAGGGCGCCGGCCCGCACGGTTTCGATTTCGCGGGCCGAGTCGGCCACCGTCCGCTCCGCCGCGTGGCGGGCATCGACCTGGATCCGGGCGGCGTCGGCGCGGGCGGCGCTGAGCATCGCGGCGGCGGTGCTGCCTTTGACCCGGTGATATGCCAGGGAGGCGAGGGTGGCCAGCAACAATCCCGCGGCCAACCCGCCGAGAAGAAAGAGGAGGTTTTGTTGCAGCATGATTTATCTCCAACAGGCGGACGGCACCGCCGGGGTGTCGGGAGACGGGATGGTGTTGCCCTATTCGTTCATGGAGAAAGTCCCGGAGGCGCGGCTGCCCCGCTTGGCGGGCGGCAGCAGGCGCGCAAGGTCGTCCGCGACGGTGTTGAGCCGCGCGGCCATCTCGCGATCGCCCCGCCGGGCCTGGAACAGTTCGTCGGTGATGGCCAGCGCCGCCAGGATGGCGGCCTTGTGGCTCTCCACCATGGGGACCATGTCCTTGACCCGCTTGAGGGCGGCGTCCACGTAGGCCGCGACCTCCTTGGTATACTCGGGCGGCAGCTCCGACTTGACGGTGTACTCTTCGCCGCCGATCGTCACCTTCACCGCGTGCTTGTTGGGATTCACGCGGCGCCGTCCTCCCGCTCCTGAGACAGGAAAGTCAGCCGGCTCTCGATGGTGGCGACCCGCTCCCGGGCCGCCTCGATGCGGAGTCGCAGCTGCTGGTTCTCCATTTCGACCTCGATCACCCGCTGCCGGGCCTGCAGCAGCTCGGGCCCCGCGGGGCCGCTCCCCTTGGACCGGTACTCCTGCAGCTCGGCTTCCGCCTTGAGGGACCGCCGCCGCCAGGCCGCCAGTTCCTCTCCCACGTGCCGCAGCAGCTGCTCCAGCTCGTCCAGCGCGCGGAAATCAGGTCGCTCGTATGTGTACACGGAGGTCTTTCTCCAGGTGCTTGAGAATCCGGGTCACGGCCTGGTCCACGTCCGGCTTCGCCAGCGTCCGGTCGGAGGCCCGGAACACCAGGCGGAACCCGATGCTGCGCATTCCCGCCGGGAGTTTATCGCCCCGGTATTCGTCGGTGACCCGGCTGGACTCCAGCAGCGCACCGCCGGCCTGGCGCACGCCATCCAGGACCTGGGCGGCGGTCACGTCCCCCGGCACCACCAGGGCCAGGTCGCGTTCCGACGCCGGGGTCGCCGCCGGGGGGCGGACCGAAGGTGCCGCCGGGGGCGCCGGATCGATGTCGATTTCAAACCCGAAGAGGGGCGCGGCCCACGGCGGCGCATCGGCGGCCAGGCGTTCCGCGCGCCCCACCACCTGGCCGCTCGGGGTTACCCCAACCCAAGCGTTGCCTTCAACTTGCACGGTAGCGGCCGGAACCGCCAGTGACAGCGCGGCGGCGAACATCCCTTTGAGGTCCCACGCATCCAGGTCGGGCCCGGGCGCGCTCCAGTGCTCCGGCTCCCGATGCCCGGTCAGGACCCCGGCCACCCGCCGGGTTTCGACCGGAACCTGCCCTACCCCATCGGGCTGGAAGACCGTCCCGACCTCGAACAGCCGCACCGACCGGACCTGTTCCCGCCAGTTGAGTTCCACCTGGCGGGCCAGGCCGGGCAGGAGCCCGGCCCGCATGAAGGACTCGTTGGAGGCCAGCGGGTTGACGAGCCGCACGTGATCGCCGTCCGCCCCCGGCCCCATGGGAAGCGTGATCACTTCGTAGAGTCCCCGGGCGGCCAGGCCCCGGCGCAGCCGGGTGTCGGCCTGCTCCAATGTGGATTCCTCGATCTCGCCCACCCGGTAGGGCCGCAACTCGGAGGGAAACCGGTCGTACCCGTACACCCGGGCGACCTCCTCCACCAGGTCAATCTCCTTGAGCAGGTCAGGCCGCCAGCCGGGCACGTCCACCGCGATCCGGGCATCGTCCGGCTTGGAAAGCACGGTGGCGCCAATGGCCACGAGCGCCTTTTCCATTTCGACCCAGGGCAGTTCAACGCCGAGCAGGCGGGTCACCCGCGCAGGCCGGAGAAAGATCCGGGGCGGATGGACCGCCTGGGGGAACAGGTCCACCGGCGGCTCGGCCAGGCTGCCGCCCGCCGTCGCCAGGATGATCTCGATGCAGCGGCGCATGACTTCGGGACCGTTCCAGAGATCCACGCCCCGTTCGAACCGGTAACTCGCCTCGCTGCTCAGGTTAAGCGCCCGGCGGGCCCGGCGAATACCACGTGGTTCGAACCAGGCACATTCCAGGAAGACGCCGGTGGTGGACGGGCTTACTTCGACGTGAGCCGCGCCCATCACGCCGGCCACGCCGACCGGCCCGCCGGCGTCGGCAATGATCGTCATGTCCCCGGCCAGGGTTCGGCTCACGTCATCCAGGGTCACCAGGGTTTCCGCCATCCGGGCCCGCCGCACGATGATCTCGGGGCCTCGTACCGTGGCGATGTCATAGGCATGCACCGGCTGGTTCAACTCGAACATCACGTAGTTGGTCGCGTCCACCACGTTGTTGATGGGCCGCATCCCGACCGCGGTGATGCGCCGGGCCAGCCAGGCCGGCGAGGGGCCCACGGATACGCCGCGGATAACGGCTCCGAGAAAACGGCGGCAGCCTTCCTGGTCCTCGATCTGGATGCGGACGCCGCCCACCGTCGCCTGGTCGCCCTCGGCCTTACGGGGCGAGGGCACCGGATCGCCGGACCCGCCCGGTATTTCGGGAAGGCGAAACGGGCTCCCATAGGAATGCGCCAGTTCGCGGGCGACTCCCTTGTGACCCAGCAGGTCGGGCCGGTTGGGAGTGACGTCCACCACCAGGCGCTCGTCACCCAGCGGCAGGGCATCGAGCAGGCGGGTGCCGGGCGGCGCGGGCGTATCCAGCTCCAGGATTCCGTCGTGGTCCTGGCCCAGGCCCAGTTCCCGGGCCGAGCAGAGCATGCCCTCGGAGGCCACGCCGCGGAGTTTGCGCTTTTCAATCTTGAGGCCGCCGGGCAGCGTCGCGCCGAGTGGTGCGAAAGGATACTTCTTCCCGGCCAGCACGTTGGACGCGCCGCACACCACCTGGTGCGTGGCCGCGCCGTCGTTCACGGTGCACAGCCTGAGCCGGTCGGCGTTGGGGTGCGGCTCGGCGGCCTCGACCAGGCCGACGACGATATCCTCGAGGCCGGGGTTGAGCGGCTCGATGGCGTCCACCGGGGCGCCGAGCATGGCCAGCCTGGCCGCCAGCTCTTTCGAATCAAGCGGGCGGCGGAGGAACGCTTCGAGCCACATGCGGGAGATGTTCATCTAGCTCCGTGTTATTAGGCAAACCTGCGTACAGATTTTAACCTCAACAAAAGCATTAACGCAGAGGACAGGGAGAGCCGCAGAATGCGCAGAGATCAACATGCGGGTTGAGATCTCGACTCAGATGCTTTGTACAAAAGCATGATCATTGGAATCCGGAGGATAGACGATCTCTCCGCGAACTCCGCTGCTCTCAGTGCCCTCTGCGTTGACGCAGTTGTTGCTCTCACCTCTACTACGCCACTAGCCTTGCACAGCTTACCGAAACTGGCTCAGGAACCTCATATCGCCCTCATACAGCAATCGAATATCCCGGATGCCGTAACGCTGCATCGCGATCCGGTGGGGGCCCATGCCGAAGGCCCAGCCGGAGTACACCTCGGGGTCGATGCCGCAGGTCTCCAGCACGTTGGGGTGGACCATGCCGCAGCCCAGGATTTCCATCCAGCCGGAGCCCTTGCAGGCGGGGCAACCGGCGCCGTCGCAGAGCCCGCAACTGACATCCATCTCGGCCGACGGTTCCGTGAAGGGAAAGAACGAGGGGCGAAAACGGACCCGGGTCGCCGCCGAGAAGAAACGGCGGGCGAAGTGGGTCAGCGTGGCCTTGAGGTCCACGAAGGTGATGTTGTCGTCCACCGCCAGGCCTTCGATCTGGCTGAAGGCGGGGGCGTGGGAGGCGTCGAAGGTGTCCTTGCGGTACACCATTCCGGGCATGATCACCCGGATGGGCGGCCGGTGCGCCAGCATGGTGCGAATCTGCACCGGCGAGGTATGGGTGCGGAGCAGGACCCTGCCGCCCTGCAGCTCGCGGCGGTCGGTTTCCCGCTTTTCGTGCGGTCCTACCCCGGACGACCGGTTCTTCCGCCGGTCCCGCCCCGGGGCGCGCCGGTCACCGGTGTCCAGGTAGAGCGTGTCATGGAGGTCCATCGCCGGGTGATCGGGCGGGAAGTTGAGGGCGATGAAGTTGTACCACTCCGTCTCCGCCTCCGGGCCCACCACCCTGACGAAGCCCAGTTCCCGGAAAATCTCGGCGATCTCGTCCACCACCCGGGTCACCGGGTGTTCCGCGCCCACGAACCGCTCCCGCCCGGGCATGCTCAGATCGAGCCCGGACTGGCGGCCCGTCTCCGACTGATGCTTGAGGTCGGCGCGGCGGGCCTCGAAGGCCGCCTCGAACCGTTGCCGCAGCTGATTGGCCGCGGCCCCCACACTGCGGCGTTCCTCGGCGGGCAGCGTGGCCAGGCTCTTCAGCAGGTTGTTGAGTTCGCCCTGCTTCCGGCCCAGGATGGCGACGTGCTCGGCTTCGAGGGCCTCGTGCCCCAGGGCGGCAAGCGCCCCGAGCCGCGTTTCAAGACGGGCAAGGATCTCATCATGTGACATTGTCGTGGTGCCCCAGGTTGCCGCTGGAAATCCTGCGCTTACACAACAGCCAACGACAAAACACGAAACGAACAAAGTAACTGAGCCATTTTGTGCAGTGTTCCGTGCGTCCAGGCTTTGGCGGCTCTGGTTTTGCCAGGGAACTCATTCGTCAAAACCCGGCCGGTGAGGCGCTTTACAAGCCAAAAGGGATCGACCGCGCATCCGCCGGCGGGCGACCCCTTTCTTTTCGCCCCTCGGGGCCCGGTGCAGGCGCCGAGCTAGTTCTGCTGGCCCTTGGCCACCTCGGCAAACTTGGCAAAGGCGCCGGCATCGCGCACCGCGAGGTCGGCCAGCATCTTCCGGTTGATGTCCAGCCCGGCCTTGCGGAGACCGCTCATCATCCGGCTGTAGGAGAGGCCGTGGATCCGGGCGGCGGCGTTGATCCGGGTGATCCAGAGCATCCGGAACTCGCCCTTCTTCTTGCGCCGGTCCCGGTAGGCGTAGCGCATGCCGCGCTCGACCGTCTCCTTGGCGGCCTTGTACAGCTTGCTGCGTCCGCCGCGGGCCCCCTTGGCGGCCTTCATGATCTTGGCTTTGCGCGCGTGGTGCGCGGGTCCGTTCTTTACGCGTGGCATTTAGGTATCCCTCACGCCTGCAGGAGTCGGTTGACGCGGGGGAAATCCGCGGAGCTGACCAGATCGGACTTTTGCAGCTTGTTCTTCCGCTTGCGGCTCTTCTTGGTCAGGATGTGGGAATGGTTGGCGTGCCAGCGCTTGAGCTTCCCGGTGCCGGTTTTCTTGAAGCGCTTCATGGCCGCCCGCTTGGTCTTCATTTTCGGCATTTCTGCTTCTCTCCCTTGGGGTCGTGCTGCCCGGTGGTCCGTCCGGCTATTTGGGGGCCAGGACCATTGTCATGTTCCGGCCTTCCAGCTTGGCTTCCATTTCGATCTTGCCGATGTCGGCCAGGTCGGCCGCCACCCGGTCCAGCACCGCCTTGCCCAGCTCGATGTGGGCCATCTGCCGGCCCCGGTACATCATGGTGACCTTGACCTTGTTACCTTCGCCCAGGAACTCGCGCGCATGGCGGGTCTTGAACTCGAAGTCATGATCGTCGATGCCGGGCCGGTACTTCACTTCCTTGAGCAGGATGATGTGCTGCTTTTTCTTGGCGGCCCGGGCCGCCTTGGCCTCTTCGAACTTGAACTTTCCGTAGTCCATGATCTTGACCACGGGGGGCCGCGCCAGGGGGGCGACTTCCACCAGGTCCAATCCACGTTCCTCGGCCGCCGCCAGGGCCTGGTCAATCGGCAGCACGCCCAACTGCTCGCCAGTGTTGGTGATCACGCGGACCGGGCTGATTCGGATCTGGCGATTGACCCGAACCCGCTTTTCACGCTCGTTGGTGGACAGTTATGGCCTCCGCTTCAGGGGCAAAAGAAAACGGACATCCGGGAAACCTACCCGACCGGATGTCCGACACAGGCCACACCGTAGCGCGTAGCGCCCATTGGGTGGCGTTTTCGGACCCGGTTACACGCGTATCGGCCAGGATCGGCCCGCGGCGTTGGGGTGGGGGCGATAGGGCCCCGCTTCATTGACTGCTGCGAAGATAACCCGGCCGGGACTCAAGGCCAAGTGCAGACCCCCGGCTGACTTGCCGGGACTCCTGCCCCAGCCCGATCGCTTCGGCGATCCCGGAGGCAGATGGGGATCGGGGCATCGAATCAGTTCAAATGTGACGACATAATATATTGGTGTATAACGACATACCAATCGTCAGCGAACCGGTTGCACTTGCCAGGACCGCCTGACCGGGGCCCCCATCCATCCGGCATCCAGTCGGTTAGTCGCTCTCGGAGAGAAATGCGGCGCGGCGGCTACTGAACCCCCGCGCTCACGCCACCCGGCCCGAATGCCTGCCACGGCTGCGACCCCAGCGCGCGCTTGCGAGGCCACACCTCGTCCAGAGATTCCGCGTCGTAGAGCCGGCCGTTCTTCATGACATATCGAATCGCAACCGAGTTCCGAAGATCGGCCAGCGGGTCCCGGTCGAAGACCAGGATATCGGCCAGCTTGCCCGGCTCGATGGAACCGAGATCCTGGCCCAGCCCGATCGCTTCGGCGCCGAAGATGGTCGCGGCCCGGAGCGCGTCGTGGCTCGACATCCCGCCCGAGGCCAGCGCCCACAGCTCCCAGTGATAGCCCAGCCCCTGCAGCTGGCCGTGGCTGCCCACCGCCACCCGGGCGCTGTCCGCCATCATCCGGCGGGCAAAGTCGGCGTGCCTCCCGAACACGTACTCCTCGTCCAGGAACCAGCCGGCCTGGCCGGGGCTGCCCCCGGCGCCGGGCCCCCGGCGGCGGCTCCGGGCATCGATGTTGGCCTCCGGCGCGAAGCGGCGCAGCTTGGGGTTGTCGTGCACCTCTTCCTTCGCGTAGAAGTAATTCTCCCCGAACGGGCCGCCGTAGGAGACCAGCAGGGTGGGCGTGTTCGTAGTCTGCGACGCGCGGAAGAGCTTCACCACGTCCTCGTACATCGGCGCCACCGGCAAGGCATGCTCGATCCCCGGATACCCGTCCAGCGCGTGGGTCAGGTCCAGCTTGAAATCGAGCCCGCCCTCGGTGGTCGGCATCAGTTGCAGCTTCTTGGCGGCCTGGATGATCCACTGCCGCTGCTGCCGGTTGCCGGTCATGTACATCTTGAGCGTCTTGGTGTCGTAGTACTCGGAGTACCGCCGCAGCACGCTCTCCGCCTGCTCGGCGCTGGCGATGTTCTCACCCACGAACACCCCGGGGCCGGTGGAAAAGATGCGGGGGCCCAGCATCCCGCCGGTCTCCACCCGGTCCTGGTAGCTCAGGATATCGGTGGACGAGGTCTGCGGATCGCGCGTCGTGGTGACGCCGTAGGCCAGGTTGGTGAGATACTGCCACGCCTGGCGGGGATGGATCTCGGGGATCAGCCATTGGGCGTGATAGTGGGTATCCACGAAGCCGGGGAGCAAGGTCTTTCCGGCGACGTCCACGATCTCGGCCCCCTCGGGAATCGGCACCGAGTCCCGGACGCCCACCGCCACGATCCGGTTGTCCCGGATCACCACGTCGGCGTTCTCGATGATCTGCATCCCCTTCATCGAGACCACGCGTCCGCCTCGCAGCACCACCACGCCGCGGGGGACGTCGCGGGCGAGGGGGACGTAGATCCGGGTCTCCCTCGGGTTGTAGAGCCTCGTGGTATCCACCCGGGCCGAGTCGGGCCCGGTGAGACGCAGGGAATCGGCCCGGGCGATGATCGCGAGCGCGCGGGCCCGGATGGAATCGGCCTGGTGGGTCAGGATGTCGGCGTGGGACCGCACCGAGTCGGCGATCAGGCCGTTCAGCTTGCTCTTGAGCGAGTCCGGCACCAGCTGGCCCGCCTTCTTGATGCTGTCCACCAGCGCGCGCGCCGCCTTGAGGCTGTCCAGCACCGCCCGCACCCGGAGGGCCCGGCCCACCCGTTCGCGCCCCGCTTCCAGCACGCTGTCATCAATGGCTTCGGCGCGCGAGAGGTCGTAGGTCAGCAACGCGTTGCCGATGGACCAGCGAATCCGCTGGCCGTCGGCGCTCCAGGACGGGAATTCGCCGCCGACATCGGTCAGCTTCCGGACCGGGACCGTGGCGCCGTTCGGATTCGCCACCGAGACCACCGGTACCGGGCCGCCCACCTCGGCGACCTCCAGCGCGTACAGGTGACTGCCCACCTGGGCCAGCGCGCGCCCGCCCGCAGGCGACATCAGCACCAGGCCCGCCGCGGGCGGCGTGGGGTTCTGCTCCAGCTCGGCGTGCTGCTCCAGGTTCCGTATCAGGGCGCCGACCCGCCGGGGCAGGAACTCCGGCTCATCGGGATCGAGCGCGCCCGCCGACCCGGCGGGGGCGCCGACCACCCGGAGGTGGCGCTTGATGTCGGTGCCGTCCCAGCGGAACGATACCAGCCCTTCCGAGGGGCTGTAGGCGAAGATCCGATCCGGCTGGTCACTGGCGAAGTGGGCCACGTCGCGCGACCCGGTGGGCGCAATGACCATCACCGTTCCGCCGGCCGCGGGCACCCACACAAACTCCCCGCCCAGCGGGCCGAAAAAGGCGCCGGCGGCTTCCTTCATTTCCCGGGCGGCGCCCCGGGTGGCGACAATCCGCTGGCCGTCGAGAGACCAGGCCAGGTTGTAATACAGGGCCGGCACCGAGGTGAGCCGCACCGGGGCACCGCGGCCGGTCGCGCTGGCCTTCATGATGTGGCCGCCGGAGGTGTCGTCCCAGGTGACGTACGCCAGCCATTGCCCGTCCGGCGACCAGGCCGGGTGGTGCTCGCTCAGGTCGGCCTCGCTGACCCGGCGCGGCGTGCCCTCGGGCATGTCCTTGATGTAGAGCCGGTCAAAGGCGGTAAACGCGAGCTTCCTGCCATCGGGGGAAGCGACCGGGTTCCGGATCTGCCGGGCGGTGACGTTGCTGGTGGTATCAATGCGGTACGCGAACTTCACCTCGGGACCGATATCCACCTGGACCGGCGCCTCGAACGGAATCTTGACCGCGGCACCGCCATCCACCGGGACCCGCCAGATCTCGCCGCCGTACGAAACGACGACCGACTTGTTGTCGGGGGTGAAGCTGTAGCCGGGCAGCACGTCGAGCGGGGCCCGGGATTCCATGTCGTCCCGCTGGACCGGGTAGGCCAGCCAGCGCTCGTCGCCGGTGCCGAGGTCGCGGATCCGAAGGCCGGTCTCGGCGCCCTGCCGGGTGCCGTAGACCAGCCACTTGCCGTCGGGCGAGATGGCCGGCCGGAAGCCGGAGCCATAACGGCTGCTCATCAGCGTGGACTGGCCCCGCTCCGTGTCGTAGCGGAAGAGCTGGAGCTGGGGGAAATTGGCATTGTAGGTCCAGTCGCCGTTGCGGCCCGCGTACCAGATGTAGCGGCCATCGGGGCTGAATGCCGCCCCCAGGGTCTTGAAGGGCTGGGGAGCCCGGATCACGGGAATGGGGCTCCGCCGGCCGACCCGGTACATCTCCAGCTTGGCGGCGCCGCCCAGCGGGCCGCTGCTCTTGCTGACGATGAGGAAGCGGCCGTCCGGCGACCACTCGGGCGAGACGTACAGGTTGCCGTTGCCCTGGCTCACCTGGGTGGTATCCCGGAAGTCGAGCGCCATGGTCCAGAGGTTGTCGCCGCCGCTCCGGTCGGAGACGAAGGCGATCCGCCTGCCGTCCGGACTGAAGCGGGGCTGGGCATCGAACGCCATTCCGCTGGTGATCCGGGTGGCGCGGCCGCCGGCGATGGGCAGGGTGTAGAGGTCGCCCAGCAGATCGAAGACGATCGTCTGGCCGTCGGGGCTCACGTCCAGCGACATCCAGGTGCCGTGGGTGGCGGTGAACTCCGCCTTGCGCGCCGCTTCCAGCGGCAGCGGCGGCTTGGGCTTGCCGCCGCCCTCCTGGGCGAACGCGGGCGATTCGCTCGGCCACGCCAGCGCCACAACCAGCGCCAGGGCCCGCGCGGATACGGTCATCAGGTATCTCCGGTTGATCGTCGCGATCCGGTTCATCGGGCACCTCCCGCCACGCCGGCCGAAACATTGGCGGGCCGGGAATGCCGCCACGACTCGTCCGGCGCCGGCAACTGGCGGGGCCAGATCTCGTCCATGGTGCCGGCGTCGTAGAGCCGGCCGTTCTTCATGACGTAGCGCAGGGTATTGGAATTCCGGATGTTCTCCAGCGGGTTGGCGTCGAGCACCAGGAGGTCCGCCAGCTTGCCGGCCTCGATGGACCCGAGGTCGCGGCCCAGTCCGATCGCCTCGGCGCCCATCAGGGTGGCCGCGCGGAGCGCGTCGTGGTTGCTCATTCCCCCGCTCTGCAGGGCCCAGAGCTCCCAGTGATAGCCCAGGCCCTGCAACTGCCCGTGGCTGCCGACCCCGGTCCGGCCGCCGGCTTCCACCAGCCGGGCCAGCCAGGCCGAGTGCTTCTTGAAAGCATACTCATCCTCGCGAAACCAGCCGCCGGGGCCGGGACCCGGGTTGCGGCGCCGGATCTTGGCATCCAGCTCGGCCTCCGGCGTAAACCACGCCAGCTTCTTGTCTCCCACCACGTTCTCGGTGGTGTAGAAGTAGTTCTCCGCCCAGGGCGCGCCGTAGGAGACCAGCAGCGTCGGGCTGTTGGTGGTCTGCGAGGTCTTGAACAGTTCTACCACGTCGTCGTAGGCCGGGATGATCGGCATGGCGTGCTCGATGCCGGGATACCCATCCATGGCGTGGGTCATGTTGAGGCGATAGTCCAGTCCACCTTCGGTCGTGGGCATCAGCTTGAGGTCCCGCGCCGCCATGACCAGCCACTGCCGCTGCCGGCGGTTGCCCGACATGTACATCTTGAACGTCTTGGTGTCGTAATAGTCGCTGTAGCGGCGAAGAATCTCCCGGGCGTGGTCCAGGTTGCGCACACCTTCGGTGAAGAACACGCCGGGGCCGGTGGAATAGACGCGGGGCCCCGGCATCTGGCCGGCGTCCACCCGGTCCGCGTAGGTCAGCACGTCGGTCGTCGCGGTCTGGGGATCCCGGGTCGTGGTGACGCCGTAAGCCAGGTTGGCCAGGTAGATCCAGGGCCGGCTCCAGTGCAGCCCCCAAAGGTTCCACATGTGGGCGTGGGTATCCACGAAGCCGGGCACGATGGTTTTGCCGTTCACGTCAATGACGCGGGCCCCCGCCGGGACCGCGGCCTGGGGGCCGACCGAGGTGATGCGGTTGTTGGTAATGACGACGTCCGCGTTCTCGATCACCTCGCGATTGCGCATGCTGATCACCCGGGCGCCGCGCAGCACCACGACGCCCTGCGGAATGTCCCGGGCGGCACTGATCGCGATCCGCTTTTCCTCGGGGCGATAGGCCGCCTGCATCCGGGCGGCCGAGTCGGCGTGGGCCTGGTAGAGGCTGTCGTCCACCGCTTCGGCCCGGTCCAGGCGATAGGTAATGAAGGCATTGCCGATGGCCCAGTGCACGGTCCGCCCGTCGGCGCCCCAGGCCGGGAACTCACCCCCGATATCCGAGAGCTTCCGCACCGGCATGGCGGCGCTGTCGGGCTTGCTGACCCGCACCGAGGGAACCGCGCCGCCAGTGCGGGGCACCGTGATCACGTACATGTCGTTGTTGACCTGGGCCAGCGCCAGGTCGCCCCGGGGCGCCATCATGACCAGGTCCGCTGAGGCCTGGGGAATCACTTCCTGCTCCCGGCTGTAGTCCCGCGGGAGCATGATGTCGGAGTGGCGGTCCGGCACCCAGGCGCCCGAGAAGATGGGGATCTCCCAGGTGACCCGGAGGTGGGTCTTGAGATCGGTGTTGTCCCACCGGGTGGAGACGAGGGCCACCGTACCGGGCCCGCCCTCGGTCGGCGGCGGCACGAAGCCGTAGGTGTAGATGCGGGTGGAATCGGTGGTGAAGTGGGGCCGCTGGCGTCCCTCCGTGGGGCCGATCACGGTGGCATCGCCGCCCTCGGCGGGAAGCCAGACAAACTCGGCGCCGAGCCCGTTCCCCATGAACGGATCAACGGATTCATGGAGGTCCCGGTGCGACGCCCGCATGGCCACGATCCGGCCGCCGGTGGGCGACCAGGCCAGCTGCTGATAGTACGCGGAGGCGCGAGTCAGGCGCCGGGGCACCGACGGCGCGGTGCCCGTCGCCCGGACCCGCATGACGTGGCCCTCGCGCTCGTCCCAGGTCACGTAGGCGACCGCACTGCCGTCGGGAGACCAGGCCGGGTTGTATTCGCCCACCTCCTGGTTGGTGAGCCGGCGTGGTGCGCCGCCCGCGAGGTCGACCACGTAAAGCCGGTCCAGCGCGCTGAAGACCACGCGCCGCCCGTCCGGCGAGGGCACTCCGTCGCGGATCTGCTTGACCGTGAAGGTGGGTGAATCGTCGATGGGATACTCGAACTTGAGCTCCGGCCCCACCGCGACTTCGGCCTCGACCGAGAAGGCGATCTTCTCGGCCGCTGCACCCGCCACCGGCACCCGCCAGAGCTCCCCGCCGTAGGAGATCACCACGGCGCGCGAGTCGGGGGTAAAGGAATAGCCGGGCAGCACGTCCATGTTGGCGATGGACTCCTGGTCGTCCCGCTGGATCGGGTGGGCCAGCCAGCGCTCCTCGCCGGTCGCCAGGTCCCGGATGCGGAGCCCGGTCTCGGCGTCGTGCCGGGTGCCGTAGGCCAGCCACTTACCATCCGGCGAGAGAGCGGGGCGGAAGGCCGATCCGTAACGAGAACTCATGGTCGTCCGGGTGCCGTTGTCGCGGTCGTACACCTCGAGCTGGAACTGGGGGAAGACGGCGTTGTACTGCCAGGCGCCGAAGCGGACCGCGTACCAGACGTAGCGCGGGTCCTTGCCGAAGGCGGGGCCCATCATGCGGGCACCGGGTGGACCGGCGACCATCTCCAGGCCGGTGCCGCCCCGCACACTGTAGAGCCAGATCTTTTCGAGTCCCGCGAGGGGGGCCTGGCGGGACACGACGATGTACTCCCCGTCAGGGGTCCAATCAGGAGAGAGATAGGCGCTGGCCACCCCCCGGGTCACCGAGACGGTGTCCCGGCCGTCCACGCTCATGATCCAGACGTTCTCGTCGCCGCTCCGGTCCGAGACGAAAACCACCCGCTTGCCATCGGGACTGAAGCGCGGCTGCATGTCATGGGCAATGCCCTGGGTGAGCCGGGTGGCCCGGCCGCCGGTGATGGGCATCGTGTACAAGTCTCCCAGCATGTCAAACACCAGCATCTGGCCGTCGGGACTCACGTCCACCGACATCCAGGTCGACTTGGTCGCGGTAAACCGGGCCCAGCGGGCGGGTTTTAGCGGAAGGGTTGCGGTGTCGTGGCCCATCCGGCTGAACACGGGCGCCAAGTTGGCGGCCTCGGGAGACCGGACCTGGGCAATGGCAGACGTTGCACTAAGCAACAGGAGGGAAGCGGCAAACGCGAGGCCGCGACGCTGGGCGAGTCGCATGGGTGCTCCGAACTGAGTGACCTGTTATTGCGTGAACGGGGGTAGGTGAAGATACCGGAGAACCCGGCGGTTGGCTACCCGACGGGGAACGGCGGGAAAGGGTAGAAGGTCGCGGGATTGACGGCTTGCCAGGAAGCTCCGCTCAGGGCGGCTATGGGAACTCGGGCGGAATCCGTACATGGGCGAGGCCGATCCCTGACTGGGAGAGCAGGTAATGGAGAACTACGAGTTCCCCGTTCGCCCGATCCACGCTGATCACGCTTTCCTCGCAGTTAACGCATTCCATGGAGGTGAGATTGATTCTCCCGACTTCCCCCAGCGTCACCGGATTCAGCACCAGAACGGACGTCCCATCGGTTCCGCCTGCCAGGGTGTAGAGCACCCCGAGTTGCGGATCGATGGCCAAGGCCAGACACGAACCTGGCTTCGCGGCAAGCGAATCTCCGGTGGCGGCGCTAACCGAGATCAGAAGGGAGGGGAGAGGACCGTACCCACACAAGTAGATCGCTGTCCCATCGATGGAAAAGGCGGCCGAGTGCACCGTCCTCATCCATGGAACCACAAAGGCACGCGCTCGGGCCTGCAGATCAATGACGCTCACGCCCTCGTTGTTCGTTCCCCGCAACACCATTCTGCTCCCGGACCAGAAGAACCCCTTGTTGCTGATGACGACATCACTGTAGAAATTGGTCCGGTTCCCGGCATCGTCGATGGAATCGAGGGAGACGAACGCCGCACCACCCTGGCTTCCCGTATGCATGAAGACCTGCGGGCTGACCTCTGCCATCCCGCAGGTTGCGCCAGGGGGGAACAAGGCTTGGCCCCGGAGGGTGTCGGGGATTAACTGCCATCGAGTTGCTTTCATTGACGGATACGGAGTCGAATCCCAGATCAGAAACGCCCCATCCGCGTAGCTGGGACCGGCGATACGGTGACAGCTTCCCAATTCGTAGCCCAGACGCCCGATTCCAGGGTAGCGTTTTACCAGGTCGGTTCGAAGGCTAATGACCGACACTCCACCCGAGTCCCCAGTGACCGCATAGGGAACCGCAGGGTTTTGGGATGGGGTGAATTGCGCCTGGACCGGCATCGGGATAGTCGCGATGCGAGCGAGGCCGTACACCTCCAGGGATGCCCGCTGGATATCCGTGCCGCCGATCCGCTCAACCAGCGTCGCCACGCCGTTTTTACCGGGCGGAACCGTGATGCCGACCGTGGAGTCGTTCACCCGGCGCACGGCCAGGCTGACCGTATCCAAGCTCAGCGAATACGCCTTGCCGGAAGCTCGATACCAGTCACCGACCAGGAAGACCTCTCCACCGGCGAAGACATGACTGGGAGACACCCGCACATCGAGCGGATCGACTGGTTCAGTGGGATCGTCCCCTGAGCACGCCAGGACCACGGCGGCAAAGAAAACGGTTGTCTTCGACGTCAGGGTTCGGCGCGAACGCGGCCTAGGCATGGGGACTCCTTGGATGCACTAAGAGACGAGTAACCCGAGGTCCCGGCGCACAACTCGTCGCTCTCGGCCGACTCATCTAAGTGAAGGGCCAGGTCCCTCATCGACACATGAATGGCCAAGCCGAAGGCCTGCCAGCCCTTAGGCGACGGAGCCTGTGAGGAATGATTCGTGCCCACAGGGGGTGGGGGCCTCACACCCCCGACGCGGACGGCACCTTCCCCAGTGGCGCCGTCACCACATCGGCCAGCGCCACGTCCCTTCCTTCCCGGACCACCCGGCCGAAGGCCACCACAGGGTCGTGCTCGAAGACAAAGCGCCAGTTCCCATCAGCGGCTTCAGCGACCAGTCCGCGCTTGCTCTCAAGGGTGCGGAGCGGTTCGAGGTCGTACCCCATGATCCACGGCAGCGGCAGGTGGGCGGCGGTCGGCATCACGTCGCCGAGAAAGACCGCGGTCTCGCCCTGGTCCTGGATGACGACCGATTGATGAAACGGCACGTGACCCGGCGTCAGCCGGACGGAGATACCGGGCAGCACCTCGCTGTCTCCATCCAGCAGTTTCCAGCGACCGGCGGCTTCCACCGGGTCGAAATTGGGGGCCAGGTAGCTGGCGCGGATCCGCTCGTTCCTGATCCGGGCGAACTCGAGTTCCCGGCGCTGCACGACATACGTCGCATTGGGGAAGGCAAGTTCCACGGCGGCGACCGCGCGGTCGGTCTCCTCCCCCTGCCCGGCCGCGCGCCGGTCCGCCGTGTTCCCCCCGGCGTGGTCGAAGTGAAGGTGAGTGTTGATCACCATGGTCACTTCACCGGGCGTATACCCCAGGTCGAGCAGGCCGTCCTCCAGTTGGGTGGCGCCGCTCGATCCCCGGTTCTCGACGCCATAGATATCCTGGAACTTGGCATCCTGCTTGTTGCCCAGGCCGGTGTCCACCAGGACGAGTCCGCCGGGATGTTCGATCAGCAGGCAGCGCATGGCCAGGGGAATCCGGTTCCGTTCGTCCGCGGGAATCCGCTTTGACCAGAGAGGCTTGGGTACCACGCCGAACATGGCGCCGCCATCGAGCCGGATTCGGCCCGCCTCCAGGGTGATACAGCGAAGGCCGCCGACATGGAATGAGTGCGCGATGGTCATGGAGCTAAGAAGGGGGCAAGAGGGTAAGGGGGCAAGGGGTATGTCAGTGGGTCAGTGGGTCAGTGGGACAGTGGGACAGTGGGTCAGTGGGTCAGTGGGACAGTGGGACAGTGGGTCAGTGGGTCAGTGGGACGTGGGTCAGTGGGACAGTGGGACAGTGGGTCAGTGGGTCAGTGGGACAGTGGGTCAGGAGGCCCAGCGGTCCCGGAAGCGGCGCTTGGGCAGCGTGCTGATGGACACCAGGTCGTCCACGGTGTGGGCGCCCCGCTCGGTCGCCAGCTGGATCAGCCGGTTGAGCAGTTGGGCGGTCACCAGCGCATCGCCGGCGGCCCGGTGCCGGGCCTGGTTCTCCCAGCCAAAGTAGTGGGTCAGGGAATCCAGTCCGCAGGACTGCACCCCGAGCACTAGCCGGCGGGCCAGCCGGACGGTGCAGAGTCGCGGTCCCGTCAGCACCAGGTCCCGAGCCCGGCGCATCTCGGCGTCCACGAAGTTCCAGTCGAAGCGGGCATTGTGGGCCACGAACACCCGGCCGGAGAGCGCGCCGAGCAGCGCATCACTCACCTCCGCGAACCGGGGCGCCCGGGCCACCATGTCGTTGGTAATGCCGGTGACCGCGGTAATGCGGGGCGGGATGTAGCGCCCGGGGTTGATCAGCGAATCGAAGGCAAGCCGCACCACTCCGTTGCTCACGGTGACCACCGCGATCTCGGTGATCCGGTCGTCCATCCGCGACCGCATGCCGGTGGTTTCCACGTCCACGACCGCAAAACTGCATTCGCGGAGCGACGGGACCTCCCGCACCGCGGACACCGCGGCCCAGCGGCCATCGGGGAGCTGGCGCACCCGGGGATCCGCGCCCAGCAGGGCGATCGCCAGCCGCTCGGCGATGACCGGCGAGGCCTGGGCGAGACCCAGCACCTGGCTGGCGAGGTCCAGCGCGGACTGGGGCCCCTGGAGCATCCGGTCCAGCGCGCGGTCGGCGAGGGTGCGGTCGGGGTGGGCGGAGATCATTTAGAGTTCAGACGTGCAGCGTGCAGCGTGGGGCATGCGGCGTGCAAGGGGCAGCGTGCAGCGTGGGATGTTGAACCTGGATAGGCATAGGCGGCAACGCGTTTTCCTGGTGGGGTGTGGCTGCTTTTCGATGATGGTTCCCGGGTCGGTTCCCGGTACAATCACCCATGGCCGGAGTCACCCAGTTTGAGGATCTGCTTGCCTGGCAACGGGCCCGGGAATTAACGAAGGCCCTACGCAGCGTGCCTGGCTCTGCGTTGCTCGGTCGCGACTACGCTCTCGCGGGCCAGTTGAACCGGGCCGCTGCCTCGGTCATGGCCAACATTGCGGAAGGTTTCGAGAGCAGTACCACGGCAGAATTTCATCGCTTTCTGGGAATTGCAAAAGCATCCGCCGCCGAGGTTCGATCCCACCTCTACGTGGCGTTCGATGCACAACTCATTGATGCAAGCGAGTTCGACCATCTCATGAAGCTCGGGCGGTCAACGTCCGAACTGGTCAGCGCCCTCAAGCGATCGTTGCAACGGAGGATAGCAAATCTCAAGACTCAGAAGCGCAAACCTGGCCATCCCCCTGACTGAACGGCACGCTGCACGCTGCACGCTGCACGCCCCACGCTGCACGCTGCACGCCCCACGCTGCCCTACAGCTCATCTCTATTCAGTGGCAACGACATGCACCTCGGCCCGCCCCCGCCCCGCACCAGTTCGCTTCCTTCGATGGTGATGACGGTGCGCCCGCCCTCCGCCGGCATCGTACCGGTGGCAATCAACTCGCTCCCCGGCATCACCTTGAACCCGGCCTTGATCAGTTCGCCCAGGGTGCCTTCGTTGCGGTGGTAGCTGAGCACCGTGCCCGGCCAGAGCGTCAGGAAGTTGCAGGCCGAGGCCCACTGTTCCCGTTCCTGGGTGGGGCGATGGGCGCCGCCACAGAAGACCGGTTCCAGCGGCTGGTTTACCGCCTGGAGGGCCGCGAAGAAATTGGGCATCTCCCGCACCGCCTGGAGGCCTTTCCGGCGGTGCAGCACGGCGAGCCGTTCGGGGCCCACGAAGTAGGGCGGGTAGATCGCGCAGAGCTCGCGGTCGATCTGGCTGAACAGCATGTCGAGGTGGATCGCGGTGGGCTCCTTGGGCATCACCACCACGATGACGTCCGTCACCGTCCCGCTGGCGAAGACCACGTCACACAACTGGTCCAGGGCCGCGGGCGAGGACCGCTCGCTGAACCCCAGCACCAGGAGGTCTTCGCGGAGCACGTGAACGTCCCCGCCTTCGAGGGTATAGTTGCTGCGGCGCTCCTCCGAGCCATCGTAGAGAATCCCCGCGTTGCTGAGGGCGGGATGGAACCGGAAGAGCGCCTTGATCAGCAGTTCCTCGGTCCAGCGCACGCCGTACCGCATGGAGCCGACGATCGCGTGCTCGCCGATCACGATGCCGATGTCGCGGGGAAAGAACAGGTTGGGCAGCGGGGGGAAGACATAGCCCGCCTCGTTCAGGCTCCGGGCAATGGGGCCCGATTCCTCCTCGACGCCCTCGATCAGCATCTGGACGATCGCCGGCGGGGGGAGCGCGTTGAGCGTCTGCGCCAGCGCGTCGGAGGCGAAGACGTCCATCGTCTTGGTGATGAGAAACTCCCGGGCCTCCGGCTGGGCCAGCACGTCGGTCACCAGGTCGGCCACCTCGTGGACCTCGGTGAACTGGGACAGCACCGAAACGAACTTCCGGTGCTCCCGCTGGGCAATCTCCAGGTCGATGATATCGTCGTAGAGATAATCTTCCCGGGTCCCGGGCGTCACCGCCTCCAGTTCGTTCCCGGGCGTGTGGACCAGGACCGACCGCAGGCGGCCAATTTCGGAGGTTACGTTCAGCGCAGTCATGGAGTCAATCTACAACCGGTGGGTGACGGGTGGCGTGGCCCCGGTGGCTACCGGTTGGTCAACGCATAGCTCAGCGCTTCCAGTTCCAGGGCCAGGTTCACGTTCTTGACCGAGACATCGTCCGGCACGGACAGCTGGAGGGGTGCAAAGTTCAGGATCGCCTTGATGCCCAGCCGTACCAGCCGGTCGGCCAGTTCCTGGGCCACCTCCGCCGGGGTCACCAGCACGGCGATGTCGGTGCTCGTTCCGGCCAGTTCCGTTTCCAGGCTGGCGATGTCGCTCACGGTGAGGCCGTTCCAGCGGCGGCCGATCTTGGCGGGGTCGATGTCGTAGATCCCGACGATATCAAAACCCCGGCGCTGGAACCCGCGGTACTGGATCAGGGCGCTGCCGATCTTGCCGGCCCCCAGCAGCACGACCCGGTATTCCCGCCCCAGACCCAGAATCTCCCGCAGCCGGCTGGCCAGTTCCGGCACCGCGTACCCCATGCCCCGCTTGCCGAATGACCCGAAGAACGACAGGTCCTTCCGTACCTGCGCGGAGGTGGTGCCGCCGCGCAGCGCCAGCGCGTCGGAACTGACCGTGGCGATGCCCTGTTCCTCGAACTCTTCAAGGAACCGCAGGTACAGGGACAAACGGCGGACGGTTGACTCGGCGATCTTGCGCATGATGCTTTGTGAAATGATTCACAAATCTACGGCAAGCCGCGACCAAGAGCAATCACGAAGCGTATGTCTATCACTGTATAGCGCTTAGCTCACCGGCTCCGCCCCCCCGCGGGGAACCCGTGATGGTCCGGAAGAGTCCCACGAACTGGCCGGGAGAGAGTTCCTGGGGTCGTTGGGAGTACGTCACGCCGGCCTGCCCCAGCCAGATCATGACCTGTTCGGGGCCCGCCCCGGTGAGTTCGCGCAGCCCCCGGGCCAGTTGCTTCCTCCGAAATCCGAAGAGCCCCACCACCATGCGGCGAAAGGGCGCGACCTCGCGGTCCGCGATCAGCGGCGGGTCCAGCGGCGTCATCCGGACGACGGCGGAATCCACCCGGGGCGGCGGCGAAAAGGCGCCGGCGGGAACCCGGAAGAGGCGCTCCACCTTCGCCACCGCCTGCACCCCCACACTCAACGCCCCATAGTCGGGGCCCCCCGGCGGAGCGGCCACCCGGTCGGCGACTTCCTTCTGGACCAGGAAGACGACCGCGCGGGGACGGGGCGGGGTCAGTGCCTTGTCAATCAGGGGGGACGTGATGTTGTAGGGAATGTTGCCGATGACGGCGAAGGCCCCCGGCCCGGCCAGGGCATGCCAATCCGCCTCCAGCGCATCGCCCTCGACGATCTCCACCCCGGGAAACCTGGCCCGGAGCCCCCCGATCAGGTCCCGGTCTTTCTCGATCGCGACCAGGCGCCCGGCCCGGAGCGCCAGGGTTTCCGTGAGGGTGCCCCGCCCCGGCCCGATTTCCAGCACCGTCTCTCCGGGTTCCGGGGCCAGGCTGTCCGCGATCCGCGCCAGAATCCGGGGATCGAACAGGAAGTGCTGGCCCAGCGATTTTTTTGCCAGGGTCACTCGCCCTTCATCCGCATGACCAGGAAGGTGCGGTCGTCGGTGGGCGTGGGATTCCAGCCGTCCGCTTCTTCAAACACGCCGGCCAGGATGTCGTCCACCGGCAGGTGGCGCCGGCGCATGATCGCCTCCAGGAGACGCGGCTCACCGTAGGGCTCGCCCGCCTCGTTCCTGGCTTCGACCAGGCCGTCGGTCCACAGGCAGAGCAGGTCGTTCTCACCGTCCCACTCGAGGTCGCGCCGCTCGATCATGTCTCCGGCGGCGAGGCCCAGCGGCGGCGCGGTGGACTCCAGCCGGACCGGATCGCCGGTCGCGGGGACCTGGAAGGCATGCTGGTGGCCCGCGCTGGCATAGACCAGGTGCCGGCCATCGGGATCGAGCACGCCATAAAACGCGGTGAGGTACATGTCGGCGGAGGCGAGCTCGGTGGCCAGGCTCTCCAGCAGGGAGCGCAGCGTCTCGTCGGGGGTGAACGACGAGGCGGCGTGAATGCCCGCCGCGGAGAGGACCAGCGCCATGACCAGGGCCGCGGAAAAACCGTGGGACGACACATCGCCGACCATGACGCCGATGCGGCCGCCACCCAGCCGGCTGAACGTGTAGAAGTCGCCGCCCACCGACTCGGCCTGGTGGCAGCGGGCGGCGATCCGGGCTGCCCCCTGCAGCACCGCTGGCGAGGGCAGCAGCCGCAACTGGAGGTCGCGGGCCAGTTCCAGCTCGCGCCGCAGGGCCCGCTGCCGAAGGTCGTGGGCGGCCAGCCGGGAGTTCTCGATCGCGGAGCCGACCTGGTTGGCGATGGCGGTGAGCAGCTTGATGTCCCGCCGGCTGAAGGAATCACTCCCCAGCCGCTCCGTCAGGTTCATCACGCCGATACATCGAGACGGCAGGCCCGGCACCGAGTACATGATGGGGAGGCTGACGAAGGCCCCGCCGCGATAGCCCCGCTCCGGCGCCAGCGCGAGGTTTTCCTGCGACGGGTCGCCCGGATCATAGGCGATCACCCGGGACTCCCGGAAGACCAGGGCCGCGATGGACAGGTCAGACGCCGGGTCCACCGGGACCAGCTGGTCGGCCTTGAACCCCCGGGCGGCGACGGTCCGGAGCACCGCCGCCTGGTCGTCGTACACCATGATGGATGCCCGGCTGGCGCCGACGACGTTGCTCACATCGTGCACGATCTGCCGGGCGGCTTCTTCCAGCTGCACGGTGCGGCCGAGCGTGTCCGAGATGGCGTAGAGGAGGTCCACCTCCTCGTAGAGGCTGGCCAGCTCGTCGGAGATCTGGAAGGCGTGGCGTTCGGAGGAACAGATGGCTTCCGCGATGGGAAGGATCCGGCGAATGCCGGCGGCGAGGTCGCCCGGACCGCTCAGGCTGAGCCAGACATCCTCGGCCTCCGGCAGGGGGACCAGCACGGCCCGGCCCTGGGGAGAGTCCACTTCTCCCTCCCGGGGCGGAGCCGGCGGCGTCCACCCGGCCGGGTCACCCGGCAGGCCGCACATCCGGTGGCCATCGAAGCGCCACAGGCGGAGCGTGCCGCCGACCAGTTCACCGAGTTGGGCCAGGACGGAACGAAGCCGCGCTACTTGCGGCGCAGCGTGAAGCAGATGGAGTTCCCCTTGGAGTTGAACCGGACGTCGTCAACCAGGTTGCGAATCAGGAAGAGGCCGCGGCCGCAGGGGGCGTCGAGGTCTTCCGGGCCGGTGGGATCGGGGACGGCGGCGGGATCGAACCCGTCGCCTTCGTCCGTAACGTGCACGACGATGGACTCAGGCCGAAGCTCGGCCCGGACATGCACCCATTTGACGGGATCTTCCTGGTTGCCGCAGATGATGGCGTTGGCGAGCGATTCCGCCAGGGCGACGCAGAGATTGAAGCGGAGCCGCTGCGCCACCGCGGCGCCGGAGAGGCAATGCCGTACGATCAGTTCAACGGCCTCTTCCACCGCGTGAATTTCGCTGGGGAACCGGGTCTCGACCCGGACCAGGATCCCGGCGGCATCCCGGGCCGGGGCCCGGCGGACCACCACCCGCAGGGAAGACCGCCCCTCGTCCTCGTGACGGGGTGCGGTCCCGCCGGGAGCCGGCTCACGGTCCAGCACGGTCAGAACGCCGCGAGCGCCTGTTCAGGCGTATCGGTAATGGCGAACAGGGTGTCCAGCTTGGTCAGCTCGAACAGCGACCGGAGATCCTCGTTGAGTCCGGAGAGCCGCAGCTCGCCGCCCTGCTCGCGCACCTTCTTCGAGATGGACACCAGCGCGCCCAGTCCCGAGGAATCGATATAGCCGGTCTTGGAGAAATCGATGAGGAACTTGCGCTCCCCGTTGTCCACCGCCTCCTGGATGACGCTCTTGAGCTCCTGCCGATTGCCCACGATCAACTGGCCCTCGACGCGGACAACCAGGACGCCCCCGGAATCCTTCTGGGTGGTGAAGCCCATCATGCCTCCATTGGTGGGGAACCGACCGCTATAAGATCATACAAGGTTTGGGCTTATGGGGCTAGATGGCGGGGCGGGCAGGCCGGTGGGCCGCGCTTTTGCCCCCTCCCCCTCAGGACACGGGGCCGAGCGGACTCTCCGGACAGCCGGCGGTTTCAACGGTGTAGGTAATGGAGGCAACCAGCCAACGCTCCCCCTGCCGGACCAGGCTGAAGTTATCCACTCCGCAGTGCGAAAACTTTCCATTGCGGTGAAAGTCATAGCGGGTCCAGACCATGGCGATGGGTCCCGAAATCCGGACCGCGGGGTTCCAGATTCGCTCCAGAAATACCGGGCCCCCATCGGCCAGCATCCCCAGGTATTCCGTGTCCGTGGTGGTGCCGAAAGGGCGGCCGGCACCGAGGTAGTAAAAAACCGCCCCCGGCACCATGACCCGGCGCGAGGCGGCGGAGTCCCGGCGGGTCATCGCGGTGAACAGGCTGTCCACCGCGGCGAGGACCGCCCGCCGCTCCGCGGGTGCCGCCTCCTGCGCGGCCACTGGAGCGCGGGCGAGAAAGGCGAGCGCGACGAAAACGAAGACGCGGGGGGTGGTCATGGAGATTCCAGGCGTGGGGGACGGTGAGATCAGGGGGCCCGCGCCGCGAACTTCCGCCGCAGGGCTTCGGCCACCGCGGGATGAACCAGGGCGCTCACATCGCCGCCATAGCGGGCGACTTCCCGGGCCAGGCTGGAGCTCAAATAGGTCTGGTCCACCGCGGGGACCAGGAAGACGGTCTCCAGTTTCTGGTGCAGCTGCCGGTTCATCAGGGCCATCTGGAACTCGTACTCGAAGTCGCTGACCGCCCGGAGGCCCCGGACGATGATATCGGCTTTCACCTTCCGGGCGAAATCCACCAGCAGGCCGTCGAAGGTCTCGAAGCTGACCGCGGGAAGATCGCCGGCGACGGTCTGGAGCAGCTGGAGCCGCTCGGCCACCGTGAACAGGGGCTGCTTGGAGGCGTTGGCGGCGACCGCCACGATGACCCGGTCGGCCAGGGCCAGGCTGCGCCGGATCAGGTCCTCGTGCCCGCGGGTGGGCGGATCGAACGAGCCGGGGTAGAGGGCGAGTCGGGTCATGGCGCGTGGCAGAAGGTAAGAGCGGAGTCGCCGTAGCGACGGGTGTCGTCGCCGGGGAGCACGGTGGTGGCGCGGTGTTCGACCGCAAGAATGGGGGCAAAGGGCCGCGCCCGGAAGAGGGCGACCAGCTGGGCGGCATAATCGATGGTATACGGGGGGTCGGCCAGGACGATGTCATAGCTGCCGGGAACGACCCGCTCCAGGAATCGCAGGGCATCGCCCCGGTGCACGGTGACCCGGTCGCCGGCGCCCAGCGCCTCGATGTTCTGCCGCAAGGCGGTGAGCGACGCCTGGTGCAACTCCACGAAGTCCGCCGACCGGGCGCCCCGGGAGAGCGACTCCAGGCCCAGCGCGCCACTGCCGGCGAAGAGATCGAGCACCCGGGCGCCGGGCAGCGCGGGCTGCAGGATGCTCATCCATGCTTCCCGCAGGCGGTCGCCGGTAGGGCGCACCCGGCCGTCCCGGGGCGCCGCGAGGCGGCGGCCCTTATAGACGCCGGCGATGATGCGCATCAGCCCGAGGCCGGCGAGATCCCCATCACCCGGGCCTGCAGCGACTCCCGGCCCTGCCACTCGTTGCATTCCAGCCGGAAGGCCACGTCCACCGGGTCGTCGCCCAGCCAGGGTACCCGGTCCGCCCAGTCGAAACCGATCGCCGCGATGCTCGACGCGTCCCGCACGATGAGTCCCTTCAGGTGGCGGTCGCCGACCCGCTTTCGCTCGCCGAAGCGCACGCCCCGGACCCCGAACACCGGCCCCGGGTTGCCCATGCCGCAGGGTTCCAGGTAGCGGCAGAGCCGCTCCAGCCCCCGGGTCAGGTCGGCCACCCCGACCTCGAGATCCACCCGCTGCTCCGGTCCCAGCTGGTCCGGGTCGAGCTGTTCCAGCGCCAGTTCCTGGAACCGGCGCTCGAAGGCGGGAAGCTGGGTCCGGAGAATGGTCAGGCCCGCCGCCATGTGGTGGCCGCCAAACCGTTCGAGGAATTCGGCTGACCCCACCAGCGCCCGGTGGAGATCATAGCGCGAAATGCTGCGCCCTGAGCCCTTGCCGATGTCGCCGTCCAGCGCCACGATGAAAGTCGGCCGGCCGTACCGCTCGACCACCCGGGAGGCGACGATGCCGACCACGCCGGGATGCCAGCCCTCGCCAGCCAGCACGAAGGCGGCGGTGCGGTCCAGCGGTTTCTCCTCGACCTGCTTGAGCGCCTCCTCCAGGATCTGCTGGTCCAGCGCCTGCCGTTCGGTGTTGAGAATCTCCAGCTTGCCGGCCAGCCGGTCGGCTTCCGCCGGGTCATCGGTGAGCAGCAGGCGGAGCCCGTCCGCCGCATCGCCCACCCGCCCGGCCGCGTTCAGCCGGGGCCCCAGCATGAAGCCGAGATGACTGGCCTTGACCTCCCGGCCGAGCAGCGCGGTGACCTTGAGCAGGCTCCGGAGACCGGGCCAGCGGGGGTCGGCGATGAGCTTGAGGCCGTGCTTGACCAGGATCCGGTTCTCGCCCACCAGGGGAACCAGGTCGGCCACCGAGGCGAGCGCGACGTAGTCGAGCAGGTGGAACGGAAGATTGGGGGGGAGGCCGAGGGCCGGCACCAGGGCCTGTACCAGCTTGAAGGCTACCCCGGTCCCGCAGAGCATGGTGAGCCCGGACATATCGCCCGGCTGCTGGGGGTTAATGATGGCGTTGGCGGCGGGCAGCTCGGGCCCCGGCAGGTGATGGTCGGTGACGATCACCTTGATCCCGGCGGCCCGGGCCGCCAGCACCGTTTCGGTGGCCGTGATCCCGCAATCCACCGTGATGATGAGCGCGGCCCCGGCGGCCACCGCGGCGTTCAGTCCGGCCGTCCCGAAATCATAGCCGTCGCGGAGCCGGTGGGGCAGAAAGGTATGGACGGTTGCCCCGCCGATCCGGAGGGCCCGGGTCAGCAGCGCGGAGGCGCACTGCCCGTCTACGTCGTAGTCGCCATGCACCAGGATGCTGCCGCCCGACCGGACGGTCTCGCTGACCAGCGCGACCGCGGCGGCCATGCCGGCCAGGTCCAGGGGATTGGCCAGGTCGGTGAGCGACGGGCGCAGGAACCGTTTCGCGGCGCCCGGGTCGGCATGCCCCCGCTGAATCAGGAGCGCCGCGAGGGGCTCCGGGAGATTCAGGTCCGCCGCCAGCGCGCGCACCCGTTCGGCGGGGGGCGCGGGAGTGAGAACCCAGCGGAGCGGCAAGGCGGACGGAGGTGCGGTCATGCGGGAAAGGTAGCGGATGCGGGGGACGAATGGCGCATCAAAAAGTCAGCCCGCGAAGTACAGGATTACGCCGCAATTCTCACATCCTTCGATGGCCTCGCCCCCCCGGATCAGGCTCCTGCGGCTCATGGGAATGGTAGTGAAACAGGCGCCGCAGGCCGCTCCCGCCAGGGCCACGACCACCTCGGCGCGGGTGCTGGACGCGCGCAACTTGAGATAGTGCTGGAGGACGGGTTTCGGGACCCCGGCCGCGCTGGCGTCCCGGCGGGCCTGGGCGGCCGCCCGTTCCGCCTCGAGGTCCCGGCGCCGTGCGCCGATGGCGGCGCGGGCCGCGGACTGTTCCGTTTCCATCGCGGCCACCCCCTGCTCCGCGTCCACTTTCCTCATCTCGAGTTGACTCACCTGTTCGCTGGACTTGAGCCAGTCGCCCTCCTCGGTAACGATGGAGCCCCTGGCCAGGTCGATCTCCGCCATCAGGCCGGCCACTTCCTTCTGGGTCTTCATGAATTCCAGCTTCTCGCGCCGCTTCTCCTGGTGCTTGCGGTGGGCTTCGATCTTCTGTTCCAGCTCGTCGCGGCGAACCGACTCCGCCTGGATGGCGCGCTGGGCGGCGGCGACGCCTTCCCGGGCCTGCCCCATCGAGGTTTCCAGGACGGCCAGTTCGTCGTCCAGCAGGCGGAGCCGGTCGTCCAGGTGGAACAGTTCGCTGTCCTTCGCCTGGAGGTCGAGCAGTTTGGTCAGGTCAGCATGCATAGGGCAGTGGTCGCATATCCGGGAAAGGGTGGTCAGGTGGAGCGGGGCGGAGTCGCCCAGGGCATCAGCGGGAGTTCCCCTTCTTCTCGCGGCGCAGCCGGCGGCCTACGGTACCCATGAAATACTTGTCTGCGGCAATGGGGTATCGCTCCTTGAGCGCGCGCCGGCGCTCCAGTTGTTCGGCGGCGAGGGCGGTCTTCTCGGCTCCTTCCGCGCCCTTGAGCCGGTCCATGAAGTCTTCATACTCCCGGAAGTGGGGCCGTGCCTCGAGGTTCTGCCGGGCCCATTCGTAGATGTCGCCGGCGGTCATGGAGTCCGCTTCGTTCATGGGCCGATTCACCTCGCCCCACAGGGCCCGGGACTCCGCCGGCAGCCCATCGAGAACGTCGATGGGAAGGTTCCGGTCCCCCTGGCGCAGCAGCGCCTCGTAGATCGCGCGGGTCTCCGCCGACTCCATCAGGCCGGGAGGAATGTCGGTGCGGGCCCGCTCGATCCATCCCTCGAAGTGCACCAGCACCCGGAGAAAGGTGCGCTCCTGCGGACTGCCCTGCCGAAACGCCCTGCCCTTGCCGGCCGACCGCTGGGTGGATGGAGGTTCCCGGGACGGGGGGGCCGGGGGGGGCGGCGGCGGGGCGTGGGCCAGTTCCTGCTCCAGTACGCTCTTGCTCACGCCGGTCCGCTCCGCCACCAGCCCGAGGTAGAGGTCGCGGGTGATCGGGTCCTTCGCCGCCCGGATGGTGGGAAGCAGCCGGTCCAGCGCCTCCCGGCGGTGCTCGACGTTGCGGAACCAGCCTCGCTGTTCCAGCAACTGGATCTTGCGCTCCAGCAGGTCCACCGCGTCCCGGACCACCGCCTCCACCGCGGCCGCGCCGCCGTTCTTCGCCAGCGTGTCGGGGTCCTCGCCCGGCGGCATGGTGGCGACTTTCACCCGGAACTCCCGCCGCAGCAGTTCATCCCCGGCCCGGAAGGTGGCCCGCTGCCCCGCGGTGTCGCTGTCATACATGAGAATCGCGGTCGGGGCGAACCGGCGCAGCAGCACGGCCTGGTCGCCGGTCATGGCGGTGCCCATCGGCGCGACCACGTTCTCGATCCCCGCGAGCACCAGCCGGAGCACGTCAAAGTAGCCCTCCACCACGATCGCCGCTTCCGCCTTGCGGATAGGATGGCGGGCCTGGTGGAGGTTATACAGCATGGTCCCCTTGTGAAAGATCGGCGACTCCGGGCTGTTGAGATACTTGGGCTCGCCATCCCGCAGAATCCGGCCCCCGAACCCGACCACCCGCCCCCGCAGGTCGTGAATGGGGAACAATAGCCGGCCCCGGAAGCGGGGCGAGACCTTGCCGTCGTCCCGCTTGTGGAGCAACCCGGCCTCCAGCAGCACTCCCTCGGGAATCTGGTGCTTGGCCATGGCCGCGGTGAACAGGTTGCCCAGCGGCGCATAGCCGAGTCCAAGCGGTTGGACGATGTCGAGGGCAAGGCTGCGGCCCTCCAGGTACTTCCGGGCTCCCTCGGCCTCCGGCAGTTCAGCCAGCTGGCGGGCAAACCAGTCCTGGGCCAGGGAGACCGCGCTGTACAGCGGCTCCCGGGGGTCGGGGCCGGCGCGGCTGGTCTGCTCCGGGATCACGATGCCGGCCCGGCGCGCCACCTCGCGCACCGCACTGGGATAGTCCATCCCGAACCGCTTCATGAAATAGGAGAAGACGTCCCCGGCTGCGTGGCAGACGTAACAGTAGAAGAGGTTCTTCTTGGGGATGACCGCGAAGTTGCGGTGAGTTCCGCCGTGAAAGGGACAGGGCCCGCGGTAATCGGCCCCCATCCGCTTGAGTTCGACCGATTCCCCGATGACCCCGACCAGGTCGGTGCTGTCCCGCACCTGGTCGATGATTTCATCCGGGATCATGCTCATTCCGCGAACTCCACGATGGTGACCCCGGTGCCGCCCTGGTTGGCGGGGGCGAATCCGAATTTCGCGACCCGCCGGTCCGCGGATACGACCCGGCGCACCCGCTCGCGCACGACCCCGGTCCCCATGCCGTGAATAATACGCAGGAAGGGGCGTTCGGCGAGGAAGGCCGCGTCCACCGCCTGTTCGGTCGCCGCTTCGGCCTCCTCGCCGGTCATGCCGCGAAGATCTACTTCCGACGGCGATTCCCGCGTGACCGGGTCCCGCGACGGGGCCGCCGGGCGAGCCGCCGGCACCTCGGCCTCCGCCCCGAGCGGGGTGACCCCCGCCGGGTCAACGATCATGCGCATGGCACCCACCATCACCTCCAGCTTCCCGTCGGAGCGGAGCTTCCTGACCTGGCCCACGCTGCCTGCCCCGATCCGGACCCGCTGCCCGATCGAGACCGGCGCCGCGGTGCGGCCGTCCCGTTCCGCCTGTTCCACCTGGTCCAGGGCCTCGGCCTCCGCCTTGATCCCCTCCTCCACCAGCCGCCTCGCCTCCCGGGAAGTCGTCTCGGCCGCGCCCGACTGCACCGTGGAGATGGCGGCCTCGACGCGCCGGCGCGCCTCCAGGAGATAGGTCTTCGATTCCTTGCGAGCCTGCTTCTCGGCGTCCCGCTCCCGTTTCCGGAGCTCCACCTCTCTCTGCTCCTGGATCCCGGCCTGCGCGGTGAGCCGGGCGGCCAGCATCTCCAGCCCCGAGGCCCGCTCTTCCATGGCCTGCTGGCGCGCGTTCATCTCCCGTTCCCGCTGCTCGGCGGCGGCCAGGACGGCATCGAGATGGCGCTCCGTATCGGGCACCTGCGCCTCGGCGGCGGCCAGCACCGGCTCCGGCACCCCCAACCGGCGGGCGATCGCCAGGCCGTAGGATCGCCCCGGCACCCCCTTGAGGAACCGGTAGGTGGGGGACAGCGACGCGGCGTCGAACTCCAGCGAGGCATTCACCACCCCCGGCGAGACTGAGGCCAGCTGCTTGAGGGTGCCGAGGTGGGTGGAGGCCAGCGTCAGCGCGCGGCGGCCGGTGAGCGAGAGCAGGGCGGCCGCCGCCAGGGCGGCCCCCTCGGCGGGGTCGGTGCCGCTGCCGACCTCGTCCAGCAGAATAAGACTGGCCCCATCGGCGTGCTCGAGGATATCGCGGAGCGCCTTGACGTGGGCGCTGAAGGTGGAAAGACTCGCCGCGATGGACTGGCGGTCCCCGATGTCGGCGAAAAAGCTCAGGAACACCGGGAGCGCGGTGCCCGCTCCGACCGGAGGGATAATGCCGCACTGGCTCAGGGCCGAGATCAGCCCGACCGCCTTGAGCAGGACGGTCTTGCCGCCGGTGTTGGGGCCGCTGATCAGCACGGTCCGTTCCCCGCCCGCCAGGTCGAGGTCAAAGGGAATGACCTCCCGGTCCCCGAACAGCAGCGGGTGGCGGCCGTGCCGGATTGTAATGTCGCTTCCGGCGGCGCGAACCGCGGGCCGCTGCCCGTCCACCGCCACGGCATACCTGCCGCGCGCGACGACCTCGTCCACCCGCACGCACATGGCCTGCGCCTCGCGAATCACCGCCGCCTCGGGCCGCACCAGCTCAGTCAGTTCGCGCAGCACCCTGAGCACCTCCCGCTCCTCGGCCGCCTCGGCGGCGCGGAGCGCGTTCCCCAGCTCGATCGCCTCGGCCGGTTCGACGAAGAGCGTGCCCCCGCTCGCCGACTCCCCGTGGACGATGCCGCCGGGGCGGCTCCGGGCGTCGCGGCGAAGCGGGATGACGTAGCGGCCGTTGCGCACCGTCACCGAGCCCTCGGCGCCGGACCCTTCGGCGGCCTTGAGCAGGGACTCCAGTCGCTTCACCAGCCGGTCCCGGGCGGCACGGACGTCTTTCCGGGCCGCCGCCAGCCCGGGGCTCGCGGTATCGAGCAGGTAGCCGTCCGTATCGAACGACTGCTCAAGCCGTTTCTCGACGGTCCGGGATGGCAGCGGCCGGCCCAGCAGGGCGAGGCGGGGGGCATCCTTCTCGACCCGCTTGAGTTCGGCGGCGACCAGGCGGGCGGCCGCCAGCGCCCGCCGGATCGCGATCATCTCGCCGATCTCGAGTACGCTTCCATCAATGCCGAGCCGGCTCAGCGCCCGGCTGATGTCGGGGACCGATTCCGCGGCCACCCCCTGCCGGGTCCGGATGAGCCCGGCCGCGTCATCGACCAGGGCCAGTTCACCCTCGATCCAGGCGATGTCTCCAGTGGGAGGGCGGGTACGGATCACCGCCGCCCCAAGGGGGCCGGCCGCGTGGCCGGCGACCCGGTCCAGCACGGCGGCAAACTCCAGCGACTCGAGCGCATCGGCGAAGACGTCGGGCGCCAACGACACCGGGGTGCCAGTGTCCATCGCTGGCACCCCGGTCGTCTCGGCGGCGGTCGTCCCGGTCATCCGGTCTGCAGTTCCTCGCGCACGATCTCGGTGATCACCTTGCCATCGGCCCGGCCCTTGAACTTCGGCATCACCTGGGCCATCACCTTCCCCACGTCGCCGGCGCCGGACGCGATGGCGCTCTTCACCGCGGCACGGATCTCGGCCGGATCTACGTCCGCCGGGAGATACTCCTGGAGGATGGCGATCTCGGCGGCTTCCTGGTCGGCCAGCTCCGGGCGCCCGCCTTTGCGATACTGTTCCACCGACTCGCGCCGGGTCTTGATGCCGCGACGGAGGACCTCGATGACTTCCTCCTCGGAAGGCGAGCGGGCCAGTTCGATCTCCCGATTCTTGATCGCCGCCAGAATGGTTCCCACCAGCAGCAGCCGCGGCTTGTCCTGGGCCTTGCGGGCCGCGTTGAGCGATTCCTGCAGCCGGGTCGCGATGGAAAGGGGTGGCGCCACGAGGTCCTCACAAGGGGTAGGGCGGGAAAGATAAGAGGACGCCCCTACCCGAGAAAGCGCGCCCGCAGTTCCGGCGGGGGAACCGGACAGCTCGCATGGCGGCCGAAGAACCGGTACCGGTGGCGGGCGAAGAGGTCGTATCCCCAGTCGCGCAGAGGCCGGGGCACCAGCCAGAGCGCCAGCAGCGCGCGCCAGGCGCCGCCCAGGTAGGCGGCCACGGCGAGGGCCGCGGCGGACCGGACCTTTACGATTTCCGCCCCGTCCCGGCCTTCCACCCAGATGAGGGAGTCCACCTCGAGAAGCTCGGCGTGCCGGGCGATCACGCCCGCGGCATGGTGCCCCTGCAAGGCGGCAAACCGCAGGTCGCGCCGCGATTCATGGCGAAGGATGAACTGGACGCTGTCATTGCAGAAGCCGCACACGCCGTCGTAGAGGAGCACCGGGTCGCTCATCCCGGAGGCCAGCCGAGCCGGCGGCCGCCCAGCAGGTGCAAGTGCAGGTGAAAGACCGACTGGCCGCCATCGGAACCGGTGTTGGTGACGATGCGGTATCCTCCCTCATCCAGGCCCAGTCCGGTAGCCACCTCGGCCGCGAACGCAAGCAGGCGCCCGAGCAGGAGCTCCCCCCCGGGACCGTCCGCGTCGCGGACCGCGGCGACGTGCGTCGTCGGAATCACCAGTACGTGCGATGGCGCCTTGGGATCGAGGTCGCGGAAGGCCACCGCGTGGGGCGACCGCCGGACGATGGTGGCGGGAATCTCTCCCGATACGATCCGGCAGAACACGCAATCGGTTGCCATGGCTCAGGACCTCCGGGAAACAATGAGCGCGGCCGCGGCGACGGCCGCGGTCTCGAAGCGCAGCGTATGCGGGGCGAGACTCACCGCGATGAAGCCGGCCTGACGGCTGGCGGCGGTTTCCCCGGTGGTCCAGCCACCCTCGGGCCCGATGAGCACCGCGATCGATTCGCCCGCCCCGGTCGGCGGCACCGGGGCTCCGCCCGGCTCGGCCGCGAGCCTGGTGGAGGCGGAGAGGGACGCCAGGAAGGTCTCCAGTTCCATGGGAGAATCGACGGCGGTAGTCCAGGGGTTGCCCGACTGCTTGCAGGCTTCGAGCGCCCGCCGGGCCAGCTTCAGGCTGTGCTCGGGCCGGATCCGGCCCGCGACATTGGCGGAGCGCGTGGTCGTGAGCGGCACGATGGCGGTCACGCCCAGTTCGGCGCACTTCTCGACCATCCAGGCAAACCGCTCCCGGTCTCCGCCGCCGACGCCGAGAAGGAGCGGCGCGGGAGGGGGGAAGGTCACCGCCTCCCGCACCTCGACCCGGGCTTCCTTCCTGGCCAGGCTGACGACGCCGGTCCCCACGGTCCCCCGCCCGTCAATCAGGCGGATGCTGTCGCCCGAGGCGGCCCGCCGCACCTGGAGGTGGTGGGCTTCCTGGGGGTCCAGCGCCAGCAGGGCACCGACCTTGATCATGCCCGGCTCGGCGAGCACGGTAATCATGCCCGACTACCCACCACCGCCCACCACGCTTCGTCCACGATCTCGTCCTTCACGGTAAACCCGGCCCGCATCAGCGCCGGCCGGAAGAGGTCCGCTTCGTCCGCCTGCATCCCCGAGAAGATCGCCAAGCCGCCGGGGCGCAGGGCGAGCCGGATTTCGGGCAGGAACCCCTCGTTGATCAGGCGCAGGATGTTGGAACAGACCAGGTCCACGGGGCCGAGAAGCGGCGCGACCACCGCGTCCTCGGTGAGGAAGCGGGTGCGGTCCTGGACCGTGTTGCGTTCGGCGTTTTTCTCCGCCACCGGGGCGGCTTCCGGGTCGATCTCGATGCCCACAGCGGTGCGGGCGCCCAGCCGGGCGGCGGCGATCGCGAGAATGCCGCTGCCGCTGCCCAGGTCGAGGACCCGGTCGCCCGGCCGCAGGTGGCGCTCCAGCAGGGTGAGCGCCGCCCGGGTGGAGCCATGTTCGCCGCTGCCGAACGCGGTTTCGGGATCGATGATGACCACCGCGTCGTCCGGCCCGGCGGCGTAGGGAATCCAGGAGGGCACGATCACCAGCCGGCCCAGGCGGCGGGGGCCCAGGCCGTCGCGCCAGCGGACCGACCAGTCGTGATCCTCCAGCGCCCGCCGGGTGACCCGAGTCTCCCGGTCGTACTTGGCGATGGCCGAGACCAGCTGGTCGGCACTGTCCCCATCGGGGGCGAAGGTGACGACCGTGCCGTCGTCGCGCTCCTCCACCGACTGGCCGGTACGCTCCACCAGCCAGGCGGCGAGCTGCTGCTGGTCATGCCGTCCAGGGCGAATATCCAGCGCCCACCAGCTCACGCGCGCAGGGCTTCCTTGACCCGGGTCCAGAACCCTGCGCTGCGCCGCGGCGGCTCTCCCTCCAGGGCGGACAGTTCCCGGAACAGGCGTTCCTGCTCGGGGGAGAGCGATTCCGGGGTCCAGACGTGGATCCGGATGTGGAGATCGCCCCTGCCGTCCTGGCCCAGATGGGGAAGCCCCTTGTGCTTGAGACGGATGATGGTGCCCGTCTGGGTCCCCGGTGCCACGGTGACCTCCTCTTCGCCGGTGGCGCTCGGGACCAGGAACACACCGCCCAGGGCCACCTGCGAGAAGGCGAGCGGGAGGTCGAAGATGAGGTCGTCCCCGGAGCGCTCGAACCGTTCGTCGTCCTTGATTTCCAGCAGCACCAGGAGATCGCCGTTGGGCCCGTTGCGCGGGCCGGCGGCTCCCTGCCCCCGGAGGGTCAGGTAATTGTTGCTGGAGACGCCGGGCGGGACCTCGACCGAGACGGTCTTGTCCGACTTGACGCGGCCTTCGCCGCGGCACACCTCGCACGGGGAGGTGATGACCTCTCCCTCGCCGGCGCAGGTCGGGCAGGGCTGCACCGATACGAACTGGCCGAACATGCTGCGGGTGGCGCGGCGGACTTCCCCGCTGCCGCTGCAGGTGGAGCAGGCCACCGGCCGGGTGCCCCGGGCCGCGCCGTTTCCCTCGCACTGGGTGCAGCGGTCGAGGGTCTTGAGCTTGAGCGTCCGCTTGATGCCCGTCGCGACCTCGGCCAGGGTCAGCTTCACCGTGACCCGGATGTCCTGGCCCCGCCGGTGGTCCTCCTGGCTGCGGCCGCCGCCAAAGAACGATTCGAACCCGCCGAATCCCCCGAAGTCGCGCATGAAAATGTTGAGCGCCTCGCTGAGATCCACGTGGTGAAACCCGCCTCCGCCCCGCTCCACGCCCGCCTTGCCGTAGCGGTCGTAGAGCGCGCGTTTCTGGGGATCGCAAAGGACCTGGTACGCCTCGGTGATCTCCTTGAACTTCTCCTCGGCGCCCGCTTGCCGGTTGCGGTCGGGATGGTACTCCATCGCCAGCTTCCGGTAGGCCTTCTTGATCTCGGCCTCGGAGGCTTCACGGGACACGTCGAGCAAACGATAGAACTCACTCATTCAAGCAAACCTTCCACCAATCGGGTGGTGTGGGCCACCAGGCCAATGATCTTTTCGTAGGGCATCCGGGTCGGTCCAAGGACGCCGATGACACCGGTGAGGTCCCCGGCCCGGTAGGACGACGTCACCAGCGTAAAATCGGTGAGCCGGGGGTTCAGGTTCTCGGCGCCGATGCTGATGCTGAGGCCGCCGGTCCGGCGGGCTTCCAGGGCGGTCTTGAGCAGGTCGCGCCGTTCGGTCAGTTCCAGCAGGTCCCGCATCCGGGTGTTGGACGCGAACTCCGGCTGTTCCGCCAGCCGCTGGGCGGTGCCCAGGACCAGGGTACTGCGCCCGGCCGAAAGGTCGAAGATCTCGTCGCCCTCTTCAATGAATATGTTGAGCAGCCGGGTACCCTCGACGCTGTGGTCCCAGTCGCGAAGCCGCTCGCCCAGCGTGTTCCGGATCTCCTGCAGAGTCAACCCGGCGAGACGCTCGTTCAGAACCTGGGCGACCCGGTGCACCGATTCCGCCGCCATAGTGGACGGAACCTGGACGAAGAGGGTCCGGACCACTCCGCTTCGCAGGTTGAACACCAGCAGCAGCCGCTCGGACGAGACCTGCACCAGCTCCAGCCGCTCCAGCACCAGGCTGTCCAGCGCGGGCGCCACCGCCACGCCGAGCTCCGCGGTGAGCACGCTGAGCGCCTGAGCGGCGCGGCTCAGGATCTCTTCAACCTCGCTCCTGGCCTGGGGGAGCTCCTGCCGGAGCGTGGTCTGGTCCTTGTGGCTGGGCGGGCTGAGCCGGATCAGGTTGTCCACGTAGAGCCGGTAGGCCCGGTCGGTGGGAATCCGGCCGGCCGAGGTATGGGGATGAAACAGGTACCCCTTCTCCTCCAGCTCGCTCATCGTGTTCCGGATGGTGGCCGAAGACACGCCCAGCCCGAACCGGCTGGCAATGGTCTGGCTGCCGGCGGGTTCCGCCGTCTGGATATACGTCTGGACGACAGCCTCCAGCACCCGAAGCTGCCGCTCAGTCAGAGGTTCGGTCATGACCCAAACCTAAGCCGGTGGGGAAGCTTCGGGCCATCTCCACCGACGCCACCAGGGCATCCAGCCGGAGCCACCCTTCGGGCGTCAGGCGGAGTCGGCCCTCGTAGCGCTGGGCCCAGCCGGCCGCAGTCCACGCGTCGGCTTGGTCCTTGGGCACCGAGGATTGGGGGACACCTTCCGTGGTGCGCAGGCCCAGATAGAGGGTCTCCAGGGCCACCGCGGACTCGTCGAGGTGCTCCTCGCCCTCCATCGCCGGCCGGCCCTCACTGACCGCCCGCTCGTAGGCGCTCCACTCCCGGATGTTCCAGCGGCGCTGGTTGTCCCAGCCGCTGTGGGCGGATGGGCCCAGGCCAATAAAGGGTCGCCGGTGCCAGTAGGCGCTGTTATGGCGGGACCGAAATCCCGGCCGGGCCGCGTTGGAAACCTCGTAATGCTCAAAACCGGCCTGCCGCATCGCGGCATCGGCCTCCAGGAACTCACCGGCGTAGGCGCTGTCATCAGACCGGATGGTCTCACCCCGGGCCACCCAGCGGGCCAGCGGGGTACGCTCTTCCACGGTGAGGCCGTAAAGGGAGAGATGCTCCGGCCCCAATGCCAGCGCGAGGGACAGGTCACGTGACCAGTCCCGGCCCAGGTGCGCGGGAAGGGCGAAAATCAGGTCGAGCGACAGGTTGGCGAACCCCGCGGCGCGGAGGGCGGCGACGGCGCGGGGCACATCCTCCGATGTGTGGGTGCGGTGCATCCATTGCAGCACGCCCGGATCGAAGGACTGGACTCCCAGCGACACCCGGTTGAATCCCAGCAAGCGCCAGGCCCGGGCCCGCTCAGGCGACACATCGTCCGGATTGGCCTCCAGCGTAATCTCAGCAGCGGCAGCCACCGGCCGCTGGTGGCGAAAGGCCTCGAGCATCCGCTCCAGCTCGGCGGGATCGAGCAGCGAGGGAGTACCCCCGCCGAAATAGATCGTCTCGATGTCTCCGTCCCACGCCGGGGAGGCCTGCCAGGCCTGCCATTCCCGGATAACCAGGTCGGCATAAGCACGGGCCGGCACCGTACGGCGCACGGCAATCGCAAAATCGCAGTAGCTGCAGCGCCGGGCGCAAAAGGGGACATGGAGGTAGAGATGCACGGGCGGAATGTAATTGGAAGGGAGATCACCCCCGGCGCCGGAGAGCGGCGTGCGACGTGAGACGTACGACCCCCGGCGATCACCCCGACGCCGCGGAGCGGCGCAAGACGTGAGATGTAAACCCCAACGTCACCCCGGCACCGCGGAGCGGCGCGAGACGTGAGACCGGCGAGATGTCTTCCTCTCGTGATGTTTGCGTTGATTGAGAATGTATTCCTTGACTTTCGGATACGCCAAGGGACTCACCGTAAAGGCCCCATAACCCTTTTGCCAGCGGAATCCTGGTTCACCCAGGCTTTTCGTGAATCCAGCGCGACGATTCGTGTTTGGCCTCCTTCATGACGTCCGACAGCCGGTGGTTTGGTTTCAAGTTGATCAGCATATGAACGTGGTCCTCGACCCCTCCCACAACGGCGTGCCCACCCTGTCCCCGGACCATCCCCCCCAGAAATTCATGCAATCGCGCGCACCATTCCTTCTTGATTGTTCGCCGTCGCCACTGTGTGCTGAAGACGATATGGTAGCAGAGGATCGCGTAGGTCTCTCGATCTCACGGAGCCGCCTGAATCTCCCGGCGCGCCTCGTGGGTCGTCGGGCGTGAGGTTAGGACCTTGCGCTCTCGCGCCCCTGCGGGGTGAGGCATTGGCCTGGGTTGCATTTCCGGGTCTCCCTTCTTGCGTCCCTTCGGGGCGCCGCATTTCAGATCCGGCGGAACCGCCATCCCGGCAGCTGCTCGACCACGCCTTCCAGTTCGAGCCCGCTCAGGCCCGCCATCACCTCGCCCGCCGAGAGACCCGCCGCCTTGACCACGGAGTCGAGGTGCGCGGGGTCCGGTCCCAGCAACCGGGCCAGCCGCGCTTCGCCTTCCGACAATGATGCGGGCAGGGGTGGCGGGACCGAGGGGGACGCAAGTGGCAACGGCACCTGGGCTGTCTCCAGCTCCGGGTAGTGCTGCAACAGGTCCCCGGCTTCGAGAAGAGGCGCTGGCGCCGTCGCGAATCAGCCGGTTGGTACCTACCGAGGTGGGACTGGTAATCGCCCCGGGAACCGCCATCACCTCGCGCCCCTGGTCGAGCGCGGCCTCCACCGTGATGAGCGTCCCCGATCCCGCCGCCGCCTCGATGACCACGGTGACCCGGCCCAGCCCGCTGATCAGCCGGTTCCGGCGGGGAAAGCTGCCCACCCGGGGCCGTTCGCCTGGAGGAAACTCGGTCAGCAGCACCCCCGCAGCGCAGACCCGCTCGTAGAGGTGCCGGTTGGCCGCCGGGTAGATGACGCCGAGCCCGTTGCCGAGCACCCCGATGGTGCCGCCCTTCGCATCGAGCGCCGCGGCATGGGCCACGGCGTCGAGGCCCCGCGCCATCCCGCTCACCACGACGACGCCCGCCGCGGCGGCTCGGCCCGCGATCAGTGCGGCGACCTCCGCGCCATAGCTCGAGTGATCCCGGCTCCCGACGATGGCGACCGCGGGCCGGGCGAGCAGGTCCAGGCGTCCCTGGGCGAACAGGAGAATCGGCGGATCCGGTATGGTGCCGAAGGCGGCGGGAAAATCGGGATCGCCCGGGAGCAGGCACCGGGCCCCCAGCCGGTCGATCGCCTCGAGCACCCGGGCGCCCGCATCGGCCCGGGCCGACCGGATAGCGGTGGCCGCGGCTCGGGAGATTCCGGGCAGGGTACATAAAAACGCGAACGGCGCCTGAAGAGCGCCGTCCGGAGTTTCAAATACGCGAAGCAGAGTCGCCAGGCGCGCGGCGCCAATCCCCGGCGTCAGCGCAAGGGCCACATAGGCCGGTCTATGGATCGGGGGTATCACGGGTCTCCTCGACAGGTGCCGTGGTTGCCTTGGCCTGCTCTACGAACCGCCACAGAAACTCTTTTACGTCTTCCAACCCGGTTCCCGCCGCGCTGGAGATCGCCAGCACGGCGGTTGCCTCCGGAGCGTGAAGGGGCGGCAGGCTGGCACTGTGCGCCAGCAAGTCTCGCTTGGTCAGCAGCACGACATGGGGCTTGGCGAAGAGTTCCTCGCTGTACGAATGAATCTCGTGCCGCAGCTGCTGGTACACCGCCTGGAGACTCTCTGATTCCAGCGGAATAAGGAACGCCAGCACCCGGGTCCGCTCGACGTGCTGCAGAAACTTGAGCCCCAGGCCCTTGCCGGCGTGGGCACCCTCGATGATGCCGGGAATGTCCGCCACCACGAACGAGCGGTTGCCGGAGAGACCCACGACGCCGAGGTTGGGCTCCAGCGTCGTAAAAGGATAGTCGGCAATCTTGGGCCGGGCCGCCGAGATCACGGAGAGGAGAGTGCTCTTGCCGGCGTTGGGCTCGCCCACCAATCCGACATCGGCGATGAGTTTGAGCACCAGTTCGATCTGGCGATCCCCGCCCTCTTCGCCCGGCTCCCATTCCCGGGGCGCCTGGTGGGTCGAGGTCGCAAACCGGGCATTGCCCCGGCCGCCCCGGCCGCCCCGGGCCACCAGCACCTCGCTGCCGTTGTCCAGGATCTCGCCCAGCAACTCGCCGGTCTCCGCGTCTTTCACCAGGGTGCCCGGCGGGACCGGGAGGTACACGTCCTCCGAGCTGGCGCCGGTCATGGTCTTGCCCTTGCCATGGGTGCCCCGTTCGGCTTTCCAGACGTTCTTGTAGCGGTAGTCGAGCAGGGTGGCCAGGTTGGAGTCGCCCCGGACGTACACGCTGCCGCCGTGCCCGCCGTCGCCGCCGTCCGGGCCGCCCTTGGGGCGGTACTTGAACCGCGCGAATGACGCCGCGCCGCTCCCGCCGGTACCGGCGATGACCCGCACTACCGCTCGATCAATGAACATGCACGCTCGTTGTCAGCTGGAGACACCAGGGAGGGGCCGGACGGGCCTTCGGCGTACCGCCGGACCGGTTCAGTCGTCGGGGATCCAGCTTTCCTTGACCGATCGCCATAGCTCTTTCACCGCTTTCCACTGTTCAAACGACAGCAACGGGTTGACCACCGACAGCACCGCTTCGATCTGGGCGAAGCCGGCCCCGGCGTTCAGGGCGCCCCGCATATGCGAGTGGAGCTGCCGGGGCGCTTCCAGCACGGCGGTCTGCGCCACCGTACAGAGTTCCCGCCGGAGCAGGTCGAGCCCCGGCCGGGAAAGCGTCCGACCGTAGCCCTCGGTGATCATCCACTTGTCCAGCGCCGGGTGCAGCTCCTGCACGTTGGCCCGGAGCCGCCGGTAGTTGTCGCCATAGATGCGGTGGCAGGTCTCTTCGCCCCGGCGGGTCCATTCCGCAACGTTCGCGTAATCGGAATCCGGATCGGTGTCGGGGGCCTCCAGCCGGGACAGCTTGCGCCAGATGGTGAGGGCAATGAGGGTCCGCGGATACCCCGCCATCAGGACCGATTGCAGCAGCAGCTCTTCGACCCAGGGGAGCGGCACCATGGCCCGGCGTACATCGGCGATCCGTTCCCGGAGTTCCGGCTCGTATCCCTGGGCCACCGCCGCCGCCAGGCGGACCAGCGCGAGCGTATGTTGATCCAGATTGTCCTGTTTCGCCATCAGTCTATATCCCCGGCCACACAATGCGGCACCAAAAAACCTGGAGTGCTATCTA
Source organism: uncultured Gemmatimonadales bacterium (assembly GCA_963795085.1). GTDB lineage: Bacteria > Gemmatimonadota > Gemmatimonadetes > Gemmatimonadales > GWC2-71-9 > DASYPP01. Next base: position 1,117,070 of record CAWCFX010000001.1, on the reverse strand, counting down.
AGAAAACGCAGATCGCCGGCCGCTGACAGGGCGCCCGTCACAATGCCGCGGGTATTCCGGATCGGGATCCGGGGCTGGTGCGCGGTACGCTGCAGCAGGGCGATGCCCCGCTGGTCGCCCAGCGCCTGCAACACCTGCTGCAGAACCGCCACCAGCGCAATGGGCGCGCTCCGCATGTCCCCGTCCTCGGCCTTGAGCGAGATCCCCAGGCCATGGGCCGGAAGCGCGGCGCTGTACACCCCCTCGGCACCGATCTTCGCGACCAGGTCCCCCCCGAACGCCGCCATCAGGTCGGTACAGGGACGCCCGGTGCCGCCGACCAGGTGGGGATGACCCGTCATGGCCGCCCGGAGCCGCGCAGGTCCCGGCTCGGACGCCGTCCCGAAGCGGGCGTACGCGGCGGCCATGCCGCGCAGCGAGAGGGCAAAACATACCGTGTTGCAGCCGTCAACCGAACAGAACACATCATCCCGGGAGACCCCGGTCCACCGCTCGAGTTCCTCGAGGATCCGCTGCTGCACCGGGTGGGCAATCTCGTTGTACCCTTCGACAGGCCAGCCGTGATGCAGCGCGAGCGCGAGCATGCCGGCATGCTTGCCGGAACAGTTGCTCCACCGCGCGGTGATCCGGGTGCCGGTGCGCACCGCAGCTTCGGCGACCGCGCTGGAGAGCGGGGTGTGGGGCCCGCAGGCCAGCGCCTCCTCGGACAGCCCCAGCCGGGCCAGGATGGTATCGGTGACGGCGCGGTGCTCGGGTTCGCTGGAATGGGACGCGCAGCAGAGCGCCAGTTCCCGCGGTTCGAACCCGAACCGGTCAGCCCCGCCATCGAGCACGAGCGGGAGGGCCTGGAAGGGTTTGGCCGCCGAGCGCCAGAAGGTCACCAGGTCGGGGTCGCCCGACTCCGCGATGAGCCTTCCGCCGTCATCCACCACCGCCACCGAGACCCGGTGCACCGATTCCACGAGATCGCCCCGGGTCGCCTCTACATGCAGATCGGCCATGGCTCCAAAGTAACGCGTCCCCGGGGATGCCGCACGGCTGTACGATCCTTCCGGGACGGGATACCTTCCAGCTTCATGACTCTCACCCGCCGTGGTCTTTTCGCCGCCCTGGCCGCCCTGCTGGGCGGACCGGCCGGTCTCGCGGCCCAGGCCTCGCCCTACATCCCGCTGGACGATCCCGGCCTCCCGCTGGTCGAGCACCTGATCGTCCGCGGCGATATCCGCGATCCTTCCCCGATGGTCCGCCCCTTCCGGCGGGCCGACCTGCGGCGGGAGCTCCTCGCGTCGGATTCCGCGGGCCGCGGCGATTCAGCGCAGCTGGCGCGACTGGCGGATATGTACGACGACCTGCCCGAGGCCAACCGGTGGCGGGCCTCAGTACGCGTGGGCGGCCAGGCTTACACCCATGCCCGGCGGGATCCCTGGCATCCGGCCGGCCCGGACGGCGCCCGGCCCTATGGAGAGGTGGACCTCCAGGCCGTGATCGGCAACCTGGTGCTGGCCACCCGCCCGGTGCTGGAGCCGCGGCTCATCGTGGATCCCGACTGGCCGGGGCGGAAAGACCTGGACGTCGCGGGGCGGCAGGCGGAATCCTATATCAGCGGCCAGTTCGGCCTCGCCCGGCTGCTGTACGGCCAGCTGGACCAGAACTGGGGACCGGCGGGCGTCCCCGGCATCAGCCTCAGTAACTATGGATACGGACGCCCGGTGCTCGGCCTGGAAGTGGGGACGCCGGCCATCCGGTTGAGCGCGCAGGCGGCCCAGCTGACCGACGAACGGGACAGCGCGAACCAGGTGGTGCACCGCTATTTCTTTGCCCACCGCCTGGCGGCGCGGGTTTCCTCCCGGCTGCATGTCGCGCTGTGGGAAACGGTGGTCTTCGCGGGGGCCAGCCGGAACGCGGACTTCCGGCAACTGAGCCCCCTCAGTCTCAGCTTCCTGCAAAACGCCTATGGACTGGGCGCGGAGACCAATTCGATGCTGGGGGCGGACGTGCTCTGGAACGTCTCCCGCCGCCTGACGTTGCAGGGCCAGTTCGCGCTGGACGACCTGACGTACAAGGACCGCGGCTCCCCGACTCGGAACCCGGACCGCTGGGCGTTTACCCTCATGGGCTCCGGACCCCTGGCGCGGCGCTACGCATGGCGGGCCTGGTACACCCAGGCATCCAGCCTGGCCTTCCGCACCTTCGACAACCAGTTCCAGGACTTCACCGATGACGGGGTGGGCATCGGCCGCAACTTTGCGGATAACGATCAGCTGGTCGTCACGGTGACGCTGCCGGTCGCCCGGGGCTGGCTGCTGGCGCCCGAGGTCGGCATGCTCCGCCAGGGCGAGGGCCGCATCCAGGATCCCTATCCGACCTCGGGCAGCGGGGAACTGGGCTCCACTCCGCAACTGTTCATCGGCGTCGTGGAGCGGACCTGGCGCGCCGGGCTGGGGATCTCGGGGGCCCTGCGCCCGTTCCGGGTCAACGCGTCGGCGGGGTTCCACCATATCGAGAACCAGAACCATATTGAAGGGGCCACCGCGAACCGTTTCGAAGGCCGCCTCTTCATCACCGTCGGCACGTCACGTCGAGGGAAACTGCCGTGAGACAGACGCCCTATCCGCCGCTCACCCGCGACCGGGTCCTGCTCCTGCTGGACCGGCTCAAGGCCACCCGCATTGTGGTGGTGGGCGACGTCATGCTCGACCGCTATCTCATCGGCGAGACCGACCGGCTCTCTCCCGAGGCTCCGGTCCCGGTGGTGACCATCAAGGAACGACGCACCGCACTGGGCGGCGCGGCCAACGTGGCCGCCAACGTGGTTGCCATCGGCGCACATTGCCAGCTGGTCGGGGTGGTCGGCGATGACCCGGAGGGCCGAGCCCTGCGGCAGGAACTGGCGGCGGCCCGCATTGACGACCGGGGCATCGTGTCGCTGGCGGACCGGCCCACGACCTCCAAGACCCGGGTGCTGGCCCGCTCCCAGCAGGTGGTCCGGATCGACGAAGAGGTGGACACCCTGCTCGAGGGCCCGGCGCTGGAGCAGCTCACCGCGATCCTGCTGGAGGCCCTGAGCAACGCCGATGCGCTGCTGATGGAAGACTACAACAAGGGCGCCCTGGCCCCCCCGCTGATCGCGGCGGCCATGGGTGCCGCCCGCAAGCGCGGCGTGCCGGTGGTGGTGGACCCCAAGTTCCGCCAGTTCTTCGAGTACGCCGGCGCCACGGTGTTCAAACCCAACCGGCGGGAACTGGAGTCCGCCCTCGGCGCAGCGGTGGACCTGCAGCACCGGGATGCCCTGCCCGAGGTCCTCACCCGGCTCAAGGTAGACAATCTCCTGGTCACCCTCGGCGCCGACGGCATGGTGCTGGTGACCAAGGACCAGCGGATCACCCACATCCCCAGCATCGCGCGGGAGGTGTACGACGTCTCCGGGGCGGGCGACACGGTGACGGCATGGATGGGCACCGCCCTGGCCGCCGGCGCCTCGGTGCTGGAAGGCGCCATTCTCGCCAACTACGCCGCCGGGGTGGAAGTCGGCAAGGCGGGGGTCGCCACCGTCAGCGGCGCCGAAGTCCTGGCCGTGCACGAGGAACGGTTTGACCAGATCGGGCGATTGCGGAGAAGCGGGCTGATATAGCGAGCGGAAAAAGGCCCGCGGCAACCGCAGGACGCGAGCGCCGGCATCTTGAAATACGGTGGGGGCAGGTTTAGAATCCGGCTCCCAAATTCAGGTGATGTTGGCGGGACACCGGGGGATTAGCTCAGCTGGTTAGAGCGCGCGCCTCACATGCGCGAGGTCGGGGGTTCGAGCCCCTCATCCCCCATACGCAGACAACGAACAGGCGAGCCGATGGCTCGCCTGTTCTGATTTTCGTACGTGAGAGGGCGGCGCGAGAAGGATGTGCCGGGGAAACCTGGCCGGCCCTGGGTGATCATCTCACCCGGTGGACCAGCCCGCCCCGGCACATCCGCCCATGCCTCGCAAGCAGACTGCTAGACGATCGGTCGGCCGCGTCCCCGGACGAAGTGCATGATGAGGGCCACAACCGCAATCACCAGCAGGATGTGGATCAGCCCACCGGCGACGTTGAACGCCAGGAACCCGAGCAGCCAGGCGACCAGCAGGATAACCGCAATGGTTGCTAACATGAGATGCGCTCCTTTGGGATTTCAGATCTCAGATTTCTGATTTCAGATTGAATGTCATTGATCTCAAATCTGAAATGCGTGTAGTGTGAAATACACCTTCCCCCGGGTCGTCACAGCGACCCACATCACACCCCCGATGTGACGCAGGCGAGCGCCACACCCTGCCCCGCCGCCCGGCCGGTGGCCCAGGCCCAGTAGAAGTTGTAGCCGCCGATCGGCCCGAACGCGTCCAGCGCTTCGCCGCAGATAAACAGACCCGGGTGTTTCCGGCTCTCCATGGTCCGGGGATCTACCTCTGCCAGGCTCACGCCTCCGCCGGTCACTTCGGCTTTCTTGTAACCCTCGTCTCCGTGCCAGGGCAGCTCCCCCCGGACCATCGTCTCCACCAGGCGCAGCCGTTCCTCCCGGCGCAACTGCGCCAGGGTGCGGGCCGGATCTACCTCCGCGGCTTTCATCAGCGCATCGGCCAGCCGATCGGGCAGGACTCGGCGGACCACCCCGCCCACGCTCCGGGTGCCCTCCGGGTGCAGCGCCGCCTCCCACTGGGATTCGTTCATGCCGGTCCATTGCACCAGGAGTTTCGCATCGCGCCCGCCCTCCGCCCGCTCCCGCACCAGCACGTGCGACACATCCAGCACCGAGGGGCCGCTGTAGCCCCGGTGGGTAAAGAGAAACCCGCCGGTGGCGGTCGCCCGCCGCCCGGTGCTCCGGGCGGTGATGGTCACCGGGAGCGAGATGCCGGCGAGATCGCCGAACGGGGGCGGGTCGGCGGTCACCGGGGTCAGCGCCGCGTACGTGGGATGAACGGTATGGCCCAGCCGCCGGAGCACGGCGAGCCCGCGGCCGTCACTGCCGGTCGCGGGCACCGAGAGGCCCCCGGTCGCCACGACGACGGCGCTGGCGCTTACCGGCTCGCCGCCTTCCACCTCGACCCGCCACGCTCCCCCCTCGGGCACGAAGCCGGTAACCAGGGTGTCGGGCCGGAACTCGACGCCGCTCCGGATGGCCAGCCCCAGCAGACCGTCCCGCACGTCCCGGGCCCGGTTGCTGGCGGGAAACAGCTTGGCCGACTCCGGCTCCTCCACCAGCGGCAGTGCCAGTTCGTGCTCGAAAAAGGCAACCTGCTCGCGCAGCGGCCAGGAGCGCACGATGTTGCGGAGCGTGTGGGGAGAGGAATCGGTGATGAAGCGGGACTCGTCGAGCCGGGAAGGGAGGATGTTGCAGCGGCCGCCGCCGCTGATCAGGATCTTGCGGCCCCCGTCACGGGTGCGCTCCAGCAGCAGGACCCGGACGCCGGCCCGGGCCGCATGGATCGCCGCCATGAGGCCGGCAGCCCCGGCGCCAATTACCGCAACAGTCACGTCGCCGGGCGAGCGGGTCAGCGCGCGGTGGGGAAGCCGAGGTCCTTGCCGCCGGACGGGGCCCCGACCCAGCGCGCGGTGATCACCTTGGCCCGGGTGTAGAACCGCACGCCCTCCTCGCCGTGCATATGGACATCGCCGAAGAGCGACTGCTTCCAGCCGCCGAAGGAGTAGTACGCCATGGGCACCGGGATCGGCACGTTGATGCCCACCATCCCGACATCGACCTCGTGCTGGAACCGGCGCGCCGCCGCCCCGTCCCGGGTGAAGATGGCCACCCCGTTGGCGAAGTTGCTGGCGTTGATGAGGTCGCGCGCTTCCTCATAGGAACCGGCCCGCACCACCGAGAGCACCGGCCCGAAGATCTCGTCCCGGTAGATGGTCATCCCGGGCGCCACGTGATCGAACAGGCAGGGGCCGAGGAAGAACCCCGCCTCCTTTCCCGCCACCGCGAGGTCACGGCCGTCGGACAGCAGCGTGGCACCTTCGGAGACCCCGGCGGCCACATATCCCGCGACCCGTTCGCGGTGGGCTGCCGTCACCAGCGGTCCCATGTCGTTCCCCGGCTCGAGGCCGTCGCCCACGCGGATGCGGTCAATCCGCTGCCGGATCCGGGACACCAGGGCATCCGCCGCGTTCCCCACCGCCACGATCACCGAGATGGCCATGCAGCGCTCGCCGGCCGAGCCGTAGCCGGCATTGACGGCGGCGTCGGCGGCATCGTCCATGTCGGCATCGGGGAGCACGACCATGTGGTTCTTGGCCCCGCCCAGCGCCTGGACCCGCTTGCCGTGACGGGTGCCGGTCTCATAGACCAGGCGCGCCACCGGCGTGGACCCGACGAAGCTGATGGCCGCGACGCCCGGGTGGCCGAGGAGCGCGGTCACCGCCGCCGCCCCGCCATGCACCACGTTGAACACGCCGTCCGGGAGCCCCGCCTCTTTCCACAGCTCCGCGATCCGGTTGGCGGGGCTGGGATCTTTTTCCGAGGGTTTCAGCACGAAGCAGTTGCCGCAGGCGATCGCCAGCGGAAACATCCACATCGGAACCATGACGGGGAAATTGAACGGCGTGATCCCGGCGACCACGCCGAGCGGCTGCCGGATGGAGTAGCTGTCCACCGCGGTGGAAACGTTCTCCGAGTGCTGGCCCTTGAGCAGCTGGGGAATCCCGCAGGCAAAGTCCACCACCTCGAGCCCCCGCTGCACCTCGCCCCGGGCATCGGCCAGCACCTTGCCGTGCTCCTGGGTGATGAGGCAGGCCAGCTCGTCGGCATGGCTGGCGACCAGCTGGCGGAACCGGAAGAGAATGGTGGTCCGCTGGGAGAGCGAGGAACTGCGCCACGTCGCCCACGCCCGCGCCCCCGCCGCCACGGCCAGATCGACCTCGGCGGCCTCTCCCATCGCCACCCGGCCCCGCACCTGCCCGGTGGCCGGGTTATAGACCGGCCCGGCGCGCTCGGGATCGCCTGGGTGCAATCGCCCGTCAATCCAGTGGCTGACCTGGTGCATGGAAGGTTTCGGCTGGGGAGACTTCAAGCTAAGCGGAACCGGGGCGGGCGGACAGGCGGACGGCCCGCCGGTCCGCACCTTATCCTCTGGTGAGCATTCCCTAGCGGATCCCACACCGGGTTCGAGGGTGCCCGGGGACGCCCCCGCTCCGACACCGGCGCTAGGTCGCCGCCATCCGCATTCGCAGGCTGGCGACCAGGCGTTCCGCCCCTTCGCACTTGGCCAGCACGTCGGAGGCACCCAGTTCGAGCAGCCATTCCTGGAGCGAAGCGTCAACCTGGCGGGAATGAACGACCAGCGGCGGAGCATCCTGTCCCCGGAGCGACTGGAGCAGTCCCACGGCATCCAGTTTCGGCAGCGCCACCTCGCACACGATCGCATCTGGTGTGAGCCGCCTGACGTAGGATGCCGCGGCTTCGCCGTCGGCCGCCTCGATCACCACGAAGCCGGCCCGCTCCAGCTCGTCCCGCGTCGCCCGGCGTTCCACCCGGTCGTCATCAACCACCAGGACCCGGGGGCCGGTCTTCCGTGCGGTGGGCGCCGGCTCCCGGATGACCGGCGCCTGGATGCCGGCCCCCGGGTCTGGCGACCGCAAGCTGGCGATGAGCTGGTCCACGGAGCCCTGGTCATCGGTCGCTTCCTCGACCGGCGTGGCCACGTTGTCCACCAGCTCGTGGAGCGAAGTAGTCCCGGCGAGCACCCGGTCCATCCCTGACTCCCAGAGCGACAGCATCCCGCCCCGGCGGGCCGACACCAGCAGGTCTTCGAGCGATGCCTGCTGGGCGATGGCCCGGGCGACTTCCTCGTTCACCAGCAGGACCTCGGCCAGGGCCAGGCGCCCCCGGAACCCGGTACCGATACACGCCGGGCATCCGACCGACGTTCGCAGCCGGTCGCATTTCTTTCCCTCCAGCAGGTGCTGCTGATCCGGCGGAATGTCGGCGAGGGTGGTGGGCCGGGCGCAGGCATCGCACAGGCGGCGGACCAGCCGCTGGGCCACGATGCCCTTGAGGGCGCCGCTCAACGCGGCCCGCTCGACACCCATTTCCAGCATCCGGGTGACGGCGGAGACGGCGTTATTGGTGTGCAGGGTGGTCAACACCAGGTGGCCGGTCATGCCGGCCTTGAGGGCGATCTCCGCCGTTTCCCGGTCCCGGATCTCGCCCACCAGGACCACGTCGGGGTCCTGCCGGAGGATGGACCGGAGCGCGGCCGCGAAGGTCAGCCCCGACTTCTCGTGGACCTGGACCTGGTTGACGCCCTCGATCCGGTACTCGATCGGGTCTTCCACTGTCACGATATTCTTCTGCTGCGACTTGATGTGCCGGAGCCCGGAATAGAGCGTCGTGGTCTTGCCGGAGCCGGTGGGACCGGTGACCAGGACCATGCCTTCGGGGATGGCCAGCAGCCGCTCGAACCGGTAGCGCTCCCCGGCGCCGAAGCCGAGGCAGCTGAAATCGGAGATCGCGTTGCGGGGATCGAGGATCCGGATGACCGCCTTCTCCCCGCGGGAGCCCAGCGGGAGCGTGGAGACCCGGAGGTCGATGGGACGGCCGTCGAACATGACCGACGCGCTGCCGTCCTGGGGCCGCTTGCGGTTGGCGATATCCAGGTTCGCCATCACCTTGACCCGGCTGATCAGATGGGCCGCTACGTCGGTGGAAAGCTGGGCCACGTCGTGCAGGATGCCGTCGATCCGGGTCCGCACCAGGAGTCCGGCATCGGTCGGCTCGAAATGGATGTCGCTCGCCCCGGTGCCCACGGCCTGCATGACCACCCGGTCGAGCGTCTCCACCGCGGCGCCCTTCAGCGGCGCGACGACGTGGTTACGGGTGGCCGCGGCCGTGAGGACCCAGGAGAATCCCTGGGGAGCGCCGCCGCTGGAACTCTGCCCGTACACCTGGGCCTGCGCGGTGCGGATGGCGCCGGGGCTGGCGACGGTGAGTGTGATCCGGCGCCCGGTGGCGAACTCGAGGTCGGCTTCCAGGGAAGGATGGAGCGGATTGGAGGTTGCCACTTCGAGCTCACCATCCCAGACCCGGACCGGCACCACGCCGTACCGGAACGCCATGGCGCTATCCAGCAGTTCGGCGCGGTTGCCGCCCATCTCGGAGAGGTCGGCCGCCGGCCGGTTGGACACCGCACAGGCCAGGTCAAGCATTTCCTCCTCACCGGCGCCCGCGGCGAGCAGGCCGTCCCAGGCGCAGCCGGCCTTGGACCCGGTCAGGTTATCCACGGCCGGGTGACCAAGGCGCTGCAAGGCATCCAGCAGCCACCGGTCGGGCCACGGGCTACGGATCGGCTTTCCAGGGCCTGATTTTTCGGCTGGCGGCATGGGTTGGCTGTTCAGGGTCGAGAGAAGGCACCACTGCCACTCATAATCTCGACCGGAGCCGCCCCGACTTTAGCGCTGGGGCGGTGGGTTACCCTCGGAGGAACCCGCACTTCCAGCGGGTCTCCGGGCTGTAGGTACAGTGCACGGGGAGCGGCGTGGCGTAGGAGAAGGTGAGATCATAGGTGGCGCCGTGGCGCTCGTAGCGCAGGGGATGGCCCAGCACCTGGCCGGGCAGCCCGCCTCCCTCCCCGGCCAGGTCTTCCAGGTCGGCGGGATAGGTGTTGTGCGCCTGCCGGTAGGACTCCAGGGCGTTGACGACCGGCTGCACCGCCGCCTTGCCCTGCCGAGCCTTGGGACCCTCACCGGGCTTTTCCTTGTAGGCCAGGTAACCGACGTACGCCGCCCCGGCGAACAGGGCCAGCCAGATGAGTTTTTTCATGGTGCGCGCCTGTGGGAGAGAACGCCGGGCCGCGGCGTCATCTCCATAATAAGCCGCCGGGACGGCTCCGCCTACGGCTGGCCGAGTCCACCGGCCCGGGGGGAGGCCAGAAGCGGGACCGACCGCTACATTGTCCGGCACACCAGACAGACCCCGATGGGCAAAAAGGAGGGACCCAATGCGAGGGCTACCCTGCGTTACCCTGTTGTTGCTCCTCTCCGCCTGTGCCAGCAGTGAATCCTCGGATCCGGTCCCGCCCGCCGCTCTTCAACTCGAGTCTTACGAAAAGGCCGGCATTCGGGTCGTGATCCCGCGACTCGGCGGATTCGAGGGCCGGTTGCCCTTCCTGCTGAATCCGGCCTCGGCCGGAGCCGGAGGCATTGTGTTCCAGCCTGATGTCGCTCCCCATACCTACACCTTTTCCATTCCGCTGGACGGCGATGGCGACGGGACGCCAGAGATCACGATCGGTGGTTCGGCCGCCTTCAATGGAGACCCGGCCCTGGCGGGTATCGGTTTCGGGGGCCATCTCGATTTCACCATGGGGATCCCGGGGGGGCTTGGCGCTTTCGCCGGCTCGATGGACTTCCAGTTGACGGCCGCGGGCCGGGAGATATCGGGGTCCGGGGTATTTACCGAGATGGTCACCGGCAATACCACCACCGTCAGCGTCGATCCGGGCCAGCCGCTGCTCATGAAAGCCGCGACCGGAGCCGGCAACTCGGTCGCGAACGCGTGCGCCTACAGTCTCAACGGAAATGCCCAAGTCGAGGTGACTGGCCCGAACGGAACCCTCGCATCACTCTGGAGCTTCCTGTTCACCCGGGCAACTGCATCAGTGACCGCCGTGCGATATACCGACCCGGACGGCGCCGCGACCACGTTGCCCAGTTCAAACGTCACGATTCCCTGCGGCGCCAATGGCGTGCTCAGCGACTGGGCTGGGGTGTTTCTCCAGGACTGGGCCTGCCTGCCTCCCGAGTTTGGCCAGGCCACTCTTACCCTGGCGGTCGCCGGCGGCAACACCATCGACATCTTGGACGAAGATCCTCCCGCGTCGGGAGACCTCGCGACCTACCAGGCCGCCGGCGTACCCGGCAACCCCCACGTCCTTCGTGGGTTCTTCATCGGAGGCGCGCCGGGATCCACGTACCGGGAAGATTTCAGCTGGACCCTGAGTGCCGGCGGCGACCGGTTCTCCCAGATTTCCTACTACGTTTTTCTTGAGGGACCGAGCCAGGGAAGCGGCGGACTCTGCGCCGGGCAGGCGGTGCGTCAGTAGGGGTGGAGACCGGCGGACCGGGCGGGAAGACCTCCCGGCCGCCCGCCGCGGCGAAATCCCCGGCGGGTTTTCCGTTGAGCAGCGAGGGGGGGACCGCCCGCTAGGGCTGTCCCAGTACCTTCACCGGCACCGTGCTGTTGGCAAAGGAGCCATTCCCCAGCTGGCCATCGCCGTTCTCGCCCCAGCAATACAGCACCGGCGAGCCGGTGACCCCGCAACTGAAGGTCGCTCCGCTGGAGACATCGGTGAAGCTATGGCCGCCCTGGACCACGACCGGGACGGTCCGCATGGTCATGGTGCCATCACCCAGTTGCCCGCTGGTATTCTCGCCCCAGCAGTAAGTGGGACCGGCCGTGGCGATGCCGCAGGTATGGCCGCCACGCGCCTTGATCTGCTGGAACGCGATGCCCCCGGCAACGGCGACCGGCGCCAGCCGGTCGGTCAGGGTGCCGTCCCCGATCTCGCCCAGCGAGTTATCCCCCCAGCAGTAGGCGGCGCCTCCACCGGTGATGGCGCAGGTATGCCCCGCTCCGGTGGTGATCGAGGAGAACGCGTTGCCGCCGCTCACCAGCACGGGTACCGTGCGGTTCGTCGTGGTGCCGTCGCCCAGTTCGCCGTCGGCATTCTTGCCCCAGCAATAGACCGCGCCGCCGGAGGTCAGGCCGCAGCTGTGAGCGCCCCGGGCGCTCAGCTCCACGAACTGGTGCCCGCCCACCACCGGGGTAGGCATCACCCGCTGGGTCGCGGTCCCGTTGCCCAGTTCGCCCTGGGTGTTGCTGCCCCAGCAGTACGCGGCGCCACTGGCGGCGAGACCGCAGGCATGGGAGAAGCCGCCGGTCAGCTGGGTAAACACCAGCCCGCCCACTACGGCCCGGGGCCGCGCCGACCCGGTGGTATCGCCGGTCCCCAGTTGGCCCCGGGCGTTCCCGCCCCAGCACCAGGCGGATCCGGCCGCCGTGAGGGCGCAGGTATGCCGCCCCCCGGGGTACAGGCTGGCGAAACTCTGGCCGCCACTGACCAGGACGGGGACCGCGCTGCCGGTATTGACCGCGCCGTTCCCCAGTTCACCGGCCGTGTTGGATCCCCAGCAGTACGTCACCCCATTCGCCGTCAGCGAGCAGGTATGCGAGTATCCGCCATCGAGCGCCGGGAAGGCGAGGTGCACCTGGACCGTGACGTCCGCGGTTCCGCTCACGCCTTCCGAGGTGGCCGTGATCGTCGCCGTGCCCGCCACGACCCCGACGACCAGGCCGTTAGCGTTCACCGTGGCCACTCCCGGGGCCGAGCTACTCCAGGTCACCACCCGGTTGACGAGGGTGTCGCCGCTGCTTCCGATGACGTACACCGTGAACTGTGCGCCGAGTCCCGCCCCGACCGCCGCGGACGGCGGGTCCAGGCTGACACTCGCGACCGACTCATACTCCACCACGACGGCGGTGGAGGCCGACTGGCCCTCGCAGGTCGCCGTAATGGTCGCGTCGCCGATGCTGACGCCGGTGACCAGGCCGCTGGAGGAGACCGTTGCCACGCCGCTGTCGGAACTCGACCAGGTGATCTCCCGCTGGCTCAGGGCCTGGCCCTGGGCGCCGCGTGGCGTGGCGTAGAGCTGTAAAGTCCCGCCCACGCCCAGGTGGGTACCGCCGGAGTTCATGGTCACGCTGGTCACCGGCGCCGGCGTCACGTACACCGTGTCGGTGCCCGAGGCCGTCCCGCTGGTAGCGGTGACGATGACGGTGCCCTCGGCCACCCCGGTGACCAGGCCGGTTCCGTTGACGGTGGCCAGGCTCGTACTCCCGCTGCTCCAGGTGACGGCCGCCGTGATGCTGTCGCCCGAGGCATCCCGCACCACCGCGGTCAGACGGGCAGTATCGCCCGCTTCCAGGGTGAGCGGGGCCGGCGCGATCGTCACCGAGGCCGGCGCGCCCGGCACGATGGTGACCGTGGCGCTCCCGCTGTGGCCTTCGCTGGTGGCCGTGATGATCGTGGTTCCCTTGAGGACACCGGTGACAACGCCAGTCGCGCTGACCCGGGCCCGCGTCGTGTCGGCGCTGCTCCAGAAGATCACTCGGTCGGGCAATACATTGCCGTTGGCATCCCGCGCCGTGGCGGTGAGCGGGGTGGAGGCCGCGACGGCGACGGTGGGCATGGCCGGCGCAACCGTCACCGAGGCCACCGGGATGGGGGTGACCGTGATGGCCGCCGTCCCGCTCTTGCCCTCGCTGGTCGCGGTGATCATGGCCGTCCCCAAGCCTGCTGCGCTGACCATTCCGGTGGGCGCGACACTCACCGCGGTATTGTTGCTCGACCAGGTCACCACCCGTCCGGCCAGCGGGCGGCCCAGTGAGTCCTGGGGCACCGCGCTCAGTTGCGAGGTGGTGCCGAGCCCCAGGGTGGCGGTACCCGGCACGACGGAGATGGAGGCGATCGGAAGCGGGAGGATCTCGATCGTGGAGGTTCCCGTCTTTCCCTCGCTGGTGGCGGTGATGGTCACCGGGCCGGTGGACAGCGCCGTGACCAGGCCCTGGGCGTTCACCGCGGCCCTGGCATTGTCGCTGCTGCGCCAGACCAGCGGGCGGCCGGTAAGCGGCTTGGCCTGGATATCGGTGATGGTGGCCGTGAGCTGCTCGGTGGCGCCGACCAGCATCGAACTCGCGCCAGGGGACACCAGGACCAGGGAAACCGCGGCGCGTCCGCCAGAGGGTCCGGTGCTGTCACCCCCACACGCCACCAGGAACAGGGCCAAACCAACTGTTGCACGAAGCCGCACCACTGGGCCTCCAGGGTCCACCGGGATGTCAGGTTGCCGGGATTCTGATCCTCATGTTGGCATCCGGCGTGCCGCGGGTCCCGCGCCACAGTTTGAACTCGCCGCGTACCGCAACAGCGGGATTCAGATAGGGTTAGGCCGTCCCATGCTCAGGCCCCCCTGCACCGTCCGATCTGGGTGTCCCCCATACCAACCGGACGGCTTTGAGGCATCGCCGCCCCAGGTGTGGAGGCTCGGCCTCAGTTGATGGTGGACGCCCGCCTGCAATCAGCCCAGACTGAAACCCAGTCCTGGATCATCGCGTTAGAATCCCCATGTCTTCAACTCTATTGATAGCGGGGCTGCTGGCCTTCCAGGCTCCCGACCCCGCCGCCGTCAGCACGGTGGATACCGCCCTCGCGCGGATGGGCGGACGATCCGCGCTGGAACGGGTGGTCCGGGTCCGCATGGACATGATGACCCAGTGGCAGCGCACGTCGTTCGAGGAGCGGCCCTACACCGACCTGCCCTCCTACGAATGGCATACCGATGTCCGGGACTATTCCATCCCCGCCTGGAGAAACACCCGCCGGTTCGCCGGGGCCGGTGCCACCTGGCGCGAGTTCACGGACATCGTCCGGGACAGCGTGGCCATCCGGCGCATGAACGGCACCTGGGCCCCGCTCAACATCGCGTACCTGGACGAGCGCCGGGAGTTGTTCGCGTTCGCCGCCGAGCGTCTGCTGCCGCAGGCGAGGAGCGCCCCCGATCTTCGGAGCGGGGCGGATACCACCATCGGGGGCATTCGCCACGCCCGGGTCAGCGCCACCATTGACCGGTTCCCCGCCACCATCTTCTTCCGGCAAACGGACGGCATGCCGGCCATGGCGCGGTACCGGGCCGCGCAGGTGAACGATTTCGGCCTGGCGCCCTGGGGAGAAATGGAAGTCGAGGTCTGGTATTCCAAGTGGAGCAAGATGCCGGTGGGTGTGACCATGCCGACCCAGCTGGATATCCGGCGGGTGGGGCGTCCCTACAAGCGCATCACCGTGCTCTCGATAGCCTTCGATACCGTCGCGACCGCCGATTCCTTCGCCGTGAGCGATTCGCTGCGCGCCGCGTACCTGGCCACCGCCACCCAGCCGATGTACGACCTCCCGGTGGACTCGGCGAAGATCATTGAAGGCTCGTTCGCAACCTTCGGCGCCTTCGGCACTCCGGTGGGCGCGGTCCGGGTGGGCAACCGGTGGCTGTTGCTGGAGGGAGGCCAGGCGCCGCTCATCACCGAACGGGCGGTGCGCTGGCTCGAGGAAACCGGCACTGGCCCACTGGCGGGCGCCATCGTCACCAGCCCGTCCGGCGGAAACGGGGGCCTCGCCTGGTTGACCCGGCGCCAGGTGCCGCTGCACGTCGCCCGCGGGGCGCTCCCCTCCGCCGGCCTGATTCTGCGCAACCACGGCCAGCCGGCGACAGCCGCGCGCGGGGTCGTCCGGGGCGCCTGGCTGAGAGTGGGGGGCGACTCGCTCTGGCTGGAACCGATTGACTATCCCGACGCGCAGGGCTCCCTCTTCATCTACGTACCTTCCCTTCGCTGGGCCTACTCGTCGTCGGCCGCCGGGGGCATGCCTCTCGATTTCCTCCAGGCGAGGCTCAAGGCCCGGGGCTGGACGGTGGACCGGATCGGGTCGGTCCGGGGCATCGCGGTGCCGGTGCCGGCCCCCCGCGCAGCCGCGCCATAGCCCGCCCACCGGAACAGCGGGCGAAGCGATGTTTCGCCGGGCCGCCCTGCTCGGCGCCGCCGGCATCGGCCTGGCCGCAGCCCGCCGCCGCTGGCCGCACAGCAGCCGGCGCTGCTGAGCCCCGTCGCCTGGACCGCTGCCGCCGATAGCGGGCCCACCCGCGGGGTCGCCTGGGGCGACCTGGACGGCGATGGCTACCCGGAGTTGTACGTCACCCGCAGTCGCGGCTTCCGCAACACCCTCTATATCAATGATGGTGGCGTCTTGCGCCGGCACCCGGAGAGTCCCGCCTCGATCGATGGGGGAGACTCCGAAGGTGCGGTGTTCGTGGACTTCGACGGGGACGGCGACCTGGACCTCCACGTGGTGGGGCGGAGCGGCAGCCAGGGCCTGCTCTTTCAGAACGACGCCGGCCGCCTGACCCGGGTCTTCGGCACTCCGATCGCGCCGGACTCCATGAGCGCCTCCATGGCCTGCTGGGCCGATGTGGACCGGGACGGCGACCTGGACGTCTTCCTGGTTGGCTATCGTACCGGGCGCAACCAGCTCTTCCGCAATAATGCCGGCAGGTTCGCCGAGGTGGCGTTGCCGGCCGGGGCGCGCGGGGAGGGCGATGGCCGAGCCTGCGCGTTCGGCGATCCCGATGGCGACGGCCTGCCCGACCTGGCGGTGGCCGTCGCCCAGCGGCCCGACCTGCTGCTCCTGAACCAGGGCAGGCTTTCGCTTCACCTCGGGTGACCTGCCCGGGCTGCAGCGCGACAGCGCCTATTCCTACGGTGTGTCGTGGGCCGACGCGGACCAGGATCGCAGGCTCGATCTGTTCATCGCCAACTTCAACCGCGACAACGTCCTCTACCGGAACGTGGGCGATGGCCGCTGGGAACTTTCTTCGTGGGGTCCGCTGTTGGCGAGCGCGGCCTCCAAGGGGCATGCCTGGGGAGACTACGACCTGGACGGGAACCTCGATCTCTACCTCGGCAGTGGCACACCGGCGCCGGACCAATACAACCAGCTGTACCTGAGACGCGGGGAGGGATGGAACCGGATTCCGTCGGAATCGGCCGACACCTCTGCCGGAATTGCCTGGGGAGACCTGGACGCGGGATCAGGACTGCGATCTGTTCGTGTCCAACTGGGGCAGCCCGGGCTCACCCAGCCGGCTCTACCGGAATTCCGCGGCCGATCCCACCCCGGCGGCAGGCTGGCTGGTGCTCGAGCTACGGGGGACCCGTTCCAACCGCCGCGGCATCGGGGCCCGGGTCTCGGTCCGGACCAGCCGCGGCTCGGTAGGCCGCTGGCAGCACCGCTGGCTCGAGGCCAGCACCGGCTACGCGGGGAGCAACGATCCGGTGATTCACTTCGGGCTGGGTGAGAGCGGGTGGATCGGTGGTCGTCGAGTGGCCGTCGGGGGAGGTGGATCGCCATGGGCCGGTGGAGCCTGGCCGCCACCGGGCGACGGAAGGCGGGCAGATCGTGCGGGTCAGGATGGGGCGACGCGGGCGAGAGTGAGGGAACGTAATTCCTTCAATTCCTTAAGTGCCATGGGCCCTGTGGGACTTGAACCCACGACCTACGGATTATGAGTCCCGAATGGTAATCTGAACGCTATTGGTCTTAAATGGTTCTCTAATTGTTCAGAGTGACCTTATGGAGCCGAGATAGCTCTCTACCGGTTCCCCGGATGCCTGTCCTTTTGGAAGCAGTAGTTTCTCAACTAGTTTCGTCAGAGGCACACTCGAGAGCACACATCGATGGGTGGATGTTTTGCAGTTCTCTTCTAATCTTTGCATTCAGTTTCGAAGCGCTTCACCTCGTGGCATTTAAGCGGTTTTTGCTATCTTGACCTTCCCGGTTGTTCCTGTCCATTTGCACCTGTTCCTCGGGCACTCCTTCCCAAGATCTTCCCGCCAGAAACGATGCGAAATAACCTTATGCTGCTATGTCTCCAGCGCTTGCCCCTAGCCCCCCGGTTGTAGCTCTGCACCGCGAGGTAGATGTAGGGAAATTGATCATCGCTTTCTCCTCAGCGTCGCCGGTCAATTATAATCTCGGTTTGTCGAGATCGGTAAAGGAAACCGGCATTATCGTACGCGTTGGAACTCCCGGCCGAAGAAGTAGATCTGACCCGTAGCCGTGTTGAATGTAACGTTTCCGGCCAGGTCGGAGCCTACGAGTTCGCCGCCGCTGCACTTGAACTGCTTTACGCCAAACAGATTTCCATTGTCTCGCCATATGTATTGTCCGCCTTGGCGTGAGATCTCAACCCCTTGGGGTGACCAGCGGCCGAGAAAGCGTTGACAGTCACCTGTGGAACTCCGTGCCCCCGGTCGACTGCGCACGCTGAGCTGATGTACGGATGGCAGCAAGTTCAGACTTGAGGCTGTCAACGCTCTGCTCTAGAGCCGCAAAACTCTCTGCTGTAGCTCTAATATCCCAGCATCAGAGTAAGTGGGGGGTAGCGCTTCCTTACACCCGACAAGGGCCGTCAGAAAGAGAATAGTCAAATAGTGTGTGAGACGAGAGATAGCCGTCATACAGTTCTCCGGGCTGTGCGGGTTTTGATTGCCGGCCGGCATGAGAGGTCGGCCTAATTTACTCTAGGAGTGTCGAGCCAAAGGCGTCTTGTGTAAATGAACGCTGGAAGCAAGGGTACTCCTACTGCAAGCAGTTCCAAGAGACTTAGCCTGGGGCTTTGACCGATCACCTTCGCCAGGAGAGTTAGAGCCCAAATAGTAGACAGGAACGGCAATCCAAGTACACGGAGCCGCCGCGCAATCCCAATCCAGCCTTTGGGTTCATCAACTATACTCGGGAAGTTTGTGAGGAGTTGCTTAAGGCTAGAGAAAATATTGTCTTGAAAAACACAGAGCTCCTTCGCAAGGTTAGCAAGTACGATACGTAAATGGCTACCGAAGCCAACGCAGCAACGGTGGCAGCAAGTGTCGGGATATGTTCCCAAGCGGCCAGTACGCCAACTAAAGGCGCTGCCGTAGTAGGTACAAAGATATTCTCCGTGATGTGATACTCTTGTATCCCAGTGCTTGAACAAATCGATTAATTCCTGGTAAGTAAGCGTGTAGGGGGGTGTCGGCTTGACTGTAGAGGATTCAGGAGACGCGGCAACACTGACAGGTGAGCTAAGGGCAGAAGTGGGTCGCAACGCGAAGTAGACGAGAGACAATCCGATGAGTAAGAGGGCGACGGCTAAAATCCAAGAAGGAATTGTGATAAGTCCGTAACCGTAGATGACCCAGAAGGCGACGAGCACGCCAATGCTCGTTACGAGGAGAATTCCACTCTTAAGTGAAATAAGCCGCAGAGTCACAGGGGCCTCGATTCCTCTGTCAATGACGCCTAAGGTAGGCGCGTGATAGGCAAACCGCGCTCACAATATCGTGGCGTCCAGCCCGTGACCCGGCGCGGTTGACCGCTCCAAGCGCTGTTAGACAGTCGTCTCGGGCTGGGGCCGCACTGTTTTACTCATCTGGTAATTCCTTGATCGCACGCCTGACCTTCGTTTCGGCATCATCGAGCTCACTTAGCGCCCGCCGAATCTGAGAGGCTGCCGAGGTATCCTCTGTGTGTGACGAGCTCGATTTAAAGCACTTGTGGCGTCCTCAATTGCACTGAGTGCCCGTTTCAAATTGGCCTTAGCAAACAATGGCTCACCTCCTGAAGTAGGCTGTCTAGCTGTGGGCGCTTGAGCGGCAATCCGCGCGCAGCATATGGTAGCGTCCAGTGTAACTGGGCGCGGTTCGACCGCTCCAAGCGCTGTTAGGCGTCAGCACTAGGTCCGACACGGTCAAGGATGGGTCGCGCTACGCGGTAGTTGGGATCTCGTTCCAAGCTATTGAGGCCAGCTCAGAAGCTTTCCCTAGTCACCCAGCTGCTCAAAGCTCACCGCGCGCGGCTAGATCCTCTGCCAGGCGCCAGCGCCTCGACATTTATGGCAAATCCTACCGGCTATTGACTCTCAGTTTAGGAGCTCGTCGGCACAGCTTAACGGATAGCGTTCAGACTGCGCAGCGCCTGGTGGGCTGCTCTAGATAATCATGAGAGACCTTTGCGCAGCCGAGTGTGCGTGTCGATTCGGGCCACCTCTGCCTCCTCCTTAGTCGTGAAAGCTTCCGACGTGGCGAATGCGTGGTCTGGATAGACATGATGGCCGACGAACACTTTGTACTTGTCCGCGCTCTTATAGACCTTGACGAAGTTGACCTCCTTGGCCTTGTCTCTACTGAGACTCACTCCAAAGAAGTGGTCCCAGGTCCACGAAGGGCAGAGGATTCGTAGAGTCTGGAGCCTGTGTTGCGAAGGTGTGGCTAAGGACAGGTATTCCTTTGGGATGGTGGGGGTTAACACGGAGTGGAGCGTCTTCCTCGTCCGTTTTGCGTTCTACCGCACCCTCAGATGCGAGTAGCATCAGGATTCGACGGACATCCTCTGCCGTCAGGATCGCCTTTGGTCCACAGGCACGGTCGAGGATGTCGTTTAGTGGAATGTAGGATCGTTCCTTCTGAATTGTCGCGATGAGCAGGAGTAGCGCCCTTTCCTTCAGTTCTTCCGCTGTAGGCGGTCGATGGTCCGTTGCGTCTTCAATAGCGTTACTGACTAGCTTAGCTGCGATCGCGGTACCCAGTAGCGAGAACAGCCCGCCCACAACTCCAGCGGCGACCACGCTGCCGCTGATTTGAGCCGCTTGCTCCTGTTGGCCCTTGTATATAAGCGAACCATTTGCATCAATGGCCGACGCCATCAGTGATCTCGGAGGTCTCGCAACCTGTCGTCGAGTTGGTCTACGTATTGTGCCGTCGAATACGAATGGGTCTCAAGCGCCCGTTGAACCTCTGCGCTAAACTGAGATAGATCCTGTGCAACTTCGCGTTGGAGATGTCCGTACTGCCCTCAACGAGTGACACCAACGCACCAGTGTCCTCATGGATTCGGATCAGCTCGTCCCGTACTGTCGGCATAAAAACCCTCAGATATTGTGAGCAGCCAAATGGTTAGCGCTTTAGTGGCATTCGCGCTCATCATGTCCCGGCATCCATCAGATGGGCCCGGCGCGAATGGTCACTCCAAGCCCGTGTTAGCTGGCAACACCGCGCACGGCTACACGGAGAAGCCGAACCAATTGGTACTGGGCAACCATCCAAGATGCAACAAAGAGAACGCCAAGTCCCAATACCGTAAAGAGGAGACTAGAGGCGACTGTGGAGCCCTGCCACACGATAATCCCACAAACCGGCAGTGCAGCCCACGCAACCGGTATAAGGGCAAGGGAAGGAGTTAATTGTGTAAGACAATGATGTACTATCCGGAACAAGCTGGATTCGCACGGTCCCGTTCAACAAGTAGCGGCGCCGGATATTGCCAGGTGACCTTGCCCCGTTCTAGTGGACAGCATTAGGCCACTTGGCAGAGCTCGTAGATCGCCGGGCTGAGGTGCCCGAGGGTCGAGTGCCGCCGTTGCCGGTTGTAAAAGCGCTCGATGTAATCCCGCACATCGGCCTCGGCCTCCTGCCACGATCCATACCGTTTGTCGCCGGTGCGCTCGGTCTTGAGCGAGGCAAAGAAACTTCTCGACCACCGCGTTATCCCAGCAATTGCCCCGCCGGCTCATGCTCGCCACCATGCCCAGGCGCTGCAGGGCGGTCCGATAAGCGGTACAAGCGTACTGCACGCCGCGATCGGAGTGGTGCAGGACCCCGACCGGCGGCCGGCGCGACGTCGTCGCCTGCTCCAGCGCGGCCAGCGTCAGCGCCGCGGTGATCTGCGTATCGACCGCCCACCCAATCACCCGGCGCGACCAGGCGTCCAGCACCACGGCCAGGTAGCACCACCCGCTCGCCGTCGGGAGGTAGGTGACATCGCTCATCCAGACCTGGTTCGGTGCCGCCACGGTAAACTGCCGCGCCAGCCGATTCGGCGCCGTCGCGTACCCATGCCGGCTGTCCGTCGTCACCTGAAAGCGCCGCGCCTGCTTGGCCCGGATCCCGTGCGCCTGCATCAGGCGGGCGACCCGGTGCCGGCCACAGCGCCAGCCCTGGCCCACCAGCTCCTGCTGCATCCGCGGACTGCCATAGGTCCGGTCGACCTCGCGGTGCACCCGGGTGATCACGCCCACCAGCAGCCGATTCGCCAGCGCCCGCCGACTGGCCGGACGACGGCACCAGGCGTAGTACCCGCTCCGCGACACCTCGAGCAAGGCACACCGCCGCCGCAGCGGGAGCACGCTCGCGATCGTGCGCAGGGCCTGGAATCTCACTTGGCGTCCTTCGCGAAGAACGCCGCCGCTTTTTTAGGAAATCACGCTCGGCCCGCAGCTGGACCACCTCCCGCCGCAACCGCTGCAACTCGGCCTCGTCGGCCGGCGCGCGGCCATTGCCCGGAAAGGCCGTCACCGGGTCGATCGCCACCTGCGCCTGCCACCGCCGCAGCACCTGGGCATCCACCGCCAGCGCCCGGGCCACATCGGCCAACCGGCTCCCCGCCGCCAGCTGCCGGACCGCCTCCAGCTTGAACTCCCGGCTGAACCGCCGTCGCGTCGCTTTCATGGACCACCTCCCGTCGGTAACTTGCATCCGACCTAACTCGGTGTCCACTTTTCCGGGGCAAGATCAAGGAAACCTTCTGAATCCAAGCTCCAACCATGCCTTAGGGTGGGGGTGCGTCGATCCTGAAATGCACGGTCAATGCTGCCAATAGTCGATGCGCTGATTGCTCGCCAGCGATTGCGACTGGAAGCATCAGCCTTCCGCTTAGGGAGAACAGGCTAGGCCCGAGACTTGAGAAATCGCGCCATACTTCAGTGTTAGCAATACTCAACTTGAATCTTGTTGTGCATTGATCTGTGGCTGCCAGCTAACTCACAAGGCAGCCTTACGTTTACGGCCCAAAACGGTATTGGGGCTCACTCACCAACAGAAAGCATACCCTTCACTAAGGCAATGCGCCACAATGGTTTGATACTTGGTTGACCCTGCCGCGTTACGGTTAGGGCGCATGTAATGCTGCCCACGACCTATTGACAAATCCTTCTATAAGGGGATGCTTAAGACTATGAGTCCCCAAGAGCAGCCTCGTCTACGAACCAAGGGCCATATCATGTCGTGCTGGACCAGTGAACGAGCTATTTCACGTAACCTCTCCATGGCCAGTTATACACGTCTGCTTTTGGTGGTGTGCTTTGTACAGGGCTGCGAGAAGGGGGCCTCACTAAATACCGACCTCTCAAGTATCGAGCTAGACCAATGTGTTGAAAGTGTCACTCTTCAGCAAACAAGCTCGCTTTCACTGCTGCCAATTCCACCAGACACAGTAAGCCGCTTAGTGGTGGACGTTGATTTTGGCCCTGACAGTTCACTGTACATCCTCGACGTGCAATCTCGTGAAGCTCAAAGGTTATCGTGGAGGGGCGATCGCCTTGAGACATTTGCTCCGGACGCTCCTGGGCTTCAATTCTCGTCTAGCTTAGTTGGATTTAGCTCCACGCCTGATGGACACCTTTTTGTATGGGACGCAGCCAAGAGGCAAATCATCACCTTGAGTCCCGATGGATCGATCGGAGGCTTTTAATTCTTGAGCCGGCCGGCATTTTTTATGTCTACCTGTTGCAACGAACGATCGAAACGAAGTCGCGGTCGGACTTCATATGTCCAGGAGCGACGGCACATATGCAGAGTTCACCCAAGTGTATTCCCTTGAAGGTGTGGTTGTTGATTCACTCGGCCCGTTTGATGTCAAGAGCAGCGTAGTAACCAAGCTGGACCGCACAGTCAGTTCGTTAAGCCTAGGTTTTGAAATGGCCAACCGCACTCAATGGGCGATGGCACCAACGGGGGAGTTGTTCACTAGTCTCAGCAGGGAATACGCCATCCAGGCTAGTCATCCCGCACTGCCAAATCAGGTCATAGGCCGTCGTCGTCGCCCAATCCCCGTAACTGAGGAGGACGTTCTTGTAGCTCTGAACGCCGCTGGTACGACAGGCTAACGCCAGGTGACATTCAGTCGCTAATTCCAAAGACAAAGTCTTCTGTTCTCGAGTTCTTGGTGACTGATAGTCTTGTTGTTGTGCGCGTTCCACGACCTGAGGCCCATACAAGTGCCTTTGACTACGATGTATTCCGAAGAAACTCAGGTGCGTATTGTGGTAACGTAACCCTACCAGTAAGGCTCACCGCGGCTCGCAGAGTCTCAGGTCATAGGAGTTACCCTAGGAAACTCAGTTCAACCTGTTGTTGTCCTCTATACCTTCAGCTACGGTCGCTTCCCATCATAACAAGGGTATCTGCAATGACCTCTGATTCAGACAAGAGCATCAGGTCCCTCCTAATCGTCTTAAGCACGCTATTAGTGGGGCACCGGTTCTCATCTTTCACTTGATCGACGAGTTAAGACCACGGACAAGGCCCTTGATGAGCGAATGAGCCAATTTGGTGCCGGAATATCCGAGCGGCTGACCGCAATCGAGACTTGGGCCAAATTCACCCTCGAGGGGACTTGGGTGGAAGGGGCATCGTCTGGATTCCCCAAGTTTGGGATTCAACACTCCTGATGTTGACATTGTAGAGTTTGCCGATTTCGAGTGTCCGGCCTGCGCGGTTATTGCGGATTCCATAAAGGGTTTTGTTGAAGCACACAAAGGCCGGGTCCGCCTGCGTTTTGTTCATTTTCCTATTGCCTCGCTTCACCCCAATGCGTACATAGCTGCGTTTGCTTCGGAATGTCACGCTGACAACGGTAACTTCTGGGTCTTTCATGACTCGTTATTCGCCAATCAAGTAGCAGTTGCACAGGATGCAGATTCTTACATCGCCCGCGTCTCTGAGAGGTTGGGCCTGGCCCGAGAACACCTGAATGCCTGCATGAGCTCGAGAGAAACGAGGGAAAGGGTCGACAAGGCGAGAAGTATCGGGGCAAAGCCTGGTCGTAACGGCCACCCCCACGTTCTTCATTAATGGCAAGCGCCTCCAAGGCTCTAATTGGACACTCCTCAAGGCAGCACTTCACCATGAGCTTGGTCAAGTCGATCGCTCCTAATGATTACTTGCGGCCCACTCTGCGGCCGTCGTGGTACCCTTACAATCCAAACGGAGGAGAGGGCGGATGATCAAACTGACCAGGTATCTCGTTCGCATTGGCAGCCATTGCCATATGGCTGACCTTTGCCATCCCCATCGCAAAGGCCGCTGTAGTAGCGCAGGACAGTGCGGCCTGTAGCAGCGGCGGATGTGCATGCGCGGCCGCCGGAACAAGTTGTACTTGTCAT
The DNA here is from genome assembly GCA_963795085.1 of uncultured Gemmatimonadales bacterium. GTDB lineage: Bacteria > Gemmatimonadota > Gemmatimonadetes > Gemmatimonadales > GWC2-71-9 > DASYPP01. The sequence continues at coordinate 1,092,243 of CAWCFX010000001.1, read as the reverse complement.
TCTGGTGGAGGCGCGTGCAAGGCACACTGTGTATCCGGAACAACCTCGGAATGTGGCACGCAGACACCTCCGTAATCGGCCATTCCATTTCGTCCAACCATTACTCCGTCAATGGCCACTTTATCCGCGACTAAAACGGCTAGTACTACTGGCGACCGTTGCCACTTGGGGACTTGCCCTAGGTGCTTGGAGTTCGTCAAGGAACTGCTCAAATGGATAAGGCGAGCTGCTCGAGCGGTATTTGCACCTGCACTGTTTCAAATACTTGGTGTACTTGTCAAGCGAGTATGGGCCAGTGCACAGCCAGTTGTGCAAACGGCGCCATATCGGAATGCAGGTCGATTCCTAACTAATCAATGACGGGCGAAGTGGGTAGGCTGGCCGATGAACTATCCACTTCGGCCCCGTCACTAGGGGAGACAATCGTGAACAATCATCCTCTCGTACTCGGGATCATCTCGGAATGCTGGCGGTCAGTAATCCGGTGACAAGCCTGTCCGCGCAAGGACTGCGTTGCGCCACCGATCGAACTCCCACTCACCGCGGCGTTCTTGACGTGGTCTTCGAAGAGAGAACACCTGGGTCTCTTGCATTCACCTTCTCTCAAGGTGACACTACCGAAGCTTCAGTGACTGTCGAGGCCAAGGGCCCCGACGCAAGTGCTGCTTGCGGTACCGATGTAGGGTTGCAGTTGTTTTTTGATGGGAAGTGGAATGGATTGTCGTCTCAGATAATTACCACAAACATCGAGCGAATAGTTTTTCGGCAGTCAGACTGGAAGGTGTTGAATACTCTAAGCGTGCCAGGGAATCAAGCCAACTGGAAAACAGCATGTACCGCCGACATAAGCAGTGGACACGTGACTGTAAAATGCAGAGAGTAATCTCCGCTTTTTTGTACTACATGCTTCCGCAGTATCTTTTGGCATGGGCGTGCTCAAGTCCTTCCCCGCGCACTGAACCGGCAGCTACGATTGATACCGTGGGGGGTATTCCCATCCATAGGCTGACCCACTCGACCGCTATGGGTGTTGACCTTATGTCGTCAAAGGAGATAGCCACAGTTGGAAACGATATGAGTGACAGCAGTGCTTTCTTGAACCAGGTCTGGGACCTTGCCCGTGGGGCGAGTGGCGAACTATACGCGGTTGATGCAGGCGAGCGTCGATTGCTTGCTTACAATGCGGATGGGTCCTTTAGCCACCCAGATCGGGAGACCCGGACATGGGCCTGGTGAGTTCGCCTGGCCTTCCCGGGTCATAATCCGGGATGCATACAGTAGCTGTGTGGGATCGAATCCCTAATAGACTAAGTTTTTTCGATCTCCACGGCCGTCTTCTGGGCGACACAGTTATGTCACATTGGAAAGACCGTGATCCAGTCTTTATTACCCCTTACGGGACATTTCTTTACGCAAGGCCGGTATATCGAAGTCCACCGGCGGATGATGACGGCATGTCCGTGATTCAGTACGCTTCTTGGCAGTCGGGTGTAACAAACGACGTCATTCACCTGGACTGATTCTCAAGCATTCGTATCTGTGCGACGTCCAGGAGTTAGTGCTTCCGCCCCCGCACCCTTCGCACCAAGGCAGTACTGGGCTATTGGGCCAAGTGCGGAGATTTACATCGCGAATGGAAGAGATTACACAATTAGTGTTTATGATTCCACTAGCAGGATGCTCAGACAGTATGTGGGATCAAACTCTCGCTTCGCATTGACACAAGAAGAGGTTGACAGCATAGATCATGACTTGGTCGATATTCATCCAGAGTTGAGACCACTGATAAGGATCCCATCAGTGAAACCTTCAGTTCGGCAAGTTCTTGTGGCCAACAACGGCGATATCTGGATTGAAGTGTACGGGGCCGATAATATGACGCACTTCGAGTGGCACGTATACAGTGCCAATGGTACGCTACTTCGAAGACGTCTCCTTCCTGCAGACCTACAAGCGAAGTTCATTTTTGACGGAGTACTGACGGGTGTAAGGCGTGATTCTCTGGGCGCTCCCATGATTGTCAAGTATGTCAACTGTATCCGTGCAGGAGCCGAGCCGGGGCCTAGCCCTCGGGCCTCAAAGCAGGTATTAGACTGCCTCCAATGCGGCCTTCGCATCAATTTAGGCTGCGATGCACATGGCCAGGAGAAGTCACATTGTGGCGGGGAGGGTTGACATGATAGAGCTCTGGGTGTGTACCAGTGAGCCTCAACTGGGGGCTCAGTCATCCGTCTGACCAAATCGCTGCAGGATCGATCCCGGTGGACGTCGCAGCGAGCCCGTCTAAGAGACGGGATGATGTCCCGAAGAGTCCACCCCTCGGTAGACCCGGAAATGTGGTACCATGTGGTAGACCAGGGGATCTTGGGTTCTTCATCGAACTGGGGGGTACCCTGACGGTTCGTGTCCTGGGGTGATTTCGTGGTCGAGGACAGTGAAGTATCATCCTGACAGGTAGCGATCACACTCCGGAGTTAGCCAATTGATTTCGCTAATTTCTGCGCTTGGGTACGACGCCCTGAAAATGGCGATGGAGGACTGCGGTGGGATACTGCGGACGACAGATGGCACGGGCCTAAGCACTACACAACTAGCAGCTGCGCCGCCCTCGACTTGGCCAAACTGGGGCCACGCCCCAACTCCTTCCTGATCTTCTCGGATCGATCCAGGTGCAAATCCTACCTGATCTCGATTACACGTCGGTATCCATCACAACTGCTGGGCATTCGTATACACGCCGTTTCTTCATGTGTTCTTCATTAGGGAGGGGACTCGAAGAGAGTATGCGCCAGAAATCTCCGGACGCAAGACTTTAGGAATTTGCACGCCCTACTGACTATAAATCCGTTGGTGCATTGTAAGTCGTTGTGTCTAAATGGCATATTGTTACATGTGTGCCTATTGTGTGCGGAGTTGGGTTTTCCTATCTTGAGGTAACCCCCTTCCGAGGACCCCCAAATGGCTGGCCAACTGATTAACCGAGGACCTGGGATCTGGTTGTGCCGGGTTTACCTAGTGAGGCGGGCGGATGGACGAAGACGCTACCTAAACAAGACCATCAAGGGGTCGAAGCGGCAGGCGGGAGCCGGTCGGCCAAGACTATTTCAGATGTTTCCTCGGGAACCTTCGCTGAGCCTTCCCGCCAAACCGTTGGGGAGTTCTTGGTTGATTGGCTCGAAAACATCGCCAAGCCCCGCGTAAGCAATCGAACCCACCGTGACTATGCTGATCTGACCCGTCGGTACATTCAGCCCGCCCTAGGGGATGTGAAGCTCTCGTCTCTGAGCCCTGCCGACCTTCAACGCTTCTACAACGGGCTATCCCTCCGTGGCCTATCTCCTAGGGTTGTCAGGTATGTGCATGCCGTCCTGCGAAGCGCGCTTAAGCAAGCAGTCCTCTGGAATGCCATTCGCTCGCAACCCTGCGTCACTTGTAACCCTCCCCAAAATGATCAGAAGAGAACTCACCATTCTGCCGCCAGCTGAGGCGGCTAGGTTCGTCGAAGCTGCCAAGGAGGACGAATGGTCTGCCCTCTGGCTCGTCCTCCTGTTTGGTGGCCTTCGTCCGGGTGAGGCAGCAGCTGCTCTTAAGTGGACCGATCTTGAGGGGACCAATCTCAGGATTCAGAGAGCCCTGGTTTTTGGCTATCGGGGTGGCTCAGAGATCAGGGAGCCCAAGACAAGTAGGAGCCGAAGAACTGTGCCACTTCCTGAGGTCGTCCTAAAGTCCCTTCGGGATCACAAGAGGCAGCAGGCAGAAGCTAGGCTTCGTCTCGGGAGTATCTACGAGGATCAAGGTCTCATCTTTGCTGGCCCGACTGGCGGGCCGATCAATGTTTCGTCCCTCCGCAAGTGGCATTTTCAGAAGATTCTTAACAGGGCGAAGCTGTCTCACTTGCGCACCTACGACCTTCGCCATACCTGCGCGTCACTAATGTTAGCGGCCGGCACCAATGCCAAGGTTGTGAGCGAGCGCCTAGGGCACGCATCCATTGTTCTGACGATGGACACCTATTCGGCCGTCTTGCCAACCCTTCAAGAGGAAGCAACTGCAAAACTAGAGCACTTGATAATGGGCTAGTCAGGATGCCCCGGTGGTGGGATACGCCAGATTCAACCACCAGGCGCAGATTGATGTTCTTACGATATGTTCGAACGCATGAAGGTTTATCGGGAGATCGCTTTCGAGCCAGAACCCCCCACCCGTATAGGTACTTCCTCCAGGTCGCTCATGATACGCTCTGTCACCGCCTTCTGACTTGTCACCCCCTGGGGGCAGCGACATAGGCGGAGGGAAAGGCTTACCCGTATGCAAGGCTTGGGAACGTAGCGCGTAAACCGTGTTCAATATCTTCTTTAGAGATCCGTCGGACCAGTCGATCGCATTGTGCTCGGGCCTAGGCTCAATGCGTGATTTTGTATGCAGCCTAAGGAACTGTGAGAATTTCCATTGCGACTTCAGAACATCGACTAGCGCTTCCCCCACCACTCCTAAAACATCCTCTGCGCGATCTAGTGAAGCTTCTCGCAGCTTGGACTCAAAGTCCGGCTTCATTTCGCTGAGAAGTTCTGCAGGCGTCTTTGACGGCACCCTTTGAAGGCGCGCCCATTCATTTGCAGCTGTTTCTGCCGCAGATATTAGCAGAAGCCAAGCCAAACTAGGGTCTGAATCGGCTAACCACACCGCTTCACGATAGTTGCGACTAGCCAAGGCAATTGCGCGGGCACTCTCCCATTCAAGAGATGGGTATGTACTCAGAAGCACTTCTTGAAGCGAGGTTTTCACCAGAAGACTTGGGATGGCAGGATGCCTGTTCGTAGTCTGAAGGTGAGGTAGTCCACCCGCGGGATTTTCTGGCCTTCCACGTATATCTTGACCTGCCCAAAAGACTCTGTTTGCTCCCCCCGCTGCTAGGCGGACACCGTGAGCAAGGGACAAAAGAGAAACCACCTCATCGAAGGGCAATCCGCCGACAAAACTCTCGGTGCGAGAGCGGCCCTCCTTAATTTTGCGAGAATGCTTGGCGTCATCATCGCCCAGATAGGTTGATGCTCGGAGGACGAGAACACTCCGGGCTCTGCCAAATTGGCTTTCACCTGCGACTGTATTGATGATCTCAAACGGACCAAGCCCCTCCCTAAGCTCGCCGGTAAACCACCCATCCGAGTACAGAGGAACCTCTTCCGCCAAGAGCTCGGCTTCGCCGGAAAGGCACGCCTTCCAGTTTCGATACGTCCATGACCCGGGAGGCAAAGCGGAGTCTGTCATTTCACCCATTCCAGAGGCTGTTGTAGAAAGCGGTTTGCAGTTCAAAAGGCCGATTCGGGATTTGCGGTGGGTTTACTCCTTTAGGTTTCCTTGGCTCCCAAGCTCAAGTCAGCCGATCAGTTGTGAGTTGGTTGATGGGCCTGGCGTATGATTGGCGTATGCCAACATTCATCTGGGACAGATGGCCACAGTTCTTTAGGGGGCGCCTTCGGGCGATATATTCAGTCACAGGCCGCATTGACTATACACCCCGACGCAAGCGGCCTGGAACGAGACCTAGCGCCGCACCACGTAACTGTCTTTTCCGAGATGACGCTTGTGGAGTTGGGTTTTCCAGTCCTTCTAAGACCAAGTCACAGACGCCCACAGTGTAATCGTCAACCACTAGTTCCAGTTCGCCTTGCACTTTAACATTCTCAAAGCGGTAGTTGCTGGACAGTAACTCCAACATTTGTTGCTTATAGATCGTGTCATCTCCACCGAGAAAATCCCCCTTCGTCTCAATAGCGATGAGCCTATCCCCACTGCCCGCTTTCTGAATTGCAAAAATGAAATCAGGGCAATCCCGTTGTTTCCTCCATCCCTGGAGCCCATATGACATCGGGCAACGTTCCGCTTCCACCATCGAATAGCCTACTCGTCGTCCAAGTACAAGCAAACTCTGCCTCGAGCCCGTTGTATTCCGTTCGTCTACGGGCATGAAAAGACTCAACCCTACAGGCTTGGCGTCCTTTGAACGAAAGAGCAGCTTACCAGATTCTGGCTGATCGGTAGAGATTTCAAACGGCATCTCCCAATTCAGGAGATCTGTCCTAAGCCTGAATTGAATTCGCCCAGCTGCGACATGAAGACGAAACGTCTTTTCAGCCAGAAGGTCTTGGAACCTTGTCAGTCCTTTCCGAAGCTCATCAAGTATGTAAGCGCTTGCTTTCCCCAAAGCGATCAGTGAAAAGCCTCGATCCGTTAGTCGTGTCATTAGCCGGTGGAGAACCTCCCGCGCTACCCAAGCATTCCCTACTATGTCAACAATAGTCCGCGTTGCGTGAACAGTATCGAATGCCAATCTGTCCTCAGTTTCACGGGGGCTAATGCTCTCCCTGCCTGATTGAGTGAGTACCTCTAGACCGAGCCTGAGATTGTGAGAAGAAGGTGACTGGACATTCGTCTCGATAGAATCAGCAATTACATTGATATCTAGAGCTAGCCAATCCAGTTGTGAGAGGAGATCTCTTTCATAGTCAAACTCTCTAGGACCTTCTTCATCTACCCACAGCACCTTTGGCAGGAAGATCCTTGTGTTCTCTAGGCCCTCCCGGCGTCCAAGCTTGCGTAGAGACTTGCCTTCCCCTCCCCCTTGGGTTTGACCAGTACGAATCTTGCCGGCTATGTCCCCCATCCCATCATCTTCGAGACTTTTCTTGATCCCGCCCACAACACTACCTGTTTCGTCATGGTGGCACAGATCGTAGATTCATCCAGGCCTGAATATTCGTTCGCTAGGTAATGTGGTAGTCGAGTATCCGGTCCACCAACTGGGTCATGCCAGCAATATTCCGGCTCGTTGAAAGGGAGCATAGCACGTAGGCGAATGGGCAATCCCATCCCTCCTGGAGGGCGCTCTTAGTTATGATTGCCCTTACCCTATTTGTTGGCGACAGTAAGTCCTGATTCCAGGGTTCACTGAGATCATTAACTTCAGCAGTTTTTATGGCGATTTCGTCCTCCTCAAGGCCCAACGCGAGCAGGAACTCCTTTGCGTCTAGGCTATGGACAAACTTAGGATCTCTCTGATCCTTTCCGGTTCGTTCAACCTGGATCAGCATGATAGGGCGAATGTAACGTGAGGTGTTTGCCCTCATTTCCTCCGCTGACTTCTGAAGGATCTGAAGCCGATCCCAGGCAGCCAGAATACACGCTTTCCAGTCCGGCCCCGCCTTAATATCCACGTTGATCGGCAGCTTAATCATTTCCTCCCGTTCGAGATCATTGCCGCCCACTTCGACCAACTTGTTGGCGCCGCTCGGTGGTGTCGCTGAGAGCTCTAGAACGAATGAAGGGTTGAAGCCATAGAGTGTATCCATAGCGAGCTTGCTGTACGCCTTGTGCCCCTCATCAAGAACTATGATTGGCCGGGTGAGGCGGAGGGCATTTCCGAGACTGTCCTTTATCCAGCGAGCCAACCTGCTGAGAATCACCATAGGTGTCGAGGTTGCGAACCTGAGCCGAAAGCTCGAAGTGGGCTAGCGGATCACTTTCTGAGGGGAAGAAACCATGGACGTTTCCCCATCTGGAACATCCGTAGCTGTTCCTTCGTCTGCCGATTTGCGGAGGCAAGTATCAACAGCATAACACACAAATGTTCCCGTACGTCTGCGGCATTGAGTGGATCATCCTTTTCCAAAATGAGAACCCGATCGGCGCCTGCCGCGAGGCGATCAAGGGTCTGGCGATAAGGATGATTCCTATCAGTTAATTGCCGCTTGGTTTGAGCGTAGATGGCTTCACTTCGCACTATCCATAGCAGAAAGCCGCGGTTGCTACGCACAAACTTTTGAAGTATCGCGCGCGCACCCCAGAGGCCCAGGAGGGTTTTGCCGCCGCCTGTAGGGATCTTTAAGCAAATTGAGGGAATGTACTGACCAGTGGGATCCGTTCGTGTGCTATACGGGGTTTCCTGCGAGTCTATTGGGAGAAGACCGTCAACGCGACATTGATCCCATGCTTGCGTAGGATAGTCCAGCAAACCAGACGGCAGAGGAATTCCCGCCTTGTCCAATGTTTCCTTGGCTTTGGCAGCTAAGTCAAACTTCTCACGAAGACGCGTGAGATACTGGTCAAGAACACCGAGGGTTTTTTCTTGGTACTCCTTCAGCTCCATGACTTTTAGTCCTTTGCCACCCTGTACAACGCGAAGGGTAGAGGGGCGTACTCAATACGTAGCAAGCTTAGATCTCGGTTCGAAAGAAACTTGGCCGGCGCAAACACTATGTGGCGTTTATCATCTTTGGCGCTGGCCACTTTTCTAGCAAGATCCATAGTGAGAGCGCTGGCCGGGGATAGGAGGTGCTTCATGTCCGGCTTATAGACAAGCCAAACCTGGCGGTTCGAGCTTTCGCCGATGTATCCTATTTCCTCCTGAAGACCTTTGACACTAAACACTGCGCCGGTTGCGGTATGAAAGAGTCAAGCAGCCAGTGTTGCGTACTCAGGCAGGTGCTGACCAGTTAGGATTTTCTCTAAATCAAGGGCGGGGCCAAGTGTACAAAAGGTGAATCCGCCACCTAGCCCCGCCGTTGTTTCGGGCCTTCTTCTCGCCGTTAACGCCAAGCTCGCCATGGCTACCATCGACCTTGAGGAATCACACCGGTGCACCTCGAATTCCTTCTCCTACGCGTCAAGCAGCTGACTGCCTTCGTCAGTGCGTGCAGGTGATATTTTCCTTGAAAAGCTGTTCTCGCTGAGTTCCGTTGGACTTGTAACCCGAAATGATCCTCCTTATCCGCTTAGCGGTAAGCGTGTCCGCGTAGTCCTCACCTTCCACTAGAATGAACCGGCGGTGGCCGTCATCCTTCTCTGTTTCTTGCCAATACCGCGTGTGCCGTGATTTCACCAGATCCCGCGAAACTGTCGAGTACCAATGAATTCTCATCAGTTGCTATCTCCAGGACACGATCTAGGAGGCCAATTGGCTTGGGTGCGTCGAAGACGTTGCCTTCAGGGAAAAAGTGCTTTTAACTGAGCCTTTGCCGTGCGGCTGCTTCCAACCTCTTCATGCGTAAAGATTGTTTCAGGAGGGCGCCCTTCACCTGAGTCAGCGTAAATGCGGAAATAGGGAACCCATTTTCCCTTGGTTTCTCGCCATTCAATACGAGTCGCTTCCTGTTTTACTTTGTTCTTACTCCATCGCCAGGCACCATCACTGCCATCCTGCAGTTTTGGAAAGACGGGGGTCCCGTCAGGAGCTGTCATTTCAAAGTACAGGTTTGGACGAGCTGCGCGGGTTTCGCCTTGCCCTCCCATCGCGCGCAACGGCTTCCGGATACGTACTGTCGACCATTCTCATCGGTTTTGTCATAGTGGTCGGCATAATCCTCAGATCCCACCCCTGAGCGATTAAACCTCATCTCGGGTAGGTTTTTAGCATACACAAGCATGTAGTCATGTCTGGAAGAGAAATAGTCGGCGTCCCATTCGTGGGCTATCGGCTTTCTCCCAGATCACCGTAGCCACGAAATTGCGATCCCCAAATATCTCATCCATAGCCATCCTAGCCCGATGAATCTCGTTATCGTCGAGGGTCATCCAGATGCTGCCCGCATTACTTAGCAAAACCTGGAGTAACTTTCAGCGTGGCCACATCATCGAAAGCCACTTGTCGTGGCGAAGTGCATCGTCGATGTCAACCGGGTTGTCGGTTATCCATTCCTGAATGTACGGCGCGTTAACATTGTCGTTGTAATACCAGTTCTCGTTCCCAGTATTGTACGGCGGGTCAATGAAAACGCAGTCAACCTTACCTGCATGCATCGGAATAAGTGATTTCAAGGCATGGAGGTTGTCACCATGGATAATCAGGTTGCCGCCTAGCTCTCCCTCCCCGATCGACTTCCCAGGTCAGGAACGAGCGCCGGAAGGAACAGACAGATAGTGGTTGAAGACAAACTCTTTCCCCTTGGAGTCAGTCTATGGCTGCACCCTCCCAAAGGGCTTCGCTCCCAGTGACCCGCACACTCCGCACACACAAGGCTAGACTGGTTTTCGAAAGCGCCTAGATCGTTGTTTTGGTTGAGACTTACATATAATGGGCCCTGTGGGACTTGAACCCACGACCTACGGATTATGAGTCCGCTGCTCTAACCAGCTGAGCTAAGGGCCCGAAAGACCGGGAGAAGTTAGCGGGGAAGCCGTTGGAGCATGGAAGCGGTCAGCCCCCGCCCCCCCTCAAACTCGACAGCCCGGTGCCCGACGGGCAGATCTGTCCGCTGAACGAGACCCCGGGAAGTGACCGGGGACAACAGCAATTGCTCTCCCCCGGCGGGGGACCCTACATTTCACTCCGCCCCCAACCTCCCCATCAAAAGACCTTTCATGACAACCGTCCTGCGCGGGGCCGTTCCACGTCCCTGCGCTGCCCTGCGTCCCGAACCGTCACGACCCGAGTTTCCGCCGATCCCTGCCCCTCGGTGGACCTGCCGATGCGAACGCCGCCGCCGAATGCCTGCTCCTGCGGGAGGTGATCAGCGCGGCCGACCGGGATAGCAGCGTCACCCTGTTCACGGTGGCCGCGGCCAAGGTGGACTCCTTCCAGGCGCTGGCGGGACCGTCAACTTCGAGAAAGGCGCCCGGATCGCCCGCAGCCTCGGCCTGGTCACCGGTTCCACCGCCGCGGCCTGCTGACGACAGCGCCCGCTTCCACCGGTCATGGACATCGTGAGCGTCGCCATCGAGATCGCCGAGGACCGGGTCGCCGTGGTGGCGGCAAGCTGCGGCCCTCGGTGACGCCCTACCTGGTCTGGTATTCCTCACCCCGGCATCGGCGCCTACTTCCAGCCGGTGACCACCTCGCAAACGCTGGCCCACCTGACGCCGCGGCAGAACGTGCCGCTGGACACCCTGGTCAATACCGCCGACCGGCTCTACCACTACGCCCTCTGGCGGGAACACGGCGGCTCCGCTTCCCGGTGTGGAGTCGAACTCCACCTGACCTCCGGCGGATCACCGCGGAATCTCCCTGGATCTGGCCATGGCCCAGGACTGGTCATGTCCATCTTCGCGGAAGCCTACCGCCGCACCGGGAACAGCTCTGGAAAGACCGGACCTATGAAGTGCTCAACTCCTTCCGGTCACCTGAGTAACGGCGGAGTGATGCTGACGACACCACCCACGGTACTGGTGGAAGAGTATCATCCCATCGTGAAGGTGTGGAACGGCTCGGCCCAGGCGCTGATCGACGTGGCTACGTCTGGTCCGTCACCCAGGACACCATGGTCCGGCGCCTCTTCGATCGCGGTATCGAGCGATCGCCGATCCCGTCCTGTGACACCGGGACCTGAACCGTGTACTCCAGGACCCAGGGGCTCAACTCGGTCGCCTATCACAATTTCCAGGTCGCGCTGCTGGACGTCCTCTACGGCCAGACCAGCGACCCCTGGTTCCAGGCCACGGCCGGCCGGTGGCGGAGCTACACCCCGCCCCCGGGCATCTTCTAACCGCCGCCCACCCTCTCGCGCCCGGCCATGACCCCCGCTCGCCCGCCATCGGCTCCTCCCGACGCCGCGACCGCCATCCAGTGGCTCCGGGAGAAACGGCATGACAAGGACCTGGCCGGGCTCGCCCGGTACGGCATCTTCACCACCCGGGCCATCGGCGTGTCCATGGGCAACGTCCAGGCGGTGGCGAAGCGGGCGGGGCAGAGTCACCGCCTGGCGGCCCAGCTCTGGGCCAGCGGCTGGTACGAGGCGCGGATGCTCGCCGTCTTCGTCGAGGAGCCGGACCAGGTCACCGCGGCGCAACTGGACCGGTGGTGCCGGGACTTCGATAACTGGGCCATCTGCGACACCGCCTGCTTCAAGCTCTTCGACCGGACGCCTTTCGCCTGGTCCAAGGTGCCGGCCTGGGCCCGGCGGCGGGAAGAGTACGTCCGGCGGGCCGCCTTTGCTCTGCTGGCCAGCCTGGCGGCGCACGACATGGCCGCCGGCGACAAACAGTTCCTCGCCACCTTCCCGCTGATAGAAAAAGCCGCGATCGACGAGCGCAACTTCGTGAAGAAGGGAGTGAGCTGGGCCCTCCGGGCCATCGGCCACCGGAACGCGGCCCTTCACGCAAGGGCTGTGGCACTGGCAGAGAAGCTGGCCGATGCGGAGGACAAGACGGCCAGGTGGATCGGGAAGGACACCCTCCGGGATCTCCAGCGGCCGGCGGTGGTCAAGCGGGTGAAAGCGCGGCGTTAGCCCGGCGGGCAGCCACCCCCCAACCCTCAACCAGCAATCCCCCGGTCAGCGCTTGACTTCCCCCGAACGGGGGGCATCTTCTCCGGGCATCCCCCCAACTGGAGTCCGAATGCGTTTACGCCTGTTAAGCCTGGCCCTGCTGGCCGGCACCCTCTCCGCCTTTGCCTGCCAGGGCACCCCGACGGTGGACGCCGCCGCCGAGGAAAAGGCCATCCGCGACCACGTAGCGGAGTGGAATAACTACATCTCCGCCAAGAATGACTCCGCCATCGCCGCCCTCTACACCGCCGATGCGATGGTCTATCCGCCCAACCAGGAGCCGGTGAACGGTACCGCCAGCATCCGCCAGTTCTGGGCGGTACTCGGCACCATGAACGCCTCGCTGGTCCTCACCCCGACCGACGTGGAGGTAGCCCCGGGCGGCACGATGGCGACGGAGGCGGGCACCTGGGTGTTCTCCGCTTCAACTCCCCAGGGCGTGATGACCGACAAAGGCAGGTACCTGGACGTCTGGACCAAGGTGGACGGCGAGTGGAAGGTCTCCCAGGACATCTGGAACAGCAGCAACCCGGCCCCCGGCATGCCGGCCGATACGACGCACAAGATGTAGTCGCCTGACCCCCGGCCCCTCGCCTCACCCCCGGCCCCTCTCCACTACGTGGAGAGGGGTGCCTGTTTTCTACCGCCCTCTGTCCTCCCGCCCTCTGTTCTCCCGCCCTGTTCTACCGCCCAGTTCTCCCGCCCTGTTTACCGCCCCGCCTTCCCCTCCGGCCCCGGCGGTTCTAGTCTTCTCCCCTAATGGCAACACTCACGGTGGAATCCCTGGCCAACCGGCTGGTGGATCGGGGCCGGGCCCGCTGGAAGACGCTCGCGGCCTTCGCGCTGGTCGGCGGGGTCGCCGGCGGGGCCGGCTCCTTCCTGATCGACCCCATGTACCAGTCGGAGGCGGCCTTCCAGGCCGAGACCCAGAGCGCGCTGCAGCTGCCGGGCGGGCTGGCCGGTCTTGCCTCCCAGCTGGGCGGCCTGCCCCTGGGCGGGACGGTCAACGCCCAGTTCTTTGCCGATATCCTCCCCTCCGACGCGGTGCTGCGCCGGGTCATCAGCGACACCTTTCCCTGGAACGATCGCACCGCCACCCTGGCCGAGATCTACCGGGTGGACGGCAAGCCGGCCGAGATGCGGGAGTACCTCACCGTCAACCGGCTGCGGCGGGCCATCGGCTCCACGGTGAACACCCGGACCAACATGGTCCGCTTCAGCGTCGAGGCGCCCTCGCCGGAACTGGCCCAGGCCCTGGCGAAGGAAATCCTGCTCGCGTTGAACGAGGTGAACATCGAGTTGAGGCAGGCTCGCGCCAACGCGGAGCAGGCCTTCAATGCGGAGCGGGCCGAAGAGTCACGGAAGGACCTCGCCAGCGCCGAAGGGGCGCTGACCCATTTCTACCAGCGGAACCGGAGCATCACCGGGTCCCCCGCCCTCTCCACCGAAGAGCGGAGGCTGCTCCGGGCGGTGGACATGAGCCAGCAGATCTACACCCAGCTCCGACTCCAGCAGGAGCAGGCGGCGGTGCAGGCGGTGCGGAACACTCCGGCCATCAGCATCGTGGACCCGCCTATCCGGCCGGTGCGAAAGAGCCGTCCCAAGCGCAAGGTCGCCGTCCTCTTCGGGCTCTTTGTCGGGCTCTGCCTCGGCGGGCTCAAGCTGGTGCTGGAACCGGATCCGGCGCTCGGGTAGGCACCACGGTCAGCAGCGCCAGGATGCCGTTGAACTGGTAGAGCACCGCCGTCTGGGAGGAGTACTCGGTGGTCCCCAGGCTCAGAAAGATCATCGCGATGAGCGCGGCGGCCACCGCAAAGGCGCCCGGGGCGGCGGCCCGGCTCGCGGACCAGGCCCGCTGCAGCGCCCACCAGCAGAGCAACGCCCCATAGACCACGAAACAGATCAGCCCCAGCACCCCCGCCTCGAAGAACCAGCGGACAAAATCGTTGTGCGCGTTGAACGGCTTGCCGCCATAGTCCTGGTTGGTGAGCGGGTTCAGCACCGTGGTCATCGCGGCGCCGTGGCCCAGGGCCGGGCGGTCGAGCCCCATGCGCACCAAAATTCCCCAGTTGAGGATCCGCCAGGTGAAGGAATTCTCCGACTGCCCTTCCAGCGCGGCCTCCACCACCTCGCGGTCCACCGAGATGGTCGCGAACCGCTCCCGGATGGCGCCGCCGGCGACCCACCAGCCGATGGCCAGGACCACCGCGATGGCCGCCAGCGTCCGCACGAAGCCGCGCGCGCCCAGCCGCCGCGCATGCAGGAAGGGCAGCACCGCCAGGCCCGCCAGCAGTACCAGCAGGCTGGTCCGGCTGTAGGTCAGGATGAGGATCAGGGTGAAGAACCCGATGACCGCGAGTCGCAGCACCCGGCCCCGGAACGGGGCCGCGGCCAGGCCGCCTACCGCGAACAGGATGAACGGCACCAGGTAGGGCCCCAGGGAATGGGGATGGGAGAAAGTCCCGTAGAGCCGGTTGAGTCCCTCGGTCTCCAGGTAGCCCTGGCCGGTGGCCCATTGCCACACCGCCACCGAGAGCGGCGGTATCGCTCCGATGAACAGCAGGGCCCATCCCGCCTCGTAGCGGTGGGGCCGGCCCTCGACCCACCAGAGCACCAGCAGCAGGGCAGCGATGGTGCTTCCCATCCGCACGATCTCGCGGACGCCCACGATAAACCCCTCGGCGCCGTACCCCAGCGTCCCGGAGAACAGCCCGATCCCGTAGGCCAGGAAGAGCCAATAATGAATGTGGCGCAGGCCGGCATCGGGCCATACCGGCGTGCGGTAGCGCACCCGCCGGGCTGCCACCACGGTGGCCACCAGGATCACCACCAGGCCGATGAGCGGCGAGGGCCGGAGCGCCATGGAGGCGGTGGCATCGCTGGAGTTGCTGAAGATGTCGGTGGCCGGCCGGACCGCGAGCACTACGACGGTGCCGGCCGTGAGCGCGGCGTCGGTCCAGCGCCACACCAGGATCACCACCAGCAGTGCCGCGGGCAGCAGCGACACCCGGGGCTCCACCGCCGCGACCGTCGCGAGCACCGCGGCAAGCACCAGCCATGCCGCGCCGCGCCGCGCCGAGAGGGTGGTCATCCGTCCCGCCGTCCCACCACCACCAGGCTGGTCGCCGACCGCACAGACTCGAGCCGACTCAGCACCCTCCGCCCCGGCAGCCGCCCCAGCAGGCCCTGGGCCCGCGGGACATAGAGCCCGTTGTATTCCCGGTGCAAAATGGAAAACCCGGCGGACTGGACCAGGGCCGTCAACTGGTCGAGCGAAAAGGGGCGGTGGGTGGTGAAATGCTCGGGCGCGGTGAGCTTCCAGTGCCAGTGAAGAAACGTGCCCGCACCCAGGTTGGGCACCGAGCAGACCACGATGCCGCCGGGCCGCACCACCCGGAAGGTCTCCTCCATGATGGGCGATGGATCTTCAAAATGCTCCACCAGGCCGAGGGAAAAGGACGCGGCAAACGACCGGTCGGCGAACGGGAGCCGGGTGGCATCGCCCCGCATGACCCGGAGGCCGGGAAAGAGCCGCCGGCTGAGCCGGGTTCCTTCGGCGTCCAGGTCAATGCCAACGGTGGGGCGGGAGAGGTGCCGTTCGATCCAGGCCAGCCAGCGGCCCGGCGCCGACCCCAGCTCCAGCACCGGCCCGGCGCCGGACTCGGGCAGATAGCGCCGCAACACATCCAGCAGCCGCCCCGGCGAATAACTCCGTTCCAGGGAAGCCATGGAGAGCCCCCACGACTCGTAGGCCTTGGACCACTCGATGGGGACCAGCGTCATGCGCTCCTCGTCTGTCCGGTCGGAAGGTACGCCAGCAGGGCGAGCAGGTAGGCCCACTCGGCGGCGGCATAGCCCGCGGCAAAGGCGCCGAGGCCCATGCGGGAGAGCGCCAGCACCACCACGGTGAGGCGCACCCCGACCCGCATGAGGGCCAGCAGGGCCAGCCGGCGGTTCCGTGCGTGGGCAAGATAGAGCCGCTCGAGCAGCAGGGCACCCATGGTGGCCACGAACCCGATCGCCAGGAGCCGCAGCAGTCCGGCGATGGCGGCCACTTCTTCCACGGAGAGCCGCCCATGGCCCAGCAGCAGCCGAACGGCAGGTCCCGCCAGCAGCGCCAGCAGGCCGGCAATGGCCGCGGCCAGGAGGATTCCCTTCCCCACCGCCCGCAGCACTTCGGCGCGGGTGGGCTGCCGGCCGCTGGCCAGGTCGTTGGACCACCGGGCCAGCAGCAACGGCGCAAAGCCTCCCTCGAACAGTACCGCGGGCACGATCAGAAGCCGGGATGCGTACTCCAGCATCGAGACGCCTCCGCTCCCCAGCGTGGTTGCGAGGATGCGTTCGACGAACGGGGCGCTGGCCCCGGTGGCGCCGGCCAGCACCTGGGCGGTGGCCGCCTTGCCGAAGCCGGGAATATCACGATGGCTATCAGCCCGCAGCGTCACCCGGGCCAGCTGCCGGCGCAGCCAGACGAGCCTGCCCAGCTCTCCCACACCGAGCCCCACGGCGACGGCCATCAGGCCGCCGCCCAGGAGCGCGGCAGCCACGCCGGCGAGGGCGCCCGCCCCGCGCCAGAGCATGGACCCGGATGCCTGCCCAATTTTCCAGCGGGCGACCAGGCCGCCGGAGTAGGCGGCGCACACCGGCCAGAGAATCGCGAGCGGGGTCAGGGCCAGCGCGAACCGGATCACCGGCGTCGCCAGGTCGGCCGGCGATGCCCAGGCCACGATGGGCACCACCAGCAGCCACACGCCCAGCGCGATCCACCAGACCTTGCGCGCGGCCTGGTCCTCGAAGCCCCGGCTTTCCCGCGCCGACGCCGAGAAGTGTACGATCGCCGACTCGATGCCCTGCGCCAGGGTGCCGCCGGTGAGGAAGACGGCGCCATACGCCAGGAAGTAGGCGTCGGTCACCGGGCCGGCCCCGAAGAGGGCGGCGATGACCAGGGGAATCAGGAAACCGGGAATGCGGGCCGCCGCGCTGATGGCGGCGAGCCGGAGCGCGTGCTCCCGGACCGGAGTCATGAATTACTCACCCAGCACCGACCGGTAGATGGCGACCAGCTCGGCGGCCACCGTGGAAGCTCGCAGGTGCACCGGGAGGAGCGAGCGCCGGCCCGCTTCCCGGCCGTGCAGCACCCGCTCCACGCCGGACGCCAGCGCTTCCCGCGTCCGCTCCACGATCACGCCCTGTTCCGGCCGGGTGAGCAGCGCGGGCACATCGCCCACCGCGACACTGACCACCGGGATGCCGCAGGAGAGCGCTTCCTTGACGCAATTGGGAGAGCCTTCGAGGTCGGAGGTCATGAGCAGCGCGTCCGCCGCGCGGTAATACCAGCGAATTTCCCCGGCGGGCACCGATTCCGCGACGAGCAGGTGGACCGGCCGGCCGCGCGCGGCCAGTTCGTCCCGGGCGGCCATGGCCAGGTCGAGCCGCTTGGTCGGCTGCCGCCCGCTGTTGACGAACATCAGGACCCGGGCCTCGGGGCCGAGCCCCAGCCGGCGCCGGGCCTCCGCCTGCGGCGCGGGCGAGAAATGCTCGTCGTCCACCCCGCTCCCCAGGACCGTGGCCCGCGATCGGAGCGCGGGCCGGAGCCGCTCCCGCATGGGCTGGCTCTGCACGATGATGCGGCGGGCGAAGCGGGCCAGCGTCCGGGTCGCCGCCACGCCGGCCCGGCTCTTGAGCGTGATGCCGCCCCGCCCGTCGGACTCTCCGTTGATGTCGTCACCGTAGAGGGTCACCACGAACGGGCGCCGCTGGAACGCCGCCGCCAGCTGGCTGTATCCGTAGTGCGCGTGAAGCAGGTGGGGCTGGTGCCGGGCCACCGCCGCGCCGATCCGGCGGCGGGACCTGAAGTAGTCCAGTTCGCCCCGGGGGCCCGCAATGGGTTCGACCGCGAGGTCCACGCCGGCCCGCTCGAGTGCAGCGGCTTCCCGCGCGACGAAAATCCCCGAATGAGGGCTCTCCTCGGTAGGAAACATGTTGGTGACCAGGAGCAGGCGCAGCGGTTCGCTCACGCGGCGTTACCGCGAAGCCAGGTTTCCAGGACGTAGAGGGAAAGCAGTTGCCGGGTGCGCGGCCGTCCCCCCGCCGCCTCGACGAGCACGCGCTGCACCGCCCCGCCATCGATGTGCCCCGGCAGCCGGGCCCCCGAACCCAGCAGATACTGGCCGGCGTCGTCGCGGAGCCAGCGATCGAGCCACCGGTCCATGGGCGCGGTAAATCCCAGCTTCGGGCCGCCGCCCTCCCGGCGTCCGGTGAGCGGCTCGCGCAGGCCTTCCGGCAGCAGGGACCGCACCGCCCGGCGGTACAGCCACTTGCGTTCGCCCCGGGGAGAGATCTTGAAGCGGGAGGGCATCGCCTCCAGCAGGGCGAGCAGCTTGAGATCGAGAAAGGGCACCCGCAGCTCCACCGACGAGGCCATCGCCATGTGATCGGCCACCAGCAACAGGTCGTCCGCCAGCGACAGCCGGGCATCTACCCGGAGCAGCTGGTTCAGCGAATCTCCGACATTCTGGGCCGCCAGCCAGTAGCGCACCGGTGCCGCGAGACTGTCGGGATCGGTCGCCCTGCCGGTGAGGTTGCTGATCTCGGCGGGCGGAAACACCGCCAGGATCTCGGTGAAGCGGCGGGCCCGGTCCCGTTCCCGGGAGAGCCGCCGGACCCGGTCCACCCGGTCGCTGGAAGCGGCGCTCTCGGGCAGCATCCGGAGCAGGGGGCCAAGATGGCGGGTCACCGGATACCAGCGCTCTCCCGCGTGACGAGGATAGCCGCCGAGCGGCTCGTCGGCGCCCTGCCCGCTCAGCACCACCTTGTGGGTCCGCCCCACCGTGCGGCAGAGCATACCGACGAGCAGCACCCCGCTGTTGGCCACCGGCTCGCCCAGCCCGGTGACCTGGGCCGGCCAGGCCGCGAGAAAATCTTCCTCGGTCACTTCCACACCGGTGAGCGGCACGCCCAATTCGCGCGCGGCCCGGCGAGCCGGTTCCAGCTCGTTCACCGCCCCCTCACCGGCGATGCCGACGGCAAAGGCGTGGGGCGGACCGGGCAGCGCGTTCTGCATCAGGCGGGTGATCACGGTGGAATCCACCCCTCCGGAGAGGAGCGTACCCACCGGCACGTCCGACATGAGCTGGCGGCTCACCGCGGCGGCCAGTTCGTCCCGGATCGCGGCCTCCCATTCTTCAGCCGAACCGGGGAGCGATGCTGGTGCGAAGCGGGTCGTGAACGCGGTGAACACGGGCGGCGCGCCGGGGCCGGAGGGAAGGATACAGTAGTGGCCCGGCGGAATTTTCCAGGTGTTCTGGTAGATTGTGCCGGGAGAGGGAATGAACCGGTACACGAGGTACTCGCCCAGCGCCTCGGGACGAACCGCGCAATCCGTAACGCCGGCGGCCCTCGCGGCGGCGAGTTCGCTGGCGAACCACCAGCCGTGGGGACCGCGGCCCAGGTACAGCGGTTTCACGCCCACCGGGTCTCGGGCGAGCACCAGGTTTCCACCGCCCTCCCGGCTATCGAACAGAGCCAGGGCGTAGATCCCGTTCAGCCGCTCGAAGACGCCAGCGCCCCACTCTTCCCACCCATGCACCACGACTTCGGTGTCGGCCGCGGTCCGGAACCGGTGGCCGCGCGTTTCCAGTTCGCGGCGCACCTCCCGGTGGTTATAGATCTCGCCGTTGTAGCTGATCCAGACGGAGCCGTCTTCGTTGCTCATCGGCTGGGCGCCGGTGGCGACATCCACGATGCTGAGCCGCCGGTGGCCGAGGCCGGCGGAGCGGCCCCGAAAGTAGCGGCAGCCGGTGCCATCGGGACCCCGGTGCGACAGGCCGGCGGTCAGCCGCTCCAGGGCGGCGCTGACATCGGCGCCCTCGGGACCGAGAATTCCGGCGATGCCGCACATCAGGCGGTGCCTTGCCCCCCCAATCCTCCTGCCCCCGCCCTGCCCTCTTGCTTACGGAACAAGGTATCCCACCTTTCTAGCGGTTCTGGCCCACTCGAAGCCCGGAAAGGTAACCACTTGCCACGCCGCACGTTCGACATCGTCCACCTGGCCCACACCACCTTTCCGGAGGATCCCCGGCCCCGCCGCGAAGCGATGATCGCGACCGAAACCGGCGCCCGGGTGGCCATTGTCGTGCTCGGCGGCGGGCGGGACGGGCGGCCGGTCAGCCGCTACGGCCCGCTCCGGGTGATCCGGTTGCCGGGCCAGAGGCAGCGCGGCTCGGCCGGCAACTACCTGCTGGAGTATCTCGCGTTCCTCTGGAAGGCCCGCCGGCTGCTCCGCCGGGACGCCCGCTTCGCCGGGGCGAGAGTCTATCATGTGCATACCCTTCCCGATTTCCTGGTGGCGGCCACCAGGCGCGCGCGGCGGGCCGGCGCGCGGGTCATCCTCGACCTGCACGAAGTGTTTCCCGAGTTTACCCGCTCCCGGTTTCGTGGGTGGAAGGGCCGGGTGGGCGAACCCGTCGCACGGCTGCTGGAGCGGTGGAGCCGCCGCCAGGCCGATGTGCTGCTCACCGTAAACCACGCGGTGGCGGACCAGCTGGCGTCGCGCCCCGCCCGGCGGGCCGAACGCATCACCGTCGTCCACAACTTCGCCGACCCGGGCGAGTTCGGTGAAACCCGCATGACCCGCGGCGTGTTGGGGAACCCGGTGCGCCTGGTGTACCACGGAACATTGACGCCGCTCTACGGGCTGGACCTCGCCGTCGCGGCGGTCGCCGCCGCGCGCGCCCGGGAGCTGGATGTCTCCTTCGATATCTACGGGGATGGACCGGCGCGAGAGGCACTGGCCGCCCAGATTGACCAGGCCGGCTTGGGCTCCCGGGTGCGCCTCCTGGGTAATGTCCCGCACCAGGAACTGAAGGCGCTCCTGCCGGGGTATGACGCGGGGCTGGTCCCCACCCGGCTGGACGGGATGACCCGGTTCTCCCTCTCGACCAAGCTCCTCGAGTACATCCACCTGGGACTGCCGGTCATCGTGCCGGCCATTCCCACCTATCTCCGCTACTTCCCCGACGAGACGGCCTGGTACTTCGAGCCCAACTCCAGCGGCGCGATCGCCGCGGCGATCGGGACCTTCGTGGCCGCGACCCCGGAGGAGCGGGTGCGCCGGGCCCGCGCGGCCCAGTCCGCCAGCCTTCGCGAACTGGATCCCGCCCGGGACGCCGCCACTCTCCGATCGCTCTATCTCGAGCTGCTCGGCCCCCGGTAGAAGTTCCGGATCGCATCCGCAACCCGCCCGACCTGGGCGTCGGTCAACTCGGGAAACATTGGCAGGCTGAGAATGTCCTGCGCGACCCGCTCGGTCACCGGCAGGGAGCCCGCCGGTACACCCAGCCCGGCGTACGCCTTCTGCAAGTGGAGCGGTAACGGATAGTGCAGCCCGGTGCCGATTCCCTGGGCCGCCAGGTGCGCCTGCAGTTCGTCCCTCCGCTCCGCCCGGATCACGTAGAGGTGATAGACGTGGCGGGCATAGGACGCCTCCTCGGGGATCCGGATTCCGGCGATGCCGGAGAGCGCCGACCGGTAGGCCGCGGCCGCCCGCCGCCGCCCCTCGTTCCACTCCGCCAGCCGGCGCAGCTTCACCCGGAGAAACCCGGCCTGGATGGCGTGAAGCCGGCCGTTGTATCCCTCGATATCGTGATAGTACTTCCTGGCCTGGCCATGCTCCCGCAGCTGGCGGCAGGTGTCGAGCAGCGCGGCATCGCCGCCGGTGACGGCGCCGCCTTCGCCGCAGGATCCCAGGTTCTTCCCCGGGTAGAAGCTCCACGCGGCGAGCGCCCCCATCGACCCCACCGCCCGGTCCCGGTACCGGGCGCCATGGGCCTGGGCCGCGTCCTCCACGACCCAGAGCCGGTGCCGAGCGGCAATGGCGAGGATAGGGTCCATGTCGCAGGGCTGGCCATACAGGTGGACCGGGACGACGCCGACCGTGCGGGGACCAATGGCCGCCTCCAGCGCGGCCGGGTCCATCGTCATGGTCCGTTCGTCCACGTCCACGAAGCGGACGGTACCTCCCGCCTGGGTGATCGCCTCGGTGGTGGCAATGAAGGTGTGCGATACCGTGATCACCTCGTCGCCCGGCTGGAGGCCCAGGGCCTGGTAGCCGAACCGAAGCGCGTCGGTGCCGCTATTGACGCCCACCGCCTGCGGCGCCTCGACGAACGCGGCAAACTCCCGCTCGAACGCTTCCACCTCGGCGCCGCCCACGAACGCCGCCTTCTCCACGGCGGCGCGAAACACCTCCACCAGTTCGGCGGCGATCGGCCGGTGCTGGGCAACCAGGTCAAGGAACGGTACGCCGGAAACATCAGCGGTCATGGCAGGCGGCTCAGGTCAGGGGAAGTGAATCAGGGCATGGCCAGGGTAACCGCGGCAAGTCCGCGGACCTGTCCCGCGTCCTCGCGCAGAAAATAGAGCCGGTCCCGCGCCAGGGCAGTGTAGTAGAGGCTGGTGCCCGGGGCGCCCAGCAGTTCGGTCTCGAACTCCCATGCCGTCCGGTCCCGGCTCACCAGCGTAAATATCCGGCTTCGCCCCGCAGGCATGTTCAGGTCGTCTCCGGTGACGAACATCCGCCAGAGCCCGGGCACGAACTCGACGATGGACGGGCTGTAGATGCTGCGCCGCCCCGACGGTGGCAACAGGGCCGGGGTGACGAGGGGACCCGCGTAATTCCAGTTGAGCTGGTCGGCGGAGCGGTACTCCACGATCTCGAATTGGTCCACCGGCGCGGGCACCCGGTCGTATCCGCCGACGATCATGCGCCACTCGCCGCCGGGCAGCCGGTCCAGGACCATCCCTTCGCCGACGGGCCACGGCACGAAACCCTACGGGGCGGGTGGCAGCGGCCCCCCATTGGCGATGCGGATGCCAGGTTCCATCGTCCAGGTTACCGCTCGTCCGTGGACACCGCGGAGAATACCTGCCAGCCATAGGTGCCCGGTGCTGCCGGCCGCCACAAACATCCGCCAGCCGGGCCCATCGTCACGGGGGATGACGGCGATGTTCTCGTACCCGCTGCAGACCAGGTCGCAGCCCGGCTGGGGAAGATCGAACACGACGCCGTCGTACCGGAAGCTGGCGCCATCGTCAGATGCCAGCCGGTGCAGCGCGCCGGGCCCCACCCCGTTTGAGTCGGGTACCAGCTGGTATCCCGTCAGGTACACCTCGGTCGCGCCCTGCGTGTTGACCCGGGCCGAGGGCGCCCACATCCGGTAGCCGGTGGGAAAGCTGTCGAGGGAGACGAACTCGCCGGCCGCCGAGCTGGCCTGTGGCACCAAGCCGAGCGCGAACGGGGGGAGGGTAATGCTTTTCTCGCCAGCGGTAATGGTGACCATGTCGAAGCCGGAGCGCACCGCGACCAGCGTCTCGCAGGTGGAACCGGTCACCGTCCCCCGGGCGCTGGAGGGGACCGCCGCGTCGGCGATCCGGAATCCGTTCCGGTCGCGGGCGATGCAGGTGAGCGGCAGGGGCCCCCCGCCCAGCACGGTGAAGATGGCGGAGCTGTCGGTCCAGGCCACCTCCAGCGAATCCACCGCCTGGCGCACCGCGACCGCGACGCTGTCCGCCGCGCCGTACCGCTCCCGGGCCACGATCCAGGTGGTTCCGTTGCGGAGTCCGCGGACCACTCCCTCGCGGCTCACCGCGACGATCCGGGGGTCCGCGGCCGTGAACAGGATGACCGGGAGACTCACCAGCGAGTCCCCTTTCCGGACTACGACCTCGAGCGAAACGCTGTCCCCGACGGCCTCCAGCAGGAGCGGGCCGGCGGGGGTGATGGCCAGCGACCGCCGGTTCGGGCCGGTAGCCGATTCACAGGCCGCCGATCCTGCCAGGAGCAACGCCAGCCCCCAGGCCTTCACCGCTGCTCCACCCGTACGGCCGCCAGGTGGAAGGCCCCGGCTCGGCCCCGGATGAACACCAGGAGATCGTCCACGATCGTACTGTAGTAGTACGGCGAGGCGCCATCGTCCAGCAGAATCCCCTCTACCTGCCAGGCGGATCCATCCACGCTGACCGCGGTGTAGATACGGCTGCCGCCGGAGGGCACGTCCAGGTCGTCGCCGGA
Source organism: uncultured Gemmatimonadales bacterium (assembly GCA_963795085.1). GTDB lineage: Bacteria > Gemmatimonadota > Gemmatimonadetes > Gemmatimonadales > GWC2-71-9 > DASYPP01. The sequence goes on along the minus strand of CAWCFX010000001.1, from coordinate 1,067,916 downwards.
GAAGAACATGCGGCGAAGCCCCGGGGCGATCAATTGCACCGATGGACTGTACACCGAGCGCCGCGCCCCGGGACCGACCTCGCGCGTAGTGAGCACCGCACCGGTGTAGCGCCAGGCCACCTGGTCGGCCGAATGCCACTCCGTAATCTGGAAGCGGTTCTCCCGCGGCATCGCCTGGAGGTAAGACCCGACCAGCATCCGCCATTCGCCGCCCGCCCGGTCCACATGCATGCCCTCGCCGGCCGGCCAGGGCGGCAGCTCGGGGTCGGCTGGCGGAGCCTCGCCGCCGTTGGAAACCCGGATGCCGGCTTCCTTGCGCCAGGTGAGTTCGTCGTCCGACACGGCGGAGAAGACCTGCCAGCCGTAGCAGCCATCACTGCCGGCCGAGAAATACATGCGCCACCCGGCCGCCTCCTGTCTCGGAACGATCGCCACGTTTTCGATGCCGGTGCTCTGCAGCGCGCAGGGTTCCGGGTCGCGCCGAAGCGCGATGCCCGCGTACCGGAACGCCGCACCATCGGCGCTGCTCAGGCGGTGGAGATCGCCGACCTTGCCGGCGAACGGATAGGGGGCTTCACGGTAGCCGGCGATGTACAGGTCCAGGGTTCCCCGGTTGTTGCGCACCAGGGTTGGCGCCCAGGGCGAAAGCCCGGCGGGCAGGCTGTCCAGCGGGAACCGCGCCGCGGGGTCGCCGAGCACCCGGGGGCGAAGGGCGATGACGACGGGGAGGCTGGCTCGATAGGGCCCTGCCGTCACCACGAGCGTATCGTGGCCCGAGGCCCGGGCGACCAGCGCGCCGCAGGCGGTTCCCTCGATGCGCCCCGTCATGCTGACGACGCTGGCCTGGTGCGCCAGGCGCGCGCCGGCCGCGTCGAAGGCGCGGCAGCTGACCGGCAGCGGCGCGTCGGGAGCAAGGGAGACGATCAATGTGGCGATCGGCAGGGTGAGCACCAGCGAATCCCGGGCCTGGCGCACCGAGATCTGTACGCTGTCGGCCAGGCCCTCCCATCGCGCGACCGCCCAGGTATGCCCGTCCCCGGCGCTGGCCACCCGGCCCAGCCGGTCCACCCGGGCGACCAGGGTGTCCCGTACCAGGTACTCGACACCCTCGGGGAGCACCGCCTCGCCGTTCTCGCCTGCCGTGAGAACGCGGAGCTGGATGGTGTCGCCGACGACCGGGAAATGAACGGCGGAATCGGGGTCAATGTCGAACGAGGAGAGATCGGGGGCGATCCGGTCGGCACACCCGGCGAACAGCGCTGCCGCGGCGAGCGGCAGGACGGCGAGGACCGGAGGCCTCAACGCGCGGTTCGGCCCGGCGAGAGGCGGGCGGGGTTTCCCATGACGGTGGCGCCGGGGGGCACGTCCCTGGTGACGACCGCCCCGGCCCCGACCACGGCGCCTTCGCCAATCGTGACGCCGCCGAGCAGCACGGCGCCGGTGCCGATGGAGGCTCGCCGCCGGACCACCGTGGGGACGACCTGCCAGTCCGCGTCGCCCTGGCGGCTGCCGTCGGGATTGGTGGCGCGGGGATTGAGATCGTTGATGAAGTTCACGTTATGACCCACGAAGACCTCGTCTTCGATCGTGACGCCCTCGCAGATGAACGTATGGCTCTGGATCTTGCAGCGGGCCCCGATCCGTACCCCCTTCTGAATCTCCACAAAGGTGCCGATCGACGTCTCGTCGCCGATCTCGCACCCATAGAGATTCACGAAGGCATACATCCGGACGCCGCGCCCCAGCTTCACATCGGGGGCGACCCGGCGGAGCATGGTATCCTGCTCGGCGGGCGTCACCGGGGGTGGGCGGCCCGGGCCGGGCTGACCCGGATCCGGGCCCCCTGCTGGTTCATGGACTGCTGCGCCGCATCGAGAATCCGGACCACCCGCCAGCCGGCCACGCCGTCCACCACCAGCGGCTCCTTGCCCTTGACCGCCTGGATGATGTTGTCGGTCTCGGCGGCCAGCGCCTCCCGGGTCTCCAGCTGCGGGGAATGCATGTCGCCGGAACGGTAGGAAATCATCCACTCATATTCGGTCTCCGGCGAGGTGCCCTGCGAGATCAGCACCCCCTTGTCGTACACCTTGAGCTTCTCGCTGGGCTCCATGTCGTCGTAGATCATCATCCGCTTGGAGCCGCCCACGATGGTCCGCCGCACCTTGGCGGGCGCCAGCCAGTTCACGTGGATATGACCCAGGAGAGAATCCCCGAAGTGCACGTTGACGTACGCGATGTTCTCGGTCGGGCTGCCCCCGTGGCAGGCCCCGGTCGCGGAGACCTCGGTCGCCTCCTCGCCGATCAGGAAGTCCATGATGGACACGTCGTGGGGGGCCAGGTCCCAGATGACGTTGATGTCGGTCTGGATCAGGCCGAGATTGATGCGGACCGAATCGAAATAGTAGAGCTCGCCGACTTCGCCCCCGGCGATCAGCTCTTTCATCTTGCGGACCGCGCCGGTGAACACGAACGTGTGGTCCACCGCCAGCAGGGTCCCCTGCCGTTCCGCCAGCTGGCACAGCTCCTCGGCGTCCTCGACCCGGGTGGTCAGCGGCTTCATGACCAGCACGTGCTTCCCGGCCAGGATCGCCGCCTTGGCCAGCTCGAAGTGGGTGAACGACGGCGTGGCAATGACGACCAGGTCGATGTCCGGCGCCTTGAGCACCTCCTCCGCGCGGTCGGTAATCGTGGGCACCCGGTATTCGGCTCCCACCCGGGTGGCCCGCTCGTAGCGATTATCGCACACCGCGTGCACCTGGGACAGCGGATGCCGCGCAAAGTTCCGAATGAGGTTGGGTCCCCAGTACCCGCACCCGATCACGCCTACCCGCACTGGGCTCAAAGCCGGACTCCGAATGGAAGAGATGAGTGACCCGAACCTAACTGCCGCCCTGTCGTGCTGCCCTGCTCCCTAGGCGGCCTTCCCCGAGTTGAACAGCACCACGGGAATCGTTTTCAGGAGGATCTTGAAATCCAGGAACAGCGACCAGTCCCGCACGTACTGCACGTCCAGTTCGCACATCTGGCGGTAGGTGAGCAGGTTGCGCCCGGAGACCTGCCACAGGCCGGTAATGCCCGGGCGCACCTGGAGCCGGTCATACTGCCAGTGATCGTACGCTTCGAACTCGTAGGACACCGGCGGCCGGGGGCCCACCAGGCTCATGTCCCCGGCGAGCACGTTGAACAACTGGGGCAGCTCGTCGAGCGAGGTCCGCCGCAGCAGCTTGCCGGTCCGGGTGACCCGGCTGTCGTTCACCAGCTTGTACACCGGTTTGCCGTCCACTCCCATGTGCGCGGTGCCCAGTTCCTCGCCCACCAGCATCCGGGTCACCAGCTCCCGGTGGACATCCTCGGAGGCGCCGGTTTGCATGGTGCGGAACTTCCACACCTTGAACGGCAGGCCCCCGGTGCCGATCCGGTCCTGCCGGAAGAACACCGGACCCGGCGAATCGAGCTTGATCGCGATCGCGGCGAGGATCATGACCGGCGCGGCCAGCAGGAGCCCGGCGGTGGCCCCGACCAGGTCCACCACCCGCTTGACCACCAGTTGCTGGGCCTTGAGGCTCGGCGTCGTCAGTTCCATCAGGGGATGTCCCTGCCGCCACACCACCTGGGGCTGCACCCCGGCGACCGAGATGGACCGGGGAATCGCGAGCAGGTGGCAGCCGGTCGAGAGCGCCGATTCGGCCACCTCGGTGAACTGCCGGTCGCCCAGGTACCCGCACGCCACCACCACCTCGGCCCCGGTCTCATGCAGGATCCGGGGGAACTCCATGATGCTGCCCAGCGCATCGGAGGCCGGCGGGGAATGCACGTCCACGAATCCCTTGACCCGGAAATCCGCCGATTCCACGATCGCCGGGTTGCGCGCGGCGGCCCGGCAGTCGGCGGCGGGGCCGACGAAGACGGTGCGGGCGGCGCGCCGTTCTCCGCTCGACACGGCGGCCGCGATCCGGTCGATCAGCAACCGCTCGACCAGGATGCCGCTCCACACGAAGGTGGCGGTGAGTGCGTATTGCAGAAGGACGATGCCCGGCCCCTGGCTCCAGAGCGGCATCCACAGCGGCAGCGCGACGCCGAGGGCACACCCCGCGAACAGGCGGCGGGGGTCGCGGCGATCGTCGCCGTGGCTGTAGTTGCCGGTAACGTAGAGCCCCAGGAACAGCGCGGCGGCAAACTGCCATCCGCCCAGGTATCCGGAGGGGAGCCGGTCCTGCAGTACGGCGGCTACATCGGCGCCGACGGCGGCATGGTCGCGGAGCGCGCGGAACAGGGACCGCATGAGCTGGAAGGCCACCAGGTCCGCCAGCACCAGCACTCCCACCCGGCGGAGGCCCCGAAACAGGTGGCGGCCGAAGTTCTTTGCGGCCCGCTGCTGCAGGGCCAGCCGGACTTCGAGGGGGGTGTCCGAGGTGCGGTTGTCAGCGGCGGCTCTGGGGGCAGGAACGGCGTCCCGAAGCGGGGAATCGCCACCCACCGAGGCTAGGCTATCGGAGACCGGTTCCTTCGGGACGGTGGTAGCGATGTGCGGTCCTGGCATGAGGTCACGGGACTACCCTGTGCATCCGCTTAAAGCTAGTACAGTGCACCACTTCCGCCACTAGTGACCCGGTTCAGGGGAGCCTGGTCACCGGCCGGCCCGGACCCCGTCCAGGAGCCGCTCGTAGAGGCCCAGATGCTCCTGCACCATCCGGCGCCGGCTGAAGTGCCGCTCCGCCCGGAGCCGGCCGGCTTCCCCCAGCCGCGAGCGGAGCGCGCCGTCATGGGCCAGCGTGTCGAGGGCCCGAGCCAGCGCGTCAACGTCCCGGAGCGGCACTTCGAGCCCGGTTTCTCCCGCCACGTTGACCTCCCTGACCCCGCTGGGAAGCGCGGTGGTGATGACCGGCCGGCTGGCCGCCATCGCCTCGATAACCACCAGCCCGAACATCTCTTCCACGGTCACCGAGGGGAGCACCAGGAAATCGGCCTCTGCCATCCGCCGGGGCAGGTCTTCATCCGGGTATTCCCCGAACCAGCGGATCCGGTCGGTGATGGCGAGGGCTCGGGCCAGGGTCTTGAGCCGGGAACTCTCCGGCCCCGAGCCGACGATATCAAGGCGCAGATCGGGCACCCGCTCCATGGCGCGAAGCAGGATATCCACGCCCTTGTACCGGACCAGGCGCCCGATGAAGAGCGCCTTGGGCGGCGCCCCCGGCGCCGGGGCGGGCACCGTGACCCAGCGCTCGATATCCACGCCGAAGGGGATGACCTCCACCTTGGCCTCGTGTCCCACCAGTTCGGGCGAGAGCGCGACGTGGGCCCGGCTAGGCACCACGATGGCCGCCGCCCGGGCCAGGGCGGCCCGCGCCAGCAACCGCCGGAATCCCCGGTGATTACCGTCGGCATGGTGGGTGATCACCAGCGGCGTACGCTTGCTGCGGGTCAGTGCCGCGAAATCGGCGAGGGTGTGAGGATGATGGAGATGGATGATGTCGGCGCCCCGGCGGGCCGCCGTCAGGTAGCCGGGCGCCAGCTCCTGGCTTCCCACGGCGCCCAGGGTAAAGACCCGGGTGACCCGGGACCGCTGCCGCCGGCCATCACGCGGGCCCCGGCTGTCATACGCCACCACGTCCACGTCATGGCCCAGCGCCGAGGTGCCCTCGGCCAGATCCTGGACCACCCGCTCCATCCCGCCGGATCGCGGCCAATAGTACTTCGCGAGATGGAGAATGCGCATACTGGCAACTTGACCGCCCCGGTCCAGAAGTCAACTCCTTGGAACCGGCGCCCCGTCCCGCCATTTTACAGCGCAATGCCACCCATCGCGCTCTGCTACGGAACCCGTCCCCAGGTCATCAAGGCGAGCGTGCTCCGGCAGGCCCTGTCCGGCCGGTGGCCGGTGATCGCGGTGGACACCGGCCAGCATTACGACTATGCCCTGAACCAGCTGCTGTACGACCAGCTCGAGGTCGCCCCGCCGGACCATTTCCTGGAAGTGGGCTCGGCCGGCCACGCCCCGCAGACCGCGGCCATCCTGGTGAAGATGGAAGCGCTGCTGCTCGAGATTCGCCCCGCGGCGATGGTCGTCATCGGCGACACCAATTCGACCCTGGGGTGCGCCCTCGCCGCCGCGAAGGCCGGGGTGCCGGTGGCCCATGTCGAGGCAGGGCTGCGGGCCCGCGACCGGAGCATGCCGGAGGAAATCAATCGCCGGCTGGTGGACGCCGCGGCCACTCTGCTGTGCGCGCCCGGTCCCCGCTCCGCCCAGCGGCTCCAGAGGGAGCGGGCCGACGCCATGGTCGTGGATACCGGCGATGTGGCCCGGGATGTCCTCCGCCGGTCCCGTGACACGGTGCCGGCGGTGGACTCGGTGCTGCCGGCTTCCTTCGGCGCCCGCTACGCATTTGCGACCCTGCACCGGGCCGAACTGACCGAAGATCCTGCCGGCCTGGTTGGGGTGCTCGAAGCGCTGGGCCGGCTCGAACTGCCGGTGCTCCTCGCGCTCCACCCGCGGACCCGCGCCGTGCTGGCCGCCGCCGGCGAGTCCCGAGTCACGTTCGGGCGCCTGACCATCATCGAGCCGGTCGGCTACCTGGAAAGCCTGGCGCTTACCGGGTCCGCCGCGCTGGTGATCACCGACTCCGGGGGCATCCAGCGGGAGGCCTACTGGCTCGGCGTCCCCTGCGTCACCTTGCGCCGGGAGACCGAATGGGGCGAGACCGTCGAGTGCGGCGCGAACTGCGTGGTCCCCCCGGCGCGGGCCGGAGCCGACCTGGCCCCGGCGGTGCACGCGCAGCTCGACCGGTGGCGGGGAGGCGCCACCTGGAATCGCGATGAATATGGAAGCGGCCACGCCGCGGAGCGGGTGGTGCGCGCCGTCGAATCGTGGCTGGCTACTGGCCCTCTGGCCCTCTGACCCACTGGCCCCCTGGAGTCTATGCGCGCTGTCGTGATCAGCCGGACGTACATCAATCCCGCCTTGCGTGGCAAACTGCGCTCGCTGGCGGGCTCGGGATGCGCCGTGGCGGTCGCGGTCCCCGAACACTGGAACCAGCCGATTACCGGGGGCACCCTCACCGCCGTCTGGGGTGACGACGCCGGTGTCCGCATCGTCCCGGTGAAAGTCCGCAGCATGGGGGGCAAGCGGTCCAGCGCCGCCTGGGACCGGTCCACCCTGCGCAAGCTGCTCCGCGATTTCCGCCCCGACATCGTCCAGATCGAGGAGGAGCCGTGGAGCCAGGCCGCCGCGGTGGCCACCCGGATGTCGGCCCGGATGAAAACCCCCTGCGTCCTCTTCTCCAGCTCCAGCGTGGCGCGCAGCCTGGGGATGGCGGAGCGGTGGCGCGGGGACCGCAGCGTGAAGCGGGCCTCCGGCTTTATCGGCGAGAACCGGCTGGCCGCGGCCCTGCTCTCCCGGGGCAGGCCCGAGGTGCCCGTTACCGTGATCCCCCAGCTGGGCATCAACATTCCCCGGATGCTGACGCCGGTGCCGCACCCGCGCTTCACCATCGGATTCGTGGGCCGGCTGGTGCCCGAGAAGGGGCTCGACATTCTGCTCCGGGCGGCGGTGCGACTGTCGGGCGACTGGGACCTGCTGGTGGCCGGCAGCGGCCCCGCGCAGGAGGAACTGGAAAAACTCGCCGAGCGGCTTGGCATCGCGGCGCGGATCACCTGGCTTGGCGCGCTGCCGCCGGAAGAGCTCTCCACCCTGTGGCCCCGGCTCGATTGCCTCGCCCTGCCGGCCCGCACCACCCGGCAGTGGGTGGAGGGCCACGGCCGCGCGGTCATCGAAGCGATGGGATTCGGCCTGCCGGTGGTGGGCAGCACGTCGGGCGCCCTGCCGGAAATCATCGGCCCCGCCGGCCTGGTGGTCAACGAAGACAACGCGCCCGCGCTCACCGAAGCGCTGCAGGAACTCCTGCAGGCGCCGGCCCGGCGGGTGGCCTTTGCGCTGGAAGGGCGCCGGCGGGTCATGGGCGAGTACGTGGACGCGGCCATCGCCAGAAAAACCCTGGCCTACTGGCAGACCATCGCCGGCAAGGCCGGGGGCTAGCCAGACGCTGGTTCCCGGAGCCTTTCGCCTGTATATACTATGGACTGACCTTCCTGCCCCAGCATCATCGGAGTCGCACCTTTGCCCCACGTTCGATTCATACGTGCCGCCCTGCTCCTGGCCCTGGTCGCGGCCGGCGCCGGCACCGTTCGGGCCCAGCAGCCGACGCCGGAGCAGGCCCGGGAACTGCTTCGCAACCGTCCCGACCTGGTGCGCTCCCTCCGCGAACGGATCGGCGCCTCCGGCCTGACCCCGGACCAGATCCGGGCCCGGCTCCGGGCGGCCGGATACCCGGAAACCATGCTGGACGATTACCTGAGCGGGGCGGACACCACCCGCACCGTTCGTCCCACCTCCGGCACCTTCGAGGCACTCCGCCTGCTGGGCATCGCCAGCACCGAGGACCTCGACTCCCTGCAACTCACGGCAGGGTTCCCCGACAGCCTGGCCGCCGGGGATTCGATCTACCTCGACTCGCTGGGGCGCGACTCGCTCCTCCCCGACTCGCTCCGGCGCCGCCGGGCCGAACTCACGATCTTCGGCCTCAACGTCTTTCGAGTGCGCACCAGCCAGTTTGAGCCGTCGCTGGCCGGCCCGGTCGATGCCGGCTACCGGCTGGGGCCCGGCGACGTGCTGGTCCTCATCCTGGCCGGCGATGTCGAACAGGCCCACACCCTCGAGGTCAATCGCGAGGGGTTTATCGTGATTCCCCAGGTGGGCCAGGTTTACGCCGCCAACCTCACCCTGGGAGATCTGGAAGACCTGTTGTACTCGCGGCTGGGCCGGGTGTACAGCGGGGTCCGCCGGGGACCCGGTGCCACTACCACCTTCAAAGTGACGGTGGCCCGGCTGCGCCGGAACCAGATCTTCGTGGTAGGCGAGGCGGCCCGGCCCGGCTCCTACCAGATCTCGGCCGCCGGCACCTCGCTATCCGCGATCTACGCGGCGGGCGGCCCCACGGTCAACGGAACTTTCCGGAACATCCTGATCCGCCGCGGCAGCGCCCTGGTGGACTCGCTTGACCTGTACGATTACCTGCTCGCCGGCGACGGCCGCAGCGACATCCGGCTCCAGAACGGCGACGTGGTCTTCATCCCGGTGCACGGGCCGCACGTGGCTATCACCGGGGAAATCGTGCGCCCCGCGATCTACGAGCTGAAGCCGGGCGAAACCTTGCGGGACCTGGTCCGGGCCGCCGGCGGCTTCAAGGCCGGCGCGCTGGGTCAGCGGGTCCAGATTCACCGCATCCTTCCGGCCGAGCATCGGGAACCGGGCGGCCGTGAGCGGGTCGTAGTGGATCTCGGCGCCGCCCAGTTTTCCGACCCGCTGGGCCCGGCGTTCCCATTGCTGGCCGGCGACTCGGTCACCGTCTTCGCCGTGTCCGACCGGCCTCGCGGGTTCGTCACCGTGAAGGGCAACGTCTGGATCGACGGCCAGGTGGGCCACCGGCGCGGCCTGCGGCTGAGCGAGGCGATCCGCCTGGCCGGTGGCCCCAAGCCCGACGTGTACCTCGGCCAGATTCTCATTTCCCGGCTGCTCAGCGATTCCACCCGGATCCAGCTCCGCTCATCGTTCGTGGACTCGAGCGGCGCCGTCACGCCGGACCTGGTCCTCGAGGACGAAGATGAGATCCAGGTCTTTTCGCGCACCGACTTCCGCCCCGTCCGCTTCATCGCGATCACCGGCGCGGTCCGCAAACCGGGACGGCTGCCCTATCGAGACGGGATGACCCTGCGGGACGCCGTCCTGCTGGCGCGCGGCGTGACCGAGGACGCGCTGCTCCAGGAAGCGGAAATCGCCCGGCTGCCGGACGACCGGACCAACGGGCAGGTGGCGCAGACCATCCGCGTCAAGCTCGACTCGACCTACCTCTTCGAGCGGGACCGCGACTCCGTCTATCTTGGCCCGCCGGGGCTGGAAGCGGCCGCCAGCGGCGCGCCGACCGTACGCCTGCAGCCCTATGACAACATCCTCATTCTGCGCCAGCCCGACTGGGAGTTCCAGCGCACCGTCGCCATCACCGGCCAGGTCCGGTACCCCGGCCGGTATGCGCTGCGAACGCGGTCCGACCGGATGCTCGAGCTGATCCAGCGGGTCGGCGGCCTGACCAATGAGGCCTACCCGACCGGTGTGGAGTTCTACCGGTCGCTCAACCGCGCCGGGCGGATCGGCGTTGACCTCCCCCGGGTCATCAGGAACCCCCGCGACCGCGATAACCTGATCCTGGTAGGCGGCGATTCGATTTTTATCCCGGAGTACAATCCGGTGGTGCGGGTCTCCGGGGCGGTCAACTCGCCGGTCGCCATCTCGTACGCGCCCGGCCAGAGCGTGGACTACTACGTCTATTCGGCGGGCGGCTACTCCCGGCTGGCGGACCGGGGCCGCGCCTACGTGACTCAGCCCAACGGCAAGGTGGAAAGCGTCAAGCGGCGGTTCTTCTTCCCTGATTCCAAGCCCGAGCCGCTGGCGGGCGCGTTCGTCTTCGTCCCGGAGAAGGACCCCGATGATCGCAAGGACTATGTCGGCATCTTCGGCGCGGTCGCCCAGGTGCTGGCCAGCGTGGTGGCCATCGTCGTCATCTCCACCCGCTAGGCGGCTTCGTGAAGTGGGACCGGGCCATCGGCTCTGTGGTTCCTCCGCCACAGTCCGGCCTGAAGGCCGGGAATCCGCCCGATGCCGGCCCCCGGGAACCCGTTATAGTGCGGGAAGCCCCTCACCGGGGCGCCCCGGGACGGCGCGCAAATTGAATCCTCTCCCCCCGCATCCACCGGCCGACCCAGCTTCCCTGACGAGGATCTTCCATGGCATCCGGTCCGTCTCCCGATAAAACCTCTCGCTATCCCGAAGCGGACATCGCCCGGCTCTTCGCGCCCGCCGAAGACGAGCACCCGGCGGCCAAGCTGCGCCGCGTCCTCACCGAGGCGCATGCCGCCGGGAGCTTTGTCCACACCGCCGGCGCGTACGACGCCTTTACCGCGGCGATCATGACCCGCCTGGGGTTCCGGGCGCTGTACGGCAGCGGGTGGCAGCTCGCCGCGACCAAGAGCATGTTCCCCGACATCGGCGTCTATGCGTCGCACGACATGGTCAAGCTGGTGCACGAGTTGTGGATGGGCATCGAGGGGGCGCGGCACACCCATTTCTACGATACCGGCGGCGAGATCCTCCCAATACCGCCGATGTTCGTGGATATGGAAGCGGGGTTCGGCGGGCCAGGCCAGACCTTCTCCCTCGCGGTCGAATTGATCCGGGCCCGGGCCGCCGGTGTGCACCTGGAGAACCAGGACCCGGCCGACCGCACCTGCGGCCACATCGTGAAGGTGGGGGCCCACAAGCGGGCCAAGGTGCTGGTGCCGCGGAAGGAGTGGATCGCCAAGCTCAAGGCCATCAAGGCCGCCAAACAGGCCACCGGGACGGACGTGGTGATCATCGCCCGGACCGACTCGGTGGACGGCGCCATCCCCGGCGCCAGCGCGGGCGGGGTTCAGGGCGCGATCGAAGATGCCTGGGAAGCGGCCGACCTGGGCGTCGATGTGGTCTGGCCCGAGTTCAACAATACCGAGATCGACCAGCCCCAGGAGTTCGCCGAGGGAGTCCGCAAGCACTACCCCGGCCAGATGCTCGGGTTCAACCTGTCGCCCTCGCTCTACTTCGGGAAAGCCAAGCGGGGCGGCACGCTGATCACCAACCAGCAGCTGGCGGACCTGGGGTTCACCCTGCAGTTCTCGACACTTTTCAATTTCCGGACGGCGGGCATGGCGCTGGAACGCGGCCTCCAGAAATTCCTGGCGGGCGGAATCGACGCCCTGGCCGACCTGCAGAACGAAGAAGACGATGCCCCGGGTGGCGCTCCCACCACCAAAATGCACCAGAAGTTCGCCGGCATGGACCGGTGGCTGATCCTGGAGCAGATGCTGAGCGAGCACGAGAAGTGAGGAAGTGAGAGGTGAGAATCCCTCAGGCTCTCACCTCTCCCCTTTCACCTCAACGCCCAGGCCCCGCAGCCGGCTGGCCTCCGCCGGGTCCAGCCGGGCCTTCAGCTCGAACATCCCGTTGACCTGCACCCGCGAGACCACCTCGCCCAGCCGGTAGATTTCGGCCAGGCGAGCCCCGTCGCTGATCGGAATCCGGACCGACACCGCGGGACGCTCCCGCCGCGACATTTCGCGCAGCCGGGACTTGAGTTCATCGAGCCCGTCGGGGCGGATGGCGCTGGCGATGATGGCACCGGGATAGAGATCGCGGACCCGCGCGGCCACCGATTCGGGATCTTCGACCACGTCCATCTTGTTGAAGACCGGCACGATGGGCCGCTCGCCCACGCCCAGCTCCGCCAGCACTTCGGTCACCACCTCCATCTGCTCCTCCCACTGGGGATGACTCACATCCACCACGTGGAGGAGCACGTCGCCCTCCCGGACCTCTTCCAGCGTCGCCCGGAAGCTCGCCACCAGGTGGTGGGGCAGCTTGCGGATGAATCCCACGGTATCGGTCACCCGCACCCGGATCCCGTCGCCCAGGTCCACTTCCCGGGTCAGCGTATCCAGGGTGGCGAAGAGCCGGTCCTCGACCAGCACCTCCGAGGATGGAGAGAGCCCCCGCAGGACGCTGGACTTGCCGGCATTGGTGTAGCCCACCAGCGCCACAGAGAGCAGCGGCTGGCGGCCGGAGCGGATGGTATCCCGGTGCCGCTCCACGTCGCGAAGCTTGGAGCGTAGCAGGGAAATCTTCCGGCGGATCATCCGCCGGTCGGTTTCCAGCTGGGTTTCGCCGGGGCCCCGGAGACCGATGCCGCCGCGGATCCGCGAAAGGTGAGTCCACATCCGGGTCAGCCGCGGCAGCATGTACTCCAGCTGCGCCAGTTCCACCTGGAGCTTGGCCTCGTGGGACCGGGCCCGGGTGCTGAAAATGTCCAGGATGACTTCGGCCCGGTCCATCACCCGCACCTTGAGCTCCCGCTCCAGGTTGGCGCCCTGCACCGGCGACAGCTCCTCGTCGAAGATCGCCATCGTCGCCCCGGAGGCGGCCACCTGCTCCTGCAGCTCGGCGACTTTGCCCTCGCCGATCAGGGTGGCGGGACTGGGTGAGGCCACCTGCTGCGACAGCCTCCCGACGACCTCCGCGCCCGCCGTGTCCACCAGGCGGCCCAGTTCCTCGAGATGCTCCTCCAGGTGGGCCACGTCAGCGGAGCCCTTGCGGGGGGCGGCGACCAGGATGGCCCGTTCGACCGGCGGCTGGATCGTGATGAGATTCCGGATGATGACCTCGCGCTATCGGTTGGGGCTGCTGCCGCGGGCCGGCTGCAACTGATTCAACGCCACCGACCCGTTTCGCTTGAATGGAAGCTTCTCCAGCCCGAACGGAGTCTGGAGGCTGGCAATGCCCTCGATCTCGTACTTGACCGTGCCGAAGTTCAGCGCGGAACGCGCCGCGGCGCCTACCCCGATCCAGTTGAACGACAGCGGTACCACCACCCGGGTGGGCGCGCCCCGGGGCAGGTTGAATGCGTCGTTCAGCTCCACGTCCCCGAAGTGGACGCCCTCAACATCCAGCCCCAGCTCCAGGTGGGTGCCCTTGAGATCGAAACTGTTGGGATTGTTGACCTCCAGCATCAGGTCCAGGGTTCCCCCCGTCAGCCCGACGCTCCGCACCACGATCGAGTCCAGGTCAATCGAAGGCTCCTGGAATTTTGTCATGCCCAGCGCCGCGCACCCGGTCACGCCGGCGACCACCAGGAAACCGATGAATGGAATTCTCACCTTCACTCCATGTTCGAGGAAAACACCTCTCACTTCTCACCTCTCACCTGTTTGGCCCAGAACTCCAGCCGCTCCCGGATCTTTTTCTCGAAACCCAGCCCGCCGGGACGGTAGAAGGTCCGGCCGGCCATTTCGTCCGGCAGGTAGACCTGGGGAACGTAGGCCCCCTCGTAGTCATGGGCATACCGGTAACCGGTGCCGTACCCCAGGTCCTTCATCAGCCCGGTCGGGGCATTCCTGATATGCAGGGGCACCGGGGCGGCCGGGGTCTCCCGGGCCGCCTCCAACGCCTCGCCCCATGCACGATACACGGTGTTGGACTTGGGCGCTGTGGCCAAATACACCGCCGCCTGGGCCAGCCCCAGTTCTCCCTCGGGCGATCCCAGGAAGTGGTAGGCGTCTTTCGCGGCGAGGGCCAGTTGGAGCGCCTGGGGGTCGGCCAGCCCGATATCCTCCGCGGCCATGCGGACCAGCCGGCGGGCCAGGAACAACGGGTCTTCGCCCCCTTCGATCATCCGGGCCAGCCAGTAGAGCGCCCCTTGCGGGTCGCTGCCCCGGATCGCCTTGTGCAGCGCCGAGACCAGGTTGTAATGGCCCTCCCCGCTCTTGTCGTAGGCCGGAAGGCGGCGGGCCAGCACATCGGCGAAAAGGTCGCGCGTCAGTTCGCCGCCGGGGCCGGCCTGGAGCCCGGCGGCCTCCAGGACGGTCAGCGCCCGCCGGGCATCGCCGTCGGCCTGGACCGCCAGGAACTCGAGCGCCTCGCGGCTCGCCGCGAGCCTGAGCGGTCCCAGCCCGCGATCGGGGTCGGCCAGCGCCCGCTCCAGCACCAGCAGCAGGTCCGCCGTGCCGAGGGGCTGCAGCACGTAAACCCGGCACCGGCTCAGCAGCGCGGCGTTCAGTTCGAAGCTGGGGTTTTCGGTGGTCGCGCCGATCAGCGTGATCACGCCGCTTTCGACGCTCGGCAGGAAGGCGTCCTGCTGGGCCCGGTTGAACCGATGTATCTCGTCGCAGAACAGGATGGTTCCCCGGCCCAGCCCGTCGCGCCGGGCCTCGGCCTCTTTCAGGATCTCCCGCACCCGGGGCAATCCCTCGGTCACCGCGCTGAACCCGACGAACTCCCGCTCGGTATAGTGGGCGATCAGGCGGGCGAGGGTGGTCTTGCCCGACCCGGGGGGACCCCAGAAGATGGCGCTGCCCACGTCTCCCCGGCGGATGGCATCGCCCAGCGGCTTCCCGGGGGCGAGGATGGCCTCCTGCCCCACAAAATCGTCGAGCGTGCCGGGCCGAAGCCGGGCCGCCAGCGGCTCCGGAGGCGCGAACAGGGAAGGAGAGGACTTCGCCATCCGGGAAATCTAATCCTGCCGGCCTGCCCCCCGGCCGACTGGCCCCTGGCCCCCTTTTTCCTCACCCCACCCACCGCTCCACCAGCACCTTGGTAATGAAAAACACCGCGCCGCCCCCGAAGAACGCGATCGGCATCCACCAGGTGCGCTTGGCCTGGAACTCGGGGACCAGGTTGGAGGCCGCCACGTAGAGCGTCACTCCCGCGGCGATGGCGAGCCCGTGGGTGGCCAGGGGCGCGGTATACTCGGTCAGCAACACCCCCGCCACGGTGGCGAGACCCAGGGTGGAGGCGGCCGCCAGCGCGCGGGACTTGCTCTGCCCCCCCGCCAGCATCAGGCTCGCCATGGTCACGCCCTCCGGCAGCTTGTGCAGGAACACCGCCACGAACAGCAGGATCCCCAACGAAGGCGAGACCAGGAACCCGCTGGCAATGGCGACGCCGTCGAAGAAGGTGTGCAGCAGGAGTCCGATCAGCGCCGACATGCCGGCCGAGGAAGACACCCGGTGGGTCTCTTCGCCGAAATGGAAATGGGGAATCAGGACGTGCTGGGCGAGGTGCACCGCGAAATAGCCGAGCAGGACGTACAGGGCGGCGCCGGGGTCGGCCGCGAAAACCTCCGGCAGCATGTCGATCAGGACCACGGCCAGCATGAAGCCGGCGCCGAAGGCGATGAAGGCTTCAATCAGCGCCAGGCTGCGCCGTTCCCGCCGAACGACCGCCCAGGCGCCCAGGAGGTTGGCGGATGCCGCCACGAGGGCCAGCAGGAGGGGGCTCAGGAATGGTCCTTGGCCAGGGCCAGCAGGGTTTCCCGGGAGTTGAGTCGGGGGTCCTCGAGGACCCGCTCCAGCAGCCGCGCGAGAGTTTTCCCGAGTTCGGGGCCCGGAACGCAGCCGGCCGCGATCAGGTCTTCCCCGGTAACCGCCAGGTCCCGCAACGCGGTCGCGTCGCCGCGGCCGCGAACCACCTCGATCACGGCCCGCCAGGTGGGCCAGCTCCCGCGCCGGAGGCGCCAGAGCTCGGTGAGGTCACGTGCCGCGTCGCCCACCTGCGCCAGCCAGCGGCGCACGTCGGCGTGCTCATTACTCACCGGCGCGGCCGGTGCGCGCTCCAGCGCCTCGGCCCGGGAAATCTCGGCCCGGCTTGCCTTGAGCCGGGTGAGCACCGCCGCCGGCTGGCGGCAGAGTAAGGCCGTCAGCAGCACCGGGTCACGGGGAAATTCCCGGTCGCGAAGGCCCTGCAGCACATCGATATCCTGCCGCTCATCCGGCCCCCGCAGTTCAGGAAACCAATGCGCGGCGGCGCCGATCCGGCTCCAGAGCCCCGCCATCCGCTCCAGGTCCTTCGCGGTCTCCAGGCTCTTATACCATTCGTCGCGCACCCGCTCGGCGGATAGGGACGGCAGCCCATCCGAGGCGGCGACCGCCGCCTCCCAGGTGTCCTGCTCCACGGTAAAGCCCAGCCGGGCGGCAAACCGGGCACAGCGCAGGATGCGAAGATAGTCCTCGCGGAACCGCTCGCCGGCGTCGCCCACCGCCCGGAGCCGGCGCCGGGCCAGGTCAATGGCGCCGGTGAACGGGTCCCGCCATTCGTGGCGCAGCGGGTGATAGGCGATCGCGTTGATGGTGAAGTCCCGCCGGGCCAGGTCCTCCTCCAGGGATGCGCCATAAGCGACCACCGCCCGGCGGCCATCGGTGGAGACGTCGCGCCGGAAGGTGGTCACCTCGTGCAGCCGGCGCCGCCCGTCCAGCACGCCCACCGTCCCGAACTTGATGCCCACGGGGACCGTGCGGCGAAACAGCGCCTGCACTTCCTCCGGGGTCGCGGAGGTGGCGATATCGAAGTCGGACTGGCTCAGGCCCAGGAGCGCATCCCGGAGGGCACCGCCGACACACCATGCCTGGTGGCCCGCCTCCTCGAGCTGAGTGGCGATGTCCAGGACTTCCGGCGGGACGGCGAGCGTGGAGGGAAATTGCATGATCGGTCAGTACGGGGTGGGCCGCGGGGAGTCCCCGGTGACAAACGGCAGGTGAGGCACTCGGTTCCCGGTCACCGGCCACGGGTCACGGCGGGTCATCCGCACAGCACGCTCCCCCCGTTGACGTTGACGATTTCGCCGGTCATATGGCGGGCAAGGTCGCTGCACAGAAACACCACCGGCCCCGCGATATCCTCGGCGCTGGCGATGCGGCCCAGCGGAATACCGGCGGCGATCCGCTCGCCGTTGCCTCCCGCGAAGGCGGGTATGCACATCTCGGTGTCCACCCAGCCCGGGGCCACCGCGTTAACCGTGATCCGGGGGGCGCATTCGACCGCCAGCGACTTGACCAGCGCGATGACGGCGCCCTTGGAGGCGCCGTAGTCGGCGTGGAAGGCCTCGCCCCGCTGGCCCGCCGTGCTGGCGATCAGCACCACCGCGCCCCGGTCCATCCGCCGGAGAGCGGCGCGGGTGGAGTAGAAGATGCCGTCGAGGTTGGCGGCCATGGTTTCCCGCCACCGCCCGGCGGAAAGATCCCGCAGGGGAACCTCGTCCGGCGGCCAGATCCCGGCGTTTCCCACGAAGATGTCGAGTCCGCCCAGGGCGTCCCGGCACTCCGCGGCGATCCGCTCGGCGGCGGCTTCATCGGCCAGGTCTCCCGCCGCGGCATGCGCCTTCCGGCCCATCGCCCGGACCTCCGCGGCAACCGCGTCGGCTTCCGCCATCCGGCTGCGGCAGCTGATCCCGACGTTGGCGCCGGCCCGGGCCAGCAGCAGCGCCACCGCCCGTCCGATGCCCCGGTTGCCACCGGTCACCAGCGCGGCCCGGCCGCGGAGATCGATCATGCGCTGTCTCCCTCGACCAGCGCGTCCTCCACCAGTTCGACGATCAGGTGCTCCACGGCGAGGTGGACCTCCTGGATGTGGCTGGCCACGTCGGATGGGACCACCAGCGCCTCGTCCACCAGGCCCTTGAGCGCACCGCCGCCGCGGCCCAGCAGGGCCGCCGTGGCGACGCCACCGGTGCGGGCCGCCTCGGCCGCGCGTACCAGGTTCCGGCTTTCCCCGCTGGTGCTGTGCAGCACCAGGAGATCGCCGGGCCGGCAGAGCGCCTCCACCTGCCGGGCAAACACCTCGTCGAATCCGAGGTCATTGCCCGCCGCGGTGAGGAGCGAGGTATCGGTGGTGAGCGCCACGGCGGCCATGGCGCGGCGATTCCGCCGGTACCGCACCACGTACTCGGTCGCGATGTGCTGGGCATCCGCGGCGCTGCCGCCGTTGCCCGCGAAGTAGAGGGTGCCGCCTTCCCGCAGGACCCGGACGTAGCGCCGGGCCAGCGAGACGATCGCCTCCGCCATCGCCCCCATCCGCCGGGCCAGGGCGGCCCGGGCTTCGAATTCGCCGGCCAGGTAATGGGGATCCATGGCTATCCTCCCTGCTGCTCGAAGACGGAACGGATGCGCCGCCACCAGGTGTCATGCAGAGCGAGCGGGGGCACCGGTAGCAGCTCGCTGTCTTCCAGTATGCGCATCGGGTTGTGGGTGGCAAGCAGTTCCGCCTGCAGGTTGCCGCCCCGCTCGGCGAGCAGGTGGAACCCGGTGGCGATGAGCCGCCCGTCGCCATGATTGTCGGCGGCGATGATATCGCCCAGCCCCCAGGTCACCAGCTCGCGGGCCCGGCCCCCCCGGGGGCGCGATGAGACCAGCGTCGTGGCGTCGATCTGCATCCGGGCACCGAGGTCGCGCCAGGCCCGCACCGTCTCCGGGGTGCAGCAGCTGTACCGCTCCGGATGGGCCACCAGGGGGATCAGCCCGATGGCCACCACGTCGGCCAGCGCCTTGAGTACCGCGCCGCGGGAAACCATCCGGGGAAATTCGACCAGGATATAGCGGGACCCCCCCAGGGTGCCCCGCCGTTCCCGGCCCACCGCGGCGTCCAGGGGCCCGTCCAGCATGACTTCGAGCCCGCGGGAGAGCGAGGGCGTCTCGGGTGCCTCGGCCCGCAGGGCTTCGAACGCGCCGTCGTGCGCGGTGGGAAGTCCCCGGTTCAACTGGCTCGCCAGCTGGTGCGGGGTGAGGCAGACGGAGCGCACACCGTGCCGGGCCATCTCGCGGAGAACGGCCACGGACTGCTCCACGGAGCGGGAGCCGTCGTCCACGGCGGGGAGCAGGTGGCAGTGAAGGTCGATCATGCCGCGGATGGCACCTGCAGCAGCGCCGCGGCAAACGCCTCCAGGCCGGCGGGTGCCGCCTCGGCCTGGTGCAGGAGGGCCAGCGTGATCAGCGCGTCGGCCGCGAGCAGGTCGAGCGCGACCGAGCGCCCCATGTCGGGGTGGGCGGCCACGAGGTGGAGCGCGTGGTGGCTGGCCCGGGCCAGGACTTCGGCTTCGGAACCGCGGCGCTCCACGGCGGCGATATGGAAGCGGACCCGCTCCAGAAGGGCGGCCGGCGCCGACCGCGAGTGCCGGTCGAGCCAGTCACTCACCGGGGCCCCAGCCATTCGGCCACCAGCGCCGGAACCGCGGCACGAACGGCGGGAAGCCGGGCCGGATCGCCCAGCCCGGCGGAAGCGAACGGGGGACGGCCGCCTCCCCGTCCGCCGCTCACCGCGGCCAGGCGGCTCGCGAGGTCGCCGGCCTTGCGCCCCGCCTTGACCAGGTCGTCGGTGACGGCCACGTGCACCGCGCCCCGGCCGGCCCCGTTGAACAGGATGAGCACCGCGCCGCTCCGCCCGTTCCGGAATGCGTCCGCCGCCGCGGCCACCTCGTCCCGGTTCTCGAGCTGGGTATCGCCCACCGTGACGGCCACCTCGTTGATCGTGATGACCTCGCCCGCCGGGATCGCCGCTCCGCCGGCCTTGAGCGCGTCGGCCAGCCGGCTTTCCAGCCGCAACTTATCCTCGAGGAGTTGCTCGGTCCGGCGGAGCAGCTGGTCCGGCTGCGCCTTCAGCGTTTCCGCGACCTGCCGGAGCCGGTGCTGCAGCTCCAGCACCGCGCGGTAGGCGCCGGTCCCGGTCACCGCCTCGAGGCGGCGGACGCCCGCCGCGACACCGCCTTGCCCCGACAGCCGGAAGAGCCCGATCTGGCCGGTGCTGCGCACATGGGTCCCGCCGCACAGTTCGATGGAATCGCCCATGGTGACCACCCGGACCCGGTCGCCGTACTTCTCGGAAAAGAAGGCCATGGCCCCCAGCTTGAGCGCCTCGGGATAGGGCATTTCCCGCGTCTCCACCAGGGCATTCTCCAGCACCTGCTCGTTGACGTCCCGTTCGATGGCCTGCAGGACATCAGGCTCGATAGGCCCGTGGTGGGAAAAATCGAAGCGCAGCCGGTCCGGCTCCACCAGCGAGCCCTGCTGCCGCACGTGGCTTCCTAATATTCGCCGGAGCGCCGCGTGCACCAGGTGGGTGGCGCTGTGGTTGCGCTCGATGCTCCGCCGGCGGGAGACATCCACCGCCGCCTCCAGCGGCGCCGGCTCGAAACTGTCCGCGAAGGTGCCCGACACCACGGTCCCCCGGGGGTCCCTGGCAACGCTCTCGATGGGGAGCGCCCAGTCCTCGCCGGTCACCACCCCGGTGTCGCTCACCTGCCCGCCCGATTCGGCGTAGAACGGGTTCTCCCGGAGCAGGAGATCCACCCGGGAGCCTTCCTGGCGGAACGCGAGGATCTCGGTATCGGCCTCGGTGCGTTCGTAGCCCACGAAACGCTGGGGCTCGTCCTTGAGGGTCCGCCAGGCCCCGGCGTCGCCGGTGTGGACGGCCGCGGACTGCCCCGCAGCGCCCTTCCGCGCGGCGCGGGACCGGCTCCGTTGCGCCTCCAGCGCGATGTCGAACCCCGGCAGATCCACGGTGAGGCCGTGTTCCCGCGCGACGATCTCGGTCAGGTCGATGGGAAAGCCGAAGGTATCGTACAGCTTGAAGGCCTCGTCGCCAGGAATATTCCGGGCGCCGCTGGCCACGATTTCGTCCAGGCGCCTGAGTCCGCCCTCGATCGTCTCAAGGAACCGCTCTTCTTCAGTGCGGGCGACCCTGGCGATGTAGTCACTCCTGGCGCTGAGCGCGGGGTAGGCGGTACCCATCTCCCGGACCACCGCCGTGGTGAGCGGCGCCAGGGTGGGCTCCCGCCGCCCCAGCAGCCAGGCGTGGCGGACCGCCCGGCGCAGGATCCGCCGCAGGACATAGCCGCGTCCCTCGTTGCTGGGATAGACCCCGTCGGCCAGCAGAAAGGCCACCGCCCGGGCGTGATCGGCCAGCACCCGGAACGAGACATCCTCTCCCGTTGCGGTGCGTCCGTAGGGCCGCCCGATCAGCCGTTCCGCCTCGCGGAACACCGGCAGGAACAGGTCGGTGTGAAAGTTGTCGTCCTCGCCCTGGAGGACCGCGGCGATCCGCTCGAACCCGGCGCCGGTATCGACCGAAGGCCGGGGCAGCGGCACCAGGGTGCCATCGCTCGAGCGGTCGAACTGCATGAAGACCAGGTTCCAGATTTCGAGGAAACGGCCGGCCTCCGCCTGGTGCTCGAATTCAGCCTGGGGAATCTCGGCCGGCGCAGAGCCGGGCTTCCATTCCAGGTCGACGTAGATCTCGCTGCAGGGACCGCAGGGACCGGTGTCTCCCATCTGCCAGAAGTTGTCCTTGTCGCCCAGGCCGTAGATCCGGTGGTCGGGCAGCGCCGCCACCTCCCGCCAGAGGGCCCGCGCCTCGTCGTCGGTATGGTGCACCGTGACCCGCAGCCGGTCCGCAGGGATGCCCAGGTACTTCGCGCTGGTCACGAACTCCCAGGCGTAGGCAATCGCCTCCTTCTTGAAATAGTCGCCGAAGGAAAAATTCCCGAGCATTTCAAAGAAGGTATGGTGCCGGCGGGTAAGGCCGACCTGTTCCAGATCGTTGTGCTTGCCGCCGGCCCGCACGCATTTCTGCACCGTGGCCGCGCGGACATAGTCGCGCTGCTCCTGGCCCTGGAATACCCGCTTGAACTGGACCATCCCCGCATTGGTGAAGAGGAGGGTCGGGTCGTCGGCCGGGACCAATGACGACGAAGGCACCTCTCGGTGCCCGTACGCGACGAAAAAGTCGAGAAAAAGACGCCGGATATGGCTCGCTTGCATGGAGCGGAATATACTGCGGGTCAGGGGTCAGGGCGACCCGTCACGCCCGGCCCGGAACGGTGGACGAATGTGACCGAGCCAACCCTATCGAAGTCTTGGAAGTACCTCCAACCCGCGAAGGTGGAACCGATGCGTATCATGGTCTCCAGTCTGCTGGCCCTGGGCATGAGCGCCGGATGCGGCGAGGCCGGGGGCCCGGGCATCACCGGCGATCTCCCGGCGCGGTTCTATTTCGTGGCCGAAGCCGCCAGCGGCGACACGATCGACTGCCGGCTGTCCTACATCTACGAAGTCAGGACCCGGCGGGAGACCAGCCAGGCCAGCGAGTATGTCGGGTTCTTCGGGGGAGAGGCGTACCGGGCCCACCTGCAGGTGGATGGCTCGGGAGAGGTATTCTGGGCGGACGCAGGCGGGGAATTCCTGGTGAAGGTACTGCCGGGGGACAGCATTGAGCTGGGATACCTGCATCCGTTCCCGCCCGGCGACAGCCGGTTCTGGGATCAGCAGTCGCTCTTCGCGGGGCGGATGGGCGCCCCCGGCCTGGCCGCGGGCGAATGGACATGCCAGCCGCTGGACACCCGATCCGATACCACCGGGCTGGCCCAAGGTACCTGGCGGATCACGGAAGAACCGCCGGGAGCCTGCGAGACCTGCATACCCTGACCGCGGTCAGCTCGCCAGGGCCTGTACGATCTGGCGCACCTCGCGGCCGGTAAAGCCCCGGCGGGCCAGGTAGGCGAGCAGGCGGCGCCGCTTGACGGGCAGCGGCAAGGCGCCCAGCTGGGCCGCCCGTTTCTCGGCCAGGGCCCGGGAGGCGGCCACGACGGAATCCGCTTTCTGCCACGCAGCCGCCACCGCCTCTTCGGCCACCGCGCGATCCACCCCCATCGAGAACAGATCACGTAACAGGCGAGCCGGGCCGCGGCCCCGGCCCGACTTGGCCTCGGCGTAGGCCTGCGCGAACACCCGATCGTCGAGCAGTCCCGCCGCGGCGGCCCGCTCGATGGCCGCCCGGGCCGCGGAAGCCGGGTGACCCCGATGGACCAGCCGGCGCTCCAGGTCCCGCCGGGCAAAGCCCCGGCGGCCCAGCGCCGCGAGAATAAACCGGTACGCAGCCTGGGCATCTGCCGCCTCGCAGAGTCGAAGCCGGAGCGATTCGTCCACCACCATGCCAACCCGGAGACCCAACTCCCGGGCCGCGACGAGCGGAATGGCCCCGAACGACTTGCCATTGACCTGGACCCGGAGGGCACCAGCCCCCCGGGTCTCGGCATCCAGCCCGGTGAGGACGTCCGGGTCAGTCATCCCCTTCCTCGGCGACAGCCGTCGCCCCGGAATTCTTGACGCCCAGGTAATCCTTGACCTTCTGCTCGATCTCGACCTGCAAGGTGCCGTTGTCCTTGAGAAAGAGCTTGGCGTTCTCCCGCCCCTGGCCGATCCGCTGGTCGCCGTAGGAATACCAGGCGCCCGACTTCTGGATGATGTTCGCCTCCGCGGCAATATCCACCAGGAGCGAAGTGTGGCTGATACCCTCGTCGAACATCACGTCGAACTCGGCCTGCTTGAAGGGCGGCGCCACCTTGTTCTTCACCACTTTGACCCGCACATGGTTGCCGATGATGTTCTCGCGCTCCTTGACCGGCCCGATCCGCCGGATATCCAGCCGCAGCGACGCGTAGAACTTGAGCGCCTTGCCGCCGGTCGTGGTTTCCGGGTTGCCGAACATCACGCCGATCTTTTCGCGCAGCTGGTTGATGAAAACCACCGCGCAGTTGGAGCGGTTGATGGCGCCGGCCAGCTTGCGGAGGGCCTGGCTCATGAGCCGGGCCTGCAACCCCATGTGGCTATCGCCCATCTCGCCTTCGATTTCCGCTTTGGGCACCAGGGCGGCGACGGAATCCACCACCACCAGGTCCACCGCCCCGGAACGGACCAGGATCTCGACGATCTCGAGCGCCTGCTCGCCGGTATCCGGCTGGGACACCAGGAGGTTGTCCACGTCCACCCCCAGCTTTCGGGCATACTCGACATCGAGCGCATGCTCGGCATCGACGTACGCAGCGACCCCGCCGGCCCGCTGCACGTTGGCCGCGAGATGCAGGGTGAGCGTGGTCTTGCCGGAGGACTCGGGACCGTAGATCTCGGTGATCCTGCCCCGGGGAACCCCGCCAATGCCGATCGCCGCGTCCAGGTTGATGGCGCCGGTCGGGATCGCCGCTACCCTCACCCGGGGGGTCTCGGACCCCATCCGCATGATGGAACCCTTCCCTAACTGCTTTTCGATCTGAGCGATAGCGAGGTTCAGAGCCTTGCGCCGATCGGCGTCGAGGCGGCTTTCGTCTGGAGCCATGAGAGGAGTTCCTTGATAGTGAGGTGACCGATTTTACTCCACACCGGTATATCCAAGCTACTACCGAACATCTGCCGAATCAAGAGCGAGTTCTGTCCGCCTTCTCTGTGCGCTACCGGTTCACCCGCCAGGCATCTTCAACGTGCTGAATGGAGAACGTCCCGTGGCCGTCCTCGTCCACGGCCACCAGGTCGAACCGGTACACATCGGAGGGACGTCCAAATCGAATGCGCCAGAGATCGGCGCACTTGGCAATGATCCCCTGCTTCCTCCGGGTGACCGCTTCCAGCGGCGTTCCGGAGGCATGGCCCCGCCGGGTTTTCACCTCGACGAAGGCCACCACGTTGCCCCGGCGGACGATGAGGTCGATATCGTGACGGCCCAGCCGGTGGCGATGGTCTTCTACTTCATACCCGCAGGAAATGAGATAGGCCATCGCCTCCCGCTCGCCCTGGAGGCCCAGGACCTGGCGCTGGTCTTCCCACTCTTCGGTAGGGGTGAACGTCCGGGTTCGCATGGAACCAAGGTAGGGAGGAGCGGCGCTCGCACGGTAACCGGAAGAATGCGAAGAGAGGCCAAACAAACGCAGACAGGAGGGACCCGGATCTGGCGGTGCTTTCTTGCGGCGGCGGGATCGCTCCGTTCGGACCTCGAGGCGCATTGCGCAGAGGACGCCAGGGCTCACCGAGAGGTCGCTGAACAAAGTTCTTCGTTCGCCGGCGTAGAGACTGTCCCCCTCAGAGCGGACGCCCTGCCGGCCCGCCCTTCAGTCGCAGTATTCGTCGAGTTGATGAAATCCGATCAACACCTCGCGCGGCTTGCTTCCGTCGGGCGGACTCAGAATGCCGGCGTAGTGCAGCTGGTCGATGATGCGGGCCGCACGGCCATACCCGATCTGCAGTTTCCGCTGCAGCAGAGACGTGGACCCGTTCTGGTTCTGGATGCAGGCTTCCGCCGCCTTCCGGAAGAGGGGATCCCGGTCGCCGCCTCCGCCCCCTGGCTCGCCGCCGCCGTCCCCCTCCTCCGCGGCTTCCAAAGCGCGGACCTCCGCCAGGATATCGCTCTCCGGCCGATCAGTCCCCAGCGCCAGCTCGGTCCGCCGCGCCTTGAACCAGTCCATCATCCGCTCGGTATCCTCGGTCGCAATGAACGCGCCCTGCAGGCGCATCGGTTCGCTCTTGCCCGGCGGCAGAAACAGCATGTCGCCGTTGCCGAGCAGCGCTTCGGCCCCGTTCTGGTCGAGAATGGTGCGGCTGTCCACCTTGGAGGCGACCCGGAAAGCGATCCGGCACGGAAAGTTGGCCTTGATGAGGCCGGTGATGACGTTCACCGAGGGGCGCTGGGTGGCGAGGATGATATGGATCCCGATCGCCCGGGCCTTCTGCGCCAGCATCGCCAGCGGGGTCTCCACCTCGCCCTGCACCGTCATCATCAGGTCGGCCAGTTCGTCCACGATCATGACGACCAGGGGGAGCGGCCCGTCGGTGTACAACTCGGCCTGCGGCTCCTCGGGCGGGGTGTCCGGCGCCTCGGCGCTGATGGCGCTCAGGGTCAGCCGGGGCCGCTCCGGCATCCGGAGCGGCTTGCCCTCTTCCGCCTTGCGGTTGAAGTCGGCCAGGTTCCGGGCGTTGTTGGCGTGGAGCAGCTTGTAGCGCCGGTCCATTTCGCTCACCGCCCACTTGAGCACGCTGGCCGCATCGTTGTTGTTGGTCACCACCTTGTGGCGCAGGTGGGGAAGGTCGTTGTACATCGACAGCTCGACCATCTTGGGGTCCACCATCAGCAGCCTGAGATCCCGCTTGCCGTAGTGATAGACCAGGCTGGTGATAATGGTGTTGATCGCCACCGACTTGCCGGACCCGGTCGCGCCCGCGATCAGGAGGTGCGGCATCTTGGCCAGGTCGGCGATGACCGGCTTGCCCTCGAGGTCCCGGCCCAGCGCGATGGGCAGCGCCGCCCTGCTGTTCTGCCACTCCTCGGTGTCGAACAGTTCCCGGAGCGTCACCATCCGGGCCACCGGGTTGGGCACCTCCACCCCCACGGCGCCTTTGCCCGGGATGGGAGCGACCCGGATGGACGGCGCCCGCATGGTGATGGCCATGTCGTCGGCCAGCGCCGCGATCCGCCCCGCCTTCACGCCCGGCGCCGGTACGACCTCGAACTGGGTGACCACCGGCCCGGTGGTACGGCCCGCGATGGAGGCATCCACCTTGAAGGTCTTGAGCGTATCGATCAGTTTCTGCCCCAACCGCTCCAGGGAGGCACTGTCGGCCACGGCATCGCCGGTAGGAGGCGGGGTCAGCAGCTCCACCGAGGGCAGCCCGGTCTCCGGTTCGGGTCCGCCGCCCGCCCGGGCCGGCACCTTCTTTGGCTTCTTCTCCTTCTCCCTTTTCTCTTTCGCCGGGCGCTCGAAGATCTCGTTGTCCTCGGCCGGCGGTGGCGGTTCGTGACGGGGCTTCACCGGGAGCGGCTCGTCGGCCGGCAGCTCCTCGGCGACCCGGCCCCCTTCGAGCCGGCGGAGCGGATGCCATGCCAGGGTAAGGAGCGTGAGCGCGGAGAGGGCAAGGAAGCCCAGGAGGAGCCCGCCGGCAAAGCCCACCAGGTTGTAGACCGCGGTGGCGACGAACCCCGGGATAACGCCGATGGCGCGCGCCGTCAGCGACCACTGGTCCAGCGGCGGGATGAAGGCCTGGGCCGTCACCCGGGTGAGGATCCCGATGACATAGGGCACCAGGAAGCTCAGGCCGCCCAGCAGCAGGGCGGCCTGCTTCATGGAGATGCGGGGGGTGCGGTCGAAGCCGGCCAGGGCGAGCCCGAAACCGAGCAGCGGGACCCCGACCGCGCCGGCGCCGAGGCCCTTCCAGAGCAGCCGGCCGATACCGCTGCCCATGGGACCGGTGAGGGGGAACGGCAGGAGGGTGAGCCCCAGGAACAGGCCGGCGACGAGGGCCGCGATGGCACCCAGCCGGCGCCTGGCGTCCTCGCTCATGCCGCGGGTGCCAGGGCGGTGACCCGCCGGTCGGTGTAGTGGGCCAGCACCGGGTAGGCATCGGGCCGGCTGGCGTCTTCGACGTCCTGGCCGAAGCCCAGCTTGACCAGTTCCCGGCCGGCACGGCTGGCGCGGAGCGGGCGGTCCCAGCGGTCGCCGTAGCGCCGCACCAGGTCGAGCGCGGCGAGGGCCGCGTCGTTGAGGCCCTTGGACCGGCGGCGGCCGCCCATGGCGGCGACCGCCAGCCGGCCGGCACAGTAGGCATCATCCAGGGAGAACGAGTTCTCCCGTCCGCTGCACACGATCAGGATATCCTGGTCCCGCTCATAGATCTCCCGCGCCTTTTCGCCCACCAGGCCCAGGTTGGCCGCGGCCGCGGGATAGATCGCCGCCGCGCCCTGGATTCCCATCAGGGCCCGGGTGCCGTTGGTGGTGCGCATGACCACCACCCGGCCCCGCACCGCCTCGCCGGTCATCTCGCCGGGACTGTTGCCCAGCTCAAAGCCGGGAATCCGGACACAATTCTGCTCGCCCGCCAGGAGGACGTCGCCGCTCCCCAGGCTCTGCTTCAGCTTCAGCGCTTCTTCGGTGGAGCCCACCGGGATAATGGCCCGGGCCCCGGCCGAGAGGGCGGCACACATGGTGGTGGTGGCCCGGAGAATATCGATCACGAACACCGACCGGCCCCCGGTCTCCGTGGTGGTGAGACCGAGGGGAGTAAACACGATGTCGAGGCTCATGCTTCGGGCCGTAAGAGGTGGGATTCCCGCTCCAGGAACTTGGTGTCCACCTCTCCGGCGGCGAAGTCCGGGTGGCGGATGACCCGGGCCAGGAAGGGGATGGTGGTGGTCACTCCCTCGAGGATAAAACTGTCGAGCGCCTGGCCCATCCGGCCCAGCGCCTCTTCCCGGGTGTTGCCGTGGACGATGACCTTGGCCAGCAGGGAATCATAGTACGGCGGGACCGTGTACCCGGCGTAAACGTGGCTGTCCACCCGCACCCCGGGGCCGCCGGGAGGGTGGTACGCGGTGATGTGGCCGGGCGAGGGCTGAAAGTTCCGGTAGGGATCTTCCGCGTTCACCCGGCATTCGATGGCGTGGCCCCGCAGGCGGCTGCCGTCACCCTTGAAGCTGAGGGGTTCGCCCGACGCGACCCGGATCTGCTCCTTGACCAGATCAAAGCTGGTGACCATCTCGGTCACCGGGTGCTCCACCTGGATCCGGGTGTTCATTTCCATGAAATAGAACGAGCCGTCGCTATCCAGCAGGAACTCGATGGTGCCGGCGCCGGAGTAGCCGATGGCCGAGGCCAGCTTGACCGCCGCGTCCCCCATCCGGCGGCGCAGCTCCGGGGTGAGGGCGGGGCTGGGGCTTTCCTCGATCAGCTTCTGGTGCCGGCGCTGCACCGAGCAATCGCGCTCGCCGAGGTGGGTGACCCGGCCATGGTTGTCGCCCATGACCTGGATCTCCACGTGCCGTGGCCGGGCCAGGTATTTCTCGACGTACACGGCCCCGTTGCCGAAGGCCGCCAGTGCCTCGTTCTGGGCCAGGTTGAATACCTGGGCGAACTGTTCGGCGTCCAGGGCGATCCGCATCCCCTTCCCGCCCCCGCCCGCGGTCGCCTTGATGATCACCGGGTACCCGATCTCGCCGGCGATGGCGAGCGCCTCATCCAGGTCGTCCAGGGTATCGGCGGAGCCGGGCACCGTCGGCACGCCGGCCTCCTTGGCCAGCCGCCGGGCGGTGGCCTTGTCGCCCATCTGGCGGATCTGCTCGCCGGTGGGGCCGATGAACACGATGTTGGAGCTCTTGCAGGTATCCGCGAAATCGGCGTTCTCGGCCAGGAACCCGTAGCCGGGATGGATGGCATCGGCCCCGGTAATCTCGGCGGCGGCGATCAGGTTGGGAATCCGCAGGTAGGACTGCCGGCTGGGCGGGGGGCCAATGCAGACGTCGTCGTCCGCGAAGCGCACGTGCAGCGATTCCCGGTCCGCCTCGCTGTACACGGCGACCGTCTGGACTCCCAGTTCGCGGCAGGCTCGAATGATCCGCAGGGCGATTTCCCCGCGGTTGGCGATCAGGACCTTGTTGAACATCAGGGCTGGAACTGGTTGGACATGTCCCCGGTCCCCTGCTTCGGGCTGCCCGCGATTTCGCTGAAGGTGCGGTCGGACGCCGAATCGATGCCGCTGGCCCGGAGCGCGAACTCGCTCGGGTTGGACGAATAGAACAGCGCGCTCTCGTAGGAGATCACCTTGTCCTTGTACCACTTCATCAGGGACTGGTCGAACGACTGCATGCCGTAGGAGACGGTGCCCTCGGAGATCAGGTCGGGAATGTTGAGCGCCTTTTCGATGTCCCGGATATTGTCGGCCACCGCCGCCGAGTTGATCAGGACTTCCGAGGCCGCCACCCGGCCCTTCCCGTCGGCCCGGGGGACCAGCCGGAGGCAGATCACCGCCTGCAGCGCGGTGGAAAGCAGCGAACGGATTTCCTGGTGCTGGTGCGGCGGATAGAACGAGATGACCCGGTTGATGGTCTGGGTCGCGTCGGTGGTATGCAGGGTCGAGAAGACCAGGTGGCCGGTGTCGGCGGCCTTGAGGGCGGTGTCCAGGGTTTCCATGTCCCGGATCTCGCCGATCAGGATGACGTCGGGATCCTGCCGGAGCACGTGCCGCAGGGCCATCCCGAACGACAGCGTATCGCTGCCCACTTCGCGCTGGGAGATGTTGGCCTGCACGTCCCGGTGGAGAAACTCGATCGGGTCTTCGATGGTGATGATGTTGACCCGGCGGTGGTGGTTGACATGGTTGATCATCGCGGCAAGGCAGGTGGACTTGCCCGAGCCGGTGACGCCGGTGACGAGGACCAGGCCCCGGGGCCGCAACGCGATCTCTTCCAGGACCTCGGGGAGCATCAGTTCCCGGATCGTCTTGACCTCGTACGGGATGGCCCGGAAGGCAAAGGCGAGGGTGCCCCGCTGCTGGTAGATGTTGGTCCGGAACCGCCCCACCCCGGGCACCCCGATGGCGAAGTCCGCTTCTTTCTTCTCGGAGAACTCCTTCACCTGCCGCGGCGTCATGATCTGCTCGGCCAGCAGCTTGAGGTCCTCCGGCTTGAGCGGCTGCATGCCGAGGGGGGTCAGATCGCCGTTGACCCGCACGGTGGGCGCGCGGCCCACCTTGAGCAGCAGGTCGGAGCCGTGCCGCTGGACCATCTGGGAGATGGCCTGCTTGAAGTTGAACGGCGCCTGGCCGGCCGGGCCGGGTGTGGGATCAGCCATGGGGATCGACCCGATAGAGAACGGTGCCAAACTCGACCGGCTGGGTATCCTCCACGCAGATCTCCCGCACCACGCCGGAGATCTCCGCTTCGATTTCGTTCATGATCTTCATGGCTTCGATGATGCACACCGTCTGTCCCGCCGCCACCCGCGACCCCACCTTGACGTAGGACTCGGCACCCGGCTCGGGGGCCTTGTAGAAGGTCCCCACCATGGGCGACTTGATCTCCTTGAGCGGGATCGCCGGCGCTGCGGGTGCGGGGGTTTCGGCCCGGGCCGGCTCCCGGTGGCCATCGGCGGGCGCCGGCGGCGGGGGAGCGGCCGTCGGGGCCGGCATGGCGTACATCGGGGCCGCGCCGTTGCCGTTCCGGGTCACGATTACGCCCCGGCCGAACCAGCCCTTGATCTCGATGGATCCGAC
This sequence comes from uncultured Gemmatimonadales bacterium, assembly GCA_963795085.1. Lineage (GTDB taxonomy): Bacteria > Gemmatimonadota > Gemmatimonadetes > Gemmatimonadales > GWC2-71-9 > DASYPP01. The sequence continues at coordinate 1,036,659 of CAWCFX010000001.1, read as the reverse complement.
CTCGGGCGATTCCCGGAGCAGGCGGATCAGCCGTTCCATTTCTGAAAGGTTCATACGCGGGTAAGGTACTTGTCTTCGCGCCGATCCACTCGAATCACCTGGCCCTCCTCAATGAACAGGGGCACCTGCACGGTGGCGCCCGTTTCCAGCGTGGCCGGCTTGGTCCCGCCGGTGGCGGTATCGCCGCGAAAGCCCGGGTCGGTCCGGGTGACCGCCAGCTCCACGAACACGGGAAGATCCACCAGAATGACCGTGTCCTTGTACACCAGCCCTTCGCACTCCATGCCTTCCTTGAGATACCGGAGCTGGTCCTCGCCGATGATCTCGTCGGTAATGAGGATGTCGTCGAACGTCTGCTGGTCCATGAAATGGTAGAAATGGCCGTCCGCGTAGGAGAACTGGATGGGCCGCCGTTCCAGCCGCACGTCGGTCACCCGCTCGCCGGCGTTGAAGGTCCGCTCCAGCACCAGGCCGGTGCGCACGTTCTTGAGCTTGGTCCGGACGAAGGCACCGCCCTTCCCCGGTTTGACATGCTGAAAGTACGTCATCTGGTACAATTGTCCATCAATTTCCAGCACCAGACCGTTCCTGAAGTCTGCGGTTGTGGCCATGCGTTCCTCGTCTCGGATGTTACGGCAATGGTCTCAGCGCAGCGCGATGAGATCGGTGGGGCCGCTGGAGAGCAGTTCGGCTCCCTCGCCCCGAAGCAGGACGTCCTCTTCCAGCCGGACCCCGCCCCAGCCTGGAAAATAGATCCCCGGCTCGACTGTGACTACGGCCGCCTCCGGCAGCGGGTCCTCGGAAAGGGCCGAAAGCCGTGGCGCCTCATGGACTTCCAGCCCCAGTCCGTGGCCAAGGGAGTGCCCGAACGCCGCGCCGAAACCCCGCTCGGCGATAAGATCCCGGGCCAGGGCATCGCCCTGCCGGCCCGACATGCCGGCCCGGAGCTGGGCCACGGCACGCTCCTGGGCGGCCCGCACCAGCTGGTAGGTCGCCTGCTGCCGGCTGTCCGGCACGGCGCCCACCACGAACGTCCGGGTCAGGTCGGCGCAGTACCCATCTACCCGGGCGCCGAAATCGAGCAGCAGCCAGTCGCCCGGTCCCAGGGTGCGTTCGCTGGTCCGCGCATGCGGCAGCGCCGACCGGGGCCCCGAGGCGACGATGGTCGGGAACGGATGCCACTCGCTGCCCCGCCGGCGCAGCGCGGCCTCCAGGATCGCGGCCACTTCGTACTCGGTCTGTCCCGCCCGGATCCCGTCCAGGCTCTCGGCCAGCGCCGACTCGGCCAGGGCGGCGGCCGCCCGAATGGCCGCGATCTCCTCCGGGGACTTGGTCGCCCGGAGCCGCTCCACCAGGTCGCCGGCCGGCACCAGCCGGCTGCGGAGCCCGGCCAGCCGTTCGAGGTCGCGCACGGTGGCGACGTGAGACTCGTATCCCAGGACCTCCACCCCGGAATCGGCGAGCAGCTTCCGGAGCCGGTCCCACACGCTCACCGAGTCGATCTCCACCCGGGCGACCGCGCCGACCTCCTGCTCCGCCTGCACCGCGTACCGGAAATCGGAAATCAGCACGGCATCCTCGGGCCGCACCAGCAGGAGGGCCGCCGTCCCGGTGAAGCCGGTGAGATACCGGATGTTCGGCAGGTGCTGGAGCAGGACGCCGCCCATCCCCTGCGCGGTAAACGAGGCGCGCAGCGCCGCCTGCCGCTCACCGCGCCGGTCAGCCACGGAGGCGGCCAGCGAGCGCCTGGAGGCCGAGCAGGTAACTCCGGGGACCGAACCCGGCGACGAGGCCCACGGCGAGATCGGCCAGGACCGAGTGCCGGCGTTCCGGCTCCCGGGCAAAGATGTTTGAAAGGTGGACCTCCACGAAGACCGGCCGCACCGCGAGGAAGGCATCGCGCACGGCGAGGCTGGTGTGGGTGAGGGCGGCGGCATTGACCAGGGCTCCGGCCACCCGGCCCTGCCAGCCGTGGACCGTCTCGATGAATTCGCCTTCGTGGTTAGTCTGGCTCCACTCGAGATCGAGGCCCAGCCGGAGGGCCTCGGCTCGCACCATGGCTTCGATCTCGCCCAGGGAGGTGGAGCCGTAGATCTCCGGCTCCCGGATCCCGAGCAGGTTGAGGTTGGGTCCGTTCAGCACCGCCACGAGCATTCAGCGCTTGAGACCCTTCAGCCACTTGTGGAATTGGTCGAGGTCGTCCTGGTCGGAATCCCGGCGCGACCCCCGGCCCCGGATCGTCGAACCGGCCTCACCGAAGAACTCGTCGAAGTGCGACGGGCCCGCCGCGGACTGCTCGCCTTCGGGACCGGACACCACCGGCGGCACCGGCGACGAATCCTCGCCGAAGATCGCGCTGAGCGTCAGCGGGCCGCTGGCCGGCCGGGTCGGCTCCCCGCCCACCGACTCCTCGTCGGCCCGGAACGCCTCCTCCATGAAGCCGGCCGAAACCGGCGCACCGGCGGGGGGTGGCGCCGATTCCGGCGCGGGAGCCGGGGCGCCGTTGCTCTCCGGGAGACGGGAGGAGAGCAGGTCTCCGAAGTAGCTCAGGACCGATTGGCCGCCGGTATCCGCGGCGGCAAAGCCCTGGGCCGCCGAAGCGGCGGCGGCCGGCTGGCGGCTCTCCAGGGACGCGATCTTTTCGGCCAGCCGGGCATCCGCCGGAGAGCGGCGCAGCAGTTCCCGATAGACGTCGAGGGCCGGGCCGTGGTGGCCCTGTGCGGCATACACGTCCCCGATCGTCTCGGTGACCAGCGGCCCGCCGAGTTCGGCTTCCGGCGGGGCGTCGCCGCCGGACTCAGTGAACGCAGTGCCCACCGGCTCGCTTGCGGGTTCGCCGGTGGAATCCTCGGGGTGGCTCTGCCACAATGCCTCGGCGGTTACCGCCGCCACGGGCTCGGCCGGCTCAGGGAAGGATGCTTCCGCTGTCTGCCAGGCGGGCGCCGCCATGGGCTCCGCCGGTTCGGAGAAGGATCCCTCCGCGGTCTCCGAGAGGGCGGGCATGCCGGGCAGGGTGTCCTCTTCTTCGAAGGACGGCGGATAGCTGCCGGCACCCCGGGAACCGTCCAGTAATTCGGCGTCGCTGGGCGCCTGGAATTCGGAGGTGGCGGAGGGACGCAGGACGATCTCCTCGTGCCGCTCGACCCCCACGTCGAATTCCGCGGAGACGGATACCGGCCCGGCCATGGGATCCTCCTGCAGCAGAAACTCGGGAACAGCGGGCGCCGTCCGCTCTGCTGATTCTGGGTCTTCGCGGTCCTCCGGCCGATCCTCGGCCCCGCTCCGGGGCTGGTAGGCGGCGAAGTCGAGCTCCTCGATCGCGGCATCGAGGGCATCGGTATCCAGCGCGGCCACCGGCGCGGGCGGAGGGATCTCGACGGTTTCCATCGACTCCGGCTCGTCCAGCGCGGGAATGTCGAGACCGGCGAGGTCCTCCCCGGCGGCGGCCCCGCCTGCCGTCACCGCCTCGACCGGCACGGTCGGCGTCGCCGGCTCCGCGCCGGACTCGCTCTCGACCTCGGTGCCGGCTTCGGGGGGGGCCTCCAGCGGCGAGTGCAGTTGGGAATGCTGGTCCCGGACACCGGCGAGACGGTGCAGTTGCTGGCGGGCGTCCTCGTTGCTCCCGTCTATGGAGAGCAGGTAATTGAGCCAGTGTTCGGACTCGTCGAACCGGGCCTGCCGCTCGGTGATATCGGCCAGGGCCTTGATCGCGATAACGTTTTCCTTGTCGAGTTCCAGGACCCGGCGAAACGCCGCCTCGGCGGAGGCGAGGTCGCCAAGGTCGAGGTGACAGCGGCCGAGGACGATGCTGGCGGAGAGATAGTCGGGATGGTGGGCAAGGCCGGCCTTGAGCACTTCCAGCGCGCGAGGAAGGTCGCCCGCCTTGCGATAGGCATCGGCCAGCGGGGCAAATGTTCGACCTTCGGGATTCTCCCTGTGGCGCCGCTCGAGCTTGTCGATCTCGCTGGTGTAGGCCATCCGGGTCCCGTGAGCTAAGTTGTTGTCAGAATTAGAGTAAACGTAGCAATCCAGAGTTCCACTGTCAACCGCTGCGGAGCCGGGTTGGGCGGGACCTGATCCGGCCCTCCCGCACCGCTGGCGAGGGCCCTGGCGGGGGATCGAAGCCCCGGGGTCGGCTTGAGAATCGCGCCCTCCGCCCTTACACTTCGCGGCTCTTCCCACTCCAGCTGGAGGCCGGTTTACTCGTTATGATGCAAGCATTTCGGAACAGCGCGAAGCTCATCGCCGTGTTCTTCGGCGTCATGCTCATACTCTGGCTGGTTGACTTGAGCGGGATCACCGGGGGCGCCGGGGTCTTCAGCAAGACCACGGTAGGCCGGATCAACGGCCAGCGGATCGAGACCCGGATGTACGACGAGGCGGTCCAGAACGCCATCCGGCAGCAGCAGGAGCGAAGCAGCGCGCCGCTCACCCTCGAGGATATCGAGCGCATCCGTAACGAGGTCTGGGAGCAGTTCATCCAGAACCGCATTCTCCAGCAGGAGATGGACCGGCACAACATCACGGTGACGGCGGACGAAGTGGTCGAGGCGATCCGTACCAGCCCCCCGCCGATGCTGATGTCGGACTCCAACTTTCAGACCGACGGCCAGTTCGACCCCGCCAAGTACGACCAGTGGCTCCGGTCCAGCAACGGGCAGGCCTACATCCCCTATCTCGAAGCCCAGTACCGCGACGAGATCCGCCAGGCCAAGCTCTGGCGGGTCGTGACCGCCGATGTCTTTCTCTCCGACGCGGCGCTCTGGGAGAGTTACCGCGACGAGCACGAGACGGTCAAGATCCGGCTGGCCGCGCTGGTCCCCCGGACCGTCATCGCCGATTCCCTCGTGTCGTTTACACCGGAAGACGTGCAGCAGTATTACCAGGCGCACCAGGAAGAATTCCGCCGGGGCCGGACCGGGTTCATGAGCTACGTGGCGCTGCCCCGGTCGGTCAACCCGTCGGACAGCACGGCGGCGTTTGAGCGGTCGCGCTCCCTCCGGGAGCAGCTGGACGGCGGGGCGGATTTCGCGGAGCTGGCCCGGCAGGAATCGTCCGACACCGTCTCCGGCTCCAAGGGCGGCGACCTGGGCGAATGGACCCGTGGGGACTTTGACGCCCAGTTCGATTCGGCGGCCTTTTCCCTGCCCCTCAACACCGTGTCCCAGCCGGTCCTGACCCAGTTCGGCTATCACCTGATCGAGGTGACCAGGCGAACCGGGAACAAGGCCACCGGCCGCCACATCCTGGTTCCCATCGAGGTTGCCGGCGACCACCGGGACCGGCTCGACGCGCAGGCGGACTCCCTGGAGGCATTGGCGGCGGAGCGGCTGGACCCGGCCGCGCTCGATACGGTCTCGCGGGTCCTGGGCCTCCCCATCCTGCGCACCGGGCCGGTGCAGGAAGGTACCCGGGTCCAGGTCGGGAGGTATGTCGTGCCCGATGCGGGGATCTGGGCCTTCCAGGCCCAGACCGGCGAGATCGGCGGCATCATCGAGATTCCGGAAGCCTACTTTCTCTTCCGGCTGGACAGCATCCAGGCGGCCGGCGTGCCACCGCTGGCCGGCATCCGCCCGGCGGTCGAGGCGGCGGTGCGGGACCAGAAAAAATGGACCCGGGCCCGCGAGATGGCGAAGGATGCCGCCCGGCGACTTCAGGAAGGAAGCTCCCTGGTGCAGGCGGCCTCGGCCCTCAACCTTCCGCACCAGGAGATGGGCCCCTTCAGCCGGGTCAACCCGCCGCTGCCCAACCCGCAGCTGATCGGCGCCGCCTTCGGCCTCAAGGCCGGCGAGCACTCCGCGCCCCTCGACACCGAGGAGGGGATCTATGTCCTCGAAGTGCTGGCGCACACCGATGCGGACAGCGCCGCATTCCGCACCCAGCTCGATGAGCTCCGCTTCACCGCCATTCGGCAGGAACGGCAGCAGCGGATCCGGAGCTACATGGCCGCCCTGCGCGACCAGGCCAGCGTCAAGGACTATCGCTCGGAGATCTACCAGACCACTGCCCAGGCGGAAGCGGAAGCCGAGCGGGTCCGCCAGCAGACCGGGCAGCCGCCGATTTGAGTGCAGAGTGCAGAGTGCTGATGAGTGCTGGGTGCTGAGTGCAGCGAGCAGCCTATCGGAGGCCAGAGCGTAGAACACAGATGCCAGATGCATCAAAGGCGGTGAGCAAGGGTCGCTCCCGCCTTTGGCGTTTTCCAGGGTCGGCTATCTCACCTTGTCGAATCGCAGTGCCACGCGTCGGACCCTCCCGCATACTCTGTACTCTGCACTCTGCACTCTATACTCTGTACTCTGCACTCTGCACTCTACTGCGACAACCGTTTCGGCTCCCCGCCGGCGGGCGGCGTGGTGGGGGGCTGGTCCATCTGGCGTCCGGCATTCACCTGGTGCTGGTCTTCCGGTTTCATGATCGCGTCTTCCGTCTGGCTGATACTGCGCTTGAACTCCCGGATTCCCTTGCCGATGGAGGCGCCCATCTCCGGCAGCCGCTTGGCGCCGAAGAGCAGCATCACCACCACCAGGATCATCAGGATTTCCCACACACCGAGGTTGCCGAACATACGGGACTCCTTAGAAAAGCGAGCGCGCCACGAGGTAGGCGAGCACGACGCCGAGCAGGCTGAGGATGGAAACATGGAGCCCCAGAGGCCCCAGAGTCAAATTAATGACCAGCAGGTCGAGCGAGACCGGCCCCACGGAGGGGGAGACGGTGTAGGTAAAGACCTCCTTGGCCACGCTGTCCGGCAAGAACTCCCGGAGCAGCGCCGTCAGGAAGCCGCCGGCCAGGAAGCCGGCGGTGAGCACGCCAAGGTAGAACGCGGGTCGGCGGGGTCCAGCGGGCATCAGCGTCTCCGGTCGAGCACGTAGGTAATACTGGCCCGGAGCGCCTCGGTGGCGGGACCGGGAGGGAGTGAATCCAGGGCCGACTCGGCCTGGCTGGCGAGGGAGTGGGCCCGGTCGCGGGCGTAGTCCAGCCCGTCGGCAGCGGCCACCGCCTGGATAACATCCGCGATCTGCTGGTCGCCGGGTTCGGCGGTCGCCATCAGACGGTTGACCAGCCGCCGGTCGGCCTCGGAGAATCGAGGGAGGGCCGCGATGAGCGGCAGCGTGACCTTGTGTTCCCGCAGGTCGGAGCCCGAAGGCTTGCCGGTGACTTCCTCCAGCTCGGTGTAGTCAAGCAGGTCGTCGATGATCTGGAACGCCATCCCGAGGTACTCGCCGAAGCGCCGCAGCGCGGCTCGCTCCTCCGGCTCAGCCCGGAGCGCGCCGACCTCGCAGGCGCCGGAGAGGAGTGACGCGGTCTTGGCCCGGATCAGCAGGTCATACTCTTCTTCACTGAAACTGAGCGGTTCGTGGGACAGTAGTTGCCGCATCTCGCCCACCGTCATCTCGTTGGTAACCCGGCCCAGCACCCGGAGCGGCTCCAGGTCGTTCAGGGCCACCAGTTCGATCACGGCCCGGGAGTAGAGGTAATCTCCCATGATCACCGAGATCTGGTGACTGAAGAGCGCGTTGATGGTGGGCATGCCCCGGCGGAGCACCGAGTGATCCACCGAGTCGTCGTGCACCAGGGTGGCCAGGTGGATCAGTTCGACCACCGCGGCAAGGGTGCGGGTCCGGGGATCCCGGTTCCCGGTCGCCTGGTCCGCCAGCAGCAGCAGCGTGGGCCGGAACATCTTGCCCCGCATCTGGAAGAGATGCGAGTTGACCTCGCTGATAAGCTGAAAGTCGCTCTGCACGATCCGGTGCAGCTCGGCCAGCACCTCGTCGAGCTTGCCGCCCAGCGGAGCCTGCAGTTCCCGGAGCGAGACCGGCGCGGTCTGAGAACTCATCAGGCGCGCCCGGCACTGAGCTGGCCCATGCGGTCGCTGGCATCGGCGAAGCGGATGTCCACCGCCAGCACCCGGCGGAAGGTGGCCAGCGCATCGTCCACCTTGCCCTGGACCTCGAGCGCCCGTGCCAGCCAGTAGAGCAGCCCGACTTTCTCGTCATCGGCCCCGGGCTGGGAATCCACCGCCCGGCGGAGAATCGCCTCGGCGATCGGATACTGGGCTTTCTCGTAGAAGCAGACACCCAGCGCCTCCGAGGTGCGCAGCCGGCCATCCGGCGAACGGAGCGCCTTCTGGAACTCGGCAATGGCCTCGTCCAGCAGGCCCATCTCCTTGAAGGCCACCCCCAGGTCATAGTGGGACTGGAAGTCTTCGGCGTCCAGGTTCTGCTCGATGCCCCGCTTGAATGCGCTCAGCATCTCCTTGAAATCCCGCTCTTCGTCACCGGTCGGCTCTTCGTCTTCCACCCGCATCCGGGTGTCCATCACCTCGTCTTCTTCGAGGATCAGCGAGCCGAGATCGATGAAATCGCCGCCGCCGACAGGGCCGGCCGGCGCCGGTGGCGCTGAACTGCGGGGAACCGCGGGCGCCGAGGGGCGGCCAGCCGCCGGCCGGGCCGCCGCTTCGGCCGCGGGCGGAACCTCCTCCGGCGGGGCCAGTGCCTGCAGGGCCGACCCGGCGCGGGCGTTGTCGGGCTCGTGCTCCAGCACCCGGCGGTACACTGCCAGCGCCTTGTCCAGTGCGCCACTGCGGACCAGCGCGTCGCCCAGTTCCTGGTACGCCTCGATCAGGCGGCCCTTCTCGCCGGTCCGGTAGGCAACTTCCACCCGCTTCTGGTAGTAGCGGACGCTGGTGGGCTCCACCCGGATCAGTTCGCTGATGAGGTCGAGCGCATGCTCCCAGTCTTCCCGGTTCTCGTAGCCGAGCAGCGCCAGGTCGAGTTCGTCGATGCCGCGGACCGTGTCCCCCGAGGCCAGCAGCGCCTCACCCAGGGCCCGGTGCGTTTCCGGGTTGTCGGGATCGTCCAGGATGAGATCTTCGAGGTCCTCGATGGTCGGCTGGGCTGGCTCTTCCACCTGCAGGAACGAAAGGGACGCCTCGGCCGAGCCATCCACGGGTGCCATCATGGGCTCGCCCGCCACCGGTTCATCCATTGCCAGCCCGGACTCCGGCAGGCCTGCTTCCGCCTGGCCCACCAGCGGCTCCAGGTCCTCGGGAATCTCCCAATCGGTGCCGTCATCCAGCGCCCCGCCGAGCGTCCCGGGTTCTGTCACGTCGACGATCTCCGCCTCCGCGAATTCCAGGGACTCACTGATCCGGGCGCCGTCATCGGGAACCACATCCAGCACCAGGCCGTCATCCGCCGCAAGTGCCTGCCCGTCCACGTCCACCGGCTCGCCCAGCACGTCCTCATCCAGCGCCTGCTCGATGCCCTCCAGTGCCTCCACCGGCTCCACGACGGAGAGGTCGTCCTCGAGCAGCGATTCCGCCGCGTCGAAGCCGGGGGAAAAATCACTGGCGACCTCGAGCCCGCTCAGGGCCTCCGGCGACCCGGACTCGGGCGGCGATTCCAAGATGGTCGGCTCCAGGCCGTCCAGTCCCTCAATCGGGGCGGGCGCATCGTCGGCCCCGAGCAGGTCCGCCAACGGCTCCTGCGGCACCATCGCTGCCGGGTCGATGTCGCTGTCCGCCAGGCGGGATGTTTCGATTTCCAGCGACTCGCCGGCGGGTTCTTCCCAGGCCGGCGTCACCGGGGTCTCGTCGAGTAACGCCTCGGGAGGAATCATCGGGGTCGTGCGGACCGTTGGCCGGGGCGTCCGGATGGTGGACCGGCGCGGCGGAGTCGGTGGAGGGGGAGGCGCCGGTCTGGTGGGGGCCACCTCGATGCCGATATCGAGGAATACGAGGTCGCCCCGGCGGGGCGCCTGGGGAGGCGCTTCCGGCAGTTCATCGATGGCCTGCAGACGCTCCCTCGTCTTCCGGGCGCCGGCGGCGTCCCCTTTCGCCTCCAGGTCCTCCGAAAGCTTCTGCAGCTGTTCCCGCGCCTCAGTCGTACGGGAGGAGGCGCGCAGCAGGTCCGACAGCATCAGCCGGATCTCCTGGTTGCCGGGGAACTGGTCGGCGAAGGCCTTGACGGCCTTGAAAGCCTCGTCGAGCTGATGCACCTGGTTCATCCGCTCGAGATACTCGATCAGGTTTTTCTTGGCCTCGATGACAACGTTCTTGCGGGCGTGCAACTGGGCCAGCTTGAGGTAGGCCTGGATGCGGCCGGGATTGACGCGCAGCACCTTGCCGCACAGGGCAATGGCGTTGTTGAGAAAACCCTGGTCGCTGTAGAGGTCCACCGCCCGTTCATAAGCCTGGACCGCGGCCGTCGGGTTGTTGGCCTTCATGTGAAGGTCGCCCACCCGGTTATAGATCGAGAGATCCGGATTGGGGTCGTGACCCGATTCAAACTCGACGATGGCCTTCTGGTACACCTCGATGGCCCGCCGCCAATCCTCTTTTTGTTCGTGCTTGCGCGCCGCGTCCTTCAGTTTTTCGAGATTCATCAGGCTCGACTGGTAGCGGGGAAGCAGATACGGGGCAATGAGTTAAAGATACGGGACCCAGCAGGGCCTAGCAACTATTGCGCACCCCCCGGGCCCGGCGCAATGCCCGGATCCAGCAGGCCCACCGCGATCATCGCGGTCAGCTGCGCCAGGTCCGGCGCCGGGGGCCGGTCGGCCGTGAGCGGTAGCACCGGGGGGCTGCTCTCGCGAATGCGGCGGTAGAGCTGGCGCACCCCCCGACCTGGCTCCAGCGGTTTGAGGAACTCCAGCCCCTGGGCGGCACAGAGAAACTCGCTCGCAATGACCCGCTGGGCATTGGCCAGCACCCGCCGGGTCTTGTACGCCGCCGCCATGCCCATGGGGACAAAGTCTTCCTGGTTGGCATCCGTGGGAATGCTCCCGATGCTGGCCGGCATGCAGAGCGTGCGAGACTCCGCCACCAGGGAGGCGGCGGTGATCTGGACCATCATGAATCCGGAGCAGAGGCCCGGATCGGCGGTGAGGAACGCCGGCAGCCCCTGGGAAAGATCGGGATTGACCAGCCGCTCCACCCGCCGCTCGGCGATGGCCTGCAGCGTGGTCAGCGCGACCGCCAGAAAGTCGAGCGCCTGGGCCACCGGCTGACCGTGAAAGTTGCCGCCGGAGATCACGTCGCCATTGTCGAACACCAGCGGATTGTCGGTGGACGAATTGAGCTCCACCACCGCGGTGTCCCGGGCAAACCGGATGGCGTCGGCCACCGCGCCCAGCACCTGCGGGGTGCAACGCAGGCTGTAGGCATCCTGGACCCGCTCGTCATTGTCCCGGTGGGATTCCCGAATGGCACTGTCCTCCAGCAGGCTGCGCATCACCGCGGCCGCCTGGATCTGCCCGCGATGGGGGCGGGCCTCATGAATCCGGGCGTCCAGCGGCGCCGGAGTGCCGCGCAGCGCCTCCAGGCTCATGGCGGCCGCTCCCACGGCGCTGCGCCAGAGCACTTCGGCATCATGGACCAGGAGGGCGAGCAGCGCGGTCTGGGCCTGGGTGCCGTTGATGAAGGCGAGGCCTTCCTTGGGCGCCAGGGCGAACGGGGTGATGCCGGCGGCGCCCAGCACGGACGCCGCGGGGAACGCGTCGCCGTCCACCAGTACCTCGCCCTCGCCCATCAGGACCTGGGCAATGTGGGCGAGCGGAGCCAGGTCGCCGCTGGCCCCTACACTGCCCTGCTCCGGTACCGCGGGGACCACACCGGCGTTGACCATCGTGACCAGCGCATCCACCAGTTCGGGTCGCACCCCGCTGGTGGGCCGCAGCAGCACGTTGGCCCGAAGCAGCATCGCGGCCCGGACCACGTCGCGGGGCAGCAGGGCGCCCACCCCGGCGGCGTGGCTGCGTATCAGGTTGGCCTGGAGCTCGCTGAGCCGGTCCGGCGCGATCCGCACGTTGGCCAGCTTTCCAAACCCGGTGTTGATTCCGTAGATGGTGGCGCCGCCCTTGATCGCCGCGTCGACCAGGTCGCGGCTCCGGCCCAGCCGGGCCCGCGCGTCCGCGTGGACGGCCAACCGGCTGTCCGATTCCCGCGCGAACCGGACAGTGTCGGCGATACTGAGGGACTTGCCGTCAATCGTCAGAGTGAAAGGCATGGCCCAACATAGCGGGGAGGCGGGGAGAGGGGGAAGAAGGGGAAAAAGGGGGCAGGAGGGCAAGGGGCAAGAAAAGTGGGGAGGCCACGACTGCGTGCCTCCCCGTCCCTCCCGGCCCCCTGCCCGCTACCGCGCCCGGATCAGTTCCGGATTGCCGGGATCGGTCTGAAAGGCCCAGTCCAGGATCAGGTAGTCCTGGCCCACGTGAGTCACCCGCACCGCTCCGAACCGTGAGTACCCGTCGCCGCCATCCATCGCGAAGACGTAGCCCCACCCGGGCACCGCGCTCAGCGCGGCCGAGGGATAGTTCACGTCGGGCGCATAATCGATGCTGGTCAGGTCTTCCACCGGGATGCTGCCGTAGGCGATGACCCCGGTCCCGGCCCGCACCGGCGTAAAGAAGAGGTCGCCCGCAGGGTCCCGCTCGATCGAAAAATCGATATCCACCGCGTTGCCCGATCCAACCAGCCCGATCTCGTTGGGATCGCTGCGGCCATCGCTGTCCAGGTCGCGCCAGAAGCGGAAGCCGCTGCCGCCCACCGAGTACTGGCGGGCATAGATCAGGACATTCCGCGCGTCGGGCCGCGGCGTATCCGAACGGACCGGCGACCAGAGGCTTTCGAAGCCTTCCACGCTGATCGCGGAGACGCCGAAGCAGCGGGGCGCGCCATTGGTCAGCGCGCCGGCGATGTACTCGGGGGCTACCGTGGTGCCTTCCAGCGACCAGGTCGCGCCGCACAGTCCCAGGTCCAGGTCATAGGCGGTGCTGTATATCCGGTAAATCGAGAATCCCTGCGGTTCGGAGGTGTAGGCGTTGTCGGTCCAGCTGAGCGCGATGGCCTGGTCGAGCGACGTGGTGGTCAGGGCCAGGGGCGCGTCCAGGGCCAGCCGCTCGTCCACTGTCACCGCGTTGCTGGGATCGCTCTCGTACCCGGCATCGTCCTCCGCGGTCACGTAATACTGGAGGTGGGGTATGCCGTTGTCATGATAGGTGTTGGAGGTGGTGGACCCGCGGAGCCGGAAGGACCCGGAGCTGCTTCCCCGCGAGTACACCCGCCACACCGCGATGGCCGGATCGGTGCTGAAATCCCATTGCAGCAGGACCCCGGAAGGGCTTCCTGGAGTGCCGCTGGGTTCGACCTTGTACGTAAGGTTGGTCGGGGGGTTCAGCAGGGAGCCGCCGCCGAGGAACTCGTCCTGGCAGCCGAGGGACAACACACTCAACAGGACCGCCGACATCGCGACTCGCATGGGTCTGCTCCAGTGGGGATGCCGGCGTTAAAGCAGGGGGTGTGCCATCTGGCCCCCCGGCCCTAACCCGCCGCCCCGCCGCGAGTTGCGCCCCGGGAAGGACGGGGGGCTGTCCCTGGTCGAGGACAGCACGACCTATCCAGGTTGCGCTGACTAGCGCTCGATGGTGGTCTGGTCGTAGTCGAATTTCACTTCCGGGAGGTCGCTCAGGTAGATACTGAAGAAGAACTGGAAGTTGCCGTTGGCGTTCTTGATGGCGTTGAAACTGGCCTTCCATTCGTGCATGTCCCGCTCCAGGCGGACCACGTGGGACTCAAACTGCCGGTCGGTGATGTTGTACTGGGCGGTCCAGGAGAGCGACCAGAGCGGGGTGGGCGAGAAACTGGTGCTGAAACCGAGGTTCTGCCGCGGCTCGATATCGGCGATCCCATCGCCCGGGGTGGGCCGGGCCCGGGAGAGCGAGTAGTTGAAGTTGGCGGTGAACGCCCGCCCCATCCCCACCGCGTACTGGTCCGTATTGTAGAAACTGCTGCCGCCCCGCCGGCGGCCCACGTCCGCGACGTAGGAGGTCGGCTGGGCGGGACGCTGCCCGGCGGCTGCCGCGGCGGGCTCCGGCCGCCGGGCCAGGCCGACGAACGACAGGAGGGTCCGGAAAGTATTCCCTGAAACCGCGAACCCGGCGCTCACACTGGAGAGAAACGGGTCGAACTCCGCCGTGTCGGTCCCTACCGCCCCCCGCCACAGGTCATGGGACATCGACAGGTTGAACCCGGGGAGCAGGTCGCTCTGGAAGGTGTTCGAAATGCTAGGGGTGATCCACCCGGTACGGCCCGGTTTCTTGGCTTGCTCGAAATCGTAGGCCAGCTGGCTGGTCGAGATGCTCAACAGCCGGTACTTCCGGACATTCTGCGGATCGGTCGTATCGCCGGGGGCCTGCCGCGCCTTGGCTTCGAAGGACTGGGACAGGCTGATGCTGGCCGTCTGGTTGGGATCGCTGCGCAATTCGATGGGCCGGCCCGGTTGCTGGATGGCCCGGGCGAACTCGGCCGGGATCTCGGCGGCGGGCCGGTAGGTCCAGTTGAAGACCGGCGACAGGCTGTGACGGATCCGGGCCAGCGGCCCGACGCCGGGATAAAAGCCAAACACGGTGGGTGCCGCGCTCATCGACAGCGCGAACCGCTTGCCCTGCACCACGTAGTCGCCGCCGGTGTTGCGGTTGCGGAGGAGAAAGGGCTGCCCGGTCACGATATTGTCGATGCCCAGCGTGGGTTGCAGCTTGAAGGTGGAGCGGGCCAGTGTCGGCAGATTGATGCCGGTATTCCAGTCTACCCCGGTCGAGAAATCTCCGCTGAACACCCGGGTCACGTTCACCGAGTCCCCCGGCTCCGGCGTAGCCGTGTTCTCCTCCCGGAAGGTCACCGCCTGACGGCCCTGCACCAGCCGGTCGGTCATCCGGACGGAGTTGCGCCAGTTGAACCCCCAGAACCGGAGCGGCGTGTCCAGGTTGAACGCGGTCAGCCGGGTATCCTCGGTGGCCGCCACCGAGTCCAGCCCGCCCAGCGCATTGGCGACCACGAAGAAACCTCGCGGGGTATTGCGGCTCTCGTCCCGGGTGAAGCTCACCGAGGGAGACCAGGTGAGGTTCCGGGACAGATCCAGGGGCTTGGGGTTGATGGTGAGCGCGGGGAACTGCTGGGTCACGCTCCGGTCGGTGAGGCTCTGCCGCCGGTTGCCGCCCAGGGTCAGCGACCCCCAGCCGAAGCGGCGGGTGAAGTTGAGCGCGCTGGTGATGTTCTGGGTGGACAGGAGCGGGTCGATCGCGTTGCGCCGGATAACGCTGGAGTTGCTGGCATAGTTCAGGTTGAAATTGAGCGTGGTGTTGAGGTTGAAGCTCTGCCGGTGGTCCCAGCGGACGTTGGTGGAGCGCTGCCCGGTGTTCTCCGAGGTGCGGTTGTACGCGAGGTTGCCGGTGACGAACCGGTTCAGCCACCGGTACTGACCCGCGATGCCATACTGGGTGTAGCGATTGGCGTACCAGTCGAGCCGGGCGGTCAGGTCGAAGTACTCGTTGGGCGCCCAGTAGTAGCCCACGTTGGTCACCTGCCGGTTATAGCCTCCATTGGGACGCACGATGTCGTTGATCCCGAACTGGGGCACCAGGATGCCGGACCGCCGCCCCGGCCGGGCATCCTGGAAAATGAACGGAAGCCACAGGATGGGGACATCGCGCACGTAGAGCACCGCGGGCCGGGCGACCAGCACGGTCTTGGAGATCCATTTCACCTGCCGGGCCGAGAAATGATAGTGGGGATTCGGCAGATCACAGCTGGTGATCTCTCCGGAATGCGCGTAGAGCCGGCTGGAGCTGGAGTCCTGGGCCAGGGTGCCCCGGAGGAACCAGGTGGTGGATCCCTCCTGGAAATTGGTCAGCGCGTCGGCGATGACGGCCCGCCGGATGCAGTGATTGTAGGAGATGTGTTTCGAGACCACCACCGACCCGCCGTCGAACAGGCGGGGATTGCCGCCGGCGGTCATCATGCACTCGGAGTCGTCGTAGGTGATGGCGCTGTCGGCTTCCATCACCGACTGCCCCCGCTGAGTCAGCGCGTCCCGGCGCAGCTGGATCCGCCGCTCCTCGGCATACAGGGTCGCGGAGTCGGCCCGATAGCGCACTGCCTGGAATCCGGGCCGCGCCAGGAGGGCCTCCATGATGGAGTCGGGGGCGGGAAAACTCCGGGTGGGCGCGGTCGGCAGCCCCAGGCGCGCGGCCGTCGCGGTGTCCAGCTGGCTCCCGGCCCGGGGGCGGCGACCCGTGTCGGGGCGCGCCCGAAGCAGGCTGTCCCGGGGGATCGCCGGGCGGAGTGAATCGGGCCGGGGCCGCACCGGCTCCTGGGCCGATACCGCTCCCACTCCGGCGAAGAGGAAAAAGAGCAGCGCGGCCGCCGAGGCCGCCCGCGCCTCCCGCCGCTTCTTGCGCCGGTACACGATTGAAGACCCGGCGACGCCCACCTCGTACAGAAAGATCAGGGGGACCGTCATCATCACCATGGAAATGACGTCTGCTCCGGGCGAAAGCACCGCGCCTGCGATGCAGGCGAGCACGATCGCGAAGCGGCGGAACCGGTGCAGCGCGGCCGGCGTGAGCAACCCGAAAATCGACAGCAGGATGATGACCAGGGGGAGCTCGAACGAGATCCCCATCGCCAGCACCACCTGGAGCAGGAAGCTGAAATACTTGTCGTAGGTGATGAACGGGGCCAGCGCTTCCGACTGGAAGCTGAAGAGCACCCGGAGAGCCTGGGGCACGATATACAGGAAGCCCAGCGCCCCGCCCGCCATGAACAGCAGGAGGCCGATCAGCAGCCCGGGGACCAGGGCTTTCTTTTCCCGGGCGTAGAGGGCCGGAGAAAGGAAGGCCCACAGCTGGTAGATGAGCACCGGGGAGGCGAGAACCAGCCCGACGGTGAATCCGAGCTTGAGGACGATCATGACCGGCTCGGTCGGGCCGGTCACGATCAGCTTGCCCCCGGCGGGCAGGTAGGGCTCGATGGGGCGTTTCAGCAGGACGATCAGCTGAAACCGCTCCACCACGAAGAGGCCAACGGCCATGCCGAGCACCAGCGCGCCGGCGGACTTGAGAATCCGCATCCGCAGTTCCTCGAGATGATCGAGGAACGGCATCTCTCCATTGGCGCGGGCCATGCGGTGGATCGCCCGGGTTTACTGCCCGAGCGCCTTCAGCTTGTCAGGGACCAGGGCGGCTTCTTCGGACCGTGGATAATCCCGGGCAACCCGGGTGAAGTAGGCCCGGGCGGCGGCGATATCGCGGCGGCGCTCCGCCAGGAGCCCCAGCTTGTACAGTGAACCGGGGGCCCGGGTAGATGTGGGGTAAGTCGTCACCACCTGCTCGTAATACCGCGCGGCCGAGTCGGGAGACTCGCCGGCCCAGCTCTCCCCGATAAAATAGAGTGCGTCAGCCACCCGGGAGCTTTGCGGGTGGCTCTGGACCAGTTGCCGGAAACCCATTCGCGCCGTGGCTACGCTGCCCCGCCGCAGCTGCTGCAGCGACGCCTCGTACATCTGGTCGGCCGAGGGGCCGCCACCCGAGCCCTGCACCGGGGCGGCGGCGGAATCGGACGGGGCCGCTGCGGCCTGCTGGCTGCGGGTTTCCAGCTGGGAACGTAACTCGCTCAGCCGCTGCTGGCTCTGCCCGGTCAGCTCCTGGACCTGCACCAGCTGCTGCTGGATGCGGTACATGTCCTGGCTCAGGGAACCGCGGATCGCCAGGACGGCGCGCTCGGTGGAAACGATGCTGGAGCCCAGCGAGTCCATGAGGCGCTGCTGCAATTCGAGCATTTCGTTGAGCCGGGCCGCCCGAATGGAATCCTGGACCGCGGATTCCATGCGGAACGCCGCCAGCTCTGTCTCGACCCGCTTGACGTCGCCCTTGAGGGCACATCCCCCCAGGACCACCAGGAGGCCGAGCGCCAGCAAGGGCGCACCGTGGTGCGCCTTGCTGTTGGTTCGGGAACTGCGCCTGATTGCGGCCACTTATCTCGGCGCCATGAGGTTATCGCCGCCCGCCACGATCTCGAACTCGGCCCGCCGGTTCTGCTGGTAGCTGGCCTCGTCGGTGCCCTGGGCCGTGGGACGCTCTTCGCCATAGGACACGATGTCGATCCGGCCGTCGGCGATGCCCTTGCTCACCAGGTAACGCTTGGCGGCGGCGGCCCGGCGGTTGCCCAGCGCCAGGTTGTACTCATCGGAGCCGCGATCGTCGGCGTGGCCGGAGATCCGGATCCGGGCACCGGTGTTGGCGCTGAGGATGGCGGCCTTGCGGTCAAGTTTGGCCATGTCGTCCGAGCGAATGTCGGCACGGTCATAGTCGAAGTGCACCATCGCAGCCATGTCGGTCATCAGGGCCTGCCGGTCGCGGGCGGCGCGATCGGCGGCGGCGCGGCGCTCGGCCTCTTCACGGG
The DNA here is from genome assembly GCA_963795085.1 of uncultured Gemmatimonadales bacterium. Classification (GTDB taxonomy): domain Bacteria; phylum Gemmatimonadota; class Gemmatimonadetes; order Gemmatimonadales; family GWC2-71-9; genus DASYPP01. Next base: position 1,018,421 of record CAWCFX010000001.1, on the reverse strand, counting down.
CCAGACGGTCGGCTTCGGCGCGGGCGCGGTTGGCCGCATCGATGGAGTCCTGGCGGGCGCGGGCCCGGGCGTTTGCAGCGGCGGTATCTACCGCGGGCGTAGTCGAGGTCTCCGGCGGCTGGCTGCCACCGCACGCGGCGCCGACAACTCCGGCCACCACCAGCGTAACCAACATCAAAGGAAAGCGCATCGGAACTCCTGATAAAAAGGTTATTGAACGGGTCCGTCCAGGTGACGGGACCACGAGGGCAACCGCACCGATGCCGACGTGCGCAATTGGCGCACCCGGCCTGATTCCATGTCGATGACCCACAGCTGGCGGCGGCCGCTTCGGTCCGAGATGAAAGCCACGTGCCGCCCGTCAGGGGCCCACGTCGGGTCTTCATTGCGGCCGGACGAGGTCAACTGGCGAACCCGCCGGCTGTTGATATCGAGCACAAAAACCTGGGGCGAACGGGAGACATCGCGGTGAAACACCAGGCTGGCTCCGTCCGGCGACCACTCCGGAGCGTTGGAACTCCCGGTGACACCGTAGTCAAACGGGGCGAGCAGCTCCTGGTCCGTCCCGTCGGCCCCCATAACATACACCTGTGGCAGCCCGGAGCGGGTGGACACGAAGCCGATCCGCCGCCCGTCTGGCGACCAGGTCGGAGATAGGTTATCCGCGAAGCGACCGGCGGTCAAGCGTTGCGGCCCGCCCGAACCGGCCAGGCTCACCTTGAAAATGTCGGTCCCGTCCTCGCCCACCCGCGCATAGGCGAGCCACTGCCCGTCGGGCGAAAACGCCGGGGTGATGTTGAGGTCCCGGCCGGTCCCGGGCACCGAGCGCTTGGTGCCGCCCCGGTCCTCAATCACGATGGAGCCGCGGCCCTCGTCGAACTGCGTGTAGGCAACCCGGGCTCCATCGGGCGACCAGGTGGGCGAGAGCGCCTCCTCGCCGCGGCCCGTCACGGCCGTCATGTTGTAGCCGTCGCTGTCCATCCGGTACACCTGTTTGTCCACCAGGAAGACGAACTGGGTCGCCGCGATGCCGGGCAGCCCGGTGATCCAGCGGACGATTTCGTCGGCCAGCCGGTGGACCATCATCCGAAAGGCCGGCGAATCGGGGGGCGGCAGGTTGGTAGTCTCCTCACGGCGAACGGAGCCGGCCTGGAGATCGTGCAGCCGCACCCGGACCCCGCCACCCCCGGTACCGGCCAGCACCTCGAGGCCATAGGCCGCGCCCAGCGTACGATAGAGTCCGTAGTTGACGGTGCCGGCCCGGCCACCGCCGCCCCGGGCGACTTCCGACGCGGGAATGGCGACGACTTCAAACCGGTCGCTGTAGTCGAGATCGCGGGCCAGAATGGCCCGCACCGAGTCCACCCCGGCGGAAGGGAGGATGACCAGTCCGGGCCGGCTTCCCCTGCCGTAGGTAATTCCCAGGCGAACGCCGAGCGTATCCTGCGCGAGAAGCGGCGCAGCCAGGAGACCCAGGAGGGCGGTGATCGCGATGGTTCTCATCGGGAAGCCGCCGGAGCAAAATAAAAACTGACCAATAGCACGTCTGCCTCGAAGCCATCGGGGAGCGAGCCGAACGCCTTGGTATTGCCGGCGGCCTCGACTGCTCCCTGGGCGCTCAGGTCGAATGAAAAGTTCCCCGAAGACCGGGAGAACCGGAGATCCCGCACCGAACCATCCCGCATTATCAGAAAAGTGACTTCTGCGCTGAGACTGGAACTGACCGGGCGTTCCCAGCGGCGGTAGATCTGGTTGTAGATGTTCTCAAGATAACCGGGGTACGGGAAAGTCAGCCCCGGTGTCTTGACCGTCACAGCGTCGCTGCCGGTGCCCGGCGTCTCCCCCGGTGCGGGGCGCTCGGGACTCCGGGTCCGCGGCGCCGGTTCTTTCGGCTGGGCCGGCTGCGGCCGGGTCGGGACCGGCTTGGGCACGGTCCTGGCGGGTTCGGCGACCGGCACCGACGGCGCGGGCGGCTCTTCCACCGGCCGGGCAACCGCCTCCGGGGCGGGCCGGCTGTCCTCCCGGGGCGCCGGCGCGGCGACCAGGTTCACCGAGTACACCGGCGGGAACTCCTTGGGCGCCTTCACGGCAAAGACCAGGAGGCCCACGGCGGTCGCGTGCACGAGGAGCGTCCCCGCGATGCCGACCGTCGCGTTCCCCCTGGCGTGAGCCCGGACCCGGATCGCCATGGCGCCCGCTAGGGCCCGCCCCGCTCGTCCTCGGCCACCAGGCCCACGTCGCTCACCCCCGCGGTGCGGATCACGGCGAGCACCCGCACCACCTCGCCATAGGGTACCCGGCTGTCGGCGCGGAGGTACACGCCGGTGGGGTTCCGGGCCGAGACGATGGACTTGAAGGTGAGCCGGAAGTCGTTGTAGCTCACCTCGGTCTGGTCGATGAAAATGCGGCCCTCGCGGTCCACCGACACCACCATCCCTTCCTTGGCGCTGAGCGGACGGGCCTCGGCGCGGGGCAGCTGCACGTCCACCCCGCCCTGCATCATGGGGGCAGTGATCATGAAAATGATGAGCAGCACGAAGGCGACGTCGACCAGCGAGGTGACGTTGATATCGGCCGTGAGCGGAATCCGCCCGCGGCGGCGGAGCCCGGCGCCGGTGGGGCCGGCCATCGCTAGAGGACCCCCTCCCGGGCCATGGTCCCGATCAGTTCGTTGGCGAAGCCGTCCATTTCGCCCTCGAAGACATTGAGGCGATTGACGAAGATGTTATAGGCGATCACCGCCGGGATAGCCGCGGCGAGTCCGGCCACCGTGGTCACCAGCGCTTCGGCCACGCCCGGGGCGACCGCGGCGATGTTGCCGGAGCCCTTGCTGGCGATGCCGATGAAGGCATCCATCACGCCCAGCACGGTCCCCAGCAGGCCCAGCAGGGGGCCCACCGATCCCACGGTCGCGAGCCACGGAATAAAGTGCGCCATCGCATCCCGCTCGGCGGCGATATCCTTGGCGAGCACCATCTTGAACGCCTCGAGCTGGGTGCCCGTCATTGAGCCGTGGGTGACCAATCCCCCCTCGGGGCCCCGGGGCCGGAGATCGGACACGAAGGCCATCGCCTCCCGGAAAATCCGGTTGTACGGCGAGGGCGGCAGCCGCATCACAGTGTGATAGGCCTCCTCCAGCCGGGTGGCGCGCTCCATCTCGCTGAAAAAACGGTCGGCCTGGCGGCGAACCCGGCGAAACTGCCACCACTTGTAGGCGATGATGAACCAGGCCGTGAGCGAGAAGATCGCGATCACCGCAAGCACGACCTTGGTCTCCACACTGGAGGAGAGTACCAGCTCCAGCGAAGACGAGGGAATGGCGCCGCCCACCTGCAGCATCATGGCGCACCTGCCTTGAACCAGTCCGCCACGGCCCGGAGCCCCTCGGGGAAGCTCACCTTGGGTTCCCAGCCAAGGACCGACCGGGCCTTGCCGATGTCGAGCGAGCTGCGTTGCAGCTCACCGGCCCGGGCGGGCGCGAACTCGATCACCGGCGTGACGCCGAGCGCCTCGCCCACCGCCTGGGCGAGCTGGAGCACCGAGATCTGCCGCGCCGTGGCCACGTTGAACGCGATGGCGTCGTGGTCCCCCGCCGGCGGCAGCGCCGCGGTGCTGGCCGCCACGTTGGCACGAGCCACGTCCTGGACGAACACGTAGTCGCGGGTCTGCTCGCCGTCGCCGAAGATGGTGATGCCCTGCCCGGCCAGCAGCCGGGAGATGAAGATCGAGACGACGCCCGCCTCCGACTTGGGATCCTGCCGGGGCCCGAAGACGTTGGCGTATCGCATGGCGACCGTCTCAAACCCGCGGAGCGCCCCCAGTGCCCGGAGGTAGTGCTCGCCGGACAGCTTGCTCACCCCGTAGGGCGAGATCGGCATCTTGGCGGCGGTTTCCGGAGTCGGAAGCACGTCGGGGTCGCCGTAGACCACGCCCCCGCTGGAGGCGAAGACCACCCGGCGGACCTTCGCCGCCGCGGCGCCTTCGAGCATGTTGATCAGCCCGAAGACGTTGGTCCTGGCATCGAGCGCGGGATCCTGCACCGAGACCCGGACGTCGATCTGGGCCGCCTGGAGGTTGAGAACATCGAACCGGCCCGCGGCCACCGCGTTCCGCGCCTCGGGCGACCCGACATCCGCCCGGACCAGTTTCACCCCGGCCGGAACGTTGGACTCCCGCCCCCGGGACAGATCGTCCAGCACGGTGACATCCCAACCGGCTTTCTGATATTCCGCGGCCAGGTGCGAGCCGATGAACCCCGCTCCTCCACTCACCAGTACCCTTCCGGTCATAGCCACCCCTTGTGCGTTCGTTTGATCGCCGCCACCCAGAATTCCGACGAAGGATAATACGGCCCTGCGGCGAAAGGCCATGTGACCAATGAACTTCGGCAGGGTGAACTGGGCGGAATGGAGGGACCCAAAACAAAAGGTGCCCGCCAGGCGGGCACCTTTTCGGGCGGACCGGCCGCCGGTCAGGAAGGAAGTTTGGCGACCTGGCGGACTGCGGTCCCCGGCGTCACGTAGGGGGCCGAAATGGTGAGCACGCGGGTTGTCGCCGTCCGGTCCCGCACGTGCACGACCTGCAGCACGCCCATGGTTTCGGGCACCGTCATAGCGCCTTCGGGCCGCTCCTCGGGCAGCCGCCGAATCTCGAACAGGTCACCCACGGCGACGCCGTCGCTCCGCCCCTTGTTGATGAAGACCACGTCCTGGGGGCCTTTCAGCACCTGGAGGTCGCGGCTTTCGATGATGGCTCCCTCGACGCCATCGGAAATTGGCACCGGACGCACCTCGCCCGGGTCGGGGAAGTGCTCCACCGGCAGGGTGTGATGGCCGGCCCGCATCGGTCCGTAGATCGCAATGACTTCCGCGGTGTTCTCGGCCCGGCTCACGTCGGTAATCCGGAGCATCCCCACCGGGACTACCACGTCCCCGTAATCCGCCGTCCGCCGGTCGATGCGAACGACCAGCAGGCTGTCGCCGACCTGGTACGCGCCCCCGGCCGGCGGCATCACGGCCACCTTGGAGTAGAGCGCGTTGGAGGCATTACTGGTCATGGTGGCGATCTGGGTCGGTGAGACCGGCCCCTGGAACTTGCCGAACGGCAGGTCCTGTCCCTCGCTGAGGAAGCCTGACGAATGGAACTCGCTGCGTCGGAGCGGCCGGTAGGGCTGCTGGCTGTAGGCGAGCAGGGTCGCATCCATGTCCCGCCGGCGGGCGCTGGTCCCGAACAGGGGCGACATGTCGGTCGGGGCGGTATCGGCGGCGACCGTAAGGACGCCGGAGATGCCGCTGTCCGGCGCCTGCACCAGCACCATGACCGTGTCGGCCTGGTGGGCGGGAGGTACCGTGATGACGACTCCCGGCGCTGGCGTATCCTCCGTCGGCACGGCGGGCCGGGGCGCCGCCCCGGCCACCAACTGGAGCTCCTCACCCGGATAGATCCAATGGGGGTCCTCGACCACGGCGGTGTTCAGCCGATAGATCTCCGGCCAGAGCACCGGATCGCCAAGGTACTGCCCGGCAATGCCCCAGAGGGTATCCCCCCGACGCACGGTATGGGTTTGCGGCGCCGATACCTGCGCAGCAAGCAGGGCGGGAAGGGCGGAAACCGCCAGCCCCAGGGATATGGCGCGAAGACGGGCGCCGACCGGTTGACCGAAGATCCTGCGAGGCATGGAGTTATCTCCAAGCGAGTCTGATGGAACGGACCACTGGGATTCGGGATGAACGAAGACCGCGATAATATATAACCCTAGCAAAATCAACGCCATACAAGACCCACCTCAAGTAGTATCTCGCAAAGGGGTGCGGGAACGCCACTTAAGGGGCTCGGCTGGCCGGCTGGGAACGCTCGATGCGGGGACGGAGCTACGCGGATCGCGGGAGGAGAGGCAAAATAATTGAGGGAATTGAGGGAATGAGAAAATTGAGGGAATTGAAGGAATGTGGGAATTGAAGGAATTGAATCCAATTCCCACATTCCTTCAATTCCCTCAATTCCCCAATTCCCACATTCCCTCAATTCCCACATTTCCCCCATTCCTTCAATTTCAGAACGGCAGGTCGTCGTCCTCGGCGTCCAGGGCTTCCGGGAAGTCGTCGAAGTTCTCGTCCTTCTTGGGCGCCGCGGCCGCGGCCCCGACCTTGGCCGGGCTGTAGGACTCGCCCTCGCCCGCCTGGCCCCGGCCGGACAGCATCAGCAGCTCGTTGCCGATGATCTCGGTGGTGTACCGGGTCTGTCCCTCGCGATCCTGCCAGGAGCGATATTCGATCCGACCCTCGATGTAGAGCTTGTCACCCTTCTTGACATACTTCTCGATGGTGTCGACCACGTTGTTGAACTTGCTGCTCCAGAAGATGACGCGGTGCCACTCGGTCTTCTCCTGTTTCTCCCCGCTCTGGTTTTTCCACTGGCGGCCGGTGGCCAGCGAGAGGGTCGCCACGCGGGACCCATTGGACGTACTGCGGATTTCGGGATCGGCGCCCAGGTTTCCGATCAGGGTGACTTTGTTCAGGCTTCGACTCACGACGACCTCCTGCGGTGTGCAGAGTATGGGACACGACGGTGAGCTAACGTAGCACCGGGTCCCTCCGAGTGGGATGCCAAAAGATACTGCGAGTGGTACAAAAAAGCGCGAGCACTTCTCTAAGGGGCGACAGGGCGGCCGGCCTGCCACCGGAGGACCATGGCGTCCTCCACCGGCCGCCGATAATAGCCCCGCCGCTGGCCGATGGGACGGAACCCTTTCGCCAGGTACAGGTTAATGGCGGCCTGGTTGGAGACCCGAACCTCGAGGAAAATGGCCTCCCCGCCCCGGGCCTTGATCAGGCTCAGCCCCGCCTCCAGCAGCTCGGAGCCCAACCCCCGGCGCCGGCGGGCAGGATCCACGGCGAGGTTGAGAATCTCACCTTCCCCTTCTATAACCCGGGCGACCAGGTAGCCGGCGAGCTTGCGTCCGGGCCCCTCGGTAACCAGGGCCAAAATATGGGGCGCTTCCAGCATCTCCCGGAACCCGGTTGCCGACCACGGGTCGCTGAAGCACCGCGGCTCCAGCTCCGCAAGACCGGGAACGTCAGCGAGCAGTGCTGGGCGAATCCGGTAGCCGGCGCCCATGAGCGGCCTCCCACTTGGCCTGGGCCTCGGCGGGGCGGCCATACACCGGCTCCCAGGTCTCCAGGGCGTCAACCAGAACGGTACCCCCTTCCACCTCCAGGAGATCGAGCAGCGTGGAGGCGAGGGGTGGATGCAGGGCCCGGAGGTCGGCCGCCGGCCACCCGGCGAGGGCCTCGGGGGACAGCACCGCGGGCTCCCGGATGGTCCTCACGCCTCGGGGCCCAATGTGATAGAGGGCGGCGTAGAACTCTCCGCGCAGCGCATCGGTCGTCGCCAGCACGGCGAGCTCGCAGCCCGCACTCTCGAGAACGGCCGATTCCCGCCAGGCACCCCGGGCCATGACCGCCAGGGCAGACGCGGTGCGCAGGGGCCGGCCCTGCAGATGGGCCAGCCCCTTGGCGACCGTGGCGCCAATCCGGATGCCGGTAAAACTGCCGGGGCCCTCACTGACCACGAGGCCGTGGAGGTCGCCGGGCCGGAACGAGGCCCGCTCCAGCACCCGTCCGATGGCGGGGACCAGTTCCTTCGCGTGCTGGCGGGAGCCGGTGATGATCTCTTCGATGACCTCGCCGCCGGGCCGCTCAATGGCCACACTGGCCTGGTCGCCGCTGGTCTCAATGGCCAGCCAGCGATCAGGCATCGGGGTCCGGCTCCTCCAACCGGCGCAAATCGGGATCTTCGGCGACATGCGAAAGCCGGAACCGGCGGGTGGCCGCCGGTACGTAGCTGCCGGCCTTCTCCGGCCACTCGATCAGCACCGCGTCGCCTTCGCGCAGCATGGTCTCCCAGTCGAGGTCGGCGGCTTCCTCCGGGCGGCGCAGGCGGTAACAGTCCAGATGGTAGACCGGTCCCCGCGCACCCTGGTAGCGGTGCACCAGTGCGTAGGTGGGACTGGTGGCATTCACGGCCACCCCCAGCCCGCGGGCGACCGCCTGGATCAAGGTGGTCTTGCCGGCGCCCAGCTCGCCCTCGAGGAGCACGATGCTGCCGGGAGGCAGGGCCTGCCCTGCGCTGGTTCCCCACCGGCGGAGTTCGGCCTCGGTAAATGTCCCGATCATACCGGGTCAGCCGGTACGTCGGCGGCGGGTTGCGCCGGACTTCCGGGCCTCCCCTCCGCTCGCTGCCTTGAGTTCGAGCAGCTGATCGCGGAGCATCGCGGCCACTTCGAATTCCAGGTTGGCGGCCGCCTCCCGCATCTGCTGCTCCAGGGCGGCCACCGCCTTTTCCCGCCGGACCGGGTCGTGGAGATCCCCGCCCACGAGGACGCCCTTCTGGGGCGGCGGTTTCTCGGTGCGGGCGTCGGCCACCCGGGTGGAGAGGCGAACCTGCTCCAGCGACTTGATAATGGAGACCGGGGTGATGCCGTGTTCCAGGTTATGCGCCCGCTGGATCTCGCGCCGGCGGTCCATCTCGGCCAGGGCGCGCTGCATCGACCCCGTCATCCGGTCGGCGTAGAGCACGGCCTTGCCGTTCACGTTCCGGGCGGCCCGGCCTACCGTCTGGATCAGGGCGCGGTCGGAGCGGAGGAACCCTTCCTGGTCGGCATCGAGAATGGCCACCAGCGACACCTCGGGGAGGTCGAGGCCTTCGCGCAGCAGGTTGATTCCGACCAGGACGTCGAAATCCCCCAGCCGCAGCCCGCGGAGGATCTCCATCCGCTCGATGGCGTCAATATCGGAGTGGAGGTACCGCACCCTCACGCCCGTCTGCTGCAGGTAATCGGTGAGGTCCTCCGACATCCGCTTGGTCAGCGTCGTCACCAGGACCCGTTCACTCAGCGCGACCCGCGCCCGGATCTCGTGCAGCAGGTCGTCCACCTGGCCCTTGACCGGGCGAATGGAGATCTCGGGGTCAATCAGGCCGGTAGGGCGGATGATCTGTTCCACCGGCCGGCCGTTGGAGAGCCCGAGCTCGTATTCTCCCGGGGTCGCCGAGACGGAGATCATCTGCTGGACCAGCCCCAGGAACTCGTCGAACATCAGGGGCCGGTTGTCCAGCGCCGAGGGAAGGCGGAAGCCGTAGTCCACCAGGGTGAGCTTGCGGGCCCGGTCGCCGTTGAACATGCCGCCGATCTGGGGCAGCGTCACGTGGGACTCGTCCACTACGACCATGAACTCGGGCGGAAAATAGTCGAAGAGACAGGCCGGTCGTTCGCCCGGCAGCCGCCCACTCAGGTGGCGGGAATAGTTCTCGATGCCGGCACAGGTGCCGATCTCCAGCATCATTTCGATGTCGAAGGTGGTGCGCGATTCCAGCCGCTGCGCCTCCAGCAGCTTCCCGGCGGTCTTGAGTTCCAGGAGCCGCTCGGCCAGTTCGGCCCTGATGGCGCGGACCGCCCGCTCGATCGTGGGCCGCTGGGTGACGAAATGCTTGGCCGGATAGACGGCGCATTTCTCCAGCTGCTGGATCACTTCGCCGGTGAGCGGGCTCACCTTGGAAATCCGCTCGACCTCGTCGCCCCAGAGCTCGATGCGAACCGCGACTTCGTCGTAGGCCGGGAACACCTCGATAGTGTCGCCCCGGACCCGGAAGGTCCCCGGCTCGAAGGAAACATCGTTCCGCTGGTAATGAATGCGGACCAGGTCGGCGAGGATGGAGTCGCGACCCCGCTGTTCGCCGACTGAGACCGCGGTAATCAGGTTACGGTATTCGACCGGGTCACCGAGGCCGTAGATGGCGCTCACCGTCGCGACGATGACCACGTCCTCCCGTTCGGCCAGGCTGGTGGTCGCGCGAAGCCGAAGCGATTCGATATCCTCGTTGATCGAGGCGTCCTTTTCTATATAGACATCGGTCGAAGGGACATAGGCTTCCGGCTGGTAGTAGTCGTAGTAGGAGACGAAATACTCGACCGCGTTCCGGGGCAGAAACTGGCGCAATTCGCCGTACAATTGCGCGGCCAGCGTCTTGTTATGGGAGAGGACGAGGGTGGGCTTCCCGATGTTGGCGATGACGTGGGCCAGGGTCATCGTCTTACCCGACCCGGTGACCCCGAGGAGGGTCTGATATTTTTCGCCCGCGCGGATCGCCGTGGTCAGCTCCGCGATAGCGCGGGGCTGATCCCCGGCGGGCTCAAAGGGGGCGACGACCTCGAAACGCGGGCTGGGCATGGCCCCAAGATAGCAGGTACGGTATTTCTTCGGTATGGGCTCAGGAGCGGCCCATGGCGACCAGCCGAGTCCACAGCGATTCGGGCACCGGCACGACCGAGAGGCGGCCCTGTCGCACCAGCGCGAGATCCTTGAAGGCCGAGTCCGCCTTGATCGCCGCGAGTGACACCGGTTTCCCGACCGGCCGGCCCGCCTCGAGGTCCACGACGACGAGTCTGGGATCCCGGGGATCCGGCCGGGGGGGTCCGGCGACCGTGGCAAGTCCGACGATCGCCTTCTCCTTTCCGGTGTGATAGATCATCACCTGGTCGCCGGGGGCCATGCTGCGCAGGTGCTTGACGGCAACCGGGTTGGCGACCCCGTCCCAGGTGGCCACCTGCTCGGCAACCAAGTCCTCGAATGAGTATGTTGAAGGCTCGGTCTTGAGAATCCAATAGTTGCGCATCCCGGAAAGTAGCAGGAGGCCCTACTGGAATGACAAGTCGCAGATCGTTCCTGCGAACAGCCGCCGTGGGTGGAAGCATCCTGGGCCTGCAGTCGCTCCAGGCGCGGAGCCTGGGTGCAACCCCAGCGCGGTTTCCGGCTGACCGTGTCGGGTACGGCCGTCTGGTGCCCACGCCCGCCAGTAATACCGGAGAGACCCTGCTGGCCCTGCCCGAGGGATTCGCGTACACCGTCTTCGGGCGGACCGGCGAGATCATGTCGGACGGGCGGCCCACCCCGCCGATGCACGATGGCATGGCGGCGTTTGCCCACGGCAGCCGGGTCCGGCTGGTCCGGAACCATGAATCCTATCCCCGCACGCTGGCCGACGCGGTGTCCATCGGCGCCCCGGCGCGCTCCTGGGATCCGCGGGCGAACGGCGGCACCACGACGCTGACGGTAGATCCGCGCACCCGGCTTCCCCTCGAGGCGTTTGTATCGCTGAGTGGCACCATCCGCAACTGCGCCGGGGGCCCCACGCCATGGGCATCCTGGATCAGTTGCGAGGAGGCCGTCGCGGGTGAAGCACAGGGGTTCGAACGGCCGCACGGGTATTGTTTCGATGTCCCGGTTGCCGCCCAGCGGGAAGCGGACCCGGTGGCGCTCCGCGCCATGGGCCGGTTTGTCCACGAAGCGGTGGCGGTGGATCCCGCCACTGGCATCGTCTACGAAACCGAGGATGCCCTGGCAGCCGGATTCTACCGGTTCCTGCCGGCGGAAGGGGGCCGCCTGGCGGCGGGGGGGCAGCTGGAGATGCTGGCCATCGCGGGCCGGCCCGGCTACGACACCCGGACCGGGCAGCGGACCGGGGTGCCGCTCGAAGCCCGCTGGGTGCCGATCGCCGATCCCGATCCCTCCGACGCCGCTGAGAACCCGGCGGCGGTGTTCGCCCAGGGTGCCGCAGGCGGCGGCGCCATCTTTGGCCGGCTGGAAGGCTGCTGGCAGGGCGGCGGCCACATTTACTTCAATGCTACGAGCGGCGGGAATGCGGGGATGGGCCAGGTGTGGCAGTACCGGCCGGCCGGCGATGCCGGCGGCGAGGTGATCCTTCTTTTCGAGTCTCCCTCGGCGGCGGTACTCCAGTCTCCCGACAACATCTGCGTCAGCCCGCGGGGCGGTCTCCTTCTTTGTGAAGACGGCGCGGGGGAGAACTACCTCCGGGGCCTGACCCGCGACGGCCGCATCTTTGACTTTGCGCTCAACCTGCACCCCGCCAGCGCCGAGTTCGCCGGGGCGACGTTCAGCCCTGACGGGCAGACCCTCTTCCTTAACGTGCAGGCGCCCGGCCTGACCTGCGCCATCTGGGGGGACTGGGGCCGGGGCGAGTTGTAACCGGGGGGTGGCAGGTCCCGTCTTGCGGGGTGGCGGGATGCGCGCTATATGAGTAGCGATCCCCAGGACCCCATGTCCGAGCTCTTCCGGATGCTGCAGGCCGCGCTGTCCGAACGCTACCAGCTGGAAATTCAGCTCGGCAGCGGCGGGATGGCTGCGGTGTACCTCGGCCTGGATCTCTCCCATCACCGCCGGGTCGCGATCAAAGTGCTGCACCCCCGGCTGGCCGGCGCGGTGGGGCATGAACGGTTCCTCCAGGAAACCCGCTTTGCCTCCGAGCTGACCCACCCGCACATCCTTCCGCTGCTCGACTCCGGCACCGTCACCGTGGATGGCCGGACGCTTCCCTATTACACCATGCCGTTCGTGGAAGGAGAGTCGCTGCGGGCCCGGCTCCAGCGGCAGAAGCAGCTGCCCATCGAGGAGGCCGTGTCCATCGCGCGGGACGTTGCCTCGGCGCTGAGCTACGCGCACGCCCACCAGGTGGTCCACCGCGACATCAAGCCGGAGAATATCCTGCTGGCCGGGACGGAGGCGGTGGTCGCCGACTTCGGCATCGCCCGGGCGATCAACCGGGCGGCGGAGCGGGACGTGATCACCACCGAGGGAATGGCGGTGGGGACGCCGGCCTACATGTCGCCGGAGCAGTCGCTGGCGTCGAGCGAAATCGACGGCCGGAGCGACATCTACGCGCTGGGCTGCGTGCTCTACGAAATGCTGGGCGGGGACCCGCCGTTCATGGGGGCCACGCCGCAGGCGATCGTGGCGCGCCACCAGCTGGACCCGGTGCCATCGCTGATCACGATCCGGCCGACCGTGCCCGCGGCGCTGGAGCTGACGGTACGCAAGGCGCTGCAGAAGCAGCCGGCGGACCGGTTCCAGACGGCGGGGGACCTTGCGCGGGCACTGGAGGGCATCGCGACGACGGCGCGGATGCCGGTGGCGCGCCCGCGGCGGTCCTGGCAGGCGGGAGCCGTGATCGGACTGGTGCTCATCGCGGGCACCGCTTCGTTGACCCTGCTCCGGGGCGGGGTTACCGGACCGGCAGGGCCGGAGCTGGATACCACGCTCCTGGCCGTCATCCCGGGTGATTCGGCATCGCCGGACCCTTCACTGCTCTTCTCCGACGCGGTCGCGGCCTGGTCAGGTATCACGCTGGTCGATCCCGAGCGGATCAGCCGCGCCGTCCTCGGCGCGGCCGGGAAGGACGACCCGGCCCGGCGGGCGGCCGCGGGACTGGGAGCCGGGCGCTACGTCCGGGTCACGATGCATCCGCTCGGTGCAGAAACGAGGGTGCATGCCGTGCTCTACGAAACGGCGACCAACCGGCAACTGGCGGACCATGCCGAGCGGGTGCCCGCCGAACTGGTAGGAGGCGACTCCGCCTTTGCCAGGATGGCGGAACGCCTTCTCGTTCGTCATGAACGTACGCGGAGGCGGGAAGCCCAGGGCGAGGGAACCACGGTCCTGCCCGCGCGGCAGGCATTTCTCGCGGGGTATGACGCGCTGACCGAGTGGCGCCTGGATGCGGCGGACAGCGCCTTTGACGCGGCGACCGCGTACGACCCGCAGTTCTCCCAGGGGTTCACCTGGCTGGCGCTGACCCGGCTCTGGCGGGACGAACCCGCGGCCCAGTGGCGCTCGGCGGCAGAGCGGGGCCACATGGGACGGGCACAGTTGGCGCCCAACGACCAGGGCATTGCCGATGCTGTCCTCCTCGCCGCCCAGGGCCGCCTGGACCGCGCCTGCCAGGTGTGGAGCCGCCTGGCCCGGGACGATCCCCACAGCTTTGTCACCTGGTTCGGCCTTGGCGATTGCCTGCGGCGGGATGACGCCGTGGTTCGGGACCCTCAAAGCCCCACGGGATGGCGCTACCGGAACAGCTACCACTCCGCACTCCAGGCCTACCGGCAGGCCTTCCGCATTCTTCCTTCGATTCACCGGGCTCACCGTTCCTTCGCCTGGCTCAGCAGCGCCGCCATGGTTCGGGGGGGCCGGGCGGTCCCCCCGGACACGATCAGCTTCCTCGCCTCACCGTCCTGGATCGGAGACTCCCTGGTGTTTTATCCGGTGCCCATGGACCATGTGCACCGAGGACGCGCGATCATGGGACCCACCACCACCTTCGCCATACGGCAGCAGCGGCGGATTTTCCGGGAGATCGCCGAGGGGTGGCTGCGGGAGTATCCCCAGAGCTTTCAGGCGCTGGAAGCCGTCGCGACGTCTATGGAAGTCACCGGAGACCCGGCGGCGCTCGACACCCTGCACCGCGCCATGGCTCTGGCGAGGGAAGACCCCGATCGAATCCGGCTGGCGTGCCGTGATGTCTTCATGCGGCTCCGGTTTGGGATCCCGGGAAACCCGGCAGCGGTGGCGGAGGCAGCCCGGCTGGCCGATTCGCTCCTCCGCCTTGACCCCCGCCTGGTCACCGGCCACATCGAACTGGCCAGCCTGGCGGCCCTGCTGGGCCGCGGGCATCTCGCGGCCCGGCTGTCTCAGTCGCCGGAGGCCCGGGACTTCTGGGGCCTGCCGCGAGAACTTGCGATCACGGCGCCCGCCCTGCTGGTGTATGCCGCCCTCGGGGGACCGGCCGACAGCCTCGACGAGCTGGAAACCCGGATGACCCGAATCATTGATCGCGACTTCGAATCCGAACAACGCCCTGGCCTTCGCGCGGCAACTCTTGGCTTCGCCGCCGCCATGGCGTTCGCTTCGCACCCGATGGCCAGTATTCAAAGCCTGGAAGACCAGGGGGACATCCTGATCACGGCCCAGGCGGCGCTGGCCCGCGGGGATACGCTCACGGTCAGCCGGTTGCTGGGCGAAATCGCGCGACAGCGTGAGGGCATGGGGCTCGGCGAGGGCTCCCTCGATGCGCTCTATGCGGAAGCCTACCTGCTCAAAGCGATTGGACGGGCCGGCGACGCCGCGGCCTGGCTCGATCCCGTCCTGGGATCGCTTGCGACCGCCTCGCCAGGATTCCAGGAGCCGTACCGGGCGGCGGCATTGGTGCGTGCCATGGCCCTCCGGGCAGACCTGGCAATGCGGCTGGGCGACCGGGCAGGCGCCCGGACCTGGGCCAGCATGGTTGCGATTCTCTGGGCCGGGAGCGACCCCTATCTGCATCCGGTGCGAGACGCCATGGAAAAGATCCGGACCGGATGAACGGAAGTGAGCGTAGGCAACCACCTGAACGGAGGAGACGAGCCGATGCGCCAACACGACCGGAGCGGCATGGCAGCAGATGGGTTGCTTCTCTGTCTAGCACTGGTCGCAGCCGGTGCCTGCCAGCGAGACCCGGATGGTTCGCGCATCGCCTACGTCCCCGATTGCCCCCGGGACTCGATCAGCATCGTCGTGGGCTCGGACACGACGCGCGACATTCCCGTGGCCTCGGAGATTGACGAAATCCCCGAATATCATGACTGCCAGCGGTTCCGGCTCCCGCCGGATACCCTGGGCCAGCTGGTGGCCATCTGGGCCGCGACCGACCTGGCCCGGTACTTCATCAACTCCGACCTCGACACGGTGTCGTCTCCCGGCCTCGGCTCCGGGAGCGGCGTCACCCGGGCCACGCCGGTGGCGGAGATTCACAACTTCGACCGCACCGAGTACGCGCCGCTGCACATCAAGCATGGGTTCAGTTGCCTCTATCTCATTCCCAACCCGGGAGAGGCGGCGGGGTGGGAGGCGCGAATGGTCTCGCTGGGTCCGCTGGCGACACCCTGCCGAGACCCCCAGGATGCCGCCACCCTGGGCGGCGCGGTCCTGGCCGTCCACGCCCAGACCCTCCCGGCCGGACTGGCGGCCCGCGACGTGGCTCCCGTGGCGCGGTGGGATTACGACTCCGTTAACGCCCGCCAGTACATCGGCATCCGGTGCGGTGCCCAGTGGTGCGAAATCGGTGACAAGAGGCTCGCATCTTCGCCGACGTACCCTCTCGATCCCGGGTCATCCAACGCCCGGGTTCGGGAGATCAGCGCCCGGCTGCTGGCGCTGGGGGGCAGCGGGCCGGACGCGGCGCGGCTGCGGCAGCGGGTGATAGCGATCAAGGGGTGGTACGACGAACAGCGGCTCTCGGTGGCAGGCGGAGCCGGCCTGACGCTCTCGCCGGCGTTCGGCACCATCATCCCGGACCCCGGCCTCGGCGCCGCCGGGGAGGATGACTATGGCGGCCGATGGGTCTCATCCGCGTCCGTATTTGTGACGGCGCCATACAAGGGAAAGCTCGAATTCCAGCAGGGCATGACCGCGGTCGCCTTCTGCCGAGGGCCGGCCTGCGGCGTTACGGCACCGCTCGGCTGTCCATCCACGGTGGACCCGGCATCGGATTCCCAGTGGTGGGCCCGGTTTCAGAATCCGGACGGGACGACGACGGATCGCTGCGTGACGCGCATGACCCACTCGGTAATTCCCGCCGATGCCGCCCGGTGGCGATGGTCAGAGCGCGACGAGCAGCTGTGGGTGCGGTGCACGGTCGGGTGCTGCACGGTGAATTGAAGCTCGAAGTCGCGAGAGAGGGTATCACACACAGGGGGAGGTACCATGATCCGCACTATCTTCATTGCCGCTAGTATATCCTTAGCCCTCAGTGCGTGTGGCGAAGAGCCGGTAACGCCAACTTCACTCGTCGCCATTGACGGACCTACCGGTCATCCAGGCAGATGAGTGCCCACCAGGGGTTTTTGATGTCAAGAGCCGTGACAGCCACTGGACGCGGAATCAGTTCGAAAGGTTGACCTTGGTCGGCAATATTTCGGACAAGCCGGAGTACCATGATTGCCAGCGGATGATCAACCAGGACATGTCCTACGGCCCCCGATAGCGCTTCTCGCCCGCGTCAAGCTCGACGAGGTGACGTTCCCTCGATTTGACGTTCCGGAAGGCCATCCCGGTGGCGATCCTATATCGCTGGCCCGAGGACACAATGGTGATTCTCCTCTCGGACTGAACTCTGGAGGCAATTGCCTCTACCTGCGCGAGCCGCATCGATGGGCGGCCAGAGTCGTGAATTTGCGGCACGACCAAAAGGGTCGCAGCCGTCCCGTCATTCCCGCCGGCCTGCAGACTGGTCGGATGTCTCCCGAACTGTACCGTCCCGCGACAGGCCGATCGAGGAAGCAGCATGTACCTCACGGTCGTCGCTGGGATTGGGATCCGTCCACAAGGACCCAGTACATATCGGAATGCGCTGTGGTGACGCTGACTGCGAGGTTGGGCCGAAAGTAGGGTTTACAGTTCCGCCGTCGAGCCGGGACCCCCAGCTTCGGGGAAGTCCCGAAGAAATTGGAGGAGACGTCAAACCATCCACCCCCAATAGCAGCGACGGGTTCTCGCGGTGAAGGGATGGTATGACGAGCAAGGTGGCCAGTCGCCCCAAGGACGGCGTGGTCACGCCGAGCGGAATCATCGCCTACGCATTCCCGGTCCCCGCATTATCAGCCTGGGATAACGGGAAGAATCCCGGTGCAGTGGGTGCCGGTAGCCAATATTGTTCTCGAGGGATCGCAACCTTATACCAGTTTTGGGCTCAAGCCGGGTCTGAACCGCGTGCACCTTTGCAGTGGAACGCAGGAGTCCTGCATCGGGACGGCCACCTTTGTCCCCTGCAAGGACAAGCCTCCCGAGACCTGGTGGGCTCGTATCAGCCCGGCCCAGGGAAGCCCCAGATACTCATGCGTTGCACGAAAACCGCATGACGGACCGGTTGGCGCGGTCCGCTGGCACTGGGATCCGGCTGACGAGCAGCTCTGGGTCCGCTGCCAGGCGGGCTGCTGCCTGGTCAACTGAACGTCCCTTGCAGCCCCCGCCCATCTGGGCGGGGGCTCGGGCACTTCGACCCGGAGGATCTGGAGGGAGGTGGGGAAGAATGGAGAGGGGACTGGATAGAAAGTGACGCCTGTCGCGTTCTTCGACAAAAATCCGCACTTTTGCCCTCTCAAGCCCCGTCCCGCCTGTCCGATACTCGCTCCTGAAGGCGCCCCCCATGGGGGCCTGCACCAGCCGCCTCGGGAGCGCGTTTCATGATAGCACTGTTCGGCATCGTGGTCGTCATCGGGTCCGTCCTGGGCGGTTTCATCATCGCCGGCGGCCACGTTCCGGCATTGTTCCATATCTCCGAGTTCGTGGTCATCGGGGGCACCGCCCTCGGGACCATGCTCATTTCCACCCCCGGTCCCGTCCTCAAGGACACCACCAGCCGGCTGATCGGCCTGATGAAGTCCTCGCCCTACAACAAGGGCCTCTACCTCGACGCCCTCAAGATGCTGTTCGAGCTGTTCCAGACCGCCCGGCGGGACGGCCTGGTCGCCATCGAGTCCCACATCGAGGGGCCCGACAAGAGCACCATCTTCAACAAGTACCCCGAGATTCTCCACCGCCACCACGCGGTGACCTTTCTCTGCGACTCGCTCCGCCTGGTCCTGGTGGGGAGCGTGCCGGCGTACGACCTCGAGACCCTGATGGAGAACGAGATCGACGTGCACCACGAGCAGGAGAACCGCCCGGTGTCCACCCTCCAGAAGGTGGGCGATTCCCTTCCCGGCATCGGGATCGTGGCGGCGGTGCTCGGCATCGTGGTCACCATGAGCGCCATCGCGGGGCCGGTCGAGGAGATCGGTGAAAAGGTCGGGGCTGCGCTCACCGGCACGTTCCTCGGGGTGCTGCTCGCCTACGGCTTCGCCAGCCCGCTCTCGGTCAGCATGGAGCACGAGAACGCCGCCGAGGCCCGGTTCTACCATTTCATCAAGGCCAGCGTCGTCGCCTTTGCCAAGGGGTTCTCGCCGATCGTCTCGGTGGAGTTTGCCCGGCGAGCGATCTTCGCCGCCGACCGGCCCACCTTCCTCGAGATGGAGAGCGCCTGCAAGGGCGTGAAGGGAAAGGCGGAGGCCGCCTGAGATGAACAAGAGCCGCGAAGTCCCCGTCCGCATCGTCGTCCGGAAGAAGAAAGGCGCGCACCCCCACCACGGCGGCGCCTGGAAGGTGGCCTTTGCCGACTTCATGACGGCGATGTTCGCCATGTTCCTCGTGCTCTGGCTCGTCAACCAGAGCTCCGACGTCAAGTCGTCCATCGCCGGGTACTTCCAGGATCCGCTGGGGCGGGCCGACGAGTACGGCAGTTCGATCCTGCCCGGGGAGGGGGCCCAGTCGGCCGCGGTCCGGCCGCTCACCCAGTCCCAGGTGCTCGACCTCCGCCAGAACCGGCTCATCCAGCTGGGCGAACAGGTGAAGGAACAGCTGGAGCAGCTGCCCGCCCTCGAAGCGCTGGCCAACAACATCGAGATCGAGCTGACCGACGAGGGGCTCCGGATCCAGTTGCTGGAGGACTCGGCCGGCATGTTCTTCGAAACCGGCGGCTCCCGGCCCAGCGAACGGGGCGCGGCGTTCCTCGCCCTCCTGGGCGCCAACCTGACCACGCTCGACAACCGGATCATGATCGAGGGCTATACCGATGCGCGCCCCTACACCCGGGGCGCGCCCTATTCCAACTGGGAGTTGAGCGCCGACCGGGCCAATGCCGCGCGCCGGATTCTCAACGCCCACGGACTGCAGGAGTACCGCGTGGCGCAGATCCGCGGCTGGGCCGACCGGCAGCTGCGCGACGCCTCCGACCCGTTGTCTCCCCGCAACCGGCGCATCGCGATTACGGTCATGCTGGACCGCCCCGGCCGGGATTCGCTGCGAGCCACGCTGGGCGCCGGGGTGCCGGGCCAGTGATGCCCCTGCGCCATATCCTGCTGGTCTCCGGGGATCCCGCCCTGGCCGACCTCTTCGGCGCGATCGCCGCCGGGGTCGATGCCGTCCAGCTGACCCAGGCCGGCAGCGACGCCGAGGCGGCGCCGCTCTGGCGGCAACTGGATCCCGCATTGGTCATCCAGGATGCCGCGAGCTGGAACCCGGAGCGCCTGGTAGAGCGCCAGTTGAACCAGGCCCCGTCCCCGGCCATCATCCTCCTCGTTGGCCCGGAGGACCCGGATACCGATCTCCCCCCGGCGGTGAGCGCGCTGCTGCGAACCCCGGTATCGCCGGGGGAGGCAGCCCGCCTGGTGGAAACGCTGCTGCATCTGGAAACGCTTCAGCGGCGGGACGCCATGATGGCCGCCGAACTGGACCAGCTCCGCCGCAGCGCGACAATCAAGCTGGAAGGCATCCTGGCAGTACTGAAATCGGTGCTCGAACACCGGGTTCCGCGCTCCGGCGAACGGGCCGAGCGCATCGGTGACATTACCCGGGCGCTGGCCGACCGCTTCCATGTGCCGGACGCCCTGTTGCTGGACCTGGAACTGGCGGCACAGTTGAGCGAGCTGGGCAGGTTGCTGGAAGGCGGGCCAGCGCATGGCAACGGCGGCCGCGACGGGGGACCGGAAAGCCGGCACTACGCGCTCCGGAGCCGGCAGCTGTTGCGGCAGATCCCGGCGCTGGAACGGGCGGCCGACCTGGTGGGGAGCATCTACGAGAACTGGGACGGGTCCGGCTTCCCTGAGCACCTCCTGCAGGGCCAGATACCGCTACGGAGCCGTATCCTCCGGGTCGCCGTCGAGTACGTAGCGCTCCTGGAGAGCGGCCGCTTCCGGACCCCGGCCCAGGCGCTGGAAGAGATGGCCACCCACGCCGGCTCCTCCTATGACCCGATGGCGCTTGTCTACCTGCACCAGGTAGAAGAAGAAGAGTCGGGCCCGGCGGGCCGGCAACACTCCCGGACCGTCGCGATCCCCGATCTCCGCGCCGGCATGGTGCTGGCCGACGATCTCTTCACCGATGCCGGGATCAAGCTGGTGGGCAACGGAACCCGGCTGACCCCGGAAGTGATCCACACCGTGCAGCTCCGCAACCGCCACGATCCCATCGTGGGGCCGGCGCGGGTCCGGCAAGAGGGATCCTGATGGATTGCCTTTCGATCCTTCCTTAAGTACACTGCTCTGGCCCCAGACCAGGGTTTCTGCTTGACTCCCACGGATGGTCCCGCCGCTCCAGCACTTCCCCATCAGTTCACTCCGGTGTATCTCCAGGCCGTGCAGGGCTCCCTGGTGCGGAGCATGGTGTACGGAGTCAAGCATGCGATCAACAACGGCGCGCAGACGCTGAGCCTGGCCCGCGACGACTGGGAGGACCCGGGATTGCCGGACCGGCTCACCTGGGTCGCCGACCTGATGACCGACTTGGGGCAGGTGCTGGCCGGGTTCGACCGGCTCTACGACTGGACCGTCGGTCCCCAACTGGTTCCGGAGTTGCTGGCCGAAGTGACCCGCTTTCAGCGGATGCAGACCCGGCTGGTCACCACCGCGGTCCAGTCCACCGTACAGCCCTCCCTCCCCCCGATTCGCACCAGCCCCGGCCGGGCGCTGACCGCCCTGCTGGTCGTGGTCACCAACGCCAAGGAAGCCCTGGGCACCGTGGAGGGCCGTATCGAGTTGTGGGCAGATGGCGATGAACAGAGCGTCCGGCTGCGGGTCGAGGATGCCGGAGGCGGGATCGCGGGAACGGTGTTGCCCCGGCTCTTCGAGGCCGGCGTCACGACCAAGGACGCGCCGCACCATGGACTGGGCCTGCTGGTCGCGCGATCCCTGGTGCGGGAGACCGGTGGCGACCTGATCGTGGACAACCGCGCCGAAGGGGGCTGCCGGGCCACCCTCACCTTCCCGGCCTGGCAGAGCAGACGGCACTAACCGCTTCAGACCATCCGCAGGATTTCCTCCATCATGTCGTTCGCCGTCTTCACCAGGTGGGCCGCCGCCGCGTAGGCCTGCTGCTGGCCGATCAGGCCGACCATCTCTTCGTCGATGGACACGCCGCTCACGCTCGACCGCATGGTATCGGCACGCTCGGTCAGGGCCAGCTGGGTGGACGCGTTCTGCTGGGCATCCCGCACCGCGGCGCCCACGGCGCCGGCCAGCTCGGTGTACACGTCGCGGGCCGACCGGCCGCCCAGCGCGGCCAGCGGGGCCGAGGCCATCCCGCCGATGGCGAGCGCGATAGAGCCGTCGCCCGGAGCCGCGGTTCCGCCCGCCGCGATCTCGTCGGGCGAGGCGAGGATGGCCGCACTGACCTGGATGCTGCCCGCCGTCACCCCGGCCGGGTCGAAGAAATCGGTATTGGTGGCGCCGGTCGCGGTATATCCGGCCCGGTGTACGGCGTTTACTTCGCTCACCAGCCCGCTCACCAGCGCATCCAGCTGGCCCCGGATTCCGGGAAGAATCGTGGTGGTGAGGTCACTCAGGGTCTTGAGGCTGCCGGCCTGGGGGTCCATGGGGTTGCCCCCCGCGGTAAACACGAAGCCGCCGCCCGGCGCCGCGGCGAGCGCCAGCGGCTGCACGTTGGCGCCGTCCACGACGAGGGCGTTGCCGGCGAGGACGCCGATGCTGCCATCGGGGCGGGTCAGCACCCGCACGGCGGCGAGGCCGCTCAGTTCGTCCACGGCGGCGTCGCGCATGTCTTCCAGGTCGGGCGCGGATCCCGCGGCGCCCCGGGCGGCCACCACCTGGTTGTTGAGGTCGGCGATCCGTTTGAGAATCGAGTTGGCCTGCTCGAGGTCGGTCCGCATCTGGGTCAGGGCATCCTGCCCCGCCTGGGTGAGGGCGCCATCGAGCTGGTGCAGCCGGTTCACCAGGGTCACCGCCCCCTGGACCACCAGGGTCCGGTTGACACCGCTGGTCGGGGCGTTGGCCAGGTCGGCAAAGGCGCCGAAGAACCCGTCCATGCCGGCCGCGATCCCGAAGTCGGAGGGCTCGTGCACCGCCGCTTCCACCTGGCCCAGGAAATCGCCCAGGGTGGACGACGAGAAGAGCAGGCCGTTATCTCGCCGGTAGGCGCTGTCGAAGAACTCGCTCCGCGCCCGGGTGACGCCGCCGTCGCTGACCCCGCGGCCCAGCGGGCCCTGGGGCGAGAGGAACGGCGAGGCCGAGGCCAGGTTGAGCCGCTGGCGGCTGTAGCCGGGCGTCTGGGCATTGGCGACGTTGTTGGCGGTCACCGCCATGGCGCGCTGGTGGACCAGCATGGCGGAGCGGGCAATACTGAGCATGCTGACGAGGGACATGTTACACCGTCCGGTTGAGCAGGAGGCCGGACCCGGCGGCGGCCGGCGACTCGTCGGCCGTGGCGTGGTACACCGGGGTCTCGCCGGCCACCGTCGTGAACAGCCGCTGCAGGAAGGCTTCGCTGGTCTGCATGACCCGCTCGAGGACCTCGCGGTTGATCGCGGCTTCCAGGGCGGCCTCCCGGGCTTCGCGGCCCAGCCGAGCGCGGGCGGTGATCAGTTCCGCGGAGAGCGGGAGCCCGGTGCGGGTTTCCAGTTCGTCGAGCGCGATATCCCGTCCGCCGGTGAGCGTTTCCATCAGGTCGCCCCGGGCCCGGCGGGATTCGTCGAGTCCGAGCAGGATGCGCTGGATCTGGTGGACCGTGCCGGTCAGCCGTTCGCCGTCCTCCCGGGACACCGCGTCCCGCTGCGCCGCCAGGTTGTTCCGCAGGTCGATGATCTGGCGCGTCTCGGCGTCGAGCGCGCGGGCCAGCAGCCCCAAGCCGCGGGCGGCCGCGTCGCTGGGCATGGATTCGTGATTTCGTGCGGGCATCATGGAAGGTTCCCGGGCGCCGGAGCCGGCGGGTCGGCCGGCGGCAGGCGCCGGCTCAGTTGGCGGAAGACCGCTTCGCCCAGTCCGCGCTGGGCGCGCCGGGCGGCTTCGCTGGCCATCTTTTCGTCCAGCATGGCGGTAAACATCTGCTCTCCCGGGTTGGCGGCCTCGCCCTCGGGCACACTGGCCCGCATCACCTGGAACAGCTGGTTGAGAAACACGGCTTCGAGCTCGTCGGCCATGCGGCGGAGCTGCTGCCCCGGGTCGCGGGGCGGCGCGGCGATACCGGTCAGCCCGGAGGGAATAGTCACCGGATCACAACCTCGGCGGTGAGCGAGCCGGCGGCGCGCAGCGCCTCGAAAATGGCGGCGATCTCGTCCGAACGCGCCCCGATCACCCGGAGACCGCCGGCGATGTCCTGGACGCTGGCCCGGGGCTCCACCCGGAGATAGGTATCGCCGGGCCGGGTGCTGTCGGCCGGCGCGCTCCCCCCGATCTGCAGGGTGATGCCGCGGTGGCTGACCACCGCGTTGCCCACGGTCACCTCGCCGCCGGCCACCACGGTGCCTTCGCGGGCATTGATGATGACCCGGGCGGGCAGCCGGAAACTCACCGGCAGCGTGTCGATCGCGGCGAGCACCAGGCTGGCGGTATCGCCCCAGGCCGTCGCGGGCGTCAGCGTCACCAGGCCGGCATCGGTCACCTTGGCGATACCGCCCCCCAGCGAGGTATTGATCGCCTCCGCGATGTTGCGGGCGGTGGCCAGGCTGGGCGACTTGAGGACCAGGTGGGGCTGCAGTTCCTGGGCGGGGGGTTCCACTTCAATCACCCCGCCATCGGGAATCCGGCCGGAGTTGGTCCGTGAGCCGTAGCCGCCCCGTCCCGCCTGGTCCGCGGTAATCAGGATGCCCTGGGCGGTGCCCACCGGGGGCGCCCCCGGGTCCGTCACCATCGGGGTGATCCACAGCATGCCGCCGCGGAGCGAGGTCGCATCGCCCAGCGCGGCAACCTGGACTTCGAACTTCCCGCCGGCCCGGAGATAGGGCGAGACCTCCGCCGTCACCAGCACCGCAGCCACGTCGCGCAGCCGGAGCCGCTCGGCGGGCACCTCGACATTGAACCGGCGCAGCAGGTTGACCACCGAGCGGACGGTCGCCACCGCGCCGGCGTTGGTGCCGAAGCTGCGGTCGCCGGTACCGTCGAGGCCCACCACCAGTCCATAGCCGACGATGCGCCGGGGCACTTCCCCCTGGTGAATCGTGAGATCGCTGATCCGGGCCTGGCCCTGGCCGGCGAGGGGCGCCGCCAGCGCCAGGACGGCGACGGCGGCGAGCAAAGCTTCGCGAAGATTGTTCATGGCCAGAGTATGGAAAGGATGCGGCCGAGGATGCCGGCCCGCGGCCCGATCTTCTTGCCGCGATAGGTGATGACGGCGTCGGCAATCCGGCTGGACGCCACCAGGTTGGCGGAGGTCACGTCCTCGGGCCGTACCAGGCCCTGGAGTTCCACCTGCTGTTCCCGGCCGTCGACGATGACTTTCTTGGATCCGCTGATGTGGGCGACGCCGTTGGGTTCGATCTCGGTGACCCGGACGCTGAGCACCGCGGTCAGGTCGCCGCGGCGGTTGGCTTCACCCTCGTCCCGGGAGTTCCCCTGGAGCGTGGTGCCGAACCCCTTGGCCGGTCCCAGCCGGACGCCCTCGGCGACGGTGGCGTTGAGCCCGGCATTCTGACTCCGCTGCCCGGTGGCCACGGTTGAGACCCGTTCCCGGGCGGCGGTCTGCTCATCAACGACGATGGTAATGATGTCGCCCACCGCCATCGGCATCCGGTCGGAAGTCCAGGAGGCGCGGCGCACCGCCAGCTGGGCGGGCCGGGCCGCGGCGGTACTGTCGGCGGCCTGCTGGGCCGCGGCGGAGCCGGCGGCCAGCGCCAGCAAAGTGACCACAGAAACAGTTCTCACGAATCATCTCCTCCCAGTGTGGCGGTGCCGGGACCGTTGGCGGTCCCCGACAGCCGCCCGGTGCGTCCTTCGACCTTGACCCGAACCCGTTCTCCCAGGCGCGCGCGGTTCATCGCCACGCCCATGACCTGCAGGGCCACGGTGCCCTGCCGCCAGGTCATCCGCACGGGGTCGCCCGCCTCGATGACGGCCGGGGGCGCGACCGCCGGGGCTTTCAGCGGCTGGCCCTCGGCCAGCGGGCGCTGCACTTCCCATCCCATCGGTGAGCCGGTCTCAGACGCCGCGGCCCCCCAGCGCACCGATTCGACCGTACGCACGTCGTCGAACCCGATCCGGGTTCCCCGGGTGAGCGGGCGGGCAGCCACCCAGCCGCTGTCGGCAATGCCGGCGCGGAGCGGCACCGCGCGCGGCGCGGAATCGGGCCGCAACACCAGCACGAAACGCCCGTCGCTTCCCTGCCCCTGCACCCGGAACGGCACGTCGTCCGCCAGGCGCTCGTCGGGCCATCGCCCCCACTCGAGGCGCACCTGGTCCGGCGCCACCCGCCACCGCTCGGCCAGCTCGGCGCGGACCCGCCGCTCCACCGCGTCGGTGGTGGCCTGGCCCCAGAGCGGGGCCGCCGCCAGCGACAGCAGCAGCAGGCTAGCGAATGAGATCATGGACCGCCTGCGCCATCTCTTCGCCGGCCCGGATGGCCTTGGCGTTGATCTCGTAGGCGCGCTGGGCCGCGATCATGTCGGTCATTTCCTGCACGATCTCCACGTTGCTCGACTCCAGGGTGCCCTGCAGGAGGCGGCCAAAGCCCTCCTCCTGGGGCAGGCCCAGGGTCGGCTGGCCCGAGGCATCGGTCTCAGTGAACTGGTTCTCGCCGATGGCCAGCAGGCCGCTGGGATTGAGGAACCGGGCCAGCTCGATCCGCCCGATCTCGACGGGGCTGGTGCTGCCGGTCGAGGTGATGCTGACCGTGCCGTTGGGCGCGATCGAGAAACTGGTGGCGTCCGCGGGAACCATGACGCCCGGCATCACCAGGTATCCGCCGTTGGTGACCAGCTGCCCGCTCTCGGAGAGCGTGAGGCTGCCGTCCCGGGTGTAGGCCATGGTGCCGTCGGGGCGCTGGACCTGGAAGAACCCGTCGCCTTCAATGCTGATATCGAGCGGCCGCTGGGTCATTTCCGGGGAGCCCTGGCTGTGCAGCCGGAGCACGGCGGCGAGCCGGACGCCCTTGCCGATCTGCACCGGCGCCAGCGCGGTGGTGCCCTGGTAGTTCACCAGCTGGCCGTTCTGCACCGTCTGGTAGAGCACGTCCTCGAAGCTGACCCGGCTGCGCTTGAAGCCGGTGGTATTGACGTTGGCCAGGTTGTTGGCGATCACGTCGATCATGCGCTGCTGCGCGATCATGCCGCTGGCTGACGTGCGGAGACTGGGAGTCATATCCGGTCCTCTAAAGAGTGGTCAGGTCGGGGGTCAGACTTTGCCGACTTCGGTCGTGACCGAGCCGAGCACGCTGTCCATGGCTTTCAGGGCATCGAGATTGGCGGCGTAGGCCCGCTGGATGGTGATGAGGTCCACCATGGACGAGAGCGGATCCACGTTGGCTTCTTCCACCGCGCCCTGGCGGACCCGGGTCGTCATCGGGGCGTCCAGCAGCTCGCCGTCGGCGATGAACCGCCCCAGGCCCTCCTTCTTGAGCGATGACGGGTTTTCCACGTTCACCACCCGCAGCCGGCCCAGCGTGGCACCGTCGGCGGTGATGGTACCATCGGCTTCCACCTCCAGCGACGAGCCGGTCACGATGATCGGCCCCTTCTCGCCGAGGACCGGATCGCCGTGCAGGTCAGTCAGCCGGCCGGCTACGTCCAGCTGCAGCGACCCGCCCCGGATCAGCCGCTCGCCCTGCGCGGTGTCCACCACCAGGAATCCGGCCCCGTCCAGCCCGACATCGAGCGGGCGTGCCGTATCGCGGAAGGTGCCCTGCTGGAGATCCAGTTTCTGCACCGGCACCGGGAACTGGAGGCCGGGCAGCAGGTGCGCCGTCAGCCGGTCGCCCTTGAAACCGTCGGAGTTGGTATTGGCCAGGTTGTTCGCGGTCAGCGATTGCAGCCGGTCCAGGTAGGCCAGCGAGCGCGCCGTATTGACGATGCCAGGAATGCCGGTCATATCGGTCGAGTCTCCTGCGTGAATCCATCCAGGGGGTCCATCAACCCCCAAGGGCAATCGCTGTGCCTGAACGCCTTCCCCGGGACCGTCACCTTAACTGGCTGCAGGACCGGCACTTGACTGCATGCGCCACGCATCCGACGCCGCCGGCCGGGACGGCGAAGTTTGCCGCACCGGAAAAAGATTCCGTCTCGGCGCCCGTCCGCCCGACACCTGCATGAGCCGCAGGGCATCGCGGGACGTCCGCTGCCGCCGGGCTTCGCGGGCCACGTCGGGGCCCGGAGCCGGCTGGCTCCGGGGTTCCCGCCTGACTCGCTGACGCCCGGTCAGGAGCAGCATGGCCAGGTGCGCCGCCACCAGCGCCGCCAGGTCCTGGTCGGTCAGTTCGACAGGCCGGTTGGCCGCGGCGCCCAGCAGAAAATCCGCCGAGTCCCTGAACGCGGGCCATACCGCCGGCACCACGCTGGACGCCACCAGGACCGCGAGGGCCGCCACCACCATCCACCAGGTCGAGCGCTTCATAGATCCTCCCGTGCTCCGATCCGCTCCCGCAGGCGCTTGAGCGCCCGGGTCCGGATCTGGGAGACCCGCGACTCCGTGATGTGCAGGAGTTCGCCGATCTGCTTGAGGTTGACGTTTTCGTAATAAGACAGCGACAGCACCAGCCGCTCCCGCTCGGGCAGCGAGGCCAGCGCTTCCCGCAGCATCAGGAGCCGGTCGGCGCTGTCGAGATGTTCGAACAGGTCGGTCGGCTCGGGATCGCCGAGGGTTTCCTCGAGCGAATGCCGGGCGCCATCCCGGTCCGCCGGCGCATCGAGCGGCACCTGCTGCATCGCGGTGCGGTCACTCCAGCTGTAGAACGTGGGGAGATCAATCCCCATTGCTTCCGCGACCTCGACGGGGCGCGGGGCCCGGCCCAGCTGCTGGGACAGGCTCTCCCGGGTGCGGGCCAGCTCGGTCTGCCGGGCGCGGGTCCGCCGGGGCCGCCATTCCTGCCGCCGCAATTCGTCCAGGATGGCGCCGCGGATTCGGGGGGTCGCGTAGCTGCTGAACGCGAGCCCGCGCTCGGGATCGAACCCTTCCACCGCGCTCACCAGCCCCAGCGTGGCGGCGCCGAGCAGCTCGTCGAAGGCGGCGCGGTCGCGGAGCCGCATGGCCATCTCGTTGGTGCAGTAGTGCACCAGCCCGAGATTGTTTTCCAGCAGCTGCCGCCGCGCATCGGGATCACCGGTGCTGCGATAGCGGGCCCAGAGGCCGGCGCTGCCCCGGTGAGCCGAGGCGGTGGTGGCTGCCACGGTCTGGGTGTCAGCCATTGGCGGGCTCCAGGGCGAACAGCCGCTGGGCGATGCCGTCCACCTCGGCGGCCTGGTACTGAAGCAGCGCGGGCGGGCGCAGTACGCCGTTGCGCACGGCCGGGTCCTCGGCCAGTGCGCCCAGCGACCGGAGATCGCGGCGCAGGAACCGGCTGGCCGCGACCCGGAGGCCGTCGAAGACGTGTTGCGCATCGGCCGGCCCGCTGGTCCGGTTGGCCAGGACGCCGATATCGAGCCCCGGCACCTGCAGGTTCACCAACTTGATCAGGGCATAGGCGTCGCTCAGTGCCGCCGGCTCCGGCGTCGCCACCACGACGAGGTGGGTCGCCCGGATCGCCGCGGCCCGGACCCCGCTCTCGATGCCCGGCCCCGCGTCCACGACCACCGCGTCATACTCGTCGTAGAGCTGGGCCAGCCGGTGATGCAGCCGGGCCCGGTCGGTCGCGGTGAGGCTGTGCATCTCCTCGGCGCCGGAATCGCCCGGCAGCAGCCAGAGGTTGTCCATCACCGGCGTCACCAGGTCGCGGGCACCGCTGTCGCCGCGGACCAGCGCCGCCAGCTGGCCGCGGGGGCGAACCCCGGTGAGGATGTGGAGATTGCCCTGGTTCTGAGCCCCGTCGAGGAGCAGCACCCGCTTGCCACTGCGCGCCAGCGCGCAGGCCAGCAGGATGGCAACCACCGATTTGCCGGCGCCGCCTTTGCCGCTGGCCACGACCAGCACCGGGCAGCCGGGCGTATCCCCGGGGGCCTGGGGACGGGGCGCCGCCATCATCATGGCGCGGAGCGTCGCAGCCTGGTCGTTCATGCCGCTCCCGCCCGGCGCGCGGTGGCCGGCAGCGGCAGGTTGAGGAGCCGGTCGGCGGGGGAGCGCAGGTCGGCCGGCACGTCCTGTCCATCGGTCATCCAGCGCATCGGCAGATGGGCCGCCCGGGCCAGGCTGAAGATCTCGTTCTCTTCCGGGTATTCGTCCAGCTTGGTCGCCAGCACGTGGGTCATGCCGCGGACACTGTAATCGTTCATCAGCCGCTGCACCGCGGCGCGCTGCATGCCGGCGGGAAGGACGAGGTGGACCTCATTGGGCCGCAGCTGCCGGAGCAGGGTGCGGGTGGTTTCGATATCGGCGCCGCGCCCGGGGCCCCGGCCCGCGGTATCCACCAGGATGACATCGCAGTCCTCCATGCGGCGCAGCGCGGGCCGGATGTCGGCGGGCTCGTACACCACCTGCAGGGGGAGCCGGGCGATCTCGGCGTACTGGGCCGACTGTTCCAGCGCGCCCACCCGGTAGGTGTCGAGACAGAGCAGCCCGGTCCGCACGCCTCCGAAGACCTGGGGATGGGTCGCCAGTTTGGCCAGCGTCGTCGTCTTGCCGGCACCGGTGGGACCCACCGCGGCGAGGATGAACGGTGGCCGGCCTTCCCGTCCGGCCCGGGCGGCCAGCCGGGGCCGCAGGCTGGTCAGCGCCGGGTCCATCGGGCGGCTGGCGGGGCGCGCCGGCTCGGCGGGCGGCGTGTCGGTGGCCACCAGCTCAAAGCCCCGCGCGGTCTTCCGCGCGGAGAGGACCATGGCCTCGGGGCCAAGGCGTTGCTGTGCGAGGGCCAGGAGGCCCTGCATGTCGGTCCCAGTAAGCGTTTCAAGCGGCATGGGGCAGCTCCCAGCAGGAAATCGGCTGAATCGGGGTTTGAGTGGGCAGCTCCGCCAGCGAAATCACCGGCAGGCGGGGAAGAATCGGCTCCAGCAGGCGGCGGATGCCGACCCGGAGCGCGGGCGGTGCGATGAGCGGAGGCAGCCGGCCGTCGCACTTGCCGTCGAGCGCCAGGCGGCCGATGGATTCGAGCATCGCGCTCAGCTCGGCGGAGTCGAGGGTGCGCTGGCCTTCCCGGACCCGGGGGCTGTAGAGCTGCATCAGGGCGGCTTCCAGGCGGGGCCCCACGGTGATGGCGCGCACCGGCCCGCCGCCCAGCATCTGCACCAGCACGGAGGACAAGGCGCGGCGCACGTGCTCGGTCAGCGCCTCGGGGTCCTTGGTCTGTTCCGCGGCATCGGAGAGCGCTTCGAGAATGGTGACCAGGTCGCGGACCGGCACGCCCTCCCGGAGCAGCCGCTGCAGCACCCGCTGCACCGTGCCGAGGGAGAGCTTGTTGGGGACCACGTCCTCGACCAGCGCCGGATGGGTCTCCTTGAGCCCGTCGAGCAGTTCCCGGGTGTTCTGGCGGCTCAGCAGGTCGGCCGCGTGCTCGCGGATGGTGTCCATCAGGTGGGTGGAGAGCACGGCCTGCGGCTCCACCACGTTGTAGCCGGCGGCCTCCGCTTCGCCCCGCTGGGCGGGGCTGATCCACACGGCGGGAATGCCGAAGCAGGGGTCCTCGGTCTGGACGCCGTCCAGCCGCGCTGCGGTGCCGGTGGTATTGAGCGCGAGGAGCTGGCGCGGAAAAATCTCGCCGCTCGCGACCCGGGCGCCCCGCAGCTTGATCACGTACTCGTTGGCCGGCAGCTGGATGTTGTCACGGATCCGGGCCGGCGGAATGATGAGGCCCATCTCGAACGCCAGCTGTTTCCGCAACAACCCGATCCGCTGCAGCAGGTCGCCGCTCTGGCGGTCGCCCACCAGGGGCACCAGCGCATAGCCGACTTCGAGTTCGAGGGGGTCCACCGCGACGATCTCACGCACCGCCGGCGCGGCATTGGGATTGGCTTCTTCCGGGGTGGGCAGCTCCAGCACTTCGACGGGCCGGGCATCCCGGCGGCCGGACCGGTAGGCGATGATGGCGGTGCCGCCGGCCAGCACGAGGAACGGAACCGCGGGCAGGCCGGGGACCACCGCGAAGATGGCCAGCATGCCGGAGGCGGTCCAGATGGCCCGGGGGTCCCGGCTGAGCTGGGCCGCCAGCGAGGGCGCCATCGAGACGCCGGCGGTCCCGTAGGTCACCAGCATGCCGGCGGCCGTGCTCACGACCAGGGCCGGGATCTGGGTGACCAGGCCGTCGCCGACGGAGAGCGCGGTGAAGGTGCTGATGCTCTCGCCGGCGCTCATCCCGTGCTGGGTCATCCCGATGATGAATCCGCCCACCAGGTTGATGGCCGTGATGATGAGCCCGGCGACCGCATCGCCGCGGACGAACTTCGCGGCGCCGTCCATGGAGCCGTAGAAATCGGCGTAGCGGCTGATCTCTTCCCGGCGGCGGCGGGCCTCGGTCTCATCGATCAGCCCGGCGCTCAGGTCGGCATCGATGCTCATCTGCCGCCCCGGCATGGCATCGAGGGTGAACCGCGCGGCCACTTCCGCGATCCGGCCGGCGCCCTTGGTGATGACGGTGAAGTTGATGACCACCAGGATGAGAAAGATCACCAGCCCCACGACGTAGTTGCCGCCGATCACGAAATCGCCGAAGGCGGCGATGACGTCGC
The DNA here is from genome assembly GCA_963795085.1 of uncultured Gemmatimonadales bacterium. GTDB lineage: Bacteria > Gemmatimonadota > Gemmatimonadetes > Gemmatimonadales > GWC2-71-9 > DASYPP01. Next base: position 985,979 of record CAWCFX010000001.1, on the reverse strand, counting down.
CGGCCTTGCCGGTGCTGAGGATGAGCCGGGTGCTGCTCACGTTGAGCCCCAGCCGAAGCAGGGTGATCAGCAGCAGCAGGCTGGGGAAGATGCTGAACTCCAGCGGGTCCCGGCAGGAGAGGGAGACCAGCAGGATGATGATCGACAGGGCGATGCTGAGGGCCAGCAGGGCGTCCAGCATGAACGCCGGCAGCGGCATGACCAGCAGCGCCACCACGATGACGACACCGATGGCCAGCAGGGTTTCCGCATTGGCCGACACTCGCCGGGGGCCGCCGGCCGGGGGAGCGCCCCGGGAACGGGCCCCGACGGGCGGGGTGGCCCCGCCGGTCACCGGCGCCCGCACCGCGGTGGCGGAGGTGGTCGTGGCGACGGCGGTCATCGCAGGTCACCCGCGATGCGCGGCAGCAGAGCCGGAAGCCCGGCGCGGCGGCGATAGACGTAGGCCAGGATTTCCGCGACCGCGGTGTACAGCGCCGAGGGAATCGGCCGGCCCACCACGGCGGTGGCCAGCAGGGCCCGGGCAACCGGCTTGTTCTCCACGATGGTCACCTTGCTCTTGAGGGCGAGGGCCTTGATCCGCTCGGCCAGCTTCCGCTCGCCCATGGCCACCACCACCGGGGCGGCCGCCACGCTGATGTCGTAGCGCAGGGCGATCGCGATGTGGGTCGGGTTGACGATGACCACGTCGGCGGTCGCCACCTGCTGCATCATCCGGTGGCGGGCACGGGAGCGGCCCAGCGCCTGGATCCGGCTCTTCATGAGCGGGTCGCCTTCGTTCTCGCGGTGCTCACGGACCACTTCGGGCCGGGTCATCTTGAGGCTCTTCTCGTGCCGGTAGAGCGCCACGCCATAATCCAGCATGGCGATGGCGAGAAAGGCGATACCGGTGGCGATGGTCAGCCGGAGCACTTCGGAACGCATGGTGGCCAGCACCGCCACCGGGCCGGATTCGGCCAGCCGGACGAACTGGGGCCAGGCGTGAGAGAGCACCGCGTAGGTGATGGCGGCCAGGACCGCAATCTTGGCGACGGCCTTGACCAGGGTCACCACGGCATCCAGCCCGAAGATCTTCCGGAGGCCGGAGAGCGGGTTGAGCCGGGAGAGCTTGGGTTCCAGCACCTGGAACGAAACGCCGCCCCGGGTCTGCACCAGGCCCGCGAAGGTGGCGACGACCACGATCCCCGCCAGCAGGGGCAACAGGGCCAGCAGCATCCCGGCGCCCATCCGGCGCAGCAGGTCCAGCGCGCCGGCGGCGGTCATCGGGTCCGAACTGAGCCGGCTGGCCGAAACCCGGAACATCTCCGACACGAAGGAACCCAGCCCGCCCCCGCCGCTCACCGACAGGATGCCGGTGCCGGTCAGCAGCAGGGCGGCGGCCGCCAGCTCGGGACTCCGGGCGATCTTGCCTTCGTCCCGCGCCTGTTTCCGCCGGCGCGGTGTAGGGGCTTCGGTCTTGTCCTCGGAACTCTGGTTTTCCTGGCTCATCGCGGGGCGCCTCCCACGACCTGGAACCCGTCCAGCACATGCTGGACGTCCCCGGGAAGCCGGACCATCCAGCCCATGATCGACGCGCCCAGCAGGTCGAGCGAGATGCCGAACATCACCAGGCCGACGGAGATGGTGATCGGAAACGCGACCATCATGGCGTTCAACTGGGGCACCGCGCGGCTGAGAATGGCCAGCGCCACGTTGGTGATCAGCAGGGCCACCATGATCGGGCCGGCGGCGCGGGCCGCGACGGTGAACACCGTCCCCATGACCGCGGTGGCGCCGATGGCGCCGGCGTCGAGGCTCATCGGCATGCCGGGGGGCAGCTGCCGGAGGCTCCCGGCCAGGCCCTGGAGCAGCATGGTATGGCCGCCGACCGTGACATAGAGCAGCAGCGCGAAGAACGTCTTGAGCTGGCCCAGCCCGGAGACCTGCACGTCGGGCATCGGCGCCAGCACCGGGCCGAGGGACAGGCTCATCTGCAGCGAGAGGACTTCGCCCGCCAGGGCGACGCCCTGGACCAGCACCGCCGCCGTCAGGCCGATGGCGAGTCCGACCAGCAGTTCCATCACCATGGGCAGCGGGATATCCAGGATCTGCTCGGGGATCGCCACCTGGGGGGCCAGCGGCAGCAGCAGGAGAGTCAGCAGCACGGTCAGCGCCGACCGGGCCCGCCCGGGCAGCGCGCTCATGGACCAGAGCGGCGCGCTCAGCATGAGACCGCCGACCCGCGCGCTGATCAGCACGAAGATGGGCCAGCGCTCGGGGGAGAAGGCCTGGGCGAAGTAGTCCGGCATCAGGCGGCCAGCGCGGGGAGGCTGCGGAGGATGCCGACGAGATACTCCATCAGCTGGCTCAGCATCCAGGGCAGCGTGAGCAGCAGCACCAGCGCCATCAGCAGGAGCTTGGGCACGAAGGTCAAGCTCTGTTCCTGGACCTGGGTGATCGCCTGGATCAGGCTCATGATGACGCCGGTCACCAGCGCGGTCACCAGCAGCGGAGCCGACACCAGCAGGCAGATCAGGACCGCGCGGCGGACCAGCTCGAGGGCCAGGGTCGCGGACATCAGCGGAAACTCGCGACGAGGTTCTGGACCACCAGCGTCCATCCGTCGGCCAGCACGAAGAGCAGCAGCTTGAACGGGAGCGAGATCATCACCGGCGGCAGCATGAACATGCCGAGGCTGGTGAGCACCGAGGCCACGATGAGGTCCACCACCACGAAGGGGAGAAAGATGACGAAGCCCATCTGGAAGGCGGTCCGCAGCTCGCTGGTGACGAACGCCGACACGATGGTGACCGTAGGGAGGTCCTCGACCGTTTCCACCGGGTCGCCCCGGGTGAGGTCGGCGAACAGGGAGATATCCTGTTCCCGGGTGTTGGCCAGCATGAACTCGCGGAACGGCTTGAGGGCGCCCTTGTAGGCGTCCGCCTGGGCCAGGGTCCCGTTGAAGTAGGGCTGGACCGCGGTCCGGTTGGTCTCCTGGAGCACCGGGTTCATCACCACGCCGGTGAGCAGCACCGCGATGGCCACGAGCAGTTGGCCGGGTGGTGTCGTCTGGGTGCCCAGCGCCGAGCGGAGGAAGTGGAGCACGATCAGGATCCGGGTAAAGCTGGTCATCAGCAGAAAGACGGCGGGCAGCAGGGTCAGCACGCCCATGAACACCACCAGGCTCACGGCGCCGGAGAGCCGGAGCGCGTTGGCGCCCTCGCCCACCTTGATGTCAACCTGGGGCAGTCCGGGCGCGGAGACCGAGGGCGCGGAAGGCGCAGTCACCTGGGGCGCCGCGACCCGCTGGGCATGGCCCGTCGCCGGCAGCAGCAGCACCAACAGGGCGGCCAGGCTGAAGAGCCGGGCCAGCATGGGAACCTTCCGGAACATGGCGACCGAGGGCAGCTCGGCCGGGGCCGGGGCCAGCGCCGCCTCCCGCTCCGGGCCGTCCAGTTCCGTCAGCATCCGGCTGCCCTGCTCGGAGATCGAGATCACCAGCACCCGGTCCCCCACCCGCAACAGGCCGACGCCCTGCTTGGGCCCCACCGCGAGCCGCTGCAACAGCTGGAGACGAGCCGGCCCGTTCCCGGCCCCCGACTGCTGCTGCTGGAGCCGCTTGAGGAGCCGCATGGCCAGCATCAGCAGCCCGATGGTTACCGCGAGCGCGCCCAGCAGGCTGAAAGCACTACCCAGCATCTCAGGCCGCGCTTTCCTGGCCGGGGCCGCTCAGGATCCGGGTGATCCGGATGCCGAAGTACTCGCCGATCACCACGACCTCGCCCTGGGCGAGCCGCCGGTCGCTCACGTAGATATCCACCGGCTCGCCCACCATGCGATCGAGCTGGATCACCGACCCGGTGCCCAGCTGGAGCAGCTCCTGCACCGTCATGCTGGCGCGGCCGAATTCGATGATCATGGGCATGGAGACATCAAACAACGCTTCCAGCGACGGTGTGACCTGGGTACCGCCATTGGTTTCGGGTGCCACGGATTCCTGCCGGCTCACGGTTCAGCTCTCCCTTCTGGTGGAATGGCGCCCGTCCTGGGACGTAGCGGAAATGGACTGCGTGATGTGCACGGCGACCCGCTTGCGGACCTGGCCCAGCTTCCCGGCAAAGCGGAGCTTGCCGTTGACGTGGATCTCGACCGGGCCATCCACCGTCTGCCGGGTCGGCAACACCTGGCCGACCTGCAGTTGGGCCAGCGCGCGGGCCGGCATCCAGACTTCCCTGAAACGGGCGGATACCGAGAGGTGGGCATGCTGCAGGCCGGAATTGACCAGCGCCCGCGAGGCGGCCAGCTCGGAACCGGGCCGGGCAGTGCGGCGGCCGGCCACGGCCTCCTGGAGAAACGGTTCCAGCACGGTCATGGGCAGGCACACGGTCATGAATCCCCGCATGGTGCCGGCCCGGATCTCGAGATTGGTGATGAGGACGTTGTCTTCCCGGCTGGTGATCTGCAGCGCGTCGGGATCGCTCTCGAAGCCGACCACATCGCCGGTGATCCGGAGGTGATCTTTCCACGCTTCCCGCAACAGCACCATGGTCCGCTCCACCAGGCTCCGGACCACCACCGTTTCCAGCTGGGTCAGCGGCCGCCGCTGGGCGGTCGGCTCGCCGGGGCCGCCGAAGAGCCGGTCCACCAGGTATTCCGAGATCGTGGACCCGACATCCAGCACGCCATGGCTGGGCGCCGGGCCGCCGGTGGCGAAGACGAAGGCCGCGCAGGGCGAGCCCAGCGACAGCAGGAACTCGCCGAAGGTGGCCTGCTCAATGGACGAAACGACCACGTCGAGCGGGGACCGCAGCCGGGAGGACAGCAGCGCCTGGACGTTGAGCGCGAAGCTGGTGTAGATCGCCTGCAGGGTGGTGCGCCGGTCCTTGGAGACCCGGGGCGGGCGGATGAAGTTGTAGGGGACGACGTCGGGGCCCACGCCCTGGGGCGCGTCCGGCTCGCTGCCGCGAAGCAGGGAGTCGATGTCCCGCTGGGAAAGTCGCTCGATGCTCATGGTTACTGGATCACGAACTGGGGGAGGAACACCCGGATCCGGGCGGGATGGCCCACCACGGCCTGCGCGGCTGTCCCGATCCGCTGCTTGACCGAGTCACGGCCCGCCGGCGCGCTCAACACCTCCATGCTCATGCCGCTCAGGATGGTGATCAGCGCGTCGCGCAGCTCCACGTCCCGCTCCCGCAGGTGGCTCTCCACCTTGGGGTCGGTCACCTCCAGGGCCACCGAGATCATCAGGAACCGCATCCCCTGCGACCCGGCCGGATTCACGATCACGTTGTCGAGCCGGACCATCTTGCCCTTCCCGGTCTCATGCTCGCCGCCGTCCGCCTCGGCGGCCGCGGTGTCGGCCGGGGCTGCGTGCCCCCCGGCCACCCGGGGACCGATCAGGAAGAACCCGCCAAGGGCGCCGAGAACGCCGGCCCCGCCCAGGATGCCATAGAGCATCCCGCGGGACTTTTTGGCTGGGGCGGCCGGGGTATCGGTTGGTGCTGGGGCTTCGCTCATGCGCCGGATTCGAGGAGGAAAAAAAGGACCTGCTCACATCGTTCCGGGGATAGGAAAAGCAACCGGCATACCAGATGGGGCGAAAGCGGAGAACGAAGTGGGCCAGCCGCAGGGGAGGAGCCGCTAACTATCGCGGAACAATGGGGTTACAGGGGAATGAACTACGTGGCGGCGCACCGTTTCCTGCGCCCGCCCGGGCCCGGGGTGAACGGGCGAGCCGCCTCCGGGCGGAAGACTCTTCCGAAGGAGGGAAAAAGCTGCCGGGCCGGGGAGTGCTGCTCCCGGCCCGGCCCATCAGGGGTTAACGACGGATATTCACCAGCTCCTGGAGCATGTCGTCGGCGGTGGAAATCACCCGCGCGTTGGCCTGGAAACCCCGCTGGGCGATGATCATGTTGGTGAACTCCTGGGAGATGTCCACGTTGGACGATTCCAGCGCGCCCGCCGTGATACTCGAGGGATTGGTCGTCCCGGCGAAGCCGATGACGGCCAGGCCCGAATTGGGCGATTCGAGGAAGGCTCCGTCGCCCGAGCTGAGCAGGCCGGCCGGGTTGTTGAAGGTGGCCAGCGCGACCTGGGACAGGCTCCGGCTCACGCCGTTGGAGAAGTAGCCGGTGATCATCCCGGTCGAATCCACGCTGATGTTGGTGAGGTCGCCCGAGGCGTAGCCGTTCTGGCTGTTGACGACCGCGTTGGACGGGTTGGCAAAGCCGGTCAGCCCATCGAAGCCGGCGACGGTGCCGGAGTTGACGGTCATCGCGATGGCCGTACCGCCGGTTGGCGTGAAGGTGAAGTTGGCGCCGCCCGGATGGGTAAAGGAAGCCAGGCTGCCGTTGGGATTGAAGGCCACGGTGCCGGGCGTCGCCGGGGTCACCGCGCCGGTCGCGCTGGTCGCGTTCCAGTCCCAGGTGCCGGGACCGGTGTTGGTGAAGACCAGCTGGAGGTCATGGCGAGCGCCGGCGCTGTCGTAGGCGGTAATGCTCATGGAGTGGGTATCGCCGACCGCCGCGCCCGTGTCCAGGTTGCCGGCCAGGGTGAGCTGGCTGGTCTGCTGAGCGGGAGACCGCTGATCGGTGCGGATAACGATATCGCCGATACTGGACGAGGACGAAAAGTTGCCCTGGGCGTCGGCGTTGATCCCCTGCACCGCCAGCCCGGACCCGGAGGTCAAACGGCCCGAGGCGTCCAGCCGGAAGTCCCCGGCCCGGCTGTAGAGCTGGCGTCCACCGTCGCTCAACACGAACAGGCTGTTACCCTGGATCGCCATGTCGAGCGGCAGGCCGGTCGTCTCCAGGCTGCCCTGGGTAAACAGCTGGTCAATGCTGCCGACGTTCACGCCGGTACCGATCTGCACCGGGTTGGTCCCGCCCAGCGTCCCCGGCCGGGACGCCCCGCGGATCAGCTGCACGAAGGCCTCCTTGAAGGTCACCCGCGAGGCCTTGAAGCCGACGGTATTCACATTGGCGATATTGTTGCCGATCACGTCCATCTTGGTCTGGTGGCTCCGCAGCCCGGACACCCCAGCGAAAAGCGCGCGCATCATACGGCAGACTCCTGGTTCAAGTTGGCGGCGTCACGATGCCGCGGGGGTTTCGTTCAGGCCGGCTCGATCGCGGCCAGGGATTCCAGCGTCACTTCAATGCCGCCCAGCCGGAGCATGATCTGCCCGTTCTGGAACGACACGCCGCTCACCGTGCCCGTGGTATAGGTTGTCACCGGGACCACCGAGCTGTTCGGCCCGGTAACTTCGAGCGCGTAGTGATAGTCGCCGGGCGGGAGGTCGGCCGGCAGCATCAGGGTCTGGCTGCCGGGGGGCAGCTGGCCCAGGTCCCGCTCGGCCACGGCCTGGCCCTTGGCATCGAGCAGCCGCAATCTGGCTACGCCGCCGGTTCCCCCGATGTCCACCCGGATTTCGCCGGCGCCTCCCGACGGGATGCTCACCTGGTTGCCTTCGGCCACGACCACCCGGCCGATCAGCGCCGCGCTGAGCGAGGTCTGCCCCACCAGCGTGGAGAGCTGGGTGGCCTGCGCCTGGGCCTCGAACCGGGCGTTGAGCTCGGTCAATTGCTCGACCGACGAAAACTGGGCCAGCTGCGCGGCGAACTCGTGGGGCTGCAGCGGGCTGGTGGGATCCTGGTGCTTGAGCTGGGCAACCAGCAGGGTCAGGAACGCATCGCGGTCCATTTCCGTCTTGCGAACCGGCGTGGCGGTCCCGCCGAAGCCGATGCCGTTGATGGAAGAAATCATCGTGCTACCTCCAGAAATCGTCGAGGAATGCGCGGCGGCGGGCGTCGTCACGCTGCTTGTGGGGGTCCTGCCGCGGGTGACGCGGATCCTGCTCGCCGGACCGTTCCCGGTGAGTCTCCTCGCCGCCTTCGCCGGTCCGGGTGCCCTGCCCGCCCGTATGGTGGATTTCAATCCGGGTTTCCGAGAAACCGCGCACCGCGAGGTTCCGCTGCAGCTCCTCCATCCGCGCGCCCAACTGGAGCGCGGCCCGGGGATCGGTCGCGTGGATGATGACGCGGAGAGTATCCCCCCGGAGCGCCACGCGAAGCCGGCCTTCGACACCCAGTTCCCCCTGCAGCTGCAGCGCGACTTCCGTCACCGGCGGCCGGGAAACCACGGGCGACGCCGGCGCTGGGGCCCGGAGCGGAAGAGCGGATCCCTCCCTCACGTCGAGGCCGGCGGCCCGGCCCGGCATCGGCCCCGCATCGAACCGGGCGGCTGGGATTGATGCACTGTCCCCCGCGGTCCTGCCGGCCACTCCTTCCGGCTGGGGGCGGTCGGGCTGCGGCCGGTCCTGCTGCCCCTGCTCTTCGGCCGCCGACTCCGGCTGGCTCCCGCCCGCCGCCGCGACGGCGGCGGGCGCCGCGGCCGGTCCGCCGGCTGGCTCCAGTGTCGGTTGGGTGGCTGCATTTCCCTTTGCGGCCGCCAGCGGCAGCACAACCTCCTGGGCAATCATTCCGGCCGGCAACTGGACCCGCCCCGCGGCTCCCCGGGCGGGCTCGGTCACGGTATTCTCGGCCTCGGATCGCGGTTCTCCCGCCGGCGGAGCTTCGCCTCCCGGTTCCCGCTGGGCCAGGCCCCGGCGCTCGCCGGATTCCTTGGTCTCCCTTCCCTTCAGGCTATCGGGGCCAGTGGCTGGTTCCGGCTCCTTTCCATCGGCGGCCGGCTTCGCCGCGACGGCCGATGGTGCCGATTTCGAGGCCTCGTCCGCCGGTTTCGTTCCGGAAGCCATCGGCGCGGTCACCGCGTGCGCCATCGCCTCCGCGAACTGGGCCGCGTCCTCGCCCTCCCGGCGGCGGTCCGCCCTCCGAGCCTGCGGGGCGGCCGGCGTTGCCGTCACCATCCCGGGGTTCATCGTGCCCCCACGGTCTGGGTGTCGAGCAGCCGGCGGCTCAGCACCGCGGCGCGCTCGGTCGGAAGCTCGGTGAGCAACTGCGCCGCCTGGCGCACGCCCAGCTGGCGGAGCAGGCCCTCCACCTGGGAATCAGAGAGAAACGCCATGATCTTGGCCGCTTCCGCCGGCTTCATCGAAGTGAAGATGCGGGCCAGCTGCTGCAGCGCTTTCTGGCTGTCGGCCTGGGTGGGCTGCACGATGGCCGTGAGCCGGGGCATCGGAGGAGTCACCGTCGGCGTGGGTGCCACAGCATGGACCGATCCGGGGTCCGCCGCTGCGGGCCCGCTGACGGCCGGAGCCGAATGGGAATCGGCCACCGCCGTGGGCGCCGGGCCGGAATCAACGGCAGGCGTCGTTGGGTGGGCCGCGCCGGTGCCCAGAGCCGTGGAGTCCGCCCCGGCATCATGCGCGGTACTGTCCAGCGCGGCCGGGGCCGGGGTCCGCCAGATGACGAACCCGGTCGCGCCGCCCATGGCCACCGCGAAAACGATGGCACCCGCCAGGATGAGCTTGATCATTTCGTCTCCCGCCTCCGGTGCCGCTGGCCGGCAATTTCGTCCGTCTCGTGCTGCTCCTTGCGCCCAGCCTCATGGTGCCAGACTTCGCTGCGGATCTCGCGCAGCCGCTCCACCGCCCTCCGGTCCTTCCGGGCGGCGACGAATCGCTCCTGTTCCGCTTCCCGGCCGGCGACGGCCTGGTGATGGGACACTTCCGCCTCATCCACGTTGCGGGCGGCGGCCTCGACCGTCAGCGCCAGGTTCCGCAGGGTGCCGACCGGCGTCACCCGGCCGGTGCGGCGGCCCATCTCCTGGCTGGCCCGGGAGAGCCGTTCGGTGGCCGCCTCCAGCGCCTGGCGCAACTGCACCTCGGCCTGCAGCGCCTGCGCCAGGTCGCCGGCCCGGGTCTTCTCTTCCCGCTCCCGAAGGCTGAGCAGCCGTTCCAGCCGGAATACAAATCCCATCACCGCGCTCCTTGGCGTGTCTGCGCCTGGCCGGCCAGGGCCAGCAATTGGCTCCTGGTATCGGTCAGGCTGGAATGTTCTGTCGAATCCTGCCGCAGAAACGCCTGGCACTCCGCGCGCATGGCCAGCGCGGTATCTACCTGCCGGTCGGTCCCGCTCTTGTAGGCGCCCACCGCGATCAGGTCCTCCTGGGCCCGGTAGGCGGCCTCCAGCTGGAGAAACCCGTTCGCGGCGGTCAGTTGGTCGCGGGGCACCACGTCGTCGCGCACCCGGCTGACGCTTTCCAGCACGTCAATCGCCGGGAAATGCTTGGCGGCCGCCAGTTTGCGGCTGAGCACGATGTGCCCGTCCAGGATCGAGCGGGTGGCGTCCGCCACCGGCTCGTTGAAGTCGTCGCCTTCGACCAGCACGGTATACAGGCCGGTAATACTCCCCTGCCGGGCGGTGCCGGCCCGCTCCAGCAGGCGGGGCAGCATGGCGAACACCGACGGCGGATAGCCTTTCGTGGTGGGCGGTTCGCCCACCGCCAGGCCGATCTCGCGCCAGGCCATGGCCGCCCGGGTCACCGAATCCATCATGAGCAGCACGTTGCGTCCGTTGCCCCGGAAATACTCTGCGATGGCGGTAGCGACCAGCGCGCAGGTGGCCCGCACCACCGCCGCCTGGTCGCTGGTGGCCACCACCATGACCGAGCGCCGGAGACCCTCCGGTCCCAGGTCCCGCTCAATGAAATCGCGGACCTCGCGGCCCCGCTCGCCCACCAGGGCGATGACGTTGATGTCGGCGGTGGAATTCCGGGCGACCATGCCCATGAGCACGCTCTTGCCGACCCCGCTGCCGGCCATGATGCCGATACGCTGCCCCAGGCCGAGGGTGATCAGCCCGTCGATGGCGCGCACGCCGGTCCCCAGGGGCGTGGTAATCCGGGCCCGCTCCAGCGGGTTGGGCGGCTCCGCGGTGAGCGGGCAGCGGCGGGTCGCCCCTACCGGGCCCCGGCCGTCGATCGGGTGACCCAGCCCGTCCAGCACCCGGCCGATCAGTCCCTCGCCGACTTCGGCGTAGAGCGCCCGCCCCATGGGGATGACCATGGCGCCGGGATGCACGCCCTGGAGATCGCCCAGCGGCATCAGCATCACGCCGCCCTCGTGGAATCCGACCACCTGCGCGATGATCCCGGCGTGATCGTCGGGCGCGATCCGGCAGACCTCGCCCACGGCGACCGGCATAGAGGAAACCTCCACCACCTGGCCGATGACCCGGGTGACCCGGCCATAGACGACGAACCGGGGCAGCGCGCCGACCCGGTCGAGCGCCCGGTCCAGGACCGGCGTGGTCGCGGCGCTACTCATCGTACGCCAGCCGGTCATAGAGCATACGGAGCGATACGTCGGTCCGGCCATCCACCAGGCGGGCCGGTGTCTGCAGGAGAAAACTTCCCGGCTCGAGGTTAGGATCCGCGATCCACGCCATGGACACGCCGCGCGCGTTCTCCTGGCGAACCGCAGAGTGGCCCAGCCGCTCCAGGTCATGGGGATTGAGCCGGATGGTGAACACGGTATCCTGGGGAAGCAGGGCGATCGCCCGCTCTACCAGCTCCGCCACGATCCCGGGGTCCGCGGTGATTTCCCGCTGGATGACTTTTTCGGCCACCGCGATCGCCAGGGCGGAGAGGTTGCGCGAGAGGTCCAGCACGAAATCTTCCTGGCTCGCCGCCAGGGCCCGGCCGACGTGTTCCAGCGCCTGGGACAGGGGGCGGATTTGTTCGGTGGCCCGGCGAAGCCCGGCGTCCATGCCATCGGCAAAGCCGCGCTCGTACGCCGCCTCACCGGCGTCCTCCCGCCGGGCTTCGGCGGGAGGAACCCGGTCGGGAAGCTCCGGGAGCGCGAGCCCGGGGATAGCCGGGTGGGGCGCCGCCGCGGTCACCGGGACCTCGCTCAGGTCCAGTGCGATCCAGCCGGAGGCGTCAGTTGATGATCTCATCATTGCCTCCCCGGTTCCGGACCAGGATCTCGCCGGCTTCCTCCAGCACCCGCACCTTTTCGATCACCCCGGCGTGGGCCGCTTCGACGTCGCGCACCCGGACGGCGCCCAGCATTTCGATCTCTTCGTCCAGCGCCGCGGCCGCCCGCTCCGACATGCTGGTCTTGATGTGTCGCTTGAGTTCGTCGCTGGCGGCCTTGAGGGCCAGGGCCAGGTCCTTGGAGTCCACGTCGCGCAGCAGCCGCTGCATGCTCCGCCCGTCCAGCTGCATCAGGTCCTCGAAGGTGAACATCAACGCCTTGATCTCGCTGCCGATCTCGGTGCTGCGGGAGGTGATCCCGTCCAGCAACTGCTTCTCCAGGGTGCCCCCGGTCAGGTTCAGCAGCTTGGCCACCGCGGCCGGGCCGCCGGAGAGCGCCATGTCGTGAGAGAGGGAGAGATCGGTTTTTCCGGCCAGGCCCGCTTCCACCAGCGCGAGCATATCGGCTGAAATCTTTTCCATCCGGGCCACCCGGTAGAGCACGTCCGCCGCGAGCCCCGGCTCCATCGCCTGCACCACGCTGGCGGCCTGCCGGCTGTCCACGTGGGCCATGATCAGCGCGATCGTCTGGGGATGCTCGCCCCGGAGCACGCCGACCAGGACCTCGGGCGCCGCCCGCTTGAGCCGCTTGAGGCCGCTGTCCACCACCTGCCCTTCGATCCGTTCCATGACCGGCTTGGACTTGCCGGGCCCCAGCGCCTGCTCCAGGATCTCGCGGGCATAGGAGACGCCGCCCCGGGCTGATGCATCGACCCCCACCGTGTCCTCCTGGAAATCGGACATGACCGATTCCACCAGGTCGGCGCTGACGCTGGGCAACTGGGCGATCTCCCGGGTGATCTGCTCCACCTCGTCGGAGGTGAGATGCTGGAGGATACTGGCGGCGGCCTTGGGGCCCAGCGCCATGCAGAGGATGGCGCCCCGCTGGGCGCCGCTCAGGGAATCGCGGGTAAGGGGGCGAATGGCAGTCATGCTCAGGACTCCGCCAGCCAGCTGCGCACGATTCGCGCGGCCGACTCAGGCCGGTCCGCCATGGCCGGCTCCAACCGGGGCGCGGTGCTGGCGGGAAGATCGGCCCGGCTCTCCGAACGGTTCAACGCCAGGGTGCGCGACTCGGTCGCGGCCACCATCGGAGCTCCCTTGAGCGCTTTCCAGGCGAGGAGGATGATGCCCAGCATGGCCAGCACCGCCACGGCGGTGGGCCCCACTCGTTGGACCATTTGCATCAGGTCCGGACCGGGTGCGCCGTCCGCCGCCACCAGGCTGGCGCTGTCACCGCCGGCGGCCAGGGCCAGCGGGCTTTCGAAAGGGACCGCCATGACGCTGATCCGGTCGCCCCGGGCGCTGTCGGCGCCCACCGCGTTCCGCACCAGCCGTTCGAGGCTGTCGATACCGGGAGGAGCGGGCGCGCCGTTGCGGGGCGCGAGCGACCGCTGGTCCACCAGCACCGCCACGCTCAGCTGCGATATGCCGCCTACCGAGCTGATGACCTTTTCCACCTGCCGAGAGTTCTGGTAGGTGTTGCTGACGATGGTGGGCGACAGGATGGTCCCGTCATCGCCGCCCTCGCTGCGCTGCTCGGTCTGCAGCACCTGGCCATCGGGATTGAACGATTCCGTGGTGCGGTCCACCTGATTGAAGTCCAGGTGGGCCGTCACCTGGGCCCGGGCGCCGCCGGCGCCGACCACGGTGGCCAGCAGGTCTTCGATCTTGGTGGTGAGGCGCCGCTCTACCGAGGACTGCACGTCCAGTTGGCGAGTCGTAAGGCCGGTCGCGGACCCCGCGGTCCCGGGCACCGTGAGCACGTGGCCCCGGTCGTCCATGACCGCGACGTTGTCGGCCGACAGCTGCTCCACGCTATTGCTGACGATGTAGGTAATGCCCTGCACCGTCTCGGGGCTCACCCCGTTGGAGTTGAGCGTCAGCACCACCGAGGCCGCGGCGCCCCGCTCCAGCCGCCGGATCGGGCTGCTGGTGGGAAGCACCAGGTGGACCTGGGCCCGCTCGATCCCCTGGATGCCGCCGATGGTGCGGGCGAGCTCGCCCTCGAGCGCCCGCTGGTAGGTGACCCGCTGGGTAAAATCGGTCATGCCCCAGGACGGTTTATCGAACAGCTCGAGGCCGGGCCGGCCGTTGGACGGCAGCCCGCTGCTGGCGATGGCCACCCGGGCCCGGGCCAGTTCGCCGGCATCCACTTCCACCGTGGTGCCGCCTTCGGCCAGCCGGTGGGTGATGCCGGCCTTGGTAAGCGCCGACTCGACCGTGGGCACCTCCCCCAGTTCCAGGTTGCGAAACAGGCTCACGTAGGTCGGGGCCGAGGCCCACCGGGCCAGCATCCAGATCGTGATCATGGCCAGGACCGCCCCGCCGAGGATGAGGAAGCGGCGGGTACCGGAAGCGCTGCGTACGTTGTCCACCAGGGACGGCTGGCTCATGCGTGAGTTCCGCTACTGAATGTTCATGATGGTGCGGTAAGCATCGGTCAGCTTGTTGCGGACCTCGACCAGCAGCTCGAGCGAGATCTGGGCTTCCTCGCTCGCGGCCATGACCTGGTGCAACTCGACCGGCTCTCCGCGCAGAAACGCGCCTATCATGTCCTTCGCATCGTCCTGCAGCGCGGAGGTGTCGTTCAGCGCCTTGGTAAAGAGATCGCCGAACGAGCTGTCTCCGGTTCCCAGTTCGATCCCGCCGTTGGCCCGCTCAATGGGACTGACGACCGGGGGAATTCCGCCGATGGGCGCGGTCATGGATCAGGCCCTCACGTCGATCCGCTGCCCCGTGGGGGCGGCGGGAGTGTCGGCCGAGCCGGGCCGGTAGGTCAGGCTCCCCATGGCCGAAAGCTGGGCGAAGAACTCGCGCTCCTCCGGCGTCAGCACGTCCATGAAGGATGCGGCCGGTTCCGCGGCGGCAGCCGGCGCCGGGGCCGGCCGGGCCCCGGAAGGCCGGGCAAGAGGCGAAGCGGACTGGGGTGCCGGAAACGGGAGACCGGCGGGCCGGATCGGAGTCATGGGGTTCGTCCTGTTCAGATCTCGAGAGCGCGGCGGAGCATGGCTTTCGCCGCCTGGAACACACTGACGTTGGCTTCGTGCACCCGGCGGACGATCATCAGGTCCACCAGTTCGTTGGCAATTTCCACGTTGGGCCGGACGACATACCCCTGGGCATCCGCGTCAGGGTGGGACGGGTCGTACTCGGAACGGCCGGGGTTCAGATCCTCCACCACCTGGGTGGTGATGCCGCCGCCGGCGCTGCGCCCCGCGACCACCATCTGCCGGCGGTACGCCCCGCCTTCCGGTGTCCGGGTGGTTTCGGAGTTGGCGATGTTGGCGGAGATGATCTCCATGAATTTCTGCTGCACCGACATGCCCTCGGCGCTCATCGCGAGGGGCCGCAACAGGTTGCGGACCGGGCGCGGGGTGATGGGAAAGGGCGGATTAGACATTGCTGCGGATCGCCGTGCGGAGCCGGGCATAGGCCTGCTGGAGCAGCTTGGCATCGGCTTCGTAGCGCAGCTGGGTATCGGCCAGTTCGGCCATGTCCCGCTGCAGGTTCGCCTCGGTCTGCTGGGCGGCCTCGCTCGACTTGAGCGCATTATCGAAGCCGGTGCTGGAGCTCGACGTGAGCGCGCCGGCAACCCGCTGGGAGATCGCGCGGTGGGTGGCGCTGGCTTCCTCCAGGCCGCCTCGCAGCATCGCCGAGACTGATGTGGGTCCGAATAGTCCGCGCAGCATACGGTTTCCTGTGTGAGTGGCAGACGCCGCAGGGGCAAGCGACGTACCACTCCGCGCACGGCCCGGCGAAAAACGTCTAAGTCTTCGTGGGGAAGGATGTTGCGAGGAGAGGACCGGCTTGCAGGACTGCCGGGACCAGCCCCGGAAGCGCGGAAGAAACTTCCGGGATGGCGGCCAGAATTTCCGGTTGGGGCCCGGTCATGCGGTCTTGTCGGGGCGGGGATTCAGCTTGTTGCGGAGGGTCCGTTCACTGATGCCGAGCAGCTCGGCGGCGCGTCCGCGGTGACCCTGGCTGGCGGCCAGAGCGCGTTGTATCGCTTGCTTTTCCAGCGTTTCGAGGTCCAGCGGCTGCTCCCCGCCGTTGCCATCGGCGGCGTAGAACGGCGCGTCGGCCGCGGCTGGCGACGCGGTCGCGGCCGTCCGTGGCATACCGCCTGCGATAAAGCCGAAGGAATCGGGGGTGAGCCGGTTGTTGCGGCAGAGGATCACCGCCCGCTCCACCGCGTTGGCGAGTTCCCGGATGTTGCCGGGCCAACTCTGTTGCTGGAGAAAATCGATCGCCTCCGGCACAATGATGGGGGGCTTGGTGCCCAGCTGGGACGCGACGTGGGCGACGTAGTGCTTCACCAGGAGGGGGACATCGCCGTGCCGCTCTCGAAGCGGCGGCGTCCGGATGGGCATGACGCTCAGCCGATAGTAGAGATCCTGGCGGAACCGCCCGGCGGCGACCTCGTCCTGGAGTTTCCGGTTAGTGGTAGCGACCAGCCGCACGTCCACCCGGATCGGCTGGGTGCCGCCGACCCGCTCAAACTCCTGTTCCTGGATGGCCCGGAGCAGCTTGGACTGGAGGTCCAGCCGCATCTCGGAGATCTCGTCCAGCATGAGGGTGCCGTTGTGGGCCCGCTCGAAGGCGCCAGCGCTCCGAGCGGTGGCCCCGGTAAAGGCGCCCCGCTCATGGCCGAACAGGGCGCTTTCGACCAGGCCTTCGGGCAGGGCGGCGCAGTTGATGGTGACCAGGACGCCGGACCGGCCGCTCTGCTCGTGGAGGGCCCGGGCGAAAAGTTCTTTCCCGGTGCCGGACTCGCCTTCCAGCAGCACGGTGGCCCGGGTTGGGGCGACCGTCGTGATCGTCGAGAGGACGTCGCGGAGGGCGGGGCTTTCGCCGACGATGATGCGGGCGCCCTTGAGGCTGTTGATCTCGCGGCGGAAGGCGTCGTTCTCGCGGCGGAGCCGCATGACTTCGAGGGCGTTGCTGACGGCGATCCGGAGGGCTTCGGCCCGGAGCGGCTTGGTCAGGTAGTCCACGGCCCCGTGCCGGATGCTCATCACGGCGTGCTCGATGCTGGAGTAGCCGGTCATGATGATGACGGGGATATCCAGTCCCCGTTCCTGCATGAGCCCCAGGAGGTCGATGCCGGTCTGTTCCGGCATCCGGAAATCGGAGATGACCAGGTCGAAGGGCTGCCGGCCCATCTCCTTGAGGGCGTCGGCCACGCTGTTACGCAGCACCGGGGTATGCCCCAACAGTTCCAGGGCATGTTCCAGCACCACGGCGACCGCGGGTTCGTCGTCTACACAGAGAATGGAAGCCATTCGGTCCCGTCCGAAAACGCGGGTATGCTCAAGGGGTACCCCAATCTAGCCGATACTGAAGGGTCTGTCACCCTTTTCGAGGCAGGAGAGTGCCGTGAGAATCTCGTCCAAGATGTTGCAGCAGAATGCGCTACAGACCGTTCGCCGAAACCTGGAGGCGCTGGCCCGGGCCCAGTCCGCGGTCACCACCGGCAAGCGGATCAACACGGTCTCGGACGATCCCGCCAACGCGGCCACCCTCATGCGGCTCGATGCGGGACTCCGGGACGTGGCCCAGTTCCAGCGCAACGGCACCATGGCCACCACCCGTCTCTCGGTCGAGGACGCTTCTCTTTCCTCGCTGCGAACCCTCCTGGCCCAGGCCCGGGAAATCGGCCTCGGCGCGGCCACGCCGCTGCCCAGCGACCCGGCCCGCCAGCCGGCGCTCGCCGCCCTTGGTCAGATCCGGGACCAGATTATCTCGCTCGGGAATACCCGGGTGGGCGAGGAGTACCTCTTTGGCGGGGCCCAGACCGCGACCCCCCCGTTCGATTCCGCCGGCAACTACGTCGGGGACACCACGATCCGGCAGGTCCAGCTGGACGATGGCGTCATGATGGATACCACCCACACCGGTGACCAGCTCTTCCTCCCCGGAATCCAGGCCATCGATGCCCTGATCCAGGAGGTCCAGGCCGGCGCGGGGAGCGCCGTGGCGGCCGCCGCCATCGGCATCGACGCCCCGGCCCAGCAGGCCCTGGCCACCCAATCGGTCAACGGGGTCCGGCTGGCCCAGATCCAGAGCACCGCCCGCGACCTGGCCAGCAGGGCAGCCACCTCGCTGGACAACCGGGAAGCCATCGCCGACGTCAACCCGGCCGAAGCGGCCGTCCGGCTCATCAGCCTGCAGAACAGCATGGAACAGGCCTACGCGGCCCTGGGCCGGGTCCTCTCCACCAACCTGCTGGACTACCTCCGCGCCTGAGCCACGCGCCTGGCACCCCGGGCGCCCCTCAAGTTTTTCCGGGTGGGTACGAAGCTGGGAATTGTCGGCACCGCGCCGGCAACCGGGAGAAGCCCGGTCCCACGTACTACCCTAGAAGGGGGTTTCCATGGCTATCAATGATGTCACCCTGGCTGGCGGGATGCGGGGCAACCTGCAGTCCCTGCAGAACGTGAGCGCTCTGCTCTCACGGACCACCGAGCGGCTGGCGACCGGACGTAAGGTCAACAGCGCGATCGACGATGCCGCCGCGTTCTTCGCGGCCGAAGGCCACCGCGGCCGCGCCAGCGACCTGGCGGCCCGGAAGGACGCGATGAGCGAGGCGATCCAGACGATCAAGGCGGCGAGCGCCGGTATCTCGGGCATCACCAAGCTGATCGAGCAGGCGAAGGGTCTGGCGACGGCGGCCCGTAGCGCCGACGCGACCGGCCGGGCGGCCCTGGCCACCCAGTTCGGCGATATCATGACCCAGATCGACGAGCTGGCGGGCGACTCCGGCTACAAGGGGTCCAACCTGCTGCAGTCGGCCACGCTGACGGTCGAGTTCAACGAGGCCGGCACGTCGTCCATCGACGTGGTGGGCTTCGACGCCGACTCTGGCGGCCTTTCGATCGGCGCGGCCGCGAACGCCTGGGTGGCGGACGCCGACATCGATGCCGCCGTCGTGGACCTCGATGCGGCCCTGAGCACGCTGCGGACCAACGCCGCGTCGCTCTCCAGCAGCAACGGCGTCATCTCGACCCGGCAGGACTTCACCGCCGAAATGATCAACACCCTGACGACCGGTGCGGACAACCTCACGGCCGCGGACCAGAACGAGGAGAGCGCCAACATGCTCGCCCTCCAGACCCGCCAGCAGCTCGGCGTGGTGGCCCTGAGCCTCACCTCGCAGGCGCAGCAGAGCGTGCTCCGGCTTTTCTAAGCACGCCGGTCGAATCGGAAGGCCGGCGCGAAGGCGCGCCGGCCGCTCCGAGTTCGCCGCAGAGTTCTCCCGGGGCTTCGGCCCCCGTGTCCTTCGACTCCAGGTCCGATCGCCATGGCCCTCCGCCTGAGACTCAAACCCAATGAGCGCGTCGTCATCAGCGGCGCCGTGGTGCGCAACGGCTCCGCAAAGGTGGAGCTGTTCGTCGAGAATACGGTTCCGGTCCTCCGCCAGTCGGATATCCTGGGACCCGGCGACGTCCAGACGCCGGCCCAGCGGGTCTACATGGCCCTCCAGCTGATCTACGTGGACCCGGAACACCGCCACACCCACCGGCTGACCTATGCCGCGCTGGCCGCCGAACTCGCAGTCGCCGCACCCAGCTGCCGGAAAGTCCTGGACAAGATCGATTTCCAGCTCACCACCGGCCATCTCTACCGGGCCCTCAAGACCGCCCGGATGCTGCTGGCCCACGAACGAGGGTTGATAGCCAATGTTCAGTAGTCCGCATCTGGCCTATGAGGCCGGTGGCAAAGCCACTTTCTCCACGCGCGACCTGGAAGCGGCCGCGCTCTACAAGAGTGCCCGGCAACTGGAAGCGGTCCGGAATCAATGGGACGGGGCCAACCGCGGCGACCTCCTGGCCGGAGCCCTCCGGTTCAACCAGCGCCTGTGGACGGTGTTTCAGTGCGAATTGGCCAGCCCCGACCACCAGCTGGCCGCGGAGGTCCGCGCCAATCTCCTGAACCTCTGCCGCTTCGTGGACCGCCGGACCTACGAGGTCCTGGCCGACCCCGACCCGGCGGCGCTCCAGATCCTGATCAATATCAACCGCTCGGTGGCCGACGGCCTCTCGGTCCGGGCCGGAGTCTAAAGTTTCCCGGGGAGCGGCCGATGCTCTGTACGATACCCTCCCCGCGAGGGTCCCGGTCCTTACCGGCTACATCAATCGGGGCGTGACACATGGACATCAAACCGGCATCCTCAGGCAAGATCAACCCGGCCCAGTACTCCCGCACCCAGGCCTCCGAGGCCCCGGAGGCGGGGAAAGGGGCCAGCGGGGAGAAAACCGGCGCGGCCGGGTCCGACGGGATCGAGCTCTCCGAGGCCGCCCAGGCGCTGGCCCAGCGATCGAGCGAGGATTTGCCCCCGGCCGGAACCCTGTCGCCCGAACGGTTGAGCGCGCTGTCCCGGAAGATCGCCGGCGGCCATTACGACCGCCCCGAAGTCCAGGACGAGGTCAGCCGGCGGCTCCTGTCGGAACTGGACCGCTAGACCCGCCATGAAGTGCCTGGTGGTGGACGACTCCATTACGATGCGCCGTATCATGGCCAACATGGTGCAGGAGCTGGGCTGCCACGAGGTGCTCGAGGCCGCCGACGGCAAGCTGGCCCTGGAGCAGCTGGACCAGAGTTTCGACCTCGTCATCACCGACTGGAACATGCCGACCCTGGGCGGCGTGGAACTGGCCCGGCAACTCCGGGCCCGGCCCGACACCGCCAACGTCCGGATCCTGATGGCAACCGGCCGGAACGTCAAAGAAGACATCCTCGCCGCCATGGAGGCCGGCATCGATGGCTACCTTATCAAGCCCTTCACCGCCGAAAGCCTGAAGGCCAAGATCGCGGAACTGCTGGAGAACCAGCCGCCCAAGGCGGCCGTCGAGTAGTCCGAACCGGACAATCCTTCCTCCTCACCGGAAAATCCTTCCCCTCGGTGGACCGGTAACGCCAACAACCCAACGACTGGAGGCCATCACATAAGCCGTTACCGGCAATTGGTTTAAATCAACCGGGGCACTCAGGATAACTCTGAGGCACGCTTTCTGCCTTTTCCCTCCGCGACACCCGTTTCCCTTCTCTCTCTTACGCGAGCCATGGCTACCTCACCTTCGCGATCCGCGCAGGCTCCGGCTGTCCCCGGTCCCGATAAACCACTCATGGTACTCGGACTGTCGGCTCGGAAGCAGCACGCGGCCTACCTCGCCCACATGCTGTCGGCCTCGGGCACCCAGGTGGTCTTCGAGTCGGTCGAGCGGAAGGCCGAGGTGGAGCGGAGACTGGAACAGCCGGGAATCGACCTGCTCCTGGTCGATGCGGTCTCCGACCGGGACATCCGGATCCTGGTGGAATTGCTGGGCGTCTCGCCCCACGTGCCGGTGATCGTGGTGACCGACACCGCGAATGAGAGCTTCGCCATCGAGGCCGTCCGTCGGGGGGCCCAGGACTATCTGAACCGGGACCAGCTGACCACGCCCAACCTGCTGCGCACCATCCGCTGCGCCGTGGAGCGGCACCGGCACGTGCTCGCACTCCGCGATCTCTCCCTCACCGACCCGCTCACCGGCCTGTATAACCGCCGGGGGTTCTATGCTCTCGCCGAAGCGCAGTTGCGGGTAGCGCGCCGGAATCGCCGGCGTTGCCTCCTGCTTTGCGCCGACATGGACGGTCTCAAGATCATCAACGACCGTTACGGCCACACCGAGGGGGACCGGGCGCTGGTCCTCGCGGCCCGGGCCCTGCGGACCTCGTTCCGGGATTCCGACCTGCTGGCCCGGTTCGGAGGCGACGAATTCGTGGCCTTCGGATACGACGCCCGGGACGCGTCGGCCCGGATCCTGACCCGCCGGATCGAAACCAAGCTGAAGGAGATCAGCGGGGCGGCCGGGCTCGCCTACCCGGTAACCCTGAGTATCGGATCGGTCGAGCTCGCCGCAGGAGACGACCTCGACGTGGCCAGCCTGGTGGACAGGGCTGACCAGGCCCTCTACCGGCGGAAAAAGAGCCGGGCGCTGGAGCCGGGCCGCTGGCTGGTCCCCGCCCCCCTGCCTGGCCCCTTTGGCATGGCCCCGCTGCGGCCATTGCAAGCCGGCTGACCGCATGTCGTCAAGAACCGCCCGCCCCGGCCGATACTCGTCGAGGACCCTTCATGAGAGTCCTCGAGTCATGCCGGTGCGGTCCAACCATGAGCGATGGCAGGTGCAGAAGCTGGAGGCGCTGGGACAGGTCTCCGCCGGCATCGCCCATGAACTGAGCACCCCGCTCCAGAGCCTGGGCGACACCCTGCAGTTCCTGCAGGAGGCCCACGCCTGCCTGCAGCCCTATCTGGCCCGGTTGCCGGAGTCGGGCAGCCCCGGCGGCGGAATCGCGCCCCGGAACCTGGGCGCGGAAATTTCGCTGGCGATTGAAGAGGCATTGGAAGGGGTCGCCCGGGCCCGGGAGATCGTCCACGCCGTGAAGACCCTGGCCCATCCGGGCACCACCACCAAGTCCGCCGCCGACCTGAACCGGCTGGTGGAAGGCGCCATCATGCTCGCGGCGAACCGCATTCGCCCGGTGGCGGTGATTCGCACCGACCTGGCGTCCTTACCCCCCGTGGTCTGCCAGCCGGGGCTGCTCCAGCAGGTGGCGCTCAACCTGCTGCTTAACGCGGCGGATGCCATCGAAGAAAAATCCGGCCGCGACGGCCAGACCGGCATCATCGAAATCACCACGTCCTGCGTGGGGCCCTGGGCAGTCCTCACGGTCACCGACTCCGGCTCCGGGATTTCCCGCGAGGTGGCACCGAACATCTTCACCCCGTTCTTCACCACCAAGCAGGCCGGCGCCGGCACCGGCCAGGGACTGGCCATCGCGCGGGCCATCGTGGTCGAGGAACACGGCGGCTCCCTGGACTTCGTGAGCGAACCGGGAAAAGGCGCCACCTTCCGGGTCCGCCTTCCGATGGATGACCGTTCCCGCCTGCCGTCGCCGCGGAGTGCCTGATGCGGGTCCTCCTGGTCGATGATGAGGCCGCCGTGCGCAGCGCCCTGGCGCGGGCCCTGCGGCTGTCGCCCGGAGTAGCCGAGGTCGAGACCGCGGAAGACGCCGCCAGCGCGATCACCAGGATGGACCGCGCCCCGTTCGACGTGATCATCACCGATATCCAGATGCCGGGCATGAGCGGCGTCGGCCTGCTCGAGCATGTGAAGCTGCACTATCCGCGGATGGGGAGGATTGTCCTCTCCGGCCACGCCGATCCCGAGATCGGCGGCCAGCTGGTCCCGCTGATCCATCTTCACCTGGCCAAGCCCTGCAGCGTCCTCCACCTGCGCGATGCCCTGGACCGCATGGAACAGGTCCAGGCCCGGTTGCCCGCCAGCATTCAGAAGGTCCTGGTCCAGCTCGCCGGACTGCCCACCGCGCCCAGCGTGTACAGCGACCTGCTCACGACCCTGCTCGACCCGGCCGCCAGCACCCGGGACCTCGCCGAGATCGTGGAGCGGGATGATGCCGTGGCCAGCAAGGCCCTGCAGATGGCCAACTCGTCCTGTTTCGGGCCGGCCCACCGGGTCACGTCCATCCAGGACGCCGTCGCCTACCTCGGCAGCAACGCCCTCAAGGCGATCGTGCTCTCCATCGAAAGCTTCCGGCATTTCGCGGCCAGCCGCCATTGTCCCCTGTTTTCACTGGCGGGGCACAAACAACACGGCCTGCTGGTGGGGCGGATCGCGGCCCGGATGATGGACACCCGGCAGGACCGGGAAGCCGCCTTCACCGCCGGGCTGCTCCACGATATCGGCAAGCTGGTGTACGCCGCCCACCTGCCGGAACCGTACGGGCGGGTGCTGGCGGACACAACCGGAGGGACGTCAGTGGCGACCGAGCAGAAACAGGATCTTCCCAGCCACGCCCTGACCGGGGCGGAACTCCTGCGGCTCTGGGGTCTGCCGGGCGAGATCGTGGAGGCCGTGGCGCTGCACCATGATCCCACCGTGCTGGTCCGGGAGCCGCTGGGTCCGGGACTGGCAGTTCACATCGCCAACGTGCTGGCCCACGATGCGACGGCGTTGGCCGGCGGGGAGCCGGCTCGGATGGAATCGCTGGGCCAGCGAATCCAGGAGCGGGAGGACGTGGGGCGGGCGCTCCCCGCCTGGCGGGCGATCGCCGCGGAAGAGCAGGAGGAACTGGCCAACGATAACCTGGCGAACGGGGTCCACCCCGCCTAGCTGCCGCCGGCCGGTTCCCGCCGCTCCACCTCGGTGACGCTTTTGACCTTGCGGACCGCTTTCATCACCTTGGCCAGGTGAGGCAGGTTGTCCACCTCGACGTACACCGTGCCAAATACCGACCCATCCTTGCTGTGCAGGTCGGCACCCTTGATATTGGTGCCGGTCTGGCTGATGGCCTCCATGATATCGGCGTAGAGGCCGCGCCGGTCTTCGGCCTGGACCGCCAGCCGCACCGCGAACGACTCGCCTTCCATCTCCTTCCAGTCGATCTCGACTCGGCGCCCCTCTGAGGAAAGCGTCAGCAGGTTCGGGCAATCGCCCCGGTGGATCGAGATGCCCCGGCCCTGGGTGACGTATCCCACCACCAGGTCGCCCGGCACCGGCTGGCAGCACTGGGCGTAGCGCACCATCAGCCCGTCCACGCCCTGGATCTTGATGCCCCGCCCCAGCCGGATCCGGTCCATCACCCGGCCGAACACGTTGGGCTTGGGCTCCTGGATCTGGTCGCCCGGCAAATCGGGATACAGCGCCTTCATCACCTGCCCGATGGCGAGATCCCCCCGGCCCATGGCCACCTCGAGCGCCTGCCCGCTGAGCAGGTTGAGCGCCTCGGCCGCCCGCTGCAGCTGGGCGTTATCCGGCGGATCCAGCCTGCGGCGCTTGATCTCGCGGGTGAAAATCTCCTTCCCGAGCGAGAGACTGATCTGTTCTTCCTCGTGCCGGATCCATTGCTTGATCTTGTGGCGGGCGCGCGCCGTGTGCACGTGGCTGAGCCAGTCCCGGCTGGGGCGCGCCTGGGCGCCGGTCAGGATCTCGATGGTGTCGCCGTTGCGGAGTTCCCGGTGCAGCGGGGCGATCCGGCCGTTGATCTTGGCGCCCTGGCAGCGCAGGCCGATCTCGGTATGCACCATGAAGGCGAAGTCGATGGGGGTCGCCCCCTTGGGCAGCCGCTTGACATCGCCCTGGGGCGTAAAGACGAAGATCTCGTCCTGGTAGAGGTCGATCTTGAGGAACTCGAGGAACTCCTCGGGATTGTGGGTGTCCTGCTGCAGCTCCAGCAACTGGCGGAACCACCCGAGTTGCTGGTCCAGCTCGTCCCGGCGGCCATCGCTCTTGTAGAGCCAGTGGGCCGCGATACCGTGCTCCGCGGTGCGGTGCATGTCATGAGTCCGGATCTGGACCTCGAAGAGTTGGCCCCGGGGCCCGAAGATCGTCGTGTGCAGAGACTGGTAGCCGTTGGACTTGGGGGAGGCGATGTAGTCCTTGATCCGCTCCTGTACCGGGGTCCAGTTGTGGTGGATGATACCCAGCACGTGGTAGCACTCGGGCACCGAGTTGACCAGCACCCGGACCGCCATCAGGTCGTAGATCTCGTCGAAGGGCTTGTTGCGCCGCCGCATCTTCTGGTAGATCGACCAGAGGTGCTTGGGCCGCCCGGTGATCTCGAAATCGGGGATGCCCGCTTCCGTGAGCTCCTGGGCCAGCGGTTGCTGCAACTGGAGGATCAACTGCTCCCGGGCGGCCCGCTTGGCCACGATCTGCTGGGTCAGCCCCGCGTATTCTTCCGGCTCCAGGAATTTGAGCGCCAGGTCCTCCAGCTCCGCCTTGACCTCCGCCATGCCGAACCGGTGGGCCAGCGGCGCATAGATCTCCCGGGTCTCAGTGGCGATCCGCCGCCGCTTTTCCTCGGAGAGCGGCTCCAGGGTCCGCATGTTGTGCAGCCGGTCGGCCAGCTTGATGATGATGACCCGGGCGTCCTTGGCGATGGACAGCAGCAGTTTGCGGTAGTTCTCGACCTGTTCCTCCGCCGACGAACGGAAGGTCAGGTGGGATATCTTGGTGAGCCCGTCCACGATCGCGGCAACCTCGGCCCCGAACTCCCGGGCGATGTCTTCGGTGCGGACGTCGGAATCCTCGACCACGTCGTGCAGCAGGGCGGCGGCGATGGACGTGGAGTCCAGCAGCTGGTCCACCAGGATCATCGCCACCGCGACGCTGTGGGAGATGAAATCCTCCCCCGACAGCCGCTTCTGCCCCCGGTGGGCGAGCGCGCTGAATCGCCAGGCCCGCTCGATGAGGTCCCGGTCCAGGCGGTCGCCCAGTTTGTCCAGCACTGCCGAAAGCTCGGGTGCCGCGACGGCGAGTTCGGTCGCGATAGCGGTCATTTGCGGAGCCGGCGCCCGGGGGGCGGCAAACGGAGGGCAGCAGG
Source organism: uncultured Gemmatimonadales bacterium (assembly GCA_963795085.1). Taxonomy (GTDB): domain Bacteria; phylum Gemmatimonadota; class Gemmatimonadetes; order Gemmatimonadales; family GWC2-71-9; genus DASYPP01. The sequence goes on along the minus strand of CAWCFX010000001.1, from coordinate 959,672 downwards.
CCGCACCCCGGGCACAGAAGCGACGGCATGTGGCATTCTGGCGGCGCTGAAATCCATGGTGGCCCGAGCTCCCAGTCGGCGATCGTCGATCGGCAATCGGAAATCACAGCAGTCCCGTTGACGCAAAACTCACGAACCGGTCCCCGGCCACGATCACATGATCGTACACCGGCAGGTCGAGGAGCCGGCCCGCCTCGACCAGCTGCCGGGTCACCGCCCGGTCCTCCGCCGAGGGGGTGGGGTCCCCGCTCGGGTGGTTGTGTACCACAATAATACCTGCGGCGGCTTCGGCGATGGCAGCGCGGAAGACTTCGCGGGGGTGCACCAGGGAGCTGTTCAATAAACCTCGCGTAATCAGGATATCCCGCAAGACCTGGCTCTGGCTGTCCAGCGCAACCAGATGAAATTCCTCGACTTGGAGGTCCCGGAGCCGGGCCGAAAACAGCCGGACTACGTCCTCCGGTTCCCGGATCCGCAGCACCGGGGGACGGGCCTCCTGGCTCAGTCGGCTGGCGAGCTCAAAGGCGGCGAGGAGCCGGGCCGCCTTGGCCGGGCCAATCCCTGGAGACTGCTTCAGTTCGGCCGGTGGCCGGGCGGCCAGTCGGCGGAGGGAGCCGTCGGAGAGGTGGAGCAGGTGCGCCGCGACCTCCGGCGCCGATTGCCGGCCCGACCCGGTCCCGAGGAGGATCGCCAGGAGTTCGCCGGCCGTCAGGGCCTGGGAGCCGAGGGCCCAGAGACGTTCCCGGGGCCGGTCCCCCGGGGGGCAGGATGCGAACGGTGGCATCCGCCCAAGGTAGGTGAAAGCTTCCGCGGGAGAGGCACCAGAAAATCGCGGGCGGCGCTGAATTCCTGCCTGGAGCCGGAGCGAGAAAAAGCACGAACGGGGCTGCGTTCGTGCTTTCCGGGCGGCGGGAATCGAACCCGATCGCCGGCTATTCCTCCAGGCACTCCGGATACGAGGAGTCTCCCGGCTGGCAACTCGAACTGGTGCTTTCCTTGCAGGCGCCCAGCGAGACCAGCAGACCAATGACCAGTGGCAAGGCCCAGGAACTGAATCGAACGGGGTGTCGAAGGCGCAGCATGAGACGCTCCTGACAAGGGGAAGGGAAACCTGACTATTATTCGGACATGTCGAGCCTGGCACTCTGACGCCGAGGTACCCGTATGGTGATGGCCCTCTTCAATCGGGAGATCCTTTCATGAAAGCAATGATCCTGCTCGCCGCGTTCCCGGCGCTGATCCCCGGAGCGGTCGCCGCCCAGGAAGAGCGCGCCCAAATCACCGAATGGCAGGTGCCCTGGGAAGGGAGCCGCCCGCGGGATCCCTACGTGGCACCGGATGGCAAGGTCTGGTTCGTGGGTCAGCAGGGAAACTACGTCGCCTACCTCGATCCCGCCACCGGCGGGTTCAAGCGCTACGAGATCGACCCCGGGACCCACCCGCACAACCTGATCGTGGACGGACGGGGCCAGGTCTGGTATGCCGGCAACCGAAACGGGATGATCGGTCGCCTGGACCCCGCGACCGGCGCCATTGCCCGTTACCCTATGCCCGACAGCGCGGTCCGGGACCCCCATACCCTGGAGTTCGACCGGGACGGCAATATCTGGTTCACCGCCCAGCAGAGCAACTACGTCGGCAAACTGACCGTCGCCACCGGCCGGATCCAGCTCATCCGGGTGCCCACCGAACGGGCCCGGCCCTACGGCATCAAGATCGACTCGAAGAACCGCCCCTGGTTCAACGAGTTCGGCACCAACAAGATCGGCATGATTGACCCCGCCACGATGCGGATCCGGGAATACACCCTGCCCCACCAGCGCACCCAGGACCGCCGGATCCAGATCACGCCGGACGACATGGTCTGGTACGGCGACTATACCCGGGGCTACCTCGGGCGCCTCGACCCGGCCACGGGAGCGGTCCGCGAATGGGCTGCACCGTCGGGAGCGAGGTCACTGCCGTACGGCATGGCCTCCGATGCCGGAGGCCGGATCTGGATGGTCGAAACCGGGGTCCAGCCCAACCTGCTGGTGGGGTTCGACCCCCAGGCGGAAAAGTTCTTCAGCATCACCCCCGTGCTGCCCAGCGGCGGCGGCACCGTGCGCCACATGTATTACCATCCGCCCACCGGCGAGATCTGGTTTGGCACCGACGCCAACACGATCGGGCGGGCCAAGATGGGGCGGACGAATCCGAACCTGTGAGATTCCGGTCCGCCCAGCGGCCCGGTCCGCTGAAGCCGGCCTCCGCCGTTTCGCCGTCCACGTAGCCCATGACGAAGAACACCAGGTCCTGGTGTTCTTCGACGGCACGAATGGGAACGATATGGGGATGGGAAAGCCGGGCGGCGGTGCGGGCTTCGCGGAGGAACCGGGCCCGCAACCCGGGGCGGGCGGCGAGCGCGGGGGGAGCAGCTTGATGGCGACCAGCCGGTCCAGCGCGACGTCGCGCGCCAGGAACACTACGCCCCTGCCGCCGCGGCCCAGCTCCCGGTCCAGGGAGTAGCGGCCGGCGACGGCGGCCGGCAGCGCGACGAATCCCGGGGCTACCCCGCCCCGTGGCACTTCTTGTATTTCTTTCCGCTGCCGCAGGGACACGGATCGTTCCGCCCGACCTCGGGCACGGTGGCGGCACTCCGGCCGACGGGGCCGAGGGAACCGGCCGCCCCGCCGGCGACTGCCGTGGCCGGAGCCGGCCGCCTCGGCAGGTTCGGCGCGAACAGATCGTCCGGGCCCTTGGGTGCGGGAGGCGGCGGCGGCGGGGCCTGGCGGCGCGGCGCCTCGGCCGTCACCTGGATCTTGAGGAACTGCTCGGTGAACGTGGTATGCAGATCCCGCATCAGATCCTCGAACATCTCGAACGCCTCCCGCTTGTACTCCACCAGCGGGTCCTTCTGCCCGTAGGCCCGGTACTGGATGGCGTTTCGCAGCTGGTCCAGGTCGTACAAATGATCTTTCCACTTCTCGTCGATGACCTGCAGCATGACATTCGAAAGCACCTGGCTCTCGACGTCCTTGGCATTGATCGACCGGCCGAAATCGCCGAGATATTCGAGCTTCCGCTGGAAGGCGGCTTCGCCCGCGGACTTGCCGGCCGCCACGATGGCGTCGTAGTCGGGCGTCCGGCCCGGCTCGAGAATTTCCCCGGCGTTGATCAGGAACTGCATCAGCAGGGCCGACTCCAGCCCGGCGCGGTCGTAGTCCTCCGGCCGTTCGTCGTCCTGGAGGAACAGGGCGATGGCCCGCTCCACCGCGCCTTCGATCATCCGGCGGGCTTCGGCCTTGAGCTCCTCTCCACGCTCCAGCGCGAAGAGCCGCAGCGAATACACCACCTCGCGCTGCTGGTTCATCACGTCGTCGTACTCGAGCAGCCGTTTCCGGGCCTGGAAGTTCTGCAGCTCCACCCGCTTCTGGGCCTGCTCGATGGCCCGGGTCAGCCACGGGTGGGTGATGACCTCTCCCTCCTCGGCGCCGCCCTTGTCCATCCAGCCGGCGATGCGGTCGGTGCCGAACAGCCGCATCAGGTCGTCTTCCAGCGAGAGGAAGAAGATCGACGCGCCGGGATCGCCCTGCCGGCCCGACCGGCCCCGCAACTGGCGGTCGATCCGCCGCGACTCGTGCCGCTCGGTGCCCACGATCTGGAGCCCCGCCTCGGAGGTCGAAAGATCGAGGTCCTTACCCAGCTTGATGTCGGTGCCCCGGCCGGCCATGTTGGTCGCGATGGTGATGGCCCCCTTCTGGCCGGCGCCGGCCACGATCTCGGCCTCCCGCTGGTGGAACTTGGCGTTCAGCACCTCGTGCTTGAGCCCCCGCCGCTTGAGCTGCCGCGACAGCGTCTCCGACACGTCCACCGTCACCGTGCCGATCAGCACCGGCAGGCCCTGCCCGTGCATCCGCTCGACCTCGTCCGCGATGGCGTTGTACTTCTCCCGGCGGGTCTTGTAGATCATGTCGTGCCGGTCGTCGCGGCGGATCGGCTTGTTGGTGGGGATAACCGACACTTCCAGGCCGTAGATCTGGAAGAACTCGGTCTCCTCGGTTTCCGCCGTGCCGGTCATGCCGGACAGCTTGTCATACATCCGGAAATAATTCTGGATGGTGATCGTGGCGAGAGTCTGGGTCTCGCCCTTCACCTGGACCTGCTCCTTCGCTTCCACGGCCTGGTGCAGCCCGTCGCTCCACCGGCGGCCCGACATGAGCCGGCCGGTGAACTCGTCCACGATCATGACCTGGCCGTCCTGCACCACGTAGTCCACGTCCTTCTCGTAGAGGGCGTGGGCCTGCAGCAGCTTGTGGATGATGTGGAGTTTCTCGCTCTTGGCGGCATAGGCGGCTTCGATTTCCCGGCGCCGGGTGACCCGGTCGGCCGGGCTCATCGCCTCGTCCCGCTCCAGTTCGTGAATCTCCTGGGAGATGTCTGGCACGATGAACATGGCCGGGTCGTCGGGGGCCATGGCGGTCGCGCCCCGGTCGGTCAGGTGGACCGAGTGGCCTTTTTCATCCAGCACGAAATAGAGCGACTCCTCGACATCCCGCATCCGCTGCTGCTTCATGGGCAGCTTGCGGTCGGCCAGGGCGTCGAGTTCTACCCGCTGCACCATCTGCTTGATGCCGGTTTCGTTCAGCATCTTGCCCAGCTTCTTGTTCTTGGGGCTGCCCAGCCGGGCCTGGTACAGCAGGATGGCGGCGTCCCGCTGGGTCTTGGGATTCTCCACCAGCTTTTCGGCTTCGCCCAGCAGGTTGCTGACCACGGTATTCTGTTTCCGCACCAGCTCCTGGACGGTGCGGTTGAACTGGTCGTACTTGTCGTCTTCGGCGTGGCCCACCGGCCCGGAGATAATGAGCGGGGTGCGTGCCTCGTCGATCAGGATCGAGTCCACCTCGTCGATGATCGCGTAGGCGTGGGGCCGCTGCACCCGGTGGTCCAGCGTGAAGACCATGTTGTCGCGCAGGTAATCGAAGCCGAACTCGTTGTTGGTGCCGTAGGTGATGTCGCTGTGGTAGGCGTTCCGCCGCTCCAGCGAGGACGGCTGGGTGTCGTCCAGGCAGGCCACCGTGAGGCCGAGGTAGCGGAAGACGTGGCCCATCCACTGGGAGTCGCGCCGGGCCAGGTAGTTGTTGACGGTGACCAGGTGGGCGCCCCGGCCGGTCAGGGCATTCAGGTACAGCGGCAGGGTGGCCACCAGCGTCTTCCCCTCGCCGGTGGCCATTTCGGCGATGCGGCCGCGGTGCAGCACGATGCCGCCGAACAGCTGGACGTCGTAGGGCACCATGTCCCAGGTCAACTCATGCCCGGTCACCATCACCGTGCTGCCCACCAGCCGGCGGCACGCCTCCCGGACGGTGGCAAAGGCCTCGGGAAGGATCTCGTCCAGCGCCGCCGCCAGGGCCTTCTTGTACTCCGCTTCGATCCGGTGAAACTCCGACTCCAGCCGGTCCCGTTCTACCGGGTCGGCACAGCTGTGCTTGGCCTCCCGCACCTCCTCCATCCGGGACCTGACGTCGCCGGTGCGCTCCGCGATGATCGCCCGCAGCCTGGTGGTCTGGGCCTGGACCTGCTCGTCGCTGAGGCCCTTGAGCTGTTCCTCGGCCTGGTGGATCTGCTGCACCACCGGCCAGAGCTTCTTGCGTTCCCGGTCAAAACGGGACCCGAAGATCCTGGTTACTGCGTTCTTGAGCATAAGCCTCGCGAGGGGTCAACAAAGCAGATCGCATATCACGCATCGCAACTCCTTACCCGGGGCCGCGATAGGCGATACGCGATAAGCAGTCCGGCTACAAATATAGCCTGTTTTCCCGGATATACGCCGCTACCCCCGAGGGCACCAGGTATTCCACGGAAAGACCCCGCCGGACCCGCTCCCGGATGCCGGTGGCCGAGATTTCGATGGCGGGGACGGTAACGGTGGCGGCGACGAGCGGGGTGGCGGGGGCCGCCTCGCCGGCCCGGCCGAACACCACGATCCGGGCCAGCCGGGCAACCTCCTCCGCCTCCTTCCAGCGGTCCAGATCGCGCGCCGCGTCAGAACCGAGCAGCAACACCCACGGGGTGCCCGGCTCGCGGAGGTGAAGGGCGCGGAGGGTGTCGACCGTGTAACTGGGGCCTTCCCGCTCCAGCTCCAGGTTCTCGACCCCCAGGGCGGGCTCACCCGCCACCGCCAGCTCCACCATCCGGGCCCGGTGTACCGCACTGGCAAGGTGGCCCTGCTTGAGGGGCTGCTCCCGGGCAACCACCAGGCGGATTTCGGAAAGGTGAAGCTGTTCCAGGAGGGAGAGCGCGGTGATGAGATGCCCGTGATGGACCGGGTCGAAGGAACCGCCGAGGAGACCGATCACGCTCCCGGCGGCTCGATCGTCGCCGGCCCCGCCGGGCACACCCGGTCCAGGTCGGCCGCGCGGGGATGGTTGGTGCGGAAGTAGCCACAGGTCTCGGTCACCTCCTCGGCGTATCCGATGGCGCGGTAGGCTTCGACCAGCCGCACCAGGGCCAGGGGAGCAACCGTGGCGCGGGGATAGGTCGCCAGCAGATCCCGCAGGTAGAGGATCGCGGAGTCGTACGCCTTGAGGCGGACATAAAAAAGGGCCGCCTTGAAGCTCTTCTCGGCGAACTTGTTCTCCAGGAACTGGACCCGCTCCCGGGCCCGCGGGATAATGCGCGAAGCGGGAAACCGGCTAAGCACTTCCTGGTAGGTCGCCAGGGCCTGCTGCCCGTAGGTCGGATCCAGTTCCGGCTTCCGCCACAGGTCGGCGTAGGCATCGCCGGCCCGCATCAGGGCTTCGGGAGCCAGCGAATCGGTGGGCCGCTCATCGGAGACCCAGCGAAATTCCCGGGCGGCCCGCAGCTGGTCGCCGCCGGCAAAAAATGTCTCCGCCAGGTAGAAATGCGCCGGGACCATCCGGGGGTCGGCGGGGGGCGCTTCCAGCAGCATCCGCTCGAAGAGGGTCCCGGCCTTGGCCCACTTCCCGTGGCGAAACAGGGTAATGGCCTCGTTGTACAGCGAGTCCACCATCGCTGGCGACGCCGACTGCACCGGGGCGGGCGCGGCCGCCGGCCCCGACCCGCCGCCGCAGGCCCCGAGGGCCAGGCTCAGCACTACGACAATCCTGCGCATCATCACATTACCGGTTCATGGTGGAATCGCCCGCCGGCGGCAGACCGCCGGACAGCGCGTTGAGCCGCTGACTCGCGGACTGTCCCAGCGAATCGGCGGTGCCCCACCGGTCCACGACGGTCCGAAAGGCCCGGGCGGCCTGCAGCGTATCACCCTGGCCGAGCCGCGTCTGGGCCAGGCCGAACAGGGCGCGCCGCCCCAGTTCCGACAGCGAGTCGGCGGCCAGCGCATCCCGGTACCAGCGCTCCGCGATCTCCGGCTGGTTGAGCGCTTCGGCGTCCATCCCCAGCTGGACCGCGCACTCGGCCAGTCCCTCGGCGCCGGCCGCGGATCCGCTCCGGCGCACCAGCGTCTGGTAGATCCGTACGGCGTCTTCACACGCGGTGGTTTCCCGGAGAGCCTGGCCGTACAGCTTGAGCAGCGAATCCACCGTCGCATCGCTCTGGGCCCCCGCCAGCGCGTAGGGCAGCAGCGGCAGCGCTTCCCCGGCGCCGAGCCGGCCGCTCAAGGCCAGGCTTACCGCGAGCCGGCCCGAGGGACGGTCCGGCGCGATGGCGCGAAGCCCGAGCAGCGCTTCCCGGCCGGCCAGGTGGTCGCCAGCCTCGGCCGCCCCCCGCGCCACCCGCTCCAGCCCGGTCGCCGCCTCGCCGACCCGGGAGGGATCGGTCTCGCCCAGCCTCCGGTACGCTTCAGCCGCCTCCCGGTAGTTCTTGAGCCGGATCGCCGCATTACCCAGTTTGGCCAGCAACTCCGGCCGGGGCGACGCCTGGACTCCGGCCCGGTACTCCGCCACCGCCACAACATAGTCGCCCTCGCTCACCGCCTGGTCGCCCAGCCTGGCGTGGTCGGCGGCCGCGGAAGGGCAGCCGAGGAGAAGTGCCGAGCACAGAGTGCACAGTGCGGCGGGGAAGCGCCTCCGGCCGATCCCGGCACCACGATTCATCCAAGTCACCGACCGGTCACCCTTTCCACGCTGTGCGCTGCACCCTGCACTCTGCACTCTGCACTCTGCACTTTGCTCACCCGCTCCGTTCCATCATCGACAGGTACGCCTCGACGCGGGGATTCTCCGGCCGGATGTTGAGGCACTCGGTCCAGATCGCTTCCGCACCGGGAGCATCGCCCGAGAGATAGCGGGCCAGTCCCAGGGCGGCCTGGGCATCGAGGAAGTGGGGACGCTCGCGCACCACCCGCTCCAGTTCATCCCGGGCCTCCAGGGTGCGCCCGGTTTCCAGCATCAGCCGGGCGAGCCGGTACCGGAGATCCGCGAAGGTCGGCCCCAGGGTGATGGCGCGCTGGTATTCCCGGATGGCGTCATTGAGCGCGCCGGCCTGGGCGTACATCTGGCCCAGTTCGGCATGCTGGTTGGCCAGCTGCGCGGCGACGTTCCAGGGCAGGCCGTCCACCGCCTCGGGGTTCGCCGTGGAGGCGTGCTTGAACGACGCTTCCGCCTCGCCCCGGCGCCCCATCTCGTTGAGCACAATGCCCCGGTGTACGTGGGCCTCGAAGTATCGCGGATTGAGCGCGAGCGCGCGGTCAAAGAACTCCAGCGCCTTGTCCCCCTGCCCCACCAGGGAGTAGCTCAGGCCCAGCAGGTGCAGGACATCGGCGAACACCCGCCCCGAGGTGGCAAGCTCCTCCAGCAGGTGGATCGCGCCGTAGTAGTCGTGGAGCGCGAACCGCTCCCGGGCCCGGTTGATCTGGTGGTCAGCGCTGACTCTCATCGGGATCCTCCAGCCACAGGGCGAACCGGCGGAGACCTTCGGCGAAGGTCGTCCGGGGATGATAACCCAGCAGGGTGCCCGACTTGGTCAGGTCGGCGTAGGTATGCTGCACATCGCCCGGTTGCATGGGCGCCCACTTCACCCTGGGCTCGGTGCCCAGGGCCTGGCCCAGCATCTGGACCATGGTGCGGAGCGGCACCGGCTCGTTGCCGCCGAGGTTGAAGATCTCGAGACCCACCGGGGCCTCGGCGGTCCAGTCCACCGAGGCGATGATCCCGGCAACGATATCGTCGCAATAGGTGTAGTCCCGGGACTGGGAGCCGTCCCCGAAGAGGGTGATGGTCTCGCCGGCCCGGATCCGCCGCGCAAAGGCGTGGATCGCGAGGTCGGGCCGCTGCCGGGGACCGTACACCGTGAAAAATCGCAGCGCGGCCGCCCGAAAGCCATAGATCGGCGCCATGGACTCCAGCAGCAGCTCGCCGCTCCGCTTGGTGGCGGCGTAGGGCGAAAGCGGCTTGAGCGCGGTCGCGTCTTCCCGGAAGGGCGCCGGCGTGTCGTCGCCATAGACCGACGAGGAGGATCCGAAGACGATCCGCGACACCCCGGTGTCCCGCGCGGCCCGGAGCACGGAGGCGGTTCCCTCCACGTTGACCCGGGAATACCCGGCCGGATCGGCCAGCGAGGGCCGCACCCCGGGCCGGGCGGCCAGGTGCACGATCACCGAGTCCCGGGTCAGCAGCCGGGCGATCCCATCGGCATCAAGGATGTTGAGCAGCTGAAAACTGAAGGAAGGATGTTCCCGGACTTTCCGGAGGTTGCGTTCTTTTTCACCGCGAGGGTAGAAGGGGTCGAAGTTATCGATCCCGACCACCGTGTCGCCCCGTGCCGTGAGTGCTTCCGCGAGATGCGATCCGATGAACCCGGCGGCACCGGTGACCAGCACGTGAGTCATGTCGTCAGGCGTCCCTTGAAGTACTCGATGGTTCTGCGGAGTCCCTCGTCCAGCTGCACCGAGGGCTCCCAGCCCAGCGTCTTGCGCGCCAGGCTGATGTCGGGCCGGCGCACCTTGGGGTCGTCGGTCGGCAGCGGGTGGCGCTCGATGACCGACCGGGAGCCGGTCAGCGCGATGGTCTTCTCCGCCAGCTGGAGTACCGTAAACTCGTTGGGGTTGCCGATATTGGTCGGCTCGTTCGAGTTGCTGTGGAACAGCCGCACGATGCCGTCCACCAGGTCGGAGACATAGCAGAACGAGCGGGTCTGGGAGCCGTCGCCGTAGATCGTGAGCGGCTCGCCCCGAAGCGACTGGACCACGAAGTTCGAAACGACCCGGCCGTCGCGGGCCCGCATCCGGGGGCCGTAGGTGTTGAAGATCCGCACGATCCGGGTGTCCACGCCGTGGGTGCGGTGGTAGGCCATGGTCATCGCCTCGGCGAACCGCTTGGCCTCGTCGTACACGCCGCGGGGGCCCACCGGGTTCACGTGGCCCCAGTAGCTCTCCGGCTGGGGATGCACCTGGGGGTCGCCGTACACTTCGGAGGTGGACGCCAGCAGGAAACGGGCGCCTTTCGCCTTGGCCAGCCCCAGCGCCTTGTGGGAGCCCAGCGACCCCACCTTGAGCGTCTGGATCGGCAGCTCCAGGTAATCCACCGGGCTGGCCGGCGACGCGAAGTGGAGTACGCCGTGGAGCTCGCCCTCCACGAAAATGAAGTTGGTGACGTCGTGCTGAATGAAATGGAACCGGGAATTCCCGGCCAGGTGGGCGATGTTGTCGGTGGACCCGGTCACCAGGTTGTCCACCCCGACCACGTCGTGGCCGTCAGCCAGGAACCGGTCCGCCAGGTGGGAACCCAGGAAACCGGCGGCGCCGGTGATGAGAATTCTCATGGTCGGCGTCTTCCGATGCTGTGGTATTCGAAGCCGTCGGCACCGAGCCGCTCGGGGTCGAACAGGTTGCGGCCGTCAATCAGGAGCGGGCGTTTCAGCGTTTGCCGAAGCCGCTGAAAATCCGGGTTGCGGTACACCAGCCACTCGGTCACCACCACCAGCGCGTCGGCCCCGTCGGCCGCGGCATAGGGATCGGTGGCGTAGGTCAGTCCGTCCAGCCGGCCGAAGATGGCGCGGGCCGAGTCCATCGCCTTGGGATCGTGGGCCCGGACCCGGGCCCCCGCCGCCACCAGGCCGCGGACCAGGGGAATCGAGGGGCTTTCCCGCATGTCGTCGGTCTCCGCCTTGAACGCCAGGCCCCAGACCCCGACGGTCCGGCCGGAGAGGTCGCGGCCCAGGTTCTCGTACACTTTCTCCAGCAGCACCAGCTTCTGCCGTGCGTTGACCGACTCTACCGCCTCCAGCAGCTCGAACTCCATGCCCAGCTCCCGGGCGGTTTGCACCAGGGCCTTCACGTCCTTGGGAAAGCAGCTGCCGCCGTAGCCGGGGCCCGGAAAGAGAAAGGCCGGGCCAATCCGGCGGTCGGTCCCGATGCCCTTCCGCACCGCCTGCACGTCGGCGCCCACCCGCTCGCAGAAACCGGCGACCTGGTTCATGAACGAGATCCGCGTCGCCAGCATCGCGTTGGCCGCATACTTGGTCACCTCCGCCGACGCGATATCCATGAAGAGGATTGGATTGCCGGTCCGGATGAACGGCGCGTACAGCTGCTCCAGTACTTCCCGCGCTTCGAGCGAATCGACCCCGACCACCACCCGGTCCGGTTTCATGAAATCGTCGATGGCATCGCCTTCCTTGAGAAACTCGGGGTTGCTGCAGACATGGAACGGGACGTCGGTTTCGGCCCGGATCGCCGCCCGCACCTTTTCGGCGGTGCCCACCGGGACGGTGGACTTGGTGATCACCACCTTGGAGTCGTTCATGTGCTGCCCGATGGTCCGGGCCACCGCGAGCACGTGCTTGAGGTCGGCCGACCCGTCTTCGCCCGACGGGGTGCCCACCGCGATAAACACTACCCGGGACCGCTCCACCGCCGCGCCCACGTCGGTGCTGAAGGACAACCGCCCCTCGGCCTGGTTCCGCTCGATCAGGGGCTCCAGGCCCGGCTCGTAAATGGGGACATCGTTGTTCCGGAGCCGGTCGATCTTGGCCTGGTCCACGTCGGCGCAGATCACGTCGTTGCCGGTCTCCGCCAGGCAGGCCCCGGCGACCAGCCCCACGTACCCGCTGCCGACGATGGCGACCTTCACGTCAGTCGGCCCGGGGCAGCGCGTGCCGGGTGTCCACCACCAGCTGGGCCCGATCCCGAACCATGCGGTAATCGATGGACGTGTGATCGGTCACGATCATGACGCAGTCCGCGGCGGCGACCTGCTCCGGCCCGAACGCCACCGACTTGAGTTCGTGCCCGTCTTCCTTGAAGCTGGGCACGTGGGGATCGTGATAGGTCACCCGGGCCCCCTGCTGCTCCAGCAGCCGGATGATGTCCAGGGCCGGGCTTTCCCGGATGTCGTCGATGTCTTTCTTGTAGGCGACGCCGAGGACGAGGATGGCGGAGCCGCGCACCGACTTGCCCTTGCTGTTGAGGGCGTCGCCCACCTTGCGCACCCAGAAGAGCGGCATCTCGGTGTTGAGCTCCCCGGCCAGGTCGATGAACCGGGTCTTGTAGTTGAGACCGCGCATCTTCCAGGCGAGATAGTGCGGATCGATCGGGATGCAATGCCCGCCCAGCCCCGGCCCCGGCAGGAACTTCATGAAGCCGAACGGCTTGGTGGCCGCCGCCTCGATGACCTCCCAGACGTCCACACCCAGCTTGTCGCAGACGATGGCCATTTCGTTGACCAGGCCGATGTTCACGCTGCGGAAGGTGTTCTCCAGCAGCTTGACCAGTTCCGCCGCCTCGGTCGTGGAGACCGGGACCAGGGTATCAATGGCCGGCTGGTAGAGTGCCGTCGCCACCTCGAGACAGGCCGGCGTGATGCCGCCGACCACCTTGGGCGTGTTCTTGGTCAGGAACTTCGGATTCCCCGGGTCCACCCGCTCGGGGCTGAACGCCAGGAAGAAGTCGGTGCCCACCTTGAGCCCGGTGCTCTCCAGAGCGGGCAGCATGATCTCCCGTGTAGTGCCCGGGTACGTGGTGCTCTCCAGGATGATCGCCTGGCCCTTGCGCAGCGTCTTCTTGACCGCGTCGGTGGCCGCCACGATGTAGCTGACGTCGGGATCCTTGAACTTGGAGAGCGGCGTGGGTACGCAGATCGAAATCGCGTCCGGCTCGCCCAGCCGATCCGGGTCGGTGGTGGCGGTGAACAATCCGGCCTTGGCCACCTTCCCCAGCTGGGCGTCCGAGATGTCCTTGATGTGGGACTTGCCCTGGTTCAGGCTGTCCACCACTCGCTGGCTGATGTCATATCCCAGCACCCGGTAGCCGGCGTTGGCCAGCTCGACCGCCAGCGGCAACCCCACGTACCCCAGCCCGATGATGCCGAACAGGGTTTCCCGCTTTTCGGCCTTCTTGATCAACTCCGCGGCAGTCGTCATTACACTCCTTCAACCGAGATAGGTGCGCCCCCCTGGGACAGCGAGCGGCTCGCCGCTTCCAGCACGCGCACGGTTCGCACTCCATCCCGGGCGTCGGCGCGAGGCAGGATCTCCTTGCGCGCCACCCGGATGAAATGTTGTAACTGGGCCGACAACGGTTCGGTGTTCGGCACCCGGGGGATGAAAATGTCCCCTTCCCGGATGCTCAGGCTCTCGCCATAGGATTTGTACTCCGGCGGCCGGTCCACGCCCTTGTCATAAATGCGCAGCTTCTCCCGGCTGGCCATGTCGTCGAACACCGCCATCTGCCGGGAGCCCACCACCGTGAGCCGCCGCTCCTTGTGGGGATCCAGCCAGGACATCTGGACGTGGGCCATCACCCCCGACCGGAAGGTCATGTTGAGGAAGACGATATCCTCAATGCCCTTCTGCAGGTACGAGCGCCCCTGGGCCGAGACGGTGACAGGCGCCTCGCCGAGCAGGAACAGTGCCACCGAGACGTCATGGGGCCCGAAGCTCCAGAGCGCGTTCTCGTCGGGCCGGACCTGCCCCAGGTTGACCCGCTGGGCGTAGAGGTAATACAGGTCCCCCAGTGACTTATCCTCGATCAGGGCCTTCAGCCGCTCCACCACGGGGTGGTATTCCAGCAGGTGCCCCACCAGGAGGGGGACCGCCCGCCGCTCGGCCAGGTCGGCCAGCCGTTCGGCGTCCCGGACGTTGAGTGCAAAAGGCTTCTCGACCAGGGTCGGAAGGCCAGCCTCGACCGCCTGCAGCCCCACCTCGACGTGGGTCCTGGCGGGAGTTGCCACAATCACGGCGTCGACCCGGCGCAACACCTCCTCCACCGAATCGGTCACCAGGGTGCCGGGGTACTGCCGGGCCAGACGCTCCCGGACGGCCGGGTTCATGTCGCAGACGGCCGCCAGCTCCGCCTCGGCCATCCCCGAGATAGTCCGGACGTGGTTGTTGCCCCAGGCCCCGGCTCCGATCACCCCAATGCGCAGCCGGCTCACGCGAAGAATTCCTTGACCGCGCCGATCACCGCGTCCTGTTGGGCGTCGCTCAACTCGGGATAAATGGGCAATGAAATGACCCGGTCCATCGCCTGTTCGGTGTGAGGCAGCGCGCCGCGCTGGTAACCCAGGTGGGCAAAGCAGGGCTGCAGGTGCAGGGGCACCGGGTAGTACACCTTGCTGCCGATACCCCGGGCCTTGAGGTGGGCGCCCAGCTTGTCGCGGTCGGGCACCTGGATGGTGTACTGGTGGAAAATGTGCTCGTTGGCGGGGTCGGTATGGGGAGGCGTGATCGCCGACTGGCCGTGGAAAGCTGCCGTGTAGCGGGCCGCCCGCTCCCGCCGGGCCGCGCTCCAGCCGGCCAGGTAGGGCAGCTTGGCCCGGAGCACGGCGGCCTGCAGGGTATCCAGCCGGCTGTTGGTGCCCACTTCGTCGTGGTGATACTCACGCGCGCCGCCATGCAGCCGGAGCCGCTTGAGCCGGGTGGCAAGGGCCTCGTCCTGCGTAATCATCATGCCGCCGTCGCCCCAGGCGCCCAGGTTCTTGCTGGGAAAAAACGACAGGGTGCCGGCCGTCCCCATGCCGCAGGCCACCTTCCACGCCCCGTCGATCTTGCGCCGGGCTCCCACCGCCTGGGCGCCGTCCTCGATGACCGCGATGCCGCGCTTGCGGGCGATGGGAAGGATCTGCTCCATCGCCGCCATCTGCCCGAAGAGGTGCACCACCACGATCCCCCGGGTCCGCGGCGTGAGCGCGGCCTCGATGGCGGCGGGTGAGGCGTTGAAGGTCAGCGGGTCCATGTCCACGAACACCGGCGTACCGCCCGCGTTGTGAATGGCCCCGGCCGTGGCAAAGAAGGTGAACGCCGGCGCGATGATCTCGTCCCCGGGCTCGAGATCGAGCGCCTTGAGCGGCAGCAGGATGGCATCGGTGCCGCTGGCGCAGGCAATGCCGTATTTCGCTTCGCAGACGGCGGCGATCTCGCTCTCCAGCTGGCCGACTTCGGCGCCCATGATAAAGCCCTGGCGTTCGATTACGGCCATCATGGCGGGGAGCACATCATCCTTGATGGATTGATATTGCGCGACAAGATCCAGCAGGGGGACGTTCAAAACAGAGGCCTCAATTGATGTGAGCATGTGGCGCATGGCAGAGGGCGCATGGCCGTTCCGCTCCACCGTTCGCTCCGCTCGGAGCGTTCCAGCAACCTTGCTGATGAGCTATAAGCCCAAACAGCCGCTAAACTTAGCCCTGCTTCGAGGGAAGATCAACGAGCCGGAGCAGGCCGTCTTTCTCTTCGTACGATGCCCCGCAGGCGCCACATGCCGCCTTCCCGCCCTCGAGGTGTAACCGTATGCCACACTGGCACATCCAGCCAACCCGCCGGGCCGGCACCCCGACCATCAGGGCGAAGTCGGGAACCTCCCCTTTGACCACGGCGCCGGCCCCGACGAATGCGTAGCGCCCCAGGGTGGATCCGCACACGATGGTCGCGTTGGCGCCGATTGACGCCCCCTGCCGCACCAGGGTGCGCTGGTACTCCGATTTCCGGGAAACATGGCTCCGCGGATTGATCACGTTGGTGAAGACGCAGCTGGGGCCGCAGAAGACGTCGTCCTCGATCTCCACCCCTTCGTAGATCGAGACATTGTTCTGAACCTTGACGTTGTTCCCCAGCCGGGTGCCCGGCATTACCACCACGTTCTGCCCCAGGTTGCAGCGTTCGCCGATCACGGCCCCGCTCATCACGTGGGAGAAGTGCCAGACCTTGCTGCCCTGGCCGATGACGGCGCCATCGTCGACGTAACTGCTTTCATGCACGAAATAGTCAGACATTGGTCCCTGGCTCCCTGGGTTTCTCCGTCGGCTCACCGCGGAGCGCGCGGCGGCACCGCTCGCGACGCGGCGGGCCGGGTGCGGATCAGTCGCTCACCTGGTACCGGCCATCCGGCCCCACCAGCTTGACCTCGGTCTCCAGTTCCACCCCGAAGCGCTCCCGGACCGCGGCCTGCGCCTGGGCGATCAGCGCCCGTACCTCCGCCGCGCTCCCCCCGCCGGTGTTCACGAAATAGTTGGCATGCATCGGCGAAACCTGGATGCCGCCAACCCGGTGGCCCTTGAGCCCGGCTGCCTCGATCAGCTGGCCCGCCGTCTTCGGCCCCCCCTCCACCACCCCGGAGACGCCGCCCGGGTTCTTGAAGGTGCTGCCGCAGCAGGGCTGGTTGAACGGGGTGCCTTCCTGCCGCCAGCGGAACAACTCGGCCACCTCGTCGGTGAGCCGGTGGCTCTCCTCGGGCCGAAGCTCGACCTCTACCTCCAGCACCACCGCGCGCTCCAGCCCGCTCCACCGGTACTGAAACGGAATGGCGGACCGCTCCCGCACCGTGACCGACCCCGCCGCGTCGGCCACCGTCACCCGGGTGATCACGTCCGACCACTCCGCCCCATGGCACCCGGCATTCATGTACACGCCCCCGCCGACGCTCCCGGGTACCCCGACCATCTTGTGCAGGCCGCCCCACCCCGCCTCGGCGGTCTTCCGGGCGGCCAGGGGCGCCGGCAACCCGGCGCCGATCCACCAGCGAGACCCGTCGCTCCGAATGCCATCGAGACCCTTGCCCACCCGGATGACCAGCGCGTCCAGCCCTTCGTCCGGCAGCAGGATGTTGGAACCCAGGCCCAGCGCGAACCAGGAGACTCCCGCGTCCGCGGCCAGGCGGAGGGCCGCGAGGACGTCGTCCTGGGTCTGGGGGAACAGCATGGTCGCCGGCCCGCCGATCCGCCACGTGCTGTACCGGGCCAGGGGCTCCTCCGCCTTGACCATGCCCCGGACTCGCGATGCCAGCAGTTCGATGAACCGGGGGTCGCGGGCGCTCACCCGGCCGGTTCCCGCGCATAGTCACGCGCCAGCGCGTGCCACTCCTGGAGCGAGGTCACGGTCCGCTCCCGGCTGCGGAGCGCGATGATCGCGTCCGACGCCGCCGAGGCGGCCGACAGGGTGGTGGTGTAGGGCACCCGCTGCTGCAACGCGGACCGGCGGATGGCATAGTCGTCCTGCTGGGTCAGCTTGCCCAGCGGGGTGTTGATCAGCAGGTGAATCCGGCCCGAGAGCATCAGGTCGATCGCGTTGGGCCTTCCCTCGTACACCTTGAGCACCGTTTCCGCCGGGACCCCGCGGGCCCGCAGGTGGCGCGCGGTGCCCGCGGTGGCGTACACCTTGAAACCCATCTCGTGAAAGCGCCGCGCGATCGGCGTGACCGAGGGCTTGTCGTGGTCGTTCACGGTCACGAAGATGGCCCCTTCCAGCGGAAGCGACCCGTCCGCGCTGATCTGCGCCTTGGCGAAGGCCATCCCGAACGAGTCCGCGATCCCCATGACCTCGCCGGTGGACCGCATCTCGGGACCCAGCACCAGGTCCACCCCGTGCAGCTTGTTGAAGGGGAAGACGGCTTCCTTGACCGCGACGTACGGCTGCAGCACGTCGTCGCTCAGGCCCAGTTCTTCCAGGGTCTTGCCTGCCATGACGGCCGCGGCGAGGCCGGCCAGCTGCACGCCGGTAGTCTTGGAGACGAACGGCACCGTGCGGGACCCCCGGGGGTTCACCTCCAGCACGTACACCACGTCGTGCTTGATGGCGTACTGCACGTTGATGAGCCCCACCACACCCAGCCGGAGCGCGAAGTCCCGGGTGTACTGCCGCATCTGGTCCACCTGGGCGTCGGTGATCAGGTAGGGCGGCAGCACACAGGCGGAATCGCCCGAGTGGATCCCCGCGTCTTCGATGTGCTGCATCACGCCGCCGATGATGCACTGGGTGCCATCGGCGATGGCATCCACGTCGGCCTCGAACGCGTCCTCGAGGAAACTGTCGATCAGCACCGGGTGGCCCGGCGCCACCCGCACCGCGCTGGCGAAGTAGTCGGTGAGGGAGGCGGCATCGTACACGATCCGCATGCCCCGCCCCCCCAGCACGTAGGACGGCCGCACCAGGATCGGGTAGCCGATCCGTTCGCCCACCGCGAGCGCTTCCGCCAGCGATTCGGCGGCACCGCTGGGCGGCTGGGCCACGCCCAGTTCCCGGGCCAGCGCTTCGAACCGGCCCCGGTCCTCGGCCAGGTCAATCGCGTCCGGCGAGGTGCCCATGATCGGCACCCCGGCCTCCTCCAGGCCTCGCGCCAGCTTGAGCGGGGTCTGCCCCCCCAGCTGGACCACCACGCCGATCGGCTTCTCCACCGCGGCAATCTCCAGCACGTCTTCCAGCGTCAGCGGTTCGAAGTAGAGCGTGTCGGCGGTGTCGTAGTCGGTGGAGACGGTCTCCGGGTTGGAGTTGACCATCACGGTGCGGTAGCCCAGTTCCCGGAATCCCATGACCGCCCGCACGCAGCAGTAGTCAAACTCGACACCCTGCCCGATCCGGTTGGGCCCGCTGCCGAGGATCATCACCGTCGGCCGCTCGCTGGTGACCGCCTCGTTCTCCTCGTCGTAGGAGGAGTAGAGATAAGGCGTCGAGGAAGGAAATTCGCCGGCGCAAGTGTCCACCGTCTTATAGGCCGGCCGGATGCCGAGGGCGTGTCGCTCCCTCCGAATCTCGGCTTCGGCGGTCCCCTGCAGGTCGGCCAGCTGGCGATCGGAGAAGCCGAGCCGCTTCATGTCCCGGAGCGCGGTCCGCCGGTCCGCCGGTGCCACCGTCCGCCACGCCGCCTCCGCTTCCACCAGTTCCTCCAGCTGCCCCAGGAACCAGGGGTCAATCGCGCTCAGCTCGTAGATC
The DNA here is from genome assembly GCA_963795085.1 of uncultured Gemmatimonadales bacterium. Taxonomy (GTDB): domain Bacteria; phylum Gemmatimonadota; class Gemmatimonadetes; order Gemmatimonadales; family GWC2-71-9; genus DASYPP01. The sequence goes on along the minus strand of CAWCFX010000001.1, from coordinate 940,571 downwards.
TCTTCCACGCTCAGGCCGGCGAGAAGGGCCCGCTTGATCTGGAAGATCCGTTCCGGCGTGGGCGTGCGAAGACCGGCCCGGAGCGACTCCACCGCGTCGTCGGGGAGCCGGTCATCAAGCAGCATCGGGCCGATGGTCCAGCCAGGTCGGTCAATCTCCAGCCCGCGCAGCCCCTTCTGGAGCGCTTCCTTGAACGTCCGCCCGATCGCCATGACTTCGCCCACCGACTTCATCTGGGTGGTGAGGCGCGGGTTGGCGGCGGGGAACTTCTCGAAGGCGAACCGGGGGATCTTCACCACCACGTAGTCCAGCACCGGCTCGAAGGAGGCCGGGGTAGTCTTCGTGATGTCGTTGGGCAGCTCGTCGAGCCGGTAGCCGACGGCCAGCTTGGTGCCGATCCGGGCGATCGCGAACCCGGTGGCCTTGGAGGCCAGCGCCGAGGAGCGGCTCACCCGCGGGTTCATCTCGATGACCAGCTGCTCGCCGTCCGCCGGGTTCACCGCGAACTGGATGTTGCAGCCGCCCGCCGCGACTCCCACTTCCCGGATGATCCGGATGGCCGCGTCCCGCATCTGCTGGTACTCGCGGTCGGTAAGGGTCATGGCCGGCGCCACCGTGATGGAGTCGCCGGTATGCACCCCCATGGGGTCCAGGTTCTCGATGGTGCAGACGATCACCACGTTGTCCGCCCCGTCCCGCATCACCTCCAGCTCGTACTCCTTCCAGCCCAGCACGCTCCGCTCCACCAGCACCGAGCCGACCGGCGAGAGTTCCAGCCCCCGGTGGATCAGCTCCTCGAACTCCTCCGGGTTGTAGGCGATGCCGCCGCCGGTGCCGCCCAGCGTAAAGGAGGGACGGATGATGGCCGGGTACCCGGTCCGCTCCACCACCGCGAGCGCCTCGTCGAAATCGTGCACCGTGCGGCCCTGCGGCGTCGCCAGGCCGAGCCGGTACATCGCCCGGCTGAACTCCTCCCGGTCCTCGGCGATCATGATGGCCCGGGCGTCGGCGCCGATCAACTCGACCCCGTATTTTTCCAGGGTTCCGTCCTTCTCCAGCGCCATGGCGACGTTGAGCGCCGTCTGGCCCCCCATGGTGGGGAGCAGCGCGTCGGGGCGCTCCCGCTCGATCACCCTCGCGACCCATTCCGGCGTCACCGGCTCGATATAGGTGCGGTCCGCCAGTTCCGGATCGGTCATGATGGTGGCGGGATTCGAGTTCACCAGGATGACCCGGTACCCCTCCTCCTTGAGCGCCCGCACCGCCTGGGTCCCCGAATAGTCGAATTCCGCGCCCTGGCCGATGATGATGGGACCGGAGCCGATGATCAGGATGGACGAGAGGTCAGTGCGCTTGGGCATGTACCATGTCGCGAAGGGTCTGGTCGAAATTGATGGCGGGGGTCCACCCGGTCGCGCCGGTCAGCTTGCCTGGATCCCCAACGGAATATTGCTCATCCCACCCGCGCCGCCGGTCCGGGCTCGCCACCAGCTCGGCGGCGACACCGGCGGCCCGGCTCAGACTGGAGAATAATTCAGTGAACGTGCGCCCGGTCCCGCTGGCGATGTTATAGACCTCACCCGGCGCGCCCCGCTCCGCCAGCGCCAGGTAGGCGCGGGCCACGTCCCGCACGTCCAGGTAGTCCCGCACCGCGCCGGGGTCGCCGAACGGCATCCGGGTCTCGCCTTTCCGCAGGCGGGCCAGCCAGTCGGGAAACTGCCGGCCCGACTGCTGGTACGGGCCGGTGTGGGGCCACGGCCGCGCGATGATCACGCCGAGGCCATGCTGCCGCGCAAACTGCAGGGCGCAGATCTCGGTGCCCAGCTTGGTGGCGCCGTAGGCCGACAGCGGGTTGACCGGATCGGTCTCCCGGTGGGCCCGGCCGGCGCCCTCGCCATAGACCATCGAACTGGAGACCACGATCACCCGGGCCCGGCTGCCCCGGGCCACCAGACCGTCCAGGAGGCGGGCGGTGCCGCCGGCGTTCACCGCCCAGGCATAGCCCTTGTCGGCGCCGGCGTCGCGGGACCCGGCCACCGCCGCGAGGTGCACTACGGCGTCGAAGTCCTCCCGGAGCGCGTCCCGCACCGAATCGGCCCGGGCCAGGTCCATCGTAATCCAGCGGACCCGGTCGTGCTCCGGCCCGCTGAGCACCGGGCTGGCAGACCGCGACTCCAGGCGGGTGCCCGTAACCGCGTGCCCCTGCGCCAGCAGCAGCTTGACCAGGTGCGACCCCGCAAACCCGTCCGCCCCGGTAACGAACAGGTTCATAGGGCAGCGCGCAGGGCGCGGCGGTTCACCGGCGGGCCTCCAGAAGCGCCAGGTCCGCGTCCACCATCATCTTCACCAGGCCTTCGAACCCGACCGCCGGCTTCCATCCCAGCTCCTTCTCCGCCAGGGAGGCATCCGCCAGCAGCAGGTCCACCTCGGCGGGCCGGACAAAGGCCGGATCTATCACCACGTGTTTCTGCCAGTCCAGCCCGGCATGGCCGAACGCTACTTCCACCAGTTCCCGCACCGAGTGCGTCACCCCGGTACCGATGACGTAGTCGCGGGGTTCCGGCTGCTGCAGCATCCGCCACATGGCCTCCACGTAGTCGCCCGCGTAACCCCAGTCCCGCCGCGCCTCGAGGTTGCCCAGGCTCAGGGTCGTCGCCTTGCCCTTCTTGATGCGGGCCACCGCCTGGGTAACCTTGCGGGTGACGAACTCGACCCCCCGCCGCGGAGACTCGTGATTGAAGAGAATGCCGCTCACCGCGTAGAGGTTGTACGACTCGCGGTAGTTCACCGTGATCCAGTGGCCGTACACCTTGGCGACGCCATAGGGGGACCGGGGATAGAACGGGGTGGATTCCCGCTGCGGAGTTTCCGTTGCCTTGCCGAACATCTCGGAGGAGCTGGCCTGGTAGAATCGCGCCTTGGGGTGCGCCAGACGAATCGCCTCGAGAATACGGGTGACACCCAGGGCGGTGAACTCACCGGTCAGCACCGGCTGGGTCCAGGAGGTCGGGACGTAGGATTGGGCCGCGAGATTGTACACCTCGTCCGGCCTGGTGTCCCCAATGACCACGGTCAGCGAGTGCTGGTCCAGCAGGTCGGCGGCGACCACCTGGATCCGGTCCAGGATGGGTTCGATCCGCTCGTAGCTGTGGTGGCTGGTCCGCCGGACCACCCCCACGACTTCATACCCCTTGGCCAGCAGCAGCTCGGCCAGATAGGAACCGTCCTGGCCGGTAATTCCCGTGATCAGGGCCTTAGGCATGGGCCACCCGCTCCAGTTGTGTTCTTGGCATCCGGCAGTTAACTTTCAAGACTGTTTGCGATAACGACTTGGCACGGCATTTCATAAGGACGAGACCCGTATGGCGCGCATCTGCACTGTCTGTGGCAAGGGACCGATCACCGGGCATAACGTAAGCCATGCCAACAACCGGACCAACCGCCGGTGGTACCCCAACCTCCAGACCGTCCGGGTCGAGGTCAACGGCCAGCCGAAGCGGGTGCGGGTCTGCACCCAGTGCATCAAGGGGAACAAGGTCCAGAAGGCCCGCAAGGCCCCCCGGCAGGCCGTCACCGCGTAAGGGTGTGGTCAGGCGCCACGCCCGGCCCTTCATCGACCCACCATAAAAAAGGGGACCCCGAGGTCCCCTTTCGTATGTCCTGCCGCTCTGCACCTGCCCAGTCCGGTCACTCCGGCAGCAGCTCGATCTTGGCGACATCGGCACCGTCTCCCACCCGGTGACCCAACTTGAGAATCCGGGTGTAGCCGCCGGGCCGCGCGGCGAACCGGGGCCCGATCTCGGTAAACAGCTTATGGGTGATCTCCCGGTCCTTGATCTTGCGCTCGACCAGCCGGCGGGAATGCAGGTCGCCCCGGCGCGCCATGGTGATCAGCTTCTCGGCGAAGGGCCGCAGTTCCTTGGCCTTGGCCTCGGTGGTGGTGACACCACCGTGGGCGAACAGGCTGGCCGCCATGTTGTTGAGCATGGCCCGCCGGTGGGTCGCGGTGCGGGAGAGTTGCCGCCCCTTGGCGTTGTGGCGCATTAGCCCTCGTCTCCCAGGTCGTCAGCGGAGGCCGCCGCGGTGGAGGCCGACGGCGGAGTGCCCGCCTTGGTGATCCGAACATCGCCCTCGAGGTCCTCGAACGCCATGCCGAAGTTGAGGTCTTCCCGGCGCAGCAGCTCGGCGATCTCGGAAAGCGCCTTCTCGCCGACGTTCTTGACCTTGAGCAGGTCTTCTTCCGGGTACTGGACCAGGTCAGCCAGGGTCCGGATGTTGGAATTCTTGAGCGAGTTCAGCGATCGGACCGAGAGCCCGAAGTCGTCGATCGGGCGGGCCAGCCGGTCGCGCAGCTGGGAGCCGGCCGCGGCGCCGGCCACCGCGCGGTCGGGCCGCATGGTGGGCACCTTGCCGAACTCGACGAAGTAGCGGAAGTGCTCCTGGGCCAGCGCGGCCGCGTAGGCGATCGCGTCTTCCGGGGTAATGGTGCCGTTGGTCTCGACGGTCACGACCAGCCGGTCGTAGTCGGTGCGCTGACCCACCCGGGTCTCGGCCACCACGAAGTTGGCACGGCGCACCGGGTTGTAGATCGCGTCAATGCGGACCAGGTCCACCGGCAGCGAGCGGTCCACCACGTGGAGTTCGGCCTCGACATACCCGCGCCCCTTGCCGACGTACAACTCACCGTTGATCTCCCGGTCGTCCTGCAGCGTGAACAGCAGGTGGTCCGGGTTCACGATGGTGACGGAGCCGTGGGGCGTGAGGTCCCGGGCATAGACCGGACCAGCGGTGTCCCGCTTGATCTTGAGAATGGCCTCGTCGGTCTCTTCGGCCAGCACCAGGGCCAGCGATTTGAGCCGCTGGATGACCTGGTGGATATCCTCGAGGACGCCCGGCACGGTCTGGTGCTCGTGCACCACGCCGTCGAGGCGGAAGCCCCAGACCGCGGTGCCTCGGAGCGAGGAGAGGAGCAGGCGCCGGATCGAGTTGCCCAGCGTGTAGCCGAAGCCACGCTCCAGCGGCTGCAGCCGGAACTCGGCGACGTTCGGGTTGTCGTCCCGCTTGGTCATCTCGACGAGATGGGGACGGACCAGTCCAGTAAGGTCAATGCTCATGGTCACTTCGAGTACAGCTCGACGATGAGCTGTTCCTGTGCGTTGATGGGAATGGCGTCCCGGGTCGGGCGCTCGGTGAGGCGGCCAACCGCCTTGTCGCTGTCCACGCTCAACCAGGAAACCGGGGCGCCCCGCGCCTGGAGTTCCTGGGCCAGCTTGACCCGCACCATCTCCCGGCTGTCCGCCGCCACCCGCACTTCCATGCCGGGCAGGACCTTGAACGACGGGATGTTCACCTTGCCGCCGTTGACCTGGATATGGCCGTGACGGATGAACTGGCGGGCATCCTTGCGACTGGACGCAAAGCCCAGGCGGTAAACGATGTTGTCCAGCCGGGTCTCGAGCGCCACCAGCAGGTTGGTGCCCTTGACGCCGGGCAGGCTGGCCGCGGTGTCGAAGAGGTTCCGGAACTGGCCTTCGGACAGCCCGTACATCCGCTTGACCTTCTGCTTTTCACGCAACTGCTTGGAATACTCCGAGGCCTTGCGGCTCCGCCCGCCCGACTGGCCATGCTGGCCCGCGGGGTAGGGCCGCCGCTCCACCGGGCACTTGTCGGTGAGGCACTTGGCTCCCTTGAGGTACAACTTGACGCCTTCGCGGCGGCACTGGCGGCAACTGGGACCGATATAGCGTGACATGGCTCAGACCCTCCGCTTCTTGGGAGGGCGGCAACCGTTGTGCGGAATCGGGGTGACGTCCCGGATGGAAACGACCCGGATGCCGACCGACGCAATGGCCTGGATGGCGGACTCGCGGCCGCTGCCGGGACCCTGCACCCGGACGTGAACCCGGCGCACACCCAGGTTCATGGCTTCGCGGGCGCAGTTCTCGGCCGCCACGGTGGCGGCGAAGGGCGTGGACTTCTTGGAGCCCTTGAACCCCGCTTTGCCCGCCGATCCCCACGCCACCGTGTTCCCCTTGGAATCGGTGATGGTGATCAGCAGGTTATTGAACGTCGCCGAGATGTGGGCAACGCCCTCGGACTCGACGATCTTCTTGGAGCGCTTGGCGCCCGTAGGTTTGGTCGGTGCAGTCATAGGTTACTTCTTGGTCGCCTTCTTCTTACCTGCGATGGCCCGGCGCGGACCCTTCTTGGTTCGCGCATTGGTATGGGTCCGCTGACCGCGGACCGGGAGTCCCCGGCGGTGCCGGATCCCACGGTAACTGCCGATATCCATCAGCCGCTTGATGTTCATGGCGACTTCGGTCCGGAGGGAGCCCTCGACCTTGATGGTCCGTTCGATGTACTGCCGGAGCCGGGCCACTTCGGCGTCGGAAAGGTCGCGCACCCGGGCCGAGGGGCTGACGCCGGTTTCGCTGAGAATCCGGCCACTGGTCGGGCGGCCAATGCCAAAGATGTAGGTAAGCGCGATCTCGACCCGCTTCTCGCGCGGCAGATCCACGCCAGCAATTCGCGCCATTAGCCTTGCCGCTGTTTGTGTTTGGGATTGCGCTTGCAGATAATGCGAATCACGCCTTGGCGCTTGATCACCTTGCAGTGCTCGCAGATCGGCTTGACGCTGGAACGTACCTTCACGAAAGCTCCTCGAACCGGTTTCAGGGCTAGCTGCCCAATATAGGCAGGCCCCGAGTGCCGGGCAACCCCAAGTTACCGCGCAGGATAGGGCTGAGCCTCGCGCCCCTCGGCTACCCCGCCAGCACCTCGCCGACCACCCGGACCATCTCGCTTAAGGTGAAGGGTTTAGCCACCGTCCGCAGCGCCCCGAAGAGCCGGGCATCGTGCAGCCGGTCCACCGCCTCCCGCCAGTTCCCCCCGGTCATCGCGATCACCTTGACGCCTGCGTCCAGGTTCACCAGTTCGAAGAGGGTGTCGAGCCCATCTTTCCCCGGCATCTGCAGGTCGGTGATGACCAGGTCGGGGCGGCTGGCCCGCCAGGCCCGGACGCCGGTTGCCCCGTCGGCGGCCTCCAGCACCGAGTGGCCGCCCGTTTCCAGTGCGGCGCGGAGCAGGCGGCGGATATCGGGATCGTCGTCGATGATGAGTATCTGAGGCATGACCCGCGCATTACAGGGGGAACCGAAGGCGTCGCCCTACCCTACCGTCCCACCCGGAGTTCCACCAGTGCCCAGCTCCGCCCAGCCTGGCGATAGCCGAGCAGGAGCAGCTGGTCGCGGACCTCCTGGGTGCCCCGGACCCGGTAGCGGCGGCGCAGTTCGACCAGCCCCCAGCCGTTCTCCAGTTCCTGGGCATCGCTGAGCACCGTTTCCACCTCCTCCGACCGCTCGAAGAAATCGGCCAGCAGCTTGGCGGCCTGCCGGCGCTCGACCGGCGCGGAGGGATCCGCACCGGGCAACTGGATTACCAGCTGGGAGCTCCGGGCCACGATACCGGCGGCGTCCTGCCGCTGCCAGAACCCCCGGGTCTCTTCGGCGACCACCTGGAGCGGAACCCGGTCTTCCTGGGCCAGCGCCATCCCCGGCAGGGCCAGGGCCAGCACGGCCAGCGTCCATCTCATTCTGTCACCGTCATCATGGCGCGCAACGCTTCCTCGGGAACTCTGGATTCGGTCACCGGGCGGCCCACTACCAGGTGAGTGGCCCCGGCCGCGACCGCCGCTTCCGGGGTGGCGACCCGGCGCTGGTCTCCCGCCTGGTCCTCCGCCCGGCGAATACCGGGTACCACCACCAGCGCTTCGGGCCCCAGCGCATGGCGGACCTCCGCCACTTCGTGCGCCGAACAGACCACCCCGTCGAGCCCTGCCGAACGGGCCAGCCGGGCCAGCCGGAGCGCCTCGATCCCCGTCCCTATCCCGGCCCTCCCGACCGCCTCGCCGTAGCCGGTGTCGTCATGAGAGGTCAGCACTGTCACCCCCACGAGCCGGACTCGTCCATCTGCGGCCCGGGCCGCCGCTTCCATCATTCGCACCCCGCCCAGGGTGTGGACCGTGGCCATGGCGACGCCCAGGTCGAGGGCAGCCTCCACCGCGCCCGCGACGGTATTGGGAATATCATGCCACTTGAGATCGAGAAAGACATCGAGTGCCCGGCGCCGCAGTTCGTGGATCAGCGGAGCGCCTTCGCGGGTCATCAGGATACTCCCCACCTTGACCCACCGGAGCGCCGGCAGCCGGTCCAGCAGCCGCCGGGCGGCATCGGCGCTGGCCAGGTCCAGGGCGAGGACGACTTCAGCCATGGGCCAGCTCGCGAACCACCCGTTCCGGGAGCCGGGGATCGGCCAGCGCCGCCGTCCCGATAGCGACGAGCGAGGCTCCCGCCTCGAGGTACTGGCGGACGTCTCCGGCGGTGCGTACTCCGCCGACCCCGATGATGGGGAAACCCGGCGCTTTCTCCCGGACCCGCCGGGTGGCGAGCAGCCCTACCGGCAGGAGGGCGGGACCGCTCACCCCGCCGTTGCCGTTTCCCAGCCGCGGAGCGCCTTCCTCGTCATAGAGAAAGCCGGGTATGGTATTCACCAGGGATACCCCGTCGGCACCCGCGTCCCGCGCGACGAGGGCCATGCCGGCGATATCCGGCAGCGCGGGCGAGAGCTTGGCGATGATCGGGCGGCTGGTGACGGCCCGGCACCGCTCGATGATCCGGCTGACCGACGGGCCGTCGGCGCCGAACTCGATGCCCCCACGGGAGGTATTGGGGCAGGAGAGGTTCAGTTCCAGCGCGGTGATTCCGGGGGCCGCCTCCAGCCCCTGGACCACCTGGACGTATTCGTCCTCGGTGAATCCCACCACGTTGACGAGCACCCGGGCCCGGGTGAGCCGGGCCGCCAGCCAGGGCAGTTCGTCCGCGAGCACGTGGTCGAGTCCGGGGTTGGCCAGACCGATCGCGTTGAGCATGCCCCCCGGAAACTCCGCCACCCGGGGCGCCGCGTTCCCCGGGCGGGCATCGCGGGACACCGCCTTGGTGACCAGCCCGCCCAGGGCCTCAAGGTCCATGACCCCGACGAGTTCGCGGCCGAATCCCGCGGTGCCGGCGGCGAGAAGGACCGGATTCTGGAAGTGCGCGCCGAAGACCACCCGGGCCATCTCGGACGGCGGCGGGATCAATCGGGCAGCCGGGTGGTAGGGGTGGAGGTCGCTGGCCGGCGGATGTTGGGATTAAAGGGTCGCGCCGCCCGGCGCATGGCATTGGCGAACTGGTTGAGCGAGTCTTCGAGGGCGGCAAAGCCGGGCGCGGCCTCGCCCCGGGCGGCGAGATAATACGGACTGTCAGAATACCGGGCCACCAGCACCGCGGTGGCGGAGTCGGCGGGGAAGTCCTCGGTGGCGCCCAGCGCCAGCCAGGCCTTGGGTGCATAGGGCGAGCCGGCGTAATCGCGCACGACCCGGGTAAACAGGGCGCTCGAGAACCGGGGCATGTCGAGGGAGTCCCGGGCCAGTTCCGCGGCGAGGAACAGCCCCAGGTCGGGGGCGGCCGCGCCTGCGGCGACCGCGTCCACCGCGTCAATCACCAGGTTCCCGACCCGCATGTAGCGGCCCAGCTGAAGGCCGGTGGGCCCGCTGATCTGGATCATGTCGTCCAGGTCGGCGCGCACGACGCGGAGCGAGTCCACGGTGGTCACCGCCTTCATCCGCTCCCGAACGAAGAACAGGCGGGCATAGGGAGCCACGGCCCCCTCCGGGGCAGCCGCCAGCGACTGGACCACCCGCGCACGGCCCCGCACCGAGTCCTGGGGGAGCAGGCGTTCGCCGTCGGCGAAGAGCCAGGCCGCGCGGCGATCCGGCGGCGCGGCCGGCATGTCGACCAGCCGGTCGGTCAGCGTGCTCGCCCGGGCCAGGTCGTGCCGGCCCACCAGGGAGAGAGTGGAATCCCATGGCGCGGTCGTGTCCTGGGCGATGACCAGGGAGTCGGCGATCGCAAGCGCCTGGTCCAGCCGGCCCACCCCGGCCAGCGCGGCCATTCGCTCCCCGGCGCCACGGCCGTCGTCACTCCGGTCCAGGAACTCCAGCGCTTCGTCGTAGCGGCCACCCAGCCGGAGCGAACGGCCATACTGGTAGAGCGCCTCCTTGCGGCGTGCCGGGTCGGCGCTGTTGACCAGCCGCTGGAACGCATTGCTGGCATCCTCGACGTTGCCCATGGCCTGGTAGCAGCGGCCCAGCAGGAAGGCCCCCTCCTCGACCAGGGCGCTGTCGGGCGATGCGGCGAGCAGCTCGCGGAGCACGGTCACCGCGCTGGTGCAGTCCCCCAGGCGCTGGTAGGATTTTCCCCGTAGCAGCATGGCATTGTCGGCCCACTTGCTGCCGCCGTGGCGGGCCAGCACCGTGTCCGCCTTGACCCCGACCTGCCCCCAGAGGCTGTTGGCGTCGAAGGTGCGGCCCTCCCGTTCGGCCTTCTCCGCCGCGCGGGCCAGCCGGTTGGCGTTGTACATCCCGTTGTAATAGGCGCATCCGGGCAGGAGCGCCAGGAGCGCCAGGAGCGCCAGCCGCCTCATGGCCGTCCCGTCTTTCGTTCGTACTCGAGCAGGTATGCCACCACGGCGTCGGCGATCGCCGCGGCCAGGGCCTCCTGGCTGGAGCGCCGGGTCATCAGCCGGGCGTCCTCGGGGTTGGTGCTGTACCCCAGTTCCACCAGCACCGCGGGGCGGCGGGCCGCGTTGAGCACGTGGTAGGGGCCCCCTTTGACACCGCGGTTGTCGCCGGTGTGCACCGGGTCGAGGTGTTCCTGGATCAGTTCGGCGGCGCGGGCCGACTCCCGCAGGTGCTCATTCAATTGCAGGTCCCGCAGGATGAAGTCGAGCCCCTGGGGCGCGGCATCCTGGGCCGCGTTGGTTTCGAACCGGATGGCGTCGTTCTCCATCCGGGCCACCCGCTCGGCCTCCTCGGTGCGGGCCTCGCCGATGATATAGGTCTCGAACCCGCGCCGCTCGGTGTACCCCCGGCGCCGGGCCAGCGAATTGACATGGATGCTCACGAACAGCTCGCACTCTTCGGTGCAGTAGCGGGGCCGGTCCCGCAGCGCGATGAGGGTGTCGGTCGTCCGGGTCATCCGGACCTGGATCCCCCGTTTCTGCAGCTCGGCGCGGAGCAACTGGCTCACCTGCAGGGTGACGTGCTTTTCCTGGACGCCGCGGGGAAAGTAGAGTCCCGGGTTGCCGGGATCGGTGCCGCCGTGGCCCGCGTCCACCGTAACCACGTGCCCCCGGTTGAGCCCGCTGGGCAGCCGGCCCGCCGGCGGGGCCGCGGCCGTGCGCGGGCCGGTCTCGACCAGCCGGGAGCCGACCGCATCGTACCGGTAGCGCTCCGAAAAGACCTGGGGCAGCACCTCGACGACAAACTGGAACGGGAGGTAGAGCGTGTCACGCAGCACCGAGGCGGGGCCGGCGAGCGGCTTCACCTGGCCCTGATACACATAGTACGGAGCGTCGAGAAGAAAGCGGAAGGCCTGCCGCGCGAACGTGACATCGGCCCAGGGACGGGCCAGCGAAAACGACCCCGTGAGCGCCTGCGCCAGTTGGGCGGCGGAGAGCACCGGGGCGCCGCCCCGGTCATAGCGCACCGCGATCCGCGATTCCCCCCGGGGCGTCATGACGGTGAGGGTCGTCGGCGGGGGTTCCGGCCCCCCGAAAAGCAGAACGCCCAGCAAACTGATGATCATCGAACTCCCCGCCCCCGGATGGCCCGGGCAACCTCGCGATCGGCGATCCGGCGCTTGATATCCTCGCGACGGTCGTGCTCCTTCTTGCCGCGCCCCAGCGCCAGGGCCACCTTCGCCTTGCCGTCCTTGAAGTACACTTCCAGCGGAATCAGCGAGAGCCCTTTCTGCTCCACCGCGCCGATCATGCGCTCGATTTCCTTGCGGTGCAGCAACAGCTTCCGGGAGCGCACCGGGTTGTGGTTGTAGCGGTTGCCCTGTTCGTAGGGGGTGACATTCATCCCTTCCAGGAACACCTCCCCGTTGCGGAGACGCGCAAAGGCTTCCTTGATAGACGCCTTGCCGTTTCTGAGCGACTTGACCTCGGTACCGGTGAGCACGACCCCGGCTTCCCACGTTTCCAGGATATGGTAGTCGTAGGTTGCCCGGGGGTTCCGGGCGATGGAGCGTTTGCCCTCCCCGGGCTCAGCCGGCTTCGCCATTGTAACTGCAAGATAGAAAAGAAGTTAATAAAAAGTAAGCAGTGAGCAGTACGCAGCAAGCGGGGCCGGAGAGAAGATTGGCCGGACTGCCCCGGCCGATCCCGCCATCCAAGCCCCGTTCGCGTCGCACTGCTCACTGCTCACGATCTGAAGTGCCGAAGGGGGGACTCGAACCCCCACGGGCTTGCGCCCACTGCGCCCTGAACGCAGCGCGTCTACCAATTCCACCACTTCGGCGGGAGCGCAAAACTATTCGGGGGGAACACCCGATACAAGGTGGCAGTTCCGACGGCCGGTCCGCCGGGGGCTGGCGAAACCCGAATGCGCGGACAATACTCTGGAAATCCTCCACCTGGTGGTCCGAATGACACGTGCATTGAGATTGGTCCTGCTGCTCACCCTCGCCTGCGGCGGTTCTGATCCGGGCGGCCCCCGTGACGCCAATGTGACCGGCAGCTGGATCCTGACTTTTTCCGCCACGAATACGTGCAGCCTGAGCCAGATCTCGGTCATCCTCAGCGAATCGCCCTCCGGCGCGCCCATCGGCACCCACGGCGCCTATGTCCTGGATTGCCCCAATAATCCCAATGACCCGACCGAACCCGCAGGCCCCATCCTGGGATGGCAAGTCAGCGGGAGGAATTTTTCCCTGCAATTCAGTAACGCGCCGCCCCAGCGGCTGACCGGCGTCGTCGCAGATGGCGACGGGTCGATTACCGGCAGCTACGTCTGGGAGAACCTCAGCGGCACCTTCACGGCCACCCGCCAATAGCGTTCAATACCTGGGCATGCCGGGACTGACTTCCCGGGCCCAGGCGTCAATACCCCCGGCCAGGCTCCGGGAACCGGCAAACCCGGCCGCCCGCAGCATCTCCACGGCCTGGAGCGACCGGGCCCCGTGATGACAGTAGGCCACCACCGGATGCCCGGGATCCAGTTCGTTCAGCCGGGATCCCAGCGCGCCCAGGGGAACCAGGCGCGCGCCATCGATCCGGGCAATCTCGTGCTCGTAGGGCTCCCGCACGTCGATCAACTGGATCGGTTCGCCCTGGTCCAAAGCCCGCTTCAGCTCGAGGGGCCCCAGTTCCAGCCCGTCGGGAACCGCCGCCGATATCCCGCAGAACGCTTCGTAATCGATCAACTCGCTGATGGTGGGGGTCGCGCCGCAGGCGGGACAGGCCGGATCCTTCCGGAGCCGAATCTCCCGGGTCCGCATGGCGAGCGCATCGAACACCAGCAGGCGGCCGAGGAGAGTCTCCCCCGCCCCGGTGATCCACTTGATCGCCTCCAGGGCCTGCATGCTGCCGATGATGCCCGGCAGGACGCCCATCACCCCACCCTCCGCGCAGCCCGGCACCAGGCCCGGGGGCGGCGGCTCGGCGAAGAGACACCGGTAACAGGGCCCTTCCCGCGCGGAGAAGAGCGAAACCTGCCCGTCGAACTGGAAGACGCTCCCGTACACGTACGGCTTGCCCAGCAGGACACAGGCGTCGTTGATGAGATAGCGGGTGGGGAAGTTGTCGGTGCCGTCGAGGATGATATCGAACTCATCCAGAATCTCGAGGGCGTTCTCCGAGGTGAGCCGGGCCGCGAACGGCCGCACGGCCACGTGGGGATTGATCTCCCTGATTCGCGCCGCCGCCGATTCGAGCTTGGGGCGCCCCACCGCGCTGGTACTGTGGATGATCTGGCGCTGCAGGTTAGACAGGTCCACCTTGTCGAAATCAACCAGCCCGAGAGTGCCCACCCCGGCGGCGGCCAGGTACATCGCGGAGGGGGAGCCCAACCCTCCAGCCCCCACCACCAGCACCCGGGCGGCCTTGAGGCGCCGCTGGCCCTCGGGGCCAATGCCCGGCAGGATGAGGTGCCGGGAGTAGCGGATCAGCTCATCGGAGGAGAGTTCAGGAAGGGAGCGGTCGGCGTCCACCGGTCATCCGCCCCCGGGCAGCGCCTTGCCTCCCGGAATGCCCAGCTCCGTCATGGCCCGCAAGTCGAGCACGTCCTCCAGCTCCTGGCCCTTGAGCAGGCCTTTTTTCGTCACCAGTTCCTTGACCGTGAGTCCGCTGGCGATGGCTTCCTTGGCGAGCTTGGCCGATTCGGCGTACCCCAGCTTGGGCGCCAGCGCGGTAACCAGGGCAGGACTCCGCTCCAGCCAGTAGGTGGCCTGCTTTTCGTCCGCTTCGATGCCCCGCACCGATTTCTCGGCGAACACCCGGCTCGCATTGCCCACGATGATCAGGCCGAACACGATATTATGGGTGATCACCGGCATCATCACGTTGAGTTCCAGCTGGCCGGCCTCCGCGGCGGTCGCCACCGTGAGGTCGAGCCCCAGGGCCTGGTAGCAGACCTGGTTCACCATCTCGGCGATGGAGGGATTCACCTTGCCGGGCATGATGCTGGACCCCGGCTGGACCGCCGGAAGGGTGATCTCGGCCAGGCCGGTCCGGGGCCCCGAGGCGAGCAGCCGGATGTCATTGGCAATCTTGTTGAGGTCCAGCACGTAGGCCCGAAAGGCCCCGCTGAAGCCGGCGATGTCCCCCATGGACTGCATCAGCTGGATCCGGTCCTGGCCGACGGCCAGGTCCAGCCCGCTGATCTCCCGCAGGTACCGCACCATCAGCTCGGGATAGCGTTCTTCGGCGTTGAGTCCGGTGCCCACCGCGGTACCCCCGATGCCGAGGTCCCGGAGCCAGCGGGCCGCTTCGGCCAGCTTCAGCCGGTGCCGCTCGACGGTGTGGGCGTAGGCGGCGAACTCCTGCCCCAGCCGGATCGGCGTGGCATCCTGCAGGTGGGTCCGGCCCGATTTGACGATATGGTCGAAGGCACGGCCCCGGTCCGCCAGCGCCTCGGCCAGCGCGCGCATACCGTCCAGCAGGAGCGGCAGCGTGGACAGGGTGGCCAGCCGCATGGCGGTGGGGATCACGTCGTTGGTGCTCTGCGCCATGTTGACATGATCGTTGGGATGTACCGGCGCGTACGTCCCGCGGGACGACCCCAGCATTTCGTTGGCCCGGTTGGCGAGGACCTCGTTCACGTTCATGTTATGGCTGGTCCCGGCGCCGGCCTGGTACACGTCCACGATGAACTGGTCCCGCCATTGTCCCTGGAGCACTTCGTCGGCCGCCGCGATGATCGCGTCGGCCAGACGGGGCTCCAGCCGCCCGGTTTCCTTGTGGGTGAGCGCGGCCGAGCGCTTGATCCAGACGACGGCGTCCACGAAGGCCGGCAGGGGCTTGAGTCCCGAAATGGGAAAATTCTCCGCGGCGCGGAGCGTCTGGATACCGTACAGGGCGTCCTGGGGAACCGGCTTTTCGCCGAGCGGGTCTTTCTCGATTCGTGTCGTCATAGAGCGGGAAGCTAGAGAACCGCGGAGAAAAGTAAAGTCACTCGAGGGGAGCAAAGATGACCGACTTCTACATCCGGCCGGAGGCGGCGGCGCGGTTCGATGCCGCCCGCTCCGCCAAGGCGGACCTGTTCACCGGAGCCCAGTTGTTCCTGGGCCTCAATTGCTTCGAGCCGGGTCAGGGCCAGGCCGTCCACCGGCACGCCGGCGCCGACAAGTTCTACTACGTGCTGGTGGGCCGGGCGACGGTGACGATTGGAGACGAGAGCCGGGCGGTAAACGGAGGCATGCTGGTATGGGCCCCGGCGGGGGTGCCGCACGGGGTTTCCGAGGTCACCGAGCGCACGGTCATGCTGGTGGGGATTGCCCCGCCGCCCCGGTCAGTCCCCGCCGGCCCGGGGACGCAGCCAGCCTCGTAAGGCGCGCCAGCCGAATCGGTGCAGCCCAATGGCCACGCCCAGCAGAATCCCGATCCCGGTCGTGTAGAACCGCCAGGCCAGGAGGAGCGCGCCTTCGCCGGTGCCCAGGTTGCCGGCCGCGCCGCTCAGGAACCCCAGCTCCACCGCGCCGGCGCCGGAAGGCGTGGGGAGTATGAGCTGGCTGTAGAGCAGCGCGAACGAGCCGACCAGCAAGGGCCCTAGTGCCGGCGGATCGGGAAGGGTGGCGGCCAGCACCGGGAGCACCGCGACCCGGGTGGCCAGGTTGACCAGCGTCAGCGGAGTGGTCGCCAGCAGGACGGACCAGGGCATCCGGCGCCAGTGCACCCGCATCCGGCGAAGGGGCCGGTTGAGGTGGGTGGCCGCCGCGGGCATCCGGCGGCGAATCCAGACCCATACCAGCGCCATCAGCAGCAGAATGCCGGCCACCCAGGGCCAGGCCTGGAGCAGTGCCGCCGCCAGGCCGGGCCCCGCCTGCGACCACCACGCGGCGGCGTGGGCGGCGGCGAGCAGCCCGGCGGCCACGAGGATCACCGGCCAGGCGGCCAGCACTTCGAGCGTGATGGCGACCAGGGCACCGGTGGCCGGCACCCCGCTCTTGAACATCACGCCCAGCCGCGCCGGCTCTCCCGCAATCCGAAGAGGGGTCAGCGCGCAGGCCGCGTCCCCGACCGCGTTCACCGCCATGGCGTCGGCGGTGCTCAGCCGGGCTCCCACCCCCCGGGCCAGCAGCTGGATCCGGAGATTCCGCGCCCCGTAATCGGCGGCGACCAGGCCAATGCAGATGAGGTGGGCCGTGACCGGCTCAAGCATGGCGGTCGCGAAGATCCCGGTAAAAATGGAACAGCCGGTCCAGGACAGAGTCCCATCCATGGTGCTGTTCGGCATAGGCGCGCCCCAGCTGGCCGAGCCCGGCGGTGTCCTGCCCGAGCAGCCGGATGATACTGGCCGCCATGGCCGAGGCCCGAGGCTCCGGATTCACCACCCCGGCGCCGGACGCCTCGACCAGTTCCCGCACCGCCCCCTGGTCCGACGCGACCACCGGCAGGCCCGATGCCAATGCTTCCAGCGCGCTCAGGCCGAAGGTTTCGGCCGGGCCCGGGGCGAGATAGATGTCAGCCGAAGCGACCAGGTCGGCCAGCCGCTCCCGGTCCGTTTCATAGGGTAGCCAGACCACGCGCCTCGCCCGGGAACGATCCTGGAAGAACGCCCGCGAGGGCCCATCGCCCACCAGCACGAGGGTGGCACCGGTGGCACGCTCCACCTCAGGCCATGCATCAATCACCAATCCCAGTTCTTTCTCCCGCGCGAACCGGCCGGTGTAGATCGCCAGCGGTCCATTGGGGAGGCCGTGGCGCCGGCGGGTTTCCGCGGCGCCCGTCCGCCGGCCGGGATTAAACAGATCCAGCGAGACGCCGAGGGGAATCTTTTCTACCCGGCGGAACCCGGCACGCTCGAGCTGGCGCACGGCGGCGTCGGAGGCCCCCACCGCGGCATCGAATACCCGGGACAACCGCGCGACATACCGCTCAGCCAACCGGCCGGCGGTTCGGCGGACCCAGCCGTCCGCCGGCGGGCGGGGCGAAAGGATGCGGGGGAAATCGGTGTGATAGAACCAGACGAGGGGGATACCGAGCGGAGCGGCCGCGTGGCGGACCAGCCATGGCACCAGGTAGGGACTCCCTACCTCGATGACATGGGGACGTTCCCGGGCCACAATGCGGGCGATGGCCGGACGGTTGACCAGGAAGCGGTAGGGCGCCTGGGTCGGGATGCGGGGACCCGCCACCCGATACCAGCGGGTGCCGCCGTCCTCCTGGACGCCGTTCTCCCGGGCCGGCACGATGACGGAGTGGCGCAGCTGCGGACGGGCCCGGACATACGCCGCCTTTTCCAGGAGATAGGTCCGGATCCCTCCGGTGGTGTCCCCAAAGAACTTGGTGATATCGAGGATGGCGAATTCGGCCTGGGGCCGGAGCGGACCGGCAAGGGTGTGACTCAATCCGAGCAGTCGCCCAGGGGATAGACGGTGTGGCAGTTGGGGCAGGGATTCTTGCAGCCCCACACCCGGGAGATCACCACGAATCCGCATCGGTTACAGGTGGGGCCGGCCGGCGGACCGGCGTTTCCAGGAGCTCCGCCCGGGCCAGCCGAACTATTGTCGCCCGACTGTTTGCCCGTCCCGTCCGCCCTACCCAAGCCGGTACGCGCCGGTCAGGAAGGGATTGGACACTCGCTCCACGCCGATCGTGGTCTCCGGCCCGTGCCCGCTGTACACGATGGTGGAATCGGGCAGCGAAAGGAATTCCGCCTGGATGCTCTGCATCAGGGTGGCGAAGTCGCCACCGGGCAGGTCGGTCCGGCCGATGGAGCCGTTGAAGAGCACGTCGCCACCCAGTACCATGCCATGCCCCACGAACGCCACGTGTCCGGGCGAATGGCCCGGCACGAAGCGAACGGCGAACTCGAAGTCCCCCACCGCGACCACCTGGCCCGGGACCAGGTCGCGGTCCGGCGGCGGCGGGGCCGCGGCCCGGATTCCCATCCAGCGCCCCTGCTCCGGCAGCCCGTCGTAGAGGGGGCGGTCCGCCGGATGGAGGTGTATGGGCACGTCCGGGCAGGCCTCCCGCACCGCCCCGATCCCCATGATATGATCGAGATGCGCGTGGGTCAGCCAGATCGCCTCGAGCGACCATTCCCGCCGCCGCAGTTCGGCGAGAAACCGGCCCGCTTCCTCCCCCGGGTCCACCATGACCGCCACGCCCCGGACCGGGTCCGCCACGAGGTAGCAGTTCTCCAGGAACTGCCCATTGGGAATGGGGACCACGACCGGAGTCAGGGCGTTCACGGATTCAACCGGGTATCGAGCGTGGATGGCGCCTCGGCGGTCTCCAGCACCGGCGCGGCGGTCCCTTCGATGTGATGGTGCGCCATCCACCGTTCGGCTTCGAGCGCGGCCATGCACCCGGTGCCGGCCGCGGTGATCGCCTGCCGGTAATAGCTGTCCATGGCATCGCCCGCGGCGAACACGCCAGGCACGCTGGTGCAGGTGCGCCAGGGGCTCGGGGTGACAATGTACCCGGTCGAATGGAGGGCCACCTGGCCGGCCAGGAAATCGGTGTTGGGCGTGTGGCCGATCGCCACGAAGAGCCCGCCGCACTCGATGTCACGCTGGGCGCCGGTCACGGTATCCCGCACCCGGACACCGGTGATGAAGTCGTCGCCCAGGACATCGGTGACCTCGGTGTTCCATTCCACCCGGATCTTGGGATTGCCGAGCGCGCGGTCGGCCATGACCTTGGACGCGCGGAAACTGTCACGCCGGTGGAGGATGACCACCTCGCTGGCAAACTTGCTGAGGTAGGTCGCCTCTTCCATGGCGGAATCGCCGCCGCCCACCACGCAGAGCCGCTTGTTCCGGTAAAAGGGCAGCGCCCCGTCACACACCGCGCAGGCCGACACCCCGCCCCCGTTCCGGGCCAGCCGCTCCTCGTTGGGCAGCCCCAGCCAGTTGGCCCGGGCCCCGCTCGCCAGCACCACGGTGATGGCGTCGATCCCGGTTCCGCTGCTGGCGGTGAGCCGGAAAGGATGCCCGCTGAAGTCCACGGCGGTGATGTTTTCGGACACCACCCGGGTCCCGAACCGGATGGCCTGGTCTTTCATCCGCCCCATCAGTTCCTGGCCGCCGATGCTCTCGGGAAACCCGGGGTAGTTCTCGATGTCGGTCGTCCACATGAGCTGTCCGCCGGGGATCATTTCCCGGCTGCCTTCGCCCTCGTAGACCACCGGGTCCAGGTTGGCCCGCGAGGCATAAAGCGCTGCCGTCCATGCTGCCGGTCCACTGCCGATGATGACGATCTTTTCCAGGGCCACGCGATCTCTCCGTTCCGGGTGTCAATCCTGCTCAATATAGAACCATCAGTGGTTCCCCGTGGGTCCCAGCCGAAGCAGGTTGACGGCGCCATGGCAGGACGAAACAGTGCCCACCAGAACCGCGGCTTCGCCCCCGTCCGCGCCCGCGGACTGCACCACCTGGTCCCCCGTCAGCACGGCATCCACGCGGAAGGTGCCGACGCCGAAGACGGTGTGCTGGCACTGGAAGAGCACCGGCCCCGCGACCCGGCCGTCGCGTGCCATCCGGCGGGCCAGGTCCTCCAGCGCCTCCGCCATTTCCCAGGTGCGGGGCGCCCGGATTACCGGGCAGAGCGCCGGCTCCACGCAGTGGGTGGGGCAGAGCCAGTCCGCGAACGAGATGTAGCGGGTGTGGTCGGGCGCCGACGTGTCGTACGGGGTGCCGGGGGCCAGGGGAACCGGCCGCGTTTCCACGGTGCGGCCGGGCCAGCGGGCCTGGGCGCGGCGGACCAGCCACTGATACATGAGGTGGGGCATCAGCGGTGAAGGGACGATGACATCGGGGACCAGGCGCTCACCGCCCGGGCGGTGACGGCCGAGGTAGTCGTCGAGGAAATCGCCCCAGTCGGCGGGCACCAGTTCCCGGTCCGCCGCCGGGGCCAGCTCGCGCCTGGCCTGGCAGTCGGGGTCGCGGTCCACGACCAGCAGCCTGCGATAGGCCGCCTTGCCGCGGACGCGGGCCTCTTCCAGCTGCCGGGTGTAGAAGGTGCCGTAGCAGCCACCCCCGATGATGATGACGTCACCGAGGGTGACGACATCCATGCCGGTCACGAGCCGCTGGTAATGGGGAGGAGGTGGCCGGTGATCGCCGCGGAGCCTTCGCTGGCCAGGAACATCACCGCGTTGACGATGTCCTTCATTTCCACGTAGTGGGCGCTCTCGCCGACCGAGGCCACGTTCTCGACGGTGCGGACCATGGTGGGCGCGATCGCGTTGACCCGGACACCGCGGGGCCACAGTTCGGCGGCCAGGCTGGTGGTGAAACCGGCCACCCCGCCCTTGGCCGCGCCATAGACCGAGAGGCCGGCGTCCGGATGCAACAGCGCCGCCGAAGCGAAGTTGATGATGCACCCGCGGGCCCGGGCCAGTTCGGTGACCGAGGCGCGGCACATGACGTAGGCGGTCTTCAGGTTGATGGCCACCTCGCGGTCGAAATCGTCAGGGGATGTCTCCAGCAGCGGCCCGAAGGTGGTGAGCCCGCCGGCGACGTTGACCAGCACATCGAGCCGGCCGTAGTGCTTGATCGCCGTCTCCACCGCCAGCGCGGCGATATCGGCCTCGGTCAGATCGCCGGCGGCCGGGCGGGCCTCGATGCCCAGAGCCTGGAACTCGCGGGCCCGCTCCGCCACCGCCACGGCGTTCCGGTCCGCCGCCACCAGCTTGGCGCCCGACCGGCCGAAGGCCTCCGCCACCGCATAACCGATCTGGCCTACCCGGGCCACCCCGGTGACCAGTACGACTTTCCCGCTGAAATCAAATGTGAGCATGGTCCGTGGCAGAGCACTGGGTTTGGGCTTGCGCCGGGATCCGGCGGTCCGGCGCGGCTCGGCGAGCGGCGCCAGTGAAATTTCGGCCCCCGGGGCTCCCCGGGCACCGTACAGAATCGTGCCGTCCTTCCCTACAAGATACACCGTCCGCGTGATCCCGATCCCCAGCGGTTTGGCCGCGTTGTAGCGCTTCGCGATGGCGCCGTCGGGATCGGACAGCAGCGGGAACGGCAGCTTCAGCCGCTCGGCGTAGCCGGCATGCTTGTCGGGGGCCGCCGGGTTGATGCCGACGGGCCTGACTCCGAGTTTTTCATACTGGCTGATCTCATCGCGCACGGCGGAGAGTTGGCGGTTTCAGCCCGGGGTATCGTTGCCCGGGTAAAAGACCAGCAGGACCGCCGAGTCCCGGATCATGTCGCTCAGCCGGTAGCGTTTGCCGTCGGAGCCGGTGGCGAGAAAGTCGGGGGCGACTTCGCCGGGCGAGAGGGGATCGGACATCAGGCGTTCCGGGGGAGGCGAACCCGGTCTTCCAGCAGGGCCAGCCATTCCGCCGGCACCGATTGGGAGCCCATGGTTCCGTGGGATTCTCCGGCCAGCCCGTCGCCGTGCCAGTCGCTGCCGCCAGTGCGGAGCAGGCCCAGCTCCAGCGCGAGATCGGTCAGGGCGGCGCGCTGTTCCGGGTGGTGGCTGGGATGCCGGGTTTCGACCGCATCGAGCCCGGCATCCTTGAACTTCTTCAGGCTGCTCCGGTTGCCCCGGTCCTTGAGATGGGCAGCGCTGGTGAGCCCGTTGGCGCCGTGCACCAGGTCGCACACCTCGCCGAGGGTGGGCAGGACCTTGGGGACGTAGCCCTGCCGGCCGCGGCCGATATAGCGGTCGAAGGCCTCGTTGAGCCCCCGGACCGCCCCCCGCTTGATCAGGGCCCGCCCCACATGGGGCCGGCCCACCGCGCCGCCGCCCGACTCGGCGAGGACATCCTCCACCGAGATCGTGACGCCCATGGCGTTGAGACGCCGGACGATTTCCTCCGCCCGGAGCAGGCGGCGGGCCCGGGTCGCCGCGAGAAACGCCTCCAACCCGGGGGAATCGGCATCGAGAAAGTAGGCCAGCAGGTGCATCTCGCCCCAGGGAGCGGCCACCGAGAACTCGCAGCCGCCGATCACCCGGACGCCGAGCCGGTCGCCTTCGCGCCGGGCCTCCGCCACGCCGGCCACCGAGTCGTGATCGGTCAGGGCGATCGCCGCCAGGCCGAGCCCGGCCGCCCGCGCCGCGACCGCGGCAGGCGCGCATTCTCCATCGGACGCGGTCGAATGCAAATGGAGATCGATGCAGGCAGCGGCGTTCAGCGGCGGTATCCGGTTTCCGGCGCGGTCCAGGAGGGCTGCGACATGGAGAAGTATTCCCGGAGCTTTCGGTCGCTGAGACCGTGGAGCGCGGCATCCGGGCTCCGGGCGCCGAGCGGCGAGAACCGCATCACCCGGCGTTCCCGCCCGGGCCCGCTCCCGCGGGTGAAAAAGAGCCCGAACTCATCCCGGGTGTATTGCGTCACCCGGCCGGTCGAGGTCACCGCCCATTCCTGGCCTTCGATGTCGATGGTGCGAGACGGCACTTGGCCCACCTTTCGGTTCACTCAGTTCTCTCGGTCATGAGGTCAGCGGGACATTGGAGTGATTGCCACCCTGCCCTCTTGCCCTCTTGCCCCCTTGCCCCCTTGCCCCCTTTTATCACCCGCTGATCTCACTGTTCAACGGAACCTCCTCCCACAACTCCGCGGAGTCCCGCTGGTATCCGGCGACCTTGTGCAGCCGCTGTTCCACCCGCAGTTCCTCCGGCGTCCGCGAGGCCACGTTCCGGTGCGACATCGGGGTCGGGCTCTCGCTGAACTCCAGGAAAGTATCGGGATCGCTCTGGCTGCGAAACACCCAGACATGCTGCCCCCGGCGGGCGGCGAGGACGGCCAGTTCCCGGATCGCTGCCAGGTATTCCGGCTGCCGGGCCGGGTGCACCGCCAGCCGGGCCACGCTCAACGTTCGCGACATGCCAGCCTCCTCGCCGCGTCAGCGGACACCGCTCAGACGGCGGTCTCGGGGAACGACTCCAGCGTCTTCTTGACATCGGCGAGGAACCGGTCGCCGTCGGCGCCGTCCACCACCCGGTGGTCGTAGGTCATGGAGATGATCCCCCGGGTGCGGACCGCGATCACGTCGGTGCCGTCGTCCAGGGTCATCACCGCGGGCTGTTTGCTGATGCCGCCCACGCCGAGGATAGCGACCTGCGGCTGGTTGATGATGGGAAACCCGATCACCCCGCCGAAAACGCCGGGGTTGGTAATGGTGAAGGTCCCCCGCTGGACCTCGTCGGGATTGAGCTTCTTGGTGCGGGCCCGTTCCCCGAGATCGTTGATCGCCCGGGCGACGCCGAGGAGCGAGAGCTCGTCGGCGTGCCTGATGACCGGCACGATGAGGCCCCAGTCGAGGGCCACGGCGATCCCGATGTTGATCTCGTTGCGGTAGATCGTCGCGTCGTTGGACACCGCGGCATTCACCACCGGGTGCTTGCGGATGTTGTCGGCCACCGCCTTCACGATGAACGCGAGGAACGTCAGGTTGACGCCCCGGCCGGCATACTCGGCCTTCTTGCGGCCCCGCAGCTTGGTGATGTGGGTGTAGTCCACGTCGAAATAGCTGGACACGTGGGCCGAGACCCGGCGCGACATCACCATGTGATCGGCGGTGAGCTTCCGGATGCGGGACCAGGGCTCGACCTTGTCGCCGGCCCAGGCCTCGACCACCGGCCCCGGCATGGCCGGACCGGGGGCGGGGCGCCCGGCGGCTGGGGCGGCGGGAGCCGGGGCCGCCGGTGATTCCAGGTGCGCCAGCACGTCATTCTTGGTGACCCGTCCGGCGTGGCCGGTGCCGGGGATGGCGGCAATATCCAGGTTGTGCTCGGCGGCCATCTTGCGCACCAGCGGGGTGGACTTGCGGCGCAGCCGCTCGTCGGCCGTCTCGTCGGCAGGGGAGGCCGGCGCGGATGCGGCGGGCGCCTGCGGAGCCGGAGCATTGGGTGCCGGGGCGGCCGGCGCGGCCGCCGCCACCGGAGCTTGCGGCACGGGAGCGGCCGGCGTCGGGGCCGGGGCGGGAGCGGCCGCCGCGGCCCCCGCCTCGGTCTCGATGCGCGCAACCACCGTCTGGACCGCGACGGTCTGGCCTTCCTGCACCAGGATCTCGCTCAGGGTGCCGGCACTGGGGCTGGGAATTTCGGCATCCACCTTGTCCGTGGATATCTCGAAGATCGGCTCATCGCGCTTGACTTCGTCCCCGATCTTCTTCATCCACCGGGACAGGGTGCCTTCCGCGATGGACTCGCCCATCTGCGGCATGATGACGTCAATCTTGGCCATGCTGTTCTCCATTTAAAGGGCGGGCAGGCGGACGGGCGGACGAGAACACTGCCGCGCATCACTGATCCCGCTCCGCAATCTGACCTCGTCCCACTGACCCACTGACCCACTGGCCCACTGACCCCCTGGCCCCCTGTTCTCAATACGCCGCCAGCCACCGCGCGGCACCCACGAGGTCCTCCGTCTGCGGCAGCACGAAGTCCTCCAGGGTGGGCGCATAGGGCAGCGGCACGTCGTGCGCGGTCACCCGCTTGACCGGCGCATCCAGCCATTCGAAGGCCTGGTCGTTGATCCGGGCGGTGATCTCGCCGGCCACACCCCCGGTCCGGGTGTCTTCGTGCGCCACCAGCACCCGGTTGGTCTTCCTCACGCTGGCCATGATCGCGCCATCGTCCATGGGCAGCAGCGAGCGGAGGTCGATGACCTCCACCGAGAGCCCGTCGTCGCGTTCCAGCCGCTCCGCGGCTTCCAGCGCCTTCCAGACCATCGCCGACCAGGTGATGATCGTCAGGTCTTTCCCCTCCCGCGCGGTGCGCGCCTTGCCGATCGGCGTGAGGATCTCTTCGTCCTCCGGCAGGTCTTCCTTGATCCGCCGATACAGGAACTTGTGCTCGAAATAAAGCACCGGGTCATCGTCGCGGATGGCGCTCTTGATCAACCCCTTGGCATCCCGGGCGGTCGCCGGACAGACGATCTTGAGGCCCGGGGTGTGGAGGAAGGCCGCTTCCGGGTTCTGGGAATGGAAGGGGCCGCCCCGCACGTAGCCGCCGGAGGGTCCCCGCACCACCATCGGCGTCGGCAGGCCGGCGCGGTAGCGCGCGGTGGCAACGTAATTGGTCAGCATGTCATAGGCACAGGAGATGAAATCAATGAACTGCATCTCCGCGATGGGCCGGAGCCCCATGTGCGCCGCCCCCGCGGCGGCCCCCACGATGGCCGCCTCCGCGATGGGGGTGTCAATGACCCGGGCCTCCCCGAATTTCTTCAGGAACCCATCGGTCACCTTGAACGCCCCGCCGTAGGCCCCGATGTCCTCGCCCAGGATGAAGACGTTCTCGTCCCGTTCCATCTCCTCCCACATTCCCTGGCGCAGCGCTTCGAGGTAGGTCACTTCAGGCATACACATCTCCCAGTGCAAAATCCGCGGGCACATCAGGCTCGGCTTCGACTTGCGCGATGGCCGCATCGAGCAGCACGGCGATCCGGCGATCGGTGTCGGCCAGCTCCTCGGGGTGCAGCCAGCCGCTGGTGATCGCCCGGGTCGCAAGGCCGGCAATCGGATCGGTCTGCTCCCACCGGGCCACCTCGCCCGGCGGGACGTAGGCCTGGTCGTCATGCTCGGCGTGCCCGGTCCGGCGATAGGTGACCAGTTCGACCAGGGTAACACCCTCCCCCCGGCGGGCCCGCTCCACCGCCGCCCGCGTCACCTGGTGCACCGCCAGCACGTCGTTGCCGTCGGCCACCACGCCGGGGATGCCGTAGGCAGCCGCCTTGTGATGCAGCGATGCCACCCGGGTCTGCCTCCGGGCCGGCGTGGAGTAGGCATACCCGTTGTTCTCACACACCACCACCAGGGGAAGCCGCTGGACCGCCGCGAAGTTAAGCCCCTCGTGAAACGCCCCGGTGCTCATCATCCCGTCGCCGGAATACACCAGCGCGACCCGGGATTCGTGTTTCAGCCGGAACGAGAGCGCCACCCCGGCCATCACCGGGATCATGTCGCCCAGGTTCGCGATATGGCCGATGAACCCCCGGCCGAGATCGGCAAAGTGAAAGCTGGCTTCCCGGCCCCGGCTGGGGGCCCCCGCCTTGGCCAGGTTCTGGCGCAGGATCTCGACCACGCCGGCGCCCTGTACGAGAATGGCGCCGAGGTTGCGGATCATGGGGCAGAGCACATCGCCCCGGGCCCGGTCGAGGGCATAGGCGCTGCCTACCGTGTCCGCTTCCTGCCCCAGGGAGCGGTACACTCCGCCCGCGATTTTCATCTGCCGCTTGAGGTTGACCAGCCGCTCCTCGAGCGAGCGGGTCAGCCGCATGTAATAGTACAACTCGAGCAGCTGGTGCCGCTCCAGTCCGGCCGGCATTACCGCGCCAGCCAGGGCGATGGCCCCTCCTCCCGGCGGGCCGCCTCACCGCCGGAGTTGACCGCCCGGTACCACTCGGTCTCCAGGGTGGCCGGGTCAGCGTACACGCCCTGGAGCGCGGTGCCCGCGTCGGGCAGCGGCTCGTTTTCACAGAGGGAGACCGCCGCGTCCAGCTCAGCCTGGACCCGCTCATCGATGGCGGCGAGGGCCGGGCCGGCGGCCCACCCGGAGTCCAGCAGCCGCTTCACATAGCGGTCCACCGGATCGTTCTTCTCCCATTCGGCGATCTGGGCCTTCGGCTGATATGACTGGTTGTCATGCTCGGCGTGGCCCTTCCGGCGGTAGGTCACGAACTCGACCAGGGTCGCGCCGCCTCCGGCGCGGGCGCGTTCGACGGCGGCGCGGGTCAACTCGTAGCAGGCCAGCACGTCGTTGCCGTCGCAGCGCACCCCGGGAATGCCGTAGGCTTTCGCCTTGTCGCTCAACTGTTTCACCGCCGTCTGCCGGTGGCCGGGCGTGGAGTAGGCCCATCCGTTGTTTTCACAGATGATCACCAGGGGCAGCCGCTGCACGGCGGCGAAGTTGATGCCCTCGTGAAAGGCGCCCGTGCTCATGGCCCCGTCGCCGACGTACGCCAGCGCGACCCGGGGCTCGTTGCGCATCTTGAAGGAGAGGGCCACCCCGGCCATGACCGGGATCATGTCCCCCAGGTGAGAAATCTGGCCGATGAACCCCCGGGTGAGGTCCCCGAAGTGGATGTTCAGCTCCCGTCCCCGGGTGGGGCTCTCCGCCTTGGCCATGTACTGACGGAGGATCTCGAGGGGGGTGGCCCCCTGGACCAGCATGGAACCCAGGTTGCGGATCAGCGGAGAGAGAAAGTCTCCCTGGCTCCGGTCGAGGGCGTAGGCGCTGCCAACGCTCTCCCCTTCCTGGCCCAGCGACCGGAAGAGTCCCCCGATGACCCTGGTCTGCCGGTACAGATTCACCAGGCGCTCCTCCAGCGACCGGGTCAGCCGGAGATAGTAGTACATCTCCAGCAACTGGTCGGTGGACAGGTTCGCCGGGGGATCGGTGCTGGTGGCAGCAGGGGCGGTGCTGGAAACCATGGAAGCCCTGACGGGGACGCGAGATAACAAAGTGGGGGAGAAAGTTTTACTCGCAGCCACCGGGAGTCAAGTTGGCCGGACACCTCGTAGCATGGGCCTGTACTACGGGCCTGGGCGAGTCGGCCCGCCGTCTCTGGGCGCTTCGGAAAAGTGGCTCTCCCCGCCGCCCCGCCTTAGTTTGGATTCACCCTCCACCCCGGAAATCCCTTCATGGCCAATCGTCGCGCCTTTCTTTCCACGCTGGCCGGGGCAGCATTCGCCGCGCCGGTGTTCCGCCCCAGTGCCATCCGGCAACTGGAGGAAGCCTCCCGGGTGGCGGGCAGCCGTCCGGCCGCCGAACTGGCGGGCGACGAGGCCTACTGGCAGGAGATCCAGCGCGCCTTCGACGCCGACCGGACCATGGTCAACCTCAACAACGGCGGCTGCAGTCCCTGCCCCACCCACGTGCTCGAAGCCATGATCCGCGACCTCCGGTTCAGCAACGAGTTGCCGGTGGACCACATGTGGCGGGTGCTGGAGCCCAGGGTGGAAAGCGTCCGGCGGGACCTGGCGCGGGATTTCGGATGCGATCCCGAGGAGATGGCCATTACCCGGAACGCCTCCGAGTCGCTGGAGACGATGATCCTGGGCCTGGACCTCTCGCCGGGCGACGAGGTGGTGGTGACCAACCAGAACTACGGCCGGATGCTCACCACCTGGGACCAGCGGGTCCGGCGGGACGGCATCGTCCTCAAGCAGATTTCCTTCAAGGTCCCGCCCCCCTCGCAGCAGTATATCGTGGACCAGTTCCGCCAGGCGCTGACGCCGCGAACCCGGATCATCGAGGTCCCTCACATCACCAACCTGACCGGCCAGATCATGCCGGTCCGGGAGCTGGTCGAGCTGGGACGCCCCCGGGGAATCGAAGTGTTCGTGGACGGAGCCCATGCCTACGCGCACTTCCCCTTCACCCGCGACGAGCTGGGCTGCGACTACTATGGCACCAGCCTCCACAAGTGGCTGCTGGCGCCGATCGGCACCGGGTTCCTGTACGTCAGCCAGTCGAAACAGAAGCGCCTGTGGCCGATGATGGCGGCTCCGGCCGGCATGGACGAGAATATCAGGAAGTACGAGGAGATCGGCACCCACCCGGCGGCCAATCACAACGCCATCAGCGCGGCCCTCGCCTTTCACCGGGGCATCGGGGCGGAGCGGAAGGTCGCCCGGCTCCGGCTGCTCCGGGACCGCTGGGCCAAGCGGCTCAAGGGAGAAAGCGACCGGGTCCGGATCCTGACGCCGCTGGACAGCCCCTATTCCGGGGCCATCGGGCTGATTCACGTGGAAGGGCTGGAGACCAACCGGCTGGTGAGCTGGCTGTTCGACAAGCACCGGATCGTGTCCACCCCGATCAATCACCCCGAGTTCACCGGCATCCGGGTCACCCCCAACGTCTACACGACGCTGGACGAGATCGACCTGTTCTCGGAGAAAATCCTGGAAGCGATTCGGAAGGGTATTGCCTGACGGGGGCTAGCCGCCCAGCCGGGCCTGGTACCCGGCGCGGTTGATCGCCTCGATCACGTCGTCGCCGCTGAGCCGGTCCTCGCCGAACTCCACGTCGGCATAGCCCCGGTCGAGGCAGACCACGGCGCTGTACATCCCGGGCAATGCATGCAGGGCCCGTTCAATCTTCTGTTGGCAGGGAAGTCCGGTCATGCCGGCGATATTGAGCCGCAGGTGAGCCATGAGGGAAAGTACAGAGTGCCGAGGGCAGAGTACAGAGCGCACCCTGTACTCTGCACTCGGCACTCTGCACTCTGCACTCTGCACTCCTAATACGCCCCTCGGGGATCGTGCTCCGGGTGGGCCATGGTGTGGACCAGGGTCAGGAACCGCTTGGCCATCTTGTCGGCCTCGCTCTCCCCCGGCTGGTCGGTCGCCACGGTCACGGTGGTGTAGTGCCCGCCTTCCGCTTCGATGTCCAGCCGGATCCGGCCGATGCGCCCCGAATACTCCCGGTGCCGGGGCGCCTCTTCGGTGGGGGTAAGCTTGCGCCCGAAATAAGTGGTCGCCTTCTCAAGGACCAGGTCGGGGGCGAGGCTGGTGCGGTGGAAATATTTCATGGCTGAAAGGGTAGCGGCGGGCGTAGAGTGATGCAAGCGGATCGCGCGGCTCAGCGAAAGCGGCCGAGCATCCACCGGACCAGGTCCTCTTCCAGGGAAGGAGCCGGGAGAAGCTCGTGGCCGGCGCCGGGATAGACCAGGACGGTCACGTCCCGGTTGCCGCCCCGATCGAGCGCGTCCCGGATTCGTGCCGCACTGCGCCCCGGCGGGACATTCTCGTCGAGTTCCCCGTACAGCAGCAGGACCGGCGCCGTTACCTGCCGCCAGAGCGGCGCGGGATCGAAGTCGAGATCGAGCCAGCGGAGATGGCCGGCCAGATCGGACCGGGTCGGAACCTTCCGGGGCAGATTGATCCGGCCGGCCCAGGGATGGCGGTGGGCTTCATCCAGCACCGTTTGTAAATCAGCGGGATCGGTGCCCCGGCGGGCGTACTCGTCGAGCCGGGCCAGGGCCCGATCCGCGGCCTTCTGGTCGGGATCGGAGAATCCCTCGCGCAGGAGTCGGGCCCGGTCGGCGAAACGATTCACTTCCGCGTAAGTGACCCCGGGCCCCGACAGCGCCACCAGGAAGGCGAACTCTTCCCTCGCGGCCACGACCGGCAGCAGCCACCCGCCCTGGCTGAAGCCGAACAGGCCGATCCGGGTACCGTCGACTTCCGGACGGGATCGCAGGGCCGCCGCCGCCGCGGCCAGGTCCCCCGCGAGCACCTGCAGGGACACGCTTCCTCCGTCGGTCTCGGGGCCGGTATCCCGCTTGTCGTAGATGAAGGCGGCGATCCCTGCCCGGGCAAAGAGGTCGGCGTAATACCGGAAATCGTCCCGGTCCGGCGTGCTGGAGCCGTGGGCCAGCACGACCACCGGCGGCTTCGGCCCGGGAGGGAGGAGGAGCGAGCCCGCCAGGCTGTCCCCGCCGTTCCGGAAGCCGACCTCCAGCTCCCGGTAGGGCGGCCGCGGCGTATCGCCCCGGTGAGTGAGCCGGAGGGGAACTGAAGTTGCGCCGTTCGAGGCGATGCCGGTGATTGAATCGCGGGTGACCGATCCTGAAAAGCGGAGCGGCCCGGCGTGGGCGGGAATGACGAACCGAAGGGTGCTTCCCTGCAGGGTAACCTCGTGCAGCTTCTTCCCGAGAAGCCGTTCCCCCGGGACGCTGATCCGCCCCTCGAGCCCTTCCCCGGCGTTCCTGAAATCGAGCTGCACCAGGGCCGGGCCCGACGGCGCCGCAACGACGCCCTCCCAGCGGCCGCGGACCGGCGCCTCGGCCGGGGCCCGGGAACACCCGAGCACCGGCGCCGCCAGGAGCGCGAGCACGGGCAAGAACCAGGGCATGGGGAATTCGCCCGGCGCCTAGGCTTCCTGGTAGTACTCGATCCCCAGGTGGGTGATCTGATCCTCGCCCATCATCCAGCGCAGCGTGTTCTTGAGCTTGGTCTGCTGGATGAACAGGTCGTGCTCCGGGTAG
This sequence comes from uncultured Gemmatimonadales bacterium, assembly GCA_963795085.1. Taxonomy (GTDB): domain Bacteria; phylum Gemmatimonadota; class Gemmatimonadetes; order Gemmatimonadales; family GWC2-71-9; genus DASYPP01. The sequence goes on along the minus strand of CAWCFX010000001.1, from coordinate 909,076 downwards.
AGGCCTTCGGCGAACTGCGGGCTCTTGAAATAGAACGACAGCCACTCCTGGATGCCCCCCATCCCGGCTCGATGCGCCAGGTCGAAGAACAGGGCCAGGTCGAGGACCAGCGGCGCCGCCAGGATGGAGTCGCGGCAGAGGAAGTCCACCTTGATCTGCATCGGGTAACCCATCCACCCGAAGATATCGATGTTGTCCCAGCCTTCCTTGTTATCGCCCCGGGGCGGATAGTAGTTGATCCGCACCTTGTGATACATCTCGCCGTACAGCTCGGGATAGACCTTGGGCTGCAGGATGTACTCCAGGACGCCCAGCTTGGACTCTTCCTTGGTCTTGAAGCTCTCCGGGTCGTCCAGCACCTCGCCATCCCGGTTGCCCAGGATGTTGGTGGAGTACCAGCCGGCCACCCCCAGCATCCGCGCCTTGAACATCGGCGAGAGCACCGTCTTGAGCATGGTCTGGCCGGTCTTGAAATCCTTGCCGCCGATGGGCACGCCCTTGTCGCGAGCCAGCTTCTCGATGGCCGGGATGTCGCAGGTCAGGTTGGGCGCCCCGTTGGCGAACGGCACCCCTTCCATGATCGACGCGTAGGCATACAGCATGGACGGCGCGATCGAGGGATCGTTGGCCTCCATGGCCTGCTCGAAGCTCGCCAGGGTCTGGTGCGCCGGCCCGGCCGTGATGAAAATCTCGGTCGAGGCGCACCACACCATGACCAGCCGGTCGCAGTTGTGCTTCTTCTTGAAGTCCCGGATGTCCTTCCGGAGGGCTTCGGCCAGTTCCCGCTTGTTCTTCCCCGTCTTCACGTTGGTGCCGGTCAGCCGCTTGACGTAGGCCTGGTCGAACACCGCCGGCATCGGCTCGATGCCCTTGAGGAAATCCTTGATGGGATGCACGTGCTCGTGCTTGTCCAGCACGCCGCAGTGGAGACAGGACTCGTAGCAATCGTCCGGGACCGGGTCCCAGGCGCCGAAGACCAGGTCGTCCAGCGTGGCCAGGGGGACGAAGTCCTTGATGAACGGGGCCCGCGCGTCGGTGCGCTTGCCCAGCCGGATGGTCCCCATCTGGGTGAGCGACCCGACCGGCTTGCCCTGGCCGCGCCGGGCCAGTTCCACCCCGGCAATGAACGTCGAGGCAACCGCGCCGAGTCCGACACAGAGAACTCCAAGCTTGCCGTTGGCCGGCTGCACCTCACGGGAAGTCGACTTCGCCACTGCTAGCGTCCTTTCACAAGAGTATCCAGCGGCGGAGAGAGATCCTCCGGCCGGCCGGGTAGCGCCGCTGCGCCGTTGGTAACCTGATAGACATACACGAACCGCTGCACCACGGTGATCAGCGAGGCCAGCGCCAGCAGCCCCACGATCACGATCAGCACCATCGCCCGGGGGCCTGCCCCCACCAGCACCGAGGCCACGCCCAGCAGCACGATCCGCTCGGCCCGCTGCGCGATGCCCACCTTGCAGTCCAGCCCCAGCCCTTCGGCCCGGGCCCGGGCGTACGACACCAGCAGGGACGCGAGGATCGCGATCATGCAGACCACCACCGCCGGGATGCGCCAGGCCACGTCCGGGGCCACCAGCAGATAGGTCGCGATCCCGATGAAGGTGGCCCCGTCGCCCACCCGGTCGAGGGTGGAATCGTAGAAGGCGCCGAACTTGGTAACCTGCCCGGTGGACCGCGCCACCTGGCCGTCCAGCGTATCCACCACCCCGCTCAGCAGCAACAGCGCCCCGCCGGCCCGGATCCACCCCATTCCGTAGGCTACCGCCGACAGCAGCACCAGGCCGGTCCCGATGGTCGTGATGGTGTTCGGCCGGATCCCGGTGCTGATCAGCCGCCGGACCAGCGGGCCAATGACAGCGTAAAAGGCGCGTTCCAGCGGTGCCAGCAGTTTCACGTGACCCGGACTCTCCCGGAGCGCGAGGGGCAAGAAACTCGTGACGCGAAGACGCGAAAGAATAATCCCCAGAACAGGTTAGGGCAACTTGGCCCAGTGCCCGATGCGGCCAGAATTCCTGCCCCGCGCCGGCGCTGTTTCCGCCCGTCCGATCGAATCATGCGGCACGGGGAGCAATCTGCTCCCGGCCCGCAACCTGAGCGTGACCTGGGCCCGCTCACTGCTCCGGATAGAGGAGCAGGGCCCGGCGTCGGGCCAGGAACCGGGTACGTGGCGACTGCCACGAGGCCAGGATCTCAGGCACTCCCGTACCATTGGCGAGGGACACGCGGAGGTCCGGGCCGCCGGCCAGCCGGTCGAAGTGGGCCGCCAGAAACCGGAACCGGCCCGGCTCGGCCTCGCCGATGACCTGCAGCAGGAACACGGCGGTGGCCGCCGGGTCGTAGGACGCCCGGTCGGTGACCTGGAGCCGGATCCCTTGCACCAGTGTATCGGCGTACTTGCCGTCGCCGGGAGCCCGGGGAGTGAAGGTCACGCCCTGAAAGGCCACCCCGGGCAGATTGGCGCCCCGGATTCGCTCCAGTACCCGGGAGGTATCCAGCCAGGGGGCGGCGACCTGTTCGAAGGGCGCCGAACTGCCCCGCCCCACCGAGAGATTGGTGCCCTCGAAGAGACAGACCCCGGGATAATGAAAAAGACTCTCCAGGGTGGTCAGGTTCGGGCTGGGCCGGATGAAGGGCAACCCGGTTTCATCGAGCGCCTGCCGCCGAGTCCAGCCCCGGGCCGGCACCACGGTGAGTGAACCCGGAAGGTCCAGGTCGTGCCGGGCCAGGCGGGCCAGTTCCCCCAGTGTCATTCCGTGACGCATCGGCACCGCCAGCAGGCCGACGAAAGAGCGGTAGGCGGTATCGAGCACGTTGCCCTGCACCAGTCCGCCGATCGGGTTTGGCCGGTCGAGGATGACGACCGGAATGTTCCGCCGTCCCGCCGCACGCATGACTTCCACCGCCGTGCTGATGTAGGTGTAATACCGGGCTCCGACGTCGGGCAGGTCCACCAGCATCACCTCGATCCCGGCGAGCATGGTGTCGGTAGGGGCAGAAGTTCGGCCGTAAAGACTGTAGATTGGAAGACCGGTGGCGGAGTCGCGCCCGGTGGCGACCGCCTCGCCCGGCGCCGCGGTACCCCGGAACCCGTGCTCGGGGCTGAACAGCGCCACCAGGTTGATCCCGGCCGCGCGGAGCCGCTCGACGGCATGCACGCCCCGGCCATCCACGCCGCCCTGGTTGGTGACCAGGCCGACCGCGCGGCCGCTGACCAGGTGCAGGCTGTCCGTCATCAGGACCTCGAGCCCCGGAGCGACCGCGGCCACCGCACGGCGTGGCAGTTCCGTTGAACCGCCCGATCCGCCGGGTCCGCCCGAGCAGGCGAAACCCCAGAGCAGTAATCCCACACACCCGAGTGAGCGGTGCATCGATCCTTTCTCTTTCTGTTCATCGCCGCGGCCGGCGCCTGCAGCAGGATGGCCCCGGCCGGCCCTTTCCCCGCGGAAAACCAGCTCCCGGAGCCGCTGGAACAGCCGGCCATCGAGTGGTCGGCCCCGACCCCGGCCCAGCAGGATGGCCTGGGCCAGGTCCTCTCCTCGCTCTCCACCCGGGACCGGGTGGCCCAGCTGGTCATGCCGTGGATCAACGGCGCGTACGCGAGCTATGACGATACCGCCTTCGCCCGGATCCAGCGCTGGGTCGATTCGCTGCACGTCGGCGGGATCATCGTGTCGATCGGCTCACCGATGGACGTGGCGGCCAAGCTCAACCGGCTGCAGCAGCTGGCCCCGTTCCCCCTGCTGGTGGCATCCGACCTGGAAAGCGGGTCGAGCTTCCGGCTCAACGGGGGCACCGCCTTTCCCAGCAATATGGGCGTGGCCGCGGCGGGAAGCGACCTCGATGCCTACGAGATGGGCCGCATCACCGCGCTGGAAGGACGGGCCGTGGGCATTCACATGACGTTCGCGCCGGTGGCGGACGTCAACAACAACCCGGCCAACCCGATCATCAACACCCGCAGCTTCGGCGAGGACCCGGCCCTGGTCGCCCGGATGGTGGGGGCGCAGGTGCGCGGGCTGCAGGACCACGGCATGTACGCGACGGCGAAACACTTTCCCGGCCATGGCGACACCGGCACCGATTCCCATATCTCGCTCCCGGTGATCACCGCGAGCTGGCCGCGGCTCGACTCGGTGGAGCTGGTGCCCTTCCGCGCCGCGGTCAAGGCCGGGGTGACGGCGGTCATGTCGGCGCACATCGCGCTGCCGGGCATCGATTCGGGCCGGTCCCGGCCGGCGACCCTGGCGCCCAACATCCTCACCGGCATCCTCCGGGACTCGCTCGGCTTCGACGGGCTGATCGTGACCGACGCGCTCAACATGGGCGCGCTCGTGAGCGGTTACGGTGCCGGCGAAGCCGCCGTGCTCGCCTTCCTGGCCGGCGCGGACCTCCTGCTGCAGCCGGCCGACCCGGCGGTGGCCATCGACGCGATGGTGCGGGCGGTCGAAACCGGCCGCGTGTCCCCGGCCCGGCTCGACTCCAGCGTCTCCCGCATCCTGCAGCTCAAGAACCGGTTGGGGCTCTTCGCCGAGCGGCTGGTTCCGCTCGACCGGATCCCCGCGTATGTCGGGGCGGCGGGATATCAGCGGATCGCCGAGGATGTCACCGCCCGGTCGATCGTCCTCGTCAAAGACAGCCTGGGCACCGTGGACAGCCTCCGGGCCCGCCCCCAGCCGCTGACCGTCGTCGCCTACGAAGACGCCGGAGTCACCCTGATCGGCGAGCTGCGGAGCCGGGGATACCGGGTCTCCAGTTTCCGCCTCTACCCCCAGAGCGGCCCCGCCAGCTATGACTCGGCGCGCACGGCGATCGCCGGCAACGGCATTGCGGTCTTCGTTGCCTCGGTGCGGGCCACCGCGTGGAGCGGAAATATCGGGCTGCCCGCCGCCTTTGCCGCGCTGATGGACGGTGCCGCCAGGAACAAGCGCACCGTCCTGGTTTCGCTGGGCTCGCCGTACCTGATCAGCCAGGCGCCCCGGGTGGGGTCCTACCTCCTTGGCTGGCAGGCCCGGGGCATCAACGAGCGGGCCATGGCGGCAGCACTCGCCGGGACCGCGCCGATCACCGGCACCTTGCCTATCACGGTGCCCGGCGGGGGCGCCATTGGATCTGGGATCAGGAAGACCGGCGCGCGGGCGCGCTGACCGGCCTGGTTCGGGGAGGAGATGCCCGTGAAGTTCATTCGATCCGCCACTCTTGCGGCCGGGCTGCTGCTGGCCTCCGGCGCCTGTGCCGCGCAGCAGACTCCCGCGATCAAGCCATCAATGGACCCGGGCCGGCTGGCGGCCCGGCCGCTCCGGTTTCCCCAGGCGGCCCGGTTCCTCGATTCCGCCATCGCCGCCGGCGCGGCGCCGGGCGCCGTTCTCGCGGTGAGCCAGCAGGGCCGCTGGTTCATCCACGGCACCGGCCGGCTAGGGCTGGATGATCCCACGGTTCCCGACAGCACCACGGTGTACGACCTCGCATCCCTCACCAAGGTGGTGGGGCTCACGACCGGCCTGATGCTGGCCGTCGATTCCGGGTTGATCGAACTGGACGCGCCGGTCCAGCGCTACGTACCGGCGTTCGGCGGCGCCGGCAAGGACAAGGTCACCGTCCGGCAGCTCCTGGTGCACGCCAGCGGCCTGCCGGCCTGGCGCCCGCTCTACCGCGAGGCGGCGACGAGGGAAGCTGCGCTGGTGCTGGCCGACACGACACCGCTCGATACCGCGCCCGGCCTTCGCTACGTGTATTCCGACCTTGGCGCCATCGTGCTCACCCAGGCGCTCGAGGCCGTCTATCGTACCCGCCTCGATACCCTGCTGGAGCACCGGGTCTTCGCGCCGCTCAACATGCCGCACACCCGCTTCCTTCCTCCCGCGGCGTGGATCGAACGGATCGCCCCGACCGAGAACGATCCCTGGCGGGGCCGGGTGCTCCGGGGCGAAGTGCATGACGAGAATGCGGCGCGGCTCGATGGCGTTTCGGGCCACGCCGGTCTCTTCAGCACCGCGCCGGACCTGCTCCGCTTCGGCGAATGGCTCCTGGCGCGCCGGAACGCGGCGATCGACGCGGCGGCGGGCAAGCCCGGAGGGAGCACGCCGCTGCCGGTCGTCCTCGCCCCCCCGTCCTTTTTCGTGCGGCAGCATATCCCCGCCGGCTCCAGCCGGGCGCTGGGGTGGGACACCCCGTCGGAGGGAAGCAGCGCGGGCCGCCTGCTCGATTCGACCAGCGTGGGCCACACCGGGTTTACCGGCACATCGATCTGGATCGATCCGACTCGGGAACTGGTGATTGTTCTCCTGACGAACCGGGTCCACCCCACCCGGGAGAACAACCGGATCGGGGCGGTCCGGCGGGGGGTGGCGGAACGGGTGGTGGGGGAATGGGGGAATTGAGGGAATGGGGGAATTGAGGGGAATTGAGGGAATTGAGGGAATTGAGGGAATGGGGGAATTGAGGGAATTGAGGGAATGGGGGAATTGAGGGAATGGGGGAATTGAGGGAATTGGGGAATTGGGGATTGAGAGATTGGGGCTGAACCACTACTATTCGACAGGGCGTTTTCCCCCTGGATTCATCGCCCAACCTGAGGCGATCAAAGGAGTTAGGAAGTATGAGCAACACCGAACAGCAGTCTGAAACGTCGGGCCTGACCCTGAAGCTGACCGACAAGGCCGCCCAGGAGGTCGTCAAGTTCATCGCCGCCGAGCAGGTACCGGCGGAGAGCGCGGGGCTCAGGGTGAGTGTGCTCCCCGGCGGGTGCTCGGGCTTCAAATACAGCTTGAATATCGAAGAGCGCGCCCTGGACGATGACATGGTCCTCGAGATCAACAGCGTGCGGATCTTCGTGGACGGGTTCAGCGCCCAGTACCTCAACGGCATCACGATCGACCATACCAGCTCGATGCAGGGCAGCGGGTTCACGTTCAGCAATCCCAACGCGAGCGGCGGTTGCGGATGCGGGAGCAGCTTCACCGCGTGACCGGTTCTCGATAAATACGGAAAGGCTCACGGCGCGATCCGGGGGCCTTTTTTTTATTCGGCGGGCGAACCGGGCGGGCGAAGGGGGCGGGCGAAACAGGCGGACCAACGTTTTCCTGCCCGCCCGGTACGTTCGCCCACGATGACCGTCCAGGACGCCCGCCCGGTTTCCAACCCGAAATCCAGCATCCCCAATGGCCCCCCTCGACCTCGGCATCATCGCGGTGTACTTCGTCTTCACGCTGGGGGTGGGGTTCTGGGTCTCCCGCCGGCAGAAGGACGCGAGCGACTATTTTCTGGGGGCCCGCGACATTCCCGCCTGGGCCATCCTGCTTTCCATCGTGGCCACCGAGACCTCGGCGCTCACGGTCATCTCGGTGCCGGCCGTCGCCGCCCGCGGCGACCTGACCTTTCTGCAGCTCAGCTTTGGTTACCTCATCGGCAGGATCGTGGTGGCCTGGTGGCTGTTGCCGGGCTATTTCAACGGCGAACAGGAGACCGCCTATAAACGGCTGGAGACCCGGTTCGGCCCCCACACCCGGCGGCTCGCCTCGCTGGTCTTTCTCGGCACCCGGTTCCTGGGCGACGGCGTCCGGGTCTTCGCCAGCGCGATTCCCCTGGCGGTGCTCGCGGGATGGAGCATTCCCTGGTCGATCGTCGCCATGAGCGTGGTGACCGTCATCTACACCTGGCACGGCGGGCTCAAGGCCGTGGTGTGGGTGGACGTACTGCAACTGGTGGTGTACCTGGCAGGCGGAATGGCGGCGCTGGGCATCGCCTGGCACCTGGCCGGCGGCCCCGGCGAGGCCCTGGCGGCGGCGAGCGAGGCTGGCAAGCTGCGGCTCATCTCGCCCGACTTCAACTTCACCTCGACCTACACCCTGCTCGGCGGACTGATCGGCGGCGGCATGCTCTCGGCGGCCAGCCACGGAACCGACCAGTTAATCGTACAGCGGGTGCTGGCCAGCCGGTCGCTCCAGGCGGGGCGCTTCGCCCTGGTGGGATCCGGCGTCGTGGTGATCTTCCAGTTCCTGCTCTTCCTGCTGATCGGCAGCGCCATCTGGGCGGCCGGGCTCGCCCCCGAGTCGCTCCGCCCGGACGAGATCTTCCCGCGATTCGTCGTCGAACAGCTTCCCACCGGCCTGGCCGGCCTGATGATCGCCGCCATCATGGCGGCCGCGATGAGCACCCAGAGCTCGGCGATCAACGCGCTGGCTTCCTCGGTCACCCACGACTGGTACGCCGGCCTGACCGGCCGCCGAGATCCGGTCCACCTGCTGAAGGTGGGACGCTGGTTTTCCCTGCTCTGGGCCGCGGGCATCACGCTGGGGGCGCTGGCCTTTCACTTCCTGGCCGGGGGACAGAACACCCCGGTGGTGGTCCTCGCCCTCTCCATCGCCTCGGTCACCTACGGCGCCCTGCTGGGCACCTACATCCTGGCGTCGCGGTTCTCCCGCGTGCGCGGGCGGGACGTCATCGCGGCGATGACGGTCACCGTGGTTATCATGCTGGTCATCCTGTTCGCCGGCCGCATCAGCGGGCTGCCGGGCATGGGATGGCTGGCCCCGGCCGGCCGCCTGGCCTGGCCCTGGTACGTGCCGCTGGGCACCGGCATCACGATGCTGGTCGGAATTCTCTCGAGCGCGCTGGCGCGATCCAGCGGAGGAACGGCGCGGTGAAACAGATCGTCATCGGAGTCGATGCGGGAGGAACCAAGACCGCCGCGGTGGTCGGCGATGGCCATACTATCCTGGCCCGCGCCGACGGACCCGGCGGGGCGATCCGGCCGGGCCGGGCCCTGGTGGCGGCCAGCGCCATCGCCGACACGGTGCGCCGGGCGCTCTCCGCCAGTGGCCATCTCCAGGCCGACGCGATGGTGGTGGGCGCGGCCGGCGCGGGCCGGCCGGCGGAGAAACAGGAACTGGAACGGGCCATTCGGAGCGAGCAGATCGCGCGGCAGGTGCTGGTCACCACCGACATTGAAATCGCCATGGCCGCCGCCTTCGGCCGGGGGCCCGGCATCGTGGTGAGCGCGGGGACCGGGAGCATCGCCCTGGCGCGGACGGCGGACGGCCTGGTGCACCGGAGCGGCGGCTATGGCTGGCAGATGGGCGATGAAGGCAGCGGCTATGCGATCGGGCGCGCCGCGCTGAGCGCACTGAGCCGGGCGGCGGACGACCGGGGGTCGGCCACCGCGCTCAGCGACCGCATCCCGGCCGTGCTGCGGGTGGCCGATTTCGAGGGGCTCATCACCTGGGCCGCCAACGCCTCAGCCTCCGAGGTGAGCGCGCTGGCGCCGGTGGTCATGGAGGTGGCCGCCCAGGGCGACCGGGTGGCCCAGGGTATCGTGGACTATGCGGCGAGAGAACTGGGGCAGCTGGTGCTGAGCCTGCTGCGCCACTTCGGCGAGGACGAGCCGATCCAGGTCGCGGTCACCGGCGGCATCCTGGCGCCGGAGCGCGCGCTCCGCGCCATGGTACTCGACCGCCTGGGCGAGGAGCAACGGCTCAGCGTCATCCGGTTTTCGATCGAGCCCGCCCTGGGGGCACTGCATCTGGCGGAAAAGCTCATCCAGCAGGGGTGAGCGGTGCGCGCGGCTGCCAGGCCCCGCTCACCGCCTGCCCCGCCCCGTTCAAACCTCCCGGCCTTCCGCCCTCGCCCGCAGCCGGCTGTTCCGGATTCCGTAGAGGAAATAGACCACCAGGCCGATGGCCAGCCAGATCGCGAACCGGATCCAGGTCACGTAGGGCAGCTGCAGCATCAGGTAGAGGCAGGCGAAGATCGAGATGAGCGGCGTGAGCGGGACCCAGGGCACCCGGAAGGGCCGTACCCGCGCCGGGTCCTTGTACCGGAGCACGATCACGCCGAGGGACACCAGCACGAAGGCGAACAGGGTGCCGATGTTGGTCAGGTCCACCACCTCGGCGATGTTGGCGAACCCGGCGAACGTGGCGACGAACGCGCCGGTCAGCACGGTGCCGACCCAGGGGGTCTTGAACCGGGGATGCACCTTGGTGAAGAACTTCGGCAGCAGCCCGTCCCGCGCCATGGAGAAGAAGATCCGGGGCTGGCCCAGCTGGAACACCAGCAGCACGCTGCCCATGGCGATGACGGCGCCCAGCGCGATGATGAACCGGGAAGCGGCGAGCAGCTTGGGGGGGCCTTCGGCGAACGACAGCGCCGTGATCATCGGTTCGGCGGTGCCGAGCTTGGTCCAGGGCGCCATGCCGGTCATCACGATGGAAAGCAGGATATACAGGACCGTGCAGATCAGCAGGCTCATGATAATGCCGAACGGCATGTCCTTGGCCGGGTTCTTGGCCTCTTCCGCCGCGGTGGACACCGCGTCGAACCCGATATAACTGAAGAAGATGATGGCCGCCGCGGCGCTGATGCCCTTGAACCCGTTGGGGGCGAAGCCGCCGAGGTCGGGGTTGGTCCAGTTCTCCGGCTTGATGAGGAACGCTCCCACCCCGATGAAGAACAGGATGATGGCGATCTTGAGGATCACCATCGCATTGTTGGAATTGGCCGACTCCTTGATGCCGATCACCAGGATCACCGTGATGGCCAGCACCACCAGCATCGCCGGCAGGTTGATGATCAGGGGAAACCCGAACAGGTGCGGGGCGGTGGACCCGGCCGTGGCCAGATAGACGTTCAGCGGATCGGTGGCGCCCGCGGCCACCGCCTCCACCGCCATGCCGGCCGACCGGTAGTCGGTGGCCAGCCAGGGAGGTAATGTCAGTCCGAAATGATGCATCAGTTCCCGGAAGTGGCCCGACCAGCCGATCGCCACCCCGATGTTGCCCACCGCGTACTCCACGATCAGGTCCCACCCGATGATCCAGGCGACGAACTCGCCGAGGGAGGCGTAGGCGTAGGTGTACGCGGAGCCGGAAATCGGGACCATGGCGGCGAACTCGGCGTAACAGAGCGCCGCAAACCCGCAGGCCACCGCGGTGAGCAGGAAGGACAGTACGATGGCCGGCCCGGCCCCCGGCCGCAGCGGGTCGCCGACGATGGCGGTGCCCGTCGTCGCGAAGATGCCGGCGCCGATGGTGGCCCCCACGCCCAGTGCGGTCAGGTGCCACTTGGTCAGGGTGCGCTTGAGGCCACTCCGCTCGGCGATGTCGTTTTCGCAGTCCTCGACGGATTTGCGGAGAAACAATTGATTCATCAGTGGCTCCGGAGGGGGAATCCAGCAGCCAGTGAGCGGCCGCGCGCACCGCTCACTGCTTACTCCTCACTTCTCACTGCACGTCAGACCGTGGCGCCCTCGATCCGCATCGCGTAGAACGAGCGCCACACGAACACCATGGACGTGATGAAGAACGCCCCCGCCAGGATCCGGGTGAGCGACAGGCCCTGCGTCGCGGCCAGGTACACGCCCAGCTCGACCGCCAGCAGGCCGAACAGGGTGGTGAACTTGATGACCGGGTTCATGGCCACCGACGACGTGTCCTTGAACGGGTCGCCCACGGTGTCGCCCACGATGGAGGCGTCGTGCAGCGGGGTGCCTTTCATCTTGAGCTCGGTCTCCACGATCTTCTTGGCGTTGTCCCAGGCGCCGCCCGCGTTGGCCATGAAGATGGCCTGGAACAGCCCGAACATGGCGATCGAAATCAGGTAGCCGATGAAGAAGAACGGCTCCACGAAGGCGAACGCCAGGGTCGCGAAGAAGACCCCGAGGAAGATGTTCCACATGCCCTTCTGGGCATAGAGGGTGCAGATCTCGACCACCTTGCGGCTGTCCTCGACCGAGGCCTTGGTGGAGCCTTCCAGCTTGATGTTCTGCTTGATGAACTCCACCGCGCGGTACGCGCCGGTGGTCACCGCCTGGGTGGAAGCGCCGGTGAACCAGTAGATCACCGCGCCGCCGGTAATCAGGCCGAGCAGGAAGGGCGGATGCAGGATGGACAGGTTCGCCATGCCCTCGGTCAGGCCGTGGGTCAGCGCCATGATGATCGAAAAGATCATCGTCGTCGCGCCGACCACCGCGGTGCCGATCAGCACCGGCTTGGCGGTGGCCTTGAAGGTGTTCCCCGCCCCGTCGTTCTCCTCCAGCAGTTCCTTGGCTACCACGAAGTTGGTGTCGAAGCCGAAGTCGCGCTTCAGTTCGGCCTGGACGTTCGGGCGGTCCTCGATCTGGGACAGTTCGTAGATCGACTGGGCGTTATCGGTCACCGGGCCGTAGGAATCGACCGCGATGGTCACCGGGCCCATGCCGAGGAAGCCGAAGGCCACCAGGCCGAAGGCGAAAATCGCCGGGGCCTTCATCAGGCCCTCCTGGCTCAGGCCGCCAAGGCTGACCCCATACGCCGCAGCCATCAGGCCCATGATCGCCATGCCCAGCCAGTAGGCCGAGAAATTGCCGGCCACCAGGCCGGAGAGGATGTTGAGCGAGGCGCCGCCCTCCTTCGAGGACGTCACCACTTCCCGGACGTGCCTGGAGTGGGTCGAGGTGAAGATCTTCACCATCTCCGGGATAATGGCCCCGGCGAGGGTGCCGCAGGTGATCACCAGCGAGAGCTGCCACCAGAGGCTGGTGTTGCCGGCCAGGTCGGGGATGATCAGCTTGCTCACCACGAAGGTCAGGATGACCGAGACGATCGACGTCATCCAGACCAGCGACGTCAGCGGGTTCTCGAAGTTGAACTTGACCGCCCCGCCGTACTTGCCGGCCGCGATGGCGTTGTTCACCAGGTAGCTGCCGGCCGAGGCCAGCACCATCATGACCCGCATGAGGAAGATCCAGACCAGCAGCTGGACCTGGACCATCGGGTCGGCCACGGCCAGCACGATGAACGAGATCAGGGCTACGCCGGTGACGCCGTAGGTCTCGAACCCGTCGGCGGTGGGGCCGACCGAGTCGCCCGCGTTATCGCCGGTGCAGTCCGCGATCACGCCGGGGTTCCGGGGATCGTCCTCCTTGATCTTGAAGACCACCTTCATCAGGTCGGACCCGATATCGGCGATCTTGGTGAAGATGCCGCCGGCGATCCGGAGCGCCGCCGCGCCCAGCGACTCGCCGATGGCGAAGCCGAGGAAGCAGGCCCCCGCCACCGTCGGCGGAATGAAGAGCAGGATGGCCAGCATGAACAGCAGCTCGACCGAGATGAGCATCATGCCGACGCTCATGCCGGCCCGGAGCGGAATATCGCACACCGGCCAGCCCTTCCCCTTGAGGCTGGCGAAGGCGGTGCGGCTGTTGGCCAGGGTATTGATCCGGATGCCGAACCAGGCCACCCCGTAGCTGCCCGCCATGCCGATCAGGCTGAAGAGCAGGATCAGCCCGATCTTGGGAATCCCCAGCCCGGTCAGCAGGAAGTAGGCGACGATCACTGCGCTGATGAAGAGCCAGAGCACCATCAGGAACTTGCCCTGCTGGGTCAGGTAGGCCTTGCAGGTCTCGTAGATCAGCTCCGAGACGTCGGCCATGGCCTGGTGCACCGGGAGCTTCTTCACGTTGGCGTAGCTCATCAGCCCGAAGAGCAGCCCCAGGACGCACACCACCAGCCCGGAAAGCAGGATCTCGTGGCCGGTGAATCCCAGGAAGTTGCCCTGGTTCAGGTCGGGGAGCCTGAGGTTGACCTCGCCGCCGGGACGGTGGGCCGGCGCGGCGTCCTGCGCCAGGGCCACCAGCGGGGTGCCGGCCACAAAGAGCAGGGCCAGGGCGAGCAAGGTCCCCTTGATGAGCGCGGCCTGACGGCCGCCGCGGGTCCGGAGGAAAGCGGGAACGAGCGTACTGAACGCCATAGGGAAAAAACTCCTGGGAGCTGGAACAGAAGAGCCAGCCGGGATACGTCCCGCCTGGCGGATGAATTCAGAAGGTGATGCTGATGGGATACTGAACGGCGATCGCCGCCCCGGTCGCCGAGCGGGCGGGGGAGAAGACAAAATCGAGGAGACGTTCACGAAACTTGGTCGCAAATCCGCGGTTTTCGATTTCGGGGTTAAACTCAACGCGCTCCACCCGGCCGTCGGCCTTGATCCAGAACAGGATTTCGATCGTCTTGCCGCGGAGTTCCCGCGGGGGGTTTTCCGGCGGCAGAATAGCCTGGGTCCAATAGGGGTTACGGGCCAGCGACATGCCCCCGCCGCTGCCGGGGCCGGAACCCGGCCCGCTGCCCTCGCCTGTCCCGCCGCCTTCGCCCGGGCCTTCGCCCGTCCCGGTGCCGGCGGAACCGGTCCCCACACCCCGGGTCGCCCCGATATTCGCGGCCACCACCACGGTGTCCGGCACGGCCGAATCCCGGACCGGCTGGGGCTCGGGAACGACGGGTACCTCTGGGGTCTCAACTATTGGTACGTCAACCACCTCCGGAGCCTCCGGAGGGGGGGTAAACGCGGGCAGGGAAATATATGCGACCGTCTCTCCACCGCCACCTCCGCCCCCGCCGCCACCCCCCGGGGCCAGCAGGGGATTCCCCGGATCGTTGATGGTGAGAAACCGGGTAGCCGGCCAGAGGATGAGTCCGATCACCAGCGCATGCAGGAGGAGGGACAGCACCACGCTCCCCGGCCGGGTCACCCGGGAGGGGCTGGTCAGGGAGAGGGAGGGGGCTGCCGGTGGTCTCGTAATTCCTCCAACGAAAAGGGCGCCATTCCGCGCTCGAGATGGCGGGGGCGCCCTGGAGGGGCGCCACTTCGCGCCCGGTGATCGCCTACTCTGATGACGCAACGCGGGCTCGGCCCTGCACGTCCTTCGCCGGCGGCCGGGGAGCCCGGCGGTTCCAAATCTAATGGGTTACCGCGGCAACCATGGTGACCCCCACGCCGCGGGCCAGGTCGGCCGCGGTGATGAAATCCTGATAAGTCCGGTCCGGATGGGTCTTGATGAAGAGAATCCGGACCGGCCGGTCGGCGAAGATGGCGGCGAGCGCCGTGCCCAGGTCGGCGGCCGGGATGGGCTGGGCGTTGATCAGGTATCCGCCCTGGCCATCCAGTTCCAGCAGGACGGGCACCAGGGGGACCGGCGCGGCCGCCGGGGCCGGCAGGGTCACCGGCAGCGAACGGCGGGAGAGGCCGGCGGAGACCATTCCGATGAGCAGGAGGACCAGCAGGACATCAAGAAGCGGAGTGACGTTGAGATCCGTCACCCCGCCTGATGATGGGGTGGGAGCCAGGTCCGGCGCGGCGCCCATTTTCCGTGAAGCCATGTGCATCCTTGCGAGGGACGGGCTCTGGCCCGCCCCGATTACGGCGTTGCCTCAGCCACCCGTGGCGGCAGGGGCGGCATCCGCCTCCTTCGGCGTGAATCCAATCACCTGGACCCCGGCGCCCCGGGCCACGTCCATCGCGTCAATCACGTCCTGGAAGACCCGGTTCTGCCCTGGCTTCACGAACAGCAGCTTGGCCGGGCGAGGGTCGTAGATGGCGTGCAGCTGGGCATCCAGCTGGTCCCGGGGGACCGGCTGGCCGTTGATGGCGTAGCTGCCGTTATCGGGCAGCTCCAGCACGATCTGGTTGGAGGCCGCCGGGGGCGTCGCGCTCGGCTGCGGCGGCGGCGGCACCTGCACCTGGAGAGTCATCCGCGAAAGCGGCTGGGTAATCATGAAGATGATCAGCAGTACCAGGAGCACGTCGATCATCGGTGTCACGTTGATATCCGACACCGAACTGTGAGCGCCCTGGGTCGAAGTTGCCATGCCCATGGTCAGTTCTCTTCCGTCTGGAACAGGCCGGAGTTGACCGGCTCCGTCACCGTGTGAAGGACACGAACGCCGGCGGCCCGGGCCATCTCGACCGCCTCCTGCACCCGCCCGTACATGAGCTGGTTGTCGGCCTTGAAGTACAGGACCTTGTTGGTGTCGCGCGTCGCGTAGATCGCCGTGAGCTGGTCCTTGAGCACCGCCGGGTCAATGGACCGCCCGTCGAGGAAGAAGTTGCCGCTGGCGTCGATCCCCAGGACCACCTCGTCCTTGCCTTCGGGGTCCTTGTCCAGGTTGGCGCCCCGGGGCAGCGTCGCCTTGAACCCCGCCGCGATCAGCGGGGTCACGATCATGAAGATGATCAGCAGCACCAGCATCACGTCGATCATGGGCGTGACGTTGATCTCGCTGGTCACGCCGGTTTTGTCACCCGTGGATATGGCCACTGCCGCTCACGCTTTTCTGGGCCTGGAACTCCTTGGTGAAGATGGACCGGCCGAACTCGCTGCCGACGCTCTTGATCAGGTAATCAATGAGCTCCTTCGAAGTGAAGGTCATCTCCGCCGTGAAGTACTCAAGCTTGGTGGTGAAGTAATTGAAGGCCCACACCGCCGGGATCGCGACCATGAGGCCGAACGCGGTGGTGATCAGCGCCTCGGCGATACCGGCCGAGATACCGGCGAGACCGCCGGACGCACCGGCCGCCGCCATGCCCACGAACGCGTTCACGATGCCCATGGTGGTGCCCAGCAGGCCGACGAACGGCGCCGTGGCGCCGGTGGTGGCCAGCACGGACAGGCCGCGCCGCAGCTCGCTCAGCACCAGCAGCATCTGCCGTTCCACCGCCCGCTCCGCCGAGTTGATGTCGGCCGAGGTGATGGTGGCCCGGTCCCGCAGCAGCGGCTTCACTTCCGCCAGCGCCTCGCCCAGTACCCGGGCGACGTGGCTCTTCTTGTGGGTTTCGGCCAGCTTGATGGCCTGCTCGAGCTGCTCCTCCTGGATGGCGCGGGAGAACTCGGGCATGAACTTCCGGGTCGCCTTCGCGCTCCGGGAAAACATGACGGCCTTGGTAAACACGATCGTCAGCGAATAGATCGACATGAGCCCCAGGGTGAACACGACCCCCTTGGCGAACCAGCCCATCTGTGCCCAAAGGTGCATCAGGTCCAATTGCATGGTCTAATCTCCAGAAAAGATTCCTGCGTGATGAGCGAAAGGCTCCCGACTACTGGATCGTGAAATTGATGACTTGCTGGACCAGCACCCGCACCGGGGTGCCTTTCACCTTGCCCGGCTTGAACAGGCTCTTGAGCAGCATCTGCTTGGCCGGCTCGACGAACGCCTGGTGGGTGGTCGCCAGGACCTTGAAGGAACTCGCCTCCACGTGGCCGGTCACGTCCACGATGTACTGCATGGTGACCTTGCCGGGGATGCCGGCCGTCTTCATGGCCGGGGGAAAGACCTGGGGACCCGGCTGGATCATCAGCGGCGGATCGTCCACCTGGGCCTCGAGGAAGGTCTGCCCGATCTCGACCGGACCGGTACCGCCCACCACGCCCGCCGCGATGCCGCCTTCAATGCCCTTCCCGGTGAAGTCCCGGGGATCCAGCGCCCGCTCGTTCAGGTTGACCGGCGGTATCTCGGTCGGGATTTCCTGGGGCGCGACGATGGTCTGGAACCCCTTGGGCGGGGGATTGGCGCTGACCACGACATCCTCCGGCGGCACCTCCGGCGGCGGCGGCGTGGCCTCCGGCGGAGTCAGGAACACCATGGTGGTGTCCGACAACATCTCCTCCACCCGCTCGGCGGCCCCCTGGGTGACCTTGAGGGCCCCCACGATGAGCAACCCGTGGATGATGACCGAGAAGACGGTCTGTCCCGCCGTTCGCTGCTTCTTCGGTTTGGATTCAATCAGGGTATCGAACACAGCGCCTCCCATGCTTCCAGAGAGAGTGGAACCGTAAGGTACACCCCGACGATTTCCCGTCCACTAGCCAAAGATGACAATTCCATTACAGCGGCATTAGCGAAAACCGTATGACCTGGCGCACCAGCGACCTGACCGGGGTTCCCCGAAGCCGGCCCGGCCGGAACCGCGCCTCCATCAGCGCGGCCTCCACGGCCGTTCCAAAGAGCGCATGGCCGGCCGACTCTATTGATAGGCTGCCCGCCTCGACCCTGCCATCGACTCCGACGACGTAGGTCACCACCACGGTGCCTTCCAGGCCGGCGGCCCGGAGCGCCGGGGGGTACGCGGGCGGGGGAACATGCAGCGCCGCTGGCCCTTCCGATAGATCCTGGACCCGGTACACCCCGGGCTCGCCAGCCGGCGATGTCGGGATCGGCTCGATGCCAGGAACTCCTCCGGGTGTCGGGATCCCCGGCGCCAGCGGCCCGGGCAGGCCGGGCAGGTCCACCCTCAGCGGACCCGGTGCCGACACCGGGCAATCGCAGACCGGACTGGGAATCACCTCGCCGTCACTGCCTTCAACCTGAGCCGGCGTCCTCCCCGCGGCGTGGTCGTAGGTCACCAGCGGCTGGTACACGGGGTCCCCGCGATCGAGAGTTCTTCCAACGGGAGACGGCCGGACCAGCAGAAACAGCACCCCCGCATGCAGGGCGACGGATACCGCCTGGGCCCCCACCCGGCGCCGGGGCCGGGCCTGCTGCATCAACGACTCGAACATGATCCGCTCCGTGAGGTCGTTGATATAAGAGATGCCCGGCGGATGAACCGGCCCGCGGGCAAATGGTTACAGATCGGTAACGGGCGGGTGAGCGTCTCCGGAAGTGCCGCTGGCGGGCGGGGTGCCCCGCGGGAGGGTGACGGTGAACAGGCTGCCCCGGCCGGGCCGGCTCTGCACCACGATCGTGCCGCCATGCGCTTCGGCGATCCACCGGGAGATGGCGAGGCCGAGGCCGTACCCCGGGCGGTCGCCGGTCCGGGTGCGGGCCAGGTCGGCTCTCCAGAACCGGTCGAAGACGTGGGGCAGGTCGCCGGGGGCGATGCCGATGCCGGTATCGCTGACCGAGATGGTGATGAGGCTGCCGGTGTCGGCCAGTTCCAGGGACACCGAGCCGCCGGGCGGCGTGTACTTGATCGCGTTGGTGACGAGGTTGAGGAGCAGCTGGCGGATGCGGCCCGCATCCACCGGCAGGATCACCGGCCCTTCGGGGAGCGCCGCCCGCACCGTGATGTCGGCGGCCTCCCCCAGCATGCCGGCCGTCTCGACCGCCTCGCCCACCAGGCCGCGGACATCGTGCTGCTCCACCGCGAGCGTGGCCCGGCCTTCATCGGCCCGGGCGAGGGTGAGCAGCGTCTCCACCAGCTCGCTCATCAGGTTGATCTGGTTGAGGGTATCGTCCAGCATCTCGATGCTGTCCGGGGGCGCCTTCGGATTGGTGAGGGCCCGCTCCACCCCGGCCCGGATCACCATCAGCGGCGTCTTGAGCTCGTGGCTCGCGTCGGCGGTGAACCGCCGCAGCCCCGAGAAGCTCTGCTCCAGCCGGGCGATCATCCCGTTCACCTTCATGGCCAGGCGGGCCAGCTCGTCGCCGGACCGGGGCACCATCAGCCGGCGGTGCAGACTGCGGCCGTCCTGGATCGCCTCCAGCTCGTCCATCATGTCCTGGACCGGGCGGAGCGCCCGCCCGGCCAGCCAGTACCCCACGCCCACGGAACCCAGGAGAATGATGGGCGCGACGACCAGCATGGAGCGGATCAGCTGGCGCGGCTCGATGGAAACGGTCTGGGTCGGCGTCGCGATGAGCAGGGACCCGATCCCGGAGCCGGGCGCGGCAATCGGCGCGGCGAGGTAGCGGTACTCCCCCTCGGGGTCGCCCAGCGCGGCAAGGCCGGCGACCCGGGCCTCGGGCCGGGGGCTCAAGAGGACGCGGAGGGCCTCCAGCGATTCATAGCGGAGGCGGCGAGCCTCCTGCGAGGCATAGACCAGGTTGCCGGCCGAGTCGGTCACGATCAGCGGGTCCCGCATCGCTTCCAGGTAGCTGCTGACGTCAGCAGTGAGCGTCAGCCGCCGGACCCAGAGACCCCGCCGGTCCGGCACCGAGTCCATGACGGTGATATCGCCGCCCAGCACCCGGGCCTGCTCCAGCAGCCAGCCGCCGGCAAAGTCCGCCTCCAGCGACAGCCGGTCGTCCAGCTCCGGATAGCTGGGATGCCGCCGCTCGATCACGATGGCGGCCCCGAAACCGAGCAGGACCACCATCATGGCCACCGTGTACCAGACGGTGAGACGGCCGCGGATAGTAGTCATGGTAATTGAGGGAATTGAGGGAATTGAGGGAATTTGTAATTGATCAATTCCTTCAATTCCGTCAATTCCATCAATTCCCTCATTTCCCTCAATTCCATCAATTCCATCAATTCCCTCATCACTCATTCCCTCAATTCCCTCAATTCCCTCAATTCCCTCAATTCCCTCAATTCCCTCAGTTCCCCGCCCTCACCACGTACCCCACTCCCCGCACCGTGTGAATCAGCTTCACCGCCGAGCCGGTGTCCACCTTTTTGCGGAGCCGGTTGATCACCACGTCCACGATGTTGGTACCGGGGTCGAAGTGATAGTCCCAGGCGTACTCGGTGATCAGGGTGCGGGACATCACTCGGCCGGGATGGCGGATGAGGTACTCGAGGACGGCGTATTCCTTCGGGGTCAGGTCCAGCAACTTGTCGCCGCGGCGGACCTCCCGGGTGCCGGTGTCCAGCTGCAGGTCGGCCACCTTGAGCACCGGCGGGGCCAGCTGCTTGGGGCGGCGGCCCAGCGCCTCCACCCGGGCCAGCAGCTCTTCGAACGAGAAGGGCTTGGTGACGTAGTCGTCGGCGCCGGCCCGGAGCGCCTGGACCTTGAAGTCCACCGAGTCCTGGGCCGTGAGCACGAGGATGGGGGTGGTGTTGCCCCGGTCGCGCAGGGTGCGCACCAGTTCGATGCCGGTCATGCCGGGCAGCCGGAGATCGAGCACCAGCAGGTCGTAGAGCCCGCCGGAGGCGAGCCGCAGCCCCTCCATGCCGTCAGCCACCAGGTCGGCGTGATAGCGCTGCTCGTCCAGCCCACGCTTGACGTACTCACCGACCGTCTTGTCGTCCTCGATGACGAGAATCTTCACGGCACGGGCCCATTTAAAGGGATCAGGAATTCCTCTGCACTCTGCACCGCACTCACGCTGCACGCCTCACGCTGCACGCTTCACGCACGCTGCACGCCGCACGCTTCACGCTGCACGCTGCACGCTGCACGCTTCACGCTGCACGCTGCACGCTGCACGCTGCACGCCGCACACCGCACGCCGCACGTCATTCCCCGATCGGCAAAAACATCCGAAACGTGGACCCCCGCCCCGGCTGGCTCTCCGCTTCCAGCCGGCCGCCATGCTGTTCCACGATCCCGTAGCAGATGGAGAGGCCGAGCCCGGTCCCCCGCCCCTGCGGCTTGGTGGTGTAGAACGGCTCGAAGATCTTGGACAGTTCCGCCCGGGGGATGCCCATGCCGCTGTCCTGGAACTCGATGACGATCTCGTCCTCCCGGTGCGGATTGCGGGCGTTCCGCACCTGCAGCTCGCCGCCGTCCTCCATCGCGTCCACCGCGTTCAGCATGATGGCCATGAACGCCTGGATCAGCTGCTCGGCGTTGGCGAAGACATCGGGCAGGGCGGGATCCACCTCCAGCCGGACCTCGAGCTTGCGAAAGCCCTTGTGATGCTTGAGGAGGAAGAGGGCATCCTCCAGCAGCGAGCCGATCCGGATCTTGCGTTTGGCCTTGCCCTTGGGCCGGCTGAAATCGAGCAGGCCGTCCACGATGTTGGTGCAGCGCTGGACTTCCTTGTCGATGATATCCAGGTATTCCTGGGCCCCGGCCCGCACCGGGGCGGCCGCGTCCGCGACCGAGTTCTCCAGCGCCGCGACGCAGGCGCTGATGGTCGCCAGCGGGTTGTTGATCTCGTGCATGATCCCCGCCGCCAGCTGGCCGATGGCCGCCAGCTTCTCGCTCTGCAGGATCTGCTGCTGCACGGTGTGCCAGAGGGTGACGTCTTCGCCGATGGTGATCACGTGGGTGATCTCGTCGCCGTCCAGCCGCATGGGGATCTTGCTGATCCGGTAGCTGCGCCGGTCGTCGCCCTCGCCCACCTCCAGCTCGATCTGCTGGATCTCGCCGGTCTCGAAGACCTGCTCGAACTCGGCCCGCAACTCCTCGGGCGGCTGCCGGGTCAGGACGTCGAAGACCGGCCGGCCCACCACCTCGTCCCGCTTGAGGCCCTGGGTCCCCATCTCCCGCTTCCGGTTCCAGATCTGGATCCGGTAGCCCCGGTCCACCACGTAGAGCCCCACCGGCAGGGAGTCGATGACCAGGGTGGTGAACCGCCGCTGCTCTTCGATTTCATGGGACCGCATCGCCACTTCGTAGGCGAGGTCCTCCGACAGCTCGAGGGTGCCAAGGAACGGCGCCAGCAGGTCCCCGGTGACGGTGAGGACCTGGAGATCGTCCGGGGTATGGGGCTCCCGCCGGATGGCGTCGAGCACCCCCAGCCACTCGCCCTCGTGGACCAGGTGAATGCGGTCGGCCAGCGGGTTGCGGGCGGGTACCTCGACCTGGCCCTGGACCGGTTCCCCTTCCTCCCCCCCGCCACGATCCGGCAGAAGGTGGTGGCGTGCGCCTCCCGGAACCAGATGGCGATCTCGTCCGCCCGCACGCCGTCCCGCAGCACGGCGGCCACCGCGGACACCGTGAGGTCCGCGGCGTTCCCCGCCTTGAGCAGCTTGGCCACCGTCCCGATCAGCTCGAGGGCGGTCGGCGCGGGCGACGGCGGGGTCATCGGTGGGTCCAGGGCAGGGCGAGGAGCACGATGCGCCACCCGTCGGCGGTCCGGTGCAGCACCAGGTGTTCCTCGGTTTCGGTGGAGCCGCCCGCGGCGGCCCGGCGGCGGAGGGGTGCGTCCAGCCGGACCGAGACCCAGACGGCCGCCACCCCGTCCGCCTGGCGCAGGTCGGCGCGAATGACCCGGGCCTCGCCCGGACCGGTGGCCGAATCGGATTCCGCCAGCCGGGCCCAGAGAGCCAGCGCCGAGTCAGCGGGCACCACGGAGAGGACCGGCGCGGTGTCCGGGGCCGCCGCGCGCTCAAGGCTCACCTTCCCCTCCGGCGCGAAGAAGCCCCGCACCTGGTCCCAGTCCTGCGCGGCGATCCCGCGATAGAACTCGACGATCACCTCGCGGATCTGCGCCTCGTCCCGCCGGCTGCCGGCCGGCGTATGATCCTCCAGGGTACAGGCCGGAAGCAGCACGAGGCATCCGGCGGCCAGCAGGCGAGTGAAGAGCATGGGCCTCACGGGAAGAACGAAGCGGATGGACCCCAATATACCATTCACAGGGTGAAGATCGCCTCATGCCGGTCGCGGACCTGGAACCGGACGCTCGCGCCCGCCATCACCACGTCGTCCACCGCCACGCTCTCCGGCTCCCGGTCCAGCCGGGGGGATAGGGTGACCAGGATGCCGGGACCGAAGCTCCGGGCGATGCGCACCGCCAGCTGGGCCGGGCGCCTGCGCACCTCGAGGTCCAGCACGGTGCGTCCCACCCGGAGACGGCGCAGGCTCATCCGGGGCCAGTCCGGCGGCAGCCAGGGCGCGATGGCGACTTCGTCATCCAGGGCGCTGGGGACGATGCCCCACAGCCCCTCGATGACCGGCGAGATCACCATCGCCGCGGAAGTGGCGGAGTCGGGACAGCCGCCGGCCCCCCGGTACGCGAGGCCATGGAGCAGCTGGTCGTACGCGCCCCGCTGCCGGTCGCGGTAGATCCGGGCATTGATGAGCAGGTGATCCAGTGCCGCGGCGTAGTCCCCGGCCCGCCACTCGGCGAGGCTGGCCCGGCCGGTGAGCCAGGGCGAGACCGCGCCGTGGTACGCGTCCGCGGGGTCGAAGCGCGGATCGTCCGCCGCGAGGGTCCGGACACCCCAGGGCGTGGAGAAGGTGGCGCCCGCCATGGAGGCGAGCCGGGCGCGGCCCGGCGCCGGGCCGCTGCCGTCACCGCGCTGCCTGAGGCGGTCCGCCATTTCACCCCGGCCCAGCGCATCGGCGACCGGCGCCAGCTCGTCCATCCCGCTCAGGTCACATTCAGCCTCGAGGCAGAACCGCCAGGCCCGCTCCACCCGGTCCCACTGCTTCCCGAGAAAATCCAGGTCGCCGGTCCATGCCGCATAGCGGGCCACCAGAAGCAGGTAGAGCGGCGTGCTCTCGGCATCGTCGAACTGCGCCAGCCCGCTGGTGGAGTACTGGGACAGCACCTGGCCGGTCACGTCCTGGTGGCGGGAAAGAAAGCGGATCACGTCGCGCACCGGCTCCCGCTGGCCGGCGGCCAGCTGGGCCAGGGCGGTCCGGCAGGCGTCGGGCCCGAAATACCAGGCCAGCCCCGGGCGCCCATCGCCTTCGCCGGGACGGGACGCAGCATACCCCGCGAGCAGCGAGCGGCCCAGCCCCGGCGTGTCGGCCACGAAACTGTCGGTCCGCACCTTGGCCCATTCGAACGCCCGGGCCAGGTCGGGGTCCGGGGTTTCGATCGCCACCCCGTAGGCCCGAACCTGCTCGGCATGCTGGGCCCGCTGGCGCTGGAGTCCATCGAATTGTTTCCGGGCGACCGCGCGAACGCTGGCCGCGAGATCGTCGCTGTCCACTCCGGCGACCGCCACGATCCGGAGCGACCCCTGCCCCGCCACCCGCACCTCCACGCGGGGCGCCGCGCTGGCGATCCCCTCCGGCGGGAGCAGCCGGCCGCCCTGCACCAGAAACACGATCTGCAGCGAGGCACCGGCCGCGCCGATCCAGAGCCTCGTCCCATCCTCGCTCAGGTTCCAGCGCAGGTCGCCGCAGGCACCATCGGGATAGGGCCACATCCGCCGCAGGTCCACCGACCATGCCGCCCGGATGGCGGCCATGGGACTCGATTCGATTTCCCAGATCAGCACCGGCCGTTCCAGCCCGGTGGTCCAGCGTTCCTCGCCGGACAGCGCGCCGGCCCTGAATGTCCGGGAAACCTGGTCCGGGGCCACCCGGACCGACTGGGGAACCGGCGCCGTCCCGTTTATCTGCAGGTCCACCTGGTGCATCAGCCGGAAGGGATGAGACCAGGCCTCGACCAGTCCGGTTTCTTCAGTGCCGGTGAGCAGCATGCGCCGGCCGGCCAGCGTCCAGGGACGGGGGCCATCGTAGTCGCCTTCGAGCACCAGGTCCGAGCTGGAGGGAATCCAGGGGCCTTCGAGGGGGGAGATCTCCGGCACCGGCACGGCGGTATTCCGCTGCGCGTAGCGGCCCGGCTCCGGCCAGGTGGCGACCGGCACCGCCCGGTCGCGATGGGGGATGGCATCGCCGGCGATGGCGTTGGCCAGCAGGGCGGCGAGGTGGCGGGAGAAGCGCCGGCTGGATGCGCCGGGGTGCACGAAGGCGCCGATACAGAGGATGCCGCCGTCCCCGACCTGGTACTCCCAGGCGACGACCCGCTCCGGGTTCAACTCCCGCGAATGGCGCTCGACCGCGATGACGGCAGCGGAGTTGGGGCGGGTGCTGCGATAGACCAGCCAGGAGAAGGTCTCGCCCACGGCGGGCGCCCAGGTGAAGGCGCCCTGTCCCATCCCGGCGAAGAGCGGATGGGCGCCGAAGGCCGCCAGCCCGCGCACCGCGTCCTTCTCCTGCCAGGTTCCCCGGATGCGTTCATCGGGAGACACCCGCTCCAGTCCCAGGCGCGCCGGCACCGCGGCGGCTTCCAGGGTGGCGAGCATCCGGCCGCCCCGCTCCAGCCATTCCCGCACCCCGTCGAGCGGGGCCCCCGGCCCGTGCAGCCACAGCACGTCCGGCGGGTCCACAGCCAGCGAGCCGGCGTCCAGCATTTCGGGAGAGATATCCGGGATCGTGCCCAGGCATTCCCAGGCCGCGTCGCGGTCCGGGGTGGTGCACCCGAGCAGCACCCGTCTCACCGGTGGACCGGCGGGACGCGAGCGTCCCCCGAGCCCGGGTACCGATCGGTACGCGCGATGAGCTCGGGGGACGTGGTGGCCAAGGCTAGGGGAGTTTCCGGATCTGCCCGGTGAGTTCCGCGTTCTCACGGCGGCTCCCGGGGTTCGGCTCCGCGAACGCCCACCGGATGATGCCCTGGCGGTCAACCAGCACGTAGGCGCGGTTGGAGAGGAAGGCCTCCTCGATGAGCGTACCGTAGCGGCGGGAGACCTCGCGCTTGAAATCGCTGAGCAGGTCCACCCGGATGCCCTCCTTCTCCCTGAATGCCTGGAGCGAATCCACGTGGTCAACGCTGATCGGCAGGACGACGGTGTCGAAACCCCGGAACTGGTCAAAGTCGTCCGAGAAGGCACCCATCTCGGCGGTGCAGACGCTGCTGAAGGCCGAGGGGAAGAACGCGAGCAGGACGTTGGAGCCGCGCAGGGCCGACAGGGTCACCGTGCCGCCCGCGGTGGACGGCAGGGTGAAGTCGGGGGCGGGCTCGCCAACCGGGGGAAGAATGCTTACCGCCGGGCGTCGAACCGTTTGCCCACTTCGGTCCAGTTCACCACGTTCCACCAGGCGGCGACGTAGTCGGGGCGGCGGTTCTGGTACTTGAGATAGTAGGCGTGCTCCCACACGTCACAGCCGAGCACGGCGAACTTGCCGCTCATGAGGGGAGTGTCCTGGTTGGGCGTGCTCTCGATGGCCAGCCCGCCGTTCTTGTCCATGGTCAGCCAGGCCCAGCCGCTGCCGAAGCGGCCGGCGGCCGCCTTCTGGAACTGCTCCTTGAAGGCGGGGATGCCCTTGAAGGTGTTGTCGATCGCGGTCGCGAGGGAGCCGATCGGGTCAGGGGAGCCGCCGGGGGCCATGATCTCCCAGAAGAAGCTGTGGTTCCAGTGGCCGCCGCCGTTGTTGCGCACGGTGGTGCGGATGTTCTCCGGCACCGCGTCGAGATTGGTGAGCAGCTCTTCCAGCGACTTCTTCTGGAGATCCGCGGATCCTTCCAGGGCGGTGTTCAGGTTGTTGACGTAGGCCTGGTGATGTTTGTCGTGGTGGATCCGCATGGTCTGCTCGTCAATGTGCGGCTCCAGCGCGGTGTAATCGTAGGGGAGTGGAGGAAGTGTGAACGCCATACTGGCTCCTCGAAGAAGCGAAGAAGGACCGACAGGACTCAGGTGGGGCAATATACAGCACTCATTCGGGAGTGTGATACACCCAGAGTGCGGCCGCGATGCCTCCCGCGGCGATGACGGTATAGGTCACCTGGGCCGCCAGGCCTCCCGCCACCACCAGCAGCGCGCCCCAGGCGACCGGCAGCCAGACCAGCCGGGCGGCGGGGTGCGCGACGAGGCGGCCGCCCCGCCAGAGCCAGGGGACCAGCGCCGCCGCACCGAGCAGCCACCAGGCGCCGTGAATGCCCTCGCCGCCGGCGAAGATCCCGATGAGGGAGAGTCCGGCCAGGGCTTCGATCAGGCGGCGGGGGTGCGCGGAAGGGTGGGCGGGGCGCGCGGCGGCATGCCAGACGCCGAGCAGCGCCAGCGGCATGAAGAGGGGAGCCCAGTGCGCCATGCCGTTGGGAAACGCGCCTCCCAGCCGGAGCAGCAGGATGCCGGCCAGCGGGGCCGCCAGCGGGAGAATCATTCCGTGCAGCGGCCACATCGCGGCGAGACCCAGGACGGCGATCCCGATCCAGGGCACCACCTGGTTTTCCAGCGCGATGCTGAACGGGCCGGAGGAGAGCGCCGGGATGGCCGGGGCGGCGACGCCGGCGATGGACACCAGGTGGCCGTGCACGGGGACCAGCAGGAGCAGCAACAGCGCGCTCACCGGGATGGGGCTGCCGCTCCCGGCTCGGCGCATCAGGACGTGGCTCACCGTGCCGGCGACGACGGCGGCCAGGGCGAACCCCCGGAGCGAAGGCGCCACGACCATCACGGCCCCAGCGACGTAGAAGCCGCCGACCCACACCAGGTCGAAGGTGGTGGAAAGAAGCGGAAGCAGCGGCGGCGGGTAGCGCTCGAGCAGGCGGGTATCCAGCCAGCGCACCGCCGACCCCAGGCGGGCGAAGCGGCCGGCCTGAAACAGGACCATCGCTCCCGCCCCGACCGCGAGCCCGCCGAGGACGCTGGGAAACCAGCCGATGAGGGCGAGGAGGGGGAGATGGGCCGCCACCATCAGGGCGGTCCCGGCGGCGGCCAGGAGAGCGGCGAGCCATCGGAACAGGCCGGAGTTCTCCTCCCGGCTTTCAATGGCCGCGGGTGGGCGGCGTCCCGGGAACAGGGGAGCCAGGGCGGCCCAGAGCAGCAGGGCCAGCCCGAGGAGGATGAGCCCGGTATTGACCTGGAGGAAGGGGAGCGGCGCTCCCCGTTCGGCGGCGCGGAGGGCGAGGCTGGCGTCGTCGGTGCCGAGCCGGACCCGGGTCGCGGCGATGCCGAGCCCGAGGGGCACCAGGCCGGCGAGGCCGAGGCGCTGGGAGCGGCCGGTGGTGAGGAGGGCGCCGGCGGCGAGCAGGAGAAAGGAAAGTGTCATGAGAGCGGGAGGGCGGAGTCCCGGTGGAAGAGGGACGGCGCTGGAACCCGGATGGAGCGGATGGGAATCGAACCCACGACCCCCTGGTTGCAAACCAGGTGCTCTCCCAACTGAGCTACCGCCCCGCGAGGGGAAATATAATCGATTCAGATCGCAGATTTCGGATTTCAGACTGGCGGCGACGTCGGCCGATCGAACCTGGCATCCACACCAGAGTCATCGCGAGCGAGCCGCCAGGCGAGCGAAGCAATCTGCGTGAATCGCTCGGAATGCTTACCGCCCGCCCCGATCCAGCTTCCATCTCCAATCACTCTGCACTCTGCACGCTGCACGCTGCACGCTGCACTCTGCACGCTGCACGCTGCACGCTGCACGCTGCACTATTCCCCGCGGTGGCCCTGCCCCTGGCGAAGGCTGGCCTGCACCGTCTCCCATTCGGCGTCAACGCCGAGCCTGCCGACCCAGCGCGCGAGGTACGCCTGGTCGAGTGGGCCCCGGACCCGGAGGAGCCCAATGACGTCTTCAAGCTGCCGGCTCGAGCCGCTCATCCGTGCCCATTCCAGTTTGGCCAGCACGATATCTTCGGCGGTCGCCACATGCAGGGAAACCCCCTCGACCTCGGTCCGGATCCGGCGCTCGAACTCGGTCCGGCTGAAGGGCCGATCCTTGCGGACGATCAGGTCAATCTTCCATCCGGTGGCCAGGTCGATGATGTTGAACTGGGTTTGATGGTGGTGCGCGTCGAGGGCCGCCTGTTCATCCACATAGTAGTCGGCCGGAGGAAGTGCCCGGACCAGGCGGCTGACCTGCTCCGCCGTGGCGGTGATCACGAGGTCAATGTCCTGGGTTGCCCGGGGAATTCCGTGATACGAGCTGGCGAACGACCCGGTCAGCATCGAGGCAATGCCCGCGTCCTCCAGCTTACCGAGGATCCGCCGGAGGAGATCGCGGGCGGTCATGCCAGCGCAGGCGGGAAGCCGGCCGCCGGGCAGGGTATGCCGGAGCACCTCGAGCGTCAGCTGCCGATCCGACCAGTCCGGGTGCTCGCCTGCGACCCGCGCCCGGAGGAGGGCGCGGGCCAGCAGGCTCATCTCGATGGCGATCTCCAGCCGCCTGGCGGGCGAAAGCCGGCGGTACACCTCGACCTGGGCATCCAGGGCCGCGGGGGAGGTATCCTGGACGCCAGGACGCGGGGTAGTGCTCACGAGTAGCCGGGAGGAAAAGGTGAGGTGAATATAGCATGGATGGGAGGGCCTGTCGGTGGCTAACCGGTGCCTCGATCGACTCAGTACTCAGTACTCAGTACTCAGCACTCAGTACTCAGTACTCAGCACTCAGTACCCTGTACTCTGCACTCTGCACTCTGCACTCTGCACTCCCCTGGTTAGATTCCCGCATGGACCGGAGCCACTACCCCACGCGCAAACTGCGTCTCGGCGACGCGGACGATGCGCGGGACCTGGAGTCACTCTCACCGTCGGCCCGGGTAGCGCTGGTGTGGCCGATGACGCTTCAGGCCTGGGCCTTCTTCGAGGGACTCGACCATGAACCCCGACTTCGTCGAGATGTTGTCCGCCTTAGCCGGCGCGAAGGCTGAATATCTCGTCGTCGGGGCCCATGCCCTGGCGGCCCATGGACGTCCGCGCGCTACCGGGGACCTCGACATCTGGGTTCACGCCACTCCGGAGAACGCGGCTCGCGTCTATACCGCCCTTCGGGAGTTCGGCGCCCCGCTCCACGATCTCCGGGAAGCGGATCTCACGGCCGTGGACCTGGTCTTCCAGATCGGCCTTCCGCCGGCCCGGATTGATATCCTGACCACGATTTCCGGCGTCGATTTCGCCGAGGCCTGGCCCGGCCGGATCACGGTTGGGATTGGACCGCTGGAGGTCCCCGTCCTCGGGCGGGAGATGCTGATCCGGAACAAGCGCGCGGTGGGCCGGCCCCGGGATCTCGCCGACCTGGCCGACCTGGAGGGGTAGCGGCGGCTGGGATTGCGGCTGGTACCATGCGCGGATGAGCGCCACTCTCCTCGTCATCCCTCGGCACTCGGCACGGCATCCGACAATCCACGATCGGAATCGGCAAGTCTCCTGGGGACAGGCTCCGAAGGAGCCGTCATTCCTTACCCGCGGGACTCGATTTACATCCAGTCGGTGAGGGTCAGCGAGGGTAACGCCTGGAAATGAGTGTCCCGTGTGACGAGGATGAGATTGTGCTCCAAGGCCACCGCCGCTATCCAGATATCGTTCTCCGGAATCGGGGTGCCGCGGGTCCGAAGCTCGGCTTTCAGTCGTCCATAGTGATGCGCGGTTTCGCTCCCACATGGCAGCACGGCGGCCGAAGCGGCCAATGCCTCCACTCGCTCTGTGTTCTCCTTTGATCGCCCGGACTTCTGCGCCCCGTAATAGAGCTCGCCCAGCGCGATCACTGACACAAAGACACCAGGCGCCAAGCGGATGGCGGCCAGCACGGATGTTTCACCCGCGAGGAGAGCGATGAGAATATTGGTGTCGAGGAGAACCTTACCAGCCGGCGGCATCGATCCGTTCGCAGTCCGCTTCGATGGCCTCCGCCATCACCCGCAGGTCGGCCGTCGGGATCGTGCCAGCGAACTGGAGGAGTCCCGGAGCATCGGCGGACTGCTCCAGGGCTCGCACGTAGGCGAGTGCCTGTTGCTGCTGGGCGGTCGCTAGTCGCCGGACGCGAGCCGCGATATCATCGGGAAGGGAGGGGGTCATGGGTGCCTCCTGGGTTGGCTACAATTTAAGACCTCCAGACGGGTTCGGGAAGCAGGAAGATTGTCCCGATTCGGGCGCAACCAGCACGGGTCTGCCGGGGATTCGGTGCAATCGGCAATCAGCAATCAGCAATCCTCGTGAAGCAGGCTCCGAAGGAGCCGTTATTCCTGAGCCGGGGGCGTAGCCCCCGGTCGGGGCGTAGCCCCCGGTCGGAGCGTAGCCCCCGGTCGGAGCGCAGCCCCCGGTCGGAGCGCAGCCCCCGGTCGGGGCGTCAGCCCCCGGTGACGGTCGCACCACGACATGTACATCCTTCCCGAAGGGAAGGTGCCGCGCGCTGCGGCGCGGATTTCTGCAGTCGGCAGTCAGCAATCGGCAATCGGCAATCGGCAATCGGTGGGATGAATATCTGTCCACTGCCGCAGACCCAGCATTATCAACTGCGTTTTCCGCACTTCCAACGGCACCGATCAGGAGTCGCCGATAGACCTCCACCACCAGGGGCCCTCCCGGCTCGTTCGAACGCCCAGATCTGCACCCGGCGTCCCGGAGCCGCTTGAGATGGGGCATGCCCAGGAGTGCGGTGGTACCGGCGGCGCCGGCCCCGGCGAGCTGGAAGGCTGACCGCACCCGCATCCGGTGCTGTGAGGCGATTTCGATCTTGGTGCGCCGGAAGGCCCCGATGACCTTCCGAACGGGCCCACTCCATTCCCCGCCAGGGCACCGGCATTCCCGCAGCCAGCTCTTGCCCTGTTTCACGGTCTCGCACCAGAGGGGGTAGGGACCGTCGAACCCCCGGGTCGCCATGTACCACTGGGGGAACGAGAAGGCAAAGTCGAGCCCCACCGAGAAGCATGGGTCCCGTTCCGCCAGGTCGAGCCGGTGGGCCAACAACTGCTCCCGCGTCCTCCCGCACGGTAGCCGGCACTGCGTGCCAGGTTCCCGGAACTCCGCCAGCCGTATCTTCTGCTCCGCACCGCTGGCCCCGCCAAGCCACTCCACCGCCACGACCCGGGGTGACGGGATGAACGCCATGGCCGGAAGCCTGGGGAAAGGGTATCGCTCCAGTATGCAGCCGCTACCGGAATGCGGAAGGGAGGCATCCGGCCCGCTGGTCCCCGGGTGCGGCCGGCCGGATCCGGCTGGTCATTCGATACGTTGGAGCTTGCCTGCGCCGAGTCTCGCGTAAAGCTTCCCCCTGCTGCGAGGATGGGTGACCGGGACTGGTAGAATGCCTTCCCGGGGCCCCAGCCCGCCTTCCCCTCGGCTCAAGGTCGCCTTCCCGTCAGCTGGAGGTTGCCTTCCCGCCAGGTACAGGTTGCCTTCCCGCCAGGTATAGCTGGCCTTCCCCCCGGGTAAAGGTTGCCGTCCCGCCGATACAGATTGCCTTCCCCACATCTGAAGGTCGCCTTCCCGTGAGCTGAAGGTTGCCTTCCCCTGGTTAAAGGTTGCCTCCCGCCGCATACAGATCGCCTTCCGCCCCCCGAAGGCGGGTTCACCGGCAGCTCCATACCGCCGTCCCGGCCATCAACGCCGGGTTCCCGGAGCCCCTGGCAGCCTTCTCTCCGGTCAACGGCGCCTTCCTGTCAGCTCACCCGAGCCTCCCCTGCGTTCAAGGCCAATTTCTCCGGTGGCCGGTCGTTCTCCGACCCGCGGGGCCGCGGGACCTGTCCTCGCCAGAGAACAGGTGACAGCGAAAACTTTCCGAAACCAAAGGCGCGGGGGGACACTTGCCCCGGGTGGGGCGTGGCGGGTCACTCACGACGTGGTCTGGCCCTGAGCTTCAAGTTGCTCCATATCGGCTGCATCCCATGCATTTTGCCAGGATGCTTCTCCCTCAGGCTGTGTTCACCTGTTGATCCTCATCTAAGGGTGGGTAGACGGTACCCATTCTGGCCGACCAATTACAAGATTTGCCACAATGCCAGATGCCGCTTGTGGGAGCGTTGGTCGTGTCGTTGCAAACGAGTAACGAGAGAGCACGTACTCTTCGGTCCACTTGATGAGATCGGCGATGGACATCCGCATCGAATCAGTTCCTGACTCAATCATGATATCGCCGCCAGCAACCCCGTTACAATACGTTGCAAGCAACTGCGCTATAACACTGCTCGGTGATGCGACGATGCCTGGAGCTTCCACATACAGCAGCAAGGTACCGGCATGTGCTTCGCTCCGACACTTAATCGGCTTTGGCAAGGCCGTCAGGAAGCCTATCGCGTCGTGCACGGTCCCACTGTGGTGCTTGCCATCTGCCACAATGTCCACACGACCAGAAAAGCCGCTTTGCCCTGCCACTTTCAGAAGAATCAGCATGGTCAGCTGTGCTCTGGTGTTGTTGCCGTGCGACGTTGACATATGGTGTCAGCAACTCAGGTTAGACGTACGCCGTAAAAGGCACCTCGACCATAACGGCTCAGGATTCGACACATCCTCCGAGCGCGATATACTTGGAATAGGAGGGGCCACGTCAGCACGGGCTGGAGGTACGACTGCTGGGACAACGCGGTGGTGGAAAGCTTCTTCGCCACGCTCAAGCGGGAACTGGTGGGCCAGAGGCGCTGGCGCACTCGGACAGCGACCGAGTTAGCGTTCCCGGACTAGCTGAGGTGGTACAACCACGAGCAGCATTCCGCCTTGGGCTACCTCAGCCCGGTGACCTTCGAGGCGCGGCTCGCCGGTCGCGCCGCCTAACCCCAGGTGTCCACGAAATCGGGGCAAGACCACTATCGCACGCTGCATCACCGCCCGTCTTGTGGCGCCCAGGAGAATATCATGTCATCGGGCGTCTCCATCTGGCCGTCCGCCCCGGCAGACCTGAGCTCCATTCCAGTCCCCACCCGCTTGTAGAGAAACTGCCTTCCCCATCCATCCAGGTAGAAGCGCTCGAAGGGGGCAAGGGTGGGCTCGGCGGGATCCTCCGGCCCCAGTTCAGCGATATGATCAGGCAAACGACACTGATGCCGGGAGCGATAAATATCTATCCAGTGCCGAAGACCTATCATTCGCAATTCCGTTCTCCATACCTCCCGCGGCACCGACCTGCGCGGTGATAACCCGGGGGTATGCTGTTCAGCCCATTCGACACCAATCGAGTCGCAGACAACTTCGGCAGGATCTTTAACTTCCTTCACATCTGCGTTACGGAAGCAGGAGGCTGCAACGAGGACGACCATCCAGACGGCAACACACTGTGATAAGTGCCTACGAGGCCGTATTAGCATTGCCAATCAAACCCACCGACGAGATTAGCACATGCGAATACGTCAGCGTCGTCTTCCCAGTATGCCCCGTAAGCGCCCCGGGCGCCGACAGCATCGCTCAGGCTGCTTGAAGACGTGATCCCATGCCTCCTAAATTGATTCACGTGGTAGCTTTCGTGCATTAGTATTTGTGCCAGCTCCTGTGGTGTTTTAGAGAAGACATCGCCGACATATGTGCTTGTAACCTGGTTTCGATTTACATACACCGTCCCTGGCTTGGCATTGCTGACCCATCCATCCGCGCCCTTATTCCCGTTCACATAGGCGGAGGAATACCCGCTCCGAATCTGCCCCTCGTTAAGGAGACTCCCCACCATAGTCGCGGCCCGGGCCGTCATGTGCTTGAAGCTGCCCAACACGGCAGCGTATTGATCAAGGCTTAACCCGCCAGGACAACGCCCACCGGGGCAACCCGTCACGGAGCCCGGGAGGGTTATTACAGTCGAGGTGCCGTCTCCCCTCGTAATTGTAACAACAGTAGAATGAGTAGACGATTCACCGAGATCGGCGGCAGCGGCAAATCCGCTGTTCAGCCACGATGTCAGTTCGCGTAGACCATGTCCTCCGTTTGACACGAAGTTCAACCAGGCATTCGGATCCCACCAATTATCCGGTCCAGCCGCCCCAAAATGCGCGACATCCTTCAACAACCCACTCGGATCCCGCGCCTCCATTACATCGCCGTCCACGTAAGCATAGAGATTCGCGGCCCCCGCATACCCGATCGGATCCTCGCTGATAAACCGCCGCGCCGCGGGCTCGTAGTACCGCGCCCGGAAGTAATAGAACCCCGTCTCCGCGTCATACTCCAGATTCCGCTGATGAGTGTGGATGTGGCGATTCGAGTCTCTCTTTGGATCAGGCTGGCGGCGCTGGCGCCCACGGGTCACCGCAAGCATGGGCCGCCGTGGCGACTTTGGGACAAGCTTCGCCACGCTCAAGCGGGAACTGGTGGATCAGAGGCGCTGGCGCACTCGGACAGCGGCCGATTCCGCGTTCCCGGACTAGCTGAGGTGGTACAATCACGAGCGGCAGCATTCCGCCCTGGGCTTTCTTAGCCCGTGGCTTTCGAGGCGGCTGGCCGGCCGCGCCGACTAACCCCGCGTGTCCACGAAATCGGGGCCAGACCACCTTTCCGGAGGACGTCCGGCGAGAGGATGCCTCTCCAGACTTTTCAACACAGGCTTCGGCAGATCTGACCGCCCGCTCTACGGCGCCCCCGAAACCTGGCCATCACGGCCAATAGTGAACTTGGCCGAAGCCCCATCAGCAGATGCTATATGGCAGCCCGTGCCCAGTGTCCGGGCTGGTGCCCTTTCACGGTATCCAGGGGGAACGAGTCCGTACACAATTGATGTTGGATAAGATCGGCGCTCAAAGTCGTCCAGGTAGAGGAGCCATAGGGCATTGTCGGGGGTGTCCTCGGTCGTGCACTCACGCACAAGGAATGTAGTGAATTGTCGCACCTTGTTGCTACCGACATGGTTGCCGATTCGAAACACGAGATGCGACCTCGTCGAATCCGGTGGCACCCACACCGCGAGTGGTTTAGGGCAGCCGATCAGCAGAACCATCACAAGAAGTCTGAGATTCAACCATTCTACTCTCACCATATTCCCTCCTAGAAGAAGGGGGAAATTGCGCAGGCCTCCGAATCTCGGCGGACAACGCAGAAGGCAACGATCTCTGCTTGCTGTTCCATACCGTACCGGCTAAATGCCTTTCCGGGTGTCCAGTGATACTGATCAGCAAAGAGATTCTTGAACTGCGTCCACAGCCCGCGCGCATAGTACTTGAAGCCGCCCCAGTCCTCAAACTGAAAGACATGATACGTTTCGTGCACCAGGGTGAAGCGATCGTTATGATGATCCGGCCGGAGTGCAATGAGATGGCCGAGTGTTATGGAAACGTTCCCAGTGTGGCGGTACACACGAATCTTGTCGCAGGAATCGGGGCGCGAGGTACACATATTTCCCATTCCTTTGCGCTCCTCCTCTGAAAGTGGTTGGGTCTGGTTGTCCAGCCAGTCATCGCAGGCGCCTTGCATACTGCGGCAATTCACCTCAGATGTTGAGCCATCCGCGTTCTGGATTGTTGCAATCCACTCGACCTCACCGGCGGCCAGTTTATCCATCATGCTGATGTCTGCCTGAACTTGGTCCCACCACCCATCTCCTTTATCCCGCCCCAAGAGACCCATCATCCATCCATAGTACTGCGACCAGGCAGCTTGGTCGTATTGCATCATCAATCCCGACGGATCGCGCGCTTCCAAGACCGCGCCGCGGACATACGCATACAGATTCCCGCCCCCCGCATACCCGATCGGATCCTCGCTGATAAACCGCCGCGCCGCGGGCTCGTAGTACCGCGCCCGGAAGTAGTAGAACCCCGTCTCCGCGTCATACTCCCGCCCGGTCCACCGGTAGCGGTGCCCCGGGTCCGTCCCCGAGAGCTCCACCGACGCCCCGTAGGGCCCGAACCGCTCCGAGTACTGCCAGGTCCCGTCTCGCTTTACCAGGCCGCGGACGCTGCCCAGCTTGTCCTTGACCGCGTAGTAGTGCACCGCCGTGCCCGAGGTCGAGTCCCGCACCGCAACCAGGTCGTCGGTTCCCATGCCCCAGACGTAGCGCCGGGTGATCTTGATCCCCGACCCGCTCCCCGAATCGGCCTCGAAGGCGACATGGCTGCCATGATAGACGAACCGGGTGTAGTCCGCCGCACCGCCGGTCGCACTGCTGTACACCCGCTTGGCGATCCGCCGGCCCAGGACGTCGTAGCTGTACCGGGCGATCAGGGTCCCGTTCCGCCGGACACTCTCCAGCCGGTTCAGGACGTCCCACCCATAGCGCCAGCGATGCGTCGTGCCTCCGCTGACCTGGTTGACGCTATCCGGATTGCCCGCAGCATCATAATAGTAGGTGTACGTCCACCCGCCAGCGGTACGCGACGTCAGACGGCCCAAGGCGTTGTAGGTCTCCGCACCGGCCGTGGTCTTGATATTGCCCATCCGGTCAAAGGCAAAGGTATCTCGCCCGACGACAGTCCCACCCCGCTTCCCGACCCAGCTCAAGACCCGCCCCCATCCATCATAGCCAACGGAGTCCGTCAAGGTCTCCACGCTCGCCGCCGCGCCATGCTGCTCTGCGTAGCTCGGCGCCACGCCGGGAAGCGAGGGATCGCCCGCCGTCCCGGCGAAGTAGGTCAGGGGTGTAAAGGCATTGGGCGATGTGGCGACCGAATGCGCCACACTGTCCAGCCGGCCCCGGTCGTTGAAGGCGTACCGGTTCACCTGGGCAGGCCCCGAGCTGCGAACGGTGACGCTTTGGGGGCGCCGCTGTTCGTCATAAAGGTATATGACACTATCGCCGAATGGCGTCACCTGCATGATCGGGAGGCCGCCGAACTTTTGGGAATAGGATGTCCGCCATATCCCGGACGGATCGGTCATCGAGGTGTCGCGGCCATACCTGTCATAGGCGTAGGTAGTTGATCGAGCGGTCGTGCTGGTATAGCTGGTGTCAGCCGTGAGGAAGCCCCGGTTGTCATAACCCCAGCGCATCTCCCGGTTGACCCCGCCGATCGAGTCCACCGGACTGGCATCGTAGATCCGGGTCAGCTGGCCCGCGGGCCCGCCGTAGACCCGGGTCCGGTCCCCGATGCCGGGGAGGGTAGTCAGAGTGGTGCGGTTTCGTGAATCGTAGGTATTCTCAATGGTGTGCCCGCGGCGGGTGATGGTCTTCTTGAGGTTCCCCGCCACGTCATACACCATCGAATCGCGAACGCTGGTGGAATCGGGATAGCGAGCCAGTAGCCGCCCCAGCCGGTCGTGAACGTAGCGGGTCGCCTGGTTCCGGTCATTGAGCCGGAGGGAATCCCGGCCGCCGCGGTCCCGACGATAGCGCACATGCTGGGCCTTTGTAGTGTCCGGCAGCGACGGCCAGCTCGGCGGGGTGAGGCAGGGGTCGGCACAGTTGTCGGTCCGCAACAGGATAGTGGAATCCACCTGGTTGAGGGGAGAGAGAAACACCAGGCTCCGTCGCCATTGCCAGTTGGTGGTACCACTCGAGACCTGAGACACGATCTTACTTTCGCTCACCGAGTCCCGTCCGTACTGGTCATAATAGAATGCGGACAGAAGGAGTGTCGAGTCGCCTGAGATCCGCTCTACCCTGCTTCGGTTCCCGAAGGGGTTGTCGTAGGTGTGCTGGATAAAACTGGTGTCCCCGGACAGGATGATCTTATCGACAGTGCCGGTGGAGTTGTACAGCGTTGTGGTGATCTTGTTGTCGGCATCCATGTGGTAGGTCAGATTGCCGTTGGCGGTGTACCCCATGGTGTCCCGCTCGGCCCACGGGTTGATTCTCTTGATCACCCGGTGATTGCTGTCGTAGATCAGGCTGTCGCCGTTGACGATGGTACCGCCGGTGAGAATGGTGTAGGTCCGCACCACTCTTTTGAGGGTGTCATAGCGAGTGTATACGCGCCCGGAGTCCGCCACCGCCCCCTCCGACCAGAGCACGAAGCCATCGGCATCGTACTCCGTCCGGCCGAGAGTCCCCAAGGCGTCCCAGGTCGTCCGGGCCTGGGCCCAGCGGTTGAGCAATGATCGGGTCCAGTGATCCCGCGGATCTTTCACTTCGACATAGACGCTGTCCAGCGAGCGCAGCGTCCCCCACCCCTGCCGCTCGTAGGCAAAATACTCGAGGTCCGGCGTGACATTGCTGCCGGTTTCGTCCTGGACCCGGGGCAGGAAGACCTGGACCGGCCGGCGCTTGAACGTCGAGTCATAGACCAAACGGGTGGTATCGCCGATCAGCCCGATGCGGTGGGTGATCAGCTGGGTTTTGGTGCCGGGGTAGCTCTGATAGGTAAAGCGGACTGTGTCGCGAAGCGCCGTATTGGAGCTGACGGTATAGGGCAGCCGGGCGTAAGTCAGCTGGTTACTGGTCCCATCGATGTTGACGAAGACATCCCGCGCCGCCCCGCCGGTCAGGGTGGTGATCTTGCTCAACCGGCCGCTGGTGTAGGTGAAGGTGATGGTCTTCCCGATCGGATCCTTGAGTGACGTGACCGTGTCCGTGGTACTGGCGTAGAAGACTGAGTCCCGATTGCCGTTGTTATCCGCCGTCGCGACCAGCCGGCCATTGGTGTCAAAGTAGACCCGCGCCGTGCTGCCCCGGGGCCGGATCTCCCAGCCGGTGCCCGTCTTGACCAGGGTTGTGAAACTCCCCGGCGGGGCAAGGTAGAGGCTGTCCCCGTTGCCCCGGAAGATGGTGGCGCTGCCCGACGGTCCCACCAGAATGCGGTCCTGCCCCGCGGCCACCAGCTTCGAGATCCCGCTCGGCCACCAGCCGCTGCCGTACTGGGTGGCTCGCCGATCCACCAGCATCACCTCGACGGTGTCCATGGCACTCTTGGTGGTCCCGCCGGACGTCACCAGCGCCTCCACCGCCAATCGCTTCCGGGTCGGCGTGCTGAACGTGCTGCCGGAGAAATCACCTTGCAGCGTCGCCCGACAGCGCTTCACCGCGCCGGTCACGCAACTGGTGCTGGCCAGGACCAGGGAATCCACTTTCACCCCGGCATCCCAGAGGTAGAGCTTGATCTGGGTCGGCGTGCCGGCCGGCCAGGGTGTTTCCAGATCCACATTGACCAGCGCCCGGGGATAGGAAGTCCGGGTGGAGTACACCAGGCCCGCCGATCGCGACACACCCATACTCACGTAGGGGATGGCGCCGATCCCGGTTTCCACCTCCGCGCCTTGCACGCTGAACCCCGGCCCAAAGCCGGAGCTGAACCCGCCATTCAGCGTCGCCAGCGGCATTCCCTGGAATCCGATCACCGGCTTGTCGTCATTTAAGAGCACCGCCCACCGGTTCTCGGTAGTCGTGATGCCCCCGGCTTTGTAGATAATCGTGATCTTCGCCGAATCCCCGACCCCGAGCCAGCGAGTCGAGTCAACCTCCCACTCCAGCAACCCCCGGTTGTGGCGGGCCAGATTCGTGATATCCACATCGCGCCATTTGAGCACTGTCGCTGTCGTATCCGCCGCCGCACCGGCAGTCCGGAGAAACAAGGCCCGCACCACCGGCTGCCGGTTGGAGATCACGATGCGGCTGGTGACCGTGTCGACACCAGGGGAGACGATCCGTACCACCGAAGTGCCCACATTGAGCGCTATGCTTCCGGTGTCCACGGCAGGGCCGGTCGCGACCAGCTTTACTTTCGCGGTCGCGTCCAGGTTGCCCGTGGAATAGTTGACGGTGACGTTAGTGGTCTGGCTCGGATCAAGGTCCACCGCATCGGGGATCACCGTGCCGCAGGTGACCTGCCCCGTAGAAGTACAGGACAAGTCCCAGGAGCCAGATACAGTTCCGGTATTCTTGACGGTGAACACCTCGCTCCACCCGGTCGAGTGGGCGGTCGCGCTTCGAGGCTTGTTGTCCGGGGTTACGGCCACGGAAGCAGCGCCTGGCGGGAACGAGAGACGATGAT
Source organism: uncultured Gemmatimonadales bacterium (assembly GCA_963795085.1). Taxonomy (GTDB): domain Bacteria; phylum Gemmatimonadota; class Gemmatimonadetes; order Gemmatimonadales; family GWC2-71-9; genus DASYPP01. The sequence continues at coordinate 868,427 of CAWCFX010000001.1, read as the reverse complement.
CCCTGGCGAGGAAAAGCAGGGGAAGTGCGATTAGCGCAGTCCAACGGCGGAAAAGAAACATATGACGGTAATCCGGAGGAAGTTGACCCCTCCATTGCACGACATAGGCCCCTGGAACGGCTCATCCTAAGCGGTTACACCGAACGAGTTTGGCGACCCCGTGCGGGTCGGCTGTGGTCTCATTTTCTACCGTGTCTCGTGAGACTCGGTGAGACCTTGAGCCTGGCATTGTGTCAGAGAAACCCCCAGCGCCCGGAGGCGACGATAGAGGGTAGCACGGCTTACGCCCAGGGAGGCGGCCAGCCGGCGGGGATCCCACCCATTCTGTTCGGCTGCACCCAGGAGTTGCTTTCGCGCCAGGGCACTCCGTACACTCCTCTCTCCCCCTCGCGTTGAATGCGTTCCAGCCGGTCCCAGTTCAATGGCTTCCACGAGTACTTCCGAACTGACCGTGGTGGACGATGAGAGCACGATCGCCCGCTCGATCACTGACCTGAGCTCGCGGACATTCCCAGGCCAGGCGTACTGACCTAACACCAGATCGGCTCCGCAACCGAGGGTACACCGGAACTGGCGAAGAAAATGGCGAGCCAGGAGCGCCATGTCACCAATGCGATCGACCAGCGGTGGAAGGTGGATGACTACACCGGCCAGGCGCTGAAGGAGGTCCGCCCGGAGCCGGCCAGAGGCAACTTCGCCGGCCAGGCCGTGATGCACCGCTGACACGAGCCGGAAGTCCACCCGCCGCTTGAGAGTATCGCCCAGCCGACGGATTTCCCTCGTCTCAATCGCCCGAAGCAACTTTACCTGCCCCTCCACCGGGAGGCTGGAGAGCTCGTCCAGGAAGAGGGTGCCGCCATCGGAGTGGGCAATCAGGCCGCTGGTGTCAGTTGCGGCCCCGGTGTACGCCCCCCGCCGGTGCCCGAACAGCTCCCCCTCCACCAGGTCCCGCGGCAACGCCCCGCAGTTCACGTCCACCAGCGGTCCCCGCCGGCCGCTCCACCGGTGGATCTCCTGCGCGAACAGTTCCTTGCCGGTCCCGGTCTCGCCGGTGATGAGGACCGGCAGCGCCGTCCGGGCAAACATCCGGGCCACCTGCACCGCCCGGCGGATCGCGGGAGACTCGCCGACGATGATGGTTTCCCCCTGATCTCCCACAGCGTGGGCCGTCACCGGAGCCTCCCCGGGTCCGGCATCCGGACTTCCGTCAGCCGGTCGGCGTCGTCGTCCGAGGCAATGATCCGGGGCGTGATGAAGATGTACAGCTCGGTTTCGTTGTTCCGCCGGCTCGAGGTGCCGAAGAGCCCGCCGATCAGCGGCAACCCGGAGAGCAGCGGAATCCCGGAGCGGCTGCGGTCCTGTTGCCGGTCCCGGAGTCCCCCGATCACGATGGTCTGCCCGTCCCGTACCAGGACCTGGGTCCGCGCTTCCCGGGTGGAGATCACCGGGGCATCGAACTGCAGCTCCGCCGTGGCCTGGTTGATCTCCTGCTGGATCAGGAGCGAGACATATCCGTCCTGGTTGATGGTCGGCAGGACCGTCAGCTTGGTCCCCACGTCCCGGTACTGCACCACCTGGTCCCGGCTCGGCGCATCGGTCGGCAGCGACCGGCTCACCTGCACGAAGGGCCGCTGCGACCCGACCAGGAAGCTGGCCTCTGTGTTATTGGAGGCCAGCAGCACGGGACGGGAGACGATCTGGGCATCGCCCCGGGTGGCCGCGATCCGGATGGTGGCGTCCACCTCGGCCTTGCCCAGGTTCATCAGCCGGATGATGAGATCGCCCAGCCCTCCACTGACAAGGTCCCCTCCCCCGGTCCCCCGCCCCAGCGGCTGCGGGGGGACATGGACGCTGTTGCCCAGCGAGAAGGTCCGGTCGCTGCGGAACTCGACGATCAGCACCTCGATCAGCACCTGGAGGGGACGAATATCGAGCAGCTCCACCGCCTGGGACATCACGTCGAAGTCCTCCCGGGAGGCCCGCACCAGGAGAGAGTTGGTGAGTTCATCGGGCACGATGGTCACGGCGCCGGTCAGGGCGGCCCGGCGGGCGGCGGCATCCCCCGGCGGAGCCGGCCGGGCTCCTTCCGGCCGCACGCCCTGCCGGCGCAGCTCATCGGACAGGGTACCGCTGGCCAGCCCCGGGCGGCCGGAGAACTCACCACTGCCCCCGAAGAGAAGATTGACCGTGGCGGCAACATCCGGCGCGCGCGCGTGCTTGAGCCGCAGGACAAACAGCCGGACCTCATCCGCCCCTGCCGGCCTCCCCGGCTGGCCGCCGGCCGGGGCCGCAACCGGCGGCCGCGGCTCGACCCGATAGTACGCCGAGTCCTCTACCATCTGGAGACCATACGCCTCCACCAGCCCCCGCAGGAGCGGCGCGACCGCCGAACTGGCGATGGGGCCGGGAGGCTCCAGGGTGATGCGAACGGCCGGGATGTTCACCGCCAGTACCGTTTTGGGCAGGTACCGGCTCAGCGCCTGGACGGCGGCCCGGAGGTCGGTATCCACCAGCCGGATTATGACGCTGTCCTGGACCGGGCGGACGGAGGCGGTGTCCTGGGCCCGGGCGACTCCGAAACCGATAAGCATCACCAGCCAGGTCAGACCTAACCCCCTAACCCCCTTCCCTGTATGGGAAGGGGGAACGACTCCCAGCATCGTCGGATCCGCTACCATGGTTTCCTCACTTGTAACACCCAGGTTGTGTCCATGCCCGCCAGCGTTGCCTCGGTTCGGGTGACTCGCCGCAATCGTATAGTTCCGATCGAGTCACCCACCCGCATCAGCCGGACACCTTCGACCCCAGGCAAGCCTTCAACCAGCGCGCTGGGCTCTTCACCCCAGACGATTCCGCTCAGCACCAGCTGCGGCTTGGGCGGTGGCGGTTCGACGTACACCGCCTCGGGGGGAATAGGGGTAAAGGGAATGTCCGCGGGAACCCGGCCCAGGCGAAACGGGTTTCGCTGGATAACCACCTGGCCGAGAGAATCGAAAGGCGGCGGCGGGAGCGTGTCGGCCGGCACTGGCGCGGTCGCACCCATCTCTTCGGCCTCTACGGCGGGCGGCCGGTTCCAGGCGATGGCCGCGGGGATGGCGGAGCCGCCGAGCAGCACCAGGCCGACGCGCAACCAGGGGGTCGGGCTCATGGCGGAGACCCCGTGTTTCCCTCCTGGTACCAGCCGCGAACGGTCAGCTCCACGCGCAGCACCTCGGGTCCCGCCGGGTTCCCCCCGGCTTCCGCCGCGAGCACCCGCAGGCCATCGGCGACCAGCACCACTTCCTCCTCGGCGAGGGTATGGAGCAGTGTTACCAGGCCGCGGATGTCGCAGTCGAAGGCCGCGCGAAGAGACACCCGGCGGAGACTCCCCACCGCTGCCGAATCCACTTCCGGGCTGGAGCCGGAGAGCCGGGCGCTGGCCCGGTCCGCCGCCAGGTTGACCAGGCCGGAAAGCGCGTCATTCGCCTGGGCAGCCGACTCGCCGGGAAGGAGCTGAGCCGACGCGGCCACCAGCTGTTCCCGGGCGGCCGCGGCGGCCGCGAGGATCTCCGGTTCCCGCCCGATCTCGCGGCGGCTCTGCTCCAGCCTGCGGGTCCGGTCGGCGGCCTCCCATCGGACGTCGCGGATCCCGTCCACCATCGCGGGCAGAACCCGGATCGCCACCCAGCAGGCCAGGATGGCGCCGATGCCCAGCCGCAACCGGGCCCGCGAGAGTCGCGTCATTCGGTGGCCTCGCCGAAGGTGATGTTGAAGCGCTCCCACTCGATGCCGGCGATGACCTCCCGGCCCAGGGAACCGTCAATCCGGGGCTCCCGCACCAGGCCGGACCGTTCCAGCCGCGCGACCACCTCAGAGGTTCGGCGGGCGTAGCCGCCGAGATAGCCACGGTGCCGTTCGGGCACGGTCAGCGAGGTGAGAAAAGCCGAGTCGGGAAGGGCCGCCGTGATCCCGGCCAGCAGGACGGACAGTTCACCGCGCCGAGCTGCGTCGGCGGCGAGCTGGCCGGCCACCGCATCGGCCCGCGCCGTCTCCCGCTTCACCCTGGCCAGCGCCGCGACCGGCTCCGCCAGGAGGGCCAGCTCGCGTTCCGCCGCCTTCGTCTGGCGGACCGCGGACGCGGCGGAGAGGCCCGCGACAAGGATCCACATACCCAGAGCCGCGGCGCCAAGCCGCCGGAGCGAAAGCCGGCGTTCCCGCCTCCGGCGATCCCGCTCGTCTGGAGGGAGGAGCGACAGCGCCGGGGACAACCCGGCCGGCGCCACCCGCTCCAGGGTCAGCCCCGCCGCGCGCACCCCGGCCACAATCGCGGTGATCACCGGCTCCTCGATGGCCACCAGCTGCACGGCCCTGGCTGGTTTCCCGCCGCCCAGGTAACAGGCATCTACCACCAGCGGCTTGCCGTTCCTGCGGAAATACCGGTGCGCCTGCCGCTCGACCATCGGCCGCAGTGCCGCCTTCGAGACCGGCGGCAGATCGTGGAGAACCCGGCTTTGCATCACCGGCCGTTCCACCTGGACCCGCACGGCGGTCCGGGGCCGCACCAGCTGCGGTTCCACCGCGATCCGCGCGATCACTTCCGCGAGGTCCTCCATGCCGGAATAGCCGGCTTCGCCCGACCAGAGGGTTCGGGCGCCCCGGACCAGGTCCGCCGACACGCGCGTCCCGTTCACCATGAGCCGGAGCACCTCACGCGGCATAGGCGTTCATTCCACCTGGCGGCGGATTACCGCCACCCGGCCAGAGAGGGGAACTACGGTCAGCGTACCGGTGGCACGGAGCGGCGACTCGCCCACCCCGGCCGTCGCGATCACCACCAGTTCCGACGGCGCAAAGCTCACCGACTGGATCAGCTCCTTGTATCGGGCCGCCAGCACCGGCCGCAGGCTGGGGGACGCGAGCCCGATCAGATGGTCGAGATTCTCCACCGGGAGGCCCCGCTGGTTGCGCTCGCGGATCAGTCGGGCCAGTTCCTCGGGGACGTCGAGTACGGCCCGGAGAACCGCGGGAGCCGCCCGGTTGAGGTTGACCTGCCCCCGCCCGCGCACCGTAAGGGTCTCGGCCAGTCGGGCCGAATCGAGGTTCTCGAATCCGCGCACCAGGGCAAGCTCCCGGAGCGACACGAGGGGGCCATTCCTCGGAGTGGGTCGGCGGTGTTGGCGGTACCAGTCCGATTCCGCCCCCGCGACCCGGGCCAGGTCATCCTTGTCCCGCCAGTCAAGCAGGGCATCGGTCAGGGAGTCGTCGGCCAGGAACGACCGGAGCGCGCTTTCCGGGGCCAGGTTCAGGTTGAGCGCGGCCGAGGGATCCTCGACCCGCAGCTCGCACCAGGCCTCCCGGCCAAGATCAACTCGGCCGTTTACGCCAGTGACCGCGACCTGGCTGCTTCTCGCCGTGGTGAATCCCCGGGCGAGCATGATCTCGATGCAGGCCTCCCGGGCCCAGGCCGCCCGGGTGAGTACGACCCGGTTGCCGCTGGCCTTGAGGCCGTGGCGTACCGCGACCAGCCCGGCCGCCATGAGCACCGACAGCATCGTGATCAGCCAGAGTACGGCGAGCAGGGCGAATCCACGGCGGTTCATCCGCGTCCCTTGATCAGAAAGAGCAACGTGTCCACTTCCCCGCCAGGCCGCTCCAGCCGGAGCCGAACCCCCAGCGGCGCGGTCAGCGGTGAAACCCAGGCGGACACCCAGCGGCTGTCGAGTCCGGGGTCGAGCAGGTAATCACAGGCGAGCGCGGTGACTCCGGACAGGATCTCCAGGTCACCGTGGGCGGTGCCCGCTACCAGCCGGCCCCGGTCGAGCCGCAGCGCCACCGGCGAACGCTCCAGCCATCCGTTGGTGGTGACGAGCCAGCTGGAGAACGCCATCCGGTCGCCGTGCCCTTCGAACCCCGCGCCCCCGTTGCCGGCCTCCAGCGAGAGGAACGCGGCGTCCAGCCAGCGAATCCCCAGCTGCTCCGGCTCGAACTGGCGCCGGGCGGCTTCCACCTGCTGCATCCCTCCCGTGGCGGCCCCGAAGATCTGGTGAGTGAGCAGGGCGACCACGCCGGCCACGGTCAACGCCACGAGGAGTTCCACCAGGGTGAACCCGGCCGGCCGGCTCATGGCCGGTGGACCACGGTGACGAGGAGCTCGACGGCGGGAACCGCCGTTTCGCCAATCGCGATGCGATAGAGCGACTTTTCCGGACGTTGCACGTCGAGCACGAACTCGCCCACTTCCCGGGTGCCCAGCCGCTGGTCCAGTTCCTCCCGGCGGAGCAGGGTGGCCGCCGCGAGGACCCGGCCGGCGGAGGTCAGGGTCCGTTCCCGGTGCATCGCCGCGGCCTGGGCCCGAACCAGGGAATCCACCAGGGCGACAACCGACAGCCCCGCCACGCTCAGGATCGCCAGCGCGATCAGCGCTTCCAGCAGAGCGACCCCGCTGCGGGAGCGGTGGCGGGGTGTGCCCCTCACCGGGCGCCTGCCTCGGTATCGCCCAACACCCGGCCGTCCGGCAGAAAGAGCAGCGCCCGCGGGGCCGCGGAACCGGCGGTGTCAATCACGAGGCGAATCGGCCTCCCCTTCTCGAGGGCTTCGGCCCTGGCCCGGACGATGGCCCGCCGGGTGGGCGATTCCTCCCGCGGCGCCAGGCTGTGGATCGCGAAGCCGGTCATTCCGGCCATCAGCCCGAGAATGGCGAGGGCAACGACCAGTTCCACCAGCGTCGTTCCCCGGCTCACAGTGCCCTCAGCCCATACATCGCCTGGAGCAGCGCAGCGGCGACGAACGCGACCACTCCGCCGAACAGCACGATCAGCGCGGGCTCGATCATTCCGACCAGGGCGCGGAGCTGGCGTTCGGATTCCCGCGCGGCGAGATCGCCGGCCCGGGCCGCCATCGTCCCGAGCTGGCCGCTCGATTCTCCCACCGCGATGAGCTGATGGGCCATCGGGGTGAGAGCCCGCTCCCGCTCCAGTGACTGGGCCACCGGTGCCCCCTGGGCCACCATCTCACGCACCCGCCGGAGCCGTTCAATCACCGCCTGGTCCCCAACGGCATCCTCCGAGGCATCCAGCGCCGGGAGCAGCGGCATCCCGGCTTCGAGCATCCCCCCCAGCGCACGGCAGCACCGGGCCGACGCCAGCGACAGGCGCAACGGCCCCAGCGCCGGAATCGTGAGCAACCCGCGGTGGAGCGCCCGCCGGGCGGACGGGCGCTTGAGCCACTCACGGAGAGCGAAGATGCCGCCCACGGCAACCAGCAGCATCGGGATCCAGTGCCGTGTGAGGAGAGCGGAGATGGCGAGCAGTACCGTGGTGGCCGGAGGGAGGGCCTGGCCGGAGTCTTCCAGCAGCTCGGCGAAACGGGGGACCACGACGGTGGCAATCACCAGCACCGTCGCGGTTCCCACCGCGGCGAGCAGGACCGGATAGGCGAGCGCCTGCCGCACCCTGGCCACCAGCTCCGCCTCCTGCTCCAGGTGGGTCGCGGCTTCCTCGAGGGCGGTGCCGAGCCTGCCGCCGCGTTCACCGGCCCGGACCATGCCGATGGCCAGCCGGGGCACCAGGCCCGACCCCGACTCCAGCGCCTGCGCCAGGCTCCGCCCCTCCCGGAGGGCGCTGCGCGCTGCCTGGAGGAGCGGGGCCAGCCTGCCCCGCGCGACCCCGCCGGTCGCGGCAACCGCTTTCTCCAGCGGCACGCCGGCGGCAACCAGCGAGGCCAGGCTCCGGAACACGAGTGCAAGGTCCCGCCGCGGGGCAGGCCGGTTATCGGACTCTAGGCCGGCCGCCTCGACCTCGATCGGGTAGAGCCCCCGGCTGAAGAGAACCTCGTTGAGGTCCGCCGCGCGGGACGAATCCATGGTCCCGGTGACTATGCGCCCGTCCGACCGGGCCGCGCGGTAGCGGTAGGCGGTCACGGGGCGGAACCCCAGGAGGTGATATCGGCGTCCTCCCCTTCCCCGCCCGGCCGCCCGTCCCGCCCCAGGCTCAACAGGTCGTACGAGTCGGCATTCACCTTCCCGGGGCTCAGGTACTGGTACGGCTGGTTCCACGGATCGTCCGGCACGTCCTTCCTTATATAGGGGCCGCGCCAGTTGGCGGCCGCCGGCGGGCCTGGGGGCTTGAAGCGGAGCGCAGCCAGACCCTGGGCCGTGGAGGGGTAGTAGTCGTTGTCGAGCCGGTAGGAGTCGAGGGCGGTAGCCAGGATCTCGATCTGGGCCCGGGCCGATGCCACCTTCGCATCGCCCACGTTGCGAAAGACCAGTGGGGTCACGATGCTGGCCAGGATCGCAATCACGGCGATGACAACGAGGATCTCGATCAGGGTGAATCCGCGTCTGTTGTTCCGCCCCGCTGCCCCGCTGCCCCGCTGCCCCGCTTCAGTCCGCGACACGCAGCACCTCCTCGATGGTCGTGATCCCCGCCTTCACCTTGAGCCACCCGTCCTGCTTGAGGGTCACCAGTCCTTCCTTCTGGGATAGACGCCGAAGATCGGCGTGACTGGCCGAGGCGAGGAGCTGCTGCCGGATGGCATCGTTCAGCACCAGCAGCTCGAAGATGCCGACCCGGCCTCTGTACCCGGTCTGGCGGCAGTGCGCGCAGCCGGATCCCCGGACCAGCCTCGGGGGGGGAGTGCCACGAGTGGCCAGGGCCAGGCCTGCGTCCGCGATCAGCGCGACCATGGCCGGATCGGGCTGGTACTCCTCCACGCACTGCGTGCAGATCCGCCGGACCAGCCGCTGGGCCAGCACCGCTTCCAGCGTGGCGGCGATCATGTAGGATTCGACCTTCAGATCCAGCAGCCGGGTCAGCGCACTCACCGCGTCGTTGGTATGGAGGGTGGAGAAGACCAGGTGTCCCGTCATTGCCGCCTGCACCGCGATCGCCGCGGTTTCGGCGTCCCGCATCTCCCCCACCATCAGCACGTCGGGATCCTGCCGCAGGATGCTCCGGAGCGAGGCGGCGAAGGTCATCCCGGACCGGGCGTGCACCGGGACCTGGGTGATGCCGGCCAAGTGATACTCCACCGGGTCCTCGACCGTGATGATCTTCTCTGCGGCAGGGTGGCGTAGTCCCAGGGCGGTATAGAGGGTGGTGGTCTTGCCGCTGCCGGTGGGCCCGGTGGAGAGGATGATCCCGTGGGCCCTGGAGCAGAGCCGGGTGAACAGCTCCAGCATGGCCGCCGGCATTCCCAGCTCGGGGAGGGTGACGGGGCGGCCGCCCCGGTCGAGCAGCCGGAGGACGACGGATTCCCCGAAGAGGGTGGGCACCGAGGAGACCCGGAGGTCCAGCTCCCGGCTTTCCAGCCGCATCCGGATCCGCCCGTCCTGCGGCAGCCTTCGCTCGGCGATATCCAGCTCGGCGAGGAGCTTGATCCGGGAGACGACCGCCGCCTGGAGCCCTCGTGGGGGTGAGGGCAGCTCGGTCAGCACCCCGTCCAGGCGGAGTCGGACGCGGAGGCCGTCGCGGGTGGCTTCCAGGTGGACGTCGCTGGCTGCGGCGTCGTGGGCTTCCCGAATCAGGAGGTTGACGAAGCGGATGACCGGGGGCTGGTTGGCCAGGTCGCGGGCGTCGGTCAAGAAGTCTTCGCCCGCCTCGGTCACGCCGGCCGTGGCATCGAGGTCCCGCACCAGCTCGACCACCGTTTCGGAGGCGGCGAAGGTGCGCCGGATGGCGTCCTGGATCTCGTCGTCGCCCACCGGGACCAGCTCGAGCGGAAGCCCGAAGCTCAGCTCCAGGTCTTCCAGGGCATCGGGGTTGGACTCCCCGGCCACGGCGACCCGGAGCCGCTGGTCCACGATCTCCAGCGGCAGGATGCGATAGTAGCTCAGGTACTCGGCGGCAAAGGACTCGGCGAGCGGGAGCCGGGTCTCGAGGCCGGGGGTGGTCATGGGGGAGATCCTTGTGGTGGCCGCGGCAGGGTATGGCAGGGGCCGTGCCCCGGGAGGCGGGATTCGGCGGTGGCGGTTAAAGCGGTATGAGATGGTGGGTTAGGTGGTGATTCGGAAGGCGGGTAGGTCCGGGTGCGTCACAAAGCCGAAATGGCAGGGGTAGAAGTGGTTGAGGTGGTGGGGGTTAGCGGGAGGTGGGGGAAGGAGTGTTTGTGATGATCCGCCGATCAATTCCGGGTATCAAGTCGCCCCGGGCAACCCAAGTTGTGCCAGGGATCATGGAACATCCAAGAAAAGCCTCAGCCTGCTGCGCAAAGGAGCCGACGAAAGGTTTGGCTCATCGCGACACCGAGAGTTCTGGTCAGTGGAGATACACGCCGGGGACCGGCCGAGGCGCTGTTCCATTACTCCGTCCGCGGCTGCAGGGCTTCTCGATCCTCACGACGGGGTGGACCAATGGTAAACGCCATTCTGACCGCACTGTGGTCCGAGCCGACGTCTTTGACTACAACCAGCGGTCTTACAATCCCATGCGCCGGCACTCGGCGCTCGGTAACCGCCGGATCCTGGGTCTTAACCGGACCGTAACTGCAGCTTGACTCACCGTCCACGGAACCAGCCAGCTAAGTTGTCGTGGCGCCATATAGAAGCGCGTCCACCACATTGTTGCAGCCGCTCGGCCCCTCGGCGGTATGGACCTTGGACCCGCGGGACCCGCAGGCCCTTTGTCGAGAACACCGCGCTCAACGTGTAGGCCGTCGGCGTGTTCCCGGTCCGCCAGGAACCGAGCCGCCGCCCCTCTTCGCCGACCTGCCCGGACTCTCACAATCCCGCGGGCCTCTCCGTTTCTTCTAAGGGAGTCCTTGCGAGATCCGGTGGCATTCATGACAGACATCGCCAACTCTGTTGCTGCTCCTATTGATCTGAGATCCTTCAGAGCTTCTAAGTTCGCCGCGACCTCGGACGTTATAGTAAGTATGTCTGGGGGCGGGTAATTCGCCCATGTCCCACAAGCGCCACGAAAGGCTGGTCAGTGTGACTTCTCGGGGAGCCAGAAAGTAGATCGCCATCTTTCTGTCACCCACGCCTCCCCAGAGGGAAGGCTCACCGCTACCGAGAAAGTCGCCACTGTATTGTCATTGGCCACGGTCAGGCCGACATTGAGGAGACCGGGTGCCAACTCTACAATATGACTTGGCGATATCCGGAACCCTCGCTGAACCAGACTTGACCTTATGGAATCCGGCAAGTCTCTGGCTGACTGTACAACCCGTCCACGGGCCGACATGACGCCCTGCATAGTGAGCGCAAGGCGGGCATAAGTCACGACAGTGCTGTTGTCGAGACCAATTGGAGTATGCCTTTTGATGAGAAAACTGAAGCCACTTGGAGAATCCAACAGGTAAAGTGCTGTTGCATCTTCTCCCAGGAGAACACTGTACATGTTGCCGTGTTGGCCAACACAGGTCCCAACGAGGAATCGGACACTAGGAAAGAACTCAATAGTGGAATCGTGTACGCTCGGTGAGCCGATGCAAGTATTGTGGACCCTGAGCTGAGCCGTGAGCGCGTGTAACTGGATCTCACTTGGCTCCTGCGCCTTTGTTGCTCCGAGGGATATCAGCTGCATCACAAGAGTCGCGCGTAAGGCATTCTGGAATTGCATTTCCATCCTCCTAATGGCCAGCAGTGGCATTGTTATGGTCTATTACCACCTTAGAAGCCGCATCCTTTCACTTTCTGTGTGTGCGTTGCTGGCTGTCGACTTTGGGGTGAACCAGTGTAGTTCCTGAAAGCCGCTGGATCCTTCCGGGCCATTGTGTACATGTAGCTGGCTTCTCGTGCAACTGCACACGGTTCATTCAGAGCTCCTGTGCGCTCGTGCTGCCGCTCATGCACTAGAATGCCACTGATTGCCTCCGGGTGACGATCAGCGTTTATCAGATGATAGCTTATCCCTGTATTTTTATTTAACACGGTGCAACCGGCCCTGGGATCGGCTGCTGGACATCTGTCAGCCATTTCAGAGGCATTAATTCCGATAGGCTCAATACTGCCCCGGCCAAGAGCATGTTGATTCTTAAGAGCTTTCTGATGCGCGATTATATTCTCGGCCTCATGTACCTGTTGCTGGTTCCATGCATAGCACTTCGCACTATTGGGATCCATCTTTGGAGGACACAGACCGAAGGGATCGGTGTAGGCTACCGGATTATTCCCATTAAACTGATACAAATTCATCCCCCCCGCCAGCCCTATGGGGTCCTCCTGCATCCAGCGGCCGGTGCGCGAGTCGTACGACCGGTTCCGGAAATAGGAAACCGTCGGGAGGTCCGCATTCTCCATCCGGGCAGCCCCGAAAGTGTTTGACTTGGTTACCGCCCCGCTAAAGCGCCAAGCCCCCAAGCCTGAAGTCTGGACATCATCGGTCGACAGACTCCCATCGGCAGCGCCAACCGCGTAGCGGCGGCCGGTCCCATCAGTTACCATGAACAGGAGACGCCGGAAATAGCCGGAATATGCACCGGCGGGGTCCCGCTTGACCGCCATCAACACATCGTCCACACCCGGGCCCTGGATGAACCGCCAGTCGTGGCTGTTGCCCACCACGTTATTGCCGTCAAAGTAGAGCAGGGGCGATCCATTGTCGCAGGGAAGCACCAGCTGGCCGTCGGCATCGTAGGTGCAGTCGTTGCCGGACCAGTGCTCGAAGAAGTCGGAACCGCTCCAGGTGGCGTAGAACGAGCCGCTCATCCGGCCCAACCCGTCATAGTAGTACCCCTTGTAGAAGGCCACCGCAGCCTGGGTGTTGTCGGAGGGCCACTCCAGGATCCGGGCCCCCTCCTTGTTGTGATACTGGGTCACCACCCGTTGAGTAGAACCCGTCGAGTCGTAGGCCAGCCGGTTGCTGTTCGCCACCATGGTGAACCATGTCCTGGCCCCGGTGGACCCCTCCTTCCGAAAGAGACGGTTGCCTGATGCATCATAGGCGAAGGAATCCGCCGGTGTGGCACTCGTGCTGTCCGCCCACTGCCAGACCAGCATGCCGAGGCGGTTGTACCGGTTGATCGTCCAGGTTGTGCCGTCGCCGCACGGGGCTTCGACCGCCGCATCGGGATTGTACTGGGTACAGACCACCGATTGCCGCAGTACGCGACCCACCGGATCAACATCCCGGTTCCGCCAGACGAAGTCCAGATTATCGGTAGCGGGCGACGTTGCCGGGTTTACCGACTTCACTTGCCTCAGGGAGCCGTTCTTGTCATAGGCCAGGGTCACCACAATACTGCCGGGGTAAACGACCTTCGTCCTCCGGCCCAGTTTGTCCCAGGAAAAGGTGAAGACCCGGGTGGTGCTGGCCGTGGTCATCGTGTCGAGCCGGGCGGTAATGGTCTGGAGGTCCCCGGTGGTCCCGTAACTGTAGTCCACCGTATCCTTCCCCCAGTTCATGATCATCCGCCGGCGTTGGCCGTTGCGGTCGTATTCGAAGTAGAGTGAATCGTAGGAGGTGCGCTGAGTCTTGAGAGCTCCTGTCGCATAATACGTACGGGTAATCGGGGCCGCATTGTTCCAGCGGTTCTGGGCGGTCAGGACATTCCCCATGATGTCATAGGTATATCTGACCGTATCTCCCAGGACGACGGTCTGGTCTCCGCTGCTCGTGAAGGGGCTGGCACGCTGGGGGAAGCTCATGAAGGTACGGCGGCCAATGGTGTCGTACTTGAACCGGACCTTGATGCTGTCCCGCGTCAGAATGGAATCGAGAAGCCCCGCACGGTCGTAGAACGCGATCTTCTGGTATCCGAATTCATCCTGCTCGATCCGCTGCCGACCCTGGGCATCGTAGCCGAATGCCCGCTTGACGTTGCGGGGATCGATTACGGTATCCAGAGTCATGGCCCCCAGCTTATAGATCGAGCCCAAAGAGTCCGGAAGGGCCGGAGAGAACGGCCAGGTCGAATCGGCGCACAACAGTTGGTTTGCCTGGCAACTCTGGGTCACGGTGAAGGGCGGCGTGCGGACCGGCGTGTGCTGATAGCTGCGCACTGTCCGGTTCAACGCGTCATACACGTAGTTTGACTTCCCTCCCAGGGGGTCATAGATCTCGGCGGTACGGCCATAGCCGTCGGTCACGTATGCTGTCACATTGCCTGAGGGACTGGTGGCGGTCTTGATATTTCCCAACGGATGGTAAGTGAATGAATTGACAAGGTCGGTAACGATGGTATCGCTGGTGCTCTCCTGCCACACGGTAACGCCCTTCTCTGTGACGCTGTTCAGCAGGCCCTGGAATGCACCGGATCCCGTGTAAGCGAAAACGGTTACGAGATTACGGGTGTCCTTCACGGAATCAGTAAGTCCCAGGCTATTGTACCAGTAGTATGAATACCGATTGTAGCTGTCACCCACCCGGCTCGGAGAATCTGGCGCGTTCCCGTCCAGGTACTGATACGTCGTGAGTCGTGTAGAGTCCCGGGCAGTGGCGCCGAGGTGCCAGGTACTGTCCCGACCCTCGAGCAGGTTCCCGCGCGCGTCATAGGTCATGATCCCTATACGCCCATTTGGGAAGGTGACTTTCGTCACCAGCTGGGGGACCGTGGTATCACCTCGCACCAGAAGTGTAGTGGCCCCGATCGCATTGACGATCTTCGTGGGCGCCCCCCACTTATCCACCCAGAACCGGGCATCGTCCGCCACGTTGAGTCGCGGCCCGAAGATCTTGGTGTACACTGCAGAATCCTGGACCGCAGCTTGGCCAGGCAGCCCCTTCTCATCCCAGGGCTTGAATTCCGTGACCGAGGTATCCGCGCCAGTAACGCCACCCGGAACATGGACCTTGGTGAGTCGCAGATTGTTGGCGTACTCGAACCGGGTTCGGTAGCCGCGCCGGTTGGTCCTGGTGAGCATTCTGCCGGAGGTCCCCGCGTAGGTAAATGTTGTGGTGACCAGGTCGGGATCCCGGATCGCCAGCGTATTGCCACTCGTTACCGTGACATTGAGCGCTCGCCCGCCGGGATCGGCAATACTGTCAATGTTCCCATTCCCGTCATACGTGAGCGCATAGCGCGTCCCCGTCTGCCCGGTCGGCGGAACGACGACGCTGTCGAGCTTCCCCGTCGAGGTGTTCCAGTAGAAGTATGTGGGCTGCTCCATGCGGTTGATGGTCCGGACATGGCGCCCCATCGCGTCGTAAACCACCTGGATCTTGTGCCGCAGCGTCCGGGTGTACTCGGTGGTGCCGGCGTTGTAGGCAATGGTATCGCGGTACGCGCCGAGCGGAGCTACCCATGTGGTGGCGTTTAGCTTGGCATACAGCTTTGCCGAGCCGTCTCCCCCGACCCACAAAATGTCTCCGTTGCTGGTGCCAACCGGCTGCCCGAAGTGGAGCCGCTCGACCCCCGCGAGAGCCCAGCCGGCGCCGAACTCGCTCTGGCTTCGATTGATGACCAGCAAGGTGCCGGTGCGGGTCGTACTGTAGGTCCCCGGATACTGATTCTGAATCACCAGCGTGAACGGATAGGCACCCGTTGGGTCGGCGCTGGCGTCATAAGTAAGGGCGATCTGCCGAGGGCTCGGATCGAAGTTCCAGCCCGTGAACGTCCCTGTAGCACGAACCGTCTGTGTGCCGCCGGTTGTCCCCACACGAAGCTCGGCATATACGTTGACCGGCAGGGAGATATCGCCGTTGGTGACACTGGCCGCAACCAGGGGCTTGGGAACTGCCTGTGCTGAGGTATAGACCATGGTCAAGGATCGCTCCCGGCCCATGGTCGTGTAGCCCGGCAGGCTGTGGCTCACCAGCAGGTCGCCACATTGCCACGCACCTTCTCCCGCTCCTGCGATTAGGCACCCCGATCGGTCCCGGTTGGTGTCGTTGTGATTCTTCAGCACCACGCCGGGATATCCTTGCCCCAGGGATACAACGTTATAGTACCCGGTATCCGACGCTGCTCCGGTCGCACGCAGAACCAGAGAACCTGACCCCGCCGCCCCGGTTGCGTAGGTAACACTGATGTCGGTGAGTTCATTATAGCCCAACGTTACCTGTGTAGGCTCGACTTCGCAGGACGTGGCTGCGCCGCCGGTTCCGCAGGCCAGAGTGTACGTGGTTGTGACTGTTCGGGTGTTCTTCACCCAGAACCCGGCTGCCAGCCCGCTTGTATTTGCCTCAGGGTCAGATGGGCCCGCCCGCGTCCGGGGTTACCTCCACTCCGCCCGGCACCTCTTCAGTTTCCTCCTCCACGTCCGGTTCCGACGGGAGCAGAAAGAACATGAGCGGCAGCAGGGCCAGCGCGAACCAGCGGCGGGAAGGGAACATGGCCAATCCTGGATGGGAGGAGATGGCCGGGGAAAAGCAGGGGACATGCCGGATTGGGCGCGGTCCCGCCACGGAGCGCTAACCTGTTGCGTCCGATCCTCGTATCTCGGATTCGCCAGCGGAGAGGAGTCGCCCTGCCATCACAATGCCGGATTGGCAGCGGGGCAAGTGGTTGGCAGCGTGGAGGTTGGTGAAGGGGCCAGGGAGCGGGCTTTGTGACGCAAGTCAGCAGGCATCCGCTCCAGGAACCCTGGCTCCGGCTCCATGCCGCCGGACGTGGTAATCAATCGTATGGGGATGCACTCCCACCAGGTCAGCCGCCGCCAACCGGCTGCCATGGGCAAACCGGTAGGCCCACCCCACCATCTCCCGACGCACCGACTTGTCCAGCGCATCGAACTGGACCAGCGGTCTCTGCAGCCTGGCCGGCAGGTGATGCAACCGTATCACCGGCTCGCCTCCGCTGCTGACGGCCGCGTGGGTGATCACGTTGTGCAGCTCCCGGACATTCCCCGGCCATGCGTACCAGATCAGCTGCCACGCCACCTGCGGCTCCAGCCGGAGACCGGGGGAATAGCCATTCTCCGACGCAACCCGCGCGAGGTGGGCATAGGCCAGCGGCATGATATCGCCCGGCCGCTCGGCCAGCCCCGGAACCCGGATCTCGAACTCGCCGATCCGGTGACGAAGATCCTTCACCAGGATCCCGGCGTTGACCAGGTCGTCGAGCGGCTGGTTGGCGGCGAAGATGAACCGGCAGGTGAGGGGGAGGGAACGGGCGGCCCCGAGCGGGATCACGGCCCGTTCTCCCAGGGCGCGGAGCATGGCCGCCTGGACCCGGGGTTTCCACAGGTGCATCTCATCGAGAAAGATGGTGCCCCCGGCCGCCAGCTCGAAGTGCCCGCGCCGCCTACCCTTGGCCCCGGTAAAGGCGCCTTCTTCGTGGCCATACAGCTCGCTCTGGAGCAGGGAAGGCGTCAGCTCCCCGCCCCCCACTATATGGAAGGGGCCCCGCGCCGAGCCGCTCATGGCGTGCATTGCCTGGGCCAGTAGCCCCTTACCCACCCCCGTCGGCCCGATCAGCGCGACCGGATACCGGGTGACGGCAATGTGACGGCACTGCCGCAGCACGGCCTGCATGGTCTCGGAGGCCGCGATGACCCCGGGGCCGGTGGAACCGGCTGCGTCGATGCTGCCCATGGGGCTCGATGGAGGAGGTGGTATCACTTCGCTGGAACTCCCCGCCCGTCATCCCTGCCGCACGGGGACGAAGCGTCTTCGGCCGGCTGATCGCATTCCCGTCTGAATCTGGGGTGGGGGTGGAACAATCTATCGCGGGGCCTGCGTTGCGCTAGGAGGATATGGGCCCGAGGGCGAGCCGGTTCAATTTCCGACTGCAGACTGCCGACTGCCACCTGCCAACTACGCCATTGCCGATTGCCAACTGCCGATTGCCGATCAGTGCCCAGGATGGTGCCGGGCCGGATACCTCCGCTCGCAACCACAAGGTGCCCCGTAACCATCCGATCCCGGCTGTCACACTACCGTGGCGTTTCACCATGCCAGGGCGGAGCAGCCCGGGTGCAGGAGGGGACTGGCAAGGTGTGGAGATGGACCGGCCGGCTGCCGGTCCCGATTCTGGCCCTCACTATACCGTAGTGCCAGCGTAACCGTACCGCTGCACCACCGGTACCGTACTGCTGCACCAGCATGACGGTCATGCTGGTGCAGCAGAAATATCCCGGTGCAGGAGTGAAGTGCAGGAGTAACCACCGGTGACCGAGCCGGCCCCGTCCGGCAGATTGCCTCGGCCCCGGGACCCCACCCAGTCATTGCGAGGAGCGCGGAGCGCGACGAAGCAATCTGGTTCGGGTGAGTTGGTGAGCAGATTGCCTCGTCGGCCTGCGGCCGCCTCGCAATGACTACCCTGTGTCCGAGGCCTGGTGAGCAGATTGCCACGTCGGCCTGCGGCCTCCTCGCAATGACTGCCTGTGTCCCGAGATAGGTGAGCTGATGGCCTCGGCCCCGGGACCCAACCCAGTCATTGCGAGGAGCGCGTCGCGCGACGAAGCAATCTGGTTCGGGTGGGCAGGAAGCCGGCTTCAGGCCAAGGTGAGCAGATTGCCACGTCGGCCTGCGGCCTCCTCGCAATGACTACCTTGTGTCCGAGGCCTGGTGAGCAGATTGCCACGTCGGCCTGCGGCCTCCTCGCAATGACTGTTCAGCGACGTGCCATCCACCAACGATCGGCGTCGCTTCAGCGACAGGACGGCCGAGGGCAGACTTTAGTCTGTCCGCTCACGGCGATTGCCACGTCGGCCTGCGGCCTCCTCGCAATGACTGTTCAGCGACGTGCCATCCACCAACGATCGGCGTCGCTTCAGCGACAGGACGGCCGAGGGCAGACTTTAGTCTGTCCTCACGGCGATTGCCACGTCGGCCTGCGGCCTCCTCGCAATGACTGTCCAGCGACGTGCCATCCACCCGCGATCGGCGTCGCTTCAGCGACAGGACGGCCGAGGGCAGACTTTAGTCTGTCCTCACGGCGATTGCCACGTCGGCCTGCGGCCTCCTCGCAATGACTGCCCTGGGTACGAGGCCTGGTGAGCAGATTGCCACGTCGGCCTGCGGCCTCCTCGCAATGACTGTCCAGCGACGTGCCATCCACCAACGATCGGCGTCGCTTCAGCGACAGGACGGCCGAGGGCAGACTTTAGTCTGTCCTCACGGCGATTGCCACGTCGGCCTGCGGCCTCCTCGCAATGACTGCCATGGTCCGAGATCAGGTGAGCAGATTGCCTCGGCCCCTGGACCCCACCCAGTCATTGCGAGGAGCGCGTAGCGCGACGAAGCAATCTGGTTCGGGTGAGTTGGTGAGCAGATTGCTTCGTCGGCCTGCGGCCTCCTCGCAATGACTGTCCGGCGACGTGCCATCCACCTGTTGCGCCCGCGGGGCACGTCCGGTCACATCCCGCCTGTGACAGCCGCCACCGGAGATTTCCCCCCCGGCCCCTATCATCGGGGCAGTCTCAGAACCCGAACCACGAACGGCCCAACTCCAGACCAGGAACTCGACCCATGGCGGCGCATGGCTCAGTCGTCTCCCCTTCGCGCGTTATCGCGCTCGCTCTCATCCTGTCGGCCGGCGCCTGCGGCGGCGGCGACGGCGGGTCCGGCCCCAACACGGTGGCGGTGGCCTCGATCGAGCTCAGCCCCCCGGCCATGGACCTGGCCCCCGGGGCCACCCAGCAGCTGACCTGGGTCACCAAGGACGCCGACGGCAACGTGCTCTCCGGCCGGATCGTCACCTTCGCCAGCACCAACGGCGGCGCCGCCACCGTGTCCACCCGGGGCCTGGTGACCGCGGTGGGCGTGGGCAGCACCCAGGTCACCGCCACCAGCGAGGGCAAGAGCGCCAGCACCACCGTGACCGTGGCCCTGCTGCCGGTGGCCAGCGTCCACGTCACCCCGCCCAACGCCACCATCGGCGCCGGCCTCGCCGGCCAGCTCACCGCCGTGCTGCTCAGCGCCACCGGCGACACCCTGCGGGGCCGGGTGGTCACCTGGTCCAGCCTGAATACGGCGATCGCGACCGTGGATGGCAACGGGCTGGTGACCGGCCAGTCGAGCGGCCAGACCAAGATCACCGCCACCTCGGAGGGCGTGTCGGGAGAGGGTGACATCAACGTGGGGCTGAGCCTCGCCTTCCCGGCACCGGACGGCGGCTATTCCCACACCTGTTCGCTCACCGCCACCGGCGAGGCCTACTGCTGGGGCCTCAACACCGACGGCCAGCTGGGCAGCGGAAGCCAGTCGGCCAGCAGCGCGGTGCCGACCCTGGTCTCCACCGGCGTGAGCTTCACCTCGCTCATTCCCGGTGCCTCCCACACCTGCGGGCTCACCGCCAACGGCACCGCCTACTGCTGGGGCCGGAACGCCGAGGGCCAGGCCGGCCTCGGCGCCTCGCCAGGCGCCACCAAGCCCACCCCGGTGCTGGGCGGAGTGATCTTCAGCAGCCTCACCGGCGGGTTCAACAACACCTGCGGGCTGGTCTCGACCGGGGCGGCCTACTGCTGGGGCGGCAACGTGCAGGGCTCGGTCGGCGACGGCACCACCACCAAGCGGACCATTCCGGTCGCCGTCATCGGCGGCCATACCTTCACCACGCTGAGCGCCCGGGGCGCCCACGCCTGCGGACTGGAGTCCTCCGGCGCGGCCTGGTGCTGGGGCAGCAACTCCAAGGGCGAGGTGGGAGACGGCACCCTGGTGGACCGGTCCACCCCGGTGGCGGTCACCGGCGGCCTCAGCTTCGTCGAGATCACCACCGGCGGCGCCCACAGCTGCGGCCGCACCTCGGGCGGCGCCGCGTACTGCTGGGGCATGAACACCCACGGGGAACTGGGCGACAACACCTTCACCGACCGGACCTCGCCGGTGGCGGTGCAGGGCGGCATCGTATTCGCCTCGATCCGGGCCCGGGGCAACCACACCTGCGGTCTCACGTCGAACGGCACCGCGTACTGCTGGGGTGAAAACTCCAGCGGCGAGCTGGGCGACGGGTCTACCACCAACCGCAAGATCCCGGTGCCGGTGTCCGGCGGCATGACCTTCACCGTGATCAGCAGCGGCTCCAACTTTACCTGCGGCACGACGACCACGCCCACGCTCTACTGCTGGGGCAACAACGCCTTCGGCCAGCTGGGCAACGGCACCTTCAACAACAGCAGCGTGCCGGTAAAGGTCCTGGGCCAGCCCTGACGGGCGAAACGCCCGCAAAGCCCCCGCCGTACTATCGGCGGGGGCTTTGTGCCATGCGGCACTTTCGTTGTGCATGACGAGGCTGGTTCAGCCGTCTCTCGCCCCATGCGTCCCACCCACCCTGGCCACCGGAGCGAATCGGCATGACCCATACATGGATGGCCTGCCTGGTCGTGGCCGGCGTGCTGGCGAGCGACCGGCCGGCGCCGGGGCCGCCCTCCGCCGCCGGGGCCACCGCGTTTGTGAATGTGACCCTCGTGGCCGTGGAGTCGGGGACGCTGGTACCGGGCCAGACGGTGGTGGTGGAAGGCGGCCGCATCCGGTGGGTCGGGCCCGCGCGAGAGGCGCGGATTCCCGCCGGGGCGACGCGGATTGACGGGACCGGCCGCTTCCTGGCCCCGGGACTGGCTGACATGCACGCGCACGTCGATCCGGACGCAATGGTGCTCTACCTGGCCAGCGGCATTACCACGGTGCGGGAACTGAACGGCGACTCGACCCGGCTCCGGCTGCGCGACGATCTCGCGGCGGGCCGCCAGGCGGGTCCCACGCTGATCGTGAGCGGGCCGTTGATGGCGGGCCAGCCCCAGCGCTATCGGCACCTCCAGGTCACCGGGGTTCCCCAGGCGGAGCAGGAGGTCGCCCGGCTGGCGCGGGAGGGCTACGATCTCGTCAAGGTGTACGATGGCCTGGGCCTGGAGGTGTACCAGGCCATCGTGCGAACGGCGAAGACCGCTGGCCTGCCGGTGACCGGACACATCCCCCGCGCGGTGGGACTGGACAGCGCCCTGGCCGCCCGCCAGGATATCGAGCACGCGGCCACCATTCTCGATGCGGCCGGCGGGCACAGCGCCGACACCCTGCAACTGGATGCGGCGCTGGACCGGGTGGCCGCCGCCAATGTCTGGGTCACGCCCACCCTCGCCGCCTTCGAAGCGTTGACCTTGACCGGCTCCCCCGAGGTCTGGGCCCGGTTCGACGGCCCCGACCTTGCCCTGGTGGACCGGGACACCCGGAGCTGGTGGCGCTCACTCCGGCGGGGAGACTCCGCGCCGGGCGCATCGCCCCGGAACCGGCAACACTGGGCCATGCTGCAGCGGGTGGTGCGGGGACTGGCGGACCGGCAGGTGCGAATGCTGGCGGGCACCGACACCCCGAACCCCCTGATGGTGCCCGGCACCAGCCTGCACGAGGAGCTGCGGGTACTGGAACAGGCGGGGGTGAGCCGCCGCGCCGTGCTCGCGATGGCGACGATGCGGGCGGCGGAATACCTGGGGACACCCGAGGAGTTTGGCAGCATCCGCCCGGGGGCGCGCGCCGACCTGCTGCTGCTCGCGGCGAACCCGCTGGAAAACCTGGCGGCGCTTCGCACCCCGGAAGGCGTGATGGCGCGGGGCCGCTGGATGCCCCGTGCCGAGCTTGCCGGCCTCGTCGCGGAAGTGGCCCGGCGGTATCGCTGAGCCGGTCAGTTCAGCCGCACCGTGCTCCAGTTGACGGCCCCCGCAAACAGGATCCACGCAAGGTAAGGCGCCAGCAGCCCGGCCGCGGCCCGGCTGGTGCGCGAGGCGGCCCAGATCATTCCCCCCACCGACGCGAGCAGGCCCCACCACTCCAGCATGGCCCAGTCGGGACGCTGGCACCGGAAGTAGAGCCACGCCCATCCGATGTTGAGCACCCCGTTCAACAGGTAGAGAAATGCCAGCCGGACCCGGTCGCGGCGGTCGGCGGCCAGGGCACTGGCGGCCACCACCGCCGCCGCCGCGGCGAGGCAGAGCAGCAGCGGCCACGCCACGTGGTAGAGCCAGAGCGGGGGCTGAAAGGCCGGCTTCCGAAGGGCCTGGTACCAGGCGGGATCGTCCAACGCCAGGCCCCGCCCCACCGCCACCACGACGGCCCAGGCGACGGCGAGCGCGATGCAGCCCACGGCGGGACGCGGCATGGAGAAGACAACAGCCCTCCCCGGGGGGAGGGCCGTCGCTGGTTCAGCGGGTGGAGGGCCGGATCATTGGACATCCATATTGAATCCGGCCGTGGCCAGGTTCTGGTAGGGCACCGCGGCGTTGCTCCGGGCCGCGACCTGGAGCACCTGCACGACGTAGTTGTCCACGGCGCCGACGTCCGGCACCTGGATCTGCACCACGGTGCCGGCGACCAGGTTTCCGGTCAGCAACACCTTCCGCGAGTTGGGCGCGGTGGTCTGCTCGTACCTGGTGTGGCTGGATGTCACCCCGGTGATGGGCCCGCCGGAGACGGTGAACATCAGGGCGCCGGGGGCGGTCGGGGCCGTGGTCAGCACCACGTCCAGCGAACCGGGCGTGGGGCTGGGGCCGCCGCCGCCGCCGTCACCGCCGCCACAGGCCCAGAGCCCCGTCCCCAGGGCGGCCATGGCCAGGATGGATCGGACTTGCATGGGTTATCGCTCCTTCGCTGGGGTCGGTGCGCTGAGCGGCACCGAGACGGTGGGCGCCGACAGCAGGCGCTGCATCAATGGGCTGGACGGGTTGAGGCCGGTCCGGTCGGCATAGGCCAGGAAATCGCCGAGGTTGTAGGATCCGTCGTTGTTGCCGGTCTGGTCCATGTAGGTCATCTGCTGCGTGGACAGGCAGGGACTGGTGGCGCAGGCGGTGCCGAGCAGCTGGTTCACCGCGTCCTGGGTGACGATGGCGACGGCGCCGCTGAACACCGCCGTCAGGCTATAGGGGCGGCCCATCGGCAGCACCAGGGTGGCGTTGGTGGTCATGGTGTCGCCCTGGAAGCGCACGAAGCTGGCGCCGACGTCGGCCGTCGCGGTAAGAGTGACCGGGGTGCCCTCGGCCACGAAGGTGCCGGCGACCAGGTTGGGGCTGCCGGCAATATCGGAGGTGACGGTGCCGCCGCTGGGCGCGCTGACCAGGTTGAGCTTGTGGCTGGCGCTGAAGCTGGCCACGACCGTGTCGGGGGTCGCGCCGGACACGACCGTGTGGGTCGCGGCCCCGCCGTCGCTCCAGCTGGCGAAGGCGAGCTGGGTGCGGCCCGCGGTGATGGTCTGGGGCGAAACGGCCTCCAGCATCACGTTGTCTCCCTCGGCGACGACATCATCGAACCGCTGGATGGTCACCGCGTTGACCTTGATATTGGCGCCGGTACGGTTGGTGGTGAAGACCGACTGGTTCCGCCTGATGTAGCGGAGCACGATGGGGCTGGGGACGCCGGGAACGCCGGAAGCGTTGCGGTGGATGGAGTCGAGCACGAAGCCGGCGTACCCGCTGGCATTGTTGCGGGACGCAGGGTTTGACGTCGTGGACCATTTGCGGTTGAGCGATGTCCCCGGATAGGAATCACCGGCATCGCCGCGGTTGCCCCCATTGCTGATTCTCAGGTGGTTGAGCCCATCGGCCTGCTCAAGGGCGACTCCGTGCACCGATCCGGAATTGACCGAGTTGCTGCCCGTCCCTCCCGTGATCACGCTCCGGTCCATGTGCCAGATCAGCAGGCCGGGGGACTTCTTCCGGGATCCGAATGCAGGGTTCATCTGCGCCGTGTCGCTGAGCAGCGAATCCCGGTTTTCCAGCAGAAGGTATTCATCGGTGCCCGCCAGCGAAACATAAAAAACGGTATCCGAGGTCTGGATCGGGTTAATCGTGACGGTCCGGCTGGTGCTGAGGGTATCCACCGTGACCCAGCCGAGCTCGGTCAGGGACCAGGCTTCATAAGTGGACGGGCTGTAGGCCCGGGAATAATTGCCGCTGCCCATGATGCCCCATTCCCCGATGCCCTCGGTGTTGAGGCTGGTGTCATAGAGGTCGGGAAGACCGAACGCATGGCCGGTCTCGTGGGCGATGGTGCCGATCGGCATGATCTGGCCCGCGGTGCAGGCCCCGTTGCCGCCCTGGCCGCTCTGGATGGTGTAGTCGTTGATCTGGATGAACCCGCCCCCCGTCCGGGGCGTGCTGGTCTGGAAGGGCGTGGACTGCCGCAGGGAAGCGATATTCCAGCGGTGGGCCCAGATGCCGGGGGCCCCGCAGGCTCCGTCCACCCCCGGCTGGATGAAGGTGATGAAATCCACCCGGCCGTCGTCATCGCCCGAGTTGGGGTTGCCGTCCGGGCCGTCGTTATCGAACTGGCCCCAGTTGATGGTGCCGAGATTATTTGCCTTCGTGAGCACTTCGACCAGCAGGTCCCGGAAGCGGGCCGATACATTCCCGGAGTTGCCGTTGATGGGGTTGCCGCAGGGAGTAGGGGCAGTGATGATCCCGCGGCATCCGTCCTCGTAGTACGAACTGGCCTGGTCGGTGAGCACCGGATCGAACACGGTGCCGTTCATGGTGATGTTACCGTTGGATATCTGCTCGTAATAGCTCTTGACGCTGTAGGGCCGGAGCGTCGGCGCGGCATTGAACAGCACGTCCTGGTAGTCCGCCGTGGGGAACGGCATCGCCTGGTTGGTATAGCTGATCAGGAGCACCGGGACGTTCACGTTGCCGGTGAGCCGGGTCGCGCTGGGCCCGGAAGCGTTGAGGGCCCGGAGGGCCCCGGTCCGGAGCATCGCCTGCCGGGCCAGCCGGATCTGCCCGGCCCGCTTGCGCCAGGCCCCATCGGGCGCGAAATCGAACCCGGGCACCTCGAACCGGCCCAACCGGGCCCCCGGACGCTGGGCCTCGGCGCTGTCCGGCGCAAACAGGGCCCAGGACGCGGCCGCGGCCGCCGCGAGCAGGCGAATATTCCGAACCATGGATTATTCCAGTAGAAGAAGGTGGGGGCACCAAATGCAAAAATCGTACTCCCGGCCGGGGCGGTCAAGGCTGCCATGCACCGGTGTTAGGACGAGCCAGATACGGATTGAGCCACGGGGTGCCGATGTATTGTGGCAGAATTGGCGCGAAGGGCAAGACCCCCGTTGCCAGGCCTCCCGGGCGGCCCCTGCCCGGCCCTGGTTGTAACGGGCCCGGAAATCGCGTAAAGCCTTGTGCCACCACGGCCAAGCCACTAAAATGTTGGGGCTGAAACAGGCCGATTTTATTACCAGTCCAAGCGCCGAGGTCCGATGGATACCCAAACGCTCCAGCAGGTTGCGCTCTTCGAAAAGTGCCGGCAGTTCACCAAGGCCAAGGAGATCCAGGCCGCCGGCATGTATCCCTACTTCAAGCCCATCTCCGAGTCCGAGGACACGGTGGTGGTCATTGAAGGCAAGAAGCGCATCATGCTGGGGTCCAATAACTACCTTGGGTTGACCCACCACCCGAAGGTGCTCGAAGCCGCCTCCCGCGCGCTGCACCGCTACGGATCGGGCTGCACCGGGAGCCGGTTCCTGAACGGCACCCTCGACCTGCACGGCCAGCTGGAGCAGGCCATCGCGGAGTTCCTGGGCAAGGAAGACTGCCTGGTCTTCTCGACCGGCTATTCCGCCAACCTGGGCCTGATCACCGGCCTGGTGACCCGGAACGACGTCGTCTATCTCGACAAGCTGGACCACGCCTCCATCGTGGATGGCGCCAAGATGTCCTACGGCGACACCGAGCGCTTCAACCACGGCGACCTGGGGGGGCTGCAGCGCAAGCTGGAACGCAACATGGCGAAGGGCGCCAACGGCGCCATGATCATCGTGGACGGCGTGTACTCCATGGAAGGAGACATCGCGGACGTGCCCGGGCTGGTCAAGGTGGCCCGGAAGTACGGCGCCGCCCTCGCCATCGACGACGCCCACTCGCTCGGCGTCCTCGGCCCCAGGGGCGACGGCACCGCCGCCCACTTCGGCATGATCGACGAGGTGGACATCATCGCCGGGACATTCTCCAAGTCCCTCGCCTCGATCGGCGGGTTCGTGGCCGGGTCCGAGAACGTCATTCACTACCTGCGCCACCACAGCCGGCCGCTCATCTTCACCGCGTCCCTGCCGCCGGCCAACACCGCCGGGGTGCTGGCGGCGCTGGAAGTCCTGCAGCAGGAGCCGGAGCGGCGGGAACAGCTGTGGGCCAACACCCGGCGGCTGCACGAGGGCTTCCGGAGCCTGGGCTTCGAGATCGGCCCCACCGAGACCCCCATCGTCCCGGTGCTGATCGGCCCGCTGGACCGCACCTTCCTCATGTGGCGGAAGCTGTTCGACGCCGGCGTCTTCACCAACCCGGTGACCGCCCCGGCCGTGCCCATCACCCAGTGCCGGCTCCGCACCAGCCTGATGGCCACGCACAGCTTCGACCAGATCGACTACTGCCTGGAGACCTTCGCCCGGATCGGACGGGAGCTGGGGGTCATCTGACGGCACCGGTCAGCATCCGGCCGGCCAACGAGGGCCGGCCGCTCCGGCAATTCATCGACCTGCCCTATCAGCTCCACCAGCGGGACCCGATCTGGGTCCCGCCGTTGCGTCGGGACGTGAAGCTGCTCCTCTCCCGCGACAAAAACCCCTTCTTCGAGCACGCCGAAGCCGAATACTTCCTGGCCGAGCGGGAGGGCCGGGTCGTGGGCCGGATCGCCGCCATCAGCAACCGCCTGCACAACGAGACCCACCAGGACCGGGTCGGGTTCTTCGGGTTCTTCGAGTGCATTGACGACCAGGCGGTCGCCGATGCCCTGCTGGACCGCGCCGCCGAGTGGTGCCGCGAGAAGGGTCACGATACCCTGCGGGGCCCCGCCTCCTTCAGCGTCAACGACGAGTGCGGCCTCCTGGTGCAGGGGTTCGAGTACTACCCCGCCATCATGACCCCGCACAATCCGCCCTACTACGCCACTCTGCTGGAGCGGGCCGGTTTCGCCAAGGCGAAAGACCTGCTGATGTACCAGGGCGGCAGCGAAGTGGCCTACGTCCCGGTGCCCGATCGCCTTACCCGCGCGGTGGAAGTGATGATGAAACGGGCCGGCGTCACCCTGCGGCCGCTCAACAAGAAGCATTTCCAGGCCGAGGTGGACCGGGTCAAGGTGCTGTACAACGCGTGCTGGGAGAAGAACTGGGGATTCATTCCGATGACCGACGCGGAGATCGACCACCTGGCCGTGCAGTTCAAGCCGGTGGTCATCCCCGACCAGGTGGTGTTCGCGATGAAGGACGGCCGGCCGGTGGGGTTCGCGCTGGCCCTGCCGGATTTCAACGTCGTCTTCCGGAAGTACCGGTCGGGAAGGATGCTGCCCGCCGCGCTCGACCTGCTCTGGAGCCTCAAGCGCCAGAAGATCACCCGCTCCCGCGTCCTGCTCCTCGGCGTGCTGCCGGAGTTCCGCGGCAAGGGAATCGACTCCGCGCTCTACCACTGGATCTGGACCAAGTCGGGCGATCACAAGATCTACTGGGCGGAGGGCGGCTGGGTGCTGGAGGACAATGCGGCGATGAAGCTGGGGCTGGAGAAGATGAACTTCACGCACTACAAGACGTACCGGTTGTATGACCGGGCGCTGTAGGCGCCCATGAAGGCGCTGGTCACCGGCGGCACCGGTTTCGTCGGCCGCCACCTGGTCGATGCGCTGGTGCGCCGGGGTGACCAGGTCACGGCGCTGGTCCGCTCTCCCACCAAGGCCCGGTCGCTCGAGGGGCTCGGGGTCCGCCTGGTCCAGGGCGACCTGGATGACCAGGCGGCGCTCGCCGAGGCCGTCCGGGACCAGGACATCGTCTATCACGTGGCGGGGCTGGTCGCGGCGCGGAACGAGGCCGGGTTCCTGGCGGTGAACCGGGACGGGACGGCCCGGCTGCTGGCAGCGGCCGCCGCCGCCGGGCGGCCCCGGTTTCTGCTGGTGAGTTCCATGGCGGCCGGCGGGCCCAGCGCATCGGGTCGGCCGCTCACCGGTGAAGAGACCCCGGCTCCGGTCACCGCCTATGGCCGAAGCAAGCTGGCCGGCGAAGCGGTCGTGAAGGCAGGTGCCCTGCCCTGGATCATTCTGCGTCCGCCCGCCGTGTACGGTCCCGGCGACCGGGAGATCCTCAAGGTCTTCAAGATTGCGCGGCTGGGCGTGGCGCCGGTGTTCGGCGGCGGCCGGCAGGAATTGTCCCTGGTCTATGGGCCCGACCTGGGCGAGGCGCTGGCCGCGGCGGGCCATGCGGAAAAGACCACCGGCAACATCTACTACCCCTGCCACCCCGAGGTGCTCACCAGCGCGGAGATGATCCAGGCCATCGGCCGCGCCATGGGAAAGGGCGTGACCATTCTCCCGCTTCCATCGGTCGTCGCCCGGAGCCTCCTGGCGGTGACCGCGGCCGGCGCGCGGATCACCGGCAAGCCCACTCTGCTCACCCCCGACAAGGCCAACGAGTTCTTCGCTCCGGCGTGGACGGCGGATCCGGCGCCGCTCACCCGGGACAGCGGCTGGCGGGCGGCGCACGATTTCGCCGCCGGCGCCGCCCGCACCCTGGACTGGTACCGGGCCCAGCAGTGGATGTAACCCCGATGACCGCCGCCACCGCTCCCCACCGGCGGCACGGGTTGCGGCTGGTGGATCGTCTCTTCCTGGGATTCCTGCTGATCGCGGGGATCGTGGCGATGGTCCGGGCGCCGGAGCGGCCCGCCGCCTGGTGGGCGCTGGCCGCCTATGCGCTGATCGCCCTGATGGTGCTGCTGCTGGCGCGCCCCGGGCTCGGCGTCACCGGCCGGGCCCTGCGCGAAGTCTATCCGCTGCTGCTGCTGGTTCCGCTCTACAGCTCCCTCGACCTGCTGAACGGGGTGGGCCAGGTGCGGGTGTATGACTCCCTGGTGCAGCAGTGGGAGACCGCCCTCTTCGGCGGCCAGGTCAGCCGCGCCTGGTGGCAGGCCCGGCCCAGCGGGGTTGCTCTCCACCCTGTTTCACCTCTCGTATTTCTCGTACTACATCATCGTCCCGCTGCCGCTGGCCTGGTTCGCGCTCACCCGGGACGCGGCCAGCCTGCGCCGGTCGGTGCTCATCATCTTCGCCACCTTCCTGGCCTGCTATCTCTGGTTCATTCTCTTTCCGGTGGCGGGTCCCTACTACGAATTCGCGCGGCCCGAAGCCTGGTTCCTCGATAACCCGCCGGCCCGCCTGGTGTACGCGACGCTGTCGAGCGGGAGTTCGTATGGCGCCGCCTTTCCATCCTCCCACGTGGCGGGGACGGTCGCGGCGGCGATCAGTGGCTGGATGGGGTCGCGGCGGCTGGGCTGGATCCTGCTGGCGCCCACGGTGCTGCTGACGGTCGGAGTGGTCTATACCCAGATGCACTATGCGGTGGATGCGCTGGCCGGGGTGCTGCTGGGCATGCTCGTCGCATGGGCGCTGGGGCGCCGGACCCAGGATCGAAGGCTGGAGGAGCGGGCCGGCCGGGAGCCCGCGGTGGTTTCAGTTCCAGGCGTATAGCCCTCGATAGAACTCCAGGTTCCGGAGCACGGTGCGCACGTAGGTCCGGGTCTCGGGAAACGGAATCCACTCCACGAACAACTCTGGATCGTTGCTGCCGGGGAACCGCGACCAGCGGGTCACCCGGCTGCCCCCCGCGTTGTAGGCGGCGAGGGTCCGCTCCAGTCCGCCGTAGCGGTTGATCGCCCAGGCGAGGTGAGTGGTGCCGAGCTGGAGGTTCCGGCGCGGCTGGTAGAGGGAGTCGGCGTCCCACCGGCCGATCCGGGCCTGCCGGGCCAGCTCCTTGCCCACCGAGGGCATCAGCTGCATGAGGCCCCGGGCACCGGCACGGGAAGTCGCGGCGCTGTCGAACAATGATTCCTGCCGGATCAGCGCCGCGGAAAGCGCCGGCTCCACTCCGGCGGCTTTCGATGCGGCGCTAAGCGGTTCCTCGAACATCAACGGAAAGATCAGGCGGTAGGTCCGGCTGTCGGCGGCGCCGTTGGCCAGGGCGCGCCACCCCAGCTGGGCGGTGAGCGCGGCCCGGTTGTGGTCGCGGAGAATCGCCGCGGTACCCAGCACGTCGGTCGGGTCGTCTCCGGCCCGGGCGGCCAGCCAGGTGATCTCGCCGGCGAGCTCCGGCGCCAGCCCGGTGACCGCCAGCAGGCTCACCCGGGTCCGCGCGGCGCGCAGCTCCCGGGTGCTCTCGAAGCTGTCGTCGCCGCGCTGCAGGGTGGAATCCCGCCGGCCTAAGCGGCGGTGCGCCAGCCGGCTGTAGTAGGACAGCCGGCTCCGGGTGAGCACCCGCTGCCAGAGGTCCGCGGCCCGGGCCGAATCGCCCGATTCCTGGTACGCCCGCCCCGCCCAGTACCCGGCGGCCAGGGCTTCCTCCTCGCCCTGCCCCGTCGTGAACAGCGAGTCCCACTCGGCGGCGGCGGCGAAGCGGTTTCCCTGGGTATAGAGGATCAGGGCGGCGAGAAAACGGGCACGGGGCGCCGGGCCGCTGGTGGGAAAGCGCACTCCCAGGTCTTTCCAGTAGCGGCGGGCGGCGGTGTAGTCGTCGGTGTCCCGCGCCAGGTCGCCCAGCAGGAAGAGCGCGGTGGGGACGGCGGTGGTATCACGGGGAAACCGGCGAAGGAGTTCTGCCAGCAGCGGTTTTCCTCCGGGCATCGCGGCCCGGAGCATGGCCCGGCTTCGCAACAGGAGGCTCTTCGGCTCCGCCGGTCCTCCCGAGACACGGCGGAGGCGGCCGGCCGCGTCCCGGTACTTTCCGGCGTTGAAGAGTGCCTCGCCCCACGCGGCGTGGTCCGCGGTAGCCAGCCGGGCTCCCCGCGTTTCAGCCAGGGCATAGTAGGTCGAGGACGTGGCCGGGGAGGCCGCCCGGGCCAGCGTGAGGAGGGAAGCGGCGGAAAGGTCCTGCCGATAGGAGAAGGCTGCGCCGGCCACCGCACTGCGGGGCGGGGCCTGTGCCGAGTCCTCCACCCACTGCACCAGGTCCCGCAGCACGCCGCGCCGCCCCGAGGGGCTCTCCGCCTGCAGGCGCAACCGGAACACCTCGGCCGGCTGCCCCAGGGACTGGCGGAGGCGGATGGCCCCGGCCAGGTCCTGCCGTTTTTCGAGCACCCGGGCCTCGACCAGTTCGACCTGTTCGCGGGCCGGGCTGGTGCGGACCCGCCGATACAGCGGCCAGCGATCGGCACTATCGGGAAAGAGCTGGGCGGCGCGGAGGCGCAGGTAGTCCTCGATGGGTGAGAGGGCCGTTCCGGCCTCGAGGTACGCCTGCCGGGCCCGCACCGAGTCGTGCGCCCGGTCGAAGGCGCGCGCCGCAAGGACCAGCTCGATGGCCTCGGGGTCCGGCGGCTGGTCGGCTTCCTCCTCGCCGTGACGGTCTTCGAGCTGAGGGGGGAGCGGGTCTGGCGCGCGCATGATCCACCCGGCCGCCACCGCGCTGGCGATGCCGAGGACGTACCACTTGGCGGAGGACCCGCGGAGGATGCGCAGTAGTCTCATCACCTTCGCAATGTGGCCCGATGCGGACCGGGATGCAATCGGCCGGTGGCGGGCAGAAAAACAAAACGACCCCCGTGAGGGGGTCGTCGTGCGGCGCGGAACGTCCGGACTTACTGGACGGTGATCATCGCCTTCATGCCCATCGCCTGGTGCGGCAGGCAGAAGTACTTGTACTCGCCGGTGGGCGCGCCGGCGAAGCTGATCGTATAGGCGCCCCCGGTCTCGACCATCGGGCTCGCCAGCGGGCCCATCTTGTCCGGCATGCCGGCATCGATCGCCGCCGCGGCGCCGGCCGGGATGCTGTCCGGATAGAACTGCACGTTGTGCGGGCCGCCGCTCATGTCGTGGAACCGCACCTGGTCCCCCGCCTTGATGGTCAGCGACGCGGGGACGAACTTGTAGTCCGACCCTTCGAGCACCATGTTCACATCGTGGGTGGTGCCGACGCCGGTCGCCGGGGCGGGCGCCGGGGCCATCGCCCCCGTCGTGTCCGCCGCCGTATCATGGTTTTTCTCGCCGCCACACCCCGCCAGAACCACTACCAACCCCGCCAGAAGGAAATTCGCACGCATTGCTGTCAGGCCTCCGGTAACATTAGTATGTGCTGATGAAACGATCGAAACCTACCCCCCCAAAACCGAGCTTGTGAATGCTTTCACAAGTATACTCGGACGGTCCAAGATACACCAGTTCTCCCCGGTGAACATCCCCCCGCTCTGCCCCAGTATGGGGTCGCAGTGCCGCCGCCTCAAAGTCACCCTCCGGATCGGAACATTCGAGAAC
The DNA here is from genome assembly GCA_963795085.1 of uncultured Gemmatimonadales bacterium. Lineage (GTDB taxonomy): Bacteria > Gemmatimonadota > Gemmatimonadetes > Gemmatimonadales > GWC2-71-9 > DASYPP01. The sequence goes on along the minus strand of CAWCFX010000001.1, from coordinate 835,440 downwards.
GGAGCCGCCTCGCTGGACCACGAGGCGACCTGGCTGCTGGGTCATACCCAGCGGGTGGACTTCGGCGACCCCTGGGATGACGGGGAGGACATGTTCGTGGATGCGGTGCTCCATGTCCCCTGCCGGCATCTAAAGGAAAAGGGGGCGACAGCGGAGTGCTCCATGTATGGGTACCGGTCCCGGACCCCCCGCCCCACCCGGCGGCCGGCGCAGCCTCGCCGGCTCGACGGCGACCGGTTCCGGGTGGTCACCGGCGCCCGGTTGAGCCCGGCACGACTGCCCCAGCCGGCCCGCAGCCTCCCGGTGTTCGCCGGTCCCAATCCCTGCGCCAGCGCCCCCTGCCGCACCGCGGACCACACGCGGAAGGCCGCCTGCTGCCGGGACCTGGAAATCGAGATCATGTGCGAGGCCCACGAAACCCGGCTGGAGAGCTGGATCCGGGCCCGCCAGTCGCCTTATCTGTGCAAGATCGAGCGGGCCGGCCCCTTTTCCATCGAGGCCGAGCTGATCTCTGCCTGCGACTTCCTGGCCGACGACGGGGTGGCCTGTACGCTCCATGGCCGAGTCCGCCCGGACGGGAGGCCCGCCAAACCGGACCTGTGCAGCGAATGGCCCCACAAGGGGCGGGGGCTGCACCCGGGGTGTGTGTTTGCGAAGGGATAAGGGGACAGTGGGACAGTGGGTCAGTGGGTCAGTGGGACAGTGGGTCAGTGGGTCAGTGGGCAGTGGGCAGTGGGACAGTGGGACAGTGGGACAGTGGGTCAGTGGGACAGTGGGACAGTGGGACAGTGGGACAGTGGGTCAGTGGGACAGTGGGACAGTGGGACAGTGGGTCAGTGGGTCAGGGGGACAGTGGGACAGTGGGACAGGGGGTCAGGGGGTCAGGGGTCCGTCCCACTTGCCCACTTGCCCACTGACCCCCTTTACTTGTGCATCCCATTGTCCCCTCAGGCGTCCTAGAACCAGCCGCGCCACTTCAAGGAGCCGTCTTGGACGACGAACTGGAGTCCCTGTACCGGACAACCTATAACGCCGTCGTGCGTTTCCTCTACCGCAAGGTATGGGACGCGGACCGCGCGCAGGACCTGGCCCAGGAGGTCTTCGTTCGCGCGATGGCGCACCGGCCGGAAAAACCGCGGGCCTGGGTCTTCGCGGTGGCGGCCAACCTGGCGCGGGACGAGGCCCGGGCCGCGGTGCGCCGGAAGCGGCACCTGACCCTGCTGACCTCCGACCCGGTGATCATGCCGACCCGGGAACCGGCGGCGGACGACGCGGTGGAGCACGATGAACAGATGGCCAAGGTCCAGCGGGCGCTGAACCTGATGACCCCGCGGGACCGGGAGGTCCTGCTGCTCTGGGACTCGGGATTGAGCTACCCGGAGATCGCCCAGCAGACCGGGCTGGCCGTGGGGGCCGTGGGCACCACCCTGGCGCGGGCCCGCCGCCGATTGGTCGAAGCGCACGACCGGGAAGAAGCCAGAGAGCACACGGACAATGCCGCACATTCCTGAGGACGAACTGCACGCCTATCTCGACCAGGCCCTGAGCCGGTCGCAGTGCGTGGAAATCGAGAGCCACCTGGCCGGCTGCGCCCGCTGTCAGGCCCACCGGGACGGCATCGCCGCCCTGCGGGACCGGACCACGGCGCTGCTGTCGGTGCTGGCTCCGCCGGTCACGTTACCTCCAGGAATCGAAACCATCCGGGCCCGCGCCCGGGGCGTGGTCCACAGCCGGCAACGGGCCATGCGGGCGGGAATCTGGGCCGCCAGCCTGCTGGGGGCCTTGGGCCTCGGCTGGTCGGCCAACTGGTTGCTGGGTAGCGGGGAGGCGTCCGGGGGGAATCTGGTCTCGGTACGAGGCCCGGACACAGCTGCGGCCCAGTTGCTGTCCGTTCCGGATAGTTCCCGGGCGCCATCCTCGCCCCTCGCGACGGTCATCACCACCCCGGCGCCCCGCCCCGCGGCCCCGCGCCCGGCGATGGCCGCCCCGCCGGCGGCGGAGCGCGTCGTGGCCGACTCCCTCGCCTCGCTCAACCTCACGGTGGCGGTGGATGCCCTTCCGCCCGCCCAGGATACCAGCGAGTTCGCAGCCTCCAACAGCGCCATGCTCTCGCCCGGGCAGGGCCTGGGCGAGCTGGCGACGGAGAGCATGTGGCGGATCGTCACCATGGGCGATGCCGAGCAGGAATCGGGAGCCCCGGTGGCGTCGGTGCCCGGACTGCCGGTGGTCCAGGTCAAGGTGCAGGGGGTGCAGCCGGCGGAACGCATCGTGGCGGTCGAACAGCAGCTTTCCACCGGCGAAGTCATCCGCACCATGGAAGGCCCCGCCGCCCAGATGAGCAACCTGCTGGCCCGGGATGGCCAGCGCAGCAGCCTGGGACTCTCGGCCAGCAGCGCTCTCGACGCGCTTATGACCATGCGCTTCGGCGACCGGATGGTCGCCATCCGGGGTCCCGCCGACTCGGTCCGCGCCCTCATGAACCGGCTGGCGATGCCGAAGAAGCAGTAGGTAAAGGGGGTCAGTGGGTCAGTGGGTCAGTGGGTCAGGGGGTCAGTGGGTCAGTGGGTCAGTGGGCCAGTGGGTCAGTGGGTTAGTGGATCAGTGGGCCAGTGGGTCAGTGGGTCAGTGGGCAAAAGCGAAGGATCTCACCCGGATGGGAAGAGATCCTTCGCTTTGGTGTCTTAGCCTGGCGGGTCAGCCTCTTGCCCTCTTGCCCCCTTGCCCTCTTTGCCCCCTTTGTCTAGTGCTGCGCCTCCGGCGCGTAATCCGATTCCGCCTCCTCGTGCTCGAACGGCGTCTCGGCGTGGTGCCGCTCACCGTCAATCGTGATCGTCGCGAGCCGGGGCGAGACCATGGGATAGCGCTGGGCAAAGCTCCAATACGCCAGCAGGAAGAGGCCGGCGAGCAGCAGGGTGGCGCCCAGTTCCGGCATTCCGAACAGGGGCCCTTCCGCGGCGGTCACTGACGGCATCACCAGCAGGTAGCGCTCCAGCCAGAGCGCGGTCAGGCTGATCACCGCGAACAGCGCCAGGCTGGGCTTGAACTTCTTGGGGCTCACGCCGAGGAGCCCGATGAAGGGCAGCACGAACATGCCGAGGAAGACGGCCCGCCCCACCGGCAGCCAGGGGCCCCAGAGCCGGGCAAAGACGAACCCGGTTTCCTCGGGCAGGTTGCCGTACCAGATCACCAGGAACTGGGCCCACATCAGGTAGGCCCAGAAGACGGTGAAGCCGAAGCAGAGCTTGCCCAGGTCGTGGCGCTGCTTGGGCGAGATGAGGTCGGCCACCCCGGTGGCCCGGCCCCCGTACATCGAGGTCAGGGCCAGCAGCATGTGCCCGCTCAGGAACGCCCCCGCGAAGAAGAACCCGCCCAGCAGGTTGCTGAACCAGTGGGGCTGCAGCGCCATGATGAAGTCGAACGCGATCATGGTCATGACCAGCGCGTACACCACGATATAGGCCGGCGCCAGCCGGTGGATCCGCCGCTCCTGCCGGATGGCGCTCTCCACGCTGCCATCGTACCGGGCCCGGCCGGCGGCGGCGTCGAAGCGGCGCCGGGTGCTCTCGGAGACCCGGGAGGCCAGCGCGTGCATGTCGGCGATCATGTCGGCCCGCACCAGCAGGATGGCCAGGGCCGTCATGCCGCCGATCCCGATGAACAGCCGCCAGAACATCCAGGGCCGGGAGAGCCAGAGTTCCTTGCTGTGGCCGAGGCCGTGGAACTCGGGGAAGATGTGGTGGTAGCCGGGCCCGATGATCAGCAGGAAGCCGATGAACGACAGGGGCAGGAAGGCGACGTTGGCCTCCGCGAAGCGAAGGATCACCCCGGACCACTTGGCGTTGGCGATCTTGTGCACCGCCGCCAGCGCAATGCTGCCGGCGGACAGGCTGGTAAAGAAGAGCCAGTTGACGTGGAACAGGTGCCAGGCCCGGCCGGCATGCTCGCCCATCAGGGCGGGAATGAACAGCACGCTGCCCAGCACCGTGAGCAGGGCTCCCATGATCATGAACGGCTGGTAGCGCCCGCCGATCGGCTGGGAGAGGAGGCGTTCGCGCAGGGTGGCTTCGGTCATGGCGTGGCTCCCGGCGCGGCGGCGGGCTGGGCGCCCTGCGCCTGCAGCATGCGCAGGTAGTTCACCACCGCCCAGCGATGCTCCGGATTGAAGATCTTGTCCCCATAGCGGGGCATCACGCCGCGGCCGTAGCGGATGATGGAATAGAGATAGCCGTCGGAGAAGGCGCGGGCCCGGTCGGTCAGCAGGCTGGGGGCACCCATCCGGCGGCCGACCAGCCCATCCCCGGCGCCGGCGGCCCCGTGACAGGTGGCGCAGAACGTCTGGTAGGCGGAATCGCCCCGCGCCGTGACCGAGCGATCGGTCGGGTTGGCCAGGGCGTCGGCCTGGGCGGTGCGGGCCGCCCGCCAGTCGGCCTCGTAGTCGGCCTCGCCGCCGGTGACCGGGACGGTTCCCGGTACGGTGTAGCGGGGCAGGTCGCCCGACTCGTAGGGGTGCACCGCCGGCCCGCCGATCATGGCGTCGAACCAGGGCACGATGTGCATCAGGTCGTCGGGCGAGGGGACCTTGTCGTAGTAGAACTGGCAGGCGCCGAGCCCCAGGGTCAGGAACAGGGCCAGCCGCGCCCGCCGCTCAGGCCGTCGCATGTCGGATCTCCTCAGCGCCGAACTTCCGGAGCAGGTTTTCCACCGCCGACGCGTCGGCGGGGTCGCAGGGGACGAAGATGCCGATCCGGTCGTCGGTGAACCGGGGATCGTACATCGCCCCTTTCTTCCGGTAGAGGGCGGACAGGATCACGACGCCCGCCACCGTGGCGAGGGCGCCGGCCAGCACCATCAGCTCGAACATGAACACGACATAGGGGGGCACCGTGGCGATCGGCTTGCCGCCGACGTTGAGCGGCCAGTCCAGCGACATCCAGTAGGTCATGGCCAGCCCCGCGATGACGCCGGTGACGCCGCCGACCAGGGTAAAGAGCCGGACCGGGCTCACCTTGTGGCCCAGGGCCGCTTCGATTTCGTGGTTGGGCGCCGCGGAGTACACGGTCAGGTCGCTCCGGCCCTGCTGCTTGATGGCCCGGATGGCGCCGACCGCCGCATCGACATAGACGAACGAGGCGAGCACGCCGGGGACGGTGGTAGCCATCAGTGCGCCCCTTTCCGCCGGGGGAAGGGAATCAATTCCTTGATCTCCTGGATGGCGACGATCGGGAAGGTGCGGGCGAACATCAGGAACCACATCCCGAACCAGCCGAAGGAGCCGAGCAGGATGCCCCAGTCGGCCCAGGTCGGGTTGGCCTGGCCCCAGGCGTAGGGCAGGTAATCGTTGGCCAGCGAGCTGGCGATGATCACGTACCGCTCGAACCACATCCCGATGTTGATGAAGATCGAGATGATGAACAGCGCCGTCATGTTGGTGCGGATCTTCCGGAACCAGAGCAGCTGGGACACGAAGGCGTTGCAGATGATCATGGACCAGCCGGCCCACCACTGGGGCCCGAAGGCGCGGCGGAAGAAGGTGGTCTGTTCGAACACGTTCCCGCTGTACCAGGCAACGAAGTATTCCATCGCGTAGGCGTAGGCGAGGATGGAGCCGGTGAGGAGCGTCAGCTTCGCCAGGTTATCGAAGTGATACTCGGTGATCATGTGCTCCAGCTTGAGCGCCCGGCGGAGCGGGATCAGCAGGGTGAAGACCATCCCGATGCCGGAATAGATGGCGCCGGCCACGAAGTAGGGCGCGAAAATGGTCCCGTGCCAGCCGGGCACGATGCTCATGGCGAAGTCCCAGCTCACCACCGAGTGGACCGAGAGCACCAGCGGGGTGGCCAGCGCGGCCAGGTAGAGATAGGCCCGGCTGTAATGGCGCCACTGGTTGTCGGTGCCCTTCCACCCGATGGCGAACATCTGGTACACCTTGCTGCGCCAGCCGCCCACCTTGTCGCGCACCGCGGCGAGATCGGGGACCAGCCCCACCACCAGGAAGGTGGTGGAGACCGTGAGGTAGGTGCTGATGGCGAACACGTCCCACACCAGCGGCGACTTGAAGTTGGGCCACAGGAACCGCTGGTTGGGATAGGGCAGCAGCCAGTAGAAGAACCACTGGCGCCCGATGTGGATGATGGGAAACAGCGCCGCGGTCATGACGGCGAACACGGTCATCGCCTCGGTGGCCCGGTACACCACGGTGCGCCAGGGCGAGCGGAACAGGAACAGGATGGCGCTGATCAGGGTCCCCGCGTGTCCGATGCCGACCCAGAACACGAAGGTCGTGATGTACACCAGCCACATGACCGGCGGCGTGTAGCCCGCCACGCCCAGCCCGACCCGGAGTTCGATCACGAACGTCACCAGGCCGACCAGGAAGAGCGCGACCGCGCCGCCCAGCAGGAGCATGTAGCCCCGGCTCGGCGTGCTCAGCGTGCCCACGACGTCGCGGGTGACCTCCGCGTGCGTCTGGGTGATCACGTGGGTGGGTGGAGCGATGACCGCCATTTAGTGCGCCTCCGACCGGTGCAGGACTTTCGCCAGGTAGGTAATCGCGGGCCGGGTGTTGATCTCCTCCAGCACGTGGTAGCCGCGCCGGTCTCCCGCCGTCCGGCTGACCCGGCTCTCCGGGTCCGCCCGGTTGCCGAACACGATGGCGTCGGACGGGCAGGCCTGGGCGCAGGCGGTGACCACCTCGCCGTCCCGCACCGCGCGGTCGTCCAGCCGGGCCTGGTTCTGGACGGCGCGGATCCGCTGCACGCAGAAGGTGCACTTTTCCATCACGCCGCGGGCCCGCACCGTCACGTCCGGATTGAGCTGCAGGTTGAGCGGCTCCGGGAAGGCCTTCTTGGCGTAGGCGAACCAGTTGAAGTAGCGGACCTTGTAGGGACAGTTGTTGGAGCAGTACCGGGTTCCCACGCAGCGGTTGTAGACCTGGCCGTTGAGCCCGTCGGCGGTGTGATAGGAGGCGTACACCGGGCAGACCGGCTCGCAGGGGGCGCTGGCGCAGTGCTGGCACAGCATGGGAATGACCCGGGCTTCCAGCGGATGTCCTTCGTCGCCGCCTTCCCAGTACCGTTCGATCCGGAGCCAGGTCATTTCGCGGCCCCGGCGCACTTCGTCCTCGCCCACGATCGGGATGTTGTTCTCGGCGTAACAGGCGACCACGCAGGCCGAGCACCCGGTGCAGCGGGCCAGGTCGATGGTCATGCCCCACTGGGGGTGTTCCCGGGCGTACTCCCCGTGCTGGAGCTTCTCCTGCTGGCTCTGGTAGAAGCCCTCGATGGCTTCCACCTCGCGCTCGGTGTTGACCTCGTGGTGGCCATGCCCGGCGTTCTTCTCGTACTCCTCGAGGGTCTGGCCCTGCCGCACCGCCTCGATGGTCATGGCGCCGACGATGCCGCGGCCCAGCTGCCGGGGGGTGCCTTCGGTGCGGGCCAGCTGGACCCAGGCCCCGGTCTTTTCGACCGAGACTCTGGTGGACTGATAGGGCAGGAATCCGTTGCCGTCCCGGGCGCCGAGCAGGTCGAGCGGGTTGACGCCGCGGTCTTTGGCCCAGTCGCCGTACTGGGTGTGGCCCAGGCCCATCGGCACCGCCACCGCTTCGGGGTGGATGCCGGCGAAGACATAGGCCGGCGCCTCGATGCTGCCGGCGGGCGAGGTGAGCCGGAGGATCTCGCCGTCTTTCACGTTGAGGCGGCGGGCGGCCTCCGGGTGAATCTCGACCCAGGAATGCCAGGTCACCTTGGTGACCGGGTCGGGCAGTTCCAGCAGCCAGGGCCGGTTGGCGCCGCGGCCGTCGCCGTACACGGAGGTGGCGGGAACGAAGAAGAAAGCACCGTCGCCGTCGAAGGCGGGCGGGGTGAAGGCCGGCTGGCCGGCACCGCCGCCCAAACCGGTGGAGGCGGGCGCCGCCGGGGCGTCCGCAAAGATGCCGCCCCGGGCCAGCGCCTCGCGCCAGGCGGCGTCGCTGCCGTGGGCGGCGGCAAACGCCGACTTGAGGTGGGCCTCGAAGGTCGGCGCGGTGAAGCGGGCCAGGGGTCCGCCGGCTTTCTGCGCGGTCTTGAGCAGCAGGTCGCCGGTGGCCATGGTGCCGGCCTCGTTGGGACGCCGCCCGAAGACCGGTTCCATCACCGGCTGAAGCAGTCCATACACCCCGGCCCGGGGCCGGGCATCGCCCCACCGCTCGAGGGCGTGGTGATCGGGGAGGATCAGGTCGCACTGGGCGCTGGTCTCGTCCAGGAACATGGACGTGGAGACCTTGAACCCGACCTTGGTGAGCTGTTCCGGGAAGCCCAGGGACTTGGGCAGCGTGTAAGCGGGATTGGCATCGTGCACCAGCAGCACCGCCACCTGGCCCTGCCCCATCTGCTGCGTCAGCTGGACCATGGCGCCGTAGCCGTCGCCGTGATCGAGATCGGCGCCCATGGTGACGGTGCGTCCGACGTTGCCCGCCACGTAGTTCAGCAGGTTGACCGCCGCGCAGAGTTCGCCGGCGCCGCGGTGCTGGTCGGCCAAGCCGCCGGCGACGGCCAGGCTGGGACTGGCCGACGCGAACTCCCGGGCCAGCCGGCGGATGACCTCGGGGCCGAGCCCGCTGGCCTCAGCGGCCATTTCGGGGGTGAACCGCGCCAGGGCACCCCGCACGGCATTGGCATCCGCGGGCGACCCGGTGCGCTCGCCGAGGATCACGTTGGCCATGGCCAGGGCCACGGCGGTGTCGCCGCCGGGCCGGCTGGCGTGCCACTCGTCCGCGTTCATCGCGGTGAGCGAGAGCCGGGGCGCGATGGCCACGTGCCGCGCCGCTTCGCCGTCTTTGGGCGCCCGCGCCTCGGCGTAGCCGCGCTGGTTTTCGACCGGGGAATGCCAGTGCTCCAGGAAGTCGGCGCCGAAGGAGAGGATGTAGCGGGCCGCGGCGAAGTTGTAGGCGGGGAGCTGGTCGGACCCGAACACCTGGCTGGTGCCGGCGCGAAGCGCCTCGTGGTCGAGCGGCCGGTAGCGCACCACCCGGCCGCCCGCGGCATCCGCCCAGTCGCTCAGCAGGTCGGAGAAGGTGCCCCGGCCGGCGCCCGAGATGACCGCGAGGCGCCCGTTCGCGGCGGAAACCCGCTGCGCCAGGGTGGTGATGGCCTGGTCCCAGGTGATCGCCGTGAAGGTGCCGGCCGCGTCGCGCGCCATGGGGCCCTTGAGCCGGGCCGGGTTGTAGAGGGCCTGGAGCGAGGACTGGCCCATGGAGCAGAGCTTGCCGCGATTGACGGGGTGTTCGGGATTGCCTTCCAGCTTGATGGCCCGGCCCTCCCGGGTCCGCACGTGGAGGCCGCAGGCGGCCGCGCACTCGGTACAGGTGCTGGCATAGACCGTGGGGACGCCGGGCACCTGGTTCTCGGACTGGACGAGGTAGGGAACCAGCTTCTCGATCCGGTCGGTCGAGCAGCCGGACAGGACCGCGGCGCCGCCCCCGGTGACGCCGAGCACCGTGAGGAACTTCCGCCGGTCGAGAGTGCCGGTTTCGGCTGGGCTGGTTTCGTCAGACATTCATGCTCCGGGATTCTGATGCATCATCGATTGCGTACCCCCTGGCCCCCCTGCCCCCTTTTGCCCCCTTGCCCTCTTGCCCCCTTGCCCCCTTGCCCCCTTGCCCCCTTCAGTAATGACACACCGTACAGTCGCGGGAGACTTTTCGTTCGATATGGCAGGTAATGCAGAAGCCCATGTTGGTCACGTTGTTGACCTTGTACACCTGGGGCATGCGCTGCACGTCGCCGTGGCAGGTCATGCAGGCGGTGGGGCCCATCGCCTTGATATGCCGCTGGTGGGGGAAGTGCGCATGGCGGGCCAGGGCGTGGATCCGCACCCACTCGATGGGTTTCTTCTCCGCGCTGGCCTGGCGGAGTTTGCGGATTTCAGTGCGGGCCCCGCTATCGGACCCGGCGATGACCAGGTGGCACCCCATGCAGGTTTCCACCGTCGGGATGCCCGGCTCGGACGAGACGCTGACGGAGTAGTGGCAGTACTGGCACTGGATCTGGTACTGCCCGGCGTGAATGTCGTGGCGGAAGAAGATCGGCTGGCGGGGTCCTGCCAGGGCCCCGGTGTCCTCGATGGCGACCGGGTTGGCGGGGGCCGCCGGCGGCTGGCCCTGGGGTGCCGCGGCGGGGGTGGGACCGCCGGCACCCTGCAGGATGAAGAAACCCGCGAGGGCCAGGGCCGTGGTTCCACTCCCGACAAGGACGAGCTTACGCATACGCGCTGTTCACCCGGCGTGAGATAAAAAGGTGCCTCGACGTGCGCGGCTGCACTCGGGGCCGGAGAAGTTTGTGAAATCATTCACGATAAAGCAAGCCCGCACTCGGGGCGGATTTCCCGCGAATTCTACCCGGCGGACCGGCCCCGGAACACCCGGCTTTCCGGCGGAAACGCGGCGACCCAGGCCGCTTTCTTTTTCATGAACCCCAGGAAGGCATCCACCGAGCGGCGGTCGGTGAACTCGAGCGAGCACCAGGTGACCGGCCCGGTGCGGACGCCATCCCGGACCGCGCGGAGGATGACGGCGGCAGGGCGGGCGGCCACCAGGTGCCGGGTATCGTCGTCGGTGATGGCAAAGGTCCCCGCCACACCGGTCTCCATGGCGTGGAGCCAGCAGAGCTTGCGGGCCGGCACCGAGTACTCCCAGGCCCATTTCCAGTTGGGCCGAATGAAGCGGACCTTCTCGTGGACGCCTTCGATGGACCGGAGCGTGTCGCGCAGCATCCGGAACCGCGCGGCCGCGATGGGCGGCAGGTCCCGAAGGGGGGCCTGGGGCCGGGGTGGTTCGTCAGGGTCGCGGTAGAAATTCGCGGCCCAGTATGCGGTGGATCGCGCCAAGCCGACCTCGGCCCAGGGGGCCGGGAAAGGGTCCGGTGTGCGGCGCGGAAGTTAATATGGGGGTGGGAGTTAGGGAAGGGTAAAGAGGGCGGGAGGCGTCAGGTGTCAACAACCGCCGAACGACAAAATACAAAAGATCGAAGAACCGGCGAATGGCGCATGTGGACCTCAGCACATATCTCACTAGAAAGCCTTGCGATTTCCTGCCCCAGACAGCGTGAAAAGGGATGACGGGGCTATGGCGATGCCCTGCTATCAATGGTGAAAGGATGGAGCGACATGGCGGATGGGCTGGGCATCACGGGCGAAGACCTGCCGGTATCCCGGGCTGCGGAAACCGAGCTGGAGTTCGAGCCTTCCTCGGGGAAGGTGATCGGGGCCGCCATCGCCGTGCACCGGGCACTGGGGCCTGGGTTCATCGAGTCGATTTATCAGAAGGCGATGAGCGTGGAACTGGCGAAGCGGCAGATCGCCTTTGAATCCCAGAAAGAAATTACCGTGCTCTACGAGGGAATCGACGTCGGCCTTCACCGCCTGGACCTGGTTATCGAGGAAGAGATCATCGTCGAGCTGAAGGCGGTCAAGACCCTGACCGACCTGCATGAAAGGCAACTGCGCTCCTATCTCAAGGCCAGCAATCTCCGGGTCGGCTTACTGCTGAACTTTCAAGCCACCCTGCTCGCCATCCGCAGGGTGGTCAACTGACGTCTGTTTTGTCGTCTTTCGTGCTTTGTAGTTCTGCAGTTAGTCCTTTCCTCTCGGTAAACCTCCTGATTTCAATCCCCATGGCCCGCACCAGCGCCGCCTCCCGCCCGTCCATCCGGGCCCGGTAGAGAATTTCCCGGAGCGAGCGCAGCACCGACTCGGGCTGCCGGGTCTTGAAGAACTCGATGATCCAGAGCGACCGTTCCCAGTCCTGGAAGAGCATTTCCATCTGGCCCGCCAGGGCGGGGTCGGCCTGCTTGCGGTGCGGTTTGACCGGCTGGTCTTCCCCGCCCCGCGCCAGCCAGGTCTCGTAGCTCATCACCGCGACGGCCTGGGCCAGGTTGAGGGAGGGATAGTCGGGCGAGGTGGGAATGGTCACCAGCAGGTGGCAACGGTCCAGTTCGGCGTTGCTGAGCCCCTTGTCCTCCCGTCCCGCGACCATGGCGGCCGGGGCGTCCCCCAGCGCGGTCACGATCTCCCGGGCCGCGGCCCGGGGCCGGAGCAGGTGCCGCTTGGCGGTCCGGCCTCGCGCGGTCAGGCCGACGACCAGGCCGCAGTCCGCCACCGCCGCGTCGAGGGAATCGAAGATCCGGATGGTCTCCACCAGCGCCGCGGTGTTGTGGGCGATGCCTTCGATCCGCCAGGGATCGAACACCGCCGGGGTCACCAGGCGGAGATCGGTGATGCCGAAGTTGCGGCAGATCCGGACGGCGCTGGCGATGTTGACGATGTCCTGGGGGGCGACCAGGACGAGGGTAGGGCTATCCATGGGGGAAGCTTAATCGCGGGAGGCGGGCCTAGGCATCCAGGAAGGTGACGTCGTGCCGCTTCGCCTTGAGGGAGGCGAGCAGGGCGGTCTTCTCGACCGACTTGAGATAGGCTTCCTGGGGCTCCACCAGGCCCTGGTCCACCAGCTCCAGCAGCGCATCGTTCAGGGTCACCATGCCGGTCTTCCGGTTGGTCTGCATGATGGACGGGATCTGGAAGGTCTTCCCTTCGCGGATGAGGTTGGAGACGGCCGGAATGCTGAGCAGGACCTCCCGCGCCGCCACCCGTCCGCCGCCCGTCTTGCGGCAGAGCACCTGGGAGACCACACCCCGGAGCGACTCCGACAGCATCACCCGGACCTGGGATTGCCGGTCCACCGGGAACTGGTCGATGATCCGGTCGATCGTCGAGGCCGCCGTGGTGGTGTGCAGGGTGCCGAACACCAGGTGGCCGGTCTCCGCGGTCTCGATGGCGATGGAGACGGTCTCCAGGTCGCGCATCTCGCCCACCAGGATGATATCGGGGTCTTCCCGGAGGGCGGCCCGCAGCGCCTGCCGGAAGCTCTTCGTGTGCACGCTCACCTGGCGCTGGGTGACCAGGCATTTCTTGCTTTCGTGGACGAACTCGATGGGATCCTCGATGGTGATGAGGTGATTGCTCCGGGTGCGGTTCACCCGGTCCACCAGCGCGGCGAGGGTGGTGGACTTGCCCGAGCCGGTGGGCCCGGTCACCAGCACCAGCCCCTTGTTCAGGTTGCAGAGGGCCTGGACCTCCCGGCTCAACCCCAGCTGGTCGGCGCTGAGAATCGCGCTGGGGATGACCCGGAACACCGCCATGGGACCCTTGTGATCGAGGGCGGCGTTGCCGCGGAAGCGAGCCAGGCCGGAAATCTCATAGGCGAAATCCGCGTCGCCGTTCTCCCGGAACTCGTCGTAGTCCTTGAGCGGCATGATGCTGGCCAGCATGGCCTGCAGAGCATCGGCCGTGACGGGCGGCTCCTCCAGCCGCACCAGCTCGCCGTCCCGGCGAACGATGGGCGGCTCGCCGGTGCGGAGATGCAGGTCGGAGGCGCCGGAATCGGAGAGAATGCGGAGCAGCCGGTCCACTTCGGTGCGGGCCGCGGGGTCGTCCGCGGCCACGGCGCTCCGCAGGGTCACTCTCCCTGGGCCCGCGGTGGGCGCCCCGGCCGGAGACGCCGCAGGAGCAGCGGCCGTTCCATTCCCGGCGGCCGGTCCAGGCCGCAGCTCGGCCACCAGTCCTTCGGGCGTGGTGCGCACCAGGACATCAACGGCCTCCGCTCCCTCCCCGTAGCGGAAGGCCTGGGCATCCCCGTCGGAACCCGGCACCCCGGCCGGAGCAAGCTCCCGCACCAGGGCCAGGATCTGGGGGGCGGCGAGGTTGTCCCGGGTGATCGGCTTTGGCATCCCGCCGATCACCAGTGCCGCCGGCTGGCCGGCGGCCAGCCGCAGCGATTCGGCCTTCTGGTCCCGCATGACCTGGATGAACTTGTCCAGTCGCGCCATCCTGCTCCTGTCAGCTAAATCGTGAACCCGGGATCCCGGGCAAGTGTCGTTGGCAACGGGCGCCGGGCGGAGCCTCAGTCGAGGGGCCGCACCATGCGCACGTATTCGCGGTGGATGAACCAGGCGGCGTCCTCGCTCTCCAGCATGAAGAACAGCCCCGATGCATTCAGGTAGTCCAGCGTGCGCGCCCGGGTCGGCGGCAGTTCGAGGGCGGCCCAGCCGCGGTACTCGGCGCCGCCCGCCATGACCACTTCCAGGCCGATCGTCTTGGCCGCGCTTACCCGCTCCGGATCGGCGGGCGTCATCGCGCTGGCGCTCCGGATCGCCGAGACCTGCGACTTGGCGATGAACCCGATGCGGCCGTCGTCCAGGGTGACCGGAAAGAAGGCGTCCGGCCGGTTGAGCATTTCCAGCGGCGTCTCCGGCCCGTCATGTTGCGCCACCCGCGCCTGCAGGTGCAACTCCCCGGCCAGGGTACGACCCTCGGCCAGGAGAATTTCTGCCTTGATTCGCTCGGTCGAAGCCCAATCGGCCATGTCAGGATCCGCATATGAAGAGTGGACGAGCAGGGATCGGCCTGCCCTAGTATCGGCCGCTATCGGCCCGGGGTTGAGCGCAGCGCTATCCCGGCCGCGGCCTCGGTCAGCCTGATCGCCTCCAGGTAGTCCGCGTCCTCGCCCAGTTCCGTTCGGGCCTGGGTAAACAGCTCGCGAACCCGGTCCAGCAGGGGCGCCGGCACCGCCATCTCCCGCAACAGGCTGCCGGCGATGGCGACGTCCTTTTCCAGGAGCGCCAACCGGAACGTCCGCGGCCACTGGCCGGTGAGCACCCGCTCGGGGACCAGTTTCTCGCTGACGAACGAACGCCCGCTCGAGGCGTTCAGCACGGCAAAGGCGCGGTCCACGTTGACCCCCGCCTTCGCCAGCGCCACCATGCCCTCCCCCACCGCCTGGATGTTCACGGCCAGCAGCGCATTGTTGACCGCCTTCATGGCGTGACCGGTGCCCACCGGTCCCATGTGCTCGATCCGCCCGGCGAAGGCCTCGAGCACCGGCCGGGCGCGCTGGTAGGTCGCGGCATCGCCGCCCACCATCACGGTGAGCTGGCCGGCGGCGGCGCCATCGGTGCCCCCGCTCACCGGGGCATCGGCAAAGGCGACGCCGAGTTCCGCCAGCCGGCCGGCGATCTGGCGGGACCCGGACGGATCGCCGGAGGTGCAGTCGAGGAACAGGGTGCCGGCGCCCAGGCCGGCCAGGAGGCCGTCATCGCCGTCGAGCAGTCCCGCCACCTCGCGGGAGGTGGGCAGGCAGGTGATGACCACCTCGGCCCCGAGAGCCGCGTGCCGCGGCGAGGCGGCGACCGCCGCCGGATGGGACTCCGCGAACCGGCGGGCCCGTTCCAGGGTCCGGTTCCACACCGTGAGGTCATGGGCCGCCGCCAGGCGGGCCGCCATGGGGGTGCCGATGGCGCCGAGGCCGAGGAAGGAGATTTTCATAGGAAAGAAAATAACAGGGGCGGGTCCGAAGACCCGCCCCCGCTACTTGCACGACCAGCGGTCCTTACGGAACGGCGATCGTCTGGGTCTGGCTCCCGGTGAGGCCGGGGCCGTCGGTCACGACCAGCACGATCTTGAAGCTGCCGGCGGCGGGGAAGCCGTAATTGAAGTTCACCCCGGTGCCCAGCACGGTGCCGTTCACGCGCTGCCAGCTGTAGGACACGATCCCGACGTCATCGCTGGAACCGCTGGCGTCGAAGGAGCAGCTGTGGCTGGCGTTGCAGGAGTACGTGAAGCTCGCGGTCGGCGCCTGGTTGCCGGGCGAGGCCTGCACGTCCACCGTCTTGGTGATGCTGTTGCTGAGCCCGCCGCCGTCGGTCACGGTCAGGGTCAGGTCGAAGGTCCGGGTGCTCGGGAACTGGCGCTGGAAGGTCGCGGTGCTGGCGACCTGGCTCCCGCCGGAGAGCGTCCACGAGTAGCTGACGACGCCCACGTCGTCGGTGGAGCTGGTACCGTCGAAGGTGCAGAGCAGCCCCGGGGTGCAGCTGTAGTTGAAGTTGGCCACCGGGGGATTGTTGGGCGGGCCGCCGCCGCCGATGAAGCCCATGTAGAGCAGCTTGTTCGGGGTGCCAGCCAGGAGCGAGCCGGTGATCTTGTTGTTGGTGGCGTTGTTGACCAGGGCGGTGTTGATGGCCGCCGGGGTGCTGCCCGGGTTCGCGGCCAGGTAGAGGCCCGCGGCGCCGGCCACGTGGGGGGCCGCCATGGAGGTGCCGCTGATCGTGTTGGTGGCGGTGTTGCTGCCGATCCAGGCGGCGGTGATGTTGCCGCCCGGCGCGAAGATGTCCACGCAGCTGCCGGTGTCGGAGAAGCTCGACTTGGCGTCGTTGATCTCGCTGGAGGCCACCGTGGTGGCGGTCGGGGTGCTGGCCGGCGAGTTGTTACAGGCGTTGCCGAAGTTGTTGCCGGCCGAGAGGGAGTAGAACACCCCGGCGGCGATGGAGTTGGTCACCGCCTGGTTGGTGGCGGGATCGAAGCCGCCGCCGAGGCTCATGTTGGCCACCGCCGGCAGGACCCGGTTGGCCGTGACCCAGTCGATCCCGGCGATGACCTGGGCGAAGGTGCCGGAGCCGGAGCAGTTGAGGACCCGGACCGGGTGGACCGTCATCAACTTGGCGACGCCGTAGGTGGTGCCGGCGGCGGTGCTCGCGGTGTGGGTGCCGTGCCCGTTGCAATCGGTGGTGCCGCCGCCGATGGCGTCAAAGCCGTTGCTCATCCGGCCGGTGAAGTCGTTGTGACTCCCCAGGATCCCGGTGTCGATTCCGTAGAAGTGGACCCCCGCCCCCTGATTGGAGTAGGTGTAGCTGTTGTTGAGCGGCAGGTTGTTCTGGTCGATCCGGTCGAGGCCCCAGGACGGGGTGGGCATCTGGGTGATGTGGAGGCCGACCTGGCCGTCGGGCGTGATATAGCTGACCCGGGGATCCTTGCGCAGCTGGTCCACCGCCTGGGCGCTGAGCGGCGCGGCAAAGCCCTTGATGGCCGTGCCGTACACGAAATCGGCCTGGGCACCGACCGAGGCAAGCAGTTGATCGGTGGTGGCCTGCGCGCCCACGACCTCGTCCTTGAACACCACGATGTAGCGCTGGGTGCCGGCAGCGGCGCTGTTCAACGAGGGTTCGGAGGAGGTGGAGGGATTGGTGTTCTCACCGGCGCAGGCCGCGACAAGAACGAACAAGCAACTGGCGAGCAGTCGTCTCTTCATGGAACCATCCTTACAGGGGGTGGGGAGGGAAGCGCCGCGGGCCCGGCCAGAGCGCGCGGTGGAATTACAAACAATCAGGATCGTCCCAATTTGGCAAGCATTTTACCAAAGGATGATCGCCACTTCCGGTGGACCCGGCGAGTGCAAACTTCGGCAGTCCTCAATAGAACAAAAACAGCAGGGCGCCGGGCTGGCCCGGCGCCCCTGGTAATCCGAGCCCCGCCGATCAGGGCACTACGACCGACTGGGTCTGGGTGTGCGACAGGTTCCCGGCATCCGTCACGGTCAGCGAGACCGGGAAGGTACCCGCCCGCGGGAACCCGACGTTGATAGAGACCCCGCTGCCGATCTGGCTCCCGTTGCTCCGCTTCCAGACGTAGGAAACCACGCCGACATCGTCGGTGGAGCCGGAGCCGTCGAGGGTACAACTGTGGGTGGCGGCCACGCAGGAATAGGTGAAGCTCGCCACCGGCGGCTGGTTGCCCGGCCCGCCTCCCGTAATGAAGCCCATATAGAGCAGCTTGTTCGGCGTGCCCACGCCGGGGTTGGCGATCTTGTTGGCGGTGGCATTGGCCAGCAGCGCCGCGGCGACCTGGGCGGGGGTGTGGGTCGGATTGGCCTCGAGATAGAGACCGGCCACGCCCGCCACATGCGGCGACGCCATCGAGGTGCCGGAGAGCGCCGCCGTGGCGGTATTGCTGCCGATGTAGCCCGCGGTGATGTTGACGCCCGGCGCGTAGAGATCCACGCAGGTCCCGTAGTTGGAGAAGCTCGCCTTCTTGTCCTGCTTGTTGCTGGCCGCGGTCGTCAGGGCCGACGGCTCGCTGGCGGGGGACTGGTTACAGGCCAGCGTGTTGCTGTTGCCGGCAGACACGGCGTACACCACTCCGGACGCGACCGAGGCCGCGACCGCCTGGTTTTCCGCCTGGCTGACCGAGCCGCCGAGGCTCATGTTGGCCACTGCCGGGAGCACCCGGTTCTGGGTGACCCAGTCAATGCCCGCGATGACGCCGGCCGTGGAGCCGGAACCGCCGCAGTCCAGCACCCGCACCGGGTGGATGGTCATGGCCTTGGCCACCCCGTAGGTCGTGCCGGCCGCAGTGGTGGCCGTGTGGGTGCCGTGTCCGTTACAGTCGTTGGTACCGTTGCCGTCAATGATCGAGGTAAACCCGTTCCCCATCCGCCCGGCCACGTCCACGTGGGTCGGCAGGATGCCGGTGTCGATGCCGTAGAAGTGCACCCCGGCGCCGGTCCGGTTGTAGGTATAGCTGTTGTTGAGCGGCAGGTTCAACTGGTCGATCCGGTCCAGGCCCCAGTTCACCGTCGGGGTCTGGGTGGTGCTGATGCTGACCGGCCGGTCCTCCTCGATGTAGCTGACCCGCGGGTCGCTCCGCAGCGCCGAGACGGCCGCCTGGTCGAGGGTCGCGACGAAGCCGGGCAGGACCACCTGGTACACGTGGACCGGCGTGATGCCCTGGGAACGGGCCACGGCGCCGGCCATGGCGGGGCCGGCCGCGGGACCATCCTTCAGCACGACGATGTATCGGCGGGATCCCGACATGCCGTCCGGATTCACCGCGGAATTGCTTTCGGGCTCACCTGCGCACGCGGCAAGCATGAGCAACACGCCCATGCCGAAGGTACGACGCATCATGGGATCCGTCCTCTAGAAATGTTCTGGTTAATGGCAGGGGTGGCGTTCAGGCCGTTTTTCCTGCAGCAACCATACCGAGCCCGGAATTTTGCGCAAGGCTCCTCAAATGGTTGTTACCAACCGAGGAACCGCGCCTCAGTGATGGATCAGAACCACAGGGCGCTGTGCCGGAAATGCCACAGAGCTTCCCCTTGGCTGGCCCCCTCCGCCATGCTTCATCAATGCCCCCCCGCTTCGTTCACGTTGACCTCGACGCCTTTTTCGTGGAGGTTTGCCGCCGGTTCCATCCGGAACTGCGAACCGTGGATCTGCTGGTGGTGGGAGGACGGCGGGAACAGCGCGGCGTGGTCCAATCGGCGTCCTACGCCGCCCGGAAGTTCGGTGTCCGTTCCGGGATGCCCATCGCCCAGGCGGTGCGGCTCTGCCCGGAGGCCACGTTCTTCCAGGGCACGTTTGCCCACTACCGGCAGGCCTCCCGGGAGGTCCGGGCGGTGCTCCAGGATTTCTCGCCCACCGTGGTGATGGCATCGCTGGACGAGGCCTATCTCGACTTCACCGGAACCGAGTTGCTTTACCCGGTGTCGCTCCTGCCGGTGGCCGAGCAGATCCGGCAGGCGGTGCGGACCGCCGCCGGGCTTGATTGCAGCATCGGCATCGGACCCAACCGGATGATCGCCAAGCTGGCATCCGACGCGGCCAAGCCCCGGGGGCTGATGGAAATTCGACCCGGCTGGGAAGCCGGCTTCGTCGCCGGCCTGCCGCTCGGCGCCCTGCCCGGGATTGGCCCCAAGACGGCGGCCCACCTGGCCCGGCTGGGCCTGGCCGAAGTCTGGCAGGTCCAGAAGCTGTCGCTCGAGCAGCTGACGGCCCTGGTTGGCTCCGATGCCAAGGCGCTTAAATACCGGGCCCACGGCCATGGCGGCACCGTCCTCACGCCCGGCCAGCTGCCAAAGTCGGTGAGCCGGGAGACCACCCTCTCCGCCGACAGCACCGACCCGGCCCGGCTGGACCGGATCCTCACCCTGTTCGCCGCGCGGGTCGCGGCCCAGTTGAGAGATGAAGGACTCGCCGCCCGTACCGTCCAGCTCAAGCTCCGCCACGGGGATTTCCGCACCGTTACCCGCCGGAAGACACTGGCGCAACCCACCAGCCTGGACGGCGAGATCTACGCCGCCGCCCGGGAGCTGTTCGGGCCGGCCTACGCCGAGATGCGGGCCCGGAACCAGGGCGCCCGCCTGATCGGCGTCGCGGCCACCAACATCGTCGTGGCCGGCCCGGCCGATCTCTTCGAGCCGGAACAGCGGACCCGGGCCCGCGAGATCACCAGCGCCGTGGACAAGGTGCGGGAGAAGTATGGGTTTGACGCGATGAAGGTGGCCAAGCTGGTGGATAAGGCCGAACCAGGCGGGGTCAGAGGGCAGACATGAAGGGCGGACATGAAGGGCGGACATGAAGGGCGGACATGAAGGGCGGACATGAAAATGGGCGGACATGAAGGGCGGACATGAAGGGCGGAGCGGAAAATCAGTCGAGATACTGTCCGCCCAGTTCGCCCGCCCAGGTTCGCCCGCCCCTCCTAATGGTAGCTCATCTCCGGATACACCAGCTTGATCGCCCCGAAGAACAGGGGCTGGAACACCTTGGGAAAGACCTGCCAGGCGATCAGGATGCCGATCAGGGAGATCATTGGGTTGCCCCAGACCGCGTCCTGGTATCGCCGGGTGGTCCGGGGATTCATGAGGAGCGGGAGGGCACCGGCCCCGTCCAGCGGCGGGAAGGGCAGCAGGTTGAAGACGCAGAGCAGCAGGTTGAGCGAGAACAGGATGCCCACCATGCGGGCGGCGGCCGGCCACAGCTGGCCCAGGTCGGTGCCCACCATTTCCCCGAAGCTCACAGTCGGCGGCGCATAGAACCAGCCAGCCAGCATGCCCAGGCGGATCAGCCCGACCGCGATCAGGGCGAGCGCCAGGTTGGAGGCCGGTCCCGCCAGCGCCATCAGCCCCGCCCGCCGGGGATACCGGCGGGCCCAGGCCATGTCATAGGGGGCGCTGGCATAGCCGAAGGGCCATCCGATCATCACCAGCGACAGGAGCGGGAGGACGACCATCCCGATCGGCTCCCGCCGGATATGCGGCACCGGACTCAGCGATACCTGGCCGCCGTGATAGGCCGTGAGATCGCCGCCGCGGGCCGCGGCCCAGGCGTGGGCCGCCTCGTGCAGGGTCGTGGAGAACAGGAAGACGACGTAGTAAATGATCGCGCCGGCGGGATCAGACATGCTTTAGAAAAGGGGGCAAGAGGGTAAGGGGGCAAGGGGGCAAGGGGGAATGGGGGAATGGGAGTGGGGGGGGACTCTACTGGAAGTCGCCGGCGTTGAAGCGCAGTCCGACACTTCCTCCCGCATCCCGAACCTGGGGGCCGAGGTCCCGAAATGTCGCGCTCCGGCCCTGCCCGTCCACGGCCCGCACGGTGCTGTTCTGGAAGAGCCGATAGTACCCGATCCGGGTTCGGGTGGAGCCGGCCGGCACGCCGCACTCGCAATCGGTGGACCCCGCCAATCCGGCGTTCACGATGATACGCACCGGCCGGTCGGTGCCGTTGGACACCAGGGGAGCGAAATGGGCGCCGTCCCTGGTGCGGGCCGTGATCTCCAGGATTACCCGGCCGCGCGCCTGGTCCTGCTGCAGTGTGCCCTGCAGCAACTCACCCAGCGGCTTGCCGCCGGGGCCCAGCGGCTGCACCAGGTACCATTGGGCGAAGAGCCGCTCCCCCCGCTTGAGTGGAATCGCCACCTCACCCCCTTCGGCGACCTGCCGCTCCTGCCCCCCGGCGATGACCTTGACCGGTTCTACCAGCCGGTTCTGGATGACGAGGGTCGGCCCGCCCTGGAACAGCAGGTAGCCGGCGACCGCGAGCGCCGCGACCAGGAGAAGCAGCAGCCACCCTGACCCGCGCCGGCGGGTTTCGGGGACGGGCGTGGATGGAGTAGTCACGGGACGCTCCTGGCTGGGAATGACGGCGGTCTGCTCCGCCTCGATGCGGCGGGCCACACTGTCCCCGCTGACGGCCGCCTGTTTGCCGGAGACCCGCCCCAGGGCGAGCGCCTCCAGCACGGCGGCCGCCGACTGGTATCGGTCCTCCGGACGCTTGGCCAGCAGGCGTACGATCACCTCGCTCAGCCAGTGGGGAACCCGGGTGTCCCGGGTACTGGGCCGGGGGATGGGTTCGGCGATATGCTTGCCGACGATCTCCTGGGACGACTCACCCTCGTACGGCGGCGCGCCGATGACCATCTGGTACAGCACCGCGCCGGTGGCATAGAGATCCGCGCGGTGGTCCAGGTTGCCCTGCCCCAGCGCCTGCTCCGGCGCCATGTAGTGGGGCGTACCCAGGGTAAACCCGGTCGCGGTCAGTCCGCTGGTCGCCTCGCCCAGCTGCTTGGCAATTCCGAAATCCACCAGCAGCACCCGCCCGTTACTGCGCTGGATGAGGATGTTCTCGGGCTTGATGTCGCGGTGGACCAACCCCAGGGCATGGGCGTGGTCGAGAGCGTCCAGGACCGGACGGGCGATGTCCAAGGCCTGGTCCACCGGCAGCGCCGGCTTCCCCCGCAACAGCCCGGCAACGGTCTCGCCCTCCACCAGCGGCATCGCGTAATAGACCAGCCCTTCACCCTCGCCCACGAAATGAATGGGAAGAATGTTGGGGTGGTCCAGCCGGGCCAGGGTCCGGGCCTCCTGCTTGAAGCGGAGGATCATGCCGCCGGTCCAGGCGATTTCGGGGTGGAGCACCTTGACCGCCAGGCGCCGGTGCAGGTCCTGGTCGAACACCTCAAACACCTCGGCGAACCCGCCCCGGCCCAGCGTCCCCCGCACCTCGAACTTGAGACCCAGCGCCTTGGACAGGCGGTCGCGGACCGGGATGTCCCCCTCCCGCGACGGCGCCCGGGTCACCGGGGTCGAACCCACCGGCATGCCACAGCTCATGCAGAACAGCGCATCCGCCGCGAGGGGCGCCTGGCAGGTGGAACATCGCGGCTGGCTCACCCCGGGAATCTAAGGCGCGCCCGGGCTTCCGGGCGACCCGGGCCGGGGAACCAGGGGTGTTGGCCCAGGCATGCCACAGTTGTACCCAGAATTCTGCAAGGTATGCAACTCTCATCGCTCACCTTTACACAAATAGCGGAATAAAAGTTAAAAACGTCATGCTTTGTTGCATAATCGGCAGGATTTGCTTGACAGCTAATGTACCGGGTGGTATTCTCACCGATCCATTTTCTGGATCTCCCGGTTCTTCACCACCACAGCCGTCCAGCGGAGCGACATGGCCACCACCCTCGATGCGCTGGACGCCGACCACGAGTTCCTGCTCGAAGGCGATGTCTTCACGCCCGACGCCATCGCAACCTGGCAGGCGATGAAACGGACCCGGGACCTGCCGGCGGTGAACCGGCGGCCCCATCCGTACGAGTTCTTCCTGACGACGCCTGATAAACCGGGGCGGGCCGGCCCGCCCTGCCCCGCACTTCACCTGGAGCTTTCGTGAACCCCACCGGCATAGACTCCGCCGATACCGCCTGGGTCCTGATGTCGTCCGCGCTGGTCATGCTGATGATCCCCGGCCTTGCGCTGTTCTATGGGGGGCTGGTCCGGGAGAAGAACGTGCTCTCCACGATCATGCACAGCTTCTTCTGCCTGGCGCTGGTGAGCATCCAGTGGGTGCTCTTCGGCTACAGCCTGGCCTTCGGCCCCGACCACGGCGGCCTGATCGGCGGCCTGGACTGGGTGGGCCTCGCCGGCGTGGGAGCGGCCCCCCACCCCGCCTACGCCGCGACGGTGCCGCACCAGGCGTTCATGGTCTTCCAGTTGATGTTCGCGGCGATCACCCCGGCGCTGATCTCCGGCGCCTTTGCCGAGCGCAAGCGGTTCAAGGCCTACGCGCTGTTCACCCTGCTCTGGGCGACCCTGGTGTACGATCCGGTCGCCCACTGGGTCTGGGGGGAGGGCGGCTGGCTGCGCCAGCTGGGCGCGCTGGATTTTGCCGGCGGCACCGTCGTGCACATCGCCTCCGGCGTGTCCGCCCTGGTCTGCGCGCTGGTACTGGGCCGGCGGATGGGCGTGGGAGAGAAGCCGGTGGAGCCGCACGACGCGACCATGACCGTCACCGGCGCGGGGCTCCTCTGGTTCGGCTGGTTCGGATTCAACGCGGGGAGCGCCCTGAGCGCCGGCGCGCTTGCCACCACCGCGTTCGTCGCGACCAACACGGCCGCCGCCATGGCGGCCCTCACCTGGATGACCGCGAGCTGGATGCGGCACCGCAAGCCGGGGGTGGTGGGCGCCACGGTGGGCGCGGTCGCCGGCCTGGTTGGCATTACCCCTGCCGCCGGTTTCGTGACTCCCACCGGCGCCATTGTCATCGGTTTTCTCGCCGGGCTGGGCTGCTTCTTCGCGGTCGAGCTGGTGCGGCGCATCGCCGACGATTCCCTGGACGTGTTCGGCGTCCATGGCGTGGGGGGAACCATCGGCGCGCTCGCGACCGGGATCTTCGCGACCAGGCTCGCCAATCCCGCCGGTGCCGACGGCGCGCTCTACGGAAATCTCGGCCAACTGGGAATCCAGGCCATCGCCGTGGCCGCGGTGGCGGCCTACTCCGCCGCCGCCACCTGGGGGCTGCTCAAGATCGTCAACCTGGTGGTCGGCGTACGGGTCTCCGCCGAGGAAGAAGCCCGCGGCCTCGACCTGAGCCAGCATGGCGAAGCCGCGTACCAGCCAACCATTTCCTAGGAGCACCCACCCATGGAGCTGTTTCCCGTTGCGCTCGCGCTCTTCGCCGGCCTCATGCTGAGCTGGCTGCTGCTGCCGTCCGGTGAGAAGGCCCCCGAGGCCCCGGCCCGGCCTGACCAGGCTGCCGCTCCCGAAGTGGTGTAAGCCGAGGAACGGGGCGGCCGGCAAGGCCGTCCCGCTGTTTTCGCCCGCCCGGTTCGACCGCTTTATCTTCCGGGATGGACCAAGCCGCCCGCCTGATGCTGATCACCGGCGTACTCCTCATCGCGGGAGTGCTGTCGAGCCGCCTGTCCCTGCGATCGGGTGTCCCCCTGATCATCCTTTTCGTCGGCGTCGGGCTGCTGGCCGGCGAAGAAGGGCCGGTTGGCATCGTGCTCAACGATGCCCAGCTGACCAGCGGCCTCTCCATCGGGCTGATGGCGCTGATCCTGTACGATGGCGGACTAGGCACCCCCGTCCGCCACATCCGCCGGGTGGCCGGTCCGACCATCCTCCTCGCCACCATTGGCGTCCTGATCTCGGCGGTGATCATCGGGGCCGCCGCGGTGCTGCTGCTCAATCTCGGGTGGACCGAAGGCCTCCTCCTTGGCAGCATCCTGGGCTCGACCGACGCGGCCGCCGTCTTCGCGGCATTCCGCGGGCGGGGCGTCACCCTGCCGGAACGGCTCAAGGCCACGCTGGAGGTCGAGTCCGGACTCAACGACCCGATCGCCATCTTCCTGGTGGTCACCCTCACGGCGATGCTGGCCGGGAGCACCAGCCCGCCCTGGTGGTCGGTCATCACCAACTTCGCCTTCCAGATGGGGATCGGTCTCGCCATCGGGGGCGGGATCGGCTGGGCCGCCACGGCGATCATGCGCCGGCTCCACCTCGACGTCGCGGGACTCTACCTGGTCTTCTCCCTCGCCTGCGGCATCCTGGCCTATGGCGCGGCCCACGTACTTCACGGCAGCGGGTTTATCGCCGTGTATGCCGCGGGGGTGCTCATCGGCCACGCCCGGCTGCCCTTCGAACGCGGGCTCCGCCGCTTTCACGACGGCATCGCGTGGATCGCCCAGGTGGGCGTCTTCGTGCTGCTGGGCCTGCTCGCCTTTCCCAGCCGGCTGATTGCGGCGGCGCCGGTGGGCATTGCCATCGCCCTGGTCCTGGTGTTCATCGCACGGCCGCTCTCGGTCTGGGTGGCCACCCTCTTCTTCCGCTACGACTGGCGGGACCGGCTGGTCATCACGCTGGGCGGGCTCCGCGGCGCCGTCCCGGTGGTGTTCGCCACTATTCCCCTCGCTGCCGGCCTGCCCGGTGCCGCCACGATCTTCGACGTGACGTTCTTCGTCGTGCTCTTCTCGGTGCTGGTGCAGTCCACCCTGCTGGGCCCTATCGCCCGGCGGCTGGGCAAGCTGGTGTCAGAAAGCGCCGATGCCTCGGTGTCACTGGAGCTGACCGCCCTGCGGGAGACCGGCCAGGAACTGCTCGGCTACCGGGTGGAAGCCGGGAGCCACGCCGCCGACCAGGAGGTCGGCAAGCTCGCGCTCCCCGCCGACTCGCTGGTGGTGCTCATCGTGCGGCAGAAAGACGTGATCTCCCCGCGCGGGAAGACGGTCATGCGGGACGGCGACCAGGTGTACGTGCTGAGCGCGGTCTCCTACCGGAAGGTGGTGGCCGAACTGTTCGCCGAGCGGCTGCCCGACGAGATGGTCCTGGCCGGGGAGCACGAGTTCAGCCTGGACGCCAAGGTCGCCACCCTGGGGGACCTGGAGGACTTCTATGGCCTCGAGCTCGGCAAGGCCCGGGACGAGCCGCTGGCCGACTGGCTGGACCGGACCATGTCGCAAAAGCCGTCGCCCGGGATGCGGATTCCCATCGGCGGCGGGGCCGGCGTCAACCTGGTGGTCCTCTCGGTGCAGAACGGACGGCCCCACAAGGTGGCGGTAGAAATCGTGAGTTCCCCGGACTGAACGATGTCGCCTCTGCGCCACGGACTCCTGGCCTCGGCCCTGCTCGCGTCAGCGGCGTCTCCCCAACAGGCGGCCGATTTCTGCGACCGCCCCGGGCGCCATCTGCCGGCCCGGGATCTCTACTGCATGACGCTGGAGCCCACGCCGGACCTGCTCGACACCCGGGGCATGGTGACGCTGGGCCGCGCCTCCGGCCCCTTCGGCGTGGACGTCACGACGGGGGGAGTCCAGCGATTTCAGCTGGAACTCCGCGCCTCCGATCTCCCCCCGCCTGCCTCGCTGGGTGATTACACCACCTATATCGCCTGGGTGACGACGCCGACCTTCGACACCGTCATCCGGCTCGGCATCGTGCGGAACGGAACGACCGGCCTGGGCGAGGTCGCTCTCAACAAGTTCCTGGTCCTGGTCAGCGCCGAGGCATCAGACACCGTGACCCAGCGGCGGGGAAGACTGGTGCTCAGGGGCGGTTCTCCGGGGACGATCATGATGCCCCATGGCGTCAACATGCTCCCACCCCAGGCGACGGCAGCGCACGGGCATCCCGGGTTGGACGGCTGGCGCATGCCTCCCGATTTTCCGGGCATCACCCCGATGGTGCCCGGGCTGGAACGGATGCGGCCCAGCGCCACGCCCTACCTGCCGCCGGAGGATGGCGAGATTCCGGCGGGCCGGCCCCGGGAGCTGGTGCGGCTCCAGGACGGGGACACCCTCTCGCTCACGGCCGGGCGGATTCGCCGGTCGGTCGCGGGGCGGAGCATCGTGATGTTCGGCTTCAACGGGCAGTATCCCGGCCCGTTGATCGAGGTGGCTCAGGCGGCGACGGTCACGGTGCAGTTCCGGAACCGGCTGGACCAGCCGTCCACCATCCACTGGCACGGGGTGCGGCTGGACAACCGGTTCGACGGGGTGCCGGAGATGACCCAGGCGGCAGTCCCGGCCGGAGGAGACTTCCTTTACACCGTGCGCTTCCCGGATGCCGGCATCTACTGGTACCACCCGCACGTCCGCGAAGATATCCAGCAGGACCTGGGACTCTACGGGAACCTGCTGGTCCGGTCCAGCGACCCGGCGTTCTTCGCCCCCGCCGACCGGGAACTGGTGCTCATGCTCGACGACCTGCTAATGGACGGGGAGGGGCTGGTCCCCTTCGGGCGGGAGCGGGCCACGCACGCGTTCATGGGGCGGTTTGGCAACACGCCGCTCGTCAACGGCGAGCCGCGGCCGGAGTTCCAGGTCCGGGCCGGCGAGGTCGTCCGGCTCTACCTGACCAACGTGAGCAACGTGAGGACGTGGAACCTCTCGCTCCCGGGCGCCCGCCTCAAGCTCATCGCCGGCGACCTGAGCCGGTTCCAGCGGGAGGAGTGGGTGGACAACATCGCGATTGCGCCGGCGGAGCGATACGTCGTGGACGCGCGGATCGAAGCCCCGGGCAGTTACACCTTCCTCAACCGGATCCAGGCGCTCGATCACCAGACCGGCGTGTACTTCCCCCAGACCGATACCCTCGCCACCATCCAGGCTTCGCCGCCCCGCCGGATGCAGCCGCGGCCCGCCTTCAGCACCTTGCGCCAGACTGGCGACGTGGCCGACTCGCTGCGTAACTATCTCGGCGCGGCGCCCGACCGGACCCTCATCCTCACGGTCGAGGTGGCAAGCGACAGCCTCCCCTTTGGACTGATCCAGGCGATGCGGCTGGACACCGCCTACGTCAACCCGGTGGAATGGGTGGGCACCATGCCGATGATGGACTGGCTCAGTACCAGCCGGGAAATACGCTGGATCATCCGCGACGGGGGCACCGGCCGGGAGAACATGGACATTGACTGGAAGGTGGAGCGGGGAACGCTCGCCCGGATCCGGCTGGTCAATGACCGCCACACCCTTCACGCCATGCAGCATCCCATCCATCTTCACGGCCAGCGGTTCCTGGTGCTGGCTCGAAACGAGGTGCCGACGGCCAACCTCGTCTGGAAGGACACCGCCCTGGTGCCGGCGGGCGGGACGCTCGATCTGCTGGTGGAGTTTTCCAATCCGGGAGCCTGGATGATCCACTGCCACATCGCCGAGCACCTGGAGGCGGGAATGCACGCGATGGTGGGGGTGAATTGAGGGAAATGGGAGGGGAATTGAGGGAATTGAGGGAATGGGGGAATTGAGGGAATTGAGGGAATTGAGGGAATGGGGGAATTGAGGGAATTGAGGGAATTGAGGGATTGAGGGATGTGTCGAGACAGCAGTATCTTGCCAGTCCTCGGCCCGCCATACGTTCATTCCTGTTTCCCTGGGGACTGCCATGCGCTCACCTGTTCTTCTTGCCGCGTTCATCGCCGTGCCGGCGTGCCTGGCCGCCCAGGCAGCGGGCCGCGCCACGGCCGGCCAGCGTAACTGGGTCAGCGTCGATGCGCCGGTGGTCGCCCTCACCCACGTGCAGGTGGTGGACGGCACCGGCGCGGCCCCGATGGTGGACCAGACCATCGTCATCACCGGCGACCGGATTACCGCGCTCGGCCCCAGTGCCTCGGTCCGGGTCCCCCCGGGCGCCCAGGTGCATGATCTCACCGGCCACACGGTGATCCCCGGCATCGTCGGCCTCCACGACCACACCTTCTACACGACGAGCAACCGCAGCGTCCAGATGAACACCACGGGGCCGCGGCTCTACCTGGCCAGCGGTGTCACCACCGTCCGCACCACCGGCAGCGCTTCCCCGTACAGCGAAATCAATCTGAAGCGCAACATCGAGCAGGGCAACGTGCCGGGACCCCGGATGTATATCACCGGCCCCTATCTCACCGGCGAGGGCGGCAGCAGCCACATGCACCAGCTGCTCACCCCGGAAGCAGCCCGCCGCACGGTGGACTACTGGGCGGAAGAAGGCGCCACCTGGCTCAAGTTCTACACGACGCCGAGCCGGGCGGTGATGGGCGCGGCCATTGACCAGGCCCATAAACGAGGTCTCAAGGTCACCGGGCATCTCTGCTCCGTCGGGTTCCGGGAGGCTGTCTCGCTCGGCATCGACAACCTGGAGCATGGGCTGTTCGTCAACACGGAGTACGACCCCGCCAAGCAGCCCGACCAGTGCCCCAGCGATGCCATGACCAAGCTCGCCACGCTCGATGTGTCGAGTGAGCCGGTCCAGACCACGTTCCGGGCAATGATCGACAACAAGGTCGCGATGACCTCCACCCTGGCGGTCTTCGAGTTGTTCGTGCCCAACCGGCCGCCGCTGGAAGAGCGGGTGCTGGCCGCGATGAGCCCGGAGACCAAGGCCGAGTACCTCACGTCGCGGGCCCGGCTGGCGGAGCCGGGCGCCTTTGCGATTTCGCAGGAGATCTTCAAGAAGGCGCAGGCGTTCGAGCTGGCGTTCGTGCGGGCCGGTGGTCTGATGGCGGCGGGGGTGGATCCGACCGGCAACGGCGGCGCCCTGCCCGGCTACGGCGACCAGCGGAACTACGAGTTGCTGATCGAAGCCGGCTTCGCCCCGGTGGAGGCCATTCAGATCATGACCCTGAACGGGGCGCGGGTGCTGGGTGCGGACCGGGAATATGGATCGGTCGCAGTTGGAAAACTCGCCGACCTGGTGGTCATCAAGGGCGACCCGGTCCGGGTTCCCGGCCAGATCCGGGACGTAGTGACCGTGTTCAAGGGCGGGCTGGGATACGACTCCGCCAGGCTCATCGAGTCGGTGCGGGGGGCGGTCGGCGTCCGGTAAGAATTTTCGCTGTCGTGACCACCTGGCCGGTGTGACGCTGGGCGTGCTCTGCCGCATGGAAGAGCACGCCCAGTACGTTTGATGGCAGCCGAGCGCGCCCAATGAACCGCGGCGCCGTCAGACTCTCCGCTGGGGTCCGTGCCAACTGAACCAGGGCCCGGTCCACGACCATTTTCCATTCCTGCACCAAGCTCTCGACCTCGGGGTATGGCGCCGCCAGTGCCCGCTCGGCGGCGAGAGCGCCTTGCTGCCGTTCGCTCAGCGGTTCGCCCCGTGCGTAGGTGAGCAGGCGGTCGGTGCTCCCCGACAGGTGCACCAGGTGAAAACCAATGGTGGCGGCGCCGTCGAGGCTGGTCCAGATCTCTTCGGCGGCGAGGCCGGGTAACAGGAGGCCCAGTTCCTCCCCTGATGCGACCAGGGCGTGGGCGGCCGGCTGCAGGGCGGGGGGCACGTCGGGGAGCGGCCCGCGAAGCCACGGTTCAGGCACCAGGTCTGGCCCGCTGGCTCAGAGATAGCGCGCCACGGCCATGGCCGCGACGCTCAGGCTCAACAGTGCGGCCACCCACCTACCCGCCCCCTGGGCCCGCAGCCGGAGCCGCTGCGCCTCCTCCATCACCGATTCCTTGTCGGCCGAACTCGCGGCTCCCCGGGCCAGTGCGGCCGCCTTGAGCATCGAAGGCCGCATCACAGCGATGCCCACCGCAAACCCCACGATGGCCAGCAACCCACCCACGGCCAGCGCGCCACCCATGGGAGAGTGCACATAGGCCGGCTGGAAACCACCCGATGCCCTCCAATAGAGCCAAAGCCCGGAGATAATGGTGACGATGGCGACCACCGGGGTTATGTCCATGAAGCGGCGTTTCATCAATCCAGCTGCAACCTTGGCCCCGTCGGGACCGGCATCCCGAATCGCCGGGACCAGGAAAAGCGTGTTGAACACGATAGCGCCGACCCAGAACACCCCAAGACCGATATGGAGCAGCCGGAGGAGGATAAGCGAAAAATCCATGGTGGAAACCCGGGTGCAGGTGAGTATTGATTTTCGGTGTTTATTCGGTTACCCTGTTGTCTGGATCTGCTCGAAGGTGGCTCATGCCGGAAACGCTCGCCCAGAAACTCGACATCCTGATGGCGCTCGCGGTAGACGATCGCGACGGCGCCCCTCCGCCGCCCCGGTTACGGCATACCCGGGGGGCCCTGGGCCCAATCAATATCCGGGATCTCCGCACCGGTGCCGGGCGTACCAGGCTGCTGCGCATTCTGATGACCAACGCCTGCAGCTTCAATTGCCACTACTGCCCGATGCGCCGGGACCGCGAGATGCCCCGGACCCTCCTCAAGCCGGAGGAGCTGGTCCGGATTTTTCTCGCCGCGCGGGCCCGCGGGTGGTGTGACGGCCTGTTCATCACCACCGGCATCCCGGGACGGCCGGTCCGGGTCATGGACGGCCTGATTACCGCGCTGGAACTGCTGCGGGATCGTCACCGGTTCACCGGCTACATCCATGTAAAGCTGGTTCCGGGGGCCGATGCTGCCCAGATCGAACAGGTAACCTCGCTCGCCAACCGGGTGTCGGTCAACTTCGAGACTCCCTGCGGGGCGACCCTGGCGC
This sequence comes from uncultured Gemmatimonadales bacterium, assembly GCA_963795085.1. GTDB lineage: Bacteria > Gemmatimonadota > Gemmatimonadetes > Gemmatimonadales > GWC2-71-9 > DASYPP01. Next base: position 803,611 of record CAWCFX010000001.1, on the reverse strand, counting down.
CGATCGCCCCGGAGAAAAACTGGACCATCACCCGGGACAACTTCGAAATGGTGCGCCAGTTGGTGGTGCGCGAGCGGGAGGGCCGGGCCGAGGGTCGCCCGGTGAACCTGCTCCGGCCGGGCGGGGCCTCGGGGATCACCATGCAGTTCGTAGTGGGCGCCACCCCGGACAGCGACCGCACCCTGATCAACACCGTGGCGAGCCTTTCTCGGGGGGGCGGCGTGCACCATCCCCATTTCAGCGCATTCCGGCCGATTGCGCGGACCCCGTTGGAATCCATGCCCGCCACGCCGGCGCTGCGTGAGCACCGCCTCTACCAGGTCTCCCACCTGCTGACCGACTACGGTTTTACCGCCGACGAAGTCGCCTACGGAGAGAGCGACGATCTGCCGCTCGGGCTCGATCCCAAGGCGGCCTGGGCCCTGGCGCATCCGGAGCGGTTTCCGGTCGAGATTACCCGGGCTTCCCGAGAGGAACTGGCCCGGGTCCCCGGCATCGGCCCCGCCACCGCGCGGCGCATAACGGAGGAGCGGCGGTCTCACCGGCCCCGCGGCCTCACCGACCTCCGCAAGCTGGGGGTGATCACCGGGCGGGCGGCCGGCTTCCTGAGCCTCGCCGGCCGCCGGCTCTCCCGGACCCGGTGGACTGAGCAACTGGGCTTCTGGGCCCCGGAAGATGAAGCCGGCGCGTACCACCTGACCTACGAGGTGAGTCCCGGCACGTTTCGCTAGAGTGCGGGACGCACTGGGGTGTGGCGTACCGCGCATAGGTATGGCCCAGGGAACCAACGTCATACCATCCTGCCGCTCTTACCATCCTACCGCCTTACCGTCCCACCATCCTACCGTCCTGCCGTCAGCGGCTCCATCACGCGCGCGGGTCCGATCCGCCGGGCCTCGATGATGAGATACTGCCGGATCCAGGTGCGGCCCTCGTCGGTGGAGCGGTCGCCGGTCCAGGAGAAGCGATCGGGCCGGATGTCGTAGTAGCGGATCCGCCAGAGCGACGGTTCCGGGCCGCCCACGCCGAAGTGCTGCTCGATATGGATTTCGTCGCCGACCTTGCGGCCCGTTCCCGTGTCGAGCAGGCCGCGGCCGGCGTCGGCGCCGGTGAGCTCCCAGCGGTCGAGCGCCCCGTTGTAGTTACGCAGGGTAGTGGTGACGTAGTACGTCTCGCCGCTGTCTCCCATCACCCGGTACTCGTCCAGTATCTGGCCTTCGGCCAGCCGGACCGCGGACCAGAGTCCCTGGCCCCTCCCGTACTGCTGGCTCTGGCTGGTGAACTCCCAGTCGCCGAGGAGGTAGTCGAACTCGTTCCTGTGAGCGAGGAAGCTGGCCTGGAGTTCGTCCCCGGTCCGCGGCGGGGGTGCGGCGGGCGTCTGGGCGAATAGCCCGGCGGGGGCCAGGTCCGGGATCAGCAGCAGGCCAAGAACGAGGAGGGCGCGGGCGGTCATGAGACGGCTCCGTGATGGACGGTGCCCCACGGTACGGGGGCTCGGCCGGCGGGTCAATCTGGCCGGAGGAGCCACCGCCTCTTGACGTGGCCGAGCCCAAGGCTAACTTGCTGGCCGGCAAGCAAGGATGGTTCATGTCTCCGGCCAACTCTATGGTAACCAGCACCCGGCACGGCAACGACAAAGAGCGAAATGCCGCCCGATCGCGCGAGGCCATCCTCAACGCGGCCGAGCTGCTGTTCGCGGAGCAGGGGTACGAGGGCACCAGCCTCAACCAGGTCGGCGCCGCCGCCGGCGTTTCCCGGGCCACCCCGGGATATTTTTTCGGCAGCAAGGATTTGCTTTACCACGCGGTGCTCGAACGCTGTTTCGGCCGGGTGCGTGCTGCGATTCGGAGCGGCCGCGATCGGGCCCTCGCCAGCCAGGAGCCGTCCGAGGTGGTGCTGGCCGGCGCGGTAGCGGAGTACTTCGATTTTATCATGGCCAACCCCAACTTCGTCCGGCTGATGGAGCGGGAGGCCCTGAGCGGGGCCGAACAGCTCCAGCGCCTCCCCAGCGCCACCATCGCCGCCGAGGCGGTCTCCGCCATCTCCGAAGAGCTGGGCCTCGACACGACGCAGGGGGTCGAAGCGGCGCACCTCGTGTTGAGCATCATTGGACTCTGCTGGTTCCCGGCCGTACACGCCCGCACGGTCATGCCCGCGCTCGGATTCAACGCGGCGGACGACACCTTTCGCGAGCAGCGGAAACAACACGTGGTTGACCTCGTACTTCGGGGCGTCCAGGGACGCATTCCAGTGCCGAATGAACCTTGAGCAGTTCACCACGAAAGCACGGAGTCCACGGAGGGTTGCCCGGAAGGGTGCATTGGGATCACCAGGTGGGCGGTGCGCCTGCTAACAACGCCAGAACTCAGTACCAACTTTCCACCCTGAGCCGTCCATGACTGACCTGATGACGAAACGGCCGCCGACACCGCCGAGCGGCCTCGCGACCGAGAAGGAGGCCCGCGAAGTCGCCGAAGCCGCCCGGGAGACGGACTGGGAGGCCCCCAGCTTTGTGCGGGAGCTCTTCGAGGGGAATTTCCGGCTGGACCTGGTGCATCCGTTCCCCCGGCCCGACCCCGCAGACCTGGAACGCGCCCGCCCGTTCATGGAAAAGCTGGAGCGCTTCATGCAGGGCGTGGATAGCGATGCGATTGACCGGGAAGGCCGGATCCCGCCGGAGGTGGTCCAGGGGCTACGGGAGATGGGCGCCTTCGGCATCAAGATTCCCACGGAATACGGCGGCCTGGGCCTGAGCCAGTACAGCTATACCCACGCCATCGCGCTGGTGACCAGCCAGGACGGCAACCTGACGGCCCTGCTCTCCGCCGCCCAGTCAATTGGCGTCCCCACGCCGCTCAAGCTCTTCGGCACCCCGGAACAGAAGAAGAAGTACTTCCCCCGCCTCGCGAAGGGCGCCATCTCGGCCTTCGCCCTCACGGAAAACGGCGTCGGCTCCGACCCCGCCGGATTGACCACCACCGCCGAACTGTCGGCCGACGGCACCCACTACATCCTGAACGGCGAGAAGCTGTGGTGCACCAACGGCACCATCGCCGATCTCATGGTGGTGATGGCGCGGACCGGCAGGAAGATCTCCGCCTTTATCGTCGAGGTGGAATGGCCCGGCGTGGAGGTGGTCCAGCGGCTTCACTTCATGGGGCTCCGCGCGCTGGAGAACGGTATCATCCGGTTCACCAATGTGAAGGTCCCGGTCGAGAACCTTCTCTGGGGCGAGGGCAAGGGACTCAAGCTCGCGCTGGTCACCCTGAACACCGGGCGGCTGACCCTGCCCGCCTCCGCGGTCGCCGGGTCCAAGCGGATGCTGGAAATCTGCCGGCGCTGGGCGGCCACCCGGGTCCAGTGGGGCGCGCCCATCGGCAAGCACGATGCCATCGCCAACAAGCTGGGCCGGATGGCCGCGGACACCTTCGCGATGGAGGCCGTCTCCGACCTCGCCTCGCTGATGGCGGACCGGGGCGGCACCGACATCCGCCTGGAAGCGGCGATGGCCAAGATGTGGAACACCGAGATGGGCTGGCGGATTGTGGACGACGGCCTGCAGATCAAGGGAGGACGCGGGTACGAGACTGCGGACAGCCTGCGGTCCCGGGGCGAGGCCCCCGACCCGATCGAGCGGATGATGCGGGATTTCCGGATCAACCTGATCTTCGAAGGCTCCAGCGAGATCATGCGGCTCTTCATCGCCCGGGAGGCGGTGGACACTCACATGAAAGTAGCGGGCGCCCTGATCGACCCGGCCACCCCGCTCAGCAAGCTGGCCGGGCCGCTGGTGAAGGCCGCCGCGTTCTACGCGACCTGGTATCCCCGGCTGTGGCTGGGCTGGGGGCGCTGGCCCCGCTACGGGGAGTTTGGCTCCCTGGCCACCCACATGCGGTTCGTCAGCCGGACGTCACGCCGGCTGGCCCGCACCCTCTTCCACAGCATGCTCCGGTTCGGGCCCCGGCTCGAGAAGCGTCAAATGGTGCTCGGCCGCCTGGTGGAAATCGGCGCCGAACTGCTGGCGATTGCGGCGGCGTGCAGCCGGGCCCACCAGATGGCGGAGGGGAAGAAGAGCCCGCCAGCCGACGGTGGCGCCAACGCGGTACAGCTGGCGGACCTGTTCTCCCGCCACGCTCGGCGCCGTGTGGAGGATCGCTTTGCCCACATCTTCGACAATGACGACGTGGCGACCTACGCCGTTGCGCAGGGTGTGATCAAGGACGAGTTTACCTGGTTGGAGCAGGGGCTCGTGCCCTAGCGCCAGCCGCAGCGGGCCGGCGCCACGCGCCCGCCCGCTGTTAGTTGCCAAGGCGCGCCTCCCCCGCTAGTCGCAGGCGGCCGGCTGCCACAGGGTCCCGGTCATGGTGGCACCAAAGTAGGACCATCCCACGATCCATCCGCATTCATTGACGTCCGCCGCGGAACCGCTCTCATTGGCGGCCACCGGCAGGGTCATCTCCACGCCCTTGACCGACGTCCAGGGCTTGATCTGGTTGTTGGGATCCTGGTAGTAACCCACCATGCGGTACTTGCCGTTCACGCCCCGGGCCGACTGCGCCCCCAGGGAGCTGGGAAAGAACCGGGTTGTCCCGTCGCTGAACCAGATGGTGGGCCCAAAGCTCGGGTTCTGCCCCGACGCGTCGCCCATCGCGTTGAGCCCATAGGCGCCGGAACTGATGCCCGATGTCGTCGCCTGGATCACGGTGATGGTCCCGTTCGGCTCCCAGCGGATCGCGTCGCGGTGATATCCCGGCGTCGCCATGTCCGCAAACCCGACGATGACGCCGTTGTCATTGATCCGCAGCGCGGTGCTGGTCAGGTAGCCGGGCGGGTGGATATCGACCAGCGCACCGCCTTTTTGCCACCGCACGGCATGCCACTCGTCGCCCGCATAGGGCGCCCGGGATACCCCGACCACGACTCCGCTGCTGTTCACATCCAGGGCCTGGGCGCTGCCGCTTCCCAGGTGACCCAGGTCGATCGGGGCGAAGGTTGGCGCGGCCCAGTAGAGCGCCCGGTACTTCCCGGCGTAGTAGCTGGCGCCGACCATCCGGTCATCCTCGCTGACATTGCCCGCGTAGTAGCTGGAATAGGGAGCCGCAGGCGACGGCAGCACCCGCCGCTGGCCATTGGACCACCAGGCGCCGACACCCTTCACATAGCCGACGATGGTGCCCCGGTCATTGACGGCCCAGGCATCCTGCAGGGGCAGCCGCACCCGGGTGTAGGCCCCGGAGGGCCCCAGGGCCGCCACGCCGGCCGCCGGCTCCGGGCCAGCCGGATCCCGGTCCGGCTGGCACCCGGCAAGGATGGTAGCGGCGGCAAGCACTCGCAGGAAAAGGCGTCCCATGGCGGCTCCAGTGGTGGAAGAGGTACTCCCCAATCGGAAACGGCGGCGGGAAGACGACATCCGCACATTCCCCCGCCTGCGGGACCCTTCTAGATTCCAGCAACTTCCCAGGAACGGCATATGGCGATCGCAGAAGGAAGGACTCTCCCATTTGTGGGCCCCGAGGCCATCGACATCGGGGTCCTGGAGACCTTCGGATATTCGGGGCCGGCACAGGAAATTGTCACCGAGACCAGCGAGTTCAGCGCCGTGTGCCCCTACAGCGGGCTCCCCGACTACGCCCGCCTGACCATCACGTACGTGCCGGGTAACCGCTGCATCGAACTCAAGAGCCTCAAGTACTACGTGACCAGCTACCGCAATGTCGGCATCTTCCAGGAGCACGTCACGGCGCGGATCGCCGAGGATCTCTACCGGGTGCTGGAGCCGTCCCGGCTCACGGTCTCCACCGTGTACAACGTCCGCGGGGGATTTCTCACCACCTGTTCCGTGACCCTGCCGGGAACATGATTTCAGGCCGCCGCTTCCACCGCAGACTGGATTGAAAGCTGAACGCTCTTGATTGAGCACCTTCGCTCGGCCCTGGGGGAGGCCTACCTCGTCGAGCGGGAACTCGGCGGCGGAGGCATGAGCCGGGTGTTCCTGGCGGAGGAACGCGCGTTGGGCCGCAAGGTCGTCATCAAGGCGCTTCCACCCGAGATCGCCGCGGCGGTCAGCGCCGAGCGCTTCCGCCGCGAAATCCAGCTCGCCGCCTCACTCCAGCACCCCCACATCGTCCCGGTCCTCGCCAGCGGAGAGGCCGGTGGCGTGCTCTGGTACAGCATGCCGCACGTCGAGGGGCAGAGCCTGCGGGCCCTGCTCGAGCGGGAGGGGGCGATGGCGCCGGGGCAGGCCGCCCGGCTGCTGCGCGACGTGGCCGACGCGCTGGAACACGCTCACAGCAAGGGCGTCGTGCACCGGGACATCAAGCCCGAGAACATCCTGCTCTCCGGTAACCACGCGGTGGTCACCGATTTCGGAATCGCCAAGGCGTTGGCCACGGCCCGGCATGACGCCGCGCCACAGGCCACTACCGAGGGGATGGTGATCGGGACCCCGGCCTACATGGCGCCGGAGCAGGCCGCCGGGGACACCCGGCTCGACCAGCGGGCCGACCTCTATGCCCTCGGCGCCGTGGGTTACGAGATGCTGGCGGGCAGCCCCGTCTTCACCCGGCCAACGCCGCAGGGGCTGATCGCGGCCCATATCGCGGAAACGCCGACTCCGCTCGAGCGAGTCAAGCCGTCCACCCCGCACCAGCTCTCCCAGCTCGTCATGTTCTGCCTGGCCAAGGATCCCGCCCGCCGGCCGACTGCCTTCGCCGTGCGCACCACGCTCGAGGCACTGGGACCGGCGGCCACCTCTTCGCGCCTGCGACGGCGCATGATCACCACCGGGGCCCTCCTGTTGCTACTGCTGGTGACATCGGTAGCCACCGGGTTCTGGCCCCGCCGCTCCCTGGTTTCGCGCGGGCTGTTCAAAGATCAGGACCGGATCCTGGTGGCCGCCGTGCTGAACCAGACCACCGACCCCACCCTCGGGATCGCCCTCACCCAGGCGCTCCGGGTGGATCTCACCCAGTCGGACGTCCTCCGAATGGTGAGTGACCAGGAGATCCAGGCCGCGTTGTCCCGGGCCCGGCAGCCGGCCGGCACCGTGCTCGACGAAGCCCTGAGCCGGGAGATCGCCCAGCGGGAAGGCATCAAGGCGGTGGTGATCGCCGAGGTCAGTCCGGTCGGGACAGGGTACCTGCTCACGGCCCGGGTCATCGCGCCGGGCGAGCCGGGGGAACTGGTGGCGGTCCGGCAGAACGCCGCCAGCGCGGACCATCTGCTCGAGGCACTCGGGCGGTTGAGCCGGGATCTGCGCCGGAAGATCGGCGAGTCGCTCCGCAGCATCGCGGCCACACCCCCGCTCGAGCGGGTCACCACCGGATCGCTGGAAGCGCTCCGGAAATACTCGCTGGGGCTGAGCGCGATTGATATCGCGCGCGACCTGCCGCGGGGGTTGACCTTGCTCGAGGAAGCCGTCGCGCTCGACTCGGGGTTCGCGATGGCCTGGCGGAAAATCGGCATCACCTGGTCCAACGAAGGCCGCCGGCCCGAGGCGGTCGCCGCCCTGACCGAGGCATTCCGGCACCGCCAGCGGCTCTCGGGCCAGGAGCGGCTCTGGACGGAGGCTTCGTTCTACAGCGCAGTCACCTTCGAGGACGACCGCGCCGCCGCCGCCTACCGGGGCATCCTCGAGACCGACTCCCTCGACTGGCGCGCCATGAATAACCTGGCGCTGATTCATACGCGGCACGGCCGGTATCCGGCGGCGGATTCCCTGCTCCGGCGTGCTCTCGCCATTGATACACTCCGGTTCTCCGCCTTCGGAAACCTGTCGGAGGTGCTGATCAACCAGGGGCGGGCGGCCGCCGCGGACAGCCTGCTCCGGGGAATCCGGGTCCGCTTCAGGAACGTCGAATCGATGGATTGGCAGGATGTCCAGACCCAATATGCCCTCCACGGCCACCTGGCGGCGGAGAGCGTCGTCACCGCCATGGCTGTCCAATACCGGGATAACGCGCGGTCCCGCCTGAACACCGCTGAAGCCGCCGGTACCCTCGCGTTCCAGCGCGGGGCCCTGGCCCTGAGCCAGCGACAATTCCAGGCGGCCCGCCGCGAAGCGCTGGCGCTAGACGACCTCGAATCGTGGTACGACCAGATTTTCAACGAGGCGATGGGCCTGGTGTCGACGGGCCACCCGGAACGGGCGGTCGCCCTGATGGATGGCGCGCTCCGGGAGCAGCCGCCCGACAGCGTGGATATCCTGGATCGCCCCTATCTCGAGGCCGGGTTCCTGTACGCCCTGGCCGGCGAAGTCACCAAGGCCCGGCTTCAACTCAGCGGGTTCGAACGGATTCCCCGCGATCTCCAACGGCGGGAGGGTGCGTTCTATCAATCGGTGCTGGCCCTGATCGCCATGCAGGAGCGGCGGTTCGACGCCGCCCTGGCCCACAACGCCCGGATCCGGGATCCCTTCTGTCCCACCTGCCAGACAATAGAGCGCGCCTGGATCTGGGACCGGGCCGGCCAGACGGACTCCGCGATCGGGGCGTATCGCGCCTACATGGAAATGCCTCACGCCAACCGGGCTTACACCGACGGGCTGGTCCTCCCCCCCGCGCTCCTCCGCCTCGCCGAGCTGCACGAGCAGCGGGGAGACCGGGAGCAGGCCCGCGAGTTCTATGGCCGGTTCATTGACCTCTGGAAGAACGGCGACCGGGATGTGCAGCCCCGGGTGAGGGAAGCCCGCGCCCGCCTCGCGGCGCTGACGGAGGAGCCGTGAGACCGGACGACCTGGAGGCCCGCCTCACCGCCGCCCTCGGCGCGGCTTACGCCATCGAGCGGGAACTGGGCGGCGGCGGCATGAGTCGCGTTTTCCTCGCCGAGGAGCTGGCGCTGGGCCGCAAGGTGGTCATCAAGGTGCTGCCCCCCGACCTGGGCGCCGGGTTCAGCGTGGACCGCTTCCGCCGGGAGATCAAGGTCGCCGCCCCCCTGCAGCACCCCCACATCGTGCCGCTGCTTGCCGCCGGCCAGGCGGGGACCGGCGATGCTCCCCTGCTCTACTACACGATGCCGTACGTGGAGGGGGAATCGCTGCGGGCCCGCCTTGAGCGGGAGGGCGAGCTGCCGGTGCCTGTCGTGCTTCAGATTCTCCACGACGTGCTCGACGCTCTCGAATACGCCCATACGCACGGTGTCGTGCACCGCGACATCAAGCCCGACAATGTCCTGGTGTCGGGCCAGCATGCCATGGTCACCGATTTCGGGGTCGCCAAGGCGCTCAGCGAATCGGCCGGCTCCTCGGCGCTGACCTCGGCCGGGCTCGCGCTGGGTACGCCGGCCTACATGGCGCCGGAACAGGCGGCCGCCGATCCCCACGTGGACCACCGGGCCGACATCTATGCCGTGGGAGCCATGGCGTATGAAATGCTGACCGGCGGGCCGGTCTTCATCGGCACCACGGCCCAGCAGGTGCTCGCCGCGCAGGTGACCAGGACCCCGGAACCGGTGTCCCAGCGCCGCGCCTCGGTGCCGCCCATCCTGGCCGCGCTGGTGATGCGCTGCCTGGCGAAATCGCCGGCCGACCGGTGGCAAAGCGCAGCCGAGCTGCGCCAGGAGCTCGACCGAAGCGCGACACCATCAGCCGGGACGGCCGCCCTGCCCCCGCCGGGCCGGCCCCTGCGCTCCCGCGCCCTGGCGGTCGGCGCGGTGGTGCTGGTGGTGCTCGGCATTGCGGGATGGCTCTGGTGGCGCGGCCGCGGTGCGGCCTCCACCCTGGATAGCGGCGTGGTCGCCGTGTTCCCGTTCCGGGTCAGCGGGGCCGATGCGAGCTACGGCGAGGGCATGGTGGACCTCCTCGCGGCGAAACTGACGGGGGAAGGCGGGCCCCGGGCGACCGACCCGCAGTCCTCGGTGAGCGCCTGGAAGCGGGCCGGCGGGGGGAACCTGCCCCGGGAACAGGCCATCGAGGTGGCCCGTGGACTCGGGGCCGGGAAGCTGCTGACCGGCAGCATCGTGGGTACGCCGAACCGGCTGACGCTCAGCGGTTCCATCGTGGACGTGCGGAGCGGCCGGGAAGAAAGCCGCGGCGAGATCACCGGCGCCCCCGACAGCCTGGTGCCCCTGGTGGACCGGCTCGCCGCGCAACTGCTCGCGGGCAGCGCGGGAGTCTCCGGGCACCAGCTCGAGAAGCTGACCAGTACCTCGCTCCCCGCGCTGCGCTCCTACCTGGCCGGGCAGGCCGCCTACCGGCACGGAGCGTACAACCGGGCCCTCCAGGATTTCCGGCGCGCGGTGGAGCAGGATAGTGGATTCGCGCTGGCCGCGATCGGGCTGGCCAGTTCGGCGAACTGGCTCGGCGAGACGGACCTGCGCGACAGCGCGCTGGCCCTTGGAGAGCGGCTACGCTTTCGGCTTTCGACCCGGGACGCCGCCTTTTTGGACATGAAGCAAGCCATGGCCGGCTATCCCGAGCGTCTCCCCCAGAGCGCCTGGACCGAGGCGGCCCAGCGGCTGGTGACGCTGGCGCCGGAGTCGGCCGAAGGCTGGTATGACCTGGGCGATTCTTACTTCCATGCCGGCGGGGAACTCGGCCTCGGCCCCGAGGACCAGATGGGACGGGCCGAGTCGGCGTTCCGGAAAGCGGCGGCGCTGGACTCCACCTTCGCCGCCCCGATCGAGCACCTCATCGAGATACACGCCGTGGCGGGGGACACCGCCCAGGTCCGCCGGCTGGCGGGACGCTATTTCCAGATTGATTCGACCGGCGACCTCGCCGATTTCATGCGCTGGCGGGTCGCGGCCGCCCTTCACGACTCCGCGGCGCTGGGGCGCGTCCGGGCTCGGTTTCCCGACATGAACGACCACAGTCTGGTGCGCATCGCGGGGACAGCGATCATTGACGGCATTCAACTGGCGGACGCCGAGGCCGCCACCGCGGCGGTGGAGGCGGCGGCGGCGACCCGGGACCAGCGAATGGAAGCCGCCTACCGGCAGAACGACCTGCTCCTCAACCTGGGCCGGCCCACCGCCGTCCTTCCGTACTACGACCTGCTGCGCCAGCATGACCCCTTCATGGGCCACCTGGGTCCCATCTTTGACGCCATCTTCGGCGATGGCGACACCCTGGCGGCCCAGGCCAGCGTGGTCGCGGCCACCCAGGTCGTGCTGGGGCCGACGCCCGCCTCCACCGAGGCCAGGCTGGGCCAGTATTCACTGACCTGCGCGGTCGCGGCCTGGCGGCTCTCCCGCGGAGACACCACGGGCGTCGAAGGCATGGCGGCGCGACTGGAGCGGCCCATTGTGCCCCCGGATCAAGCCGACTGGGAGGAGGGGTTCAAGGCCTGCGCCACCACGATCCGCGCCGCCCTGGCGGTTCGCGAGGGAAAGGCGGACGCCGCCGGCTACCTCCAGCGGCTGGAAGCCCGGCAGGCCGGCGCGGGCAGCGGCGATCCCCTGCTTCAGCTCATGCTGGCCCGGCTCAGGGAACAGTCCGGAGACGTGCCCGGCGCGCTGCGCACGATCCGGAGCCGGCCCTATCACTGGAACAATACCTGGCTGCTGGCCACGCTGCTGCGCGAGGAGGGCCGCCTGGCCTCGCTCATCGGCGACCGGGCCGGCGCTATCCGCGCGTACCAGCATTATCTCCGGCTGCGCGCGAACCCGGAGCCGCGCCTCCAGCTCCAGGTGCGCCGGGTGCGGGAGGAACTGGCCCGGCTGGTTGGAGAGCAGCAGCCATAGCGGGGCGCACCTCACCCTTACCCGGACTTCCATGCATCTCACCACGCTGGACTGGGCCATCGTCATCGCATCGGTCGTCATCTCCTTCATCCCCGCGATCCTGCTGGCCCGCCGGGCGGGGGCCAGCACGGCGGAGTTCTTCACCTCGGGCCGGTCCGCCCCCTGGTGGCTCATCGGCATTTCACTGGTGGCCACCACGTTCAGCACCGATACTCCGAACCTGGTCACCAACCTGGTCCGCACCGGCGGCGTCTCCAGCAACTGGGTCTGGTGGGCCTTTCTGCTGACCGGGATGGCCACGGTTTTCTTCTACGCCAAGATGTGGCGGCGCTCCCGGGTGCTCACCGATCTCGAGTTCTACGAAATCCGCTACTCGGGCAAGGCGGCCAGCTTCGTCCGCGGATTCCGGTCGGTGTACCTCGGCCTCTTTTTCAACTGTTTCATCATGGCGACGGTGAACCTGGCCGCCGTCAAGATCGCCAACGTGATGCTGGGCTGGCCCATGGGCAAGACGCTGCTCATTTGCGCCGTGCTCAACATCTTCTTCGCGGCGACCTCGGGCCTCTGGGGCGTGATGGTCACCGACATGATCCAGTTCGGGGTGGCCATGGCCGGGTCCTTCGCCGCCGCATACTTCGCGCTGCAGCAGCCGGAGGTGGGCGGCCTGAGCGGCCTGATCGCCCGGACCGATCCGGGCACCCTCGGCCTGCTGCCCGATTTCGGCAACTGGGACGTGGCGCTGATGGTGCTCATCATTCCCATCACCATCCAGTGGTGGTCAGTCTGGTACCCCGGCGCCGAACCCGGCGGCGGCAGCTATATCGCCCAGCGCATGCTGGCCGCGAAAAGCGAGAAGGATGCCTTTGCCGGGACCCTCCTCTTCAACGTGGCCCACTATGCCCTCCGCCCCTGGCCCTGGGTGATCGTCGGCCTGGCCTCGCTCCTGGTCTATCCCGAGCTATCGGACATCTCGCGGACCTTTCCCCACGTGGATCCCCGGCTGGTGGGACACGACATGGCCTATCCCGCCATGCTCCGGTTCCTGCCGGCCGGCCTGATGGGCCTCATGGTCGCCGGCCTCCTGTCGGCCTACGTCTCCACCATGTCCACCCATCTCAACTGGGGCACCTCGTACCTGGTCCACGACCTCTACCGCCGGTTCATGGTGCCCACGGCGACCGAGCGCCACTACGTCATGGTCGGCCGGCTGGTCACCGTCGGACTCATGGTGGTCGCCGCGCTCACGACCTATGTCTTCGACTCGGCGAAGGAAAGCTTCAACCTCCTGCTTTCGATCGGCGCCGGCACCGGCCTGCTCTACCTGCTCCGCTGGTTCTGGTGGCGGATCAACGCCTGGAGCGAAGTCGCCGCCATGGCCAGCTCGTTCATTGTCGCGGTCGGATTCTTCATCGCCTCCAAGACCGGGCACGGGATCCCGGAACACATCTCGCTCATCATCACGGTCGCCTCGACCTCGGTCGTCTGGATCACCGTGACCTTTCTTTCCCAGCCGACCGCCCGCGCCACCCTGGTCAGTTTCTACCGACTGGTCCGCCCCGCCGGCCCCGGGTGGAACGGCATCCGCGAGGAAGCCGGCGTGGGACCGTCCCCCGACAGCTTCAGCAACAGTCTGCTCGGCTGGGTGCTCGGCGTGGCCTTCATCTACTCGGCGCTCTTCGGTACCGGGAGTTTCCTGTACGGCAACCACCCCCAGGGCTTCATGTGGCTGGCCGTGTTCGCCGTCAGCCTGGCCGGACTGGTCCGCCTGCTGCCGAAGATGTGGAGCGCGGCGGCCGACTGACCTTGCCCCCCGGCCCCCTTGCCCCCTTGCCGCCTTGCGCCGTCTCCAAGGCCGTCATCATGGCCCGGGGCCTGGGCACCCGGATGCGCCGGCCCGATGACGCCGCCCCGCTTTCCGACGAGCAGGCGCGGGTCGCGGCGACCGGCGTCAAAGCCATGATCCCGGTCGGGCGGCCGTTCCTGGACTACACCCTGGCCGCCCTGGCCGATGCGGGCGCCGTCGAGATCTGTCTCGTCACCGGCCCGGAACACGGTGCCGTTCGCGACTACTACGATGGGCTGGGGCTCACCCGGATCACCATTCAGCATGCCATCCAGGCCGCCCCCCTGGGAACGGCAGACGCCGTGCTGGCCGCCCGAAGCTTCTCTGGTGCCGACCCGTTCCTGGTCCTCAACTCCGACAACTACTATCCCTGCGCCGCACTCGCGGCCCTGCGCCAGCTCGATGGGCCGGGGCTCGTCGCCTTTACCCGGGCGGGCCTGATGGAACGGACCGGCGTCCCCCGGGAGCGCGCCGAGTCTTTCCCCGTAGTGGTTCCCGGAGAGGATGGGCACCTCCAGCGCCTGGGGACCTCCGGCACCGGGAACGATGAGGCCATGACCAGCATGAACTGCTGGCGGTTCTCTCCCCGGATCTTCGAGGCCTGCCGCGCCATCGGCCCCTCGCCCCGGGGAGAACTGGAACTTCCCGATGCCGTGCAGTACTCCATCGACGTCCTGGGCGAGCGCTACCGGGTGATCGGGTCCGGGGAGGGTGTGTTCGATATCTCGACCCGGGGGGATATCGACCGGGTCCAGCGTCATTTCCTGCATCAATCCGTCCGATTGTGAGCGTTCCAGCGGATCTGTTCGACCGGCTCCCCACCGGCAGAGACACCTTCTCGTTCTTCGTTCCGGGGCGGCTCGAGTTCCTCGGCAAACACACCGATTACGCCGGCGGTCGCAGCCTGGTCGCCGCGATCGACCGGGGCATCGCCGTTGCGGCCCGGCCCCGGGCGGACCGCCAGGTCATCATCCACGACGTCGGGCTGGACCTGGAGACCAGATTCGAGATCGGGCCGGACCTGGAAATTGTTTCGGGATGGGCCGGCTACGCCATGGCCGTCGCCCGCCGGCTGGCCCGAAACTTCGGGTCTTCGCGCGGGGCCGACATCCATTTCGCCAGCAACCTGCCTTCCGCCGCCGGGCTCAGTTCCTCCAGCGCCCTCGTCACCGGGTTCTTCCACGCGCTCGCCGCTGCAAACCGGGTGGGCGATCACCCTTCGTTTCGCCGCGATGTTCCGGGAACGGAGGAACGGGCCGAGTATCTGGGGGCGATGGAAAATGGAGCGGCGCATCGCTCCCTGGATGGCGACCAGGGGGTGGGGACGGCCGGCGGGTGCCAGGACCATGCGGCCATCCTGCTGAGCCAGCCGGGCGCGCTGTTGCAGTGCCGGTTCGGTCCGCTCCGGCAGGAAGCGATCCTTCCGGTTCCTCCCGATCTCACCTTTGTCATCGCGGTGAGCGGGGTGGCGGCGGAAAAGACCGGCCCGGCGTTAGCCGCCTACAACCGGATTCCCCGTCTCACGGCGCGGCTCTTCTCCATCTGGAACGCGGCCACCGGCCGGGCCGACACCAGCATCCTCGCCGCCGTGGACGGCGAGCCGGATGCGCATGCCCGATGGCGGGCCGCGGTCAAGTTGGTGGGAGAGGGAGAGTTCGGACAGGCTGACCTGCTGGCCCGGCTGGAACAGGTGGTCATGGAGAGCACGGTCCTGGTGCCCGACGCCGCGGCGGCGCTCGAGTCGGGTGACCTGGCCGCGCTGGGAGAGACCGTGGACCTTTCCCAGCTCCTGGCGGAACGGATGCTGGGCAACCAGGTCCCCGAGACGATCACGCTGGCCCGGCTGGCACGGGAACAGGGCGCGGTGGCAGCCTCCGCCTTCGGCGCCGGTTTCGGTGGCAGCGTGTATGCCCTGGTTGGCCAGCGCGAGGCGGAAGACTTCCGCCGGAGGTGGGGGGCCGCATACCTCGGTGCCTTTGTCCACCGAAAGCCCCAATCAGAGTTCTTCCTCACGGACCCTGGGCCTCCCCTCACCGCCGCGCCGCAATAGCTCATTGCCACAGCGCTGAGCCGCTCGCTATCCGATCCGCTACGCCTGCCCCATCTCTCCCACCAGCCGGCTCGCGAGGGACCGGAGGCGCGGCACCTCGGCCACCTGCTCCAGCCAACGGCCGGGAATAGCGGCTTCACCATCCCGGGCTCCCATGAGCGCGCCGGCCACCGCCGCGTTGGTATCGGTGTCCCCCCCGGCACTGGCCAGCCAGACGAGACCGCGTTCCAGCTGCGGCTCGTGGTAGGCGAACCAGAGCGCGATCTCCACGCAATGCACGACGTATCCCGCCTCCGGCCCGGCGACGGGCAAGGCCTCTCGCTTCTCCAGCGGGACCCGGCGCACCGCTGCGATCAGTTCTTCCGGGGCACCATTGGCGGTGAGCGCCTGCAGCACCTCGGGAAGGAAGTCGCGTTCGCCATGCAGAAACCACGCGACGGCGACGTTGACCGCCACCGCGCCCCAGGCGCAGCGGGGATCCGGATGCAGCAGGTGGGCCAGGTGGTAGGACCCGCTGACCAGGTTGGCGGGGGAATGCACGGTGGCCAGGGCGACCGGAATGGTGCGGGGGATCGAGCCGTTACCCGCGGCGCCGCCGGTGTGCGCCGGCGGCGAGTGCTGGGTGGCGATGTGGTCCAGGGCGGTCCGGGTCCAGGTGCCGATGCCCCGGCCGTCCCGCTGCCGCCACTCCACCCAGCGCCGGGCCAGGCGCTCCACGTCGATTTCGGGCTGGAGCAGTTCTTCCCCCTGGATCAATGCCAGGGCCACGTCATCGTCGTGAGGCGAGGCGGGCGTATCCTCCCGGCGCACCTCGGTCACCCCGCCGGGAAACCGCCGGGCAATGGCATCCGCGGTGCCCAGGAATTCGGCTGGCAGGCCCAGGACATTGCCGGCCGCGAGGCCCAGGAGACAGCCCCGGGCACGGTCGGCCAGGGACAGGGAGATCGGCGTCGTCATCGGGGCCGTAGAGTAATCGCATGTGTCCGCTTTCGCCCGTCCGGCCCAGGCCGGCGCCGCGCCTTTCCCGGGTTGCCGCATCCCGGCTATTTTGGGACGTCCCCCCGCCTCCACACCAAGGAACCACCGTGTCCAAAGAATCCCTGTCCGTTACCGACAACCGCACCGGCAAGGCCTACGAGCTGCCGATCAACGACGGCACCATCCAGGCCATGGACCTTCGCAAGATCAAGACGGCAGACGATGACTTCGGACTGATGACCTACGATCCGGCGTTCATGAACACCGCGGCCTGCCGGAGCGCCATTACGTTCATCGACGGGGACAAGGGCATCCTGCGGTACCGGGGTTATCCCATCGAGCAACTGGCCGAGCATGCCAGCTTCCTCGAGGTCGCCTACCTCCTCTGCGAAGGGGAACTGCCCAACCAGGCCCAGCTCGACAAGTTCGTGCACGACATTACCTATCACACCTACGTGCACACCAACATCATCAAGTTTCTCGGCGGGTTCCGCTACGACGCCCACCCCATGGGCATGCTGCTCGGGGTGGTGGGCGCGCTCTCGACCTTCTACCCCGACGCCAAGAACATCCGCGACGCGGAGAACCGCTACGTCCAGCGGGTCCGGTTGCTGGCCAAGATGCCCACCATCGCGGCATTCGCCTTTCGGCACAGCCGCGGGCTGCCCTACGAGTTCCCCCGGAACGACCTCGGCTATATCGGGAACTTCGTCAACATGACGTTCAGCATCGGGGGCAGGCACGAGCCCAACCCGGTGCTGCAGAAGGCGCTGGAAATCCTGCTGATCCTGCATGCCGACCACGAACAGAACGCTTCGACCAGCGCGGTCCGGGCGGTGGGCTCCTCGGAAGTGGACCCGTTCTCCGCCGTTTCCGCCGGTATCGCGGCCCTGTACGGGCCGCTCCACGGCGGGGCCAACGAGGCGGTCCTCCGGATGCTGGACGAGATCGGCAGCAAGAAGGAGATTCCCGCGTTCATCGAGAAGGTCAAGGGCGGTGAGGGCCGGCTGATGGGCTTCGGCCACCGGGTGTACAAGAGCTACGATCCCCGGGCCAAGCTGATCAAGCGGGTGGCCGACGAAGTCTTCGCCCAGACCGGCCTCAATCCCAAGCTGGAAGTTGCCCTCGAGCTGGAGCGGATCGCCCTCCAGGACGAATATTTCATCAGCCGGAAGCTCTATCCCAACGTGGACTTCTACTCCGGCCTGATCTACCAGGCGATGGGGTATCCCACCGAATACTTCACTGTGCTCTTCGCGCTGGGCCGCACGCCCGGGTGGCTGGCCCAGTGGGAAGAGATGCTGCTGGACAAAGATCAGAAGATCTCCCGCCCCCGCCAGATCTACACCGGCGCCGACGAGCGTCCCTACGTCTCCATCGGCAAGCGGAAGTAGGGGGAGCCCGAGTCCCCGGCCCCGGTCCGCCATGCGCCCGGACCCGAGCCATGTCTGATCTCGCCGCCCGGCTGCGCGCGGCCCTCGCCGGCCGGTACACGGTCGGCGAGCAGATCGGGCGGGGCGGGATGGCGACCGTGTACACCGCTGAGGACCTGAAGCACAACCGTACCGTGGCAATCAAGGTGCTCCGGCCCGAGCTGGCCGCCGCCCTCGGCACCGAGCGATTCCTCCGCGAGATCCAGATCGCGGCCCGGCTCCGCCACCCCCATATCATCCCGCTCTTCGATTCCGGCGATGTCGCGGCCACCGCGGCGGAGCCGCCGGTGCTGTATTACATCATGCCCCGGATCGAAGGGGAGAGCCTCCGCGCCCTGCTGGAGCGGGAGGGCGCCCTTCCCGTGCCGGTAGCGGTCAAGATCGCCGCCGAGGTCGCCGAAGCCCTGGACCACGCGCACGCGGCCGGGGTGGTGCACCGTGACATCAAGCCGGAGAACATCCTGCTCGAAGGGGGCCACGCCCTGGTGGCGGACTTCGGCATCTCCAGGGCCCTGGGAGCCCTGCGGGACCAGGAGGCGGCGGGAAACCTGACCGAGACCGGGCATACCATCGGGACCCCGGCGTACATGAGCCCTGAGCAGATCGAGGGCCGGCCGGATGTGGACGGCAAGAGCGATCTCTACAGCCTGGCCTGCGTGACCTACGAAATGCTGGCGGGCAAGGCTCCCTACCTCGGCCCCAGCCCTACCGCCATCGCCGCCCGCCACCTGATGGACCCGGTTCCCTCGCTGCGCGTCGCGCGGCCGGAGATCTCGGCGCCGATCGACACGGCGATCCAGGCCGGCATGGCCAAGGATCCCGCCAGACGCCAGCGCTCCGCCCGGGCATTCGGCACCGCACTGCAGCAGGGGGAAAGCGGACCGTCCCCGGCCGTCAGCCCGCCCCGCTCCCGTGCGCTCACCCTGGTCGCCGTGGTGCTGCTCGTCCTGCTCGGCGCCTATCTCGTCGTCGTACGGCTGATGCCTGCCTCCGCCAGCCCGCTCAATGCGTCCACCGTCGCGGTCATGCCGTTTGCAGTCCAGGGACAGGACACGCTGCACCTCGGCGAGGGCATGGTCACCCTGCTCAGCACCAAGATGGACGGGGCGGGCGACCTGCGGACGGTCGACACGCGTGCCCTGCTCAGCTACCTCAAGCAGATGGAGGCCGGCCCCCTGGACCCGGCGGAGGCCCGCCGGGTGGCCCAGCGCTTTTCGGCGGGGATGTTCGTGCTGGGAGATGTCGTCGCCGTAGGACCGCGGGTCCAGATCACCGCCCGCCTCTACGGCCATGACTCGGACCGGCCCGCCCTCCTGGCGACGGAAGAGGGCGACGTGTCGATGGTGTTCGAGCTGGTGGACCGGCTGGCCGCCCGGTTGCTGGCCGAGCGCGCGGGGTCCGCGGCGGGCCGGCTGGCCGGGGTCACGACGTCTTCGCTCCCCGCGTTCAAGGCCTACCTCGACGGCGAGAGCGCGATGCGCACCGGCCGCTTCGACGAGGCCATGGCGGCGTACACCCGGGCCACCGCGGCGGATTCCAACTTCGCCCTCGCCTGGTATCGCATGAGCGTCGCGGCCCAGTGGCTGACCCGGGATGACATCGTTCGGGATGCGGCGGTGCGGGCCGAGCGGCTCAGCACCGAGCTTCCGGAACGGTTTCGGCAGTTGCTGCAGGCCACCACCGCCGGGACTATCGGAGACCTGGCGACAGCCGAGCGTATCTTTCGCGGCATCCTGGGCACCTACCCGGACGATATCGAAGCCTGGATGCAGCTCGCGGAACTGCTGTTCCATACCGGTCCGGTGCATGGCCGGGATTTTCGGGAATCACGCCCGGCCTGGATGCGGGTGGTCTCGTTCGAACCGGATAACCTGATCCCCCTGATCCACCTCGCCCGGATGGCCGCCGCCGACAATGACACAGCCGGCCTGGACACCCTGGTGGCCAAGGTGAAGCGGATCCGTGCCGCGAGCGGGCAGACGGTGGCCGCGGCGCGGGCCGAAGAGCAGGAACTCGCCATGCTGCAGGCCGTGGTGCACCGGGACACCGCCGCCATGCGCCAGGTCCTCGACTCCCTGCGGCTGGGCACCAGCCTGACGGTGGCGATTACGGTCCTGGACGTGGCATCCTATGCGGAGGACCTGCCCGCGGGCCTCGCCGTCGTTGCCCTCCTGACCAGCCCTTCGCGGAACCCGGTGATCCGGGCCAATGGGTTCCTTATGGCGAGTGCGGTCCACCTGGGCATGGGAAAGTGGGCAGCCGCGCGCCGGGACCTCGACAGCGCGAGGACCCTGGACCCGGGCCTCGCCACGGCATACGACGCGTATTTCCAGGCGGCCCCCTTCGTGCAGTCACCGGCGGAATCGCTGGCGGCAGCGCGGCCGCGGCTGTCTGCCATCGCGGCGCCGGGGATCGAGCCCCCCGCCGACGCGAGCATTCAGTTCACGATTCATCGCGACCTCTACGATCACTATCGCCTCTACCTGCAGGGATTGTACGCGGCGCTGGCCCGGGATTACCCCGCCGCGGCGCGCGCCGCGGATGGCCTGGTCGCCCTGCGAAGCTTCGGGGACCAGGTCAAGCTGGCGCGCAACCTGGCCGCGGGCATTCGCGCCGAGATCGCCCTGGGCCAGGGCAACCCCGGCGAGGCCCTCCGGGTGCTGGAAGGCGGGGACTACCGGTTGTCCTACCTGTTGCAGTTGAGCCCGTTCTTTTCCGGTCCCCGCGAGCGGTACCTGCGGGCGGACCTCCTGGAACGGCAAGGGCGGGAGACGGAAGCGCTGCACTGGTTTGCCACGCTCGACGACAAGGCCTACCTCGGGCTGCCCTACCTCACGCCGTCCCTGATCCGCCGGGGCCGGCTCCTGGAGCGGCTGGGCCGCAACGACGAAGCGCGCCGTGACTACCGGCGCGCCGTGGCGCTCTGGAATGATCCCGATCCAATGTTCCGGCCAATGCTGGAGGAGGCCCGGGCCGGCCTTAAGCGAGTGGGGGGATAGCTCCACTGTCCCACTGTCCCACTGTCCCACTGTCCCACTGTCCTACTGTCCTACTGTCCTACTGTCCTACTGTCCCACTGTCCCACTGTCCCACTGTCCCACTGTCCCACCTGTCCCACTGTCCCACTGTCCCACTGACTATTCGGCCGGCACCTCCCCTTCCAGGTACGTATAGCCCTCCAGGCCCGCGACGTAGTCGGCGATGAACGTATTCGCCTCCTGCCGCGTCAGGCCCCGCGCCGTGCTCACCTTGCGGCGGAAGGTGGCCAGCAGGTCCTGGGCATGGAACTGGACATAGTTGAGGACTTCGGTCACGGTGTCGCCGTGGACCAGGTCGGTGATCTCATAACCGTGCTCCTTGAGCCGGACGTGCACCGCGTTGGTATCGCCGAACAGGTTGTGCAGGTCGCCCAGGATTTCCTGGTACGCCCCCGTGAGGAAGATGCCCAGGATGTAGGGCTGATCCTCCCGGTACGGGTGCAGTTCCAGCGAGGGTTTGCCTTTCCGCCCGCCCGCAAACCGCTCGATCTTGCCATCGGAATCGCAGGTCACGTCCTGCAGGGTGCCCCGCCGGGTGGGCGCCTCCGCCAGCCGGTGGATGGGCATGATCGGGAAGAGCTGGTCGATCGCCCAGTTGTCGGGCAATGACTGGAAAAGGGAGAAATTGCAGAAATAGCGGTCCACCAGGATGGGATCGATATCGGCCATGATCTCGGCGTAGGCCGCCTTGTCCTCTCCGATCAGCCGGACCAGGCCGGTCAGGGTGGCCAGGAAGAGCTGTTCCGCGTGGGCCCGCTCGGGCAGGCTCAACACCCCGCTCGCAAACAGTTCCTGGGCCCGCTCCTTGGCGAAGGTGGCGTCATGGGCCACTTCCTGGGCCCGCTCCAGGCTCATGCTCTCCAGGTTCTCGGCCATCTCCTTGAGCAGCGAGTGCGGCTTCTTGCCCAGTTCGGGGACCGCCAGCTCGCTCTGGGACTCGACGTCGATGACGTTGATGAGGAGCAGCGAATGGTGCGCCGTAATGGCCCGCCCCGACTCCGAGATCAAGTGCGGCATCGGGATGCCGGCCGACCGGCAGGCCGTGCCGATGACATAGACGACGTCGTTGGCGTACTCCCGCATCGTGTAGTTGACGCTGGCCGGGCGGGTGGAGCGGGAACCGTCATAGTCCACACCCAGCCCGCCGCCCACATCGACATAGTCGATCGAAAACCCCATCCGCCGCAGCTCGCCGTAGTAGCGGGCCACCTCTTCCAGGCCGGCCTTGATGTAGCGGATATCGGTGATCTGGCTGCCGAGGTGGAAGTGAACCAGCTTGAGCACGTCCTTCCGGCCCAGCGTCTCCAGCTTGTCCAGCAGCTTCATCAGTTCGACGGGGGAGAGGCCGAACTTGCTCTTCTCGCCGCCGCTCTTGGCCCACCGCCCGGCCCCCTCGCTGGCCAGCTTGATCCGCACCCCGACCGTGGGCGTGACGTCCATATCGGCGGCCACCTTGAGCAGCACGTCCAGCTCGTTGGGCTGTTCCAGCACGATCATCACCGTGTGGCCCACCTTGTGCCCCATCAGCGCCAGCCGCATGAACTCCTCGTCCTTGTACCCGTTGCAGACGATGAGATGGTTGCTGGCGTCGGAAAGGCCCAGGATGGCCTGCAATTCTCCCTTGCTGCCGCACTCGAGCCCGACCCCGAACGGCGCACCGAACTCGACGATTTCCTGCACGACGTGCCGCTGCTGGTTCACCTTGATGGGATACACCGTCGTGTAGGAACCCTCGTACTCGAACTCCTTGATGGCACTCTGGAAGGCGCCCGCCAGCATCTCGATGCGGGCCCGGAGAATATCCGAGAACCGGAGGAGGAGCGGCAGGCCGACCCCCTGGGCGGTCAGGTCGGTGGCCAACTGGTACAGGTCCAGGCCCCGCTTGGGATTGCGGTCCGGGTGCACCGCGACGTGGCCATCAGCGTTGATGCGGAAGAACCCCATGCCCCAGCCGCTCATGTTGTAGAGCTTTTCGGAATCCTTGATGGTCCATCCCGGCGGGGTGGCCGGGGTCGCGGCCGGAGCGGCCGGGGTGGCGGGCACAGAAGTGGCTATGGTACGGCTCCAGCTGGAGGTTCGGCGGAAATATAATGGCGGGGCTTTGGGGATGGCAGTTGGCGGAAGGCCCGGATCCCCGGCGATGGGCGGCCGGCACCCGGCATAGCCAATCCCGTTATCCTTCCCCCATGTCCTGGAGCTATCGCATTTTCCGTGTCGCCGGCACCGACGTCAAAGTCCACGTCACCTTTCTCATGCTGCTCGGCTTCTATGGCCTGGGCGGTTACCAGTCCGGGGGCATGCCGGAGCTGCTGCTGACCGTCGGGTTCATCCTGGCGGTGTTCGGATGTGTGCTGCTGCACGAGTTCGGCCACATCGCCATGGCCCGCCGGTTCGGGATCCGCACGCCCGATGTGATCCTGCTTCCCATCGGCGGCCTGGCCCGCCTCGAGCGCATGCCGGAACAGCCGCGCCAGGAGTTTCTCATCGCCGTCGCGGGTCCGCTGGTCACGCTGCTGATCGCGCTGGGGTTCTATGCCTACCTGCGGGCGTCCGGCGCCGAGCCCGCCATCTTCACCCTCGACCTCGACGCGGACTCGGGCGCGGGCCTGCTGATGCATGTCAACTTCATGCTGCTCTACTTCAACCTGCTGCCCGCGTTCCCGATGGACGGCGGGCGCATGCTGCGATCGATCCTGGCGATGAAGTGGGGGCTGCCCCGGGCCACCCGCACCGCCGCTGCGGTGGGCCAGTTGCTGGCCTTCGCCGGCGGCATGTACGGGCTGGTCACCAATCATTTTGTCCTGGTGCTGATCGCCTTCTTCGTCTTCCTGGGCGCCGGCGCCGAGGTAGCGGCGGTGGAGCAGAAGACGGCGGGGCTCGGGGTCCGGGTCGCCGACATGATGATGACCCGGTTCCGCACCATCCCGGTGCACGCCCGGCTGGAAGTCGCCGTGGCCATGCTGCTGGAAGGGAACCAGCGCGAGTTTCCGGCCCTCGACAACGACGGGCGGATCGAAGGCATGCTGAGCCGGGAGAACCTCATTCAGGGCCTGGCCGCGCGGGGACCTCAGTCCACCGTCCAGGAAGCCATGACGGCGAACATACCCCTGCTCCACCCGGAGCTCGGGTTTGACGAGGCGCTGACCCGGCTTCGCGCCAGCGGCACGCCGGCACTGCCGGTGGTGGACGCCCAGGGGCAACTCATCGGCGTCCTCAGCAGCGAGAACATCTCCGAGCTCATCCAGGTCCGCCGGGCCCTGCAGAAGTAAGCGCCCGGGGCGGGAGGTTACCGGCGCGGCCAGCGGTTGTTCGCCCGCCGGGTATCGGTCAGGGCGTGTCGCGGGTCCACCATCACCCGCGTCACCCGGCCGCCTCCGGTGATGGCATGGACGAACCGGGGTCCCTGGTTCCACATCTCCACCGGCAGCCGGACCGTCTCAACGCCGCCGCCCTGCCGGGTGATGGCCATCTCGAGCGGCATCACCATGCTGCCCCGGTTGCTCAGGAAGATCCGGGTGGTTTCCCCCGGCTGACGACCGAATCCACCGCCTGGTCCAGCCGGGCGGTCGTGAGGACCCAGCCCCGCCAGAACCAGTCGAGGTCCACCCCCGAGGCATCCCGCATGATCCGGAAGAAATCCGCCGGCGTCGGATGCTTGTACGCCCAGGCCCGGAGATATTCCCGGAAGGCAAAGTCGAACCGCTCCTTGCCCAGCACTTCGTACCGCAGCTGTTGCAGCATCAGCGCCGGCTTCTGGTAGCCCACCCAGAAGAGATCCTTGACTTCGACCGGGCGGGCAATCAGGGGCTGTTCCTGCCCGGGCACCGCGTGCTCGGGATAGATCCGGCGTGAATTCCACTCGATCGAGTCTCCGTACGGCGTCCCCGCGAAATACTGCGCGGCATTGGCGAGGTCGATGAACGTGTTGAACCCTTCGTCCATCCACGGATAGAGCCGCTCATTGGACCCCACGATCATCGGCACCCACTGGTGGCCCAGCTCGTGGGCCAGCACCCAGTGCAGGTCCTCCCGGGTAGGGCCGGTGGGGTCGAAGGTCAGCATGGGATACTCCATGCCCTCAACCGGGCCCTCGATGCTGCTGATGTGAGAATAGGGATAGGGATACCACTGTTCGCTGAAGTACCGGAGCGCCTCCCGCACCATCCGGTTGGATTCGGTCCACAGGGCGGCCTCCGGGCGGTAGAGCGTATGCACCAGGATGCCCCGGTAGCCGCTCGCATCCCACCGGAAGTTCGGCGCCGCGGCGAAGGCAAAGTCGCGGACGCTGTCGGCGGTGAACCGCCAGGTGAGAGTCCCCGTGGCGGTGGGCCGGGTGGCCGCGGCATGGCCGGCCTCCGCCGCGGTGATCACCGCGATCGCCGTATCCGAGCGGGCCGCCAGCGCCAGCCGGTCCCGTTGCGGCCCGGTCAGCACCTCACCCGGGTTCTGCAGCTGGCCGGTCGCGGCGACCACGTAGGCGGCGGGGAGCGTGAGGGCCACGTCAAAGCTTCCATACTCGAGATAGAACTCTCCCGCGCCGATGTAGGGCTCGTGGTTCCATCCCCGGACATCATCGTACACCGCCAGGCGGGGGTACCACTGGGCGATCTCGAAGAGGCTGCCGTCCCGGCCCATCCGCCCCCCGCCGTACGGCGGCACCCGGAAGCGCCAGGCGATGTCGAGCTCCACCGAAGACCCGGACGCCAGCGGTTCGGCGAGGTCGAGCCGAACCGTGGCGCCGGAGATCATGGAGGCCAGGTCGCGGCCCCCGGCACGCACCCGTTCCAGCGCCAGTCCCCCGGAAAATGATTTGCAGGAGAAATCGAAGGTGGAACCCAGGAAGACCAGCGGGGGCTGGTTCAGCTGGTTGGTCACGCTGCCCGGGTCGCACATGTTCTGTTCCAGGTGCAGCCACAGGTACCCCAGCGCCGTTGGACTGTTGTTGGTGTAGCGGATGATCTCCTCGCCCACGAGCTCGCCCGCATCGGGATCCAGGACCGCCCGGATCCGGTAGTCGGCCCGCTGCTGCCAATAGCGGGGGCCGGGCCGGCCCGAGCCCAACCGCATCTCGGTGGGGGCCGGCAGTTCCAGCGCCCGGAACGGCGACGAATCCTGGACCTGGGCGCAGAGCGGCTGGGCCAGGCCGGCGACGAGAGCCAGCGGGAGGAGATAACGGTTCATGGTTCGGTCCGGGAAGGAGGAAGTTGAGCCACGCCCACTGGCGTTCGGGCGCACAATTCTGCAGATTGTCGGCCCCATTACACAAGGATCTTCCGTGCGCCAGACGACCTTACGACTCACGCTCGCAGCCCTGGTCCTGGGCGGATGCAGCCGCCCGGACACCAAAGAGGACGCGGCCACTCCGCCCGCGCCGCAGACGGTGACCTTTTCCTCCGCCGATTATTCCTATACCGGCCCCGACACCATCGCGGCGGGAATGACCACCTTCCGGCTCGCCAACATCGGCAAGGAAGCCCACCACATGTTCCTGGTCCGGCTCGACCAGGGCAAGACCATGCAGGACTTCCAGCAGGCCATGGCCGGCGGCGAACACAGCCTTCCCGCCTGGGCCGTCATGGTGGGCGGTCCCAACGCCGCGGAGCCGGGTGACACACTCTCCGCCACGATGGCGGTGGACAGCGGCAACTACGTGTTCTTCTGTGTTATTCCGTCGCCTGACGGTCAGCCCCATGTCGCCAAGGGCATGATGCGGGGCCTCACCGTGGTCCCGGCCACCGGCCCGGCCGCGCCGGCCCCCACGGCCGGGCTCACGCTGACCCTGGTGGACTATGGCTTCGAGTGGTCCACGCCTATCACCCCCGGCACCCACACGATCGAAATCCGGAATACGGCCGGCCAGCCCCACGAACTGGTCATGGTCCGGCTCGATTCGGCCGCCACTATCCAGGACTGGTTGCGGGCAGCCGAGAAGATGGATGGCCCGCTTCCCGGCAAGCTGGTCGAAGGCATCGCCGGCCTTTCACCGGGGCAGGTGGCCTATATCACCCACGACTTTACTCCGGGCAAGTACGGCTTCGTCTGTTTCGTCCCGGACAGCAAGGATGGCAAACCCCACTTCCTGCACGGGATGGTCAACGAAGTGGCGGTCAGCTAACCCGGCACCCTCAACACCTGCCCCGCCGGTGTTCGGCCGGCGGGCAGGTGAATCCCCCGTCCTTCCAGTGTCCGGCCGCCTCGCCCCGGGCGGAGTCCTGCGCCGCCCGCAGCAGCTCGACGTGCCGGACATTGGGTGGCACGGTGTAGAGCATCGCCCATCCCCGCCGCACCATCTCGCGGTTGACCATGTTCCCATCCCGCCACACATATGCGAGAGTCCGGCCGTAGCGGTCCTCCGGGGCGACGTCCAGTTCCAGCGTGACCTCGGCTCCGGGGGGCATCAGGGCGACAAGGGCCGCTCGAGCCTGGTCCCCAATCGCGCCCTGGGCCAGTTCCGGCGCATCAATACCGGTCAGCCGGACCCTTTTGGCTCCCTCGCAGTAAAATGAGTCACCATCGCTGACCCGGGCCACCCGGCAGGCCAGCTCCTGGCCCTGTGCGGCTCTCCCGCCATGGCAGGCCACGAAGAGAGCCAGCACCGGGATCGTCACGCCGGCGCGGAAACGCCTGTGGGTGATCAAGGGCGCTACTTTCTGAGGAATGAATTCTCGAGCAGGAGCGGATGTCATGAAGATAGCCATCGCCGGATCCAGCGGAATGATAGGCCAGGCCTTGCTTCCAGTGCTCGCAATGGCCGGCCACACTGCGGTGCCGCTGGTCCGGCGCCCGGCCCGGCCCGGCGAAATCTCCTGGGACCCGGCGACGGGAACCCTCGACCCGGCGGCCCTCGCCGGGTTCGACGGCGCCATCAACCTGGCGGGGGCCAACATCGCCACCCGGTGGACCGGCGAAGCCCGGCAGGAAATCCGGGAGAGCCGGCTCTCCACGACGCGTCTCCTTGCCCAGCGGCTGGCCGGGCTCCCGACCCGCCCGGCGATCTTCATCTCCGTCTCGGCGGTCGGCTATTACGGCGACCGGGGCGACGAGATCCTCACCGAATCCAGCCTCGCCGGCGACGGCTTCCTGCCCCGGCTGGCCGAGGAGTGGGAAGCCGCGGCCGGTCCCGCCCGGGAAGCGGGGATCCGGGTGGTACACCCCCGTTTCGGCATCGTGCTCACCCGGCGGGGCGGCGCCCTCGAGAAGATGCTGACCCCCTTCAGGCTCGGCCTCGGCGGCCGGCTCGGATCCGGGCGGCAGTGGATGAGCTGGATCGCCCTCGACGACCTCACCGCCGCCCTGGTCTATCTGCTCGACAACGAGTCCATCTCCGGTCCGGTCAATTTTACGGCGCCCGGCGCGGTCCGCAACGAGGATTTCACCCGGGCCCTCGGCGGGGCGCTCAACCGGCCGGCCCTCATTCCGGTACCCACGCTGGCGCTCAACATCCTGTACGGGCGGGACATGCCCCGGGAAACCCTGCTGGCCAGCGCGCGGGTGGCGCCGCTCCGGCTCGAGCAGGAAGGGTATCGCTTTCGCTACCCTGAGCTGGGTCCCGCGCTCGAGCATGTGCTGGAGGGCTGATCCGGTTTTATTTCCCCCATGGTTCCTCCCCAGAAGGCGGTGGTGCTCCTGAGCGGCGGGCTCGATTCGGCGACGGTCCTGGCGATCGCCCGCACCGATGGATTCGAGACCTACGCCCTGAGTTTCGACTACGGCCAGCGGCACGCGGCCGAGGTGGCGGCCGCCCGACGGGTAGCCGAGTCGCAGCGGGTGGCTCGCCACATCGTGGCGCAGATCGACCTTCGTGCCTGGGGGGGGTCGGCGCTCACCTCGGACCTGGAGGTTCCGCTGGATCGGTCTCCCCTGGAGACGGCCGGCGAAATCCCGGTGACCTACGTCCCGGCCCGCAATACCATTTTTCTCTCCTATGCCCTGGGCTGGGCCGAAGTGCTCGGGGCGCAGGACATTTTCATCGGGGTGAACGCGGTGGACTACAGCGGCTACCCAGACTGCCGGCCCGAGTTCATTGCCGCCTTCGAGCAGGTGGCAAACCTGGCCACCCGGGCAGGCGTTGAAGGCCGCCGCTTCAGTATCCACACCCCGCTCATCAATCTCAGCAAGGCACAGATCATCCAGCGCGGCGGCGCACTGGGCGTGGATTATGGAATGACGATCAGTTGCTACACGGCCGCGCCGGACGGCCTCGCCTGCGGCCGCTGCGACGCCTGCCTGCTGCGGCTCCAGGGATTTCAGGAGGCGGGGATGACCGACCCGGGGAAATATGGGGGAGGGAATTGAGGGAATTGAGGGAATTGAGGGAATTGAGGGAATTGAGGGAATTGAGGGAATTGAGGGAATTGAGGGAATTTGATTCAATTCCAACATTCCCTCAATTTCCCAATTCCCTCAATTATCTTCCCCCTGTGTCTTACGCCGTCAAGGAACTCTTCTACACCCTCCAGGGCGAGGGCGCCCAGGCGGGACGGGCGGCTGTGTTCTGCCGCTTCGCCGGGTGTAATCTCTGGACTGGCCGGGAGGAGGACCGGCACCAGGCGGTCTGCCAGTTCTGCGACACCGATTTCGTCGGCACCGAGGGACCGGGAGGCGGCAAGTTCGCCACCGCCGGGGCCCTCGCCGGGGCCGCGATCGACACCTGGACAAACGGCGCCAGGTCATCCGGGGGCCGTCCCTACATCGTCTGCACCGGGGGCGAACCCCTGCTCCAGCTCAATAGCGCCCTGATCGACGCCTTTCACGCCACCGGGTTGGAGGTGGCGGTGGAGACCAACGGAACCCAGCCAGCGCCCCCGGGGCTGGACTGGATCTGCGTCAGCCCCAAAGCCGGCGCCCCACTCGTCCTGACGGAGGGCCACGAGCTGAAGCTGGTTTTCCCCCAGCCGGGCGCGGAACCGGAACGGTACCGGCGCCTCGCCTTCCAGCATTTCTTTCTTCAGCCCATGGACGGTCCCGACAAGGATGCCACCACCCGGCTGGCCGTCGAGTATTGCCTGGCCCACCCCGAATGGCGCTTGAGCCTCCAAACGCATAAGCTTCTCGGCATCCCCTGAAGGGAGTGCAGAGTGCAGAGTGCAGAGTGCTCTGGACCCTGAACTCTGCACTCTGAACTCTGAACTCTGCACTCCCATGGCCCACGGCTACAGCGACCCCATCAATCATGCCCTGGCGTTCGCAGCCAAGTACTATGTGCCCCGTTCTCGCGAAGGCACCGGGCTTTCCTACCTGACCCACCCATCGCACACCGGGCTCATCCTGGCCCGCTTTGGCTGCGATGAGCACACCATCATCGCCGGGATCCTCCACCCGGTGCTGGCCGAAACCCGGCCGGATGACCAGCACCTGGTGCGGCACAAGGTGGCGGACAAGTTCGGATCGGTGGTCATTACCGTGCTGTCGGACGCCTGCGAGCCGCGCCACGACGGCCGGGGCCAGCTCCGTCCCTGGACGGTGTACAAGCTGGAGTACCTCGGGCAGCTGGCCCGGGCCGGCAGCCGTGCGCTGGAAGTCTGCACCGCGAGCGAGATTCACTACTGCGGCTCGCTGATCGCCGACGTGCGGCGGCTGGGGCGGGAGTACCTGTCGTCCATCTGCCTGGCCAACGCGGAAGAGATCCTCTGGTGGTACCGTTCGCTGCTGGACAACCTGGAGTCCCGGCCCGAGTGGAAGGGACGCGGCATGGTCAACGAGCTGCGGCTCCTGGCGGCTGAACTCGGCCGCCAACTGAAGGACGGGGACCGATGACGTGGCCGAGTCCCGCCGGACCGCGGTAGTCGCCGCGGCCGCCGCCTCGGCGGCCATGATCGCCTTCCAGGTCGGAGGCAAGGCGACCCGGGACGCGCTGTTTCTGTCCAGTTTTCCCCTCACCATGCTGCCCACCATGGTGATCACCTCCTCCATTCTCTCCGTCATCGCCGTCCTCTGGGCGGCCCGGCATATCAGCCGGCACGGTCCCTGGCGATTCGTGCCCTCCCTGTTCGGCGCGAGCACGGTGCTGCTGCTGCTGGAGTGGGGCCTCATGGGCCCCTCCGGCCGGGCCGTCGCCGTCCTGGTGTACCTCCACTTCACCGTGATGGGCGCACTGCTGATATCCGGGTTCTGGTCCATGGTCAACGAGCGGTTCGATCCCCGGAGCGCCCGCCGCCAGATCGCCCGGATCGGGGCGGCGGGCACCATCGGCGGGGTGATCGGTGGCGTCCTGGCCGAACGGACCGCGGCGATGGCGGGAGTCAGCGCCATGCTCCTGGTGCTGGCCGGGTTTCACCTGCTCGCCACCGTCATGGTGCGGGTGCTACTGGCCTCCCGCCCGGCCCGGCCCGCTTCCGCGGCCCCTCCCCAGCGACTTTCCACCCTGGAAGGCGTCCGGCTCCTCGGCACGGTGCCGTACCTGCGCCACCTTGTCATCCTGGTGGTATTGTGCACGGTGGCGGAGGGGCTGGTGGACTTTGTCTTCAAGGGCCAGGCGGTCCTCCGCATGGGCGATGGCGAACGGCTGCTCCGGTTCTTCGCCGCCTTCTACACCGGCGTCTCGCTCCTCACCTTCCTGGTGCAGAGCGGGTTCACCCGTGCCGTCCTTGACCGCCTTGGCCTGGCCGGTACCGTCTCGGTGCTGCCCGGTTCGGTGGGCCTTGCCGGCATCGGGGCGCTCATGGTCCCCGGCCTGGGAAGCATCGCGCTGGCCCGGGGCGCCGAAGCCGTTTTCCACAACTCGCTTTTCCGCTCCGGGTATGAGCTGCTCTTCACCCCGATCCGCCGTCACGAAAAGCGGGCCACCAAGACCCTGGTGGACGTCGGCTCGGTCCGGCTGGGCGACGTGATCGGCGGCGGCATCGTCCAGGCCAGCCTGCTGGTGGTGCCGGCCATCGCGTTCCAGTCGCTCCTCGTCCTGGCGGTGGCGCTCTCGGCGGCAGCGGTGCTGGTCGCGCGGAACCTGCAGGGCGGGTATCGGGAAGCGCTGGAGAAGAAGCTGATCGCCCATGGTGCCGCGCTCGACAGCGAGGGAACCTCGGTGACCATGGAACATCCGACCGGGTTCGAAACCATGACCACCTTCGACATGGGGCAGCTGGTCGGGGCGGGCGTGAGCCAGGAGGCACCATCGGCGGAGAGTATCAGAGCGGAGAGTATCGACGCGGAGCCGTCTTCTGCCGCCCCGCCCCTGGAAGGCGACGCCGAGCTCCTGGCCATCCAGGACCTGCGCTCCCGCGACCGGCCGCGGGTCCGCGCCGCGCTGGGCCGCGGGACGCTGACGCCTGCCCTGGTCCCCCATGTCGTGCCGCTGCTCGCCTGGGACGAGGTGGCCCGCCCGGCGGCGGAGGCGCTCCGCGCCATCGCGCCCTCCATCGTGGGGCAGTTGCTCGACGCGATGCTGGACCCGGACCAGCCGTTCGCCATCCGGCGGCGAATTCCGCCGCTGCTGGCGGCGGCCCCCTCGCAACGCACGGTGAACGGCCTGTTGGAGGGTTTGGGGGACCGCCGGTTTGAAGTGCGCTACCGCTCCGGGCGGGCGCTGGCCGAACTGCACCGGCATCACCCTGAACTCGAGATCCCCGGCCAGCGGGTCTTCGATGCGGTACTTCGCGAGGTGATGGTGGACCGGCAGATCTGGGAGAGCCAGCGGCTGCTGAGCGAAGCCGACGAGGGGGTCGAGGATCCCTTCCTCGATGAATTTCTGCGGGAACGGGCCGGCCGCAGCATGGAGCACGTGTTCACGGTGCTCTCCCTGGCGCTCCCTGAGGCACCGCTCCGGATTGCGTTCCGCGGTCTCTTTACCGACGACGAGCACCTGCGGGGCACCGCCCTCGAATATCTCGAGAACGCGCTGCCCGACCCGGTCCGGGTCCGGCTCTGGCCGTTCCTGGAGGACCGGCGTCCCCGGCGAAGCGGGGGCCGGGAGCGGGAGGAGATCATCGCGGACCTGATGCGCTCCAACGATTCGATTTCGCTGAACCTGGAAGAAATCCGGCGCCGGGCGAGCAAAGGAGCCTGAATGGTTTCCCGTACCGCGCTCTAGCGTAGAATCGCCGAGAGCATGCTTCGCCTGTCTACTCGGCCGCGGGTGCAGGGCACGGTGACAGTCCGGACCGGAAAGCCTTACCGTCTTACCGTCCTGCCGTCTTATCGCCCTTCCACCTGCTCCGCGGTCCGCCGCCGGAACTCCCGCCCCACCAGCACCGCCAGCACCAGCCACACCACCGCCAGGCCGAGGTTGAAGGCCGCGAAGCCCGAGGAGCTGAGCGCCAGCCAGGTCGTCCCCCCGAAGACCAGGACGGCCGACAGCACGTCCCCCGCCCGCACGAAAAATCCGTCGATCGCCTGCTTGGCCTTGTACTTCTGGTCCCGAGTGGTGGGCAGGAAGAGCATGTGGCGCAGGGTGTTCTGCAGCGAATAATCGGTCGAGTTCTCCGCCGTCTTGGCCCACCGTACCACGCTCAGCACGGGATAGACCGCCAGCAGGAGATACCCGCCCAGGGCGATGAACGGCAGGATGAGAATCGCGCGGTGCACCCCGGCGTACTTGACGATCCGGGAGACCAGGAACAGCTGGATCAGCAGCGCAGCCAGGTTCACCACCCCGGTGTATCCGGCGTAGAACTGCCCGATCAACACCTCCTCGCTGGGCGCGCCCGGCCGCGCCGCCGCGGTGGCCGCGGCCTCGCTCACCGTCCGCCCGACGATGTATTCGCCGGTGGTGTTCACCCAGTTGAGCACCAGGATCATGAACGCGATCAGCAGCAGGTACCGGTTCCGGAGCACCAGCTGGAAGGGGCCCTCCCGCTGCACCGGCTGCGTGCCCGCCGGCGCCGCCCGCATCTCGCCGGTGGTGGCCACCCGCATCTCGGCGGTGGTGGCCGCCGGCATTTCGGCCGTGGTGTCGGGCGGCGGGAGGTGGCCCTCCCGCCGGGCCCGCTCCCGCCGGTCCACGATGTTGGTCAGCACCAGGCTGGCCAGCAGGACCAGCGCCGCCACCAGCATGAGCTGGTACACGCCCACCGGCGCGATCAGCAGCCCTGCGATGAAACTCCCGGCCACCGCACCCGCCGAGGCCCCGAAGGCCACCAGCGGGAAAAGCCGTTTGCCCTCTTCGGTGGTATAGATGTCGTTGGCGAAAGCCCAGAACTGGGCCACGATCATCAGGTTGAAGACCCCGATCCACAGGAAGAAGACAATGCCGAGGGGAACGTCGAGCCGGGCCAGCAGGTAGAACAGGGGGAGGCAGAGCGCAAAGCCGATGGTGACGATATTGATGAGCTTCTTGCGGGGAAACCGGCTGGCCACCCAGCCGTAGAGCGGCACCAGGACGAGCAGCAGGATCGCCTGCCCCGCCGAGGCGTAGCTCTTGACCTCGGCGCCGCCGCCGGCCAGGATCAGCGGCTCCCGGACTACCTTGAGCATCAGGTACGCGGTGAGGATCAGGAACACGTTCAGCATGAGGAGCAGAGCGGTCGCCCCTTCTCCCTCCCGAACGTCGGTAAAGACTCTGAGCAGACGGTCCAGCCAGCCTCGACCCATGTGCGCTCCCGGTTCGTCACCCCTGGCCCGATGAAGCTTACATCGGGAGGGGGACGCCGTCGAATTGTGACCGCCGTCTCTTGCCCCGGCCTCGCTCCGGAGTATGATTTCCAGACTGCAACCGTGTCACCGACTGCGACCCCTGAGGCTCGATCCCATGCCCCTCGCCTTTGCCCGTCCATCCGGTTGGCGCCGGTTCCCCGGCAGTCTGCTGCTCGCCGGCCTGGGAACGCTGCCGGTCCCGGCCACCCCCGCCGCGGCCCAGAACGATACCACCCCCTGGGCCCTGGTCGCGCCCAGCCCCCAGTACGAAGCGGGAGGGATCTGGCGGACCTTCTTCGGGTCGGACTACCGGGACCTCTGGACCACCCCCACCAAGGTGGACATCCTGGACCTCGGCACCTTTGCCGGCGGCCTCACGCCGGTCAAGCAGGGCGGCGGACAACAGACCAAGTCGCTCCGGTTCCGGGCACCGGACGGCCGGGAGTTCAATTTCCGCTCGGTGGACAAGGATCCCTCCGCCGTGCTGCCGCCCGACCTCCGCGGCACCTTTGCCGACGACCTGGTACAGGACCAGATCAGCGCCGCCCACCCGACCGGCCCGCTGGTCTCAGACCGGCTGCTCACGGCGGCGGGGGTTGTCCATGCCTCCCCCATGCTGTTCGTGATGCCGGACGATCCCCGGCTGGGTGAGTTTCGCCGCACCTTCGCCGGCATGCTCGGGCTGCTGGAGGAGCACGTGAACGAAGGCGCGACCCGCACCCCCGGCGTCGAAAACGCCACCAAGGTCATCGACATGGAGAAGCTGCTCGAGCACCTGGAGGAGAGTCCCGCCGAGCACATCGATACCACCGCCTACCTCAAGGCCCGGCTCATGGACGTGTTCATGGGGGACTGGGACCGGCACCGGGGCCAGTGGCGGTGGGCCCGGGTCGGCCCCGACGAGCCGGCGACGCCCTGGATTCCGGTCCCCGAGGACCGGGACCAGGTCTTCGTGAGGTACGATGGATTCCTGCTCTGGGTGGCCCGGCAGACCCGACCCCAGCTGGTCAAGTTCGGGTCCGGCTACCCGCGGATGGTCGGGGCCACCTTCAACGGGCGCGAGCTGGACCGCCAGCTGCTGGCCGCCGTGGACCGCCCAGTCTTCGATTCAGTCGCGAAGGACCTGCAGCGCCGGATCACCGACGCGGTCATCGATTCCGCGGTCCAGGCCCTCCCGGTGCAACAGTACCGCATCAGCGGGCGGGAGCTGGCCGCGAACCTCCGAGCCCGGCGGGACGACATGGCCAAAATGGCGGAGGATTTCTACCAGTACCTCGCCACCGAGCCCGATATCCATGCCACGGACCGGGCAGACCGGGTCACCATTACACGAGGGACGTCGACCGACCGCGATAATGTCCTGGTACTGATCGAGGGGAAGGACTCCGTGGGAGGCCGGCCGGTGGTGATCGGGCAGGCCCGCCGCGAATACCGGGACGACGACACCCACGAAGTCCGGATCTACCTCCACGGCGGGGACGACAGTGTCTACGTACGCGGCAACGGGAGCGGAAAACTCAAGATCCGGGTGATCGGCGGCGGGGGGAGAGACGCGGTTCTCGATTCCTCCGATGCGGGCGGGATCCGGCTCTATGATTCCGGCGACAAGACCACCCTGGTCGCGCGGCATGGCGGCGACATCCGGTCCCGGGAGTACACCCGCCCCGATACCACCACCCCGGTGCCGCCGCGGGACTGGGGCAATTACAAGAGCCCCAGCCTGTGGAGCTCCATCAGCCCGGACATTGGACTCTTCATCGGCGGCGGCTTCAGCAGCACCGATTACGGGTTCCGAAAGAACCCCTACGCCAGCCGCCACCTGTACCGCTTCGGCTACGCCACGTCGGCCAGCACCTTCCGGGCGGAATTCCGGGGTGAATGGCGCTGGGAGAACTCCGGCGTCCATACCAATATCCTGGCCCGGGCATCTGGCATCGAGATTCTCCGGTTCTACGGCTTCGGCAACGAGACCGTGAATAACGGCGACCGGGACTTCTTCAAGGTTCAGCAGGACCAGTTCCTGCTGGAGCCTTCCATCACGGTGCCCTTCTCGCGCCGCATGGCAATGACCTGGGGCCCCCGAGTCCAGTTCAGCCGGCTGGACGAAAACGACAATCGCTTCATCAACACGCTGCCCGGTCTCTACGGCGCCGGCGAGTTCGGCCAGGTAGGAGCCCGGCTCGGCTTGACCCTGGATACCCGGGACGTGCCGGCCGCCGCCCGGCGGGGCATCCTGCTCAACCTGCAGGGAACGGCCTACCCCGGCATCTGGGACGTGGAGACCGCCTTCGGCAAAGTACAGGGCGACCTGGCCACCTACCTGAGCGCGTCGATTCCCCTGCGGCCCACCCTGGCGCTCCGAGCCGGCGGCGAGAAAGTCTTCGGCGATGCGCCGTTTCACGAAGCCGCCTACCTGGGGGGCCGGAGTACCCTGCGAGGCTGGGACGAGCAGCGGTTCGCCGGGGAATCGGCGGTGTTCGGCAATGCCGAGCTGCGGCTCCACCTGGTCCGCATGTCGATCCTGGTGCCGGCAAATGTCGGGGTGTTCGGTCTGGCCGATATCGGTCGGGTCTACGTGGAGGGCGAGACCTCCGACGAATGGCATACTGGCTTTGGCGGGGGCCTGTCCATTGGATTTCTCAATGCGGCCAACACCGTCACGGTCGCCGTGGCAAACAGCGAGGAGCGCACCGGCGTCTACGTCCGGGCCGGGTTCCTGTTCTAGGGGAGGGGCTGGAAATACAAATCCCGGCCAGCCAGTGGCTGATCCGGGACTCATGACCTTTCAGTTTTCATCACCCAGGCTGGAAGGCTAACCCCTGGGGCCCCGAGGGGCTATGTTCTGACCACAACTATAACTCGTTGCTCACAGATAAGCAAGATCCCTGCCAATCTGGGGCTGCACCCCGGCCTACCGAGCTAACCTGCTGTCTCGCCCTACCCTACATCCCTAGCTATATTGCCCAATCCAATGGAGCTCTCACCCTCGCAGTACCGTCTGGCCACGCTGCCCAGCGCTTTCGCCGCAGCCTGCCGCGATTCACGATCAGATGCTGAACTATTCGAGCGGTGCCGGGATGCCCTGGTTCGCCGCTTTCATAGTGACCAGATCTGGTTTGTCATCACCGGCATCGGCGGCACCGTCAGCAACGTGGGGACGGCTGAGGGCCGCGCCGGCGCCGTCGAGGCAGCCCGGATCAAGAGCGGCGAGACCGAGGTCGTAGTCTGGGCCGAGCCGGAAGTCGCCCAGGAAATGCGGGGGGTGGCGGTGCCCCTGGCCCTGGGTTTGTCGGTGGTCCTGGAGCTTCGGGCCGTCCTCCTCGAGCGGCAGGCCGCCCTGGACAGCGCCACCTTCCAGTTGCGGGCCTTGCGGCAAGTCACCCGGCTGCTCTCGTCGGTCCACTCCACCGATGAGACCGAACAGTTGGTCATGGACTTCATCGCCGAAGTCTTCTTTGCCTGGTGGGCCTGCCTGTACCGCCCGGACGCCGACGAGTACGTTCCCCGCGCCTTCCGGGCCCTCAACGAAGATGGCAAGCCGGCCCCCCTGAACCGGGCCCGTCTGGATACCGCCTTCCCGGTGGGCAGCGGCGTGGTGCGGACCGACGACATCTCGCTGGCCTCCCAGGTGGACCCCCGGACCAGGATCCTGATCTCCCTCGAAGCCGGGACCGAACGGCTCGCGGTGCTGGCGCTGGGTTCCCGCATCTCGGGTAAGAACTACGGCCCCTCGGAATTCGAGCTGGCGGGCACCCTCTCGTTCGCGGCGGCGATCGCCCTCAAGAACGCCATGCTGGTCGAACAGCTGCACAGCGCCGCGACGACCGACGCCCTGACCGGGCTCTATAACCGGCGGGCGGTGGAACAGCGGCTGGACGCCGAAATCTCGCGCGCCACCCGGCACCAGCTCACCACCACCATCGTGCTGCTGGACCTGGACCGCTTCAAGCAGGTCAACGACAGCCTGGGCCACGCCGGCGGCGACCGGCTGCTGGTCCTGATCGCGGACATCCTGCGCCAGCAGTGCCGCACCCTGGACGCGGTGGGCCGCCTGGGGGGTGACGAATTCCTGGTGATCCTGCCCATGACCTCGCCGGACGAGGCGATGGTCTTCGTGGGACGGGTGCTGGCCGACATCCGGAACCTGGAATCGGCGCACCCCGAGTTCGGCCGCCAGTCGGTCAGCCTGGGCATTGCCGCGGCGCCCCGCCACGGCGCCACCATCAATTCGCTCCTCGCCTCGGCCGACGTCGCCCTCTACAAGGCGAAGAACAGCGGCCGTAATGCGGTCGAGATCGCCGACGAGCGGTGACCTGGTGGCCTCCCCGCAGCCGTTCATCATTCTTGGCGACGCGATCTGGCTGGATTTCGTCAACACCGCCGGGGGAACCGGGCCGGTGGCCGACCGGCTGACCGACCTCACGGCCTACCTCGAGTGGGCCCGCCTGGAAAAGCTCGTCCCCGATGATCCCCCGCTGCCCTACAGCGACATACTCGAATTCCGGGACCGCCTCGCCGCGCTGGCCCGGGCGGTCGCGGCCGACCGCCAGGCCCCGGCCAGTTCCATTCATGCGATCAACTCGGTACTGGGACAGGCCACCGGCTACCACCAGCTGACCCGGGTCCAGGGCAGCTGGCGCACGGTGTTCAGTCCGGTCCGTACGCTCACCGCCATCGACGCCATCGCCCGCTCCGCGGCCACCACGCTCTCCGACCCCGACGCCCTGCTGCGCCAGTGCGCGGGCACCGGCTGCACCCTCTATTTCGTGGACGCCTCCCCCAATCATTCCCGGCGCTGGTGCAGCAGCGCCACCTGCGGCAAGCAGATGCGGGTGGACCGGCGCCGCACGGCGCGATGAGCGATCCCGACCCCTCACCATCGTCGTCCCTCGACTACTTTCAGCGGACCGACGCCGCGCTGGGCCACCGCTACCGGCTGGAGAAGACCATTGCCATCTCCCGCGAGCGGGTCCTTTTCTGCGCCTGGGACGACCTGCTGAAGCGGCGGGTCAGCCTCCGGGTCAACTTCTATTCCGGCGACCGGACCCGCCGCTGGTTTCTGCGGGAAGCGGAGGCCCTGGCCCATCTCGATCATCCCGCGATCCGGCACGTCTACGACGCGGGCGTCATCGGCGACCTGGCCTTCCGGGTCGGCAACTGGATCGAAGGTGAAAGCCTGCAGGAGGCCGTCCAGCGGGGACCCCGGCCCCTGCCCACCGTGCATACCCTCGCCCGGGACGTTCTGGGCGCGCTGGAACACGCCCATGCCCACGGGGTGACGGTCCGCCGGATCGTGCCCGCCTCGCTGCTTCTCAACATCGCCGGGCGCTGCACCCTGACCGATGTGCGGTACTGCAACTGGACCCTGCCGGTCATCCCGCCGGACGATGTGCTGAGCGGCACCGCGTACATGGCGCCCGAGGTGCGGAACGGGGAACCCGGCGATCCGGCAACCGACAACTATACCGCGGGCGCGATCCTCTATTTCGCCACCACGGCGCAGGAGCCGCCGCTCGACCCTGGCGACCTGCAGCCGCCCTCGGCGTTCCGCCCCAACTGCCCCCGCACCCTCGAGCGAATCATCATGCGGGCGCTGCGCCCGGCCAGCGACGACCGCTACCAGACGGCCTCGGAGATGCTCGAAGACTTCGCATCCGAGGCCGGCACCTTCGAAAATCCCGCCGTGCCCATCTCAATGAGCGCACCCGCGGACGCCCTCGATTCGACCCGCTGGGAGAAACGCCTCCGCCGCGCCCTGGGCGACGACTACGAACTCCTCGATACCCTCGGCTCGGGCGGGTTCGGGCGGGTGTACCGGGTTCGCGACCTCCACCTGGAACGGGAGGTCGCCCTCAAGGTGCTGCATCCCCTGCTCACGGCCGATCCCGCCGTGGTGGAGCGCTTTCGCCGGGAAGCCCAGCTGGCGGCCCGGATCAACCACCCGAACATCGTGGACATCTACGACATCGGGGGCCGCTCCGGACTCATCTGGTATACCATGGAGATGATCAGGGGTCCCAGCCTGAGTGCGCTCGTGCACGAACGGGGGCCGCTGCCCCTCGAACGGGTCATCCGGCTGCTGCGCGAGGCCCTCCACGCGCTCGCCCAGGCCCACTCCCTCGGCCTGGTCCACCGGGACCTCAAACCCGAGA
This sequence comes from uncultured Gemmatimonadales bacterium, assembly GCA_963795085.1. GTDB lineage: Bacteria > Gemmatimonadota > Gemmatimonadetes > Gemmatimonadales > GWC2-71-9 > DASYPP01. The sequence goes on along the minus strand of CAWCFX010000001.1, from coordinate 762,872 downwards.
ACATGCTGACCGAACAGGACGGCACCCTGCGGATCACCGACTTCGGCCTGGCGCTGGCTCTTCGGGGCCAGGGTCGGTTCGGAGGGGCCACCAGTCAGAGCGGCACCCCCCAGTTCGCCAGCCCGGAACAACTGCTGGGCGAGCGGGTGGACCAGCGCTCCGACCTGTACAGCCTGGCCGCGGTGGCCTACTTCGCCCTCCTGGGGCAGCCTCCTTTCCTGGGCCTGACGCTGGAACAGGTGCTGGCCCAGCAGACCACCAACAATTTCCCCAACCTGGGGAGCCGGCGGCAGGACGTGTCGGAGGACCTCCAGGCGGTCCTGGAACGGGCCCTGCAGAACGTGGTGGACCAGCGCTACCCATCCGCAATCGAGTTCCTCCAGGCCCTGAACCGGGCCACCGGACAGGGCCTCCGGCGCCGGAGCGGGGAATGGGCCAAGGTCGCCCTCCGGTGGCTGAAACCCGAGGGAGAGGATTAAGGGCTTGACGAACCGGCGCCCGCGTGCAGATTAGGGGCGGCTGATACAGGCACTCTGCAGCGAATCCCGTTGGACCTCTCCCCAGGATCCAGATTCGCGCATTTTCGAATACTAACTGGCGGGTACGAGCGAATCGCAGGCGGAACGTTGCCGCCCAGGCATTCGCGTGGGAATTCAGGGGGCGAGAAACTCTCGCTTTCCTGTCCAGTCGGGTGCGCCACGGCGGCCCCTGACTTCTTTCACCAACACGGAGTTTGGACGGTATGGCACGCACGATTGGAGTTGTGAAGTGGTTCAACGACGCGAAGGGCTTCGGATTCATCACCCCGGAGAACGGCACCAAGGACTGTTTCGTGCACCACACGGCGATCAAGATGGACGGCTTCCGCAGCCTCGCCGAAGGTGACCGGGTGGAGTTCGACATCGTCGAGGGACAGAAGGGACCCGCCGCCGAGAACGTGACCAAGGCCAAGTAGTCGGAGGAAGAAAAGAATCGAGGGGATTGAGGGAATTGTCGGCCAATTCCTCCAATCCCCTCGATTTTTTCAATTCCCTCAATTCCCTCAATTCCCTCAATTCCCTCAATTCCCTCAATTCCCTCAATTCACTTGTGTCGGTAAATCACTCGTCCCCGGGTCAGGTCGTACGGGGACAGGACCACGGACACCCGGTCGCCCTCCAGCACCCTGATCTTGTGTTTGCTCATCTTGCCGGCGGCATAGGCGAGGATGGAATGGCCGTTCTCCAGGAGCACCCGGTAGTTGCGGTCGGGCAGCACCTCGGTCACTACGCCTTCCATTTCGATGCCTGCTTCTTTCGCCATCCGGTCGTTTCTCCAGAATGAGGGGACTGCCCGCCCGTCCTGCCGGCGGGGCTCTAATCTAACTCCGTTCGGGCTTTCTTGGGGCCAGCACACCTCCCTGCACCCCGAGACCGCGGGTAATCCTGGCTTCGGCGCCCTCGATCTGCGCCTCGACCAGTTCCACCAGTTCGGCCAGGCCATCGGCGTCGAAGACCAGCCGGGCACCGGCCCGGCCGTAGATCTCGGGGAGGGAACGGGTGGCGCCCAGCGCCAGGGCGCCCCGATAGGCGGCCAGCGCCCCGGCAGGATCCTCCAGCGAGTTCCGCCAGATCTGCAGCGCCCCCAGCTGGGCAATCCCGTATTCGATGTAGTAGAACGGATACAGGAAAATGTGCAGCTGCCGGTGCCACCGCGCCACCCGCTCCCGCTCCAGCCCCGTCCAGACGATCCCCCGGTCAAATCGGTCCCGGATCGTGAGCCACGCCTGGTTGCGGGCCGCCGCGTCCCCGCCCTGCCCGCTGGTATACAGCCAGGTCTGAAAGGCGTCCACCGAGGCGATGTGGGTCAGGCTGATCAGGATGTCTTCCAGGTGCTCCACCTGGGCCCGCGCCTGTTCCTCCGGGGCAAAAAACCCGCCGTATTCTTCGCCGAGGTAGCGGGAGGCGAGCAGTTCCATGGACATGGAAGCGAGCTCTGCGGCCTCCATGCCCGGATGCCGCTGCCAGATCAGTTCGAGCGGGTGTGCCGCGAACGCGTGAAAGGCATGCCCGGCCTCGTGGAAAAGGGTCATCACGTCGTCCAGCGTCCCCGCTGCGTTCATGAAGATGTAGGGCCGCCCCCGGAAATGCAGCGTCTCGCAGTAGCCGCCGGGAGCCTTGCCCTTGCGGCTCCCCAGGTCCAGCAACCCCTCGCGCATCATGGTCGCGAATTCCTTCCCCAGCACCGGATCCACCCGGTCGATCACCCGCCGGGACGTCTCGGTCAGGTCGTCGATGCCATCGAATGGGACCAGGGCCGCGTGGCCGTAGGGATCCACCATGGTATCCCACGGGCGGAGCGGGTCCACGCCCAACCGCTCCCGCCGTCGTACCCGGATCCGCTCCACCGCCGGCGTCACCACCTGCTCCACCGACCGGTGAAACCGGTCGACGTCACCCGGGGTGTAGTCGAACCGGAACTTGGAGCGGAACGCGTAGTCCCGAAAATCGGCAAACCCGGCCTGGGCGGCGACCTGCTGCCGGAGATGAAACATCCGGGTGAACAGGTCGGAGAGTTCGGTTTCCCGGTCCCGGAACGGGAGCGAGGAGAGCCGGAAGGCTTTTTCCCGGATGGTGCGGTCTGGATGCCGCAGGTGAGGCGCCAGTTGGGGAATGGTGATCTGGGCGCCTTCCCACTCCACTACCATGGAACCGGTGATCTTCTGGTACCGGGCCCCCAGTTCTTCCAGTTCGGCGAACAGGGCGACGTTCGCTTCCCGGAAGATCTCGATCTGGGTCCGGAACCGCTCCAGCATGGTCACCAGGTCGGGGCGGCTGTAGCCCAGGTCCAGCAGCCGGCGGGCCAGGCGCACTCCTTCTTCATCCATCCGGGGAAGAATCTCGGTGGAGAACCGGAGATGGCGCTTCTCCCGCTCCCGGTCGTCGGTATCGAGGGTGTAGGCGATCATGGCGGTGGCGGCCGCCTCGGTCAGGAGTTCTTCCAGGCGGGACCAGTCCCGTAGCCACGACTCGACCCGCCCCCCCTCCAGCGGCGCCGCCGCCAGGGCCTCGTAGAACGGAGCCACGTCGCCCCAGGTGGCCCGGGCAAAATCTCTCGGGGACGACGGGAGTGTCAGAACCATAGCGCGAAAGTTACCCCTCGTTGACCGGCAACGGCGTAGGATGTATCGGCTGGTGTTCGACCCGGAACGCCAGCAGGCTCACCAGGGCCACCAGCAGGGCCCCGAGGAAGAACGGGGATGCGTGGCCATAGGTCTGAAACGCGAAAGTGGCCGCCAGTGGGGCGGCTACCCGAGCGATACCCGCATAGAACTGGGCGGTTCCCATGGTGGTGCCGATTTCCGATTTCTCGGAGGCCCTGGTCATCAGGGACGTGGTGGCCGGAAACAGCAGGGCGGTCCCGATCGGCACCAGGGGAATGACCAGGACCAGCAGCCAGATGGTCGGCACCAGGGGGTAGAGCACCAGGCCGATCACCAGCAGGCCGGCGCCGATCCGCATCGCCCAGGTCTCGCCGACCCGGTCCACCACCGGCCCCAGGAAGACCGAGCGCATCACGAACGAGAGAATACCAATATAGGTGAAAAAATAGCCGATGGTCTTCTCGGTGACCTGGAACTCGGCGTTCAGGTACAGGGCCACGACCGCCGTCATGCAGGTGAAGGCCAGCATGCCAACGGCGTAGATCCAGACCAGCCGGCTTACCGCCTGGCGGGGGTGGGAAACCACGACCCACGCGGTATGCCAGATCGGGGCCTTGGGCCGGGCCGGAGCATCGGTGGGAGCACGGGCCGGGTGCGACTCCGGGAGCCACTTCCAGGCGAAGAACACGTTGACCAGGCAGAGGCCGGCCGCGGCGAAGCCCGGGGCGCTGTGGCCGAACCAGAGGTTGAACCAGGAGCCCAGCGTGGGCCCGATCGCCACCCCGGCGGAGGTGGCCGCGGAGAGCCATCCCAGGGCCCGAGCCCGGTCCGCCGGCTTCATAGTGTCGGCCACGTAGGCATGGGCCACGCCGGTGGTGCCGCCGCCGGCGCCCTGGACGACCCGGGACAGAAACAGCATCCATAACGAATCGGCCAGCCCGAACACCACGTAAGCCAGGGCCGAGGCCGTGAGCCCCACCAGCAGCGCCGGCCGCCGGCCGTAGCGGTCGGAGAAGCGGCCCCACAGGGGCGATGAGAGCAGCTGCGCCACTGAGAAAGCCGCCATCAGCCAGCCGATTTCCACCGGCGTGGCGTTGAAGTTGAGGGCGTAGAAGGGCAGCAGCGGCAGCACGATCGCAAACCCGATCATGTCGACGGCGTTCACACCGATCAACACCGCCAGCTGGCGGAAGTGGGCCCGGTTGTTCGAGGGGCTGGGGGCCGCGCGGGTCATCCCGTGGCCGTCTTTCGCTCGGTGCCCAGGGCAAACACGAGGCCGCTGATCAGCATGAGAAACACCCCGTACGCGGCCGCGACCCCGATGTCCGCCTGCCGCAGGCTGGAAAGAATCTCCATGGAGATCGGCCGGGTGTCGTAGGTATAGAGCATGATGGAGGTGACAAAATCACCCAGCCCGGTGGCAAAGGCGAGGGTGGCCCCCGCCGCCAGCGCCGGACGCAGCAGGGGCAGCGTCACCCGCCGCAGCGTGCGCCAGCGGCCCGCGCCCAGGGAGGCGGCCGCCTCCTCCATGGACGGATCGAGCTGCCGGTAGCCGGCGATGACCGCGCGGCCCGCCATGGGCAGGTTCCGGATGAGATACGCAAGCGGCAACAGCCAGAGGGTCCCGATGAGCACGAACCGTCCGGCGAGAGGCTGGGACACCGCGAACATCGTCGCCAGCGCGATCGCAAAGACGGTCCCCGGTACCGCCCACGGCACCGCCAGCAGCCACTCGATCAGCCCGCCGCCCCGGACCTTGCGGCGCACCACCAGATGCCCCGCCAGCACCGCGACCGCCATCGCGGCGACCATCGCCGCCGTCGCCATCCAGAGGCTGTTGAACAGGGGGCGGAACCGCTCCGGCTCCCGCAGCAGGGCCAGGTAGTTGCCCGCGGTATAAACCGGCGGAATCGCCTCGGTGGTCCAGGTCCCCACCGGCACAAACGAAAGCAGCACCAGGGTGACATGGGGCAGCAGCAGGAGCGCCGTCAACAGGGTGGCGCCCGCGGCCAGCACCACCCGGGTCCGGCCGGACACCGCCAGCCGGGCGGTTCCCGATCCCTTGCGGCCACCGACCACCTCCCGCCCTTCGGTCCGCCGCAGCAGCCAGAGGCCGATCAATGCGATAGCCGTGAGAGAAACCGTCTCCACCATGGCCATGGCGACGTCGCCGTTGAGCCGGGTGGCGACGATCTGCGTCGTCATGACCCGGAACCCGCCGCCGAAGATGTACGGAGCGCTGAAACTGGCCAGCGAGGTCATGAAAGTGAGTACGGCGGCGCCCAGGAGCGCCGGCCGGAGCAACGGCAAGGTCACCCGGAACAGCGTGCGCCGGCCCCCGGCGCCCAGCGCGGCGGCCGCCTCCAGCAGCGAGGGATCGAGGTGGGCGAAGGCGGCCCGGGTGAAGAGATAGAAATAGACATACATCGAGTACGCGTGGACCAGCAGGATGGCACCCGCCCCCTGCAGCCGCCATGGCGGTTCGGTGGTCCCGGTGGCCAGCTGGACCACGCGGGCCAGAAAACCGGTCTCGCCGAACAGAAAAAGAAAGGAGATCACGCCCACCAGCGGCGGAAGGACCACCGGCAGGGCTACCAGCCCGCCCAGCAGACGGCGGCCGGGAAACTCGTAGCGTGAAAAGAGAAAAGCCAGCGGAACCCCAATAAGCCCGGCAAGCGCGACCGTGGCAGCGCTGATCCAGAGTGAGCCCCAGAGCGCCTGCCACTCATTGGGCCGGCGAACGAACCGGGCGAAATATTCGCCGGTCCAGCCCGCCGGCCCCCGTATGCTCTCGAACGCGACCAGGCCGAGTGGATACACAACCAGCCAGAGCAGAAACCCCAGCAGCAGAATGGCCGGCAGCAGACGGCGCAGCTGTCTCATGCGCTGTCCGGGAACAGGTGGAGGCCCCGTCCCGTCGGTGCCAGTCCAACCTCCTGCCCCGCCAGGGCCGCGTTCGGCTCGGCACTCACTTCCAGCAGCCGCCCACCGGGAAGGGCCACCAGGAACAGCGCCGTCCCCCCGACGAATCGCCGTCCAGTGACGGTGCCGCGGAGGGCAACATCCTGCCCTGAGGCAAAGCGAAACGCCTCCGGCCGCGCGAGCAGGACGGCCGGGGCGCCGGGCGCCGGCCCGCCAGAACCGGGGATCGTGAGCCGGGAACCCGTCGCGATCTCGACCGTCACCCCGGTTTCATCCCGGTCGGTCACCTGGACCGGTAAGCCGCTCGCCCGCCCGATAAACCCCGCCACGAACCGGGTCGCGGGGGTGTCGTACAACTCGTCCGCGGTGCCGCTCTGTTCCAGCCGGCCGTCGCGCAGCACCGCGATCCGGTCCCCCAGGTCAAAGGCCTCCTCCTGTTCGTGGGTCACCAGCACGGTGGTAATGCCGACCCGGTGGATCACCTCGCGGATTTCTTTCCGGGTGCGTTCCCGCAGGGAAGGATCCAGGTTCGAGAGCGGTTCGTCCAGCAGCAGGACCCGGGGTTCCGGAGCCAGCGCCCGGGCCAGCGCCACCCGCTGCTGCTGCCCGCCGGAAAGCTCTCCGACCCGCCGCCGTTCGAAGCCGGCCATGTCCACCAGCTCCAGCGCGGCCGTGACCCGGCGTCCCAGGTCGCCCCCCTTGATGCCCAGCGATTCCAGCCCGAAGGCCACGTTCTGGCCTACGTCGAGATGGGGGAACAGCGCGTAGTGCTGGAAGACCATCCCGAACCGCCGGTGCACCGGGGTCGCCTGGGTGACGTCCTCGCCGTCCACCCTGACGGCGCCGGCATCCGGCCGCTCGAAACCCGCGAGCAGGCGGAGCGTGGTGGTCTTCCCGCTGCCGCTGGGGCCGAGCAGGGCGAGGATCTTGCCCCGCTCGAGGCGGAGCGAGACATCGTCCACCGCGAGGTGGGCGCCGAAGCGCTTGGTGAGATGGTCGAGTTCGAGAAACATGCTACCGGTGAGCGGTGAGCAGGTAGCCGGGCGCAGGACGGACGACCAGATTTATCATGGGTAACAATCTCGCGGCAGTGGCGGACTCCGGCAAACCCGTCTCATCGGTCACTGGTAACGGGTTTCTTCTCACGGCTCACCGTTTTCCGGTATTCCGCACGTGCTGGTCCCAATACCCCATCCACCCGGCACCTTCGTCCGCCAACATCTTCCAGTCCACGTCGGCGATCACCATCGCCTCTTCGACCTCCGCGACCCAGTCCGGGACCGAGTCGGCGGGAAGGTCCAGCCGGGCCGGAAGCCGGAACACGCTCCGGGCGGCCATCAGCTGGGCCCGGACGCCTCCGACGTAGTCTATGAAACGGCGCGCCGCCGCCGGCGACCGGCTGCCCCGGACCAGGGCAATGGCATCGTCAATGACCACGGTGCCGCTGGTCGGGAAGGTATAGTCGAACGGCATTCCCTTGTTCCGGCTGATCAGGATATCCGGGAGGTCCCATAGAGTCAGCACCCCTTCCTGGCGGGCCAGCTTTTCGTCCAGGATGGCGGGATTGAGCGTGTAGGCCTTGGTCTGCCCGTCCAGCCGCCGAAGCCAGCTCATGCCCGGGGCGGTGTCGCCGGGAAACCGCATCCGCTGCTGGATGATGAGGCCCCAGATGGCCCGCATGGTCCCGCTGGCCACCGGGTCGCGAATCAGGATCTTGTCGTTCCACCGGGGTTCCAGCACCTGGTCCCAGTCGGTAGGCGCGGCGTCGGGCGGCACCGCCTTCGAGTTGAACGCGATGACGGCGGGGGTCCGGTACACCGGCCAGTAGAGATCATCGGGACCCACGCCGCGGGGATCGACCACCGCCGCCCACTCCGGCCGATACGGCTGCAACAGTCCCTCCGCCACGCCCCGGTCAAAGATCGTCGTGGGTCCGCCGAACCAGATGTCAGCCTGGGGATTGACCTTCTCGAAGCGGATGCGGTCGAGGATCTCCTGGCTCCCCATGTCCAGCCAGCGCACGTCGATATCGGGGTTGGCGGCTTCGAAATCCCGCTCCAGCAGGAGCAGCTGGTCCCGCCCGTGAGGCGAATACATGGTCACCGGCGTGCGCCCGTCCGAACCGCAGGCGGCAAGCAGCAGGAGCGGAAGAAATGTGGGGATTTTCACCACGTGCAAGTCAGCCATGAGTAACCGGTGATCGGATCCATCCAACCGCCCGTGGTTCGAAAGGCCTGGTTTTCCATCCCCTCGCGAACCACCAACGGCCACAGGCCTAGGGCAGGTTCCGCTCCCCCAGCGCCAGGAGGTTGGCGAAGAGCCGGAACGCCCCGGGGACCCCGGCCGGCAGTTCGCGGAAGAAGCTGAGCCCGGTGTACACGTACGTCCCCCGGCCATAGCGGGCCACCAGCAGTCCGCCTGTAAGCGGCGCCTCGCCGGGGTCTGCTATCTCGAGCACCGGGGCGTAGGCCTGGTCCCAGCTGCGGGCGAAATAGAGACCCCGTTCCTGGACCCAGCCGTCCCAGTCCCCGGGACCCAGGCGATTGGGGTGGTTCACCGCCGGGCTCGAGGGTGTGATGATCCGGACCGGGGCCGTTTCGTCGGTGACCCGGTCGTGGCTCACCGGCGGGCCCGCGGGCCGCGACGTTCCCGGTTCCAGCTGCAGGGGCTGGCCGCCCACCGTCATCGGGAGCGGCGCGAATCCGCCCCGGAAAAAAGCGTGTTGCTGGTACTGCACGATGACCAGCCCGCCGTTCCTGACGTACGCCAGCAGCCGGCCATTGTTCTCCACCAATGCGGAATCGGTCTCGTAGGCCCGCGACCCGATCACGATGGCGTCGTAGCCCGCGAGATCCCCCCGCTCCAGCGCCGCGCGGTCCAGCAGCTCGATCGGAACTCCGACGTTAGCCAGGGCTTCCGGCACCCGGTCCGAAGCACCCCGGACGTAGCCCACGCGCCGGAGCCGGGCCATTTCCAGCGGCGCCACCTGGACGAGGGCCGCCGCCGGCTGGACCCAGTTGCGGGGGCGGATGTGGGGATAGTCCACGGTGAACACGCCCCGGTCGTAGCGTCGGCCCCGGTCATCGGTCGCGACCGCACGGATCTCATAGGACCCCGCCCGGAGGTTCACAGCGGGGCGGAGCGAGAACGCGAACGTTTCCCGTTCGTCCTCCTGCGTCAGCTCGAACGACTGGGCGGCCGCTGGAGCCCAGCCACTGGGCACCTCGAGGGTCACCCGGCCCCGGGTGGTATCCCTCGCGCCATGCGTAAGCGTGACCGTAAACGTCCGGAGACCCGAGCCGGCGGGCCACACCTCGTTCCGGGGATCCAGCTTGACGTCGATGCGGGGCATCACCACCACCGGGCGGCGGCGCTCCCCAAAGGCCTGGTCGTTGACCCGGAAGGCGACTTCCCGCTCGATCGCGGCATCGCCCTCGGCGAAGACGGCCACCAGGTCGGGCGGCTCGAACGGCAGCCCCGCCAGCGAGGTATCCGGCACCTGGTAGACCCCGTTGCCCCGGGGGTTAACCAGGAAGTAGGGCTGGGTGGGTGCCGCGTCCTCGCGAACCCGGACACGGACGGTATCGCTCGCCAGCTGTCGCGGATCCATGCGCAGTTCCACGACCCGGTTAACGGGCTCAAACCGCGGGGACGCCTGGATGCGCACCCGCAGAACCCGGGCCTGGGAAGACGGGTTCCAGGCGCTCAGCGTGACGGCCACGGTCTGCCCGGGGACCACCCTGTCGTCGGCGGCGACCGCATCCGCCAGCATCCCCGTCGCGATGAACCGCGCCCGCTCCAGGTGCGTCAGCTGGTCGGCGATTTCCACCCGGCCCGGATGCTGCTCGTCCAGGCGGCGTAGCCCGGTGTCAACCAGGCGAAGCGGGGGCTCACCGGGCGTATGGAGGCCGGCACGCAGTGAGTCGATCGTGCGGAGGTAGCGGTCCAGCGGCTCGGCGGCACCCGCCGAGCGAAGCGCGCCGAACCCGGTGTCGATCCCGGAGAAGATCGCGTGATCGCCCTGGCCGGTTCGGTCGGTCACCAGCCGCAGCCGGATGTCCGAGGACCCGATTCGCTGCAACTGCCCCATGTCCTGGGACCGGTGCAGGCTGCGGCCCCGCATCGCGATCTGGCGAAAGGTCTGGCCCACCGCGGGATCCAGTTCCCCGCCTTCCAGGCTGAGGGTGGTGGCGGCCGAATCGAACCGGGTGCTCTGGTAGAGCTTCGCCGGACTCCACGGATGGCCGGTACCCGGGAATGCGGCGGCATCACCCGCCAGCCGGAACGCTTCCCGCGCGACCCACCCGGCGGCCTGGTGCTGGCCGTGACCGTCACGCTCGGTCCCGCTGAAGATGGAAACGATGACCTGGGGCTGGAACTGCCGTACGATGCGGACCACATCTTTGAGGATGGAATCGCGGGGCCAGAATCGCCAGGTCTCTTCCAGCGACTTGGAATAGCCAAAATCGTACGCCCGGGTAAAGAATTGCCGGGCGCCGTCCAGCCGGCGGGCCGCCAGCAGCTCCTCGGAGCGGATCAGGCCCAGCGGCTCGCCCAGCTCCGGGCCGATCAGGTTCTGGCCCCCTTCCCCCCGGTTGAGCGAGAGATAGGCGGCCTCCGCCCCCTCACCCCGGACCAGGTAGGTCAGCAACTCGGTGTCCTCGTCATCCGGATGGGCGCCGATCATGAGCACCCGTTTATGCTGCCCCAGCATCCGGAACTCCTGGTCCAGCGCGACGACGCCCCCGGTGGATGGTGCCTCCAGCTGGGCCTGCAGGGGCCCGCCGGCGACGAAGACCCCCGCCCCCAGGAGGGCTGCGGTTACCAGCCTGGCTCTCGAAATCATGAGTGGAACCTAATCGCCCGAAACCTCCTCACCACCCCGTCTCACCCGGGAACAAAAAAACGGCCCGGAAGGGCCGTGAGTGAGTGGACTCTGCACTCTGTGCTCTGTACTCTGCACTCTGCACTCTGCACTCTGCACTCTGCACTCTCTTCTCAGGTCGTTTCCGCGCCCAGCGGCTCGTTGTCCGGGGATCGCCGCAGCGAGGGATGCCGCATCCAGATGAAGAGTCCCATCGTGATGGAGGCGAGGGTATTGGCGGCGAGCATGGACCACCAGGGGAACACGCCCCGGGTGCCTTCGAAGACCACGTAGGTAAATCCGTAGAAAAAGACCTCGAAAACCACGAAGAGCAGGAGCAGCGCAAAGCGGAAAAAGGCGTCCCGGACCGCGAGATGCACCAGTTGGGTCACCAGGACGCCCAGTGCGATGAAGGCGGCGAAGTGGACGAAGCTGTACAGGGCAATTGCTTCCGGGAGGGGGGCCAGGTCGGGGGTATCACGCCCGAACAGCACGACCTGCCCAAGCACGCTCGGGGTAAAAAACGGGCGCCCGGCCATGAGATCCAGCAGCAGGAACCATCCCGCGACGGTCAGGGCACCGATGACACCAACGGTGCTACCCTCACCCAGCCAGTTGTGTTCGCTCTGCACCATTCCAGAAACCCTTCCATCCAGTGGGCGCCGCCCGTCAGATTCCTCAACGATAGTGCGATACCGGATCAGGGGCCAGTCCGTCAGACTTCATCGTGAGCCCCGGAGTGCCGTTCGGCCCGCGCCCGCTCGGCCCGGCGCCCCAGCACAAAAGCGGCAACGAAGCAGCACAGCGCCACCAGCAGCAGCACCTGCCCCAGCAGGGACCAGATCTGGCGCAGGAGCAGCACCATGCCCAGCGACACCAGAATGGTGCCGATGGCCCGGAACAATTCCTCGAGGTTCCGGAAATGGGTCCGCCGGCCCCAGTAAATGGAAGCGACCAGCCCCAGCATCCCCAGCACAAAGATGCCGTACCAGATCCAGATCCAGTATTGCCGTCCAAAGACCATGCGAAAGCCCCGCCGGTTATTGGCCTGGGTGGCCTGCCGGAAACTAAGCTATCGATCCCATCGGGAAATGCGAGCCGCTTGAAGGTACCCCGAATCCGGCGCTCCGCTAGGGACCGATCCCTCGGCAAGTGTCACAGGGACAACGGGATCGGAGCCAGTCAAAGGTGTAGATCCCGGTCCCGTGGCCATCGCTCCACGCCACCCGCAGGCCATAGGCTCCCACCAGTGCCAGCGAAACCGGCTGGACGTTGTCAGGTACCATCGCCGGGTCCAGCATGGGGCGCCCGGTCATTTCCTCTACGCAGGCGGCACAGGGACAGGCGAGGCGCAGATTCCGAGCCGGGAAAAACCCCTGGTGCCCCGCCTGGTCCCACTCGATCAGCAACCCGGCGTCCGAGCGGTTGATGGCGAAGGGCATCATCGGGAGCAATGCCGGGAGCCCGGCCAAGAGGGCGCCGGAGCATTCCAGCCTGCCAGATCCGGGAGACGCATGTATAATTGTACTATCCACTTACCCTCTGTGACCATGGCTGCTGACCAGAATCCCCTCGGTGCTCGCTCAACTCTCGACCTCGGCGGTGAATCCGCGGTCATCTTCCGGCTCGACGCGCTGGCCCGGCAGGGGGTGGGCCAGCCGGACAAGCTGCCCTTCTCGTTGCGGGTGCTGACGGAAAACGCCCTCCGGTACCTGGGCCGCGGTATCGTCACCCGGGAGCACGTCGAAGCGCTGGCCAGCTGGCAGCCGGGCAGCGGCAGCCCCGAGGAGATCCCGTTCATGCCCGCCCGGGTGGTGCTCCAGGATTTCACCGGGGTGCCGTGCGTCGTGGACCTCGCGGCCATGCGGGACGCCATGGCACGGATGAAGGGCGACCCCCTCAAAATCAATCCCGTGGTCCCCTCTGACCTGGTCATCGATCACTCCGTGCAGGTGGACTATTACGGGACTCACAAGGCCTTCGCCCTCAACGTCGAACTGGAACTGGCCCGCAACAAGGAGCGCTACCAGCTTCTCAAGTTCGCCCAGCATGCCTTCGAGAATTTCAGCGTGGTGCCTCCCGGCACCGGCATCGTGCACCAGGTAAACCTGGAGTACCTCGCCAAAGTCGTCCAGCTGCGGCCCCAGCAGGGGGTGCTGACCGCCTTCCCCGACACCCTGGTGGGCACCGATTCGCATACCACCATGATCAACGGACTCGGGGTCCTGGGGTGGGGCGTCGGGGGCATCGAGGCCGAGGCGGTCATGCTGGGCCAGCCCTATTTCATGCTGATTCCTGAGGTGGTGGGCATGAAGGTTGTCGGCGCCATGCCCGTCGGGACCACCGCTACCGACGTGGTGCTCACGGCGACCCAGATGCTCCGGAAGAAGGGTGTCGTCGACAAGTTCGTCGAGTTCTACGGACCGGGACTCTCCAGTTTGAGCCTGGCCGACCGGGCCACCATCGCCAATATGTCGCCCGAGTACGGGGCCACCATGGGATTCTTCCCGGTGGACGGGGAAACCCTGCGCTACCTCGAGCGGACCGGGCGGGACAAGGCGGTGGTCAGCCGGGTCGAGCGGTACTGCAAGGAACAGATGCTGTTCCGCACTGACGATACCCCCGACCCGGAATACACCAGCACGGTGACGCTGGACCTGTCCACCGTGGTCCCCAGCCTGGCCGGTCCCAAGCGGCCCCAGGACCTGGTCCCCATGACCGAGCTGAAACGGAACTTCTACGTCAGCCTCCCCGACCTCATGAGCGCGAATACGCCGGACGCCCGGCGCCACGTCGCCAAGGAGGCGTACTCCCGGTGGATGGGCGAGGGCGGCGGCGCGACCACGGCGGCGGGCGCCGAGGTCCCCGTCCAGGGGGTGCCGGGCCAGTACGAGGGCCAGGAGTTCGAGTTGAACGACGGTTCGGTGGTGATCGCGGCGATCACCAGCTGCACCAACACCTCCAACCCCTCGGTCATGATCGGCGCCGGCCTGCTGGCCAAGAAGGCCTGCGAACGGGGCCTGAGTTCCAAGCCCTGGGTCAAGACCAGCATGGCACCAGGGTCCCGGGTGGTGACCGACTATCTGGTCGCCTCCGGCTTGCTCCCCTACCTGGACAAGCTCCGCTTCCAGGTGGTGGGCTATGGCTGCACCACCTGCATCGGCAACAGCGGACCGCTCCCCGATCCCGTCGCCGGCATCATCGAACAGCACCACCTGGTGACCGCCGCAGTCCTCTCCGGTAACCGGAACTTCGAGGCCCGGATTCACCCCCAGGTGCGCGCCAATTACCTGGCCTCCCCGATGCTGGTCGTCGCCTACGCCCTGGCCGGGCGAGTCACCCTCGATCTCGCCACCGAGCCCCTGGGGAAAGACAAAGACGGCAACAGCGTCTACCTCCGGGACATCTGGCCCAGCGCGGAGGAGATCCAGGTCGCCATGGCCAATTCCCTCAAACCGGAACTGTTCCGCACCCGCTACGCCATGGTCTTCGAGGGTGATGAAAGCTGGCAGGAGCTCAAGGTGCCGCAGGGAAGCCGCTACGCATGGGACCCGGCTTCCACCTATGTCCAGGAGCCGCCGTTCTTCCAGGACCTGCCCGCGGAGCCCGGGCCGCTGCAGGATATCCTCGGGGCCCGGGTGCTGGCCGTGCTGGGCGATTCCGTCACCACCGACCACATCTCCCCCGCCGGCGCCATTCCCCGGAACGGGCCGGCCGGACGCTACCTGCTGGAGCACGGCGTGGACCCGGTGGACTGGAACACCTTCGGCTCCCGCCGGGGCAACCACGAAGTCATGATGCGGGGCACGTTCGGCAACGTGCGGATCCGGAACGCGCTGGTTCCCGGAAAGGAAGGAAACTGGACAGTCCACTTTCCCACCGGCGAGGTTCTCTCGATCTACGATGCCGCCATGCGGTACAAGTCGGAGAAGACCCCGCTGGTGCTCCTGGTGGGGAAGGAATACGGCACCGGATCCAGCCGGGACTGGGCCGCCAAGGGAACCCTCCTGCAAGGGGTAAAGGCGGTGATTGCCGCCAGCTACGAGCGCATTCACCGCAGCAACCTTGTCGGGATGGGGGTACTGCCGCTGGGGTACCCCGAAGGGGTCACCCGGAGTTCCCTCGGGCTCACGGGGGAGGAGACCATCGAGATCACCGGCATCAAGGACGGATTGACCCCGGGCGGCACCGTGAAGGTCCGAGCGGTGGACGCCGCCGGCAAGGCAACCACCTTCGACGCGATTGTGCGGCTCAATTCACCGGTCGAACTGGATTACTACCGGCACGGTGGCATTCTGCCGCGAGTGCTCCGGATGTTCCTCAAGGGAGAAGCAACCGAATAAATCGCGCGCTCACAGGATCCCCAGGGCTGCGACCCGGCGCCAGATCGTCACCCTGCACCTCACGCGGGTCGTCCCGGAGATCTATTGGCTCGAACTGCCCTGACCGGGGCTGCCATCCGCCCCCGGCCCGCTGGCAAACCTGGCCAGGGGACCCGATCCTCCCACCAGCACCAGGGCCGAACTGGTGACTTCGTAGTTCGTGACCTGCGGCAGCATGCCGAGATAACTCACCTCCACGTCCATGCCCTGCTGGCACCCCATCTTGGTGGAGATGGCGGGCCCGAAGGTGAGGCGGTTCCCCTCCAGCGTGTAAGGGCCGTTGTAACGGTTGCAGCCGGCAAAGCCGCCCGCCGTTCCATTCGCCGATACCAGCCGCAGCGTGACCGGTCGGTCCCCGTTCCCCATCGGCGCCGTGTTATCCCCCAGTTCGACCAGCGTCCAGTCGCGATCGGTAATTGCCATGGGGGCCGCCGGGCCCACGTTGGAGGGCAGTGTATCGGCATCCGCCGGGGCGTCGGCCGCCGGCTTGTCTTTGCAACCCGCCACGGTGGCCGCGGCGAGCAGGGTCAGCATGAGAACTCGCATGGCATCAATCCCGGGTGAAGGAAAGGCCGGCTTGGTCCCCGGCGGCTTCCCGGGCCAGGTCCACCAGCCTCCAGTAAGGTGGGGGGTACCCCAGTTTCCGTTCAAGCCTCCCGGCGGTATCCCGCACCGCCGCTGCCAGTACGCGCTGGCGGGTGGAAAACGCGCGGCTGCGCACCGCCGCCATGGCAGACATGCCTTCAGGTACCGGTCCGATACCGCCGAAGCGGTTGACCACCCAGCTCCAGGCCTTGGCGATCCGGACCATCGGGAGCTGATACCAGGGATAGTCGATGGCTTCGCCCCGCTCCGCCCCTTCCAGCATGACGTCAATCACCGCGTTGTCCACGTGGTCCGCCAGCAGCGCGCCGGTATCCCGCCATTCAGCCACCACGACCAGCTGGGGATCGTACTCGAGATCCGACGGCTCCTGGGTTTCGAAGTTCTCGACCCCGAAAGACGCGAGCCACCGGCGCAGGCCTGGATTGGAAATCGTGGAGATACCCATCCAGAGATTGATACCCAGGGGGCCATAGGCGGAGGACGCGACCTCGGAACAGAAGAGTTCCCCCGGATCACGGTAGTTCATGGCGAAATCGTAGGGAATCTTCTCGGAGCGGGCCCGGGCCAGGGCACGGGAGGCAGCCCGGTGGGGCAGCAGTGGATCGGCCACCATGGCCGGCAGATCCGCCCGGGGCCGGAGCACCATGATCCGGAGCTTCTTGTCGGCCAGGTACTCGGCCGCGCTGGCCACGGCAACGCCCTGTTCGATATGGGCCTCGATGCTGGACGCGGTTCCGGCGCTGTCCACGTGCACCAGGGCGATGTGGGAGAAATTGCCCGGAAAATCGCTGCCCCGGGCAATCAGGGCCGACGTGGGATAGCCGCCCCGGGACACCAGGATGTCCCCGGAGTGGACCCGGACCCCGTGGACCATGGCGGAGGGCGTCTGCGACGGCTCCTCCCGCCCCACCAGCAGCGAGGGCAGGCCCTCGGAGTGATGGAGCATCACCTCCTCGACGGCGGCGCGCATGCCGTAGAGGCTGCGGTAGAGCGTGGCCCGAACCTCCCGGTCGGCAAGGTCCCACTGGCGAGACTGGATCTTGATTGCCTCCCGGAGCCGGCTGGACAGGAGAATGTATTCCTGGACCTGGTAGGGGCAGGCCGCGACGTGAGGCCCCAGCTCAAAAAACGTGAGCCCCAGGGAGTCCAGCATCGGGGCCTCGGCCTCGAGGCGTCCGCTGCGGAGCCGGAGGGCCCACCGCTCCAGCGATGCCACGCGGGCCCGCGCGGTCGCTTCGCCCGAGGGACAGCCTTCATTCCGGGCGGCCTCAAAGGCCCGCTCCAGCGTCGGCCAGTACTGGTCCCGGTTCCAGGTGAACCCCGAGGCGCCGGTGGCGCCGGGCACCTCCGGCTCCCGGGCCGGAATGGCGAGCAGGAGAAAACCGCCGGCCAGCGCGCACGCCGCGATCGCCAGAGCTTTGGGCGAGAAACGCATGGGATCCTGGAGCCAAGAGGAATGGTGTAAAGCGACACACGGCCGCCGGAAACCGAAGAATACTAACCGGCTGCGAAACCAGGGAAGCGACGGCACCGAACTCGGGATCCGGGCCGGAGAAACACACACACGGCAGCTTGCTGTCCCTTGTTGTCGTTTGTTGTCGTTTGTTGGTGTTGGTTGTTCTTTGTCGTTGTTTGTTGTTTGCTCGCTGTCGTTTGTTGATTGTTTGTTTGTTGCTCGTGCTTTCGTGAAAAAACGGAACCAGGCTCTCCCACCCTCCCTAAAACAACAACGGCCCCCGCATGGAGGCCGTTGTCGTTTTCCTGGACTACGTTTCAGGCAACCAGATCCTTGAGCCGCCCACTCTGTTCGCCTTCCCGGAGCCGGAGCAGCGCCCGGTCCCGGAGCTGGCGAATCCGCTCCCGGGTTACCCCCATCATGCGGCCGATCTCTTCCAGGGTCCGGCTGTTGCCGTCGTCGAGACCGAAATACAGCCGCAGGACCTTGGCATCGCGCGGCGGCAGCGAAGCCAGCGCTGCCTCGATGTAGCTGGTCTGGCTGTTGGCAATGGCCGACGAATCGGTGCCTTCCTGCTCGCTGGTGGCGAACCGCTCGATCCGCTCGCTGGCTTCGCCGTCCCGCACCGGGTGGTCCAGCCGCACCGCCTCGGAGTTGAGCGCCGACAGGCTGCGCACCGCCTCCAGGGTCAGCCCGGTCGCCCGGGCCAGCTCCTCGGTGGTAGGCATCCGGCCCAGCCGGTCCTTGAGCAGCGTGACCGTGCGGGAAAGCCGGTTGAGATCGGCCGTGCGGTTGAGCGGCACCCGGACCGGGCGGCCGTGACGAGCGATCGCCGCCTGGACCGCCTGGCGGATCCACCAGACCGCATAGGAAATGAACTTGACCCCGCGGTTGGGATCGAACTTCCGCGCCGCGGTCATGAGGCCGAGGTTGCCCTCGCCGATGAGGTCCACAAGAGGCACGCCGCGGTTCTGGAACTTCTTCGCGACGGACACGACAAATCGCACGTTATGACGGGCCAGCTTTTCCTGGGCCGCGACGTTGCCTTTGAACGCCTTGTGGGCGAGCGCCATCTCCTCCTCACGGTTGAGGAGCGGGACTCGGCTGATCTCGTCCAGGTAGAGATCGAGGCTTTCGCGGCCTTCATCGACCGCCCGGGCGATCTGTGCCGGGCGCACTGGGCGACGCTTCGCGCGTGGCTTAATGACTTTCACTCTTCACCGCCTCCTTGCGATGGATGGTCGCACCGCACCGCGTTGGGGACTGTGCAAATTTTAGTCGCCCAATATAACGACTAACTTGCGCTAAATCAACACCTTAGGTAACTCTTAGTGCCTCTGGCAGTTGCGCCGTCAGGTTAACCCCCTCAAGGTCGAGCCGCCGCTCACCTTCCCTGCCGAGCAAAGGATGCGCGAGAGGCCATTTTGGTGCACGTCCCCAATTGAAACATAGGTTCGGATCCAGCCTGAAATCCGACGCAGTTACCATTAGAACAACTCAAGGTTCCCGATGCTGACAGATTCCGCCTACGAATTACTCCGCCAACTGGCATCCCCGGTCGTCGCCGTCACTTCCAGCCTGCAGGGGCGGCCCAACGGCATGATCCTGGACAGCGCAGTCCGGGCCTCGATCTCTCCCCGGGTCCCCCGGCTGGCCGCCTATATCCACAAGTGGCACCTGACCCACGAGATCGTCTGGAAGACCGGCCGCTACGGGCTCCATCTGCTGCACCGGGGCCAATTTGACCTCATCTACCGGCTCGGATTCTCCAGCGGCCGGGACCGGGACAAGCTGGCGGACGTCCCTCATCGGTACGGCGCGGCGCAGGTGCCGGTTCTCCTCGACTGCTACGCCGCCTTCGAATGCCGCGTTGTGAATACCATGGACGCCGGCGCCTCGACCTTCTTCCTGGCCGATGTCGTGGCCACCCATCCCGGGCCCGGGACGGACATCATGACGGCGGAGTATTTCCGGGCGAATCTGCCGGAGCAATGGCGGGCGGACTTCGAGAAGAACTATCGGGCGGCCCAGGAGCGGATCGCGGCCAACGCGGCCATCGTCCCCAACCCGTGGCCGGGAGCAGAGAGGTAAGAGGTGAGAAGTGCTCTCACCTCTCACCTCTCACTACGTCTACATTTCCATCGGCGTCTCGGTGATCTGGGACTTGGCATCGTTGCCCCGCCCGGTCAGCACGATCTCTCCACCGTTCTTCAACTGTGATTTCACCATCCCGAACGGCACCGACTCGCTCACCCAGACATCGTTGCCCGACTCGGCATCGCGATAGTGGACGGTGCGGAAAGTTCCCGCCGGCACGGTAACGCTCTCTTCACCGACCCTCGTCATCGTTCGGTTCCGGCAGGCGTCCGCCACGGCATCCCGGGGGATGCGGCTTCGCATCATGCCCATCATCTGGGCGTTCATCCGCATGGCGGGGGCATTGGCCGGCTTGATGATCACGTCCTCGACCGCGCCGGCATCGTAGGGATAGCCGGGAACCAGCATCTGGATGATCATGGCCCCTTCCCGGCTGGCGACACTCATCTCCAGGCGCATCATTTTCTTCCCGCCTTTGGTCTCCTCGCCGAGGAGGGCCAGCCGCATGCTGCCCTCCGACATGGTGTACTGGACCCAGGATCCGGCTGCGGGGGGATGGAGATTCACCCCACAGTCCTGGGCGACTACGGGTCCGGCGCCAAAGGCGAGGAACCCGGTGAGCAGGGCGAAACGTCGGAGCGTGGGCATGGCAACCTGCCTTGTGGAAACGGGGGATAATAGAGACGGTCCGGCCGGTTAAGTCCCGCTGGTCAGCGACTTGACCTCCTGGACCAGCCCGGCGAGAGATTTCTTGGCATCGCCGAACAGCATGGTGGTCTTGGGATCGTAGAATAGTTCGTTTTCGATCCCGGCGAAACCGGTGTTCATGCTGCGCTTGAGCACGATGATGCTCCGGGCCTGGTCCACATTCAGGATCGGCATCCCGAAGATCGGACTCGACGGATCGTTGCGCGCCGCGGGATTGACGACATCGTTGGCGCCGATGACCAGGGCGACATCGGTGGTGCCGAATTCGCCGTTGATCTCCTCCATGTCCTTGAGCTTGTCGTAGGGAATGTTCGCCTCGGCCAGCAGTACATTCATGTGTCCCGGCATGCGGCCCGCCACGGGATGGATGGCGTAGGTGACCTCCCCCCCCTGTTTCTCGATGGCATCGGCGAGCTCCCGCACCGTGTGCTGGGCCTGGGCCACGGCCATGCCGTAGCCCGGCACGATGATCACCCGCTGGGCATAGGCCAGCTGCAGGGCGGCATCCTCCGGGTTTATGGTGCGCGCGGTCAGCCCTTCGACGCTCTTGCTGCTCTTCGCGGTGACGGCGCCGAACGCCCCGAAGAGCACGTTGGTCAGCGACCGGTTCATCGCCCGGCACATGATCTTGCTGAGAATGATACCGGAGGAACCCACCAGGGCCCCGGCCACGATCAGCACGTCGTTCTCGATGACGAATCCGGTCATGCTGGCGGCAATGCCGGAGTACGAGTTGAGCAGTGATATTACCACCGGCATGTCGGCGCCCCCGATGGGAATCACCAGCAGGATCCCCAGCAACAGCGCCAGCCCCACTACCGCGCCCAGCACCCAGGTCACCCCGTCCGCCGTCGCCACCTGGTAGGCCATGAGGCCGAGCAGGCCGACGAAGATCGCGCCGCTCACCACCTGCTGCCCGGTGTAGGTGACGGGCCGCCCGGTCATCAGCTCCTGCAGCTTCGCGAACGCGATGAGGCTGCCCGACAGGGTCACCGCGCCGATCAGCAGGCTCAGCTGGATGGTGATGTCCACGTTGAGGGGCAGCGCCACCCCGGCCAGGTTGGACTTGAGAAACTCGGCGGAGCCCACCAGCAGCGATGCTCCGCCCCCCACGCCGTTCAGGAGGGCGACCATCTGGGGCATCGCCGTCATCTTGACCGCCCGCGCCATCCAGAGGCCCAGCCCGCCGCCCACCAGGAGGCCCGCGGCGATGACGGTGTAGCTCAGGATGGCCCGGTCGGCCAGCGTGATCACGATGGCGATGAGCATCCCCACCCCGGAGAGCAGGTTGCCCCGCCGCGCCGTGGCCGGGCTCGACAGCCGCTTGAGCCCGAGGATGAACAGCACCGCCGCGAGCAGGTAGCCCAGTTCCGCTACGGCCTGTGGCATCAGCGGTCCTCCGGCTTCCGCCGGAACATGCCCAGCATCCGGTCGGTCACCGCGTAGCCCCCCACGACGTTCATCATGGCGAACACCAGCGCGCCGAAACCCAGCACGCTGGAGATCCACCCGTGGCCGCCCCCGGCCACGATCAGGGCGCCCACCACGGTGATCCCGCTGACCGCGTTGGCGCCGGACATGAGCGGCGTGTGCAGGGTGGGCGGCACCCGGTGGATCAGTTCCACCCCCAGGAAGGTGGACAGGGTGAAAATGACGATGCCGACGATCAGTGCTTCGGTCACGAGTGTCTCCTCGGGCGGCGGCTGCGCCCGGTGGAAAGGTGGACGGCTATCGCAGCATCATGGCGCCGGTGATCTCGTCATCCGGCTTGACGACGACCTGTCCCTCGGCGACCAGGTGCCGCAGCAGGGTCTCCAGGTTCTTGCTGTACATCTGGCTGGCGTGGAACGGCACCGTGGCGGGAAGATTGACGGCCCCGATGATCGCGACGCGCGAGGCGATGACCGTTTCGCCGGCCCGGGTCAGCTCGCAGTTGCCGCCGGTTTCAGCGGCCAGGTCCACGATGACCGCCCCCGGTTTCATGTCGGCCACCATCGCGGTCGTGATCAGCCGGGGGGCCGGTTTCCCGGGGATCTGGGCCGTGGTGATGACCAGGTCCATGTCCCCGATGTGGCGGTGGATGGCTTCCAGCTCCCGCTCGTGCTGGTCGTGGGCCAGCTCCTTCGCATAGCCGCCGGCGGTTTCCGCCCCCGCCTCCACCATGTCCGCCGCGATGAACGTGGCACCCAGGCTCTGCACCTGCTCCCGCACCGCCGGACGCACATCGAAGGCGGAGACCACCGCGCCCAGCCGGCGGGCGGTGGCGATAGCCTGCAGGCCGGCCACCCCGGCCCCCAGCACGAAGGCCTTGGCCGGTGCGATGGTCCCGGCTGCGGTTGTCAGCATGGGCAGCAACCGGCTCATGGCGGCCGACCCGATCAGCACCGCCTTGTATCCGGCGACGGTCGCCTGGGACGACAGGGCGTCCATGGACTGGGCCCGGGATATCCGCGGGACCAGTTCCATGGCCAGCGCGGTGATGCCCCGCGCGCCCAGTGATGGCAGGAAGTTGCCGGCGGTCGCGGGCTGAAGCAGACCGATGAGCGTGGCGCCCTCCGGGATGTGGGCAATCAGGTCCGGCGGAGGCCGCTGCACGGTGAGCACCACCGCGGCCCCCCGGCACACCGCCGCGGGATCGGGCAGCAGGACCGCACCGGCGCGAACGTAGAGGTCATCGGGCAGGGTGGCCTGCTCCCCCGCGCCCTGTTCGATCGCGACCTCCAGCCCCGACTTGACCAGCCGGGCCACCGACTCGGGCACCAGCGCCACGCGACGTTCACCGGGGACGCGCTCCCTGAGCACGGCTATCCGCATCACGGCTCCCTGGATGAGAAGATCTCTAAAGCTATCACGACCTCTTTACAATCCCAGCGCCCCGCCCAGTCCACCCGACAGGGCCGCGAGGCGCGCCTCCAGTACCGCCTTCGCAGCGTCCAGGTCCTGCCCGATCCGGGACACCTGACCGCGCAGTTCGGCCGTGACCCGGTCCGCCCGGGCCTGAAGGTCCTCGACCTGATCCCGGACCAGCGAGTCCACCCGGGCCCGGACCCGGGCTTCCGCCGCGCGCAGTTCCTCGCCCAGGACGCCCTGCACCCGTTCGGCGATGGCCTGATCAAGGTTAGAGCGGACGCTGAACCGCGGCGCCCGCAGGGTACCGCTCAGGTCCGCCGTCACCTCCAACTGCCCCAGCCCCGACAACACCCGCCAGACCAGCGTTTCCAGCGTATTCAGGCGTCCGGACCGGGCCGAGTCCACCTGCCAGTCGGCCGTCGCGGTCTGGAGCGACCAGCGGGCCGCGACCTGGTCGCCCCGCATGGTAAACGCGAGGCGGCTGCTGCCGCGCCCCGGGGCCAGCCGAAAGGGGAGCCCGGGCAGGTCGAGGGAGGGAAGCGGAACGCCTTCCAACCGGAGCAGCGCCGAGTCGCGCACGCCCGAGGTGTGGTCCACGAGTGCGCCGACACTGATGGTCATGGGATGGTCGCCGCCGATCCGGCCGGCCGCGGCAAGCGTGGCCGGCCGCCCGTACACCGCCGGCTCGCTGGTGAGCCCCTCGGCGGCGGCACGAAGCGAATGGCTGGCGCCAAAGGCGGTGAAGCTGACGTCGATCTCCCCCTCGCGAAGCAGAAACGAGGGATAGGCGCGCTCGCGGGGATACGCGACCGTGGTGCCATCCATCCGGAGCCGCTGGGCCGCCGGACGGCTTGCAGGGCGAAGCCCGGGGGGCAGGTGCCGCTGCGCCAACTCCGCCCAGTACACCGCTTTTTCGAAGCGGTCCACACTCACCCGGCCGAACAGGGCGGACCCGATGTCCGGCGCCGCGAAGCTGGGAAGCTGGAGCAGGCTCTTCGCAAATTCGTAGTCCCTCCGGCGGGCGTCGTCCACCGCGAGGACGCCCGCTTTCACGGCACCAATGCCACTCTCAGCGCTGGTCTCCAGCGCCTTCAGTTGCTCGCGTGCCCGGGCGATTTCCGCCAGGGCCCGGCGCACCGACTGGACCGCCTCCCGGGTGCCGGCCAGTCCCAGCCTGGCCGGATTGGCGGCGGCCAGCCGCTCGGCCACCGCGCGCGCGGTATCGAGCGGGGTGCGGAAATCCAGCGCGCTCACCTGGCCCTGGAACGCCGAGCGCAACGAGTCCGCAGTCGCCAGCGTGGCCCGGACCTCCCGCACCGTGGACAGTTGCGCCGGATCCAGTATCAGGGACTTGATCGTGTCCAGCGGGGTGAGCTGGAGCAGCGGCACATCGAACTGGGTGGACCACTGGCGGACCTGCCGCAGCAGGTTGGACGCAAAGCCTTCCGGCACCGGACGCGCCGGCGTGGCCCGGCGGGTTCCGAACCGGAGGTTCCGGATGGTGAGCCGGTCGATCACCAGTTTCTTCTCCAGCAGCGCGCCGGGGTCCAATTCCAGGATAGCGAGGCCGGTTTCCAGGAGGTTCCGGTCGAGCTGGAATGGATCGGCGATCTGCAACCCGGCGATCTCGACCCGGGGGTCGGTCTCCCGGAGCCGGAGACCCTGGATATCCACCTGGGCCCCCAGCAGTTCGGTGGACACTTCCTCACTGGTGTCCTCGATCAGCATGTCACTGAAGACGAGCCAGAGCACGCCGAGGAGTGCCAGGAACACCAGCAGCGGCCCGATGGCCCTCCAGCGAAAAATCCTGAGCTTCGCCATGGCCTAGGGCCGGAACCAGCGGTACACGTTGTACGCTTTCGACGCCGCCACCGCCTGGTAGAGCCGTGACTGGCGGACCCGCTCGCCCACCGTAGCGCGGTACCTGGCGATGGCCCAACGCGAGGCGAAATAGATGGGCACCAGCAGGATCAGCCATCCCAGCAGGCTTCCCATGACGACGGTGTTGTTGAAATCAGTGTAAGGAAGTCCCGGCGTATTGAACCAGTCGGTCCACAGCGGCGTCAGGGCCGGTGTCTCCAGCAGCAGGAGCCGCCCCAGCCGGTCGAAGACCGGGTCCAGGAGGAAACCCACCGGTGTGAACAGCGCCCACCCCAGCAGGCCCCCGCCGAAGGAGACGTTCAGGATGATGAGGAGCGTGAAGATGAGCAGGTTATGCAGCGTGAGCAGCGGCGTGAGGCCGAGACAGGCGCCGAGCGCCATTCCGGCGGCCACCTGGCCGGGCGTGCCCTCCGAGTGCAGCGCTTTGACCAGCGATTGCAGCAGTTTCAGAATCGTCAGCATGGTCGTCGCGGAGAGGCGGGAACCAGCAGGCGAGCAAGCGTATCGCGCACCATGGCCCGGTGATAGATTCGGACCAGTTCTCCTAACCTACACCGTACCGGCGTTCGGCGATACGCGAGGCGCAGGCGCCGCCCTGGCATCGCCGTTCGCCATCCGCCCTCAGCCCTTCGTCTGCCATGACCCGCATCGACGTCTTCGCCCCTGGTTGCATCGGCAATATCGGGCCGGGCCTCGACATCCTCGGGCTGGCCGTCACCGGCCCGGGCGATTGCGTGGGGGCCGAATGGGGTGACGAACCGGGAATTGTCATCGTGGAGCCGGGGCATCCTGATCTCCCCTTCGACCCGGCTCGCCACACCGCCGGGATTGCCGCCCGTGCGGTCATGGACCGGACCGGGCGGCTGGACCGCGGTCTCCGCCTTACCGTCAGCAAGGGCCTTCCGCTCGCCGGGGGCCAGGGCGGCAGCGCGGCCTCGGCGGTGGCGGCCGCGGTCGCGGTGGACGCGCTCTGTAATAGCCGGCTCACTCGCGACCAACTGCTGGAGTGCTGCCTGGCGGCGGAGGCCGCGGTGGCGGGCCGCCACCTGGATAACATCGCTCCCTCCCTGTTGGGCGGTGCCGTGCTGGTCCGCGCCCTCGACCCGCTGGAGGTGGTGCCGCTTGCGGTGGCGGACGGATTGCACATCGTGCTCGCCCATCCCGACCAGCGGTTGGAGACCCGGCAGGGTCGGGCGGCATTGCCGCCGGCCGTGAGCCGGGAGACCGCGCTGCACCAGGCTGCCCAGGTGGCGGGCATCGTCGCCGCGCTGGCCTCGGGGGATTGGAGCCTGCTGGGCCGCTGCATCGACGATCGTATCGCTGAGCCGGTCCGGGCGCCGCTGCTGCCGGGATTCGGAGCCGCCAAGGCGGCGGCCCTCGGGGCCGGCGCCCTGGGCTGTTCGATCTCGGGCAGCGGGCCCACCGCGTTCGCCTTCGCGGACAGCGAGGAAACCGCCGCCGCCGTCGCGGTGGCCATGGCCGCCGCGTATCAACGGGCGGGCGTCGGCTGCGCCACCCGCCTCGCCCGGGTGGAAACCCGGGGCGCCCGGATTATCCGCCGGGGCGATGGTGTGTCGAGCGCTTCACCCGCGCTTCGCGCCGAAGGAGAGGATCTTCGCCGGGTCTTTCGGGCCCGGCAGGGCGGGCCGGGTCCCTGGGCTTCGGGGGTGTGGCGCTTCCGGGAACTGGTGCAACCCGACGTGGCGGACCCATTGGCCTGGCCCGAGGGAAACACGCCCCTACTCGAGCGGGCAGCCGTGCAGGAGTGGACTGGGTGCTCCGGGTTGCGGCTTAAACACGAGGGCCACAATCCGACCGGCTCATTCAAGGACCGCGGGATGACTGTCGGTATCACCGAGGCGCGCCGGCTGGGGGTCCCGGCCGTGGCCTGCGCCTCCACCGGCAACACGGCGGCCAGCATGGCGGGGTATGCCGCGCTCGCCGGGATCCCCGCCCTGGTGCTGGTACCGGCCGGCCAGGTAGCGGTGAGCAAACTCGGCCAGGCCCTGGCGTCGGGAGCGACGGTGGTGCAGGTCCGGGGGGATTTTGATGCCTGCCTGCGGCTGGTCCGGGAGGCCGAGGCCTCCCTGGGTGTGTATCTGCTCAACTCGGTCAACCCGCTGCGCCTCTCAGGGCAGCAGACCATCGTCTTCGAGCTGCTGGAACAGTTGGGATGGGAGGCCCCCGACTGGATCGTGTTTCCCGCGGGGAACCTCGGCAACACTTCGGCGTTCGGGATGGCGCTACGGCAGGCGCGGGCCCGGGGGCTGATCACCCGCACGCCCCGGCTGGCCGCGGTGCAGGCGGCCGGCGCCGACCCCTTCTACCGGAGTTTCCAGGAGGGATTCGCCCGTCGGCACCGGGTGCGTGCCGAGACGGTGGCAACCGCGATCCGTATCGGGGACCCGGCTTCCTTCGAGCTCGGAGTCCAGGCGATTCGGGAAACCGAGGGCGTGGTGGCGCGGGTGACCGACGACGAGATCCTGGCGGCGAAGCGGGTGGTGGATGGCGCGGGGGCGGGGTGCGAGGCGGCCAGCGCGGCCGCCGTGGCCGGGGTGCGGAAGCTGGTGGCGAAGGGGATCGTGTCGCCCGCCGCCCGGGTGGTGGCGGTACTCACCGGGCACTTGCTCAAGGACCCGCTCCCGGCCGGTCCGGCCAGCGCCCCTATCGAGATCGAGCCAACCCTCGCCGAGCTGGCGAGGGTGATGGCTCATCCGCTCCAGCGCACCCGGTAGCGGCAGACCGCGCCGCCCCGGGCCCGGCATTCCTCTTCCACGACGTCCACCGCGGCGGCCCCGCACATCTGGAGGGCCCGCCGATACCACCCGATCACCGTCAGGCAATCGGCGGTGCTGAACGTTTCCGCGTCATAGGTGGTAAGCACGCCTTCGCTGGGCCCGGTCTGCTGGTACTCCCGGCGGCCGGTTTCATAGTAGAGCGCGTAGATGGCGGGCGCCTTGGCCAGGAACTGGTGCGGTTTCCCCTGGGTGAGGAACCCGTGGTGGAGAGTGGCCAGGTTCTTGTCCGCGGACGCCTCGCCGAGCCGCTCGAAGAACGCGGGGAGGCCGCCACCCAGCACCTGGACGATGGCGTTATCGAGCCGCTTTCCCAGCTCGAAAGGATACCACTTGACCGTGAGAACCATGTTCAGCGCTTTCTGGTCCTCCTCCGGCAGGCTGGCGACCACCCGGGCGACCCCGGCCTCGCCGAAGTGCTCCCGGACGAACCCCAGCCGCGACTTGAGCACGCTGCCTTTGACCTGTTGCACCCGAAGTGTCCTCCGTTAGTCGGTGGTTCCCGCGATCCGGTCCACGGCGGCTTCCAGTTCGCGGTACGCGGCGGGATCGATCTCCCGGAAGGGGATCTGCCGGTGCTGAATGACGCCGTCGGGCCCGATCACGAAGAGGGAGCGGTTGTCCACCCGGCGCCCTGCGTGCCAGGCCCCGAAGGCCCGCCCGGCGATCCCCTCGGGATCGCTCAGGAAGCGGAAGGGGTACCCGCTTTCCAGGGCCCACTGGGCGAGGACGCCGGCCGAATCCACGCTCACCGCCAGCAGGGTGACCTTCTGGCCACCGTTAAACAGCGTCGCGTACTGATCACG
The DNA here is from genome assembly GCA_963795085.1 of uncultured Gemmatimonadales bacterium. Classification (GTDB taxonomy): domain Bacteria; phylum Gemmatimonadota; class Gemmatimonadetes; order Gemmatimonadales; family GWC2-71-9; genus DASYPP01. The sequence continues at coordinate 734,363 of CAWCFX010000001.1, read as the reverse complement.
GTACGCGTTCATCTGGACGGTTCAGCCGCCGCTCCTGGCCCGGTAGAAGAAGGCGATGACCACGGTCTGGTCGCGGAAGTCGCTGAGGCGAACCGAGTCGGGCAGCACGCCGTCCCGGGTGGCGCCCACCAGCGCAACGTCGGGGGCCCTGGTGCCGACGGCCAGCGGAATGCTGTCCTGTGCGGCGAGGGGAGGAGTCAGGGCCAGCGCACCGGCGACGAACGCCAGCACCAATTCGGTTTTCATAGGGTCACCTCGGGTCGAGCGGGGTACGGGGAGAAACATACCATTTTCGGGGTTCCCGCGAGAGGGCGGGCGGGCGGCGGGTTCGGTCAACCGAGGTTCTGTCCAGAGGGAAAAACAGTGGTTTTCCGAGGGAGACAGGCCCGTTTTCCGGAACAGCCGGCTCACCCCAAGAGGGAAAAAGGTCGCTTCTCAGAGGGGAAACGGGGCGGTTCGCTATTGGCGCGCCGGGGACAATGTTGTACTTTGGTGTCGCGAAGGACCGTTGTCCCAGAGGGAAAGCCGCTCTTCAGCCACTTCACCAAGGGAGAAAACGATGGCCGCGAAAAAGAAGAAAGCCGCGAAGAAGTCCGCCAAGAAGTCCGCCAAGAAGCCGGTCCGCCGCAAGGCGGCCAAGAAGGCCACCAAGACCAAGAGCAAGCGGAAACCCAATGCGGCCTTCATGAGGCCGGTGCAGCCGGACGCCCTGCTCGCCCCGGTGGTCGGCAGCACCCCGCTGCCCCGCACCGAGCTCACCAAGAAGCTGTGGCAGTACATCAAGCGGAAAGGCCTCCAGGATTCCCGCGAGCGCCGCATGATCAACGCCGACGAGAACCTCAAGGCGGTCTTCGGCGGCAAGTCGAAGGTGTCCATGTTCGACATGACCAAGCTGGTGAACAAGCACGTGAAGTAGGATCGCACGCGGTACGTCACATCAAGGGGCACGCCCGCTGGCGTGCCCCTTTGACGTATCCATGCCGGTCAAGGTCCGCTCAGGTGATCGGCAACGTTCGAATTCTTCGTCCGCTGGCCGCGAAGACGGCGTTCGCCACCGCCGGTGCCACCGGCGGCAGGGCCGGCTCGCCCCTCCCCCCAGCGGCGCGGTACGGGAGACGATGTGGGTTTCCAAGCGGGACGTCTCCCGCATGGTGAGCAGCGGACCGTCGCCGAAATTCCCCTGCACCAACCGACCACCCTCCACCGTGACCTCCCGTGTGAGCATCGCCCCCAGCCCAACACGATGGAGCCTTCGACCTGGGCTTCCATCCCCCGCGGGCTAATCACCAGGCCCACAATCCGCTGCGCGCACCACCCGGTCTACCCCGGCTCGCCCCAGAGGAGCGGCCTCTCGGGGGTAACATCCGATGACCCGGGGTCGGCCGTTGACCCGGATGGTGAGATTCATGCGAGATACACCGTGGTGGATTGAGACGGAAACCAACGGTCGCGGGGGCAGGGGGGTTACAGACCCGGTGATCGCGCCTTCTCCGGACCAGAGCGCGGGATTATCTTCGGCGCCATGGCCGGAGAATACATTTTCACGATGCGCGACCTGCGCAAGGTCGTGCCCCCCAAGCAGGAGATCCTCAAGGGGATCTATCTCTCGTTCTACGACGGCGCCAAGATCGGAGTCCTGGGCTCCAACGGCGCCGGGAAGTCCACCCTGCTGCGCATCATGGCGGGGGTGGATGCGGATTTCATCGGGGAGGCCCGCCCCCGCCCGGGCATCCGGATCGGGTTTCTTCCCCAGGAGCCGCAGCTCGATGCCGCCAAGGACGTTCGGGAGAACGTGCTCGAGGGCGTCAGGGAGCAGCAGGCCATCCTTGACGACTACAACGCGATTTCGGCGAAATTCGCCGAGCCGATGGACGACGCCGAGATGACGCGGCTCCTCGAGAAGCAGGGCAATCTCCAGGAACGCATCGATGCGCTCAATCTGTGGGAACTGGACCATAAGATCGACATGGCCATGGATGCCCTGCGGCTGCCGCCGGGCAACGCCGACGTCACCCGGATTTCGGGCGGCGAGAAGCGCCGGGTGGCCCTTTGCCGCCTGCTGCTGGCCCAGCCCGACATGCTGCTGCTCGACGAGCCCACCAACCACCTCGACGCCGAGAGCGTGTGGTGGCTGGAGCGGTATCTGGCCGAGTTCCCGGGCACCGTCGTCGCGGTGACCCACGATCGCTACTTCCTGGACAACGTGGCCCGGTGGATCCTGGAACTCGATCGCGGCGCCGGGATCCCGTGGGAGGGCAACTACTCCTCCTGGCTCGAGCAGAAGCAGAAGCGGCTGGCAGTGGAGGAGAAGCAGGCCAGCGCCCGGCAGAAGACCCTGGAGCACGAGCTGGAGTGGATCCGGATGTCACCCCGGGCCCGGCAGGCCAAGAGCAAGGCGCGGGTCCGGGCCTACGAGGAGCTCCGGGAAGCGGCGGAACGGGAGACCGAGAGCAGCACCGAGATCCTGATCCCGGTTCCGCCCCGTCTGGGCGATGAAGTCGTGGTCTGCGAGAATGTCGCCAAGGCCTTTGGCGACAACGTCCTCTTCGAGAACCTGTCCTTTGCCCTGCCCCGGGGCGGCATCGTGGGGATCGTGGGCCCCAATGGCGCCGGCAAGACCACGCTCTTCCGCATGATTACCGGCCAGGAGACCCCCGACAGCGGAACCCTCAAGGTCGGCTCCACCGTGCAGGTGGCCTACGTGGACCAGAGCCGGGAATCGCTGGACGGCGATCACACGGTGTTCCAGGAAATTTCCGGGGGCGAAGACAAGCTCCTTTTTGGCAAGCGGGAGGTCAACGCGCGGGCCTACGCCGCCGGGTTCAATTTCAAGGGCTCGGACCAGCAGAAAAAGGTCAAGGACCTCTCCGGCGGCGAGCGCAACCGCCTTCACCTGGCCAAGCTGCTCAAGAGCGGTGGCAACCTGCTCCTGCTGGACGAGCCCACTAACGACCTGGACGTGGACACCCTGCGGGCCCTGGAGGACGCCCTGCTCGGTTTCTCCGGCTGCGCCGTGGTGATCAGCCACGACCGCTGGTTTCTGGACCGGATCGCCACCCACATCCTGGCCTTCGAAGGCGACAGCGAAGTCGTTTGGTACGAAGGGAACTACCAGGACTACGCCGCCGATTACAAGCGCCGCAAGGGTGCCGCCGTGGACCAGCCACACCGGATCAAGTACAAGAAACTGGTACACTAGTAAAGTGAGCGGGAAGCCGGAGGCGGGAACAGCGTCCCGCCGCGCCTGGCCGGACGGGCCTCTCATGGCTTCCTGCTGACCGCTCTCTGCTCATTACTCACGACTCACTGCGCACCCGCCACTTCACGCCGTTTCAGCCAGGGGCCATGAATCCACTTCGCAGCAAGATCCCGTTTCTCCCTCCCCGTCTGGAAGGATTGGCCGCGCTGGCCACCAATCTCGCCTGGAGCTGGAATCTTGATGCTCGCGCCCTGTTTCGTTCCATTGACGAGCCGCTCTGGCACCTGACCCGCCACAACCCGATCGACTTGCTCCGGCGGGTGGATCCGGGCCGCCTGGCCACCCTGTCGCAGGACCCGGAGTTCCTGCGCCGGCTCGACGCGCTGAACGAGTGGATGGCGGCCGAAGCCTCCGCCGACCAGACCTGGTTCCATCTCAACTATCCCGCCCCCGATCGGAAGACGATCGCCTATTTCTGCGCCGAGTTCGGGTTGCACAACTCGGTCCCGATCTATTCCGGCGGCCTGGGTATCCTGGCTGGCGACCACTGCAAGGCCTCCAGCGACCTGGGCGTGCCGCTCACCGGCGTCGGCCTGATGTACACCCGCGGCTACTTCGACCAGCACCTAGGACTCGACGGCTGGCAGGAGGACCGGGACGAGCAGTTCGACTTCCCGGTGACCCCGCTGGTCCCCGTGTACGGGCCCCAGAGCGAGCCCTGGCTGACCACGGTGACCTGTTTCGGCCGGACGGTGCATGTCGGAGCCTGGAAGATGCTGGTCGGGCGGGTGCCGCTCTACCTGCTGGACACCGACCTGGAAGAAAACGACCCCCAGGACCGGGAGCTTTCCACCAAGCTTTACGGAGTGGGCGCCGACCTCCGCCTCAAGCAGGAATGGATTCTGGGCGTGGCCGGGGTGCGGGCGCTCCGGGCCGCCGGGATCCATCCCGCCGCGTGGCATGCCAACGAGGGCCATGCGGCGTTCATGGGCGTCGAGCGGCTGCGCGAGTACGCGGCGGAAGGACTCTCCTTCAAGGAGGCGGTGGCCCGGGTCCGCGAGGCCAGTATCTTCACCACCCATACCCCGGTACCGGCGGGGCACGACCACTTCCCGGTGGACCAGGTGGCCAAGTGCGTGGGCGAGTTCTGGACCGAGATGGGCATCACGCGGGAGCAGTTCTTTATTCTCGGCAGGCACCCGTCGGAAGGCCCGGAGGAGTTCCACATGACCGCGCTCGCGATGCGGCTCTCCCGGGGCATCAACGGCGTCTCCAAGGTGCACGGCGATGTCTCCCGCGACCTGTGGAAGGATCTCTGGCCCGGGCGGGCGACCTCGAAGGTCCCCATCGGGCACATCACCAACGGGGTACACGTCGGCACCTGGATGGCCAAGCCCGCCCTGATGCTGATGGACCGCCACCTGGGGCCGGGCTGGGACGCGCGGGCGACCGAGGCGGGCTTCTGGGACCAGGTGCTGACGCTGGACGACGAGGAACTGTGGTTCACCCACATGCGACTCAAGTCCACCCTGCTCCGCGCCATGCGGGAGGACGCCCGCAACCGCTGGGCCACCCAGTGGAAGGAAGCGGCCCACGTGGTGGGGGCCGGCACCCTGCTCGATCACCACGCCCTCACCATCGGATTCGCCCGCCGGTTCGCCACCTATAAGCGGGCCGACCTCATGTTCCGCGATGCGGAGCGGCTGCGCCGGCTCCTGGTGAACCCCTGGCGCCCGGTCCAGATCGTGTTCGCGGGCAAGGCCCACCCGGCCGACCAGCCCGGCAAGGAATTGCTCCAGCGGGTGTACAAATTCACCCGGGATCCCCAGTTTGAGGGTCGGGTGGCGTTCATCGAGGACTACGAAATGCACGTCTCCCACGTGCTGGTGCAGGGCGTGGATGTCTGGCTCAACCTGCCCCGGGTGCCCCTGGAGGCCAGCGGAACCAGCGGCATGAAAGCGGCCCTCAACGGCGTCCCCCAGATCAGCACCCTGGACGGCTGGTGGGCCGAGGGCTACGACGGGACCAACGGCTGGGCCATCCCCCAGGGCGGCGCCGACGAGGAGGCCGACGAGTCCGACGCCGAACATCTGTATACCCTGCTGGAGAAGCAGGTGATCCCGCTGTACTACGACCGCGACGAGCGGGGCATTCCCACCGGCTGGCTCGAACGGATGCGCAATGCGATTCGGGTGGCCGGCAACCTGTTCACGGCCCGCCGCATGGTCGGCGACTACGCCCGGGACTATTACGTCCCCGCGATTCGAGGCTACCAGACGCCGGACGATCCACCGATCGACACGTACTGACAGGCGGCACCTCTATGGCTGTAAATCCGCTGGGCACCATCGACGGCACTCCCGTGGGGGTGGTGCATCTCGCCGCGGAGTATGATTCCCTGGCCCGCACCGGCGGCCTGGCGGAGGCGGTCATGGGGCTGGCCGAGTACCAGGCGGCCCAGGGCATTCCGGTCGCGGTCATCATGCCACTGCACCGCTCGGTGCGGGAAGTCGCCGGCCAGCTGGAACGGGTGGGCCAGCCGTTTGCCGTGCAGGTCGGACCCCGGACCGAAGAGGGCCGCCTCTACCGCCTCCCGGTGGAGCCCAGCAAGCCGAAGATCTACTGCATCGAGCACGAGTACTTCGACCGCGCGGGCCTCTATGGCGAGGGTGGTTCCGACTACGGCGACAACCCCCAGCGCTGGGCCTTTTTCTGCATGGCCGCGCTGGAGCTGCTGCCCCGGATCGCCCGTTCGCCCTCCATCCTGCATGCCCATGACTGGCACGCCGCGCTGGCACCGGTCTATCTCCGCACCCAGTTCGCCAGCAGCACCTTCCACCGCGGGTTCCGCACGGTATTCTCGGTGCACAACGCCGGCTTCCAGGGCTACTACGGGGCGGACGTCATGCCGCAGATCGGTCTGCCCTGGGAGCTGTTTACCTGGCAGTACCTGGAATGGCACGGCCAGACCAACCTCCTCAAGGGGGCGCTGGTCTTCTCGGACGCGACCGTCACCGTAAGCCCCACCCACGCGCACGAGCTCAAGACCGTGAAAGGCGGTTTCGGCCTGCACGACGTGTTCATCTCGCTCCGCAACCGGTTCTCGGGGATCGTGAACGGAATCGATTTCGAGGAGTGGAACCCGGCGACCGACAAGGTCATCACCGCCCGCTACTCACCGGAGGACCTCAAGGGGAAGAAACGGTGCAAGGCGGCGCTGCAGCGGACCTTCGGGCTGCCCCAGCGCTCCCGGATGCCGCTGTTCGTCATGACCGCCCGGATGACATCCCAGAAAGGGCTGGAGCTGATCGTCGGCGAATACACGCTCTTCATGCTGGAGGCGCAGTTCATCTTCCTCGGCACCGGCGAGCCCAAATACGAAGCGATGCTCAAGCATTACGCGTCCCGCTGGCCCGACCGGATCGCCGTGCACCTCGGGTTTACCGAACGGATCGAGCACCGGCTGATGGCGGGCGCCGACATGTACCTCATGCCCTCGCTTTACGAGCCGTGCGGCCTGGCCCAGATGCGGGCCCAGCGCTACGGCGCGATCCCGCTGGCCCGGCGGGTCGGCGGGATCGCCGATACCGTAGAAGACGGGGTCACCGGTTTTCTCTTTGACGAGTATTCCTCGGAAGACCTGCTGCGGATCGCCCGGGCCGTGATGGACTATTACCACGACGGCGAGGTGTGGAAGCGTCTCATGGTCGAAGCCATGTCGCGCGACTTCAGCTGGGCCCGCTCCGGCGAGAAGTACACTGAGGTATACCAGCGGGTCCTGGCGGATCCGCCGCACAGCGCATTCTGAACGCATGGACGTAGTCCTCGTCCTGCACAGCCACCTCCCCTACGTCCTCCATCACGGCCGCTGGCCCCACGGCAGCGACTGGCTGGCCGAAGCCGCCATCGACAGCTATCTGCCCCTGCTGGAGGTGCTGCTGCGGCTGGAAAACGAGGACATTCCGGCGCCCCTGACGCTGGGCTTCACCCCGGTCCTCGCGAACCAGCTGGCGGACCCCGGGTTTCCCGCCCTCCTTGAGAGTTACTTCGACCATCGGCTCCAGGCCGCGGCCGAGGCTCCCCGCACCCTGGCCGCAACCGGCGACCAGCAACTGGCCGGGATCGCCGTCTTCTGGGCCCGCCGCCTCACCAGGCTGCGGGCTCTCTTTCGGTCGGTGCACGGCAACCTGGTCGGGGCCTTCGCCCGGCTGGCCCGGGACGGCCGGATCGAACTGTCCGGCTCCGCGGCCACCCACGGCCTGCTCCCGCTGCTCCACAGGCGGGAAAGCGTTGACCTGCAGCTGAGGCTGGGGTTCTCCGAGCACCAGCGGCTCTTCGGCCTGCGGGCGCGCGGCTGCTGGGTGCCCGAGTGCGCTTACCGCCCCGGCATCGAAACCCGCGTGAGCCGCGCCGGGTTCGAGTACTTCTGGAGCGACGCTCATGTAGCTGCCGCCGGCGATCCGGCCGATGTCTATGCCGCCGGTGAAACCCGGACCACCGTGCCCAGGCCGCCGACCCGGCCCCGGGAACATTCTCCCTACCACGCCTACCGGGTCGGGCCCGCCACCGCGCTGCTCCGCGACCCGGTGACCTCCCGCCAGGTGTGGAGCCGCTACGAGGGCTATCCGGGGGATGAGCACTACCTCGAGTTCCACAAGATTCGCTGGCCGGAAGGACTCCGCCTGTGGCGGGTGAGCAGTCCGGGCAGCGACCTCGGCCAGAAGCTCCCCTATCGGCCGGAATCGGCCCGCTCCCGGGCCCGGCACCATGCCCGCCACTTCGCCTCCCTGCTGCAGGATACGGCGAGGCAACGCGGTAAGCCGGGTGGCGGCATCGTGGCGCCGTTCGACACCGAGCTGTTCGGGCACTGGTGGTTCGAAGGTCCGGAATTTCTCGGCGCGCTCTTCGAAGTGCTGGGCCGCACCCGCAACGTCCGGCCCGCCACCGCCGCTCGTCACCTGGACCAGAATCCCGCCGCGGAGGCGATCGAATTATCGGAGGGCTCCTGGGGCGCCAACGGCGACTTCAGCATGTGGCAAAACCCGGCGACCGAGTGGATCTGGGAACGGATGGCCGCCCTGGACGAGGCGTTCTGGCGGGTGGCCAGGCCGGCGCTGGCCGAGCCGCGCAGCCATTACGTCCTGGCCCAGGCCGCGCGGGAACTACTGCTGGCCCAATCGTCCGACTGGCCGTTCATCATCACCACCGGGGCGGCGGCCGATTACGCGGAGCGGCGCTTCCGCGAGCACTGCGATGCCGCCGAGGGACTGGTGGCGGGGCTGGCGGCGCCTGAGTTCATCGGACCCGCCTCCCGCCTGGCGGAGCAGCTGGGCGGCCGCGATGGATTATTTCCGGACATCCTGCCGGCGGTTGCGGCGGCATTGGGATGAGCACCAGGTGACTCGCACCCGCGATCCCGCCACCCCGCCCCCCGCGCCGGCAGTGGTCATCCACGGCCACTACTATCAGCCGCCCCGCGAGAATCCCTGGCTGGAAGAGATCGAGGCCGAGCCGACCGCGGCGCCCTATCACGACTGGAACCAGCGGATCGAGACCGAATCGTACCGCGCGGTCACGGCGGCCCGGCTGCCGGGACCCACCGGCAGGATCGCCGAGATCATCAACACGCTGGCCTGGAGCAGCTTCAACTTCGGTCCCACCCTCTTCACCTGGCTGGAGAGAGAGGCACCGGATACCTACCAGGCGATCCTCGAGGCAGACCGGGAAAGCATCGCCCGCCTGGGCCATGGCAACGCCATCGCCCACCCCTACCATCACGCCATTCTTCCGCTCAGCACCCGGCGGGACAAGGTGACCGAAGTACGCTGGGGCATTCGCGACTTCACCCGCCGGTTCGGGAGGGAGCCCGAGGGCATGTGGCTGCCGGAAACCGCGGTGGATGAGGAGACGCTCGACGTACTGGCCGAACAGGGCATCCGGTTCACCGTCCTGGCGCCCCACCAGGCCCAGCCCCTGCCTCCCCATGGCCTCCCCGGGCTCTACCGCACCCCCGGGGGCCGGGAGATCGCGCTGTTTTTCTACGACGGGGATCTGTCACACGGGGTGGCGTTCGGGGAACTGATTCGCGACGCCCGGCGCTGGATCTCGCGGCTCGGGGACGCGCCGGGCATCGTCGCGATCGCCACCGATGGCGAGACCTACGGCCACCACCACACGTTCGGGGAGATGGCGCTGGCCCGGGTCATTCATGAGCTGCGCTCCCCCGCTCCCGAAAACTTTGCAACCGTGCTGGCCCGCCACCCGGCCATCCACCCGGTGACTCTGAACGCGCCCAGCAGCTGGAGCTGCGCCCACGGCGTGGAGCGCTGGCGGTCAGAATGCGGCTGCCGCATCGCTCCCCACCTGCCCACCCGCCAGCTCTGGCGCAGTGTGCTGCGGTCCTCGCTGGATTGGCTCGCGGGAGAGATTCACGCCATCTACGAGCGGGAGGGGGCCGCACTGTTCGACGATATCTGGGAGACCCGGAACCGGTACGACCCCGGGGGTGAGGACGCGGGGGCGAGCCCGCGGGGCCGGGAACTGATGGAACTGGAGCGGCACGCGTTGCTCGTCTACACGTCGTGCGCATGGTTCTTCGATGACCTGGCCGGCATCGAACCGGTCCAGGTGCTCAAGTATGCCGCGCGCGCCATTGAACTGGCCGGGCCGGACGGCACCCGGATCGAGGCGGAGTTTCTCCGGCGGCTGGCGGAAGCGCGCAGCAATGATCCCCGGGAGGGAGATGGCCGGCAGATCTATCTGGCCCGCGCCAAGCCCGCCATCGCCCCGGAGATTCGCCACGCGGCCGGCCTGGCGCTCCTCGGGTCGCTGAGCCTCGACCCCGCCCTGGGCCAGGCTAGAGCGTTCACAGCAGTCGTCTCGAGGGCAGGCGAAGGCGCCTGGGACATCGAACTCCGCCATCGCCGCACCAGCCGGGAACACCGGTTCCGGGTCGGACTGCTGGAAACCGAAATCGAGGTTACCTTGGCAGAGAACGCGATGGCGTCCCCCCTGGCCTGGCGGCTCAACGCGACCGATTTGTGGGACCGCCACCGGCAGCTGGCGGGCCAGGCGCGCCGCCGGCAGCTGGTGGAGGAGGTCCTGACCGATGACCAGCGGCAGGCGCTCGCCAGTGGCGACACCGACCTCCCGGCCGCAGTCCGGCGGGCCCTGGTGAGCGCCATCGGTGCCATGGAGACCCGGGGAACCAGCCCCGTCTTCCGCGCCCTCGAGTTGCTTTCGGTGCTGGAACTCGCCATCCCCTTCGATGCGCAGACCCGGTTTGGAGAGCGCCTGGCCGCCAGCCGGGTTCCGAGCGCCGAGCTGGCAGCCCTCGCGGAACGCCTGGGCTTCGAGAATCCCGCAACCACTGGTCATCCGTAATCGTCAACCGGCAGTCGCCCATGGACCCCATTCGCTTCGCGTTCGGCCTCCACCTGCACCAGCCGGTCGGCAACTTCGACCAGGTGTTCGAGGATCACGTGCGGGATGTGTACCTCCCCTTCCTGGACCGGGTGGCGGAGCGTGATTTCTTCCCCCTCGTCCTGCACATCTCCGGGCCCCTGCTGGAATGGCTCGAACACCACGACCCGGCCTACCTCGACAAGGTGGGCCGGCTGGCGGCCGACGGCAAACTGGAGTTGCTGCTGGCGGGGCTGTACGAGCCGGTGCTCGCTTCGCTTCCCCGGCGGGACCGGGTGGAGCAGGTCGAATGGATGAAGGAGGCGTTATCCCGCCGTTTCGGGGTGGCCGCCACCGGGCTGTGGCTCACCGAGCGCGTCTGGGAACCGGAGCTGGCCGCCGACCTGGCCGTGGCCGGCGTGGATTACGCGCTGGTGGACGACCGGCATTTCCTCGCCACCGGATTCCGGCGGGACCAGCTCCACACCCACCTGCAGACCGAGAGCGACGGGAAGACCGTGGGGCTCTTCCCCATCGATGAACGGCTTCGGTACCTGATTCCCTTCCGGCCGCCGGGCGAGACGGCGAGCTACCTCAGGGAACTCCGGGAAGCAGGCCATCGGCTGGCAGTCCTGGCGGATGACGGCGAAAAATTCGGAGGCTGGCCGGGGACCCAGGACTGGGTCTATGGCCAGGGCTGGCTGACCCGGTTCCTCGACACCATGATGGCACTGATCGAGTCCGGTGAAGTCCAGATGAGCACCCTGGCCGCGGCCCGGGCGGCGGTGCCCAGCGGTGGGCTCGCCTACCTCCCCACCGCGTCCTACCGGGAAATGGAAGGCTGGTCATTGCCCGCCGAGGCAGGTCTCCGCTTCGAACAACTGGAGCGGGAGCTTGGCGCCGACCGGCTCGCCGGGCCGGATGGGGCCATGATCCGGGGCGCGCACTGGCGGAACTTCTTCGTGAAGTATTCGGAGTCCAACCGGATGCACAAGAAGATGCAGGCGCTGAGCCGCCTGTGCGGCGAGCGCCACAATCCACCGGAGGCGCGCCGCGCCATCGGGCGGGCACAGTGCAACGACGCGTACTGGCATGGCGTCTTCGGCGGACTCTACCTGCCCCACCTCCGGGACGCGATCTGGCGGGAACTCGCCGCCGCCGAGGAGTTTCTCCGGCAATCGGATACGCTGGGGTGGGAACTGCTGGATATCGATGGGGACGGGTTCGAGGAGATCTGGGTTCACGGGCCGGCCTATTCGGCCATCATCGCGCCCGGGCGGGGCGGCGTCATGGAGGAGTTTACCGTCTTTCGGGACCGGCTGAATTACGCCAACATGCTGACCCGGCGGCGGGAGTCCTACCACTTCCGCCGTCCCGGGGACGGAGGCCACCAGGACGAGGGCGGCACGCCCAGCATCCATGATATCGAAGGCGCCGGCCGCCTCGACCGGCTTCCGCCCATGGACCGGGAGGATCGCGCGCTCTTCGTGGACCGGGTGCTCGCCGCGGACCTGCGGCAGGACCAGTACACGGAGGGCGAGTTCACCCCGCTCTGGTCGGGCGCGGCGCGCGCGATGAGCCACCAGGTGAAGGCCGGCCGGGGCGCGGTGACTATCCGGCTCCAGTCCGGCGACTTGGCACCATTGCGTTACGAAAAGGAGTACCAGTTCAGGCGGGACGGGTCATTCTCGCTTGGCTACCGGTGGGACACCGCGGCGTTTCCCGGTGCGTTCTTCGCCCCGGAGATCTCGCTCGCCCAGGCGCTTCCCCTGGACCTGTCACCCGCGACGGAACCGTGGCGATTCGAGATCACCACGGTGTCCAAGTCGGAACGGGGTTTCGATACCACCCGGCAGGGCGACTCCGTGACACCGCGCTGGCCCATGCGCGAGGGCGCGGCGACCGTGACCTGCCGCCGCAAGGCTCCCCGAAAGACGTAAGGCGCGGAGTCCGGGACTCGTTTACTTCCTCACGGCGTGAGCCGCTCCTCCTTCGGCTCCAGCCGCAGGATCCAGAGGCCGGAGTTGATGTCGGGGACATAGATGTTCCCGTTCTTGACCACCGCACCCCATGAAAAGGTCGCGCGGGGACGCTGGCCCAGGGAGTCGGCCGTCGAGATCCAGGAGATTTCGCGGCCCTGCCGCAGCAGGTCGCCTCGCAGCTCGCCCGAGATATCCAGCATCCGGGCCCCGCCCTGGTAGGCGCCCATGTAGAGCGTGTCGCCCTCCACCCAGACGTTGTGTACGCCGCCATCGGTCGGCTCGTACCAGGCCACCGGCCGCGGGTGCGCGATGTCCGACACGTCGAACACGTGGAGCCGCCCGAAGGTCAGGTTGTTGCCGTCCTGGATGCCTTTGTAATTCCTCGCGGCGTAGACCTCGTCGCCCACGAACACGTAGTTCTTGTGCCGCCAGGCGGTGTGAGTGCCCCGGGCGCCCAGCCCGAAGATCTGGTCGACCCGGGCATACACCTCGTCCAGGTTGTACTTGATCTGGGAGACGAACACCGGGTTGGCGGGGCTGCCTCCCTTCACGCCGTTCCCCACGTCCAGGATCACCAGCCCATCGTTCCAGTAGGAGAGGTAGGCCAGCCCGTCCTTTACGTCCACGTCGTGCACGTAACGGCCGATCTCGGTCTGTTCGGTCTGCCACCGGCCGACTTCCCGCGGCTCATGGGGATTCTGGATGTCGATGACCCGAAGCGAGCCGGTGGCGTCGTCGGTAAGGTACACGTGGCCCTGGTAGACGAAGCTCGAGTGCACCCCGCCGGAGACCGTCTCCGTAAAGGAGGAGATCGGCTTGGGGTGGCAGGGGTCGGACGCATCGAAGATGACGATGCCGTTCTTCCGGTCGGAGGCGCCTTCACGGGAGAAGACGCCGAAGCGACCGTCTTCGGTCGTCATCACATCGTTGACCAGCCGGGCATTGGCCATCATGGAGTCAACGATGCGAGGCTGGCCGGTCGTGGTCACGTCGATGGCGTAGACCCGGTCCGATATCGTGGAGAGGTACACACAGGTACCGCCTGGGTGCGCCCAGACCTCGGCGCTCGAGTGCTCGATCGGCACCCGGCCCACCACCTCCACGCCCCGGGTCACCCGCCGGGGTGCGACCCGCACCACCGCATCGGTGGAGGTCGAGCCCAGCGAGGCGGTCACCGTATAGATGCCCGGCAGTTCCGCCACGAAGGTCCCCTGCTCGTCGATCTGCGCCACCCCGCCGCCCCCGGCCACGGCCCAGCGGACCGGGAAGCCGCTGACTGGCCGGCCCCCGGCCGTGCTGGCGTTCACGGCGAAGCGGACCACGTCGCCGGTGAGCGCGGTGGAGTTCTGCGGTTCTACCGCCATCCGGGTCACCGGGTTCGGCACCACCTGGATGGTATGGGCATGGGTGGCGGCGCCGGCCTTGGCCGTAATCGTTACCTGGCCCGGCGCCACCGCGCTCAGCCGCCCGTCGGACGTGATCGTTGCGATCCGCGGATTGCTGGAGGTGAACGTGATCACGTCGCCACGAACATCGTTCTGGGGACTGTAGGACGCCCCCGTGAGACTGAGGCGGGTTCCCGCCAGCACCCGGGCGGGCGCCGGGGTAATGACAACCCGGGATGCCGGCTGCGGCACCACCCGGAGGTCGACGGTTTCGACCAGCCGCCCGCTCTTGCCGCGCACGGTGGCCATGACGCTCACCTGGAGCGGGCCCCGGAACGCGCCCTGGACCAGTCCGGTGGAATCCACGGTGCCCTCGCCGGATGCGTTCCAGAAGAACCGAGCCCCCGGGACCTCGACCCCGGTGGAATCCAGTGCGCGGGCGCGCAACTGCAGCGCCTGGCCGACCTGCACCTCGGTGGCCGCTGGAGTGATTTCAACCCGCGAAATGCCGGAGGCAGGCCGGGTCGGAGTCGCCGGTTGCTGTTGCAGCAGCACCATGAGCAGGCCGAGAACCATCGTAGACTCCTCGTCGTGATGTAAGGGGACGCGGGCAGGACCCGGGGAAGCCGGAAGATAACAGGACGCCTCGTGACAGCCGCGGTTTCCGGCTAGGGCCGCTCCCGGCTGGCGCGCAACGAAAGGTCCAGCGGCACCCGCACCACCAGCCGGTAGGAGTATTCCCACTTGCTGTCGAACAGGGCCTGGCTCACCTCGTCGTCCACCCGGTGGAGCCGGAACTCGGCGTCGAGTTCGACCTTCCCGTCTATCCGGGTTCGCCGTATGGCGCCCAGTTCGGCGTAGCGCCGACGGGACCGGTAGAAGGCCGGGTCCGCTCCGGCCGAGTTGTAATTGGCGTCGCCCTCGTCGGTGTGATAATCGCGACCCAGCCAGTACAGGCCAAACACCTCGATGTATCCCAGCGGCATCACCGATGCACGGAGCCAGGTGCCGTGCCCCCGGTCGGGGCGCCCCGCGGGCCCGTTGGGGTCGATATGGCCCTGGCTCGCGAGGTAGAAGGCCGCCAGCGAACCTGGCCCCATCCGGCCCAGGTCATGGTGCAGCCTGGCGCCGATCGCGCTGACAGTATTGTTGGTCACCGGCGCCCCGGCGTCGTACAGCTGGCCGCCGCGGTGCAGTCCATGGAACTGGTACTCGAGTGTAAGAAACGAAGCCGGCCGCCCTCGCAGGACCAGCCCGTAGTTGAAGGTCTCCCGGCTGCTCGGGGTGTTGAGCCCCCGCCAGTCCAGAAAGAGATCCATGTCCCAGTGGCGCCGCCGCTGAAGAAGTTGGCCACCGTATTCAATCGGCCGGGTGAATTCCAGGGTGGACACTTCCAGCGGCTCCAGGTACCCGTGACGGTTTCCGGTTTCGAGGGTCCCCAGTACACCCAGGGTGGCTGGCGTCTCGTACCGGAAACTGATGATCGGCTTGACCGGGTCCAGGAACTCCTCGCTGCCGTAGCGGAGGTCCCCAAAGACCCCCGCACGCACCCGGGTCCGCGGGCTTACGCCGAGATCGAGCCAGGTCTGGAACTGGGCGCCGAGAATGGTCTCGCCGGTACGGAAGGGGGTAAAGAACTCGGTATTGTCGGCGTAAAACGTGGCCCGGGTGCGCCAGTCTACTGACTGGGCGGCCGCGGAGCCAGTAGTCAGCAGAGCCAGCGCGAAGGTGACGGAAAGGGATCGGGTCAAAGTCGCTGAGAGGTCACGGAGAAGTGGGACAGTGGGACAGTGGGACAGTGGGACAGTGGGACAGTGGGACAGTGGGACAGTGGGACAGTGGGACAGGATAATGGTACCGGGACATCGGCGCCAACCAGCCCCGGTCCGGCCCATGGCGCCTCAGGCACTGACCCCTGACCCACTGACCCACTGGCCGTTATCTTGCCTCCATGAGCAAGACTCTCACGGTCGGCCTGGTCCAGATGCGGTGCTCCACCGATCCCGCCGACAATTTCGCCCGCGCCGTGGCCGGAGTTCGCGATGCGGCCGCACGGGGCGCCCAGGTGATCTGCCTGCAGGAGCTGTTTCGCACCCAGTATTTCTGCCAGAGCGAGAACCACGATTTTTTCCAGTTGGCCGAGCCGATCCCCGGTCCCAGTACCGAGGCGCTGGGCAAAGTGGCCCGGGAGCTCAACGTGGTGATCGTGGCGTCCCTCTTCGAAAAGCGGGCCGAAGGCCTGTACCACAACACCGCGGCCATGATCGAAGCCGACGGGACAGTGGCCGGCAAATACCGGAAGATGCACATCCCCGACGATCCGCTCTTCTACGAGAAGTTCTATTTCACGCCCGGCGACCTCGGCTTCCGCAGCTGGAACACCCGCCACGGCCCCATCGGGACCCTGGTGTGCTGGGACCAGTGGTATCCCGAGGGTGCCCGGCTCACCGCGATGCACGGCGCCCACGTGCTCTTTTATCCCACGGCCATCGGGTGGCTACCGGCCGAGAAGAGCCAATATGGCGCGGCCCAGCAGAACGCCTGGGAAACGATGCAGCGAAGCCATGCGATCGCCAATGGCGTCTTCGTGGTGGCCGTCAACCGGGTGGGCCACGAAGGCGACCCGGCCGGCGGCATCGAGTTCTGGGGCAACAGCTTTGTCGCGGATCCCTACGGGACCGTGCTGGCCCGGGCCGGCGAGGGGGAGGAAACCCTGGTCGTGGAGTGCGACCTGGGCCTGATCGACACCGCCCGGACCCATTGGCCATTTCTCCGGGACCGGCGGGTGGATGCCTACGGGGACCTGACGAAGAGGTATCTGGACGATTAGCGATTGCCGATTGCCGATTGCCGATTGCCGATTGCCGAGGAAAGATGCGTATTTTCGTAAAGTGGTGGTAAGACTTTAGCTTGTTGACCAGGCAGTTATCACCTGGAGGTACTGGCGCCTCTTGATGATGGATCGGGATGAAGTCAGCCTCCTCCCGGGTCTCACTTCTGCCGAAAAACGCCGCCTGCTCAGAGACAGGACCAAACAGCTTGCCCTCGACGTCCTCACTTTTCCGAAACATCAGCATATAGTTCCGCCGTTCGGGTGATCCGCGACCAGTTGCTCCGTAGTAGAACGAGTGTTGCGGCTAATTATCGGTCAACCTGCCGTGCCCGCTCCAGGAAGGAGTTAGTCGCCGGGTATTGTCATCGAGGAGTGCGACGAAACCCAGTTCTGGCGTGACCTGCTCAAAGCACAATCGAGGATAGAACAGAAGAATGGTGCTAGACCTTCGGGATGAGACTGAGGAGCTGATTTCGATCTTCGTGGCCAGCCATCGGACCGCCGAGAGCGCACCGCAGGCAGATCGGCAATCTTTGATCGGCAATCGGCAATGACCGGCCAAGCCGATGCGAAGCGCCCAGCCGGCTTCAGCATGCCGGCTGAATGGGCGCCTCACCGGGGTACCTGGCTCTCATGGCCCCACAAGGAAGCCAGCTGGCCGGGCCGCTTTGGTCCGGTGCCCGCCATTTTCGGTGAAATGGTCCGTCACCTGGCGCCCCACGAGGAAGTCCACATCAACGTGGCCGGCCCCGAAGAGGAGGCTGCGGCACGGAGCTTCCTCCAGCACCCGGAGATCCCGAAGGACCGGGTTTTCTTTCACCATAACCCCACAAACGACGCCTGGTGCCGGGACCACGGGCCCATCTTCGTCCAGCGCCGGGGGGAGGAGAAGGCCGAAGAGGCGATCGTGGACTGGGGATACAATGCCTGGGGGAACAAGTATCCGCCCTATGATCTCGACGACGTGATTCCCAGCCGGATCGGCGCCGAGTTCGGGATCCCGGTCTTTCATCCGGGGATCATCATGGAGGGAGGGTCGATCGACCTCAACGGTGCGGGCACCCTGCTCACGACCGAGGCGTGCCTGCTCAATCCCAACCGCAACCCGGACCTGTCCCGCGGGCAGATCGAACAGTACTTGAAGGACTACCTGGGAGTACGCCACATTCTGTGGCTGGGGGACGGTATCGAAGGAGATGACACCGACGGACATGTGGACGACCTGTCCCGCTTTACCGATGCCCGCACCGTCGTCACCGTCGTGGAACCGGACCCGACCGATGCCAACTACGCCCCGCTGCAGGAGAATCTCCAGCGGTTGTCGTCCATGAAGGACCAGAACGGCCGGCCGCTCCGGGTGGTGACGTTGCCGATGCCGAACCCGCTTTACCAGGGAGACCAGCGCCTCCCCGCCAGTTACGCCAACTTCTACATCGCCAACAAGGTGGTCCTCCTTCCCACCTACCGCTCCCCGGGGGACGAAGTCGCCCGGCAGGCGTTACAGGACCTCTTCCCGGGACGCCGCGTGGTTGGGATCGATTGCACCGACCTGGTCTGGGGCCTGGGCGCCATTCATTGCGTTACCCAGCAGTGGCCCACCCTGCCGACCCCCTGACGCGTCGAGGCCCCGCCCGGAATGGCATGCGAAATGCCCCTTCGCACCCCGGTTCCCGAGGTCACCCGCCCCGGGGATTCGGCGATCCCCCATAGGGGGGAATAACCGTGGCCTCGGCGGGGACGAGGTTGTTGATGCCGTTGCTTTTGCGCTGCGCCTGGTGTGGCGAGACTCTCGAAGGGAGCCCGGAAGGATCCGGGGTGTCCCACGGGATCTGTGAGCCATGCGCCCGGCGAAGCGGCTTTCTGGACCAGGAGACCCTGAGCAGCCTGACCCCGGACGATCTGGCCACCCTCGGCCTGACTTTCGTCGGGTTGGGCGGCAACCCCCGGCTCCGGATCTACAAGCCAGCGCAGTAGGCAGGCCCCCCGGAGGGACAATCATTTCTTCGTTCCCTTCGTGATACCGGTGAGGCCCCTTTACCTGATCAGCCAGTACCCCCACCCGGCCAGTGCCGCGCCTCCTACCACCGGCACCACCTTCCATTTCCAACGCAACAGGCCCGCCAGGACGATGATGCCGAGCCCCAGCGCGAAGGGGTCCAGCCGGCCGGCCGGAAACACCACATGCCCGGCGAACCACACCGACAGGTTGGCGATGACCCCTACGACCGCCGCCGTGATAGCCGCGAGTATGCTCCCCAGCTTCCGGTTGCCGTAGAGCCGCTCCACGTAGGGAGCTCCGAGGAAGATCCACATGAAGCAGGGAACGAACGTGACCCAGGTGGTCAACAGCGCTCCCGCGGTGGCCATGCCCAGTGGCGAGAGCGGCTCTGGGTGATGCCATCCCGCCATGAACCCCACAAACAGCACCACCATGATCAGCGGCCCCGGGGTAGTTTCGGCGAGCCCCAGCCCATCCACCATCTCCGGGGCGGAGAGCCAGCCGGCCCGTTCTACCGCGTGCTGGGCAACGTAGGGGAGGACGGCGTAGGCCCCGCCAAAGGTCACCATCGCCGCCTTGCTGAAGAACAGCGCCTCGCCCACCAGCACGCTGCCGCTGCCGAGCCATAAGACCGCAGCCAGGACCGGCAGCCACCAGAGGAAAAGGCAGACCAGTGCCACCCGGATTGACCGACCCGTCGGCGCTGGCCCGGCCAAGTCGCGAAACGTGTAGGGAGACGGGTGCCCGTCGCCGCCCGTCGGCGCAAAGGCATCAGGACGAATGGTGCCACCCGCGAAACCAACCACCCCCGCGGCCAGGATGACGAGGGGAAACGGGAGGTTCAGGAAATAGAGCGCGACAAAGGCGAGGACCGCGATCAGGGCAAGGGGCAGGTTCCGGAGCGCGCGCCGTCCGATGCGCACCATGGCATGGGCCACGATCGCAACGACGGCTGCTTTGAGCCCGTAGAATACCGCCACCACCCAGCCCAGGCCGGCGAGCGATGCATAGAGGAGGCTCAGCCCCCAGAGAATGACGACCGACGGAAGCACGAACAGAACTCCGGCGGTGATGCCGCCCCGGGTCCCGTGGAACAGCCACCCGATGTAAATGGCCAGCTGGCAGGCCTCGGGGCCGGGGAGGAACATGCAGAAATTGAGCGCGTGCAGGAACCGAGGCTCCGAAATCCACTGCCGCTCGTCCACCAGCTCGCGGTGCATGATCGCGATCTGGCCGGCCGGCCCGCCGAAGCTGATGAACCCCAGCCGGAGCCAGAAGCGGAATGCTTCGCCGAATGAGGGTGGGTGGGCCGGGTCCGGCATGACCGTCCGGGGCTAGCGGTAGGAGATGCGGTACACCGCGTTCGCGCGGTCGTCCGACACCAGCAGGGCGCCGTCCGGCATCACCAGCACGTCCACCGGCCTGCCCCACGCCCGGTTAAGCCGCTCCCAGCCGCTGGCAAAGACCTCGTACTCGTACGTCCCGTTTCGCTCCCGGACCAGGGTGACCCGATACCCGCTCGCCAGCAGCCGGTTCCAGGAGCCATGCTCGGCAATGAAGGCCTGGTTCCGGTACTCCGCCGGGAACATGGCGCCGGTGTAGAACCGCATACCGAGAGCGGCGACGTGCGGTCCCAGCTCCACCGTGGCGGGGATCAGTTCCGGGCAGGACCGTTGCCGGTAATCGGGGTCCTGGATAGCCCGGCCGTAACAATGGGGGAACCCAAAGTGGCCGCCTCTCGAGGGGCGGCGATTCAGTTCGTCCGGCGGCTCGTTCTCGCCCATCCAGTCGCGCCCGTTGTCGGTGAACCAGAGTTCGCCAGTGATGGGGTGCCAGTCGAATCCCACGGTATTCCGGATCCCCCTGGCTTCCCAGCGGAGGTCGCTGCCATCGGGCCGGATGCTGAGGATGCTGGCATAGATGGAGTCATCCGGAAGGCAGGTGTTACAGGGCGCGCCCACCGGGATGTACAGACGGCCATCGGGGCCGAAGCGGATGAACTTCCAGCCGTGGTGTTCCTCCCCGGGGAGCGCGCTGAACACGGTGTCCGGCGGAGGCCGCGCCCCGGGCCGGGTCTCGATGCTGTCGAAGCGGAGAATGCGGCTGATCTCGGCCACGTAGAGCGCCCCCTGGTGAACGGCGACCCCATTGGGACTGTGGAGTCCCGTCGCCACGATCACCATCTCGTCGGCCCGGCCGTCCTGGTCCCCGTCCACCAGGGCGTAGACCTTCCCGGCGTCCCGGGAACCCACAAAGACGGTTCCCCCTTCGCCCAGTGCGAGTGAGCGGGCCCCGGGCACGCTGTCCGCGAAGAAATCGATAGTGAAACCGGCAGGCAGGTCGATGGAGTCAATCTGCCGCTCCCGGCCGGCCCGCCACCAGGCGACGGCCAGCATCAGGGCCATGAGGAGGAGCGCGAGAAAAAGCGGACGGGGGCGCCGAAGGGGCATGGCCCCAAGGTAACGGCAAACAAAAAGCGCCGGGAGAACCCGGCGCTTTCTGGAGGAACCGCGGGGCGGCTAGTTTGCGCTGGCGGTGGTGGTCGGGGTGGTGCCGGTGCCCGCATAGTCGATGACCAGGGCCACCCGGCGGTTCTCCATCCCGGCCTGGCCGGGGCCCTGCGCCCCCGGAACAACCTGCCGGTTCCGCGCCTCGCCATAGCTCACGGCCTTGACCCGGTCGCCGGTCAGACCGCTCGCCGAGGCGAGATAGTCACGCACGGCCTCGGCCCGGTCCATGCCGAGGGCCAGGTTGTAGCTGGCATCGCCAGCCGGGTCGGTGAAGCCTTCGATGGTGATGGTCGCGTCGGTGAAGTACTTCTGGGTGATCTGGGCAAAGCGGTCCAGCATCGGCCGGTCGGCTTCGCGAAGGGTCGCATCGTCAAAATCGAAGTGTACGGGTACATTGAACCGCACGGCGGTTTCCATTCGCTGGATGCTGGCGTTAAACTCGCTGCGCAGAGCCTGCAGGTCGCGCTCCAGGGAGTCGAGCCGGGTCTGCATGGCATTCACCCGCTGATCCGTCGCGGTGATACGCCCGCTCAACGCGCTGTCTCCGGAGGCGATTTCCGAACGAATGGTGGTCAACTCGGTCTGCAACTGGTCCGGGGTGACCCGGGCACAGCCGACAACGCTGAAGGCCGCAACTAAACCAGCGAGCGCGACCCGGCCGGAGTGAGAGCGATGAGAAAACATCCGATAACCTCCCTGACAGGTTTGATGCGGTACGGCAACCCTACCACACTCGGCAATAGGCCAGAACCGCTTGACCGGGACCGCGATCGTCGGGTCCCGTAGGATGGGCAAGATGTCCTTCGCTCGTGGGGGTGGGCAGTGATGTGCATCACGTTCTTGGGAATAGACGGCGAAAGCAGCCCCTGGTACCGGGCTCCTTGCGCCGATTGACCAACAGGTCAGGTGGACACTGACTCACTGGACAAAAATTGTAAGTCACCATTCACGGTCAACATACCCTGACTAGGATCATGGCAAGCGAAGCATTTTCCGCGGAATGGGCCAACCAATGGTGCACCCGGCTGAACCAGAGCCAGGCGTACCGGGCCGCAGCGAGTACATGGGAGGGAGGTGTCGCCCTGGTCATGGCCCGGGATGGCTCGAGCACCGCCGACGAGCGGGCGGTCTACCTCGACCTTTGGCACGGAGAGTGTCGCCAGGCCCGGGCGGCCACTCCCCTGGACCGGGAAAACGCCCGCTACGTCCTGACCGGAACTGCCCCGGTATGGCGCGAACTGCTCGGGGGGACGATGGCTCCGCTGACTGCGGTAATGAGCGGGAAACTTCGCCTTTCGAAAGGGAGCATGGGATCGCTGCTTCCCTATGCCGGGGCGGCACGCGAGTTGGTCGCGATCGCGATGGCCATCGATGTCACCTTTCCGGACGGCTGGTAGTCCGGCGGAGCAGACAATCCTGGCCGGGGAGGCCGGGGCGGCCCGCTCCAGGGGGCAGTAACCGCAGGTCCTGCTTTTGCATCTATACCTACGGGTAGTCACTAGTTTCCAGCCGGAGGGAAGGCCCATGCGGCCCGCAACACCCGCCCATGTCAACCTCAGCACGGCGCGAGGCCTGATCGTTCTGGCCCTTGCGGTGTTCGTGCTGCTCGCATGCCGGGCGGACGAGGGGCTGGTCGGACCGGTGAGCCTGCGCGTCACGCCCATGGATTCGGTGCTCGCGCCGGGTCAGGTTCTTCGCTTTTCGGGGGTGGACCTCGCGGGCATCCAGGTGCGGGTGGGAGGCTTCCGGGCCCCCACTCGGCAGGCCAGCGACACCAGCCTTGCCGTGGAACTGCCGTCGGCCCTCTTTACGCCCTGCCTCCGGTCCGGAGTCTCCTTTGACGTCGAGCTTCGCCGGGGCCGGCAACGGACTCAGGTGGTCTTGCCGGCGGCGGCCGTGCCCTTCCGGGTTTCGCTCGCACCGGGCGAGCACGTCCTTGCAACCGACGCCGTCGCGCGCGGCTGCGCGGTCGAGGTCGCCGATACCGGCCTTTATGTCGCGATGCCGTTTTCGTGGGAACAGGACGACCGTCTGGCCCGGAAAACCGACACGGTCCGCGCCCAGGTGACGATTCAGCCGGAACACCGGCTCCTTGGCCGTCAGGTGGCGGGCCCGCGGTCCCTCCCCAAGCGGCCCTCCCGCCTGGTGGAGCGGCCGGACCCTGAACAGTACGAGCTTTCCTACCTGCCGGCGGTCAATTACCTCGAGCGGGCACCCTGGGATTCGGTGCTGCCCGGGGCCACTCCATGTTCGGCCTCGCCCGTCATCGGTGATTCGCTGCTCCTGGCCACCGCCCGGGCCAAGAACGGCCGCTTCCTGGGGCTGCACGGGCCGGGCCGCAGGCCCGAATACTGGAAGGCCGTCGGCAGCTCGGCCCACCTGATGGTCTTCGTCGACGCGCCTACCCTGGTACGGGCTCGCCGAAACCCGGCGGTCAAGGAACGCCTCCTGGCCTTCCTGGACGAGTACGAAACAATGGTCACCCCGTTTTTCACGGAGGCGCTTCCCGGCTGGCACCGTTCCAGCCGTATCCCGGTGCTGGTCACCGACTCCAGCGCGGCCAACGCCCGCGGCTTCGCGTATCCATCCTGGGAAACCGGGCACTTGTGCGGCAACCGCCCCGCGCGCAACGACTTCATCTGGCTCGATGGCACCGCGCTGTTCCGCCCTACGGCGGCCCGGGAAGCACGCATGCTCAGCACCGCGGCCCACGAGACCGCGCACCTGGCCGACTTCTGGTTTCAGCGCAGCCCGGACCAGTCGGCCCGGCGAAAGGAATGGACCGTCGAAGGCTACGCCGATGTCATGCGGCACCTGTGGACGATGCAGGGAGCGCCCCGGCCCTTCACGAGCAACCTGGGGAATTCTCCGCATCTGATGACCGCCAAGGGGGCCCGCCTGTTTTCCATGTGCGGGCTGGCGGACGTCCCGGCCCGCCCCCGGTCCGTCGCCGGTGCGATCGACTACCCGATGGCCTGCCGCATGGTCAGCAGCCTGATCGCCCGGGCGGTGGAATCCGGACAGCCGCAGGCCGCGGTGCTGGAGCGTTTTTCCTCGTTGCCGGCGCGGCGGACCTTCACCCAGATCTCCAACGACCTGACCGGGCAGCGCCGCTCCCCCAACCAGGTGGTGGGCGAATGGCTGCTTTCCTGGTACGCCGACGAACTGCCGGGCGCCAGCCCGGCCATCCAGGACCCCATGTGGGACCTGCGCCGGTTCTTTCCGGCGAGCGTGCTCGTGGATGCCCATGTATCGGCCGGCGGAGGGGTTTCCACGCTGATGCTGGAAGAACTCGATGCCCGTTACCTGGAAGTCGAGGTCAGCGGCCCCACCCAGATTGCCTACACCGCTCCCGAAGGTCAGCCCCTCTCCGTCTCCCGGACCGACCTGGCCCTCCTCCGAGTCCGCTGAATCAGACCGTCACCCGTAGCATCATCGCGGCAACTTCCTTGACCAGTTTCGCGGCGACCCTCGCGGTCAGCCCGGCAGGATCGTTCGCGGGGTTCAATTCGACGATATCCGCTCCGATGACCCGATTCGGGATGGCCTGCAGCGTGGAGAGCAGCTGCCGGGTGGAGCAACCGCCCGGCTCGGGATGAGCCACGCCGGGCGCGAAGGCGGGGTCCAGAACATCCAGGTCGATTGACAGATAGACCGGTAGCGCGGAGCTGAACCGCCAGCCGGCCGCCCATTGGTCGGGCCCGATTTCCTGCGCCCCGAACCGCGCCGCCTGCTCGGCCTGGATGCCGTTCATCGTCCGCACTCCCACCTGCACCAGCTCGGCCGCGAGTCCCTCCTCCATTAGCCGGGCAAATGGCGAGGCATGCGAATAGCGGTCGCCCATGTAGTCAGGATAGAGATCGGGGTGAGCATCGAAGTGGAGAAGCGCGAAAGGCGCCCGGCCGCGGAACGCCCGCACCGCCGGATAGGTGATCGAATGGTCTCCTCCCAGGATAAGCGGAGCCTGTCCGCGCTCCAGGACGGCGGCCACCGCGCTTTGGATCTCGTCCCGGGCCGCCGCCCGGGCGGGAGTGATGTCGCCGGCGTCGATCAGCACGCCCGGGCGTCCCAGATCGAGGAGCGATTCCGACCATAGGTTGGTGCTCCCGGAGTGCAGCGCAGCCCGGATCGCCGCCGGCCCGGCAGCCGCCCCCCGCTGAAACGAAGACGCCTGGTCGTACGCCACTCCCAGCAGGGCCACGGTTGCGGACGTCATGGGGACCCGGTGCATATTATCGGCATGCGCCTCCTTCGCTGGTTTCCTCTCGTTGCGGCAATCTCGGGCGTGCTCCGGGCCCAGGATTCCGCGCCGCTGGTCACGGATCGCGATCTTGCCATTCCCATGCGAGACAGCGTGATCCTCAAGGCCGATCTGCTCCGCCCACCGGGAGAGGGTCCCTGGCCGGTCCTGGTCTACCGGACGCCGTACGGGCGCCGCTCAGCGGTCGAAGAGTATACCATCTTCCGGAAAGCGGTGGATCGCGGGTACGCCGTCCTCGTCCAGGACGTCCGCGGCCGCTATGGGTCGGGCGGCGAATTCAACGCTTACCACCAGGAGGGTCGCGACGG
This sequence comes from uncultured Gemmatimonadales bacterium, assembly GCA_963795085.1. Classification (GTDB taxonomy): domain Bacteria; phylum Gemmatimonadota; class Gemmatimonadetes; order Gemmatimonadales; family GWC2-71-9; genus DASYPP01. Next base: position 708,485 of record CAWCFX010000001.1, on the reverse strand, counting down.
TTATGACACCATTGAATGGGCCGCGGCCCGGCCCTGGTCCAACGGCCAGGTGGGTACCTTTGGCCTGTCCTACCCCGGTGCCGTCCAATGGCTCGCCGCGGTAGAAAGCCCACCTCACCTCCGCGCCATGGCGCCGGCCATGACCTTCGCCACCCCGCGGACGTTTTTCACCTCCGGCGGCGTCTGGGATCTCTCCTGGATCGGGTGGATCTGGTTCAACATCGCGCCCGACATCCGGGTCCGGAACGGCTTGCCCGGTCCGCAAACCTACCAGGCTGCCGCCGCCGAGTGGCAGGCGGTCAAAGACCGGCTGCACGGATACCTTCCGCTCCGCGGCTTGCCCGCTCTCAAGCAGGTGGCGCCCTGGTACTACGAATGGCTCAATCATCCGGCCGCCGACCCGTGGTGGAACTGGGCCGATCTTACCGGCAAGTACCGGCGCACCCAGGCCGCGGTGCTGAATCTGTCCGGCTGGCATGATGAGGCCTACGGGCCATCGGGCGCGATCCGCAACTTTCGAGGCCTCCTTGCCGCCCGCGCGGGACGGGCGCCCAGGGCCAGCCTGGTGCTGGGCCCCTGGTCCCATGGGGTCGATGCCGTAGGCCGGACTGCGGTGGGAGAGCGTGAGGTGGGCGACCAGGCTGCCCGGGACTACGACGAGCTGGTGCTCCGGTGGATGGACCATCACCTCAAAGGGCTGGACAACGGGGTCAGGACCGAGCCCCGGGTCCGGGTATACGTCATGGGCGAGAATCGCTGGATCGAGTCGGACCGCTGGCCCCTGCCGGGCATCCAACCGCATCCGTTGTACCTCGCGGGCCGGGATACCAGTTCCGCCCTGGGACGCCTCCTGCCGGCCCGCAACCCGGAGGAGGAGGAGTTCAGTGTCTTCGAGTCGGATCCCGCAGCCCCGGTCATCGATCCCCATGCCGAATCCCCGGGGGCCCACGACTACCGGGCGCTGGCGGGTCGGGAGGATGTCCTGACCTTCGAGACTCCGCCACTGGACCAGGAACTCAGGGTAGTTGGCGCCATATCGGCGGAGATCTACCTGGCCGTCGACGGGCGGGATACCGACCTCTGGGTCAGGGTCCAGGATGTTGCGCCGGACGGCACTGCGTGGAACCTCATGCACCCGGGCCTGGACGTGATCCGGGCCAGCTCTCGCACCCAAACCATGGAACCGGCACCACTGGTCCCCGGGCGTATCTACCGATTGACGTTGGACAACATGCTGACCGGCAACTTGTTCCGACGGGGTCACCGGATCCGAATCCAGGTTTCCACGACCTTCTATCCGTGGTTCTCGCGGAACCTCCACAGCGGCGACTCGGAAGTGTTCTCCGACAACACGCAGTCCGCCCGGATTTCGATCTACCACGATCGCCGGCGCCCTTCCCGCATCGTCCTGCCGGTACTGCAGTAGACTCGTGAGACAGGTCACGGCTGCCAGGTGGCCGGAGCGCCACCGTGTCGGGAGCGTTTTGCCATGGACCTGACCGTGGAGGAGCCGATATGTCCCGACACCTGAGAACTGTCCTGCTGGCGCTGGTTGTCACGACCACCGGTGGTTGCCTCGCCGCTGCGGGGGCCGGCCTGGGTGCCGGCATCTATCTGTCCGACCGGGGCGCCGAATCCCTGGTGGCGACCCCCATCGACCGGGCCATGGCGGCCGCGCAGCAGACCTTCCGGGAAATGGGCATCAGCGAGGAGAAAATCACCAGCGAGCAGACGGGCAGCAGCGAGGAACGGCAACTGAACGGAAAGCGCGGTGACAAGAACATCCAGGTCACCCTCCGCACCGAAGGTGAAGGTACCCGGGTCGAGGTCGTCGCCAGCGAGGACATGGTGGTGTGGGACAAGGGCCTGGCGAAAGAGGTGCTGGAAGGGATCGTGAAGAAGACGAAGTGAGCTTGAGGGGTCCGGGGGTCGATGTGAGGTGGATTGGTGGCAGAAAAGCCCCGGCGGCTCGCCGGGGCTTCGTGCTGTCGCTTGTCAGTCCCTACCGATCCCCCTCGGGACCGGCTCCGGTCAGGGTGTCCGCCTTGATCAGCGAATCGAGAGCCGGTTCACCCCCCAGGGCGGCGTTATCCCGCCACATCCCCACCTGCATCCGAAATACCTGGGCCAGCTCATCGAGATCCACGAGGTCTGCGGGGTCGGCAACCAGGCCATTCACCCGGGCAAGGCTGGTGATGGCCTTGGCATAGCTGCTGTCGGCGCGGATCGCTGCCTCGTAGGCCGACCGGGCCGCGGCGACATGGCCGCTGCGTTCCAGTGCGATGCCCAGGTTGTTCTGGAAGACAGGTGCGGTGTTCCGGAGCTGTACGGCCCTCGCGAGGGGTGCCAGCGCCAGGTCCGGCTCGCCCCGATCGAGATACAGGACACCCAGGTTGTTCATGGCCCACACGTCGCGGTCGTCCAGCAGAATGGCCCCGCGATACGCCTCGATCGCGGCATCGGCCTGCCCCATCGCGTGCCGGGCCCGGGCGATGAGTCTGAGTGTCTCGGCGTTTCCAGCATCCAGCCGGCGGGCCTGCTCGGCCCGTTCCAGCGCCTCGTGGTTCCGCCCCAGGTCCAGGAGCACCCGGGCCCCGTTCAGGTAGCTCTTGATCTGAGTCGAATCCAGGGTGATGGCCCGCTCAAAGGCGGCTTCGGCCTGCGGCAGGTCCCCGCTCTTCCACGCGGAGAGCCCCAGCATGTAATGGCCCCAGGGGTTCTCGGGCCGGGCCTCGACATAGGACTGAAAGAACCGCCGGGCGGCGGCATAGTCTCCGGCGCGATACACCGATTCGGCATCGGCGAATGACGCCGGCATGACCGGGCCGGCCGCGGTGGGCAGGGGCGCCGGCTCGCGCGTGGTGACGCTGGCATTGATGATGGTCGCCGCCGGAGTTTCGGCGCCGGCGGTAGCGGTTCCAGCCGGCGGCTTCTCGCCACAGGCGGCGAGGAGCAGCGCGCCCAGCGCGAGCGCGGTACGCGGGAACCGATGCGTGGTGATGACGGTGCGGGTCATGTTTTCCTCCTGGTGGGCGCCTTGGGCGCGATGGTGCGGCGAACGGGCTCGCCGCGGTGACGCCACCAGGGAAAGGCAAGCGAACGGCCACGAAATGCGCCCCGGGGCCGAGCGAGGTAAGTGATTGTGACGTAAGGAGTGTCGGGTTAGATGCTCGCGGCGGGATCGAGGCGTCCGTGTCCACCGGGACACGAGGAGAGATTGGGAAGAGTGTCCCGATGGACCGGTGTTACTCCCGGCGGATGCCGAGCCGCCGCATGATCTTGAGGAGACTGGCGTGGTCGGCCAGTCCCAGCGCCATGGCGGTATTGGTCACGTGCCACTGGTTCCGCTCCAGCGCACCCAGCACGATCTTGTGTTCCGCGTCGGCCTTCTGTTCCTGGTACGTGGAAGGGGCGCTGTTCTTCTCGGTATCCGACCCGGGCCGCAGTTCGGCAGGCAGGTGCTCGCTCCGCAGCATTTCGCCGTCGGCCGCGACCACCATCCGCTCGATCACGTTGCGCAGTTCCCGGACATTGTTGCGAGCCCAGTCCGCCGCCACCAGCGCTTCCCGGACTTCACCGGAGAGCTTACGGGGAAGCATGCGGAACCGGCCGGCGACATCGGCCAGGAACATTTCCGCCAGCGGGACGATGTCTTCCCGCCGCTCCCGGAGCGGTGGCACCCGGATGTGGTGCACGTTGATACGGTAGAGCAGGTCCTCCCGGAACGTCCCCGTGGCGACAGCGGCGTCCAAGTCCCGGTTGGTCGCACCTACGACCCGGGCATCCACCGGCAACGCGCGATGGCTCCCGACCCGGGTGACCGACCGCTCTTCCAGCACCCGGAGCAGCTTGGCCTGCACCGGAGGCGGAAGCTCCCCGATTTCGTCCAGGAAGAGAGTGCCGCCGTTCGACTCCTCGAAGGCGCCCTTGCGGGTCCCGATGGCGCCGGTGAAGGCGCCGCGCTCGTGGCCGAAGAGTTCGCTCTCGACCAGGTTCTCGGGCAGGGCGGCGCAGTTGATGGCGATGAACGGTCCCCCGGGATGAGCACTCAGCCGATGCAGTTCGCGCGCGACCAGCTCCTTGCCGGACCCGCTTTCGCCGGTGACCAGCACGGTGCTGGGGATGGGAGCGACTCGGCGGATCGCTTCGCGCAACGCCACCATGGCGGGACTTCCGCCGGCCAGGTGCGACTCCCCCAGCCGATGCTGCAGGGCACGGACTTCCCGCCGCAGCCGGTAGCGCTCAATCGCGTTGGCTACCTCGCGGGCCACCCGCTCCATCGGCTCCGCCTTGTCGATGAACCCGGCGGCGCCCAGCTGGATGGCCCGGATGCAGCGATCGTAATCACCGGTCCCGGTATAGACGATGACCGGGATTTCCACTCCCCGGTGCTCGAGCGCCTGGAGCACCTCGTACCCGTCCATCCCCGGCATTTCCAGGTCGAGTATGACGCAGTCCACGCTCTCCCGGTCGATCGCCGCCAGCGCCGCGGGGCCATTGGTGGCCACCAGGGTCTCGTGGCCCCCCAGCCGACGCAGGTCGTAGGCATACTGGTCGGCCATTGCCGCCATATCGTCCACCAGGAGAATCCGGCTCATGCCGGCACCGCCGGCAGTTCGACGATGAAGCGGCTGCCGCGGCCGGGAGCGGTTTCCACCCGGAGCGAACCGCCGAGGTCGGCCACCAGCCGCCGGACCACGGAGAGCCCCAGGCCGGTTCCGCCGGCCCGGGTCGTGTAGAAATCGTCGAAGGCCCGGCTGAGTTGCGCTTCGGTCATGCCCGGACCGTCATCCTCCACGGTAAGGCGCAGGGAGCCTGCATGAGGGGACTCGGCCTGCAAAGTGACCCTTCCGCCGGTTTCCCGGGCGGCCTCCACCGCGTTCCGGCACAGATTCTCCATGATGCGCCTGAGAATAACCGGATCGGCCCCCGCCTCCAGGTTGGCAGGCCCGGCCAGCACCTGCACCGCGACCCCGTCCTGCCCATGAGCTGTTGCCATCTCCGCCAACAGCTGGCGGACATCGGCGGTCCCCTCCCCGGCGGCAGGCGACAGCCTGGCATAATTGCGGCTCAGGTTCTCCAGGTACTCAGTGCTCGAATCCAGAGTTCCCTGCCGTTCCCGGTACACGGCGGCCAGCCGGTCCGGCTGCTCCCGGGCCACCTGGCCCAGGTGCCGCAGCACATGCCGGATGGGTGCCAGCCCGTTCTTTATGTCGTGATTGACCTGCCGGGCCAGGTCGCCGGTGATGGCGCGCCGCTCGGATTCGCGCAGCCGGGCGGCGCTGGCCCGCAGCCGGGCGGTCATGGCATCGAGCAGTTTGGCCAGGCCACCAATCTCATCATCCCGGCCCGTCGAAAAAGTCTGGTCAAGCCGGTCCAGATCGACGTGGGAGGTCCGGGCCGCCAGTTCGGCGATGGGCCGGGTCACCCGGTCGGACAACCAGAGCGAGAGCAGGATCGCCAGGGCAACCAGCACGGCGGCGGCGATCAGAAACCAGCGATCCACGCCCCGGCGAAGCTCGGCAAGCGATGAAAGGTCCCGGGTCAGGACGACCGCCACATCGCGGATAGCATGCGGCTCGGCGCTGGCCACCAGCCGCAACGGAAACCGCGCCACCACGGCGGGGGTCGGCGCGGGCGGTGGCGCTTCAAGCTGCAGAGTGGCCGCGACATCCGATCCGTCTCCCCCCGGCGCAAGATCCAGTCCCCGGCCCCCCAGGAGCAGGTAGCTCCGGCCGGCGACCATGAACCGGTGGGCCACGCCGAGCACCTCAACCGGGCCGTTGGGTGTGCTGGCCCGAATCAGGACCGGCGGCGTGCCGGTCGTGGTCAGCGCCGTGACCAACCCGCGATGGTCCAGCCCGAACTCGTTCCGGAAGTGCCCCGAACTCAGGACCCGGCCGGCGCTGTCCTGCAGCTCGAGCACCGCCAGACCGGCCGGCTCCATCGCCCGGGAGGCCCAATCGCGGATCCACGCGTCGGCCGGATCGGCGGCGATCGCAAGCCGGAAGCGGTTGTCGTCAGCCAGGGCTATCGCCAGCCGCCGCAGTTGTTCGCTCGTGGCGGAGTGTTGGGAGGCCAGTCGGCGGCCGATCTCCCCCGCCTGGCGACGCACCTCCAGCTCGGCCTGGCGTTCCAGCCGGGAGGTCATCTCGCGCCGGACGCCCACGGCGAGAAGGACGAGAGGCAGCAACGACCCGACGGCGACGGCCAGGGCGACCCGGGTGCGGAAGGTCATGGGGCAACCGGGAATCGCACCGATCCATCCGCTTCGATATAGAAGGGAGGGACGCCGTCGCGAACGATGGCATGGGCCCGGGAATCCACCAGCGGAATCACCCTGGACCCGGCGGGCGATGCCGGGAATCCGTGACAACCCGCCGCGGGGGTGCGGTTCACGGGGACCACGTACAGCGCCGCCTCACCGGCGGCGAGTGACGCCGCCAACGGATCGGGCAACAGGCCTAGCGCCCGGTAGGCGGGAAAGCGGAGAGCGACCAGCCGTTCGGCCAGTTGCCGAGCCACGTCATCGTCGAGCGGGTAAACAACCTGGGACAGTCGGCCCATGGGACGGAGCGGCCGGGTGCTGCAGTCCTGGCTATTCCACGTAAACGGGGGCGCCGGCGGCCGGGCCTCGTCGCGCAGCGTCTCCCGGGCAAGCGACTCCCGGAAGTCCGGGCTCTCGATACCGTCCAGGGCGTCCAGGGCGAGAGGGGAGACGAGCAGGTAGGACCGGTCCCACGCCAGCGGGATGGTCCGGAACCCGGCGCGAGCACCGGCATAGGCCACGGCATCGGCATCCCGGGTGATCACGAAATCGGCGGGCCGGAGCGCGCCCACGGCCGGCAGGTCCAGGAGATCACGGGGATCGAGTCCGCGCCGAAGGCCCTGAAACCGGAGCACCGGCGAACGGGCCGGGGTATCGGCGGGCACCAGGAGGATCAGATCCAGGATCGGACCGGTGGTGGGTCGGGCGTGGAGGAACTCGCGAAACCGGCCGGATGGCGGCGGCGTGCGGCCGGGCGGCGCGGGGTGGTGAATGGCCAGGGCAAGGTCGGCGAAAACCTCCGGCACTGTCCCGAAGATGCTATCGAGCCGGATCTCAATCGAGTACCGTCCGGTAGCCCGCACCGATAGGATCCTGCGCCAGGGCCAGAGCCCTTCGGTCCTGCGGCTGTCCCATCCCGTCACCATATCGGCGGCATTACGCGGCGCCCCACCGGACAGTGCCAGGCTGTCGAGGGTGAACGACCAGGAGTACCCCGTGGAGTCGCGCGACCAGGTGACGGCCGCATCCGGTGTGGCCCGGCCCTGGCAGTCCAGCCGGATCAAGGTGGCGTACTGGTGCCGAAAGAGCAGGCGTTCGGCGTCGTTCAGGGGAACGGGCTGGTGGGCGGGATGCAATACGTCGGTGAAGGCGATGGTGACCGTATCCCGAAAGCCGGCTTCCCCAGCCACGTAGCAGGGGGTCTCCCCGACTGGTCCGGGCGGTGTCAGCCCCGCGCCGCAGCCGGCGGTCAACATGGCCAAACAGGCGCCTAAGCCACTCCAACGCAACATAGATCACACTTTTTGGGGTAAAACCTTCCACGAAATGTAGCCAACATCACGGTTCCCGGACCTGCAGTGCTCCATGTTGAGCCATGCCAAACGACGCCTCGCGGGACCTCAGAGTCCTGCTCGCCAATAGTGACGGGATTGCCGAGGAGGTTCTCCGCGTCCTGGAAGAAGGTGAAGAGCCCTGGGTTGTGCGCCGGGCGGATTCCGCCGCGGCGTACCAGGGCGCGCTGGAGGCCTTCGCGCCTCACGTCATTCTCGCCACGCCGGAGGGCGAACCGCCGCTCCTGGAAGCGCTCAGCATGGCGCAGCGGCGGCGGCCCGGCAGTCCCTTCCTGATTGTGGCCCGGGACTGCAACGCCTCCGCCATTGAGGCCCTGAAGGCGGGGGCCGCCGATTTTATCAGCGTCGGCGACATGGCCCGCCTCCGGCCGGCCATCCAGGAGGCGCTGGAAGAGCGGGCCCCCCTCCGCAAGCTGTCCAACCGCCAGATGGAGGTCCTGCAGTTGCTTTCGTCTGGCTCATCGACCCGGGTGATCGCGGAACGTCTCAATTTGTCCGTGAAGACCGTCGAGACCCACCGGGCACAGGTGATGAAGCGGGTCGGTATCCGGGACCTGGCGGGACTGGTCCGGTTCTCGATGCAGGTCGGCCTGGTTCCCGCCACCTGAACCTGGTTCGCGCGATGGCTACAACATGCCCCGCTTGCCTGAGCAAGCGGGGCATGCTGCGTCACGGGGCCAGGCAACGCCGGCCTCAGCGGGCACTGAGCCATCGCCTGCGCAATTCGATTTGGGCCGGGGTGGCCTCGGCCAGTTGAATGAGGGATACGGCGGGACGCTGGTAACCGGAGACGGTCACCAGCCGGGTAAGGGGCCCGCGCTCCCCCCGGATCTCGAAGGCGAGCGTGTCACCGATCCGGCTCTGCCTCAGCGCACCACGGAACTCGGGCCAGGTCCGCACCGGACGTCCGTCGATCGAGATCACCCGGTCACCACTGTGCAGCCCGGCGCGGGTCCAGGAGGTTTCGGGGTGACCGACGATCAGCCGCAAACCGGTCTCCCCCTCCGGCTCCCAGGCCCAGATTCGGAGGTCGGGTTCGGGCAGTCCGTTCACTAACGCGGGCTCCCACTTCACTTCGACCCGCATGCCGATCGCGGCGAGGTAGCGATCGAAATCGATGGGCGATCCGCCCCCGCGCACGTGCTGCGCGAAGAACGGCGAGACCTCGCAGCCGCAGACCTCCTCCACCACATCCTCCACATCCTTCCCGTTAAACCCGCGGGGGCCGCCGGACCGCGCCAGCATCAGCCGCATCACATCGTCCATGGAGCGGCCGCCGGCGGTTGCCCGTCTCACCTCGAGGTCGAGCATGCCGCCCAGCAGCTCGCCCACCAGGTGGGTGCTGGCCGTATAATCGCCCAGGGCTATCGGCCCCACATTGTATTCCACCCGGCTCAACGACTCCGCCGAGAAGCGATAGTTGCCGGGCGAGGCGAGATACCGGGTGATGAGCGCCTGCAGATGCTCGATCCGGTCCGTACCGGGCACCGGGAGGCCGGTCCGCCGCAGCAGCAGGTCCGCGTAGTACATGGTGAGTCCCTCGCTGAACCAGAGTCCCGCCGTGGGCGGCTGGGTCTGGTGGGAGACGTCCCGGTACTCCTCGGGACGAATGCGCATCAGGTTCCAGGTATGAAAGAACTCGTGGCTGGTTTCGTCCAGCGTGGCGAGGGGGTCCCGGGCGAGCAGGCGGCTCTCCGCCCCCAGGGTGACCGAGTTGGGATGCTCCAGGCCACCGTAGGCGTCATCCTGAAACAGGAACGTGAACTCCCGGTACGGCGGGCGCCCGAAAAGAGCGACTGCCTCGCGGGTCAGCCGCTCAATGCCCTCGACGAAGCCGACGGTGTCAAATGGCGTCCCGGTGGGGCTCCGCCAGTACACAACCCGGTGGGGCACCGCGTCCACCATGAAATGCCACTCGCTGAAGAGGCCGACCAGCAGCGGAGATTCCACCAGGACGTGCACGGTTGGTGCATGAAAGACCAGGGGATCCGCTGTCGGCTCGAGGCCGGTGGCCACATCCCACGAACGAGGCAGATCGAGCCGCACGTGAGCCGGAGCCAGTTCTCCGCCGAGTACGTACATGAAGGCGTGGGGACCGCCGGTGAGACCGCCGGTCGGCGTCAGAAAGGGCCGCCAGGCCCCGCGGGGAGGCGTCGCGGGCGCTGGCAGGGTGATACGGTAGCGGACCAGCGCGGCTCCTCCGGGCGCCACCACTCGCCACACTGCACTGTCCGACCGTGCCACCGACCCGGTTCCTTCCGAGGAAGTGACCGCGATGTCCGTGACCTGACGATAGAACCGGTCGTCATACTCCGGGTGCGCGGCCATGGCCAGGTGAAAGGTGTCAGGCAGGTTCCGCAGAGTCATCGCCACGGACCAGGAGCGAAGATCGGTGGAGTCAATGCGGAGGGTATAACTCACCACCGGCTGCCCGGCCGAGTACCGAAGCGCCACGGCCTCGGCATAGTGATCGAAAGGCTGCTGAGCCGTGACAGCGAGGGGAATCGCACTTGAAAGCAGGGCCAGCAGGACGCTTCGGGTCACGACACGACTCCAGCGCAGGAGAAGATGATCTTCAACGGGTCAACCGCTTGGATGCCACGGATGGCGGTCGGGTTTATTTCCCTACTCCGGATATTACCTTACCACCGCCAGCCCGGTGCCACTTACCCAACACGGAGCGTCCCCATGGTATCTCGAATCGTCGTGCGCGGCCTGCTATTGGCAATGCTGGCGCTGCCCGCCGGGACCGCCGCCCTGCCGGCCCAGGTGGTACAGGAGCGGCTGGACCTCGCGGTGCTCCAGCGGATCCGGGACGAGGGACTCACCCGGAGCCGGGTGGATACTCTTGCGCAGCAGCTGCTCGACGGCATCGGCCCCCGGCTCACCGGCTCCTCCGGCATGCGACGGGCCCAGGAATGGGCGGCGGCCGCACTCCGCGGCTGGGGCCTGACGAACGTGGCGCTGGAGCCGTGGGACTCGACCTTTGGCCGGGGCTGGGAACGGGTCAGCTACCACGGGCGTTTCCTGGCCCCCTTTGAACAACCGCTGCGGGCCGAGCCCATGGGATGGAGCGGCAGTACCCGGGGAACCGTCGCCTGTGACGTCGTCCTCCTGGAGATCCGGGACACCACGGACCTGGCCCAGTATGCGGGGAAGCTCCGCAACTCCTGCGTGATGACCCAGCCCTGGAACCCGATCGGGCCTGAATTCGATTCCCGTCCCCGGCGCCACGCGGCTGAGTCCCTCATCACCTGGAGCAACCAGCGGCCGGAACCCCCGGCTGGCGGGAACCAGGCGAACCCGGAACAGCAGGCCCGCTTCCGGGAAGCGCAGGCTCGCAACCAGGCGGTGACCCGGTTTCTCCGCCGGGAACATCCGGCCATGCTGCTGATCCCCTCCGGCTGGACCTACGGCCTGCTCCGCACCGGCGGCCACCCCGATGGGCGGGTGGCCAGGGACAGCGCCTACGAACCGACACCGGCACTGATGGTGACCCACGAGCAGTACGGGCAGCTGTACCGGCTGGCCAAGCGCGGGGTCGCCGCCCGGCTGGAGGTGAACGTGCAGAACCGGTGGACCAATCCCGACCAGCGCGAGTTCACCGTGATCGGCGAGATCCCCGGCACCGACCTCAGGGACGAGGTGGTGATGATCGGCGCCCATTTCGACAGCTGGTACAGCGGGACCGGGGCGACCGACAACGCCGCCGGGTCGCTCGCCATGATGGAGGCCATGCGTATTCTCAAGTCCCTCGACCTTCCGCTCCGGCGCACGGTGCGAATCGCCCTCTGGAGCGGCGAGGAACAGGGCCTGCTCGGCTCCCGGGCGTGGGTGCGCCGGCACCGGGCAGAGATGCCGCGAATCTCGGCCTACCTGAACATCGATAACGGATCGGGACGAATCCGCGGCGTGTGGGGCCAGCATAACGAAGCAGCCGTGCGGGTCTTTGACCAGCTACTGCTGCCCTTCCGCGACGTGGGATTCGTCGCCAGCCGGCTCCATCCCACCGGCGGCACTGATCATCTTTCCTTTGATGCCGCCGGAGTTCCTGGGTTTCAGTTCATCCAGGATCCGCTGGAATACGGGATCCGCTCCCACCACTCGCACGTGGATACCTACGAGCGGCTGGTGCTCGAAGACCTCCAGCAGGCCGCGACTATCGTGGCCTGGACGGTGTACAGCCTGGCCAACCGGGACGGGATGATGCCGAGGAAACCCGCCCCGGCCGGCACCCACTGAGCGCCTTCAGCGCGACAGCAGTGCTCCGAGGGCTTCCAGCCTCGCCGCCCACTCGGCCTGGACCCGGTCCACCGCGGCGCGATCCGGCAACCTGTGGTGGGTGACGGTGACCGTGCTTTTGCCGGGCGCCTTGGCGACGAACGACATCTCCACCGGCTTGCCGTCGGACCAGGTGATCCGCATGGACCGGCCCCGGATGGCCGTCTTCACCGTCAGCTCCACGGGACCGAGCCACTTGTTCCGGTTCCGCTTGTCGCCAAACGCGTTATACAAGCGGCTCAGGGCGACGTTGAATGTCTTGCTCTTGCTCGCATCGAAGTCGCCGCCGCGGCGCTGGCCGATGGCCCGGAGCCCCTTGATGCGCTCGTAACCCACGGTGACACCCTGGCTCCACCAGCTGGAGAGCCTGAACTTCTCGCGGACGTACGCGGCGATTTCGCGGTGGGACCACTCGTGGGCCTTCCTGTAATCCAGGGCCTCGACCCACTTCCGCCAGTCACAGCCGGTCCCGGCCTTGATGGCGGCGTCACTCATCCCGGCAAGGGTGGCATGGTCCGCGACCCGGGGAAGGGCGGCCCGTGCGGGATCCGCTTGAGCCTGGAGGTGCGCCCGTGCGGCAGTATAGGACTCGCCGGTTCGGACCATGCGGGCGCGCACGATACGCTTATAGTCTTTGTTGGTGGTCATCGGAAGGATCCTCTGGACGGGCCTCCGGCACGCTCCCCAGCAGCGTCGCCGGCGGCGGCGCCAAAGGTTTGGCCCTGCGATCCGAGGGTCTGCCCCCCTTTGCCTCCCGTGGGCTCCCGCTGGGGGAGAGCCGAAGAGGTTAGGCGTGGAACCCCGCCTGTGGCCACTACAATGCAGACACGACCGGATTTCCGCAACCACCCCCGTCCCGGAGCGACCTTGAAACGTTCTCTTGCCCTGGCACTTGCCCTCGTCGCCGCTCTGCCTGGCGGGGCGGTCGCTCAGGCGGCCCAACGCGCCACGTTGCAGCGGCTGCTGATTGCCGAAGACGCCCGCGGACAGGGCAGCGATCGCATTGCGCCGTTGATGGAAGGACTGGAAAGCCGGGATACCCTGATCCGCCGGGTGGCGGCGCGCGCGGTCGGCCGGCTGCAGCGGCCCGACCTGGGGAGCGCGCTGTTCCCCCTCCTGGTGGACCCGCTCCCGGCGATCCGCGCCGAGGCGGCCATCGCGCTGGCGCAGACTCTGCGCGACCAGCCGCGCGGTCAGGCGGCCGGGGATCCCTCCCACCTGGATGTCCCGGTCGCCCTCCGGGTGCTCACCGAGGCCATCGCCCGGGAATCGGACGACAGCGTTGCCGGGGTCATCGCCGAGGCGATCGGGCGTCTCCAACTCAGGGACAGCGCGCAGGCCCGCTGGGCGACCCAGGCGATCGTGGCCCGGGCGAACGGCACGCTGGATTACGGGATGACTCACGGGCTCTTCTGGCTGGCCTCGGGACGTCGGGTCCTCGGCAATCTCCCGGCGCCGGCGCTCGGACTCCTGCGTGAGGCGGCACGGTCTTCGAAGGACACCCTGCATCGGCGACTTGCGGTGGTGACCCTTGCCCGGGCGGGCGCGCTCGACTCCGCCACCACGCGGGCGGCCAGCCGGGATCCCGACCCGCAGGTTCGCCGGCTGGCAATGGCCGGCGCGGCCGGGCTCCCGCCGGCCGCCCGGACGGCGCTGGTGCGCAGGGCGTTCGCCGATTCCAGCTTCATGGTACGGATCGCGGCGGTCGCCGCGGCCCGGGCGGGAACCGGAGCGGGAGCGCCCGCGCCGGACTGCGCCCCACTGGTTTCCGCGCTGGAAGATCCGCATCCCTATGTTATCCTCGTCGCGATAACCGCCCTGGGACAGCCCTGCGCGGACCGCGAGGCCGCGGCATCTGTCCTGGCCACCGTCGCGGGTTTTCGCGCGGACGAAACCGATACCTCGAGCCGCGACTGGCAGGCCAGCGCGTTTGCGCTGGTATCCCTGGCCCGGATCGACTCCGCCCGGGCCACCCCGTTGCTGGCGCGATTTGCCGGCGCTCGCCAATGGCAGAACCGCGAGTTCGCCGCCCGCGCAGCCGCCCTGGTGAGCGCCCCCGGCGTCCTTTACCGGCTGGCCCGGGACGCTGACGATAACGTCCGCGAAGCGGCTATCGCCGGCCTGGCCGCCACGGAGAAGCGTGCGGCGGACACCACCTTTCTCGCGGCGCTCTCGTCGGACGGGAACCAGGTCCTGCTCGCGGCGGCGGAGGCGCTGGCGGGTTCGGAGCATCCGCGCGCGGTGGAAGCATTACTCAACGCGTTCGACCGGGTCAGCCGCCGGCGCAGCGAAAACGCCCGGGATCCCCGGCTCGCGCTGCTCTCCCGGATCGGCGAGATGGGCACCCCGGCGGTGGCGGCGCGGCTCCAGCCCTACCTCAGCGACTTCGACACCACGGTCGCGGACACCGCGGCCGCCATGCTGGCCCGGTGGACGGGCGCGCCGGCCGAGGCGGCGCCGGTCCCCCTGGCGATCGAACCGGAGCCGCTGGCCGACATCTTTCTCGGCGACAGCCTCGAACTCGAAGTGACCATGGCGGCGGAGAGCGGCGGCGGCTCCTTCCTCGTGCGGCTGTTCAGCCGGGAAGCACCGGCGGCCATCGCGCGGCTGGTCCGGCGGGCCCGCGAAGGCTGGTATGACGGCAAGCTGTGGCAGCGGGTGGAACCCAATTTCGTGATCCAGGGCGGCGGGCCCGGGGCCTCGGAATACATCGGCGATGACCGCTTCATGCGGGACGAACTGGGGTTCCGCACCCATGCCCGGGGCACCCTGGGGATCAGCACCCGGGGCCGCGACACCGGGGATGCGCAGCTGTTCATCAACCTGGTGGACAACCCGCAACTCGACCACGAGTACACCGTCGTCGGGCAGGTCATCGGGGGCATGGAGGGGGTGGAGCGCATTCTGCCGGGAGACGCCGTTGCGTCGGTCAGGGTCCGAACTACCCGCTGAGCAATGGCCTTCCCTGCGGGCATGGACTAGAATCCCTCCATGCCTAACGACATTTCCTACCTGGTTCTCTTCTTCGTCCTGTTCGTGGTACCCCGGTTCATGCAGCGGTACCGGCTGCCGGCGGCGATCACCAGCCTGCTGCTGGGGATCGGCGCCACCGCGCTGGTCCTGTTCCAGCATGACGATACGCTGGCCCTGCTCTCCACCCTGGGCATCGTCACACTGTTCCTGTTCGCGGGACTGGAGGTGGACCTCGAGGACCTGCGGCCGGACGCCAAGGTGCTGGGCCAGCACCTGATCATCTGGGCCATTACCCTGGCACTGACGACCGGCGCGGGCGTCTGGTTCTTCGCTATTTCGCCCCGTGCGGCGATCCTGCTCGCCCTGGCGATCGTGACGCCCTCGACCGGATTCATCCTCGACTCGCTGGACCGGTTCGGCCTGAGCCCGGGAGAAAAACGCTGGACCAAGGCCAAGGCCATCAGCTCCGAGTTGTTCGCGCTGGGCGTCATGTTCATTGCCCTGCGCTCGGGGTCATTCCAGGAACTCGGCCTGAGCCTGCTGGCGCTGGTGCTGCTCATGGTGCTGCTGCCGCCGATGTTCCGCTGGTTCGCCGCGGCCATTTCGCCCTACGCGCCCCGGTCGGAGTTCGCCTTTCTCATCCTGGTGGCGATGATCAGCGCCTATGTCACCCGGCACCTGGGCGTGTACTACCTGGTCGGCGCCTTCGTCGCCGGCGTGGCGGCCCGCCAGTTCCGCGACCTGCTCCCCGCCATGTCCTCCGACCGTATGCTGGGCGCGGTGGAGGCGTTCGCCTCGGTCTTCATCCCGTTCTATTTCTTCAAGGCCGGCCAGCAGATCCGGCTGGCGGGGCTGGATGGCTGGGCAATCCTCTCCGGCCTCGCGATCACGGTGGTGTTCATTTCCCTCCGGCTGGGCGAGGTCGCCCTGCACCGGCGCATCGTACTGAAAGAGCGCCCCCAGGAGGGCGCCAAGATCGGGGTCGCCCTGCTCCCGACGCTGGTGTTCTCGCTGGTCTGCACCGAGCTGCTCCGGGAACGCTTTATCGTGCCAGAGTACCTGCTGGGGGGGGTCATTATCTACACCATTCTCAATACCCTGTTCCCCGGGTTCGTCCTCAAGGTGCCACCACCCAACTTTGAAACGCCCCACCTCGACCCACCCCCGGGCTTCGAGCCGACCCACGCGGAAATGCCGGCCAGCTTCGAGCGCCCCCAACTCGATCCACCGCCAGCTTCGCGTTAACATTCCGGCGGCGGTCGCGGGACCGGATCGCGCTCACCTACCCATCGTATCAGGACGAGGCCAGGCATGGGAATTCTGGGCTGGATCGGCACCATTCTGGGGGCGGCGTTCGCGCTCCTTATCGTGCAGTTCGTCTATCTCTCGACGGTGCTGAAGTGGGAACACGAGCAGTCGGTGGGGCTGGCCTACTACGGTCTGCCGCCCGGGGGACGGGCCGCCTTCAAGCGACGGCTCAAGCTCCACGCGGTGCTGCTGGCCCCGGTTCTCTGGCTGTCGGCCCGGCTGTCGAAGTTCACCTTCTCCCGGGCCAGTTTTATCCACCGGGGTGTCGCCGCCCCGATGGGGAGCTGCAGCCCGGCCAGCTTCGCCCGGGCGGACACCTACCAGGCCCGCGCCGAGGATGTCTTCGTGGTGACCCAGATGAAGTGCGGAACCACCTGGATGCAGCACGTGGTGTACGAGGTGCTGCTCCGCGGACGCGGCAACCTGGTGGAATCGGGCACCGCGATGTACGCCGTCTCTCCCTGGATCGAGGCCATCAAGAGCGTCCCGGTCGAGCAGTCCCCCATCATCGGGACGGAACGTCCCGCGCGGATCATCAAGACCCACCTGCCCGCCGACCTGTGTCCCTGGAGCGGGGCGGCGAAGTACATCTATGTCGCTCGGCACCCGGTGTCCTGCTTCGCCAGCTGCATCGATTTCGTGAACACCAACGCCGGCGCGATGGCGCCGCCCCTCCCGCTCTTCGAGGAGTGGTACTGCCGGCACGACATGATGTGGTGGGGCAGCTGGCCCAACCATGTGAAGGGATGGTGGAACCGGTCCCGCGAGGGACGCAACGTGCTCTTCGTCTTCTTCGAAGACATGAAGCGCGACCTCGCCGCCACGGTGCGCCAGGTCGCCGGGTTCCTCGGCGTGGCCCCGCTCAGCGAGGCGGAGGTCGCCGACGTGGTCCGGAAATGCAGTTTTGCCTACATGCAGGAGCACCAGGAGGCCTTCGAGATGCATCCCCCCCACTTGCTCCAGACCAACGCCGAGCTGTTCGTGCGGGGCAGCGCCGACCGGCACCTCGATGTGCCGGCCGACGTGCGGCAGCGGGTGGGTGCCTGGGTGAGAAAGGAAATGGAAGGGAGCGGGTTCCCGATGGACGATCGATATCCGCTCCAGCCAGGCCCTACTTCACCCGCCACAGCGTCACCCGCGGCGTCCCCTGTGCATCCTCCGCCGCGGTGACCAGGTAGTTCCCCCCGAAGGCAAACCCGGTCACCTTCCCGGGAACGGGGACTTCCCCCAGAAAATCTCCCGACGGGGCAAAGACGTCGAGTATCGTTCGTGTGTCGGTGCCCCGCCCGGTTTTCACCCAGAGTCTCCCCCGCGGATCGTAGCGCAGCCCTCGCCAGTCGAAGTGTGGCTTCTCCAGCGGCGGCGGCGCGGGATGAGCGGTGCCGCCTTCCATCCGCCCCAGTTGCGCGGCGCCCCGCATACCGGCCAGCAGCGCAGCCTGTTCCCGGGGAGTCCGCCGGCTCAGGGGGATATCGCGCACGATGTCGTGGGTACCTGACCGCCGGTAGACGCGGATCCGGTACTCGGTTCCGCCATCGCCCACGGCGACGGAGCCATCGGGCCCGATGGCCAGGCTGTGAATCTCCGCCGGCGCTTGGGGCCGCGGAAAGGTGCCGAGGTGGATCGCGACGGGGCGCAAGCTGTCGCTTCCCGGCGCGGCCAGCCGCACCAGGCTCGTCCCCGGCTGGAAGCGGCTGAACAGGAGATGGATCGCAAGGGAGCCCGGCGCCGCGCCGGCATCGAGGGGGAATGCGTGGAGCGGCGTGGTGGAGAGCAGCCGGCCGGTGCTGTCCACCCGGGTCAGCTGGAAGGACCCCATGTCGACGATGGCGGCCGTTCCATCCCCGCCAACAAACATCTTCGCGATTCCGGAATATTCTCCCGGCCCCCTGCCTCGCCGACCGAAACCGCGGACGTGCCGGCCGTCCGGAGAGAATATCCGGACCTGGGGGTCCTCTCGATCGGCCACCCAGACGGTGCCGTTGGGGCTCACGGCCACATCGGCCACGGCGGTAAACTGGGCGGCGCCACCGCAGTCGCCGCATCCAATCGAGACAACCGGGCGCACGACCGGGGCCTGGAACGCTGCAGCCCCGAAGGCGAGCGGGAGGAGAAGCGGAAGAATCCCTGGCATGACCCGGCTCCAGGAGACGGTGACCTGAAATCCCGACTCGTGGTAGACGTCCCCAAGCCCGCTGGGGTTGTGCCCGGGCAGGAGGGATGGGACTACCGCGTCCGGGGACCCATCAGGTCTCCGGCCACCTGGGCCAGCCGGTCCGCCAGTTCCTCAAGCTCGACCGCCCGCTTCCGGGACTGTCGTCCGTACACCGTGCGAGCGGTCGCATAGACGCCGCCCAACCAGGCCGGGATCAGACCGATCAGAAAAACCGGGTTCATGCTCAGCGCGCCGATGGTGACGCCGAGAATCGGCCCCATCCCGCCGCCGCCCAACCCGCCGCCGATTCCCCCGTAGATCGACCCCGCCAGCGCCTTCAGGTTTTCCATCACGGTAATCCGGGTCTTGCCGCCCCGCACCGTCACCACGACCTCGAGGTCGCGCCTGAGATACTCGCTTCGGGAGGGCGACCAGGCAAAAGACCGGCCCAGCTGGCTCACCTGGCCCCCGTTCTTGAGCAGATAGCGGATCTCGTCCACCAGGCTGGCATACTCCGCCTCCGGCAGCTCTCCATCCACCACTCGTTCCAGGGCGATGCGGGTGGGCCCGTTGAGCCACCGGTTGTTGGCCTCGGACGCGCTGGTGGCGAGGGCGGACCCATCGCCGGGCCGGCGCACGGCCAGGGCGGCTTCCCGGATCCGGTCCGGGGCGATGCCGACTTCGGCACCCAGGGCTTCCACCCCGCCGAGTGTCATCTCCCCGCCGAGGGTAGGGACGGTGGCTTCCAACTGTGCGGCCCGCCCGACGATCTCCTGCACCTGGCCGGGACTGTAGCGGGGGCGTCGTGTCGATGCCCCGGCCAGTTCCTCGATCAGTGCAGCGGGGGTGCCCGTGCGCTGGTCCTGGCGGACCGAGAGCCCGCGGACCAGCGCCTCTTCGGCGGCGGGGCCGGCCCCGGTGAGGGCCGCGCGGGCGCGCGGAGAGAGCCCCTCGAAACGGCCCCGGCGCACTGCTTCCTCGGTGGGCCAGCGCCCCGGCAGTTCACCGGTGAGCAGTTCGTAGGTCACCACGGCCAGGCTATAGACATCGGTGGTCTGGTCGAGATCGGTGAGCCCGGCGGCCTGTTCCGGGCTCATGTATCCGGGGGTCCCGATGGGAAAACCGGTGCGGGTCAGGTTGGTCCCGCCCGCTGTGGTGACGGCGCGGGCGATCCCGAAATCTCCGACGATCGGGTGGCCCTGCGAAAAAAGAATGTTCTCGGGCTTGATGTCCCGGTGCAGGACGCCGATGCGATGCGCGTAACCCAGGGCATCCACCACCGGCCGGAGAACCGTCAGGACATCAGGGAGGACCATGGGCCGCCGCTCCGCCATCCGGTCGCGCAGCGATCCGCCCTGCACGAAGGGCATCACGTAGTAGAGGAAGGAGGCCTCGCCATCGAGGCCATCGCGGACCCGGGCCTCGCCGGAATCGTGGAGCGGAAGGATATGGGGATGGGTCAGCCGGGCGACGATCTCGATTTCCTGCAGGAACCGCTCGACCCCGAGCTGGGCGGCCAGCATGGGCAACAACACCTTGATGGCGACCTCGCGGTGGTGTTTCAGGTCGCGCGCGAGGTAAACGGTCGCCATCCCCCCCCGGCCCAGCACCCGGCTCAGGGCATAGCGGTCGGCGAGCGCGCTGCTAAGGTCGGACGGGATGGCGGTGGTCACCCCCGAATATAGAACGGCGGGAACCGTTCACCACCTGTCCCTGGGCCTCTGGCCTCTTGCCGTTCAGTGAATCCGCTGGCCCGCGGCGAAGTCGAACAGCGTGGCGCGGCGCAGCCGGTAATAGGCGAGCCAGTATCCGCGCAGCGCCTGCACGTACTGCAGCAGGGCCTGGTCCTTCTCGGACTGCGCCAGGTAGAGGTTATCGATCTGGATGCGGCCGATCACGTAGCGGTTATAGGCCACTTCGAATCGCTTGCCGGCGACCGTGTCGGCCTTGGCGGTGATCAGCAGGTTGATCTTGGCCTGCTCCAGCTCCAGGACCGCAAAGTGCGCCTCGTGCGCGGTCTGCCGGAGGGTGGCCTCGGCGTTGCTCTCGACCCGTTCCTGGTCGGACCGCGCGGCCTGCACGGACTGCGACCGGGCGCCCCACTGCCACAGCGGCATCTCGACCGAGAGCGAAAAGGCCCGCGACTGGAGCAGGTTCTGGTAGGCGAGGCTCGCCTCCGGCGCCGAGGCGTTGAGGCCGAAGCTCGCCTGCACCGTCGCTCCGATTCCCTGCGCCAGGCGGGCATCGGCCACCCGGCGCCTGGCCTGCACATCCTGCAGCGCCACGTCGCTGACCGCCGCGCGATTCAGCATCGCCTCGGCGACCGCCTTCGCGGTATCGGCCGCGACCTCCGGGACCTCGGGCGACACCACCACCTGGAGGTCAGTGCCGGGGGGGAGGTTCAGGATCAGCCGGAGCGCCGCCGTGGCCCGGTCGTATTCCAGCCGGGCCGATTGCACCGCCGCCCGGGCGCGAAGCAGGGCCAGCTCGCTCTGGAGGAGATCGTTCTCCCCGATTCTCCCCACCTCGTAGCGCCCCTTGTTGAGCGTGAACAGGGTGTCGTTGACGGCCGCGTTGGTCACGGCATTGGCCAGGCCGGTGCGGGCGGCATACACATCAAAAAAGGCCTGGGTGGCCTGCAGCGCGATCTCCTCCATGCTCTCCAGGTAGAGCCGCTCGGCCAGTTCGCCCTGGACAGCCTGCTGGCGCTGGTTCCAGCGCGCGGTGTTGGGGCGCAGGATGTCCTGCCGGACGCCGATCTGCACCGGCGTGGAAGACCAGGTCCGCACGTCCTGCTGCCCGGTGACCGTGAACCGCTCCAGCGACGAGGACACGAACAGGGTGCCCCCGGTGCCGGGGATCTGCTGCGACATGGTAAGCGCCAGGTCGGTCGTGGTCTGGGTCAGGGCCCGGAACTGGGTGCTGCCATCCGGCTGGATGACCGGGATGATGGACCGGTTGTAGCGGGGCAGGTTTCCGCTCAGCGAGAGCTGGGGCAGCAGCCGGGCGTTGAACGCCGCATCGTTGTGCCGGGCCGCCGCCAGCGAGGCATTGGCCGCCCGGGCCTGGAGTCCCTGCTGCTGGGCCAGCGCAATGGCCTCCGGCAGGGTGACGGCACGCTGGGCCGCAAGCGTCCCCGCCCAGCCCGCCAGCCCCGCCACGATGAGGGAAGCTCTCCCAATCGAAGTTCTCACCGGCCTCCTGCCCTGATCGCTATGGGTTGACGGCGCCTTCTCACTTTTGCACTTCTCACTCATATCTCAGGCACACCACCGGGTCCTGCAGACTTGCCCGGTAGGCGGGCATGATGCCGAAGGCGATCCCCACCGTAATCGAAACCGCGAACGCGAGACCTACCGAGACGAAGGAGACGATGGTCGCGATACCGGCCAGCTTCTCGATGCCGGCACTGATCCCGACACCGACCAGGATGCCGGCGACCCCGCCGGCCACGCTGATCAGGACCGCCTCGCTCAGAAACTGGTAGAGAATGTCCTTCTGGGTGGCGCCCATCGCCCGGCGGACGCCGATCTCCCGGATCCGCTCCAGCACCGAGGCGAGCATGATGTTCATGATGCCGATGCCGCCGACGATGAGCGAGATGGAGGCGATGGCCCCCAGCACAATATTGAAAATGGTCTTGGTGCGGCGCTCCTGCTGCAGCAGCAGCTCGGGGACCGTGACCTCGAAGTCCACCACCGCGTTGTGGCGGCGCTCCAGCATCTTCCTGAGCACCGTGGCCACCGCGGGCACCAGGGTGGACTCGCTGACCCGGACAATGATCCGGTCCAGCTGGTGATAGTTGGTTCGCTCGGCACGCTGTTCCTCGGACTCGGGCTGTTCGTCGTTGGAGACGAAGTTGCCCTCGCGGGAGGCTTCCTGGACGTCCTGCGCGGTGACCAGCGCCCGGTTCCGGTAGCGGAGCAGCAGGGACCGGACCGGAACGTACACGTCCATGTTGGCGTCCCGGATGCCGAGCTGCCCGGCGAAGTTGTCAGCGACGTGGCGGTCGGCGAGCACGCCCACCACCGTCACCCAGGTCTCACCCACCTTGAGCGGCTTGCCGATGGGGTCTTCGGTGGTGAAGAAACGAGTGCGGACGCCCTGGCCGATGATCGCCACCGGCAGCCCGCGTTCCACCTCCAGCGACCGGAACCAGGTCCCCCGCTGCAGTTCCAGGTTAGTCAGGCTGAAATAGGAGGTATCCACCCCCACCACCTTGCCGGACCGGCGGCGGCCCTCCCGGCTCAGCGTGGTGTTGAGCACGATTTCGGCGCTGGCGGCCTCGACGCCGGGCACCACCCGCAGGATGGACTGCGCGTCGGCGTAGGTGAGCCCGGGGGTGAACTTCTTGACGTCCCGCTTGTCCTCTTCCGCGGCGGGGCCTTCTTTCTGTTCTACCAGGGGGGTGACCACCACGTTGTTGGATCCCAACAGGCGCATCTGCTCCAGCACCTCTTGTTCGGCGCCCTTGCCGATGGCCAGCATGGCGATCACCGAGGCGACCCCGAAGAGAATCCCAGCGAAGTCAGGCCGGCCCGCAGCTTGTTGACCCGCACGGCCTCCAGCGCCGTGCGCATGCTGAAGAGAACATGCCCGACGATGATGGCCCGCAGTTCGCCGAGATTCTCGCGGTTGAATCGCTCGTTCATGGATGATCTCGGCGCCCGGTCAGGGAGCCCGCTGCCCGGTATTCGCCACCGGCCTGGGACCGGCCGCGGTGTCGCCGCCGGCGGGGGGCGCGGTGGTGTCGGGCGCCTGAGGAACCGGAGAATTGGGCAGCCGCTTGATGGTCATACGGCCTCCGTCGGCGGGCGGCGTGAGCAGGACCTGGTCGTCCTGGGTGAGACCCTGCGCGATGATCACCTCGTCGTCGTTGAGCGCGCCGGTCACCACTTCCTGCTTCTCGATGCCGCCGCCGTTCACCCGGTACACATAGGGAATCCCGTTCTCGCTGTTGACCGCCTCGAGCGGCACGAACAGCACGTCATCGGTGGTGAAGGTCTCAATCGAGTTCCCGGTGGTCATCCCGGGGCGGAGGGTGGTGTCGGACTCGGTGATGGTGACCTTCACCTCGAAGACCTTGGCGTCGGTATTGGGCCGCTGCTCGCCCACGTTGGCCACCGCGGCCACGGTGCCGTTCAGCCGCTTTGCGGGATCGGCATCCAGGGTGATGGTGACCGGCTGCCCGGCCTGGATCCGGCGGACGTCAATCTCGTTGACGTAGGTGACCGACTCCATGCGGGAGAGATCAGGAAGCGTGGCGACATCCGGGTCCCAGGAACTGACCTGGGAGCCCGAGGTCCGCTTGCGGCCATTCCATTCCTTGACGTAGATCACCATCCCCGCCGAGGGCGCCCGGATGGTGAAGGCCTCCATCACGTCCTGCACCACCTTGAGCAGCCCCTGCTGCCGGGCCAGGTCGGCGCCGACCTCCCGCATCTTGGCCTTGGCCTGCTCCTCCCGGGTGACGTAGTCGGAGCGGGCCTGGGCCAGCGCCCGCTCGGCCTTCTCGTAGTCGATCTCCGCCTGCCGCCGCACCGAGGGCGCCTCGTACACCGATTGCTCCTTCGCGATCCGCTTCTCTTCCAGCGTCAGTTCCATGGTGCGGATATTCTCGCGCGCGGTAGAGAGATTGAGGGTCGAATCGAGCATGGCCTGCTCGTACTGGGCCTGGGCCTTCTGAAGCGCGAGGGAGACCTCGTTGAGCTTATTCGCCAGGGTGGACCGGTCCAGTTCCGCGACGACATCGCCGGCGTTGACGAGTGTGCCCTCGGGCACCAGCGAGGAAATCTTCATTTGGTAGGCCCCGGCCTGCTGGGCGTTCGCCGGCCCGGTGACCTCGACGAACTCGCGGGCCCGGAGCTCGCCGCTCGAGGTGATGGTCTGGGTGAACTTCCCGTGCTTCACCCGGGCGACGAGCGAGGCATCGGAGGCGGCCGGGCTGCGGGCAAAGAGCCAGACGCCGGGGACGGCCAGCGCCCCGACCACGAGCAGCGCCCGGTTGGTCCGGGAACGCGGCCAGCGAACCGCCCTCAACAGGCGGACGGGATTGGGAAATGACATGTCGGATCCTGATGGAAATGAACCGGGCGCGGCTCAGCCGGCTGAACCTATAGACGCAACAGACGGCCGTTTGGTTGCACCCTGGGAGTGTGCAGGGTGGTTCGGAGGAGCGCAAGCGGGGACCTCACCCCCTGCCCCCTTCCCTGCTGGGAAGGGGGTATTCATAGGCTCTGCGGAGAAAGATGCGTGGCCTGCTACCCCGTCCCCTCGCTGCAGGGAAGGACCTAACCCCCAGCCCCCTTCCCTGCTGGGAAGGGGGTTTTGACAGGCTCCGCGGGCAAAGGGTGCGTGACCTGGCTACCCCTGTCCCCTTCCTGCTGGGAAGGGGGTATTCATGGGCTCTGCGGAAAAAGGATGACGACTTCTGCTGGCATGCAGATCAGATTATGGCATGCGGGAGAGCAACCGTGTCATTATCGGCCAGCGAGTGGACCGCGCGAAGGTCGAGCTCGCGAAGGAGCTTCGGCGAAACATGACGGCCGCCGAACGGACGCTGTGGCAAGCGGTCCGTCGCAATCAGCTTGGCGGGCTTCACATTCGTCGACAGCAGGTCATCGCCGGGTTCATTGTGGATTTTTACTGTCATAGCACACGGCTAGCCATCGAGCTGGACGGCGACATTCATGACAACCAAGGCGACTATGATCGTGACCGTGATGCCGCGCTAAGCCGACGGCACATCCGGGTGGTGCACTTCAGCACCTGGATGTCCTGGAAAGACTGGAGGTCGTGGTTGCGGCAATTCGAGAAGCCTGCGGATCACCCGACTGTCAGCCACGTGCCCTTCCCCAATCCAGATGATGATCAAACCCCATTCCCAATAGGGAAGGGGGTAGGGGTTAGGTAGTTTGAAGCCCAACCTCCTTCCCGACAGGGAAGGGAACGGAGATCAGGCCCCCCGCGCGCGGCGTACCCCGTACATTACCACCGCGATCGCCAGCACTGCGGCCAGGGCCACGAATTCGCGGCGGGTGACGGTGGCCCAGAGCAGCCAGGTGATGGCAACGCAGGTAAGAATCGGGACCAGGGGGCCGCCCGGCGTTTCGAACGGTGCCCCGCTCTGCCGCACGTCCCGCCGCCGAAGCACCAGGGCCGCGATCGCGCAGAGAAAATAGAGCGACAGTACGGCGACGTTGGCGAGGATGGCCAGCTGGGCAAAGGTGCCGGAGAGGGCCACCACGGCCAGCACGGCGGTGTGGATCACGATCGCGACGTGGGGAGTGCGAAAGCGGGGATGTACCGTGGCAAACCAGCGGGGAATGAAACCGTCCCGGCCGAAGGCCAGCAGCATCCGCGGGGTGGCCAGGATGGCGCCGCTGGTGTGTCCCAGCATGGAAATGGACGCGGCCACCACCATGATCGTGAACCCCGCCGGACCGGCGAACCGGGCCGCCGCGGTGGCGAGCGGGGTCACTTTGTCCACGGCCAGCTCCGGCCCCAGGATCCCCTGGGCCACCAGGTGAATGGCGATATACAGTACCGTCACCAGGCCCAGGGCAAGGAACGCCGCCCGCGGCACCGTGCGGTTTGGGTCCTTCAGTTCCCCGCTCGGCGCCAGCGCCCCTTCGATGCCGGCGAAGGCGAAGATCAGGATCCCCGCCGCGCCGAGCACCCCTTTGACGCTGGGAGTCTCGGTCCATCCGAGGTTGCCACCATCGGCGAAAAACATTCCGATCAGGACGAATCCCACCAGCGGCACCAGCTTAGCCACCGTCACCAGTTCCAGGACCCGGGCGCCGGTCCGGACCCCGCGGATGTTGACCCACGCGAGCAGGGCCAGGGTGACGAGCACAAACACGGCGCGAAAGACGAACGATCCTTCAATGCCGGCCAGCCGGGCCACCGAATCGGCGAGCAGGGCCGTCACCGCGGACGTCGCGGCGATCTGCGTGAGATAGTTGAGCGCGCCGGCCATGAAGCCGACGAACGGGCCCAGCGCCACCTCGACGTAGGCATACGGCCCCCCCGACGCTACCACCCGGCTCCCTGCCTCCGCAAAGCAGAGCACCACCATGCCCATCAGGATGGCGCAGGCCAGGTAGGCCACCGGGGCCGCAGGTCCCAGCATGCCCATCGCGATGGCGGGGAGGGCGAAAATGCCGCTCCCGACGACATAGTTGAAAATGCCGGCGGCCAGCTGGCGGGTGCCCAGCTCACGCACCAGGAGGGCGTCTGGATTCGGTGAGGTCTCAGTCATGGAGGCCGGCTCTGGGCTGGGATAAAGGACGGGCAGCGGAATATACGCTGAACAGGTACATCTTACCCATCCCGTGCCGGGACAATGCGTTAAGGAACGTCATTGACGGTGGTCACATCTATAACGAGTACCAGGACCCATAGTGGACCCGAGGATTAGCGAGGAGAAATCATGACCTCATACACCGAACCGCTCGTCGAGCGGCGGGTCACTCGACTGCCGGCGCACATCCCGGTGGGGGAACACTGGCGGATCGTCATCCCGCTTGCCCGGGCGCTCTTCGCCGCGATCTTCATCATGTCGGGCCTGCGGCATTTTTCCCGGGCCACCATCGGATTTGCTGCCCAGCAGGGCGTGCCCCTGGCGGAGATCCTGGTGCCCGTCTCCGGTGTGGTGGCCCTGGCCGGCGGCCTCTGCATCCTGCTGGGATTCCACACCCGGCTCGGGGCCTGGCTGATCGTGCTGTTCCTGGTCCCGGTGACGTTCACCATGCACCAGTTCTGGACCCTGTCGGACCCCGCGGCAGTGGGGGTCCAACAGGCCATGTTCATGAAGAACCTGGCCATGCTGGGTGGCGCTCTCATGATTGCCTACTTCGGGGGCGGCCTGACCAGCCTGGACATGAGGCAGCGGGGAAGGTAGGGCCCGACGCCCGGCCTACCGGGATGGGCGGGGATCGGCTACCTTACGCCTCGCCCAGTGCGGGATCCAGGGGAGTGACGGGCCGTAGCGCAGTCAGGCAGGGCGCCCGCACCTTGTACTCTGCACTCTGCACTCTGTCCTTTGCACTCTGTACTTTGCACTCTGTACTTTGCACTCTGCTGTTCCACGGGACGTAGCGCAGCCCGGTAGCGCACCTGAATGGGGTTCAGGGGGTCGCGGGTTCAAATCCCGCCGTCCCGATTACGCTCCCGCCACCGGCGGGGGCGTTTTCGTCTCTGCGCGGCCGAATCGCCGTCCTGTCCTGCCGCCCTCCGCGTGAACGCCTGCAAACCTTTCCAGCGCTATTCCGTATCTACTCCAGTGACCGCGAGGTCTTCGTTTCCCCAGCCCCCATCACGAACAAATGCGCCTCATTCACTGGCTCCCCCTCGTTCTGCTCGCCGCCAGCCCGCTCCAGGGCCAGGTTCCCCTTGCTCAACGAACGGCCGAACTCGAGCGCCGGCTTCCCGCCATCATGGATTCAGCCGGGGTGCCGGGGCTGACCCTCGCCGTCGTGGAGAACGGCCGGCTGGTCTACGCCCGCGCCTTTGGCGTCCGGAGCGCGGAAACCCGGGTAGCGGCCGACACCGCCACGGTCTTTGAGGCCGCCTCGCTCACCAAGCAGGTGGTGGCCTATGCGGCCCTGCGGCTGATGGATCGGGGACTGCTCGACCTCGACCGGCCCCTCGCCAGGTACCTTCCCTATCCTGACATCGCCGACGATTCACGATATCAGCGGATCACGGCGCGCATGATCCTGAGCCACACCTCCGGATTCCCCAACTGGCGGCCCCGGGGCGGTAACCTCACCATCCAGTTCGAGCCTGGCGCCCGGTTCAGCTATTCCGGCGAAGGATTCGTCTATCTCGGCCTCGTCATGGAAAAACTTACCGGGCTCTCCCTGCCCGACCTGGCCCGGCGGGAGGTGTTTGCGCCCCTGGGAATGGTCCGCAGCAGCCTCACGTGGGAATCCCGGTTCGACGACAATGTGGCAGTGCCCCACAATGCCGCCGCCTCGCCCCGGCCCAAGGCGCACCCCGGCACTGCGAACGCGGCGGCCAGCCTGCACACCACCGGCCCCGACTACGGCCGCTTCCTGGCCGCGCTCCTGAATCACCGGGGCCTCAAAGCGGCGACGGTCGCCGCGATGATGGTTCCCCAGGTCTCCGTGGATTCCGGAGTATCCTGGGGTCTTGGCGTCGGGCTCCAGCGCACGGCCCGGGGCCTGGAATTCTTTCAGTGGGGGGACAACGGCGGCTACAAGGGGTACCTGCTGGCCGATCCTTCGCGGAAGTCCGGCCTGGTGTACTTCGCCAACAGCGACAACGGTCTTGCCCTGCAACGAGCGATCCTGAGCCTGGCCGGCGAGGATCAGCCGGGAGCCGCCTGGCTCAGGTACGAGCAGTACGACTCGCCGGCCCGGCGCGTACGCGTTGAAATGGCGGATGTACTCCGGCGGCAGGGGGCGCCGGCCGCGATTGTCCGGTACCACGAACTCAAACGGGCCGGCTCTACGGCTGGGTTCAGCGAGTTCCTGCTGAACACCCTGGGGTATGACCTCCTGCAGGCTCGGCAGGTCAAGGACGCTATCGCGATCTTCGAGTTGAACGTGGAGGAGTATCCTGATCGACCCAACCCCTACGACAGCCTGGGGGAGGCATACCTGGCGGACGGGCAGCTGGAGCCGGCGCTGCGGAACTACGAAAAATCGGTGGCGCTGGACCCCACCAACGCCAGCGGGATCGAGGCGGCACGGCGGATCCGGGAACGGCTCGCGAACGGCGAGCATTGAACGGCCGGCGGCCCGGTTCCCGTCCCGGGGCAATAGAACCGGTGCTTACGCCCCCGGCTCCCCTGGATTCCTGACCTCTCCCCGCCCCGCGATCCGGCTCTCCAGCCGCTGCATCATCCCCACCAGGTGCCACGCCACGTCCTTGTCGAACACGGTCCCGGCCCCTTCATACACGTATTCCAGCACCCGGTGCATGTTCCAGGCGGGACGGTAGGGCCGCGCCATCCGGAGGGCGTCGTACGCCGAGCAGACCCCGACGATCTTGCTGGCGAAATGGCACTCGCGGGGAAACACGAAGCGGGGGTAGCCGTTGCCGTCCGGCCGCACATGGTGCTCGTAGGCTACCGCCGCCGCCAGGTCGGAGCCCTGCTGCTTGAGAATCAACCGGGCGCCTTCCACCGGATGCCCCTCCATGATGGCGCGTTCCTCCGGGGTCAGCGATTTCCTGGCGCTCAGCTCCGCCGGGACCAGGATCATGCCGGTGTCGTGCAGCAGCCCGGCCACCCCGAATTCATGGACGTCGGCCTCGGCCAGGCCCATGGATTCGGCGAAGGTCATGGTCAGCAGCGCGACATTGACGGCGTGGACCGAGGCGTACTCCTCGATGTTCTTGAGTTCGAGCAGCGGCGCCATCAGGATGTCCTCCTCCCGCATGGCCACCGCCAGCGACCGCACCACCGTCTCCACCTCGGCGGCTGGAATCTTGCCCCCCTCGGCCACCCGCTGCTGCAGGTACTGGACGACGCCGACCTCTTCATCGAGCGTGTAGGCTTTCTTGATGGCCGCGATCTTCTCGACCTTCACGACTTCTTCGCCCTCGCGGAACCCCACCTGCCCGAACTTGACCGTGGTGCGCCGGCCCTTGGCGCGGAATCCCTCGTCGGTCGTCGTCAGCAGGTTGAGGACGTGGTCGAGGAAGCCCTCGTAGTCCTCCCGGCTGATATTCTTGTCGAACTCCATGCGCTGCACGCCCACCGCCGCCAGCCGCTGGGCCCAGGGCCACTTGGGCAGATCGTGCACCGGCTTGTCGCCATAGATGACGCTCTGCTCGAGGAAGGAGAATCGGGGATAGGGGTCTGACTCCAGCAGGTTGGCCAACTGGGCGAAGGACGCGTCCACCGCCCGGGACCGCTGGGGATGCCCGGGACTGTACAGCCGGATCGTCGCCAGGGTCTGCACGAACGAGTTGAGGAAGAGCACCGCGAGACGGACGCTCATTTTCGTTCCGCCGCCGCGCGGATATCGCGGTCGGGATGGCCCGCGGCCAGGGCCAGCGGCTCCTGGGCCCTGGAGTGGTCGGCCCAGTAACGGTTGAGGCCCGTCAGCGCCGCCAGCACCAGGGGCGACTTCCCCGCGATCCGGCTGCGCCGGAACCAGCGGCCCCGGATCAGGCAGAGACCCACCAGGCATTCCAGCACCAGCGGTTGGGGAACCGGGGCCAGCGCCTGGATGGCCGTGGCCTTGATACCGGGCTCGAAGGCGCTCCGTTCGACCAGCGGGATCAGCAGGGGGACCGCCGCCACGGGACAATCTTCGGCCGCGGCGAAGACCCCGAGCCGTACGGTCCCCGGGTCCTTCGCGGAAAGCGCTTCGCAGATGGCGCGAGTCCGGGTGGCCGGCCCCCGGAACAGAATTCGGAGTGCCTCGGACCGCACTTTCGGCTCCGCGTGATCGATGAACAGGGCCGGAGAAAACCCGCGCGGCGGGGCCGGCATCCGGGTGATCAGCGTGAGCAGGTTGCGCTGGGCCGCCCATTCGGCGCCCTCCAGCCGGGTGAGTGCTTCCGCCCCGGCCGTTTCGCCGAACGGCACCAGGATCCGGATCAACTGGTCCCGTCGCTCCGGAGGTTCCGCCGCCGCGAGGGCGTCGAGCAGCGGACCCATCGCCCCTTCCGCCAGGAGCGGCACCAGCAACTCGAGACCCGACATGTCGAGCGGGTCCCGGCCCAGCAGAGCCCGAAAGGATTCCGGGGTGGCCACCGCGTTCAGGATCTCCCCAGCCAGGCCAGGCGACGGAGAGCGCGCGAAGTAATCCTTGAGCCTGGCGGTCTTACCCTGGTGAATCAGGTAGGCGGCAGCCGCGTAGGTAGACTGGTTGGCGGTGCCCAGCTCGAGACTCATGGCCAGGATCCGCTCCGGCTCGCATTCGTAGGTCGACGAATGACCGCGCAGCGGACTCATCCCGGCCAGGTGAAGGTGGGCCAGGGTGCGCTGATGATCGCGGGGTGCCGGGTCCCGGGATTCATAATCCTCCCACCCGGTGATCAACTCCCGCACCTGGTTGCGAAAGGCGAACTCGGCGCGTTCCCGGGTGGCCTCCGATCCCTGCCGGCTGTGCTCGCCCAGTTTTTCGAGCAACTGCACCAGCGCCGGGGAGATGCTTCGCCCGGTGGCACGGGAGGCGGCCTGCACCAGGTCCATGACCGCGTCCACCGCCATGGACTGGGCGATCTCCAGCAGGAACCGTTGCCGTTCTACCTCGTTGCGCTCCAGCATGACCAGCCGCTCCAGCGTCTCCGGCGACATGGAGGAAATCAACCGGGAAATCTGGCTCTGCAGCGCGATGGCTTCGGCCCCGCCCCGGGCCCGGCAGGCCTCCATCAGGTCGGTCAGGGTCTCCGCGATGCGCTGGCCGTACTGGTCATCCCACTGCCGGGCGTCGATCGCGCGGGCCATGCCGGCGGGATCGGTGGCCCCTTCTACCATGTCCGCGCGTTCCAGCGCGGCGCGGCTCAGGTCCAGCCACAGCTTGGCGGCCCAGGAGCTGCCGCCGGCCTGGCCGCCCTCGCCAATCAACTCGAGCGCGCTGTAGGAGAGCGGGTGGAGGCGGATATGGGCCCAGCGCCGCGCCGATTCCCCTTCCTGCAGCCGGTCCTCGGCCGAGAGAAACAGCAGCGCTTCCACCAGCTCGTCGCGGTGAACCCCCCGGTAGAACTTGATCGCGCCGATATTCCGGCGGTGCAGACGGGCGGCCAGTTCACGCAGGATGATATGACTGGGGTCGGTGGCAATGCCGCCGGCGATCAGCTGGCTGGGCGACACGCCCAGAGCGAGAGCCGCGCGGGTTTCAAACAGCTTGTTCAGGAGCCCGAGGAAATTGTCAGCCGCTCCCACGAGCATGGGATGGCCGGCAGGATACATGGTGTGCTTGTTGAGGGAGTTACTAAGCTCGACGAGAATCTGGACCAGTTCGGCCGGCAGCGTCGGCGCCGGAGCCGTCTCCGATTCTTTCACCGGACCCACCACCGGGAGCGAACGTGGGTGGAGTGTGACAGAGTGGAACTCCTGGTCATGACAGGGGGATGGCGGCACCAATGTAACGATCATGGAGAGCCGATACAACCGAGGCCGGGACGGGTCCCCCTGAAAACCCGCCAACATCGTTGCGGACCAGGCCTTTCCCCCGGGAGCCAGGACCGGTTCCGGCGTCCGTCGTTTCGATCCACAACCGCGAGAACCGCGAGGCGACTGGGGCGCACTGCAGGAGCGCGGGCGCCCCGACCTGTCAGAGGTCCGCCACAACAGCCGGGGCCACGTTTCTCGTTTTGGTAGATGGATATCGTTGAATAACAACAGCTTAGCTAGAAATGGCAACGGCCATCGACTGCGGTATTCCTCTTGCGATCATGGCCCGGCGTCCACCCCAGATGTTTCAACACCCCAGATACCGTGAGGCCAAGTATGCTCCGATCCGCAGTTCGGGGAACAGGATGCATCCTGTTTCTAGGCGCAGCCCTCGCCGGCTGTAGCGAGGTTTCCAACCCCACCGCGCCCGGCGGCGGTATGACCCCCCAGTTTGCCGTGGGCGGCGGGACGCCTGGTGTCGTGGACACCGGCGAGTTCGAGGTCTGCAAACACGGCACCGCGGCCACGTTCGAATACAGCATCAATAGCGGCCCGGTCACCTCCGTCACCCTCGCGGCAGGTGAGTGCGCGGTGTTGGCCAGTACCGAGATCCTGGGGGCCGGGACCATCTCGGTAACCACGACGGAAACCGCTGATCCCGGGATTGTTCTGGATTCCATCGTGGCCACGATCAACACCATCCGGAATCCCACCGGGGTACGGGGTTCGCCGATCACCGGCACGACCACCTACACCTCGGCCTTCAATGGCGACCGGGGCGTCCTGGTGGAGTTCTATAACTCGGTTGTCCCTCCGCCGCCGCCGCCCCCCGGTGGCTGCACGTATACCCAGGGCTACTGGAAGAACCACTCCAGCGCCTGGCCCCAGAGCCATTCTCCCAACGCGACCTTCTACGGCAGCGGCCAGAGCTGGCTCAACGTCCTGAAAACGGCGCCGAAGGGCGGCAACGTTTATTACATCCTGGGCCACCAGTTCATTGCCGCCACGCTGAACAAGGCCAACGGGGCGGGGGTGCCGGCGCACATCCAGAGCGCGCTTGACGACGCCACGGCTTACTTCCTCAACCCGGGCGGCTCAACGCTCAGCAAGGGCCAACTCACCGCCCTCTCCAGCCTCCTGGACAGCTACAACAACGGCAACGAGGGCTTTTCGCACTGCCCCTGATCCGCTGACCAGACCGTAGCAAAACCGCGCCCGCCGGCATTCGGCGGGCGCGGTCTTTTTCACCCTGCCAGGCAATCCCATGGGGAGTTCCCTGATCCCAGGCCAGTCGGGTCATCCGCCACAGCCCCTGCGTACGGCATGTATCAACTTGGATGCGAACAACTTGGTGCAGGAAATTCACTATCGCCGGGCGGGGAAAGCGCGCCTGTGCCTGCCTGCAAATCCGGGAATTCCGTATCGCGGAGGGCGATGCACTCCACGAGGCGGGAGCCATTAGCATAGAGGTTTCAGCACATGGGTTCAAAGATTGCCACAGTATGCCTTGCGCTAGCCGCGCTGGGCTGTGAAAACGCTGACCGTAGCGGACCATCCGAGCCACACTCTGTCATTGCCCAGGCCGTTACCGTCAGCGCGGTCCGGGTCACTCCGGCCGCTGACACGATTGTCGGACAGGGCAGTTCGGTGACCCTGACCGTTAGCGTAAAGGACCAGGCAGGAAAGACCATCCCACCCGCAAACGTGGGGGTCGCCTGGCAGTCGCTGCACCCGGCGCGGGCTTCCGTCAACAGTAGCGGCCGGGTGACCAGCCTGGCTACCAGCGGGCAAGCCCTCATCACCGCCACCGCGGGCGGCAAGGCCGACACCGCCGCCATTACGCTCCAGGGTGGAGCCGCCAACCCGCCCAGCGCGACCGCATCTACGATCACCGTCAACCCGTCGTCCATCGCCCAGGATTCGGGGGTCGCGATTGTCACGGTTATCGTGCGCGATGCCGGGGGCCAGCCTGTTGTCAACGCGGCGGTCACCGTCAGCGCCACTGGCACGGGCAACCAGATCACCGCCCCGGCGCCGACCGATGGGTCCGGAATAACAACCGCACGGTTCTCCGCCACCGTGGCCGGTACCCGGACCCTGAGCGTCACCGCAAACGGCGTGGCGTTGAGCCAGACGGCCACGGTCACGGTGCGGAATCCAGCCGAGGCCGTCAGTGTCGTCACCAACTGCCCGATCCCGGCGGTGCCGGCAGCCGGGAGTGTCAACCTGGCGACCGATGTCACCTACACCACCACCGGCGGTGTTCCCCAGAAACTGGACGTGGCGTGGCCCAAGACCCCCGGTGTTCACCCGGTGGTGATCCTCGTGCATGGCGGTGGGTGGTTCAAGGGAGACAAATCCAGCCTACGGAATGAGATTCTGCAGCTTGCGGCGGCGGGCTATACCGCGCTCTCGGTGAATTACCGCCTCGTGTCCGGGAACACCAATCGGTTCCCAGCGGCAATCCAGGACCTCAGGTGCGCGCTTCGGTGGATCCGGTCCAACGCCTCCAGCTACAGCCTTGACCCTAACCGGGGCGCCGCGCTCGGGGTATCGGCCGGCGGGCATCTCGCCGAGTTGATGGGCCTGGCTGCCAACGTCACGTCCCTCGACGGGCCCTGCGGCACCTCAGGCGCGATGATCACGATCAAGGCGGTCGTCGCCTATGCCGGCGCCTCCGACCTGCGCCAGACCGGTAATTTTCCGTCCGCCAGCCTGCCGATGGTGATCGACTTCCTGGGTGGGAACCCCGCCAATGTGCCGTCGGTGGCAGCCAAGGCTTCCCCGATTCAGCATACAAGCGCGGGCGACCCCCTGGCGCTGCTGATCCACGGCACCGCCGACCCGGTGGTGCCGCCGAGCCATTCTTCCTGGCTCAAGTCCGCGCTCAACCTGGCCGGGGTGCCGGCGACTTACCTCCCGCTCCAGGGCCTGGACCACAGCCTCCAGATCCTGGGGACCACCGCGCAGGCGATGCCGGGGAGCTGCACGACCCTGGCCTTCCTTGCCCAGGAGCTGCAACCCTAGGAAATCCGGGAGGGCGATCAGGGCAGGTCCGGCCGGCCGCTTTCGGCCTGAAGGCGGGCAGCCGCGTCACGCAGAGCAGCAACCAGATCGTCCACATCCTGTTCCAGGGTGCGAAAACCCAGGATGCAAATCCGGAGAGAGAAGCAGCCGTTTATCCGGGTCGAAGAAATGAAGTGGCGGCCCCCCGCGTTGACATCCTGGTTGAGGCGCTCATTGAGCCGATCCAGCGCGACATTGTCGTCCATGCCCGGAGGATGCGCCCGGAAACAGACGATCCCCAGCTTCGCGGGGGAAAGGATCTCGAACGCGGGGTCCTCGCGCAGCCGCCGCTCGGCGTGGACCGCGAGGTTGATGCCGGTATCGATCGCGGAACGGAGCGCACCCAGGCCATAATATTGGATGGGCAGCCAAACCTTGAACGCGCGGCTGTAGCGGGTCAGCTGTTCGCCGTAGTCGGCGAAATTCACTTCCACGCCGTCGGTCTCCACGTCCCGCAGGTATTCCGGCAGAATCCGGAACGCATCGCTGAGGCGGGCCGGCTCGCGGGCGAGCAGGCAGCCGCACTCGAAGGGGACGAACAGCCACTTGTGGGGGTCCAGGGTCACCGAATCGGCGCGCTCGATACCATCGAGGAGAGCCCGCCCCCGGTCGGTCAGCGCGGCAAACCCGCCATACGCGGCGTCAACATGGAACCAGGTGCCGGCCTCCTCGCAAATGCCGGCAATCTCCGGTAATGGATCCACGGACCCGGTGTTGGTCGTCCCGGCGCTCGCCACCACGCAGCAGGGCAGCAATCCGGCGGCGCGGTCGGCGGCGATCGCGCGGCGCAGCCCGCCGGCATCCATCCTGAATTCGCTGTCCACCGGAACAGCCCGGACGTTACCGCGGGGAATCCCCGCGATCCACGCCGCCCGGGTCACCGACGAGTGGGCCTGGGTCGAGGTGTAGAGGACGGTGCGCTCCAGCCGCCCCGGCTGGTCCTGCACCACGCCGTGCCGGGCAGCCACCACGGCCGTGACGGTGGCCGCCGAGCCGCCGGAGGTGAGCAACCCCGAGGTTCCCAGCGGCATTCCCAGCCAGGTGCGGAACCAGTCGAGGACCGTCAGTTCCAGCGCGTTGGGGCCGGCCGCCACCGACCAGACTCCCGCAAAGCAGTTGAACCCGGCGGCGAGCCAGTCGCCCATGATGGCGGGAAAGGTGGGGCAACTGGGAACGTAGGCCATGAACCCGGGATGCGGCTCCCGGGCCGAGTAGGCAAGGACACGTTCCTCCAGCTGGGTCACCAGTTGCTCGAAACCGGTGCCCTGCTCCGGAGCCGTTTCGCCGACCAGCCGTTCCGCCTCGACCCGGGTCAGCGTCGTGAAGACCCGCTGTTCGCGGAGGCTCGCGAGGTGGCGGGCCACCACCTCGGTGACCCGGGTGCCCAGCCGGACCATTTCATCGTGGGAGAGTTCGAGCGGAGTGGCCAATCAGGGGCTGGGAGGGCGGCGGCTCAGGCTCCATACATAGGCGGCCACCGCATGCAAGTCTTCATCGTTGATGGCTGAGCCGCCCCGGGGCGGCATCACCACACCGGTTTGGGAAGCCTTTGCGTCAAACCCGGTCCGGATATTTTCTACGATCCGGGCATACTCGCCGCGGCTGTGAATCCACACACTGTCGGTCAGTGACGGGGCACTGACCCCCTCGCCGTCGGTGCCGTGGCAGGCGAAACAGACACCGGCCCCGGTGAAAACCTTCTTGCCCCGGGCAACCATCTCCGCCGTCACCCCCGGAGGCAGCGAATCTCCCGGCGACTGGGCAGAGAGGGTTCCCGGCGGGACAGCGGCCAGCAGCGCGAGCATCCATCCGAGCTTCATGGTACCGAATTCCGTGGTATGGACCGTGACAATATAATCGGGTTTGCCGGCGCCCCCGGTCTCCCCTAGCTTCAAGGTTCCCGCATCCGCCGAGCGTCCCATGCGCCGCCGCAGCTTTCTGTATCGCTCCGCCCAGACCGCCGCCGCGTTCGGCGTGCTCCGCCACCTCGGGGCCTGCGCCCCCAAGGAAACCCCGGCCGTGCACCAGGCCGACCCCGCCCTGACCTCGCTCCGGGACCGGTACTTCCTCAAGGAGCTGGAGTACAACCCGGTCACCTCGACCTATCTGGGCGGCGATGGCTATCACCCGTCTCTCGCGGAGGTCAACGGGCGCCTGCGCGACTGGACCCCGGCAACCCTGGGGCTGGAAACGAGGTTCCACCAGGATGTGCAGCGGGAACTGGCCACCATCGACACGACGGCGCTGAGCCCCCAGGCCCGGATCGACCACGGCGTGCTCGCGGCGCAGGTCGGATTTCTCCTGCACCAGGATGCCCGTCGTCACCAAGAACGGGCAGTGGATACCTATGTGGCCGAACCGTTCCGGGGGATCGACTGGCAAATCCAGCAGATGCAGCCCTTCGACGGCGGTGCGCTGGGCAGCCTGGAGGAATGGCAACTGGTCATCCGCCGGCTCCGGGCCATTCCCGCGTACGTGGACACCGCCCGGACCAACCTGCTGGCGGGAAAGAGCAACGGAAACCTGCCGGACCGGCGCATGATCCAGCGGGACGGCATCTCGGGCAGCGAATCGAATGCCGGATACTTCCGCGACACCCTGCCTGCCCAGGCCCGCACGTACCTCGGGTCACGGCCCTTTGCCGCCGCGACCCTGGGCGATCTCGCCGCCGCCGCTGCGGCCGCCGCCACGGCGTATCACGGACTGGCCGCCTTCTTCCACGAGACTTACGACCCCGCCGACCGGGCCGACCGGTTTGCCGCGGGCGAGGAAGAATACGCCTGGCGGCTGGCGAACTGTCTCCAGGTCCAGCGGACGCCGGGGGAGTTGTTTGACTACGGCGCCGAACAGGTGGCGATGTACGAGGCCCGGATGTTCGAGGTGGCGGAAGAAGTCTCGCGGGAAGCCCAGCTGGCGTTGCCGTTCGGCTCCGACCAGGATCGGCGGAGGTCGGTGCGCGCCGTCATGGCCTTTCTTTCCCAGGACTCGCCGGCCAACGACGATGAACTGTTCCGCTGGTACCGAAGCGCCGGGGAGCGGGCGGTCGCCTATGGGCGGGAGCACCGGATGTTCGACATTCCCGCCGACTACCGCCTTGACGTGATGCCCACCCCTCCCGTGCTCCGCAGCACCATCGACGCGGTGTACTACCCCGCCCCGCCGTTCAAGAAGGCCGGCGTCGGCCGGTTCTACCTCACCCCGACGGACAACGACCCGGCGGCGCTCAAGCTCAACAACCGGGCCTCGGTCGCCGACACCGCGGTGCACGAAGGCTTCCCCGGCCACGACTGGCACTTCAAGTACATGACCCAGCATGCCGGGGAGATCTCCAACATCCGGTGGCTGACCCCGGGGGCGGTGGAGGATTCCAGCTCCATGTGGCAGGACTCGATGACGACGGAAGGCTGGGGCCTCTATTGCGAGGAGTTGATGGCGGAGCCCGTAGCGGGGCGACCCCACGGGTTCTACTCGGCCGCTGAACGGATCTATGAAGTGCAGGGCCAGTTGCTGCGCGCCGCCCGGGTCCGGATTGACGTAGGGCTGCACACCGGCCGGATGGGCTTCGCCGAGGCCATGGATTACTACACCGAGCACGTCCAGTTCCATCCCGGCGCCTGTCAGGCCGGCCTCGAGGACCTCGAGGCCCGGGCGGTCTGTGACGGTGCCCTCCGGGCCATTTACCGCTACAGCAAGTGGCCGACCCAGGCAGTCACCTACAACCTGGGCAAGAACCTGATCCAGCAACTCCGGCGGGACGTCGAATCCCGCGACCCGGCCGGGGGCGCGCGCCGGTTCCACGAGCGCTTCATGCGGATGGGCACCATCCCGCCGGGGTTCTTCCGGGACGCCCTGCTCGCCCAGACCGACTCCACTTCGGCGTAGCCCTTCGGCAGGGGGACTGGGATCACGGCCCCGGCCCCCTGCCGGGTGTAGAGTAGGTCCATGGTTGCCTGCCCACCGACTCCCCGCCGCCCGTCACCCCGATGAAGTCCCTGAAGTCGAACGGCAAGCGGGGCCGCAAGGCCCTGCGGCTCCTGGTCCAGCCGGAAGACAGCGTGGAACCGGTGCTGGAGGCCATCGCCGGGGCCCGGAAGACCCTCGACCTGTACATCTTCCGGTTGGCCTATGCGGAGGTCGAGGAGGCCCTGGGAGAAGCGGTCGCCCGCGGCGTGGTGGTCCGCACCCTGATCGCCCATACCAGCACCGGGGGCGATGAGAAGCTGCGCAAGCTGGAGCTGCGGCTGCTGGGCATCGGCGCCACGGTCTCCCGGACCGACGAAGACCTCCTCCGTTACCACGGCAAGATGATGATCGTGGACCGGGCCACCATGTACGTGCTGGGGTACAACTTCACCCGGAAGGACGTGGACCGAAGCCGCAGCCTGGGGCTGGCCGTGTGCGACCCGGGACTGGTGGCGGAAGGCCAGCGGCTCTTCGACTGCGATTTCGACCGCAAGCTGTACACGCCGGGGCGGGAGGACTTCGTGGTCAGCCCCCTCAATTCCCGCTCGGTGCTGCTCCGCCTGATCGAGGGCGCCGATTCCCGGCTGCTCATCTACGACGACCGGCTGACTGACAAGATGATGCTCCGCGCCATCGAGAAGCGCGCCCTGGCCGGGGTCGACGTCCGGGTTCTCGGGCGGACCGAGCGCAAGCTTCGCAACGTCCAGGTCGCGCCCTACGCGGGGGAACGGTTGCACGTCCGGGCGATCGTCCGGGACGGCACCCGGGCGTTCGTGGGCAGCCAGAGCCTTCGCCGCACCGAGTTGGAGCGCCGGCGCGAAATCGGAGTCATCGTCAGGGACCGGGCCATCATCGCCCAGCTGGAGCAGACCTTCGAAGACGACTGGGGCGAGGCCCGGCCCGCCAGGGCGAACTAGGCATGTGTTCCACCGCACAGACCGGGGGCCCGGGATGCCCGATCATGTATCGGGTTTTCTGTCACGCCGAGCCGGAGCGACCGCATGTCCTACCCCCTGACGCCGCTTGAACTGCAACAGCCCGAGGTCATGGTCGCCCAGCGCCGGGAATGGAAAATCGAGCGCGCCGGATGGCTGGTCATTGCCGGGGTGCTCCTGGCGGGGATGCTGGGGGGCCTCGGGGGCGGTCCGATAGCCCACGCGGCGCGAACCGCTGGTGCGGCGCACCTCGATTTTGACCGGTTGGTCCGCCACGGCGTCGCCACCGATCTTCGCCTGGTCATCGGCCCGGAAGCAGCGGTCAACGGCCAAATCCAGGTCGCGCTCGACTGGGAATATCTCGCCGCCATGCAGATCCGGGACATTCTCCCCGCGCCACTTCGCTCCCGGAGCGTCGAGGGCCGCCTGCTGCTGGAATTCGCCGCCACGGCGGGGGCGGCCACGCCGGTCGTGCTGGAACTGGAGCCCCATGCCGCCGGCCGGCACACCGGCTATCTGACGGTCGGGGACGGCCCCGCCCTGGAGTTTGCCCAGATCGTCTATCCCTGAGCCGTGTCATGTGGAGCGTCGCCCGGGCGGTCGTGGTCTATACCGCCCTGCTCGTGATCTTTCGGCTGGCCGGCAAGCGGTCCCTGTCCGACGTGACCACCTTCGACTTTGTGCTCCTGCTGATTATCAGCGAATCCATCCAGCAGGGGCTCGTCAACGATGACAATTCGCTCACCAATGCCCTCCTGCTGGTCCTCACCCTGGTCGGGCTCGACATCCTGTTCTCGGTGCTCAAACAGCGGTTCCCGCGATTGGACCGGCTGGCCGAAGGGCAGCCGGTGCTGATCTACTCGCAGGGACGGCCGCTCGAGGAAGTCATGAAGAAAGAACGGGTGGACATGGCCGACCTCATGCACGCCGCCAGGTCGGTGCATGGCCTGGCCGGGCTCGACGAGATCGAATTCGCAATCCTGGAGGCCAGTGGAGGGATCTCGGTGATCCCCAAGCAACGGTCTCCGTGAACCTTTCTGAACCAGGAGATTCTGCCATGTACGCACGCGCCAGCCTCGCCCTCGTATCCCTCCTCGTCGCCGGGTGCGGCGGAGGATACAGCAGTTCTTCCACCACCGATGCCGCCCCGGTCGGATTTCTCGGAGCCCGCTGGAGCGCCACGCTGACGTCGCCCCCCGGCGCGCCGGGCACCCTGGTGTCGGGAACCGGGACCGTCATGGGCAATGCGGACAGCACCCAGACCCGGGTCGAAGTCTCACTCGCCGGCGCCGCGCCCGAGGGCCGGCATCCCTGGCACCTGCACCGGGGCACCTGCGGGAACGACCAGGGCGTAGTCGGGGAGGCGTCCAGTTATGCCCCTCTCACAGTCGGCACCGATGGCCGGGCCCGCGGCGTCGCCACGATCGGCATGGCGATGCCCCGCACCGGCGAGTACATGATCAACGTGCACGCGTCGCCCACCGAACTGGGGACGATTGTCGCGTGCGGCAACCTGACTGGACCCAGCGGGAGCTAGGGCCGGGGAGTCCCGGCGCCGGGAGAGGAGTCGAGAACCTGACGGAGGTGCTGGGCGATCACGTCGGGCATGAAGGGCTTCTGGATAAATGGCACATCCCGCTCCAGGAGTCCGCGGGCCACGATGTCCGCATCGGTGTAGCCCGACATGTACAGGACGGGAATATGGGGAAACTCCTGCGCGACGAGGCTTCCCAGTTCCCGTCCGTTCATTTCCGGCATCGCGATATCGGTCAGCACGAGATGAACCGGCGGCTCCCCGGCCCGCAGAATGGCCACCGCCGCCTGGCCGGTGGCCGCCTCCACCGGGTGGTAGCCCAGTTCGCGCAGGATCCGCACGAAAAGCAGGCGCAGGTCGGGCTCGTCCTCCACCACCAGGATGGTCTCGGAGCCGCCCGCGGCGGGCGCCAGCTCCCGGTCCGGCGGCTCGGCCGGGGCCCCGGCCACCGGGACCGGCAAGTACAGCCTGAAGGTGGTTCCCCGTCCCGGCTCGCTGTAGGCCCAGATGTAGCCCTTGCTCTGTTTCACGATGCCGTAAACGGACGAGAGCCCGAGCCCGCTGCCCTGCCCGAGCGGCTTGGTGGTGAAAAACGGCTCGAACATGTGGCCCAGCACCTCGGGCGTCATCCCTTCGCCGGTATCCGTCAGTGATACCATCACGTAGGAGCCCAGGGCCACGGCCACCTCGGCCTTGGCCGAGGCGTACCGGGGGTCGAAGTCCTGGACCGAGGTTTCGATGGTGATGGTGCCGGGGCGGTGCCGCATCGCGTCCACGGCGTTGAGCGTCAGGTTGAGCAGTACCTGCTCCATCTGGGCCCGGTCGGCCAGCACCCGGGGGAGCTGGTGGGCCAGGCGGAGGACGAGGGTGGTGGTTTCCCCCGCCGTCTTGCGCAGGACCCGCTCGAAATCGGCGATGACCTGGTTCAGGTCCACCAGCGCTGGCCAGAGCACCTGACGGCGGCTGAACGCCAGCAGCTGCGAGGTGATCAGCGCGGAACGGTCGCCCGCCCGCTTGATCTGCAGAGTATCGGCCCGCAGTTCGGGAGTCAGGTCGGGCGAGCGGAGCATGAAATCGGCCAGTCCGAGGACGACCGTCATCTGGTTGTTGACTTCATGCGCGACGCCGCCGGCGATCCTCCCCGCAGCCTCGATACGCTGCATCTGGCGGAGTCGTTCTTCGCCTTCGCGCCGCTGGGTCACGTCCTGGGTGGCCCCCAGCATGCGCCCCGGCTTCCCCTCGCCATCCTGCACCACCCGGCCATTGGTCAACAACCAGCGGATGGTCCCGTCGGGACGCACCGCCCGGAACTCCGCCTGGTAGTCGACTCCGTCAGCCAGCGCGCGTCTGGATGGCCTGCCCGACCCGGGCCGGCGTCGTCCGGGTGCACCAG
Organism: uncultured Gemmatimonadales bacterium; assembly: GCA_963795085.1. Taxonomy (GTDB): domain Bacteria; phylum Gemmatimonadota; class Gemmatimonadetes; order Gemmatimonadales; family GWC2-71-9; genus DASYPP01. The sequence continues at coordinate 665,156 of CAWCFX010000001.1, read as the reverse complement.
CCGCTGGAAATCCTCGACCCGGCCGCCGAACTCGTGCTCGGCCAGTCCATGGAACTCATAGAGCCGGGGAGACCAGGTGACCCGGTTCCCGGGAATATCCCAGTCCCAGATGCCGAACCTGCCCACGTCCATGGCCAGCCGGAGGCGTTCCTCACTGGCCTTTAGCGCCTCGGCGGCCTGGTGCTTGGCGGACACATCCTGGAAGAACACCGACAACCCTTCCTCGGTGGGGTACGCACGGACCGACATCCAGGCCCCGGTCACCAATGACCGCTCTTCCAGGGTCACCATCCGCCGCTCCCGAAGGGCCCGCCCGAACTCCACCTGGAACATCGACCCCTCGAGCTCCGGAAACATCTGCCAGATGTTCTGGCCGATGATCGATTCCCGAGGGCGGCCGATGACCTCGACGGCCCGGTCGTTCACGTACACGAACCGCCAGTCGCGATCCAGCGCGTAGAACCCGTCGCCGATGCTCTCGAGGATGGAGGCGACCCGGCGCTGGCTTTCCTCGGCGGCGGCGCTCCGGTCGGCCAGGTCGTCGAGGGCGGCCTTGAGCTCTTCGTTCGAGGCTTCCAGCTCGTCCGCGCTTTCCCGGAGCGCCGCCTCGAGGCGGTGCTGCTCGGTCACGTCCTGGCCCAGCACCGTCAGGCCCTCGGGGCCGGGGTAGATGGCAATCCGCAGCCACTTGTCCAGGGGAGGATAGAAGCTCTCCATCCGAATCACCGTATTGGTCTCCAGCGCCCGGCGATAGGCATGGTCGAACGGGCTCCCGATGGATTCAGGAAAAAGCTGCCACAGGTTCTTGCCCACCAGGTCCTCGACCCGCATCCCCACGATCGCCGCAGCCTGCTCGTTGGCATAGGCGATGGTCCACTGGCGGTCGATCACCGAAAAGGAATCGGAGATGCTGGCGAGGATGCGCTGCATCCGTTCCGTCTGCCGGTCGGCGTGGGCCGCCGCTTCCTGGGCCCGGATCGTCTCCTCTTCCGCACGGGTAAACTCCTCCTCGGCCCGGGCGGCCTCCTCCTCCGCCATCGCGGCAGACTCTTCCGCGCGAATCCGTTCCTCCTCCGCCCGCCGGGCGGCCAGACGAGATTCCTGCAGGCCGCGGAGCCGGGAATGCCCCATCCAGCCCACGGCCAGGCCGCTCACCAGGAAAATGCCGAAACCGAAGGCGTCGGGGGTATGGAAGGCACCCAGTTCGCCCACCGGCGGCACGAAGAGATAGGCCGCCACCACCATGCTCAGCACCGTGGCCATGAAGGCCGGCCAGAACCCGCCCAGCCAGGCGCCCAGGAAGACGGCGAAGAACAGGGTAACGAACGGGAATTCCAGCTGTACGACCGGAGTGAGCAGCCAACGCAGACCGCCCATCCCGGCGACGGCGAAAAAAGCCCAGAGGTAGGCGGTCATGGGGGCTCGGGGCCCCATCGGGAGTCTACTCACGGGTCAACCGGTCTCCGAGCGAGAAGAGCGAAAATGTAAACCGGCCCGGGGGATTGAGGGATAGGGCGGGACCGGTGTACTTTTCCCACCCTCGCCCTGGTGGTGAAACTGGTAGACACGCTATCTTGAGGGGGTAGTGCCGTAAGGCGTCGCGGTTCGAATCCGCGCCAGGGCATCGTAAACCAGTACTGAGTAGCGAGTACTGAGTACTGACAGCCGGTCACCGGCTCAGCACTCGGTGTCTGGCACTCAGTATTTGTCATTTTGCCACTGTAGCTCAGGGGTAGAGCTCTCGATTCGTAATCGAGCGGTCGTCGGTTCAAATCCGACCAGTGGCTCTGGGAATTGAGGGAATTGAGGGAATTGAGGGAATTGAAGGGAAAAATTCCACAATTCCTTCAATTCCCTCAATTCCTTCAATTCCCTCAATTCCCTCATTCCCTCAATTCACTTGACCTGGCTTCGGTACGGACTTCCCTGGATCGCCGTTCCATTGATCGTGATCGTGATGTCGTCAGACCCCTTGAATACCGGGAAGTAGCTGGCCTGGTAGGTCCCATCCCCCTGGTCAAAAATCGACAGGTTTGACGCCGTGTTGGCGCCGGAAACCGACACCCGGATCTGGTTGGCATACCCGCCCCGGGTGAGCTTGTTGCCCGCGGCATCTCTGGTGGTGATGGTCAGGGTCGTCCACTGGAACCGTTTTCCACCCGGGACATTGGCCGTGGATTGCTGGGCGGAGGGCCCCGTGGCTTGCACCGTCACCGTGGCGGTCTGGGTAACCGCCGTCCCGGCAATGGTCGCCGAGACCGTCTTGGTTCCGGTCACCGAGGAAGTCAGCGTCCCGGTGGCCACCCCGTTGGTGTTGGTCATCCCGCCAGGCTGGGTCACCGTGTTGCCGCTTCCCGAGACCGTGATCACAACCTGCAGGCCGGAAAGCGGGTTCCCGGAGGCGTCCCGGGCGGTCACCGTGATCACCGACTGCTCGCCACCCGCCTGGATGGACGCGGGCGCGGCCGTGACAGTGGAACGGGACGGGCTGACGACGGGGCCCGTGACCGCGATGGTGGCGGAGGTGGCCGCGGTGTGATTGACGGCCGCGAAGATAAGGGTGCGGTCTCCGGGGGACCCGGAAATCGCGAGGCCGGAGAACTGAGCAATCCCCGAGCCGTTGGTCTGGACCGTAGTGGTACCGCCCAGCGTCCCGCCGCCGATGGCAATGGCCGCGGTAACCGATACTCCTGCCTGCTGGATCGGAGCCCCCTGCGCCGTCTCCAGGCGTACCGCCGGCTGTCGGCTGAATGCCACCCCGCCCTGCGCGGTCGCCGACGGCTGCGTCACGATACTCAGCCTGGGCGACGCCCCCTGGGTGGCATTGGCGCTGAAGGACACGGGAGAGCCCGACGCCCCGCTGAACCGGGCCGTGGCCGTCTGTACGCCTACACCCTGCCCCAGGGTCCACACGGCCGTGGTGGAACCATCGTCTCCGGTGACCGCGGTAGAGGGCTGCAAACCGCCGGAGGAGGTCTGCCAGGTCACCGTCTCGCCGGCCACGCCATTGCCGAAAGAGTCGAGCACCCGCACGACCAGCGGCTGCGGCAGGGGCGTCCCCGCCGCCGCGGTCTGCCCATCACCGCTGATCAGGCTGATGGCGTGCACCGGGCCGGGCGTCGCGGTGGCCCGGAAGGTGGCCTTGGGCGAGAGCGGCCCGTCGGCATCCGGCCCCACCTCAAGCGTCTGCTCCCCTGCCGCCGGCCCCAGCACCCACCGGAAGACCGCCTTGCCCTCGCCGTTGGTGTGTAACGTGGCGGGAACCACGGTTCCGCCGGAAGGGACGACAAACGCCACCGACCGGTTGATGACCGGCCGGTCCTGGCCGTCGGTGACGCTGATGACCAGGGAGTCGCCCAGGGGATTTCCCGCCATGCCCTGCTGGCCGTTGCCGTGCACAATGACCACCGCGGCCGGCTCACCGTCGCGGGGCAGGGTGAGGGAGTCCGCCGCGCATCCCGCGGTCACGAGGGCGGCGGCGGCGAGTCGAAATGCGGCGATGGCGGATGGGTGGCGCATGGTACCCTGCCCTTCTTTACTGGCGCTGGAAACCCGGGTACCCTCCCGGGAGTAGCATCATGCGAAGGTAGCAGCGGATGGCATAGGACGGACATCACATCACGAGATGGTGCTGGTGAACGGGCTCCCCTGGATTGAAATGTTATTGACCTGGATCGTTATGGTGTCTGATCCGGAAGCCGCCGGGGTGTACTCGGCGGTGTAAGTGCCGTCGCCATTGTCGGTTACTGTCGCGCTGCCGGGATTCGCACCGGTGATGTCCACCGTGACGCTCTCGCCCCCGGTGCCCACCGCATTCCCGAACTGGTCACGGGCCACGATCAGGATCGTCGTGAGGCCGCCGCTCACCCCGTCGGGCACGGTGGCCGTGGACGAGGCTGGATCCACCGCGCCAAAGGCGTCCACCTGGTGCGAGGCGCTGGTGGAGCTGGCCTGGAAGCTGGCCGAGCCGCCGTAGTCGGCACTCAAGGTCTTGAGCCCTGCCGTGGTGGGTGTGAGCACGCAGCTCCCCGACCCACCCGACAACCCGATGTTGCAGCTGTCCACTCCGTCGCTCACCGTGACGTTCCCCAGAGGGGTACCGCCCCCGCTGCTGACACTCACGTCCACCGTGATACCCTGGCCGATGACCGACGGTTCCGGCGCATGGCCGGTAATAGCCGTCGCCGTGACCGCCGCTGTCACCGTGTGGCCGACCCCGGCCGACACCACGGCGTTGAAATTGCCGTCGCCGGCATAGCTGGCCGTGAGGGTGCGGGGCCCGGGAGTCGTCAGCGCCACGGTGCAGTTACCGGCGGCCACGCTGGCGGTGCAGCTGTCCACTCCGTCGCCGGCGGTCACGTTGCCCGTGGGCGTTCCGGCCGGGCTGGTGACCGTGAACGACACGCTGACCAGGCCGCCCACCGGTGAAGGGTCGGGAGTGTGGGCGATGACGCTTGCCACCGGGGTAGCCGGCGTGGCGGTGGCGGAAAACAAAACAGGGCTCCCAGAGAGCCCTGCCGCGGTGGCGGATAATGTGTTGGAACCGGTGGTCGAGCCCAGCGTCCAGGCTACCCCGACCTGGCCATTGGCGCCGCTCATGCCCGAACCGCTGGAGACGTTTCCCCCACCTCCCGTCACGCTGAAGGTTACGCTGACCCCGGGAACCGGGTTGCCGCTGCCGTCCCGCACGATCACTGTCGGGTCCATCGCGAGCGTACTGCCGATGGGCGCCGACTGCCCGTCGCCCGCGAAGAGCTGGACCTGGGTGGCGGTCCCCACGGCCACCGTGGTGCCGTAGGGACTCCCGCTGATCGGAGTCCCGTTGAGCGTGATATCGACCTGGTCGGCGCCGGACACCGTCGGCGTGTAGGAGGCCGTATAGGTGCCGTCGCCCAGGTCGGTGGCGGTGATGGGCCCGGCCGTATTGGCGCCGGAGACCGTGATCTCCACGTTGGCGCCACCGGTGGTCACCAGGTTCCCGAACTGGTCCCGCGACTGGATCGTGATCGTGGTCGGGGAGCCGGCGTTACCCGGCGGGACCGACGCGGTGGTGGTCGCCGCCGCCGGCGCCGCCGGGGTCACGGTCACCATCTGGGTCTGGCTGATCCCGGTCCCGTCCACCACCGCCGAAATGGTCTTGCTCTCCGCCACCGTCGAGCTGACCGTCCCGGTCGCCATCCCGCTGGCATTGGTGAGCCCCGGCTGGGTGATCGAGTTCCCGGTTCCGCTGGCCGAGAGCACCACGCTGACGCCGGCCACCGGATTGTTGAAGGCGTCCCGCGCCGTGACGGTCACCGTGACCGGCGTGGAACCGCTGCTCGCCGTGATCGACGAGGCCGAGACCCCCAGGGAGGACTGGGTCGGGCTCACGCCGCCGGACGCGTTCACCTGGTGCGCGGCGCCGGGGGAGACGCTGCCATTGAAGGTGGCGTTGCCACCGTAGGTGGCGGTCAGAGTCTTGCTCCCGGACGTGGTGGGCGTGAGCACACAGTTCCCCGCCCCGCCGCTCAGGGTGGCCACGCAGTTATCGGTGCCGTCGCTGACCGTTACGCTGCCGGTGGGGGTGGCGCCGATCCCGCTTACCGCCACGTCCACGGTGATTCCCTGCCCGACAATCGAGGGCTCCGGCGAGTGGCTGGTGATGGTGGTGGAGCTCCCCGCCTTGCCGACGACGCTGTTGTGGGGGCTCCCGCTGATCAGGGTTCCGCCCAGCCGGATCGTGACCACGTCGGTGCCGGAAACGGCCGGCGTGTAGGTCGCCGTGTACGTGCCGTCGCCGTTGTCCGTCACGCTGCCGGTGGCGGTGTTGGCGCCGGTGACCGCTACGGTGATCGAGGCCCCGCCGCTGGTGCGCAGGTTGCCGAACTGGTCTCGGCTCTGGATCGTGATGGTGGTCTGGGCCGCCGCGGTGCCTGCCGGGACGTTGGCCGTGGTCTGCCCGGCGTCGGCGGCCGCCGCCGTCCCGGTCGCGGTGAAGGTCACCGGGCTGCCGGCCAGGCCGGGCGCCGTGGCGGTCATGGTGTTGGTTCCCGCCGTGGTGCCCAGCTGCCAGCTGCCCACGGTCGCGATGCCGCTGGCGTTGGTCACCTGGTTGGCGCCGGTCACGCTGCCGCCGCCCCCGGTGACCGCGAAGGTCACCGCGACGCCCGGCACCGGGTTGTTGTTGGTGTCGGTCACCTTCACCGACGGATCGGTGGAAAGCACCGTGTTGACGGTGGCGCTCTGGTTGTTGCCGGCGTTCACCACGATGGTCGAAGCACCGGCGGCCACCACCGTGCTGGTGTAGGGGCTCCCCCCGATGTGGCTACCGCTCAGGCGGATCGCCACCTGGTCGCTGCCCGAGGCGGTGGGAGTGTAGCTCGCGGTGTACGTCCCGTCGCCGTTGTCGGTCACGGCGGGGGACGCGGTATTGGCGCCGGTGACCGCGACGGTCCACGTCCCGCCGCCGGTGGTCCGGTTGTTCCCGAACACATCGCGGGCCTGGATGCTGATCACGGTCGGCTGGCCGGCTGCCCCGTTGGGCACCGTGGCGGAACTCTGCGCGGCGTTGGCCCCGCCCGGCGTGCCGGTCGCGGTGAAGGTGATCGGGCTTCCGCTCAGGCCAGCCGAGGTCGCGGTGAGGGTGTTGGTCCCCGCGACCGTCCCCAGCTGCCAGCTCCCCACGGTGGCGATGCCGCTGACGTTAGTGGTGCGGTTGACCCCGTTGGCCGTTCCTCCGCCGCTGGCCACCGCGAAGGTGACCGCCACGCCCTGCACCGGATTGCCGCCGGCATCGGTCACCAGCACGGACGGGTCGGTGGCCAGGACCGAGTTGACTGTCTGGGTCTGGTTGTCGCCGCCGTTCACAGCAATAGTGGCGGCGGTACCGGTGGTGCCGGTGGCGGTGAAGGTGCGCGGGCTCCCCGACAGCCCCGCCGACGTGGCGGTGAGGGTGTTGGTGCCCGGCGCCGTGCCCAGGGTCCAGCTCCCCACGGTCGCGATGCCCGCGGCATCCGTGGTCTGCGCGCCGCCGGCGATACTGCCTCCGCCCGAGGCCACCGCGAAGGTCACGCTGACTCCGGCCACCGGGTTGCCGCCCGCGTCGGTCACCAGGACGGACGGGTTGACCGGCAAGGTGGTCCCCGCGGTGGCCGCCTGGTTGTTCCCGCCGTTGATCGCGATAGTCGCGGCGGCGCCCACGGTGCCGGTCGCCGTGAAGGTCAGCGGCGAACCGCTGAGCCCCGCGGATGTGGCCGTGATGGTGTTGGGCCCCGCGGTGTTACCCAGCGTCCAGCTGCCGACTTCGGCGATGCCGCTGGCATTGGTGGTCTGCGTGGCGCCGGTGAGGCTGCCGCCGCCGGACGCCACCGCGAATGTCACGCTCACCCCCGCCACCGGGTTGCCCCCCGCGTCGGTCACCAGCACCGAGGGATCCACCGGCAGAATGCTGCCGGCCGGGGCCGACTGGTTGTTGCCGGCACTGATGGCGATGGTCGCCGGCCCGCCGGTCACCCCGGTTGCGCTGAAGGTGATCGGGCTGCCGGTGAGGCCGGCCGAGGAGGCGGTGAGGGTGTTGTTGCCCGCCGTGCTGCCGAGGGTCCAGCTCCCCACCGCGGCGATGCCGCTCCCGTCGGTGGTCGCCGCGGCACCGGTAATGCTCCCCCCGCCCGAGGTGATGGCGAAGGTAACGCTGACTCCGGAAACCGGGTTGCCCCCGATGTCCCGGACCAGCACGGAGGGATTGACCGGAAGGGTGGCGCCCACCGTGGCCGTCTGGTTGTTGCCGGCGTTGATCGCGATGGTCGCCGCCGCACCCGTGGTCCCGGTGGCCGTAAAGGTGACCGGGCTGCCGGAGAGCCCCGACGACGTGGCCGTGAGGGTGTTGGTCCCCGCCATGGTCCCCAGCGTCCAGCTGCCCACCTCCGCGATGCCGCTGGCGTTCGTGGTCTGTACCGCGCCGGAGATGCTGCCGCCGCCGCTGGCCACCGCGAAGGTGACCTGGACGCCGGGAACCGGGTTGCCGCTGCCGTCCTTGACGATGACCGACGGGTCCACCGCGACGGTGGTCGCGATGGTTGCGCTCTGGTTGTTGCCGGCGTTGACCGCGATGTTGTTGGCGTTCCCGGTCACCCCGGTCGCGGTGAAGGCCAGCGGGCTCCCGGTCAGCCCGCTCCGGGTCACGGTCAGGGTGTTGGTCCCCGCGGAGCCGCCCAGCACCCAGCCGACCGTGGCGAGGCCATTCGCGTCGGTCGTCTGGTTGCCGCCGATGATGCTGCCGCCGCCCGCGGTGACCGCGAAGGTGGTCACGATCCCCGCAATGGGATTGCCGCAGGCGTCGGTCACCAGCACCGAGGGATTGACCGGCACCGGGTTGCCCACCGTCGCGGTCTGGTTGTTCCCCGCCGCGATCTGGATCCGGGAGGCCGCGCCGGCGGTCCCCGTCGCCGTGAACGTGAGCGGGCTTCCCACCAGCCCCGGCGACGTGGCGGTCAGGGTGTTGCTCCCCGCCAGGCAGCCCAGCGTCCAGCTGCCCACGGTCGCGATACCGCTCGCGTTGGTCACCCGGCTGGTGCCGGTCGCGCTGCCGCCGCCGGAGGCGACCGCGAACGTCACGGTCACGCCGGAGACCGGGTTGCCGCCGGCATCGGTGATCAGCACGGTGGGATCCACCGGCAGCACCGAGCCGGACGTCACGGTCTGGTTGTTCCCGGCCTGGATGGCCATCATGGTCGGGGCGCCGGCCCCGATCGTGATGTTGCCCGAGGTGACCTGGGTCAGCACCGGGTTGGTGGAAGTGAACCGGATGGTGTACGCCCCGGACGGGCCGGTGATGGCCAGGTTGGTGAAGGCCGCGGTGCCGCTGGGGTTGGTGACGATGGTGGCGGTGCCGCCCAGGGTTCCTGTCGCCCCGGTGAGCGCGGCAGTCACGTTAACGCCCGCCAGGGAGACCGGGTTCCCCGCCGCGTCTTCTACCTGCACGATCGGCTGCGGCGAGAGCGGCACCCCGCTGCTGGCGCCGCCCGGCGTCTGGGTGGTGAGGACCAACTGGGTCGCCGCCCCGGCGCCCAGCGAAATGGACGACGAGGTCGCACCGGTCAGCCCCGACGCATTGAACCCGAGGGTATAGCTGCCCACCAGGCTGTTAATCGAGATCCCGCTGAAGGTGACCTGCCCGCTCGAGTTGGTCGCCCGGGTCAGGGTCCCACCAAGCGCCCCGGTCCCCGAGGCGAGGGACACGGTGACGTTGATGCCGGCCTGGCTCACCGGGTTGCCGCTCGCGTCCAGCACCTCCACCACCGGGGACGGGCTCAGCACCGCTCCGCTGGCGGCGTTGGCCGGCGGCTGCGTCACGATCTGGAGCTGCGCCGCCGCGCCGGGGACCGCGGTGGCCGTGAAGGTGAGGGGGCTGCCCTGGAGCGGACCGCCCGGTCCGCTGGCGGAGGCCTGCAGGGTGTTTACGCCCAGCGCCGGGCCCAGCGTCCACGACGTCAGCGCCGCCCGGCCGTTGGTGCCGGTGGCCACCGAGGTGGTCGGAACAATGGTGCCGCCGCCCCCCGTCACCACGAAGGTCACTGCCACGTTGGCGACCGGGTTGTTGTTGGCGTCCTGCACCAGCACCGTGGGATCGCTGGGCAGCGCCTGGTTGGCCGGCCCCGACTGGTTGTTGCCGCTGAAGATGGAGATCCGGGTGGGCACGTCGCTGGTGCCGGTGGCGCTGAAGTTGGCCACGAACCCCGCCGCGGAGGCGATCAGGGTATTCGGGCCCGCAGTAGTGCCCAGGGTCCACCGGGTGGCCGCAAGGCCGTTGACGTCGGTATTACTCGATAGCGGAGACGGGGTGCCCCCCCCGCCGGTCACCGCCCACGCCACGGCCCGCCCCGCCACCCCGTTGCCATTGGCGTCCACCAGCCGGACCACCAGCGATTCCGCCAGCGCAAACCCGGCCGGGGCGGTGTTGTTGTTGCCCTGGACGATCTGCAGTGCGGCTGGCCCCCCGGAGCCGGCCGTGTGCGAGAACAGCACCGGCGAACCCTTGAGCCCGGTGGCCGAGGCGGCCGAGGCCTGGGGCCCCGAGGCCGGGCCCAGGGTGCGCTGGACGGCGGCCTGCCCATCGGCGGCGGTCGGCACCGTGGCAGCGCTCAACGACCCGCCCCCGCTCAGCGTCCAGCTCACCACGGTCCCCGCGACCGGGTTGCCGAACCGGTCATTCACCCGCACCACCAGCGATTCCGCGAGCGCCGCGCCGGCCGTGCCGGTCTGCCCGTCGCCCCGTACCAGGAATAGCGAATCGGCCACCCCGGCGGTCGCGGTGGCCGAAAAACCGGCGGAAACGTTGGTAAACCCGACCACCCGGGCGATCACGGTCTGGGTGCCGGCCCCGGTGCCCAGCACCCAGCGCGACCGGGCCTGGCCGTCGGTGGTGGTCACCACGGTGTCCGGCGACAACACTGCCCCGGCCCCGTTCGTCCCGCGCACGAACACGACCCGCGCACCCACCACCGGACGGTTGCTGGGGTCCGTGATGCGTACCGTGAGGCTCTCGGGCAATGCGGCCGCCACGGTACCCGTCTGGTTGTTGCCACCCATGACGGAGACCTTGGATGGATCGCCCTCCCTGGGGAGAACAACGCCGTCTCCGCTACAGGTGAGGGAGACGGCCGCGAGGAGGACCGGCAGGAGGGCGAACCGCGGAGGAACCGCGCTGGCGAAACGCATACGACTCATAACGTCTCTGGAGCCAGAGGGAACGCCCCTCGGCCCCGAAAAGTTCGGCAAAAAAGCTCTAAATCATTGATAATACGAGCTTTGGACTTACTGGCCATGGCCTGCATCACACCCCGCCGGCCGCACATTCCAGCGGGGGTAAGGAATGTAGCGTCTTGGCGCCGGGAGGCCAGTAGCACCCTTCGACCTTCCCTGGCCATTCGTGGCTCCCCGGCACGGACTCCGGCTCGGCCGCCAGGACAACGTTATCGCGAAACGGCCCTTGGCTTGGCCGGCGGCCTTGGCGTCCAGTGGACTGTATCCAAAGTTCCGACCAGGTGGGCAAGAGCTGACTCACCACGGAGTCACGAAGGCAGCACGAAGAAGCTTCATGCTGCCACCAAGGTATTGGGATTGCGGCTCTGAGCCCGCTACGGTGGGTGCTCCGTGCTACCTCCGTGTGCTTCGTGGCTCCGTGGTGAGCTGTTCGACAGCGACTATCGAAACATGTGAGACAGTCCACTAGTGGAATGTCACCCCCGCGGACAATGACACGATGCGCTCCCGGAGGTCGGCCCGATGAAAGAACTGGTGGTGCACGTCCAGGCTCGGCGTAATCGACACGTTCCGCCCCACCCGGAGATCCAGCCCCGCGCCGAACACGGTGGCCAGCCCGGAGGTCTCGTCCTTCACGATATACCCCGCGGGTGACACGGTGCGCAGGTAGTTGCCGGCCACGCCGACGCCGCCCTTGAAGTACAGGCCGCCCCGGGTCAGGGGATAGAACTGGGCGATCATCATGGCGCTGCTGAGGACGTTGCTGTAGTCGTCGTAGGTATCGTTGAAGTCGCCGTCCATCCAGGCGAAGAGTTCGGCGCCCAGCAGCCAGCGCTGGCTGGGGGTGCCGCCCAGCCGAAGGGAGAACGTGGGAGCGGTGATGTCGTTGCTGTACCCGCCGGGCGCGTTCTCGTAGCGGAATGATTCCTCGCCGGCGCCCACGCTCAGGCCCAGCCAGAATCCGTCGCGGTAGTTGCGGGTAACCTCTCGAAGCTGGGAACCATGGTGGCGCTGCGCGAACGCGGGGGTGGCGATGGCGGCGGCCAGGACGCCGATCGCCAGGATCCGGAGCAAGTGACGCATGCGGGTACCCTCGGTCAGGGAAGATGGTCGGAGGACAGCGTCTCCCAAGGCAAGCCCGGTACCAACCCCGTCCGGCCGGCCTAAATCGCTGCACCGCTTCTGCTTCCGGTCAAACCCGATAACTTTCCCCCCGCCCGGCTTTGTCCACCCGAAATGACAGCCATGTCCTTCCGATCCCGGTACGCCCTGTTCGCCATCTGCCTCCTGGTCGCCGCGGTCTGCACCCGCCTGGGCTTCTGGCAGTTGTCCCGCCTCCAGGAGCGGCGGGCGGCCAACCAGGTGGCTGGAACGCTCCGGGCCGGCCCCCTGCTGGACCTGAACCGCGGGGGGCCGGCCGCCCCGCGGGCCGACCGCCGGGTGACGGTGACCGGGGTGTACGACCGGGAGCACGAGATCGTGCTTCGGAGTTTCGTCCACCGCGAAGTCCCCGGGGTGCAGGTGGTGACGCCGCTCCGCATCGAGGGAAGCGACAGCGCGGTGCTGGTCAACCGTGGCTTCGTGCCGGCGGCCGATGCGATCGTGGCCGCGACCGACCCGCTGGCGGAACCGGGGACGCTCCGGGTCCAGGGTGTCGCCTTCCTCATCCCGGTCTCGGAGGACAGCGGCCGGCGGCTCATCACCCGCGGCCGGGTGACCTGGCGCCGGCTCGACCTTCTCGAACTCCGCCGGCGGATACCCTACCCGCTGCTGGACGTGTACATCCTGCAGCAACCGGATACCGCGTTGCCGCTCTATCCCCGCCGCCTCGAAGCCCCTGCCCTCGACGATGGTCCCCACCTGAGCTACGCGCTGCAGTGGTTCGGTTTCGCCACCATCGCGATCGCCGGCGGCGTCATCTTCGTATTGCGCCGCCGGCCGTGAGCGGGGACGAGCACGCCTCCTTTACGGCGCCGGCCTGGATCCGGGGAGCCCACGCCCAGACCGTGGGCGGCCGGCTGCTCCGGAAAACGGCCGGCGTCACCTTTCGCAAGGAACGGCTGGACACCCCGGACGGAGACTTCCTGGAGCTGGAGTACGCTACGGTCCCCTCGTTCCCGGTCCCCGAAGATGCCCCGCTGGTGCTCAAGCTGCATGGGCTGGAGGGCAGCGCCCACTCGGGCTACTCGGTAGAACTGGCCCGCGCGCTGGCCCGGCGGGGCGTCCGGTCGGTGGGGCTCAACTTCCGGTCCTGCGGCGGCGAAATGAACCGGGTGGCCCGGTTCTACCACTCGGGCGAAACCGGCGACCTGCGCCAGGTGCTGCGCCATCTCCGCCGGACCACTCCGGCGGCCCGGCTGGGGATCCTGGGATTCTCACTGGGAGGGAACGTCCTGCTCAAATACCTGGGCGAAGAGGGAGCCCGGGCTGGGGAAGACGTGGCGGCGGCGGTGGCCATCTCGGTGCCCTATGACCTGGCGGCCTGTGCCGACCAGATGAGCGACGGCACGGGACGGGTCTATGCGACGTTCTTCCTGCGTTCGCTGCGGGCCAAGGTGCGGGCCAAGGCGGGACTGCTGGGGGAGCATTGCGAGGTGGAGCGAGTGCTCAAGGCCCGGAACGTCCGGGAATTCGATGCGGCGCTGACCGCACCGCTGCACGGATTCACCAGCGCCGAAGAGTACTACACGCAATCGAGCGCCGGACCGTTCCTGCCTTCGATCACGGTGCCGACGCTCCTGGTCCACAGCCTGGACGATCCGATCGCGGTCGCCAGCGTCATCCCCCACCGGGCCATCGACGCAAACCCGGCCCTCAGCACCGATTTCCCCAGCACCGGCGGCCACGTGGGCTTTGTCGCGGGGCCGGGCCCCTGGGCGCCCACCTTCTGGGCCGAGGAGCGGGCCGCCGGGTTCCTCGCCCCCATCCTCGCGGGCTAGGGCGTGGCGGCCCGGTTCATCTGGTGGATGGTCCGGGTGGAAGGCTCCCGCTCCTTCTGGAGCCGTTCGGCCACGGCCTCCGCCTGCTTGAGTACCCGCAGAATGTTCCCATTGGCCAGCTTGGCGAGGTCGCCGTCACTCCAGCCCCGGCGGATCAGTTCGGCAAAGAGATAGGGATACCGGGACACGTCCTCCATCCCCGCCGGCAACTCGCTGGTCCCGTCGTAGTCGCCGCCGAGTGCCACGTGGTCCGCCCCGGCGACCTTGCGCACATGCTCGATATGATTGGCGAGCTGGGCGATAGTGGCCTGGGGCAGGCGATGCGCCGCCATGAACTCGCGGCGGGCCTGGGCCCGGGCGCCGGAATCGGGAGCCGCGTCCATCAGCGCGCGCATCCGGGGCCGCCAGGCTTCCATGGAGTCGCTGATCTCGGTGGTCAGGAATCCGCTGACGAAGGTGATCATTACCACGCCGCCATTCGCGGGAAGCCGCGCCAGGATGGAATCGGGCACGTTCCGGGGGACGTTGGCCAGGGCCCGCGCCGACGAATGCGAGAAGATCACCGGCGCCCGTGTCACATTGAGCGCGTCGCTCATTGTCCCCGGCGAAACGTGGGAGAGGTCCACCAGCATGCCCAGCCGGTTCATCTCCCGCACTACTTCCTCGCCGAACGGGCTAAGCCCGCCGTGCCGGGCCGTGTCGAGAGCGGCGTCGGCCCAGTCGAGGGTGACGTTGTGGGTCAGGGTCATGTAGCGGGCACCGAGCGCGTAGTAGGCCCGCAGGGCCCCCAGCGAGTTCTCGATGGCATGGCCGCCTTCCATGCCGAGGAACGATGCCACCTTCCCCTGCTGCATGGCCTGTTCGGCATCGGCCGCGGTCAGCGCAAGCTGCAACTGCCCCGGATAGCGCGCGATGATGCGGCGGGCGATGTCGAATTGCTCCAGCTGGACCCGGGCATACCCGGAATCCCGGATCTCGCCCGGGACATAGATCGACCAGAACTGGCCCCCCACGCCGCCTTCCTTCAGGCGCGCCAGGTCGGTGTGGCCGGGGGTGCGGCGAGTGAGGTCGTACGCCGCGACGTCACCGGGGGCGCGCTCACTGGTTCGCACCTCCCAGGGCAGGTCGTTGTGCCCGTCGATAACGGGGTGAGCCCGGAGCAACTGGCGGGCCCGCGCAAGCGCCGCGTCCTCCTGGGCCAGCGCCGGCAGGACCGGGATGGCGCCCGCCAGGGCCAGCACTAGAAACCCGCCGAAAAACTTGCGCATGACACTCCCTCTGGAGATAGATGATGGCCCGTCAGGGCCGGGCCTTGCCGCGGCCCAGCTGCACCAGCTCGGGGCGGGTAATGAACTCGGGACAGATGGTCTGGTCGAACTCGTAGGGCCCGCCGGTCTCGGCGTCGGTCCAGGGGAACCCGGCGCACACCGCCGGATACCACGGCGTCCGGTAGATGGAGCAGGCGTTGTCCTTCCAGAGCACGCAGCGTCCGCCCCGGACCCGGGTCCGCCACTCACCCCACCGCGTCCGGTACGCCTTGTCTTCGCCGTACGCGCCGCGAATGCCCCGGGCTTCGTCGTCCGTCAGGGTGGCGCCCCAGCCGCAACAGGCCGAGTTGTGCGGGCAGGGGTAACAGGGAAGCTCGGGGACGCCGCCGCGCGAGATCACCGGGCTTCCGGTCCGGCGGGACCGATGCGCATTCGGCGCGGCATGGCTATACCTTGGAAACGCCGGGCGGCCTGGCCCGGCGCGACGCGGGAGAGTGGCATCATTGTCCTTCTAATCTACAACAGGAGCTTTCCTCATGGGCAAGGACTTCAAGGAGTTCATCCTCCGCGGCAACGTGGTGGACCTGGCGGTCGGCGTGATCATCGGCGCCGCGTTCGGCACCATCGTGACCTCGCTGGTGAACGACATTGTCATGCCCCCCATCGGGCTCCTGCTGGGGAACGTGGACTTCTCGGACCTGTTCGTGGTGCTCAAGGAGGGAACCAAGGCGGCGCCACCCTACGCCACCCTGGCGGATGCCCAGGCGGCGGGCGCCGTCACCATCAACTACGGCGTGTTCATCACCAAGGCGGTGGCGTTCCTCATCGTCGCGCTGGCCGTCTTCATGCTGGTGCGGGGGGTCAAGAAGCTCCAGCACGAGGAGAAGACACCCGATGCCAAGCCGGTCACCCGGGAATGCCCCTTCTGCGCCTCGACGATTTCCATCAAGGCAACCCGGTGCCCCAACTGCACCTCGACCCTGGAGAAAGCCGCGGGCCAGGCCTAGGGCGGCCCTCTCGGGAGGTCGAGAGGGCAACCCGCGCGCGTCGCCGGTCAGTAATCCGGACCGGACTCCATCTCGTCGTCCTCCGCCTGCGGCGGGGCCACGGGCGGCACCGCCGGCGGCTTCGCGCGCCGCGACTTCACCACCTTGCCGGCCACCACCGCCACGCCGGCGACCGCGGCCACCATCCCGGCGACCTTGAGAGCCTTCTTCCGGGCCCGGGCCTTCTTCTTCTGACCCACTTTCTTCCGGATGGCGTCCGCCGCCCGGCGGATCCCGACCGAAGCCGCGCTGACGGCGGCCGTCTGGGCCACCCGCTTCGCCGCCCGGCTGACTTTCTTCGCGTTCTTCCGGGAATCCAGGTCTCGGGTGGCCTTTTCGGCCTGGTCCATCACCCGGGCCGCGCCCCGGGTCGCCGCCGCGGCCGTCCGGGTCGCCTTTTTCACGCCGCTCGCCACCCGGCGCGTATTTTTTTCCAGTCGTGAAGCCATGGGCCAATCACCTCTCGGTAAGGTCACAGGTCGCCTGCTTCCTACAGTATGTCGCATCGGGGGGCCTCCCGGGTGTGACGACGAGCACGCTCCGCCGGACGACGACCGGCAACCTGCTGCTCCAGAGGGCAATACGAATTTCATGCTCTTGGCATTAGTATTGCGCCTGAGCCGCTGCCCCGTGCCCCCGGCCGCGGGCACGGAGGAGGCCCCTACCCAAGGACGTTGACGTGTCCCGATTGCAGGTTCGAACGCTCCTCGCCCTCGCCACGGTTACGATCGTGGTGGCCGGCTGCCGGAAGAAGGTCACGGACGCCGACGTGGTGTCCGCGGTGGGGCGTACCGTGGATTCGCTGCCGGCCCCGGCGGAGCCCCGGTGGCCGATGGTTCAAGCCGCCTACCGGGAACGGGAGTACCGTCCCGTCTGGACCTCGCTCGAGGGTCCCACCCCGCGGGGAGCGGAACTGGTCGCCGCGCTCTCCAACGCGGAGGCGCAGGGCCTCCGCTCCTCCGATTTCGACCTGCCAGTGCTTCGCTCCCTGCTGGCCCGGGCCTACGACCCCAAGCTCCCCCGCGACTCGGTGCCCGCCGCCATCGCGCGGCTGGAGTTCTTCCTGACCAGCGGGTTCCTCCGCTACGGGACCCAGATCTTCTCCGGCCGGACCCAGCCTTCCGACGTGGACCGCGGGTGGTTCATCAAGGACCGGCGCACCGGCGTGGATTCACTGCTCTACCGCGCGCTGCGGCAGGACACCTTCGACGCCATGGTCGCGCCGCTCTATCCCCGGGACCCGGCCTACCAGAAGCTGGTACAGGCCCTGGTGACGTACCGCGCGCTGGAGGCCGGCGGCGGATGGGACTCGATCCCGGTGCCGCCTCGGCTCAAGCTGGAACCCGGCGCCGTGGATTCGATCGTCCCGCTCGTTCGCCGCCGCCTGCTGGTCACCGGGGAGCTGGCCGAGGCCTCGACGGCCGACCCCATGCGGTATGACTCGGTACTGGCGGGCGCGGTCGCGCGGTTCCAGGACCACCACGGGCTGGAGACCGACAGCGTGATCGGCCGGTCCACCGTCCTGGCGATGAACGTCCCGGTCGCCATGCGCATCGGCCAGATCATCCTCAACATGGAGCGCTACCGCTGGCTCCCGGACAACCTGGGGGCACGTCACATCCTGGTGAATATCCCGGACTACAACCTCCACGCCTATGAGGACGGCAAGGAGGTGATCCAGATGCGGGTCGTCGTGGGCAAGGACTTCGACAATCCCACGCCGGTATTCGCCGACTCGATGAGTTACCTGGTCTTCCGGCCCTATTGGAACGTGCCGGCGCGCATCCTCAAGGAAGAGATCATTCCCGCCGCCCGCCGGGATCCCGAGTACATGGCCAAGAACAACTACGAGATTCTCCGGGGCCGGGAGGTCGTCGATCCGGGCTCCATCGAGTGGGCCAGACTGGACACCGCACGGCTCAATTTCTACGTCCGGCAGAAGCCGGGCCCGGCCAACTCGCTGGGCCTGGTCAAGTTCATGTTCCCCAACCAGTACGACGTGTACCTGCACGATACCCCGGCCCGTTCGCTGTTCCGCCGTGCCGGCCGCGCGGCCAGCCATGGCTGCATCCGGGTGGAACGGCCGGACCAGCTGGCCGAGTTTGCGCTGTCCCGGAACACGGAGTGGGATCTCAAGAAGATCCGGCAGGCGATGCAGCGGGACTCCACCCGGCAGGTCGGGCTCCGCCAGAAGATCCCCGTCTATATCGTCTATTTCACCGCGTTCGTGCGGGATGGCGCGGTGCGGTTTCGCTCCGACCTGTACGGCACCGATGAGCGGGCCATTGCCCTGCTGATGTCGGGTGGGGACCAGGCGGCGGCCGGCGGCGGGATGGCGGCGGGGATGGGCAGGTAAGCAAACGGGCGGCTCCAGGGCCGCCCATTTGTGGTCGTACCGCTTGGGTCGGGCCTAGTTCACGTCCACGGTCGGACGCTTGACCACGACGGTGTCCTCGGTGGTGCCGACATCGATGTCCGGGGTGTGCACGGTATCCTTCTCGGTCGTCACGACCGGCTTATCGACCTCGTACTCGTTCTCGCCGGTCTTTTTACATCCCATCAGCGCGGCCGCCGCGATCGTGACGGCCAAGAGCGTCGTGGTGCGCACGGGGCTCCCTCCAGTTGAGCATGATCCCGCAGGGTTTCAGGTGCCTAACCTCCGGCGCGGGGGCCGAGGCAGTGCCCAATCTTGTCGTCCGGGCCCTGATCTCCAGTGTCGCAGGTCACGTTGTCCCGCCTGACCCTGAGGTTGGTTCCGAGATCACGTCAAAGGGGGGAGCCCCATCACGAAAGAGGCCCCGATTCTCCAAACCGGGTCTCCAGTTCCACCCCCAACCCATCCGCGATCCGGTTCACGAACGCGAAGTAGGCGGTCACCGCGCAGAGATCGTGGATCGCCAGGTCATCGAGCCCGGCCTGCCGCAACCGGTCGGCATCCTCCCGGGTCATGAGGGCCGGCGTCACGGTCAGCTTGACCGCGTAGTCCAGGATGGCCCGGTCGGCCCGCGCCAGCTCCAGCGCCCGGTAATCCTCCGCGAGTCCCGCCAGCAGGCCCCCGATCTCCCCGTCCGGCGACCCGGCTGCCTCCAGCAGCCGACGGAGCCCCGCTCCGTGATGCACGATTCAATAGTGACAGCCGTTGGTCGCCGAGACGACCACCGCGACCATCTCGCGCTGCACCCGGGTCAGGGGGCCGGGGCGGTGCATGATCTCCACGTAGAGATCGTAGTGCTGCCGCATGACCCGCGGGTGGACGGTGTGCACCCGGAGGATGTTGTCCCGGTCCGGCACCTGGTCTTCGGCCGGAACGTCCGTGTCGGAAAAATAGGGTATGAATGCCATAAGCCCTGCGTGGTGAACAGGATGAGCATCTGCCGCTGGGGGGCCGGACTCCCAATGTAACCCCCGGCGGGAAGGATTCCTCCCCGGGAGGTGTCTTACTGTTAACAAGGCCGCATTCGGTTGCTGCAGTCCCACGGTCGCCAGGAGATGGTCCTGCCGAAACCCCCCGCGCCCGGCCGGGCGTTCGAAGAGTTGCTGAGCGAGCAGATGGATCCGCTGTTCCGGACCGCGGTCCGTCTCAGCGGCGGCCACGAGGCCGACGCCGAGGACCTGCTCCAGGAGGCGGTACTGCAGGGATTCGAGCGCTATCACCAGTTGCGCGACCCGGCCGCCGGCCGCGCCTGGCTGTTCACGATCCTCACCCGTACCCACCTCAACCGGATGCGCACCGCCCGGCGCAAGAGTGAGACGCTTGTCACCGACCTGGGAGAGCCGGAGTTCGAAGCGGCACTCGCCGCATGGTTCGATGAGAAGAGCGTGGCCGCTGACGGTGCGGCGCCCGACGACGTTCCCGGCGCGCTGGACCGGCTGGAGCCGGAGCTGCGCGCCACGGTGATCCTGGTGGACCTCGAAGGATTCCGGCAGCGGGAGGCGGCGGAGATGCTCGGCGTCGCCGAGGGTACCATCGCCTCGCGGCTCTTCCGGGCGCGGCGCGCGCTCCGGCACCTGCTCACCCCCAACCCGGACTGGAAAAGGCAGGAGAAGCAACGATGATCATGTCCTGCGGCAAGGCGCGAAGGATCCTCTGGGGCGATGCCGGCCCCCACGTCGTCACCGACGCCCGGCTGGCGGCCGAAGCGCACCGGGAAGAGTGTGCGGAATGCCGGCGGTTCTTCCGGGACATGCACGACATCCAGGCCCGGGTGGGAACCGATGCACCGCCTCCAGCCGCACCACTCGCGGCGCGGGACCGGCTCTTCCAGGCCGTGGCCCAGGCCCGGCTGGGTACCCATCGCCGCACCCGGCGCTCCCGCGGCGCGCTGGCCGCCGGACTCCTGGTGCTGGCGGCGGCGGGCGCCTGGTGGTTCATCCGTCCGGCGGCGACTTCTCCGCAGGCCGTGGCGGAGCTGGTCGTCACCGATCACCAGCGGGCGGCCACGGCGGGCGGCATCAACTCCGGCGACACCGCGACGGCGGCCCGCTGGCTGGAGGAGCAGCTCGCGTTCGCCGTTCACATTCCGGCCTTCCCGGGCGGCGAGTTGCTGGGCGCCCGGGTGGCCATGCTGGACGGGCGCGAGGCCGCGGTGATCCTGTACCGCGTTGATGGACGGCCGGTGTCGTACTATGTGAGTCCCCTGCCCCGGGCGCGAAGCGCGCCGGGCCGGCTCACACCGCCGGTCCCCGCCCGCTGGGCCGGGTACCCGGTCGTCACCTGGGAGGACCCGGGGCTGCTCCACGCCCTGGTCGGCAACCTGCCGGACGCGCGCCTGGTGGAGCTTGCCCACATCTGCATGCAGCAGATGGGCATGACAGTGGCACTTTCCATTCTCTGAGGAGGCAGCATGACACGGAACTGGGGCAAGGCCATCGTGGCCGGGCTGGTGGGAACGGCGGCGATGACACTGGTGGGGCTGTACGTGGCGCCGATGATGGGCATGCCGCGGATGAACCCGGCGGAGATGCTGGCCGGCGCGATGGGCGGCAACATGATGCTGGGCTGGGTGGGCCACTTCATGATCGGCGCCATTCTCGCCGTCATCTATGCCATCGTGGCTCCAATGCTGCCCGGCCCGCCGGCGGTGCGCGGGGCGATCTACAGCATCGCGCCCTGGCTGATGGCGATGGTCGTCGTGATGCCGATGATGGGCATGCCGATGTTCGCCGGCGCCGCCGTCATGGCGATGGGCAGCCTCATCGGCCACCTGGTGTACGGCGCCGTGATGGGGGCGATCTACGGCTTGCCCGCGTCCGCAACGGTCTGAACCTCGAACCGGCGGACGTAACGCACGCCGTCGGCATCCTCGACCGCGGCCCAGACGGTATCGCCGCGGAACACCGGCGCCGGGTAGGTGAGGAACCCATCCGGCGCCGCCACCATCCCCAGGTAGCGTCCATCGGGCTCGAACACGTCGAACACCACCGGCTCGGTCCAGCCCGCCTGGGTCGAGTCGGTGACGGCCGGGTCCTTCTCCCCCGGCTGTGACAGGCCGACCCAGATCCGGCCATCGTCGCCCACCGCCAGGAACCGGAATGCCGGCTTGGTGGCAGGGATATCGTCTCCGTTCCAGACCCAGCCGGGAAACTGCCGGCGGAACGAGTTCGTGGCGGCCCGCTTGTGATCCGCCGCCTCGGCGGACTGCACCGGGACCGGCGTCACCGTCCGCTCGATGATCAGCGGAGCCCCCGGCCGCAGCAGGTAGATGCGATACTCGCTCCCCACGCCGCCGACCATGTAGCCGAGCGGACTCCAGGTCCAGACCAGCTCGGGGGCAAAGGGGACATCGCTGACCGAGGTGTTGCCCTCGGCCTGGCCGATGATGCTGGACCGTCGGTAGGGCCACTCAGGCGCGCGGATGCTGTCGCGCGGCGTGCCCGAGGCATCGTACCGGGACAGCCCGGCGGTCCAGTCCCCGCTCGCCTCGTCCGGCCGGTCGAGCATGACCAGGGTGAGCACGCTGCCGGTCCGGTCGGTGTAGAGCTTGCGGCCGGTGTTCAGCGAGCCGCTGATCCGCCAGGTCGCCAGGTACTCGCCCGCCGGCGAATACACCGTGAGCCGGGCGTTGCCCGGGTCGCGGAGCACCACCCGGCCATCGGCGAGCACCGCGAGCCCGCCGTCGGGGCGCCGGTATTCGCCGGGTCCGCTCCCCACCCGGCCGAAGATCCTGATGAAATTGCCATCGGGCCCGAACTGCTTGAGCGCGGTGCGGCCATCCATCATGTACACCGAGCCGTCGGGCGCCACCGCCAGGCTCCGGATGTCTCCCAGCATCAGCGCATCTTCGCCCTCGGCCACGCCGATGGACATCCGTGGCTCCAGCCGGGCCGGCGCGCCCCAGCTGCTGCCACTCACGGTGCGGACCACCACGGTGTCGGCGATCGTGTCCCGCTCCACGGTGAGCGCATCGGGACTGGGACGCGACTCGCGCGGGCCGCAGGCGACCGAGAAGAAGAAGGAGAACAGGGCGAGAGAAGCAATCAGCCGCATGAAGGCCTCGAGGGGATGGGTATCCCCGAAGACGCTGCCGGGCGAAAAAGGGTTGCAGGCCAGCCCGGGTTGCCCGGGACGTTGCCCCGAACTATATTCCTGTGTGGTAGTATAGTTTCTTCCCAAGGACCGACATGCCCAGGCAGGATCCAACCCCCGCGGTCATGGCCGAAGTCGCCTCGCGGTTCAAGGCGCTGGCCGACCCGACCCGGCTCCAGATTCTCCACCTGCTCCGCTCCCGGGAACTGACCGTCTCGGAGCTGGTGGACGCCACCGGCCTCCGCCAGGCCAACGTCTCCAAGCACCTCCAGGTACTCCATTTCCACGGTTTCCTGCGCCGCCGCAAGGACGGGCTCTTCTCCCATTACTCCCTGGCCGGCCCGGAAGTGTTCCGGCTCTGCGACATCATGTGCGGACAGCTGGACCGGACCGGGGCGCCCGGGAAGCTGGAGAAGGCGGGCTGACCATCGCAACCAATATTCAAGGGCCTATGACAATGACCACCGCTCCTCTGTACCCGGCCGCCGTGCCGGCCGATACCCTGGCCGGCCTGCTGGCCTCCCAGCCCTCGGTGCGCCTCCTCGATGTGCGCACGCCGGGCGAGTTTGAAAACGCGCACATCACGGGCGCCTACAACGTCCCGCTGGATACCCTGCACGAGCACGCCGACGAGATCCGTCGCACCGTGAGCGTCCCCGTGGTGCTGGTCTGCCAGTCCGGGCAGCGGGCGGCGAAGGCCGAATCCGCGCTCCGGGCGACCGGCATGACCAACCTCCACGTCCTCGAGGGCGGGGTGAACGCCTGGCTCGCGGCCGGCCGGCCGGTGGCCCGCGGGCGCAAACGGATATCGCTCGAACGGCAGGTCCGGATCGTGGCGGGCTTCCTCGCGGGGGCCGGCGGTGTGCTCGCCCTGGCCGTCCATCCGCTTTTCGCCCTGCTCCCCGCGCTGGTGGGAAGCGGCCTGGTCTTCGCCGGCGTCAGCGATACCTGCATGATGGGCATGCTGCTCGCCAGGCTCCCCTACAACCGCACCGCCGGGTGCGACATCGGCAAGATCGTGCGCGCCCTCGCGGCTCACCCGGGCTGAGGTGGTCATCCTCGGCTTCGCCCTCGCGGCCCTGGTGGGACTCTCCCTCGGCATGCTGGGCGGCGGCGGGTCCATTCTCACCGTTCCCATATTCGTGTACGTGCTGGGCTTCGGCGCCAAGCAGGCCATCGCCATGAGTCTGCCGGTAGTCGGCGTCACCAGCCTGGTGGGCGCGGTGGGACACTGGCGGGCGGGCAACGTCCAGGTGAAGCCCGGCATACTCTTCGGCCTGCTCACCATGGCCGGCGCCTTTGCCGGGGCCCGGCTGGCCACCCTCCTGAGCGGCCGGTTCCAGCTGCTCCTCCTCGGCCTGGTCATGCTGGTGGCCGCCGTGGCCATGCTGCGCCGCCGGGCCGAGGTGGACCAGCCGGGGAAACCCGACGCCCCGCCCCGCGCCCACCCGCTCCTGCTGGCGGGCGCCGGACTCGGCGTGGGCATGCTGACCGGCATCGTCGGGATCGGGGGCGGGTTTCTCATCCTGCCGGCGCTGGTGCTGCTGGCCCGCCTGCCGATGAAGCACGCCGTCGGCACCTCCCTCCTGGTCATCGCGCTCAACACCACCGCGGGTTTCGCGGGATACATGGACCAGGTGGATATCGACTGGGGCTTCCTGGCCGGGTTCACCGGCGTCGCGATCGGCGGCATCCTGCTGGGGACCTGGCTGGTGAAGTTCGTGCCCGCGGCGCAACTGCGCCGGGCCTTCGCCGTGTTCCTGGTGGTGGTGGGGGTGCTGGTGTTCTATCAGAACTGGCAGTAAGACTGGATTCGAGCCCTGATGGATCTCGAAAACACGAATTCGGAAACGAAGCCGAAACAACAACAGCGGGGACAACAAAGAGAGAAATGGTCAAAACGACCCAAAGATGATGTTTACCATTCTCGACGATGTCCCCATCTTTCCCACAATGCCCTGTCTTGTTCGTGTTTGTGTTTCGTATTTTGTTGTTCGTGCTTCTTGTTCGTATTTTGTCGTTCGTGCTTTCGTGACAACGTCCTCTGCGGTGAGCTGTTGGGGCACTGAAGCAATCCAGTCCGGGGGGAGGAGCGTATATTGTTTCATCGGTTCCTCGCCGTGACTTTCATATCGCAGGACGCAGCTGCCCCTTTTCACTCACCATGGAGATGCCCTCATGTCGCCCGAGAATCCGGTCCATTCGATGCGCTTGAGCCTGCAGACGATTGAATCCCAGATCGGATCCGGAACACTCACCCCGCCGGGGCTCGACGACCTGAAAAGCGCGATTGACGATGTCCGGCTCCGGCTGTGGGCCATCAAGTCGGCCCAGAACATGACCGACGGCGCCGCCGCCCTCAAGCGCTTCCGCATGCGCCGCGCGGTGGAGATCCTGGACACGGTGGCCGAGGACCTGAAGGATCCGCAACTGGTGCTCAAGGCCAACGAGATGACCCTGCTGCGGGGAGCGGCCGAGCGGTTTACGTCCCAACTGGAACGGAGCGGAAGCGGCGCCGGCTGAGATTCGCCGCGCGGATCTCATCCCCAGCCCGCCTCACCCCCAACCCCTCTCCATTACATGGAGAGGGGAGTTGCTTCCGGGGTGAGCGGCGGGGGCCGGCGTGGTGGTTGAGGCAGTGAACCGCCCCTCTCCACTTTGTGACCTCACCCCCACCCCTCTCCATTACATGGAGAGGGGAGTTGCTTCCGGGGTGAGCGGCGGGGGCCGGCGTGGTGGCTGAGGCAGTGAACCGCCCCTCTCCACTTTGTGACCTCACCCCCACCCCTCTCCATTACATGGAGAGGGGAGTTGCTTCCGGGGTGAGCGGCGGGGGCCGGCGTGGTGGTTGAGGCAGTGAACCGCCCCTCTCCACTTTGTGACCTCACCCCCACCCCTCTCCATTACATGGAGAGGGGAGTTGCTTCCGGGGTGAGCGGCGGGGGCCGGCGTGGTGGTTGAATTCCGCAACTGCTCCTCGCGGACCGGAAGTGACACGGCGGGCTGGTCTCCCCTCTCCACGAAGTGGAGAGGGGCCGGGGGTGAGGCGAAGTGGAGAGGGGCCGGGGGTGAGGCGAAGTGCAGAGGGGCCGGGGGTGAGGCGCAAGCGAAGAGGGGCCGGGGGTGAGGCAAGGCTCCTCACCCCTCAGCCGCCGCCGCATCGACGAACCACGTCACCCGCCCATTCGTTGGCCGGATCGCCCGCGCGGGCAGGTCCTCCGGCGCGCCGCCCTTCAGCACCTGCCGAAGGACCTCCGCCTTCTCGTTCCCGGTCACCAGGAAGTTCACCTCTCTCGCCCGGTTGATGACGGCCGGGGTCAGCGTCACCCGCCCAATGTGCGGTACCGGAGGCCGGCACCGCCATGACCCAGTGGTTCTCCTCACCGATGGCCGGCGAGCCCGGAAACAGCGATGCGGTGTGTCCATCCTGGCCGAGTCCCAGCAATACCAGGTCAAGCGGATCGCCGGCCAGCAATTGGCGGAGTTCCCGCTCGTAGGCCGCCGCCGCCCGCGCCGGATCCTGCTCCCCCCGGATGCGGTGGACGTTCTCCGGCGGAATCCACACCCGGTCCAGCAGTACCTCCCGCGCCAGTCGGTAGTTGCTCGCCGGATCGTCCGGCGGGACGCACCGTTCATCTCCCCACATGACGTGCACGCACGGCCACTCCACCCGGGAGGCCAGCGGATCCGCCGCGAGGTCGGCATACATCGGCTTCGGGGTCGAGCCGCCGGAGAGCGCCACCAGGAAGCGGCCGCGCCGGGCGATGGCCTCTTCCGCGGCGGCGACGAACCGTTCGGCCGCCGTGCGCGCGGCGAGGTGAGCGGTGGGAAAGGTCCGGACGTCGGCCTCCATGGGCTCGCCTCAGGACTCCGAAGCGGACGGGGCGGGGTCATGCCATCCGCCGATATCGGCGGCGAGCCGCGCCGCTTCCGCGGGCCCCCAGCTGCCCGGGTCATAGTCGCAGGGCGGCGCTGGATCGCCGAGTACGCCCTGGACCACGGCCCAGGCCGCTTCCACTCCGTCCTCCCGGGCGAAGAGCATCCCGTCTCCATCGATCGCGTCGCCCAGCAGGCGCTCGTAGGGGCTCATCTCGTCGGCGGTGGAGCGATGGGTCACCTGGAGTTCGGTCGGCTCTGAGACCAGTTTCTCGCCGGGGACCTTGATCCGGGCGCCGATGGCGATCTCTACCTCGGGGCCGAGGCGGAAGCGCACGTAGTTGGTCTCCTCCTGGGGAAGCCGGAGCACCGGCGGCCGCTTGAAGGATACGATCACCTCGGTGGCGGTCACCGCGAGCTCCTTGCCGGCCCGGATGAGAAAGGGCACCCCCTCCCAGCGCCACGAATCAATGTAGAGCCGCACCGCCGCGAAGGTCTCCACCGTCGAGTCCGGCGCCACGCCCTTCTCCTCGCGATAGCCCCGGAACTGGCCCCGGACCATGCAGTCGGGCGCCAGCGGCCGGATCTTGCGGAACACCTTCACCTGTTCGTCCCGGATGCCTTCGGCGTAGTCGAGGTCAGGCGGCTCCATGGCCAGGAACCCCACCACCTGCAGCAGGTGATTCTGGATCACGTCGCGAATCGCGCCGGCCTCCTCGTAGAAGCTGCCGCGACCCTCGACGCCGAACTGCTCCGCCATGGTCACCTGCACGCTGGCGACGTAGTTGCTGTTCCACACCGGCTCGAACAGGGTGTTGGCGAAGCGGAACATGAGGAGGTTCTGCACCGATTCCTTGCCCAGGTAGTGGTCGATCCGGAAGATGCTCTCTTCCTCGAAGACCCGGTGCAGGGTGGCGTTGAGGGTATGGGCACTGGGCAGGTCGCGGCCGAAGGGTTTCTCCACCACGATGCGGGCGTTGCGGGCACAGCCGGAGACGCCGAGTCCCTGGGCCACCCGCTCGAACATGGCGGGGGGGATGGCCAGGTAATAGAGGGGCCGTTCGGCGGCGCCCAGCGCCGCGCGCAGCGCGACGTAGGTGGCGGGGTCATTGTAGTCGCCTCGCACGTAGCGGAGCGCATCGGCCAGCCGGGCGAAGACGGCCTCGTCCACCGGTCCCGCCGCCGCCACGCTGCGGCGGGCATGGGCCCGGAACTCTTCCAGGCTCCACTCGGAGCGGGCCACGCCCAGCACCGGCATCTCCAACTGGCCCCGGCGGGCCATCGTGTAGAGGGCGGGGAAGATCTTCTTGAACACGAGATCGCCGGTGGCGCCGAAGAACACCAGCGCGTCGGATCGGCCGGAGTTCACGCGGCGGGCCCCTTCTCCACGTGGCCGCCGAACTCGTACCGCATCGCGGAGAGCAGCCGGTCCTGGAAATCGGCATGGCCGCGGGAGCTGAACCGCCCGAACAGGGCGGCGGCCAGCACGTTGGCCGGCACCGCTTCCGCGATGGCGGCCTCCAGGGTCCAGCGGCCTTCGCCCGAGTCGGACACGTGGCCGCTGAACTTGTCGAGCGACGGGTCCCGGGCCAGGGCGGCCGCCGTGAGGTCCAGCAGCCAGGAGGTGATCACGCTGCCCCGGCGCCAGACCTCGGCGATGTCGGCGAGGTTGAAATCATACTGGAAGGCCTTCGGGTCGCGGAGCGGGGTGAGTTCCGCGTCCGGCTCGCTGGTGCTCTTCCCCACGTTGGCGTGCCGGAGAATGTTGATCCCCTCGGCGTAGGCCGCCATCAGGCCGTACTCGATGCCGTTGTGGACCATCTTCACGAAGTGGCCGGCGCCGGCGGGCCCGCAGTGGAGATAACCGGATTCCGCCGTCCCGCCCGGCGTCTCGCGACCCGGCGTCCGGGGAATGGCGCCGGCCCCGGGGGCCAGGGTGGCGAAGATGGGTTCCAGTCGGCCGACGATGTCGGCCTCGCCGCCGATCATCAGGCAGTAGCCGCGGTCGAGGCCGAACACGCCGCCGCTGGTGCCGCAGTCCACGTAGTGCAGGCCCAGTGGGGACAGCCGTTCCGCGCGGGTGATGTCGTCGCGGTACCAGGAGTTGCCGCCGTCGATCACGATGTCCCCGGCTTCAAGGAGGGGGAGCAGGTCGTCGAGGGTGGCGTCCACCGCGGCGGCCGGCACCATCAGCCAGACCGCGCGCGGCCGCGCGAGCTGCGCCACCAGGGCCGCCAGGGTCTTTGCCGGCGCGGCACCTTCCCCGGCCAGGGCCTGTACCGCCTCGACGCTCCGGTCGTGGGCCACGCACTGGTGCCCGCCCCGCATCAGCCGGCGCACCATGTTGGCGCCCATGCGCCCCAACCCGATCATTCCCAGCTGCATCGCGATCCTCCGGTAGCCGTGGCTGTTCGGACGATAGTCGGTCCCTGCCTCACCCCCAACCCCTCAGCTCACTCCCTACCCGCTCCATTACGCCTCACCCCCTACCCCTCTCCATTTCGCCTCACCCCCGACCCCTCTCCATTGCATGGAGAGGGGAGTTGTCTCCGGTGCGGGTGCCGGCAGGTGAGTTTCGCAACTGCTCCTCGCGCCTCACCCCCACCCCCTCTCCATTTCGCCTCACCCCCGACCCCTCTCCATTGCATGGAGAGGGGAGTTGTCTTCGGTGCGGGTGCCGGCAGGTGAGTTTCGCAACTGCTCCTCATGAGGACTCGAAAAGCAAAGACACAGTTCTGCGACAAGACCCGCTCTCCCCCAGGGGCTGTTCTCCCCTCTCCACGAAGTGGAGAGGGGTCGGGGGTGAGGCGAAGTGGAGAGGGGAGTTGCTTCTTGTGTGAGTGGCTGGGGGATGGCGTGGCAGTTGAGTTCCGCAACTGCTCCTCGTGGAGGACTCGAAAAGCAAAGACACAGTTCTGCGACAAGACCCGCTCTCCCCCAGGGGCTGTTCTCCCCTCTCCACGAAGTGGAGAGGGGTCGGGGGTGAGGCGAAGTGGAGAGGGGAGTTGCTTCTTGGGTGAGTGGCTGGGGGCCGGCGTGGCAGTTGAGTTCTTTAACTGCCCCTCGCGGAGGACGCGGAAGTGAAACAGAGAAAACGCGGAAGAAGAACAGGGGAACAGCCGTGCAACCGCCCAGATTGAGTCACTTGTTTACTTCCAATCTGACTGCCAAGCACCAGCAAGGCTGTTTTCCGCGCCCTCCGGCGGTCTTCCGCGCTCTCCGCGGGGGGCTGTTGCTGTTTCCGCGCCCTCCGGCGGCCCGCGCTCTCTGCGAGGAGCTGTTGCTGTTTTCCGCGGTGGGGCGGTTGCGGTTTCGTCGCGTGGACACGATCCCTCCGGGGCCATTACCTTCCAGCATCCCCGCCAATTCCAGGAGCCTCCATGTCCTTAGGCGCCAGTTTCCTTGCCCAGGTGGACGAAGCCTTCGACCGGGCCGCCCGGCTCACCTCGCTCGACCCTGCCCTCCTCGCCAACATCAAGTCCTGTAAAAACCTCCTCTACACCACCTTTCCGCTCAAGCGGGATGACGGGCGGATCGAGGTGATGCACGCCTGGCGGGCCCAGCACAGCCACCACAAGCAGCCCTGCAAGGGCGGCATCCGCTTCGCCGAGTCGGTGGACGGCGAGGAAGTGCAGGCGCTGGCGGCGCTGATGACCTACAAGTGCGCGCTGGTGGACGTGCCCTTCGGCGGCGCCAAGGGCGGCATCAAGTTCCGGCCCAAGAACTACTCGGTCGGCGAGCTGGAGCGGATCACCCGGCGCTACATCTTCGAGCTGGTGCGGAAGAACTTCATGGGGCCGGGGCTCGACGTGCCCGCGCCGGACGTGGGCTCCGGCGGGCGGGAGATGGCCTGGATCGCCGACACCTACGCCCAGCTCAGGCCGGGCGAGCTGGACGCCATCGGCTGCGTCACCGGCAAGCCGATCAGCGCCGGCGGCATCCGGGGGCGGACCGAGGCCACCGGCCGCGGGGTGTTCTACGGCATCCGGGAGGCCTGCAGCATCGCCGAAGACATGAAGAAGCTGGGGCTCTCCACCGGCCTCGAGGGCAAGCGCATCGTGGTGCAGGGGCTGGGCAACGTGGGCTACCATGCGGCGAAGTTCTTCGAGGAGGGCGGCGCGATCCTGGTGGGGGTGGCGGAGTCGGAGGGGGCGATCGCCAACCCGAAGGGCATGGATGTCGAGAAGCTGATGGCCTTCCGGGCGGAGAACAAGAGCGTCATGGGCTTCCCCGGCTCGACCAAACTGGCCACCCGGGAAGCGGCCCTGGAGCTGGATTGCGACATCCTGATCCCGGCCGCGCTGGAGCGGCAGATCACCGGCGAGAACGCGCCCCGGGTCAAGGCGAAGATCGTGGTCGAGGCGGCCAACGGCCCCACCACCATCGAAGCCGACGCGATCCTCGACCAGGCCGGCGTCATGGTGGTGCCGGACGCCTACATCAACGCCGGCGGCGTCACGGTCAGCTACTTCGAGTGGGTGAAGAACCTGGGCCACGTGCGGCTGGGCCGCATGGAAAAACGCTTCCAGCAGGGCGCCTCGACCCGGTTCCTGGCCGCGGTGGAGAAACTGACCGGCCGCCAGCTGACCGCGGAAGAGCGGGAGAGCGTCACCCACGGCGCCAGCGAAGAGGACCTGGTCAACTCCGGGCTCGAGGAGACGATGATCGGGGCCTACCACCCGATCCGGGAGCGCTGGCTCAAGGAGAAGGGGAAGGCCAACCTCCGCACCGCGGCGATGATCGTGGCGATCGAGAAGGTGGCCAACAGCTACGACCAGCTGGGGATTTTCCCGTAGTCACAGCGGCGCCGGCTGGCGGTCGGCGACGGGACGACCAGGAGTTGGCAGGACATCCCTCAATCCCTCAGAGCAATGATCTCCTATCCGGTGTACAAGCTGATCCACTTCTTCGGCATCATCACCCTGGTGGTCGCATTGGCTGCGGCCGGAATGCATGTCCTCCGGGGCGGGACCCGCGCCGACAACCCCTACCGCCGGCTCCTGGGAATGGCGCACGGGATAGGGGCCTTCCTCGTTCTCCTCGGCGGGTTCGGGATGCTGGCCCGGCTGGGCGTGGTCCACGGCGGGCTGCCCGGCTGGGTGTACATCAAGCTGGCGATCTGGCTGTTGCTGGGCGGGGCCATCGTGCTGGTGTACCGCCGGCAGTACGCCGGCCTCGTACTGGGCGCGCTTCCCCTGCTGGCCGCGGCAGCGGCGGCCACGGCGCTGTACAAGCCGGGGAGCTAGAGCCCTAACCCCTTCCGTCGACCTGCAGCGAGCGCGCGAGGAAGTCCCTTAGGTCCCCCTTCCCCCGTCAGGGGAAGGGGGGGCGCATGGCGAGATTTTGCGGGTGATGTCGCTCGGCGAGTAGTTCGAATCCCCCAAAAAACCATGTCCCCATTCGCCGTTCAGATCCCTAACCCCCCGCGACCGAGCGTAGCGAGGAAGTCCTTTAGGGTCCCCCTTCCCCCGTCGGGGGAAGGGGGGGCGCATGGCGAGATTTTGCGGGTGATGTCGCTCGGCGAGTAGTTCGAATCCCCCAAAAAACCATGTCCCCATTCGCCGTTCAGATCCCTAACCCCCCGCGACCGAGCGTAGCGAGGAAGTCCTTTAGGGTCCCCCTTCCCCCGTCGGGGGAAGGGGGGGCGCATGGCGGGGTCAGTGGCCGAGGATCCCTAACCCCCTGCGACCGAGCGTAGCGAGGAAGTCCTTTAGGATCCACCTTCCCCCTTCATCGCGGGACCATCCGCGTAGGGCGTGTGCAGCTTGACCGGTGGCTCCTGGACTCGCCGGACCCGCAGGTTCAGCATCTCGACCCCCACCGAGAAGGCCATCGCGAAGTAGATGTAGCCCTTCGGGATGTGCTGGTCCAGGCCGTCGGCGATGAGCGCGATGCCGATCATGAGCAGAAAGCTCAGCGCCAGGATCTTGACCGTCGGATGCCGCAGCACGAAGGCGCCGACCGGCCGGGCAAAGAGCATCATGAAGAGCACGGCCACGACGACGGCCGTGATCATGACTCCCAGCTCCTTGACCATCCCCACCGCGGTAATGACGGAATCCAGCGAAAAGACGATGTCGAGCAGGACGATCTGCAGCAGCACGCTGCCGAACGAGCTGACGCGGAACGTCTTGCTCTCGGTGTCCGGCCCCTCGAGGCTCCCATGGATCTCGTGGGTGCTCTTGGCGAGGAGGAAGAGTCCGCCCAGGATGAGGACCAGGTCGCGTCCCGAGATCTCCTGGCCGACCACGCTGAAGAGCGGTGCCGAGAGCCGGATGATCCAGCTCAGGGTGAGCAGCAGGAGGATGCGCATCCCCATGGCGAGGGCGAGCCCGATGAGTCGGGCCCTGTCCTGCTGGGCGGGGGGAAGCTTGCCGGAGAGGATCGTGATGAAGATGATATTGTCGATGCCGAGGACGATCTCGAGCACCGTCAGCGTGGCGAGTCCGATCCAGGCCTCGGGGCTGGTCAGCCAATCCATGGGAGTACGGGGTAAGAGGTGACAAGTGACCAGTGACCAGAGAAGCGCGATGGGAACCTGGCTCACACCGGCGTACCGGGTTGCGTCACGGTGCGCCGGGCCGGGTCCCCCCAAATTCGTGGCACATTCTAACGAGTCTCACGCCAAGCCGGGGGGATGTATGTCACACGCGGACTTTGCAGCATATGTGGGGGAAGGCGCGCTGGTTGGTGGGTACCGGGCGGAGGTGGTTCCGGGGTTCGATTGCCTCCACATCCTGAGACTCGACGGCTCGGTCGAGCTTCCGCTGGTGTTCGAGCCGATGGAGGGGTTCGAGTCCCGGGTGGAGAAGGTAGCGGCCGCGGTCGAGGGGTGGGCGCGGGGGAGCCGGGCGGCTGCGTAAGCACCCCCGGGCATCCGGACCTCCGGCCGGCGGGAGGGCGGTGACTCTATCCCGGACACCGCGGGGTATCTGGCGCGGTTGACCCGGTTCCCGCGCGTCCGCTATTATATCCCCGCACCCCAGGATGCCTCCCGTCCGCGGAAAGGGACTATCCCACCTGGCGGGGCGCGCGAGCGCCCTCCCCTGATATCCAGGCCGACACCTCACTTCTGCCCACGATTTGCGGACCGGGCGCTCAAGAAGGAGGTCGTATGTCCCGGATCCTGCCCGGCAGGCCCAGTCTCGAACACCTGAAGTCCCAGGCCAAGGCGCTCCACGCCGATCTCGAAGAGCGGCGCCCCGCCGCGCTGGAACGATTCCAGGCCGCCCTCGGCAAACCCCTCGTTCCGCCGGCCCAGCTCGCGGATGCCCAACTGGTCATCGCGCGGGAGTACGGGTTTCCCAGCTGGCCCAAACTCAAGGCCCACCTCGAGAAGCTCGTTCGCGCCGAAGATCCCGTCCTTACCCTGGTGAACGCGGCGAAGGCCAACGACCTGCCCGCGCTCGGCCTTGTGCTGCAGCGGGTCCCCGCGCTCCGGCGCCGGCTCAACGAGCCGCTCCCCGGACTCCCGTTCGGCGGCACCCTGCTGCTGGCCGCCGTGCATCATGGCAACCGGGAGATGATTGACCAGCTCCTCGCCGCCGGCGCCGACATCAACCAGAAGAGCCACTGGTGGGCCGGCGGCTTCGGCGTGCTGGACACCGCCCCGCCGGAACTGGCGGCGTGGCTGATCGGCCGGGGGGCAACGCTGGAACCGGTGGCCGCGGCCCGGCTGGGCATGCTGGACGCGCTCCGCGACATGGTGGCGCGGGACCCCGGTGCCGTGCACGCGCGGGGCGGCGACGGCCATACTCCCCTGCACGAGGCGGCCGACCTCGCGATCGCCCGGTACCTGGTGGAACAGGGCGCGGACGTGAACGCGCTGGACGTGGACCACGAGTCCACCCCGGCCCAGCACCTGGTGGCCGACCGGCAGGACATCGTGCGATACCTGGTTGCCCAGGGCGCCCGCACCGACATCCTGATGGCCGCGGCACTGGGCGACCTGGCCCTGGTCGAGCGCCACCTGGGCCAGGACCCCGGCGCGATCCGGATCACGGTGTCGGCTCGACACTTCCCGATGCGGCACCGGCATGCGGGAGGAACCATCTACATCTGGACCCTGGGCGGAGACAAGTCGCCCCACGCGGTCGCCCGGAAGTTCGGCCACGAGGCGGTCTATGAGTACCTGATGGAACGGACGCCGGACGACCTCGCGCTGGCGCTGGCCGGCGAGCTGGGAGACGAGGCGCGCTTCGCGCGGCTCCGGGCGGACCGGCCGGACCTGGTCAGGTCGCTTCCTCCGTCCGACCGGCGGAGGCTGCCCGACGCCGTGCGAGACGGCAACCTCGCCGCGGTCCGGCTGCTCCTGGCGGGAGGGTGGCCGCTCGATGCGCGCGGGCAGGACGGCGGCACCGCGCTGCACTGGGCGGCGTGGCACGGCAACCGGGAGATGATCGAGGAGATCCTGCGATACCATCCTGTCCTCGAGCTTCGGGGCGATGACCACGACTTGACGGCGCTGGGTTGGCTGGCTCACGGTTCGCGGAACAGCTGGCACTGCCAGACGGGGGACTACGTGGGAAGCCTGCAGGCTTTGCTCGCGGCCGGGGCGAAGGTCCCGCCGCTCTCGCCGGAGATGGAGATGAGCGACGCGGTGCGGGAGGTGCTGGCTCGGCGGTGAGGGAGGGTGGGGGAATTGACGGAATGTTGGAATTGAGGGAAATGTGGAATTGGAACTGCATTCAATTCCAACATTCCTTCAATTCCAACATTCCCTCAATTCCACATTTCCCTCAATTCCCCCATTCCTTACATTTCCCATTCAGTTCCACGACTCCCTGCATCACTCAATTCCCTGGATCTAAAAATGAAGCTCGACATCTATATCAACTACCGCGGGACCTGCGAGGAGGCGTTCCGCTTCTACGAAGAGCACCTGGGCGGCCGGATCACCATGGTGCAGCGGCACGGCGACCAGCCGAAGCGGGAGGGCATCCCGGCCGGCTGGGAACAGAAGATTCTCCACGCCCGGATCGAGATCGGCGACACGGTCCTCATGGGGGCTGACATCCCGGCCGCCGAGCCGATGCGGAGCGCCTACCTGTCGCTCCGGGTGGACAGCGACGCGGAGGCCGAACGGATCTATGCCCTGCTGGCCGACGGCGGCGAGATCTTCGTGAAGCTGGACAAGACCTTCTACGCCTCCCGCTTCGGCATGCTGCGGGACCGGTTCGGGACCTCGTGGATGGTGATGAACGAGGAGGGAAATTGACGGAATGTTGGAATTGAGGGAAATGTGGAATTGGAACTGCACTCAATTTCAACATTTCCTTCAATTCCAACATTCCCTCAATTCCTAGATTCCCTCAATTCCCGGATTCCCTCAATTCCCGGATTCCCTCAATTCCCCCATTCCCTCAATTAATAGATCCGCCCCGTGTCTTCCGGCGTAGAGAAGGTTGAATTTCCAACCCATCTACCCCCTGACAGGAGGAAGCTTTATGTCTGCGCAGTCAACCGCCACCCGCCCCGGCCTGGTGGAAGCCGCCAAGGCGCCGTTCCTGGCCTATGCCGCGAAGGACTGGGAGGCCGCCCGGGCGGCGATGACGTCCGACGTGGTGTATGACGAGGTGGCGTCCGGCCGGAAGGCCGAAGGGCCGGAGCAGGTGCTGGAGATGTACCGCGGCTGGGCGGCGGCGCTTCCCGACTCTCGGCCCACCTTCCATGCCAGCCACGTGAGCGGGGACATGGTGGTCCTCGAGCTGACCTGGACCGGCACCCATACGGGGACGCTCCAGACGCCGAAGGGACCGCTGCCGGCGACCGGCCGGAAGATCTCGCTCCGGGCCTGTAACGTGATGCAGGTGGTGGATGGAAAGGTGAAGCTGCAGCGGCAGTACTTTGACCTGGCGACGTTGATGGAACAGATCAGATAGATAGATTGAGGGAATTGTGGAATTGAGGGAATGTTGGAATTGAGGGAATGGTGGAATTGAGGGAATGGTGGAATTGAAGGAATGTGGGAATTGGAACTGCATTCCAATTCCACATTTCCCTCAATTCCAACATTCCCTCAATCTCTTTAAGCGGCTTTCGTCTCTCCGACATTCCCATTGTTTCCTTTCCGCGGACCGGGGATCCGCTTGGCGGC
Organism: uncultured Gemmatimonadales bacterium; assembly: GCA_963795085.1. GTDB lineage: Bacteria > Gemmatimonadota > Gemmatimonadetes > Gemmatimonadales > GWC2-71-9 > DASYPP01. The sequence goes on along the minus strand of CAWCFX010000001.1, from coordinate 628,665 downwards.
GCGCCATTCCGCCATGATGTCGCGGTTGTTCCCGAAGCTATAGCCGACGATGCCGTCAATGGCGCGGACCTCGCCGCTGATGCTGGCGTTGACCTCTTCCAGCTCTTCCCGCGCGCCGATGTGGTCGCGGCGCGCGGTCCGCCCCGCCTCGGCGGCGGTTTCGAACTCGCCGACCTGGAGGGTCAGCTCGTCCAGCAGGGCCGGGGCCATCCCCAGGGCCACCAGTTCTTCCTGGTGCTGGGTGGCGTCGCCGATGAGCCCGCGCACGGCGGTCACGAAGGCGGCGTTGGGGAGGCTCGAGTTGGGAATCTTGAACCGCTTCGACTCGCCGGCCTGGGCCCGGGTGGCGTAGGCGCCGAGGGCGACTACGTAGCGGACCAGCTGGAAGTGGATCAGCCGGCGGAGCTCCCGCCGGCGGCCCCGGGCGACGCGGGACGCCATGAAGCCTTGCTGCTGCCGGGCGTCGATCGCGGTACCGCGAACCAGGGTGGCTTCCAGTCGTGCCAGGACCGGAGCAAACCCGGGTTCGGTGGAGATGTGGGCCTGGCAGAACTCCCGGACCCGGGCGGCCATCTCCAGTTTCCTACGAATGGGGGATCTCATACAACGCTCCTTTCTGGAGCAGCCGGCCCGCGTCGGGGGCGGACCGGAACCAATGAAAGAGGACTGCTCGGTCCCGGCGTCCCGACTCCGGGCCGACGCCCTGTCCGAAGGCATCAGCCGGGCCATCGGGCAATGGAGGGTGGCGCGCGAGAGGTGCGGCAGGTGAGGCGACGAGTTGCGATGCGGGGAGGCTGAGTGCAGCGATCTCCTTGACGATCAAGGGGATCGGCCAGGCTGGGGCCACGTGGTGGCGGGCTCTTCGGGAAGGTGGTGGCGGGAGCATTGAAAACGTGTTCATCGGTTGGAGGCCCACGTTTTCGAATATGCCGCAGGCGTCTCCCCGGGAGGACAGGTTCGGGTGTTTTCGTGCCTCGGCTGGCGCCGAAAGTGGACGGGACACGGGATTTCGCAGGCCGCGTGGAGTATGACGGTCACAGCACTGTGGATTACGCAGGCCGCGCGGAACATTTTGCCGGGTGTGCTGTGGATTATTTACAGTTTGCTGTGGATTACGTCGAGCGCGCGGACGATTATTTCGGGAGTGCGGAGTAAGAAGGTGAGGTGAACATCAATCATGAAGGGCGCGCGGACGATTATGCCGGGTGTGCCGGCTATGACGGTGAGGTCAACTTCTATTATGAAGGGCGCGCGGACGATTATGCCGGGCGTGTCGAGTATGACGGTGAGGTGAACTTCGATTATGAAGGGCGCGCGGACGATTTTGCCGGGTGTGTCGAGTATGCTGAAGCGGTGCGGGGGTAAGATGAAGGGGGAACCTTCACGGGCTCCAGCTGGCGTCGCAATCCTGGGGGGCTGGTCAGGTTGACGAGGTGGATTCCATCCAACGCATGGACATGGGCGCGGTTGACCGCTCCAAGCGCGTGTCAGGGCCTCAGGGCTCCTCGATCTCTAGATCCCGACAGGTCGTCCGAGCCAAGTGGTTGTTGAGTTCGCGGTGTCGCGGCACTTCACGGTTCCTCCGTCAACGCGCGATTGGCCTCAAACACGAGGTGGACAGCCTCGGTCAGATTTGCGCGCGCCTCGTCCAGGGTTGCCCCTTGAGTATTGGCGCCGGGAAGTTCCTCAATAAAGCCAATATAGCCCTCGGGAACCTTCTGAAAGACTGCCGTGAGTTGCAGTTGCATAAGAGCCCTCCTGGAGGAGCCTGACATATAGGGGATGTGTGGCCGTGATTCCTAACGGTTTGCGCTTGAGCGGCATCCGCGCGAGTCAGGTGGTGGGGTCCAGCGGGTAGTCAGCCGCGGTTGACTGCTCCAAGCGTGTTAGGCAGCCACGACATTGATTCCGTGAAGCTAAGCTGCCCTCGTCCGCCTGCGCGAGCGGCCGCGGGCCCAAGCCAAGAGGAGGCTGCCGAGCACGAGAGCCAACACTCCAGCGAGGATCGGGAGCATCGGGTGTCCGCCACGGCTGAGTAAGCCCAGGGTGACGAGCGACACGCCAAGTATGCAGGCACATCCCGAGCAAGCGTAGAGAAAGATTCCGGGTTTTGCCCGATCGGCGCTGCCTTGGTCCATCGCTGACCTCCCACGAGAACCCTACTGTGGCTGCCTGAGTACCTGCGTCCAGCGGGTAACCCGGCGCGGTTGACCGTGCGACCGGGCCACGAACCGGCGGCGTCACTGGCTATTCCCGCCGGGACCTTCCATGAATCCCTCGATGAACGCAGTCGCCCCGACCCACACAAAGAGAATGCCGAACCCCCACGTGAACGCCGTGGTGGTGCCTGGCGTCGTCCCTCCAAACAAGTCCACCGCCACCACGAGCAGAATCCACGCTCCCACACCGAGGAATGACCACATTCTCGACTTCCACACGAGGAATCGCGTTGTATTGACCTTCCATTCCGGATCCTCCAGGCGACGCCGAAGGGCGCGGCGATATTCCCAGACGAACCGCACGTAGAGCAGCAGCATCCCGACGGGGATCACTGCCTGGGCGATCGGGCTTCTGAGCAGGCCGCCGAGTTGGTCGCTCATCGCTTCCGGTTGTGATGGTTGTAGCGCCTACCGGTTGGCGCTTGAGCGGGATTCGCGGTGATCATGTGCTGATGTCCATCGAGTGGGCCCAGCGCGCATCGGCGACTGCACGCACCTGTCGGGCGATTCCATGGGTTATCACGGCGTATAGTAAGCGTACCAGCGGGCGAGGTTTCTCAGCATAACCGCCCAGTTCATCGCTGCGTGAGTCGCAATGTTCAAAGCCAGGGACCTGCCATACCAGTACAGGCCCGTGTACGCCAGTCCAGCGGCGAGGTGGAACCACCGCAAGCTTCCGTAGAGGTGATGCAGGAACCCAAACGCAGCCGTTGAGATGATGAGGGCCGGAATGGGCCCAAGAGCTAGCGCCAAGGCTCCGAACCCCACCGCGCGATATACACTCTCTTCGACCAGAGGCGCCAGAACGGTCAGCTGTTGAATCCCCGGCGCGAGCCAGTAAGGGGCCGTACAGAGTCGCTCCTGCAACCGGCAGTCGACAGCCCCGGACCCAACGGGTGACGAATATGCGCTCACCCATAGATAGGTGCCAAGAATCGCGATGGCCATGAGCACGGCCCACGGTCGCTCTCGGATCCGGCTAAACCCCAGCAATGTCTCGCGATCAACAGCAGACAACACAATCGCCACTAACCCAACTGCGGGCGGAGTGAACCGTACCCACGTGACAATCTGTTCGTTGTGTACGAGAAGAAGATCCACCGCCAGGACGGCCGTGCCAATCAGTCCAAGGAACATACGTTGCCGGGCCGGCCTCAGGGAGCGTGAATTCGGGAGGTCCTCTCTCAGGGCTGCCTGACGGTGGCGTTCGAGCGGCAATACGCGCCTCAGCATATAGTGGCGTCCAGCAGGTAGCCGGGCGCGGCTGACCGCTCCAAGCGCGGGTGAGGCAGCACCCTCTGTCTGGCACTACGGTGAAAAGTCAAACCTGAGTTGCACCCACGGTGTTCTATCCCCTGTTACTTCACTCGGGCGAAAGCGCCAGCGCGGTATAGCCTGTCGCACTGGAGCGACAAATGCCGGATGTGAGGCCTGCACAATCTTGATCGTATGCTCCTGTGGCACACCCAGTGTGTCAATCATAAAAATCGCTATGACGTGGCCTACTCGGTTGAGTGGTCGGAGTTCGGCGGGGTATTCCGCCACCACTTTCACGATCGGTTGTGGCGAGTTCTTGTCCATCACCGTTTGCCTGGCGCAAGCCAAGGCAGACGGCATAAGCAGGATGCATGACCACGAGAATCTCACCAACGACCTTTCCCGAAGTGCTGCCGGCGAATGGGTTGTGCGGCCTAACGGTTGGCGCTTGAGTGGCATTCCGCGCTCAGTATATAGTGGCGTCCAGCAGGTAGCTGGGCGCGGGTGACCGATCCAAGCGCGTGTTAGGCGGCATTGGCGTCACAAACGCTTCGGCCGTCCTCCACCAATCATCCGCATTAGAAAGCGGACTGCAGGGTCGCCGACCCAGAATGAAATGAGAAAAGCTAAGATCGCCGCTCCCGCAACGAACTGGGCGATCGGCGGATGTCCGTTGTTCATCGACCGGAACCACCCTGCGCCTACGCCGAATCCTATGAACGCCCCCAAGACCGCCCCTACCAGGCCGGCCAGCAATCGAGTCGAGAGAGTTCGTTCAGGCCAAGTCACCAGAAATGCCGCCTACGGTTGGCGCTTGAATGGCATTCGCGCTGATCACATCCTGGCGTCCAGCGAGTGGCCTGGCGCGAATGGCCACTCCAAGCGCGTGTTAGGTGGCCCGCTCAACATCCATTGAAACTACCGTTGCTTCAAGTACAGCACTAAGCCAACGACGATGAGGCCGATGACAAAGATGGTCTGAATGATGAAGTCCCAATGAGCAACCTTTTCTACTAAAGCGCGAAGTCTGTTCATTGTCACCGGTCACATGTGCTTTTGGGCCACCTAACGGTTTGCGCTTGAGCTGTCAATCCGCGCTCATAATGTCCTGGCGTCCTTCGGGTGACCTGGCGCGAATGGCCACTCCAAGCGCGTGATAGGCGGCCGCGTGTCAGTCGGCCGCTCGCGCATCACGACATTAGTGGTCGGAACGCTCCGCGGTGCTGGGCTGATGTTCTGGTGGCGGCGTGTCCGTATTAAAGATGTCGAGGACGATTCGCCAGCTGCCATCCGCGCCGCGCTTCCAGATTGTGACCCACTTCCCCCGTTCGACAAGCTTCTGCCCGCGGGGGCTCAGCATGAGCGACTCGTAGGTTCCGCGAGTGTATCCCAAATCGCCACCGGAGGACACCACGGCCGCAATGAGCCGCGAGTTGTTGGCGAAGCCGGGAATACCGAAAACGTGCCGCCACTCTTCGAGGATAGCCGCGCGCCCCTCCACGATCGGTTCCGCAACGGGCATTATGACGGCGCTATCGGCATAAAATGCCGCAGTGCGCTCAGGGTCGCGCGCCGCGATTGCGGCCGCAACTGACGAGTCCGCGGCACGTAGGGAGAACAGCAAATCTGCCGCCGCAGGCAGGTCGCCAGACCCCTCATTACTGCAAGCCGTAGCGATAAGGAGCAACGATGCTACACCAAGGCGGAACGTCAACATGACCATCGAGACCATCGGGACTCTCCTCTCAGTGTTCCACCCAGGTGTCGGATTCGGGCCGCCTAACAACTATTTAGTTGCTAGTATGTGGCTAGAAGCGGAATTGGCAAGGGGTGTTCGTAAGTATATATAAGCCGAGCGCCTGGGTCCCCCAGGTGCGTGAGTTACGGTAGCTTCTGGCAGCGAGCGCGCCAAGGGAGAAGGATGACGCTTCACGGGCTCCAGCTGGCGTCGCGGTCCTGGGCGGGGTTGTTGGTCAGGTTGACGAGCTGGCTTCCATCCGGGCGCGTGGTCTTGGTTGGCATCCAATTCCGGACGTGGCGGCTGGCCAGCAGGATCGGTACCGCGGGTAGCCGGGCGCGGCTGATCGCTGCAAGCGCATGCTAGGCCTCGACTTTAGCGGGCCTTGGTATCGGCAGTCGTCAATGTGTTCTCACCGGTCTCAAGGTAATGTCGAATCTTCGCCAGGTTCGCCGGCGTGAGTGGATAATTGATCTCCGGCGTCCCCAGCCAGAAGACTGCGCTGGCAACGCGGTCCCCCTCAGTCGTATCCGTATCCCACACAAACCGATCGGGGGCCGCTTCCACACAGAAGAGGGCGGTCGTAACCTGGTCCGATGTAAGCGACCCGGCTGACAGTGCGTCCACAAGCCGAATGACGTGTTCCGGCCGAACCGTAAACTCGCGTGAGATAGGCAACCCGCGATAGTTGGCGCTCGTCCGGTGAGACCAGTGATCCGGCGTGACCTTCGTGCCGTTCAAGTCAGCAGCGATGGCTGAAGCCTCGGTAATACCGCTTAGGAATTCGCAAAACAGACGCTCGTTCATACGCGACTCCGATGGCGGGCGTGTTAGGCGGCTCCATTGGTGCTCAGCCTGCCGTGGCGCCAGAGAACATGAGCCAGCTCCTGGGGCCACAGGTAACCTGGCCCGCCGACCGTGTATGACAGGCCGCCGTTGGCCACGTACTGCCGCTCCACCCGGTTTTGCATCTGGAGCATGAGTTGACCAAAGCCAGATAGCGCGGCGGCGACATCTGTCAGGACCTCATTCTCGCCATCGCTGGCGAGAGCCACCGCATCCCGGGTCAGGACGCCGTGGGCGAACTCGTGGGCCACGATCGCTGCCACTGCGAGATCATCGTGAAAGTGAGCCGGATCAATACAGATCCTCCACGCGGGTTCATCCGAGGGCCCTATCGTGCCATCAGAATCCACGTTAAATGACCAGTCAGCGGTGGTCTGCACAAAGGTCCCCGCGGCATGTTCCCTGTCTTTGGGAGGAACGACAGAAAGGTTCACTGGGGGCGGGGTGATCTGCCACCGTTCTGCTGCGAGCGTTATGAGATGCTGGATGAAATCGCGGCGGTTCGCAATGACTCCGGGAACGACCGTGAGCTGTGGGTGAGCGAAGGTGTCTGCTCCATACTCCGCGATCAGGATGTCGACACACCTGTCCAGGAGGGGGAGCAGAGCCTCAACACGCCTGGGGTTGTTCCGTTTCTCGAGCGCGTGCCGAATACTACGCTCGCGAGCACGCCACTGCCAGACCATGCCGACCACAGCGGGCCCGACAATGAAAGCCAGGAAGAAGAGACCGAATTCAATGTCCACTCGAGATCCTGGGCAGCCGCTTATCGGTTTGCGCTCGAGCGGCAATCCGCGCTCAGTATATAGTGGCGTCCAGCAGGTAGCTGGGCGCGGGTGACCGCTCCAAGCGCGGGTTCGGCGCCACTATTAACGCCCTAGCGCTGGAAGACAAGGGAGCTGAGGCTAACAAAGTGACCGGCGCTATCGCTACGTGAAATCGTAACTCGATAAATTACGGTCGCAATTAGACCCCCGGGTGGGGGACCCGAAACAACCGTCCCAAATCGGGTCTCCCCATATCGTATTGGGGGTTCAAGAACATTCTTTCCGTTCGCATTGGTAATGCGATAGTACCACGTACCGGTCGGATCAGGAGGCTCCACAAGGAGGTCGGCAACGGGGCAGGCCGGAGACCAGCTGAATGAGGGTGCGCCACCGGGCCCTACAGTAATAGTAGGAGGAGTATCGCAGTCAGGTGCCGAGGGGTCACTACAGGCAAGGAACAGAACGCCACAACTCAAGAATGCGAGTGCCCATGGCTGAGATAAACGACATTCTACCATACCACCTCGCGTGAGGGTCAGATAGTGGCGCCTGACAACCAGTTAGTTGCTAGTATGCAGCCAGAAATGGAATTGGCAAGGGTGTTCACAAGTGTTTATACACACAGCGCTTAGAGTTCCCCCAGGTGCGTGAGTTCTGGTAGGTCCTGGCAGCGAGCGCGCCAGGGAAAGGGATGACCCTTCACGGGCTCCAGCTGGCGTAGCGGTCCTGGGCGGGGTTGTTGGTCAGGTTGACCAGTTGGCTTCCATCCGGCCGCATGGTCATGATCTCGGCGTTGCCGGTAAAGGCGATGTGGCTGTCGGTGGGGCTCCAGTCGGGGAAGCCTCCTGGCGGGGCCTCGGGAACGTCGAGGAGGAGGCTGGTACCATCGGCCGTCATGACGTAGATCCGATCGGCCTGCAGGTCGCGGCCGCTGATGAAGGCGATGCTCTGGCCGTCGTGGGACCAGGCGCCGGCGGCATCCGGACTGGGCTCGTAGTTGAGGTAAACCGGGTTCCCCCCGCATTACCGTGGTCCGGCCCCGCCGGCGCCACCGGCAACCTGGCAGCCTCGCCTCAAGCGAAGTGGATTTCAACTCTCATGGGGCTACAGCGGCAACTGGTTTTTCTGCCGCAGCCTGCTTTCGAAGTCGCTTTCTGTGCAAGCCGCTTGACCAATGCCTCCGCCGCTTTTGCGCGGTCGCCCTCCAAAGTCTCCCGCTTGAGGACCTCGTTGCGGAGAACCGCGCCGAGGTCATCTCGAGTAATCCGTACATCGGGCGAGAGTCGTCGCACTTCCCGCCGTAGAGCGGCCAGCAAGCTATCCTGGAGCAGGAGCTGGGCAATCACGAACCGGCTGGTAGCCTCCTTCTGGCGCCAGAATCGATCGATATCCTTCCCACCGCTGGTTTCCTTCGCGATGAGATACAGGTGCCGTGCAAGATCCGCCAAGCTCGGCCCCGGGATCCAGGAGATCAAGCCGGAACACCTCGTCGTGTGTTATCGGCTGGTCATACTTGATTCGATGGGCCTGCCATTCCTGGCCATTGGTCAGCAACACCCACTCGCAGCCTTCCTTGGCGCCGTAGTCAACGGCCTGGCGCAAGTGATTCTCCTTGAGATCGGTTCCTACCGACTTCCACCCTCGATGCGGTAACAGAGGCGCCCATCACACTTGATCGCTAGGTCACAGAAGGTGGCCCGAATGGCAGACTCGGTTGTGATATCCTCATACTTGTCGTAACCCAGGACATCGGAGAGAAAGTCGCTCACGATCACACAGGTATCGGATTCTCCGACATCCCGGGCTCGTGCGCTCTCAATGATCTTCTGATAACGGCGTAGCTGTGCCTTGGCGCGGTCAACAAACCGCTTGGACATCTTGATCGCCATTGTGGCTGTCGGGACAGGGATAAGGCAAGCATGCATTCTGGCTGGGCATGCCGCAAGAGGGGGGGGCAACTCGGGATCTGTGGCCTTCTGACTCCACGCCTTGATTCCGTCATCGAGCCCGGCAGTACCACCCGTCGAAAGCCAAATGTCCCGAGATCCGTTCGGCTCGGACTCACTCGCAACGACGGGGCCCAGGCTGGCTGCGGGTTGCCGGCTGGCTCCAACAGAAAGAGGCAGCGGGGCCGCTCCTGCGGTCGCTGCCTCCTCTTACTTTCGTGATGCGCCGCGTATGAATCGAACCTACAACCTAGTGATTTAGAGTCTCAGTGGCCTTAACGGGGTTTCGCTTAGAAGCGAGGAGTATTGCCCTGCTTAGCGTTCCACGCTGCCCGCCAGCTTCCGTTATTCGCCGAGATAGCAGGCGTTTTACAAAGACCGGGACCGAAACCCGGGGCCAAAGTCGCAGTCTGACCATCAGTTGGTTTTCTTGGACTCCTTTTCAATAACCGTATTAAAGTAGCTGTGCGCGAGACGAGCCACCCAATCGTGTGCCGTTCCTTTCGTGTTGACCTCGTCCGGTATCCTCAGAATGTTCCCATGCACCAGATCATCACGGAAGCTTCTTCTAGTACTTGGAAACGAGCGATGTCTGACTCCGCCGTCTCCGGTGAGTACTCCATGGCGAGAGCCCTGAAGCATTCCATAAGTGTTGGTCGGCGGTACCAGGATCGAAGGTTGTTAACAAACTTCAACTTATCCAGATCTTCACCCGCCCACTCGGCTAGCCCTGCAAAATCAGTGTCTAGCGCCTGCTTGGGTGTGGCCGGGAAGATCCAGAGCGTTTCCAGCACACGAAACATTCCGAGGAAAACGCTCAGCCGACATTGCCGGTGGCGCGGCCCTTGCGCTACTAAGCCACCGCGCCGATAGGGTGATAGGGGCCACTTCCTTCTCTGCTCGCTTTGATAGCTCAACTGCGCTGTGAACCGCAAGATTCACAACTGAGGCATTCAATTGCTGCAATGCAGGGAGGACCTCAATAGGCGCGGAGTCAGCTGCCCCTGACCATGTGTTTGGCTTGTGCCAGCAAGCCAGAACGGAGGACCAAGGTTGAATGACCGTGTGGGGGGTACTCAGCTGCAATCGCGCCCATCAACGAGGTGGGCATCGTCCTTAAGGGTGGCATGTTGGTCACGGAGTTCAGCAAAGACAGCGTCTTTGTTAGCATCGGGGTTATTCCGAAAACGATGCTCCAGATCACCTGTAAGCTGATAATTGTCGGAGATTATGAGCATGAGCCAAGTATACGGAGCGTGATAGCCATCTTGGTCTGGGTGTCTCGGAACAGGTTTCGGGCCGACCGTCATATCGAACTTTTGATTGCTGATTACGGTCTTCAGAGGGGTGAAGGGTCCCCAACCATCAATTGAGGGTCTCCGTGAGATCTCAACCTCAACACTTGGACCGTTACCCTGACGGATCAAGGGCAGCCGGTCCGTATCAATGCTGGTGCCGTGAATGCGGTAATGAAGTATCCAACCTGCTCGAATCATTCTCGCCTCGCCGGATCAACGCATGGGAGCGTAAAAGGGCCGCAGTAAAGCCCGCTTGCGGCCCTCCCCTCAGCTGTGCTGATCACCGGGGATACTCTAAATGTTGCTCACTGCAAGCAACGAGCCCAGCCTCGTCGCCGCCCCATCCTGCATGTCTGGGAGGACGTGGCTGTAAGTGTCCATCGTTAGGGTGGTGGTCGAATGGCCCAGACGCTCGGCAACGATCTTTAGGGTGTTCCCCGGCTGCGAGGAGGATCGTGGCGGCAGTGTGCCGCAGGTCATAGGGGCGGATGATCGGCAGCTTGGCCTTGCGGAGGATCGGCCGGAAGTACTGATGGGCGATGTTCTGCCAGTCGAGCGGTTCCCCGGTATGGGTCGCAAAGATTAGGTCCAACTCGGCGTTGTACTCCGCTCCGAGGAGGAGCCGGGCCTGCGCCTGGTCGGCCCGCTGGCGCTTGAGCGCCTTGACCGTCATCTCCGGGGAGCGTCACGACGCGACGGCGCTTCGTCTTTTAGCTGCGACAAGCAGCCACTTGCCGCCAGGAACCGGGACGACTGCCGGAGCAATCGCAGCTTATTGCCGGAGATCCGCCCTCTTGAGCCCGACGAGTTAGCCTGGTCGCTTCTTCGAGGTCAGCGCCAGAACGCCTCTAACGGCGCTGCCTTCCCGTTGCCAGGACTCTCACGGAGCCCAATCTCCGGTTATGTGGGGGGTAGGGGTGTTGCGAGGATTCCACACCGTTAAATCAGATGAGGCCAGGGGAGGCGCAGGATAGACCTCAGTGTGTCGCCGACGCACACCCCGGGGTGTACCCACGCACACTCTAGCGGAGTCCCACTCCACAATGTAAGGATGTGGATCCTTTGACGGACTCTCCATATGCGACGCGCCCTTTTCGTTCTCCCACTCCTCGGTCTCACTCTCATCTGCCGCCGCTTCCTCAAGACAGTGGGACGTCTGCACTCCGGGTGCGTTCCACGCATGCGCCAGCGTCTCGCTTCGGGTCGTCCGGATTTCGACCGGCACCCGTATCGTCATGACCATCGCCAACACTCAGGGCGTGAACCCCTTGGACAACACCGGGGGCAGCTCGATCGGGGGGATGTTCCTCTTCCATCAAGACCCCGACTTTAACTGGTTTGGTCGCTGCAGATTCCGGGGTCGTGCTCCTCTCGGCCGGCATGAAGGGGAACGTGAAACGTCATCGGGGCAAGCTCCCAGTGGCTGGCATTCCAACTGGTATGACGGCGCGTGGGCTGAGACTCTCTTCTATGCCCCCGTCGAACCAGTCGGATTCTTTGGCTGCGACCCAGGGCCGTTTCCCTATGACTACGACCTCGGTGGCCCGACCCCGAATGCCATCCAGACCTGCGCGAGTCAGGGCTTCGATGGAAGATTTGTTTTTTCCTTCCATAGACCGACCAGCCGGATAACGATGTCGGAACTGGGCTTCGGTGTGGATTTCGAATGGCATCAGCTTGGAGGAGGAGCATTTTGCGCGCTGCGGAAGTCCGAACACGAGTAGCGATGTCCGCCCGGTCACGAGCCATACCGACGTCGTGGTAACACCGGAGCCGGCGACGACGACACTGATCTGCACGGGATTGGTAGCGCTAGGGGCCTTTCGAAGAAAGCGACTCGGGCGTCTTGCTTGAAGCGTAAGCAATCTTATGACCAACACCTGGTCCCAGGATGCACATTTGGCGCACATTCCAATGAAAAACGGCTCCCGAAAGAGCCGTAAGTCATTCATGCGCCGCGTAGGAATCGAACCTACAACCTAGTGATTAAGAGTCACTTGCTCTGCCAATTGAGCTAGCGGCGCTCTTGAACTACACGTGCAGCGTGCAGCGTACGACGTGCAGCGTGCAGCGTGCAGCGTGCAGCGCACGTGCAGCGTTAAACGTGCAGCGTAACTGCCCTTCAGTGAAGATCCGGCCCGACATGCTGTTACGCTGTACGCGCTACGCTGCACGCGGCACGTTCAGTTTGCATAGCCCCAACGGGAATCGAACCCGTCTTCCCACCTTGAAAGAGTGGTGTCCTAACCGATAGACGATGGGGCCCAAAACCAGCAGTACTGAGTACTGAGAAATGAGTACTGAGTGGTTCCCATCTCAGTTCATGATCCGGCCAGCCGAACTCTCTCAGCACTCAGTACCTCAGTACTCGTCACTCAGTACTCTTCTCCTATAGCGCTAACGGGATTCGAACCCGTGTTTGGGCCTTGAGAGGGCCCCGTCCTAGTCCCCTAGACGATAGCGCCAGCAAAGGGGGTCAGTGGGTCAGTGGGTCAGTGGGTCCGGGAGTCAGGGGGTCAGTGGGTCCGGGAGTCAGTGGTCAGTGTCCCACTTGCCCACTTGCCCTCTGTCCCACTGTCCCACTGTGCCCACTTGCCCACTTGCCCACTTGCCCACTGTGAACAGGCCCGGCAGGAATCGAACCTGCAACCCCCGGTTTTGGAGACCGGTGCTCTACCAATTGAGCTACGGACCTCGGTGGCCGGGGGGCAGTGGGACAGGGGGCAAGGGGTGACCGCACCCGGTCACGCCCTCTTGTCCTCCTGCCCTCTGGCTCCCTCCTGCAGGGTGGCTGACGGGGATCGAACCCGCAACCTCCGGAACCACAGTCCGGCGCTCTAACCGATTGAGCTACAACCACCACGAGCCCTGCCCGGGTCCCATCCCGAGCCGGGGGAAACTAAGAACGGCGCGGGGCTTTATCAAGCCCAAAACTGCGCCGCGAGGCGGGCCGTCTCGACCGACCTGGGCACTCTATCTCCATCCCAGGTCTCGACTTCCACGACCCCCCGCGCCGCGTTGACCAGGAAGACCGAGACCCCCGTCAGCGCCCGGCGGGTCACCCGCCGCTCCGAGATGTAGTGCCGGATCTCGCCCACCCGCGCCCGCCCGATGCCGGGCAGGATGCCGAGGCCGAGCGGCGGGGCGCAGAGCACCCCCATCTCCCACCAGCAGAGGCTCCAGATGGTTCCCTCCGCCACCCAGCCCTCCGGGGTGACCAGGATGGCATCGTCCATCCGGGCGTCGGTGGCCTCCAGGCCGGCCTGGGTGAAGCAGGCCCGCTCGGTGGTCTTGTGAGGATAAGGCGCGTGGCGGCACTTCGCTGTCAGCAGCCTCACCGCCCGGACGGGACCGGCGTCCCGCTCGCTCACCTTGACCCCGTCCCCGGTGATCTCGTAGCGGCAGACCCGGTCCGGCCCCCCCGACGGCGGCACCAGGGTGGGAAACGACCGCCCGATCGCCGCACAGCTCCGCCCCAGCCGGGCCAGGTGCAGGGGCCACAGCGGGGTCGCGCCGCCGATGACGCGGACGGTCTCGATCAGGTGGGGAGGCACGGGGGGATGATAATCGGCCAGCCAGCAGGGGAGCAAATGAGTGCTGAGGGCTGAGTTCAGAGTACTCTTCACGCTGCACGCCTCACGCTGCACGCTGCACGCCTCACGCTGCACGCCTCACGCTGCACGCCGCACGCTGCACGCTGCACGCTGCACGCCGCACGCTGCACTCAGCACTCAGCACTCAGCACTCAGTACTCTGCCCTCCGCCCTCACCCCAGCACTTCCCTCACCTTCGCCGCCAGGCCGTGGGGAGAGAAGGGTTTCTGCAGGTACGCGGTCCCCGCCATCAGGACGCCCTGGTCCATGATGGTGTCGTCGGTGTAGCCGGAGACGAAGAGCACCTTGATGCCGGGCCGGAGCGCCATCAGCTGCTCGGCCAGCTCCCGGCCGCCCATGCCGGGCATGATCACGTCGGAGACCACCAGGTCGATCCGGCCCCGGACCTCGTGGGCGACGGCGAGGGCCTGGGCCCCGTTGCCGGCCACCAGGACGGTGTAGCCGTTGGCCTCCAGCACCCGCTTGGCCAGCGCGCGGACCGACAGCTCGTCCTCGACCACCAGCAGGGTCTCGGTGCCCCGGAGGGCGACCGGCAGCAGGGACCGGGGCGTGGCCGGCTCGGCCGCCTCGCCGGCCTGGGGCAGGTAGATCTTGAAGGTGGTGCCCCGGCCCGGCTCGCTGTACACCCAGATGAAGCCCTGGCTCTGCTTGACGATGCCGTACACCATGGCCAGCCCCAGGCCGGTGCCGACGCCCTTGGGCTTGGTGGTGAAGAAGGGCTCGAAGATCCGGGCCTGGACCTCCGGCGCCATGCCCTGCCCGTTGTCGCTCACCGCGAGCATGACGTAGCGCCCCGGGGTGATCGGCCTGTGGGCGTAGGCGTAGGCCTCGTCCAGCGTCACGGTGGCGGTCTCGACGACCAGCTTGCCGCCCCGGGGCATGGCGTCGCCGGCGTTCACCACCAGGTTGATGATGACCTGCTCGAGCTGGCCGGGATCGGCGCGGACCGCCGGCAGCCCGGCCGGCAGCACGGTGCGCCACTCGATGTTCTCCCGCACCAGCCGGCGGAGCATGCCCTCCATGCCGCGCACCACGGCGTTCAGGTCGATGACCTGGGTGGCCAGCACCTGCTGGCGGCTGAAGGCGAGGAGCTGGCGGGTGAGGGTGGCGGCCCGGTCGGCGGCCTTCCGGATCTCCAGGATGTCTTCCCGGCGGCCATCGTCCTCCGGGGTGACTTCGAGGAGCAGGTCGCTGGACCCGAAGATGGCGGTGAGCAGGTTGTTGAAGTCGTGGGCCACGCCGCCCGCGAGCCGGCCGATGGCCTCGATCTTCTGGGACTGGCGCAGCTGCTCCTCCAGGGCGCGGCGCTCGGTGGTCTCGAAGATGAACCCCTCGTACCCCATGACCGTGCCGGCGGCATCGTGGATGACCCGGGCGTGCATTTCCACGTAGATCGGGGTGCCGTCCTTGCGCTTCCAGCGGACATCGAGGCCCCGGCCCTCCCCTACCTCGTGAAAGCGCTTGACCAGCGCCTCCCGGTCCTCCGGGCTCGCGTAGGCGACCTCGCCGAGCTGGCGGCCCAGCAGGTCGGCGACGTTCCATCCCAGGATCCGGGCCAGGGCGGAGTTGGTAAAGAGGATCTTGCTGTCCAGCGCCGTGCGGTAGATGCCCACGGGGGCGAACTCGAGGACCTCCCGCGCCAGGCGGCCGGCATGCTCCATGGCCCGCTCGATGCGCCGCCGCTCGCTGACCACCGCCGCGACGATGAGCGAGGTCACCACCAGCAGGACCATGAAGGTCCAGAGCTGGAACATGTTGTTGGTGGGGGTGGAGTCGGTGAAGGGCCCCAGTCCGCGGGTGGTGTGGATGATGGCGATGACGCTCACCAGCAGGCCGGCCGCCGAGGCGCCCCGGAGCCCGAAGCGGAGAGCGGCCCAGAGGGCGACCGGGAAGATGGCGTACACGTAGCTGAAGGTGGTGTGGAACAGCACCGCCGCCATGCCGGCCAGGAAGGCGGCGAGCAGGAGCATCTCCAGGATCTCGCGCCGGGCCAGGCGGGGGCGGGTCCCGGTCGCCCAGGCGAGGATGAGCGGGGCGAGGAGGAGCACGCCGACCGCGTCGCCCGACCACCAGACCGCCCAGAGGGTGAGCTGGCGGTGCGCATCCCCGTCCAGCGGCAGGAGGGCGGCCATCCCCAGGGTGGCGCTGAACACCGGCGCGACGCAGGCGCCGAAGAACACCAGCGCCAGGACGTCGGACAGCCGGTCCATGGTGACGCGGAACCCGGCCACCCTCCCGAGCAGGTAGGCCCCCGCCAACGGTTCGAGGGTATTGCCGGCGGCGATGACGGCCGCCATGAGCGGGGGGATGCCGCCCGACCAGGAGAAAAGAAACGAGCCCAGCGCGATGCCGGGCCAGTACCGGGAGCCGCCCAGCAGGAGCGCCGCCAGCGCCACCCCGGCGGGCGGCCAGGCGGAGGAAATCGCCCCGTGCGCGACGGCGACGAGGATGCCCAGCTGAGCGGTGACCAGGTACAGGACGGCGAGCAGCCCGACGCCGGGCAGGTAGGGAAGCTGCCAGGCGGGCGGAGACGGTTGTACGGGTGGCTCAGCGCTGGGGAGGAGAAACACCATGCCGCATTGTAGCGAGTGGAGCCAAAGTATCAAGGCGGGTTCCGGGGCAGGGCCGGCCTCCTTCGGGACCACAAAGGAGAAAACAACAGGGAGAAACTGTACCGGCTCCCGGCCACACCCGGCCGAACAGCAACAGCCAACCACAAAAACATGAAAGAACAAGAATACCACAAATGCCGATACACTTGGAGGAACAGCAACAGCCACTCACGAAAGCACTAAAGAACAAGAACACCAAAAATGCCGATACACTTGGAGGAACAGCAACAGCCACTCACGAAAGCACTAAAGGACAAGAACACCAAAATGCCGATACACTTGGAGGAACAGCAACAGCCACTCACGAAAGCACGAAAGAACAAGAACAAAAGAAAACCTTCGGGACGAGAACAGCCGGACTGCAACACATCTCTTCTTCTTTTTTTGTGGTTTTTCGTGCTTTGGTGTTCGGCTGTTGCTGTTGAAGGTGCTTTTCGTGATCGGCGGTTGTGGGGCTAGCCTTACACCCGGCAACCGCAACAGCCACTCACGAAAGCACGAAAGAACAAGAAAAAGAAAAAACCTTCGGGACGAGAACGACCGGACTGCAATACATCTCTTCTTCTTTTTTTATGGTCATTCGTGCTTTGGTGTTCGGCTGTTGCTGTTTGAAGGTGCTTTGGTGATCGGCTGTTGCTGTTTGAAGGTGCTTTGGTGTTCGGCTGTTGCTGTTTGAAGGTGCTTTGGTGATCGGCTGTTGCTGTTGAAGGTGCTTTGGTGTCGGCTGTTGCTGTTGAAGGTGTTTTGTCTTTGTGGTTCCGCGGTTGTGGAGATGCCCTTTCCCGGATACTATTTCCCCCCTCCATGGACCCCAAGACCGCCGCCCGCCTCAAGATGGTCGCCGCCGGCCTGCTCTTTTCCACCGGCGGGGCGGCGATCAAGTGGGCCTCCTTCTCCAGCTGGCAGGTGTCCTGCCTCCGCTCCGGGATCGCCGCGGTGGCGGTCTGGTTTCTCCTGCCCGACGCGCGGCGGGGCTGGACCTGGCGCACGCTGGCGGTGGGGACGGCCTACGCCACGACGCTGGTGCTCTTCGTGCTGGCCAACAAGCTCACCACCAGCGCCAGCACCATCTTTCTCCAGTCCACCGCCCCGCTCTACGTGCTGCTGCTGAGCCCGCTGCTGCTCCGCGAGCGGGTGACCCGGGAGAACCTGGTGTTCATGCTGGTGGTGGCGGCCGGGTTCTCGCTCTTCTTCGTGGGGACCGAGGCGCCGGTGGTGACCGCCCCCAACCCCTTCCTCGGCAACCTGCTGGCCGCCGCGAGCGGGCTGACCTACGCCGTCACCATGATGGGGTTCCGCTGGCTCAGCACCCGGCCGGAATCGGGGCCGGGCGGCGCGCAGGCGGTGGTGGTGGTCGGCAACATCGTCGCCTTCCTGGCCTGCCTGCCCATGGCCCTGCCCCTCACCGGCGGCTCCCCCGCCGACTGGGCCGTGATGCTCTACCTCGGCGTCTTCCAGATCGGGATCGCCTACCTGTTCGTGACCGCCGCCATCCGCCACGTCTCCGCCTTCGAGGCGTCCATCCTGCTGCTGGTGGAGCCGGCCTTCAACCCGGTCTGGAGCTGGCTGGTGCTGGGCGAGACCCCCGGCCCCTGGTCCCTCGCCGGCGGCGCGGTGATCCTCGGCGCCACGGCGGTCAAGTCGGTTTACGACAGCCGCAGGGAGACCCGCGCCCCCGGGTAGTTCAATCGGACATTCTCTATATTCATTGATGCCAGCCATCCGCCCCCCCACTCAATGGGTCGCCTTCCTCCGCGGCATCAACGTCGGCGGCCGGCAGATCCGGATGAATATTCTCTGCCACGCCTTCGAGGAGATGGGGTTCACCCGGGTCCGCACCCTCCTCGCCAGCGGCAACGTGCTGTTCCAGGCCCCGACGCGGAGCCGGGCCGCCCTGCAGAAACAGATCGAAGCGGGACTGGAGACCGCCTTCGGGATCACCATTCTCGTGGTGCTGCGGAGGCTGGCCGAGCTGGAGGCGCTCGCGGCGCTGGATCCGTTCAAGGAGATCCGGGTGACCACGTCCACCCGGCTCTACGTCACCTTTCTCCGGGACCGGTGGAAGGGGATGCCGCCGGAGGTGCCCACCAGCGTGGACTTCCGGATCCTCCGCGCCTCCCCCGCCGAGGTGGTGACGGTGCTGACCCTCTCGGACAAGGGAAGCAGCCTGGACGTGATGGCCGCGCTGGAACAGGCCTACGGGAAAACGGTGACGACGCGGAACTGGAATACGGTGCAGCGCGCCCTCCAGGCGGCGGGGGAAAGCATGAAGAACAGCAACAGCGGGACTACAAAGCACGAAAGAAAATGAAAACGAAGACAAAGAACAACAACCGCGGTACTACAAAGAACAAGATAGAAGCAAAGCAGGGAAACTCTTTTTCTGCATTATCAGTACTTTCGTGCTTTGTAGTTCGGCTGTTAGTGCTTTGTAGTACGGCTGTTTCGTGCCTTCGCCCGACGACCATTCTGCCACCGAACCGACCCCATGCCTTTCCACCCGCTGCTCGCCGCCTTTCCCATCGTCCTCGAGCTGCCGGTGCAGTGGGGCGAGATGGACGCCTACGGCCACGTCAACAACGCCGTCTTCTTCCGCTACTTCGAGTCGGCCCGGATGGAGTACCTGGTCCGCTGCGGCTTCGTGGAGACCCACGAGAAGCAGCGGATCGGGGCCATCCTGCACTCCACCTCGGCCCGCTTCCGCCAGCCGCTCTACTTCCCCGACACGGTGCAGATCGGCGCCTCGGCACGCGACGTCGCCCTGGACCGGTTCACCATGGCCTACACCATCGTCTCGCTGACCCGCGAGGTGGTGGTCGCCGAGGGCAGCGGGATCATCGTGTCGTTCGACTACGCGGCGGGGCGGAAGACCGCGCTTCCGGGCGCGGTGCTCGCGGGGATCGAGGCGATCGAGGCTTCGACGCGGTAGCGGCATGCCGGATCAGGGCCAGCACCGCCCGGTCCTTTTCCTTGGCCTCGACATCCACCGTCATCCGGAGCCCGGCCCATTCGGCGGGAACGTCGGCGGGGTCCACCCGGAGGGCGTGGGCCCGCGGGTTGCTGCCCGCCCATCCGTCCCGGGGCGAGGAGATGTGGGCATACGGTTCGCGGGCGCCCCAGCTGGCCCGCAGCAGGCTGGTGGCGTCGGACACGGTCATGGCGTCGGGCAGGCACCGGTGGTGGTGCACGTCGTACACGAAGCGGATCCCCATGCTGAGGCAGAGCGGGGCGAGGTCCGCCGGGCCGAAGCTCCGGTCGTCGTTTTCCAGGGCGAGCAGCGCGCGGGCCTCCCCGCTCAGGCCCTCGATGCCCCGGCCCAGCCGGGCCACGGCCGCCTCCACTCCCCCGACGGCGCCGCCGCCGTGCACCACGATGGTATCCGCCCCCACCAGCCGGGCGACCCCCGCCTGGTGCTCGATCTCCCGCTGGGACGCCGTCACCACGCCGGGGTTCACCGAGTTGAGCACGACGAACTGGTCGGGGTGAAAACTGAGCCGGATGTCCAGCGCGCGGGCCCGCTCCCCGGCCGCCTGGAAGAGGGCGTGGATCTCGCCCTTCGGGTCAATCTGCTCCAGCCGGTATCCCGAGACGGGGTGGGTGGCCAGGGGCAGGACCTGGCTGTTGATCCGGAAGGCGCCGATGCCGTGGGCATGGCAGTGCTCGACCGCCTCGGCCAGGGCCACCGCGTTGTCCCGGGCGATCTGGCGCAGGTAGGTCCGGGCTTTGCCCCTGGACAGGCCGGACACGTACCGGTGGGTGGCAGTGCGGAACCGGATGGGGGCGTCGAGGAACTGGCAGCAGAGGCCCCAGCGGATAGCTGAGAATGGCATGACCCTTATACCACAGAAGGGCCGTCAGGGTTCCCTCCCACCCGCGCCGGGTTCGCCATGCTGCGGCGCGCCCTTATCCTCGCCCCTCCAGCCACGCCGCGTACGCCCGCTTGAGCTGCACCTGGAAGTGGTACACCCCCTCCTCGTACTGCGCGGAGAACCGGCCCCGGTCGTAGGCCCGGGATGAGAGCCCCCGCTGGACCCGCTCGCAGATCTCCATGTCCTCCCGCTGGACCACGTCGCTGTAGGCCACGTCGGCCTCTACCCTGGCCGGGTCGGGGTCGGCATAGAAGTATTCGAAGACCACCCGGCAGCGGTCCGGCGCCAGCGGCAGCACCAGGTTGGTCTGCAGCCGGCCGGGGACGATGTTGAGCATGTAGTTGGGAAAGATGCAGTAATACCAGGCGTTGCCGCCGTCGGCGCTGTAAACGCTGTCCCCCGCCCGAAGCTCGCTCGACTGCAGCGAGTAGTGCTCGAAGACCTCCGTGTGGTAGGTCTGGAAGTCCAGCACCCGGAAGAGCTCGGGGTGGACGTGGGGCACGTGATACCCCTCCAGGAAGTTGTCCACGTACACCTTCCAGTTGCAGCGGACCTCGTATTCCACCCGCCGGGCAAAGGTCCAGCGGGACATGTCCACCGGCGCGATCCGCTCCCGGATGCCGGCCAGGATCCCGGTGACCGGGCCCGCGCCGGCATCGAGGTTCACGAAGACCAGTCCCTCCCACACCTCCACCCGCACCGGCACCAGCCCGAAGTCCTTCTTGTCGAACAGCTCCACCCGGTCGAACTGGGGGACGCCGCGCAGGCTGCCGTCCAGCATGTAGGTCCAGCCATGGTAGCGGCACTTGAGCGCGTTGACGCAGCCGTTCTCGGTGGCCAGCGGCCCGCCCCGGTGGCGGCAGACATTATAGAACGCCCGGATGACGTCGTCCTTTCCCCGCACCACGATGACCGGGTCCCCCGCCACCTCGGCGAGGAGATAACACCCCGGCTCGCGGCAGCTGGGACACGTGCCCCACCCCCTGCCAGCTCCGCGCGAAGATCCCCGCCATGTCCAGCGCATGGAACCGGGGATCGGTGTACCAGGCGGAGGGAATGGTGTCCGACCGCTCTACCGGGACGCTGGCCAGCATTTCGGGCGTCAGGTCAGGGAACTGCGCGGGCGTAAGCACGATTCAGGGACCCGGGAAGAGGGAGTGCTGAGTCTGACTGGTACTGAGCTGACTGAGTGCTGAGTGCTGAGTGCTGAGTGCTGAGTGCTGAGTGCTGTGCTGTTCACCCCATATGGGTTTTCTCCATCCGGCTGTCGAACCCCGACTCGGTGTCGTGCTGCCCGGTGACCAGCGAGATGGTGATGCCGACCAGGAACGAGAGCGGGATGGTGACGATGGCGGGGTTCTTGAGCGGGAAGAGGGCGCCGGCCCGGTGGAGAATATCCACCTGCACGGTGGGCGAGAGATAGATCAGGAGCAGGCTGGCCACGGTGCCGACGACCATGCTGGCGACCACGCCGGCGCCGGTGGTCTTGCGCCAGAAGATGCTGAGAATCAGGGCCGGGAAGTTGGCGCTCGCCGCGATGGCAAAGGCGAGCGAGACCATGAAGGCCACGTTCTGCCCCTTGAAGGTGATCCCCAGCGCCACCGCGATGGCGCCGAGGCAGAGGGTGGCGACCCGGGCGACCCGGAGCTGGGCGGCCGGTTCCGCCTTTCCCTTCTTGATGACGCTGACCCAGATGTCGTGGCTGAGCGCGGCGGCGCCGGAGAGGGTGAGGCCGGCCACGACCGCGAGGATGGTGGCGAACGCCACCGCGGCGATGAAGCCGAGCAGCGGGGTCCCGCCCAGGAACTCGGCGAGGAGCGGCGCCGCCATGTTGCCGCCCTTGTCCACCCCGGTGATCGCCTCGGGGCCGACCAGCACCATGGCGCCGAACCCCAGGATGAACGTCATCAGGTAGAACGCGCCGATGAGGCCGGTCGCGTAGAACACCGAGCGGCGGGCGGCGGTGGCATCGGGCACCGTGTAGAACCGCATCAGGATGTGGGGCAGCCCGGCGGTGCCGAACATCAGCGCCATGCCGAGGGAGAAGGCCTCGATCGGGCTGGTGACCAGCTTGCCGGGCGAGAGCACGCCGGCGCCGTAGCGGTCGGCGGCGGCGCGGAAGAGGGCCAGCGGGTTCATGTCGAAGCGGGCCAGGACCATCAGGGTGAGCAGGAGGGCGCCCCCCATGAGCAGCACCGCTTTCACGATCTGGACCCAGGTGGTGGCCAGCATGCCGCCGAAGAGGACGTACACGATCATCGCCACCCCGACGATGACCACCGCCGCCTCGTAGCTCAGGCCGAACATCAGCTTGATCAGGCCGCCGGCGCCGACCATCTGGGCGATGAGATAGAAGATCACCGTCGAGAGGGTGCCCAGCGCGGCGGCCAGCCGGACCGGGCCGGGCCGGCGGTTGAGCGCCACGACATCGGCGAAGGTGTACTTGCCGAGGTTCCGGAGCGGCTCGGCGACCAGGAAGAGCACGATGGGCCAGCCGACCAGCCAGCCGGTCGAATAGATCAGGCCGTCGAACCCGGTGGTGCTGACCAGCCCCGCGATGCCGAGGAAGGAGGCGGCGGACATGTAGTCGCCGGCCAGGGCCAGGCCGTTCTGGCCCGGGCTGATGCTGCGGCCGGCGGCGTAGAACTCCTCGGTGGTGCGGGTGCGGCGGGCGGCCCACCAGGTGATGCCGAGGGTGACGGAGATGAAGAGAAAGAAGAAGGCGATGGCGACGGTGTTGGTCTGGCCGATAGCGGTGGCGGGTGGCGCCGCCTGGGCCAGGAGCAGGGAGGGCATCACGCCGGGGGTTGCTCCTTGAGGGCGCGGAGCGCCGGGTCGTAGTGCCGGGCGGTCCAGCGCATGTAGTACCAGGTGAGCAGCCAGGAGATGACGATGACCAGCACGCCCAGGAGAATGCCCAGGGTCAGGCCGGGGAGGACCTGGCGGGCCAGCAGCGGGCGGGCAAAGGCGATGAGGGCGATGAACCCGAAGTAGAGAATCACCATGCCGGCGGCAAGGGTGAGCGCCACGCGCCAGCGGGCACGGGCGACGGTTTCGAGCGTGACGGTAGCCATGAGGAAAAGGTAAGCAAGTCACAGCCAGAGCACACGGGGATCACGGGGGGTTCCGACCGTTGACGTGTCGCAACGGACATCCCCTGTCCTGGAAGTGACTGCTCATGACCTTTTCGCCTCGTTCCACCTGGCTGTGGCCGGCAGTCATGGCCACGCTCACCGCCGTTTCGCTTCTGGCCGCGCTGCTGGACCCCGCTTACCGGTGGCTCTGGTTTTATCTGCCGTACTCGTTCGCCGGGAACTCGCTCGCTCCGCTTCCCTTCGACGGTTACGTCATCGCCCTGGGCCAGTATCATGCGATCTGGCTGGTCGTCCTGGTCGGCGTCTTCGGTACCGTAATCGTCGAAGCGTGGAACATGGAGCTGCTGGGCCGCCTCCTGGCCAGGAACAGTACGGCGGGATTCCGTAACCACGCGCTCACTCGCTGGGCCCTCAATGCGTACGGCAAGGCTCCCTTCCTGACCCTGGTGGGGACCTGCATCCTGCCGATCATCCCTCACTATCCCATGCGGGTGCTGGCCAGCCTCTCCGGCTACCCGATGTGGAAGTACCAGACCAGCGTGATCCTCGGCCGGGGCGGACGCTATGCCTGGCTCGCGATCCTCGGCTGGTCCATCCCCATACCGGGGGAGTGGATCGCGGTGGCGAGCCTGGGGCTCCTACTGCTGGGAATTCGGGGGGCGCGGCGGATGAACCGTGGCAGCGGGGTGCCGGCGGTCGAGGGAGCTACCGAATGAGACGGTGCATCCTTCTACTGGTGGACGGGCTCCGGCCTGATGTCGCCGAACAGGACCTCGCGGCGGGAAACCTGCCCCACCTGGGAGCGATGGTCGGAAATGGCGACACCGCCCGGGCCATCACCGTCTTTCCCAGCACGACCAGTGTGGCGTATCTCCCATTTCTCACCGGCTGCACGCCGGGGTCCTGCAATATCCCGTCGATCCGATGGCTGGACCGACGCCGATATGGCGGCCGCTGGTGGCGGGACCGGGACTGCGTTCGCAGCTACTGCGGATACCAGGCGGGAAAGCTGGACGAGGACATCGCTCCGGAGGTTCGCACCATCTTCCAGCTGGTCCCGGAGAGCGTGGCAATTTTCTCCATGATCACCCGGGGGCTCGACGCGAGACGCGACGCGGCCAGCGGTGCCCGGAAGTTCTGGGGGGCGGTGTCGCACTACACCGGCTGGCATCAGCCGGGGGACGATATGGTAGCTGCCCGCCTTCTCCGGGAAGTCGAACGGCCGTGGCGCTTCATCTTCGCCCAGTTTCCCGCCGTCGACGGCTACACTCACGGCGGAACGGCGGACTCGCCCAGGGTGTTGCGAGCGCTTCGCAAGGTGGATGCGACGGTTGGCCGGCTCCGCACCGCGCTCGAACGGCGGGGTGAGCTCAAGGAGACGCTTATCCTCCTGGTCAGTGACCACGGCAGTGCCCCAGTGTACACTCACCTGGACCTGGCACTATGGTTCAGGGAGCACGATGTGCCGACCCTGTCCCATCCGGTCCTGTGGACACGGAAACCGCGCGCCGCCGTGATGGTGGCAGGAAACGGTTCGGCGATGGTTTACGCCCAGCCGTCCAGACCTCGAGAAGGCCGCTGGCCGCTCGACCGGCTCCGGCAGCCGGACGCGTTCGGGACCAAGGCAGACCTCGTCGCGGCCCTGGCACAGGAACCGGCGGTGGCCTTCATCGCGGGAGAAGACCGAGCCGGCGGGATCAGGGTAACCGGCCGCGGCGGTGAGGCCGACGTGTGGAGGCAGGACGGCCGGATCCATTACGTGCCCCGGCAGGGTGATGTCCTGCTCCTGGGTGGTTCGATAAGCGCCACCGAGGAAGAGTGGCTCAGCCGAAGTTGGGACAGCCCCTATCCCGACGTGGCAGTGCAACTGCTCGATCAGTTCCGGTCTCCGCGGACGGGAGACATGGTGGTGGTTGCCAATGAGGGGTATGACCTCCGGGAACGGTTCGAGGTGCCAAGGCATCGGTCGGGCCACGGGAGCCTTGTCCGGTCGCACATGCAGACCCCACTCTGGTCGAGCGAGCCGGTGGGACGGCGAGTGTTCCGAACCGCTGATCTCTTCCCTTCGATGCTCCATTGGCTGGAGGTTCCCGTTCCACAAGGCATAGACGGCAGACTGACGTGGCGGCCGGGAACAGCAGCGAAGCAATCGCGGGCCCTCACTCCAGGGAGAAACCATGTTGTCGTATAAGCTCGGCGTCCTGCTACTCACGCCCGTCGCCCTGGCCCCGCAGACCAGCGCCCCGGAAACAACGCGGACGTTGAACGTCGTGGTGGCGCCCGGCGAATCGCTCCGGGTCACCATCGAAGGCGAGGGAGACCCGGTCGTGCTGATTCCCGGCATGGTCGGCTCGGCGTTCGGCTATCGCACGCTGCGGGCCCGGCTCGTCGGCGCCGGGTACCGCGCCGTGGTGATCGAGCCGCTGGGCATCGGCGAGTCCTCCCGGCCCGAGCGCTCGAACTACTCGCTGACATCACAGGCGGACCGGGTGGGCCGGGCCATGCAGCAGCTCGACCTGGCCGACGCGATCGTCGTCGCGCACGCCGTGGGCGCGTCGATCGCGCTGCGGCTGAGTTACCGCTTCCCCGGGCGGGTGAAGGCGCTGGTCTCCCTGGATGGCGGGCCGGCCGAACGGGCGGCGACGCCGGGATTCCGGCGCGCCATGCGCCTGGTCCCCTTCGTCAAGCTGTTCGGCGGGGTGAAGCTGGTCCGGAAGAAGATGCGGGAGCAGCTGGTGGCGGAATCGGGGGACACCAGCTGGGTGACCGAGGAAGTCCTTGACGGATACATGACGGGCCACGAGCGGGACCTGGACGGGACCCTCAAGGCCTACCTCCGGATGGCGGATGCCAGGGAGGCGGAGCGACTGGAACCGAACCTGGCGCGAATCCGGCTCCCGGTCCGGCTGCTGATCGGGCTCGCGGAGCACGGGGGCGGCATCAAGCCGGACGAGGTCCAGCTGCTGACGAGGCAACTGCCGGATTTCGCCATCAGCCGGATCGGCGGGGCGGGTCTCTTTCTTCACGAAGAGCGGCCGGATGTCGTGGTGGCCGCGGTGAACACGCTGCGGCGGCCGGTGGCGGCGGGTGGCCGGTAACCGAGCGAACTGTACTGCCGTGGGAACAGTCGATCACGGACCCAAAGACTGGTTCTCACCCCTGTTTTCGGCGGGTGGCCCAGAGCCCGGCGTGGCGGTCGCGCCGGAGATCGGGGACCCGGTGCCAGGGCAGCCGGCGGCGGAGGGAGCGGATGGGGTGGGAGAGGAGCTGGCCGGCACGGGTCTCGTACACGAGAAAGCCGCCGGGGACCAGGACCCGGGCGATCTCCCGCAATGCCCGCTCGGCATGGGTGATGTGGTAGCAGGTGCCGAAATCCACCACGAGATCAAACGCGGCGTTGCCGAAGGGGAGCGCGCGGATGTCGGCCTGCCGCACCAGGGCCGGGATGCCGCGAGACTCCGCGTGCAGCGTCGCGGCGGCCACCATCACCTCGTCAATATCAATCGCGGTGAGGGACCGCGGCGCGAGGCGCCGGGAGAGCGCCGGGAGCCCGATGCCCCGGCCGCAGCCGACCTCCAGCACCCGGGCGCCCAGGGGCAGGTCGAGGAGGAGGCAGAGCAGCGGGATCTCGATCCGTTCCTGGGTGAAGTTCCTCGCCTCGACGTTGGGAAAGGCCCGGTAGCCCTCGGCGGGTTCTGGCAAGGCGTGGGTCGTCATGGCATGCCTCCAGTGATCGCGATGCTAGAGTGCGGGAAGCGCGGTGATGCCCACGCCGAGCGTGAGCAGGGCGGACGTGGGGTCGTAGAGCGCCAGATAGTGCCGGCCCACCACGTCCAGCCGGATGCCGGTCTTCCCATGGATTTTTACCAGCAGGCTGGCGCCATAATGCAGGCCGGGAAGGGCGGCTGCCCCACCCCGCCCGAATCCGAACAGCCCGCTCACGCCCCCGCGAAGGAGCAGCGTCGCCCCCGGCATCGGAACATTCAGCGCGCCGCCGATATCCAGGTTGGTGACAACCACTCCTTCAGAGAGGCCCTCGGGAAAGAGCGAGAGACTGAACTCCGGGGTCACGCGGTTGGGGCGCAGGATGGAGACGTGGAAGGTCCCCGCGGGGAGGGCGGACCCATCCATGGAGAAGCGGTCCACCGTCAGGCCCCAGGCCGTGCCGGGCGGAATCGGGGCGGCCTGCGCCTGGACCGGGCGGACCGCCATCGCCGCCGCCATGAGGAGCGTGGCCCCAAGAATTCCGTACATGCGATGCCTCCCGGTTGCCGCCTGCTTTATCTTCCAGCCGTCTGGCCCGTGCAGTGAATGGGTGTAAACCTCGTGGCCCCCGGTGGCCCAGCCGTCCCCCGGGTGTGACCTGACGTTCTCCGCGGAGCGATCGTGATCGAACTGCGCACGCTGGGTACGCTGGACCTGCGGCAGAACGGCACCGAGGTCCGGGCCGTCCTGAAGCAGCCCAAGCGCCTGGCGTTCCTCGCCTACCTCGCCCTCAGCACCCCGCGCCGGTTTCACCGGCGGGATGCGCTGCTGGGCATTTTCTGGCCGGAGCTGGACCAGGGCCACGCCCGGGCCGCGCTCCGGCGGGCGCTGTATTTCCTGCGGCAGGCGCTGGGCGACTCGGTCATCGTCGGGCGGGGGGACGAGGAGCTGGCCATCGCGGAGGAGGGGTTCGCCGCCGACGCGACGGCCTTCGAGGCGGCACTGTCTGCCGGAGACCCCGCCGGCGCGGTGACGCTCTACCAGGGAGACCTGCTGGAGGGATTCTTCGTCACCCAGGCGCCGGAGTTCGAGCGCTGGCTGGACCTGGAGCGGGTGCGGCTCCGGGACCGGGCCGCGGCGGCGCTCAAGACCCTCACCGACGAGGCGGAGCGGCGGGGCGACCTTCCGGCCGCGTCCTCCTGGGCCCAGCGGCTGGCCACGCTGTCGCCGTTCGACGAGGCGGCCTTTCGCCGGATGGCCGGCCTGCTCGAGAAGTCCGGCGACCGGGCCGGCGCGATCCAGGCGTACGAGGGGCTCGCGTCCCGCCTGGTGGAGGCGTACGAGATCGAACCGTCGCCGGAGACGCGTGGGCTGATCGCCCAGCTGCGGGCGCGGCAGGCGGCGGCCCCGGTGAAGGCGGCCGCTCCTTCCCTCCCGACCGATCAGCACGGCGCCCGCACCATCGCCGTGCTGCCTTTCACGGTACGCGGCTCGGCCGCCCTCGCCTACCTGGGCGAGGGCATGGTGGATCTCATGAGCACCAAGCTGGAGGGCGCCGGCGACCTGCGCACCGTGGATCCCCGCGCCCTGCTGGCGCACCTGTCTCACGAGAAGATCGCCGATGCCGCGCCGGCCACCGGGGCCGCCGTGGCCGGCCGGTTCGAGGCCGGGTTCTACCTGCTGGGGAGCGTGGTGGAGGCGGCGGGGCAGATCCAGATCAACGGCACGCTCTACCGGGCCGGCGGCGAACTGGTGGCGACCGCGGAAACCCGGGGCGGCGCGGAGGCCGACATCTTTACCCTGGTGGACGAGTTCGCGCGGCAACTGCTGGCGGGCAAACTGGGTCACACCGGCCGGCGGGTGGGCCGGCTGGCGGCGCTCACGACCGCGTCGCTTCCCGCGCTCAAGGCCTACCTGCGGGGCGAGCACGATTTCCGGGCGGCCCGGTACTTCGACGCGATGGATTCGTTTCAGCAGGCGGTCGGCCTGGACGACGGGTTCGCGCTGGCGTATTACCGGCTGGCCGCCGCCACCGCGGCGAGCGCGATGCCGGAGCTGGCCCGCGAGGCGGCCAAGCGCGCCCACCAGCACCGGGACCGCCTGGCCCCGCGGGACCGGCTGCTGCTGGATGCGCAGCGCGCCTGGCTCTCCGGTTCCGCGGCGCAGGCGGAGAACCTCTACCAGGCCATCGTCGCGAACACGCCGGACGATATCGAAGCCTGGTTCCTGCTCGGCGACCTGCAGATGCACTTCAACCCGCTCCGGGGCCGGTCCGTCACCGAGGCCCGGCGGGCCTTTGAACGCGCGCTGGCGCTGGATCCCGAGCACGTGACCACGCTGGTTCACCTGGTCCGGATCGCCTGCCTCGAAGGCCGGGACGCCGAGCGCGACCGGCTGATCGCACAGGTGGTGGCGCTCAGCCCGCAGGGCGACCGGGCGCTGCCGATGCGGGCGCTGGCCGCGTTCGCCCGCCGCGACCCGGCCGCGATCGCCACGGTGACGGCCGAGCTGTTCCGGGCCCGCACGCTGACGATCGGCATCGCCTTTTCGGACGTGGCGCTCTATTCCGGCAACCTGCCGGGCGCGGAGCAGCTGGTCCGCGGGTTCCTGGATACCAGGCCGCCGGATGACGCCCGGGCGCTCGCCCACCTGGGCCTGGCCCATGTCCTGGCCGCCCTGGGCCGACCGGAGGAGGCCCGCGCCCAACTGGCGCTGGCCCGGCCGCTGGAACCGGCCTGGACCCTGGAAGTGCGGGCGCTGTTCGCGGTGCTTCCGTTCCTGGACCCGGACCGGGACGATGTGCTCGCCATTCTCGCCGAGCTGGAAGGGTGGGATGCCGGGTCGGTGCGGGCCAGCCACAACCTCCCGTTCGCGATTCACAACGGCCTGCATGCCCACGTGAAGGAATACCTGGCCGGCCTGTTGTCGGCGCGGATCGGCGACGCGGCGAAAGCGGGCCACCATCTCGCGCTGCTCGAAGCGCTCGACGTCCCGGTCCACAGCACCGCCTCGGTGGCGAACCTGGCGGTGAGTCTCCGGGCGGCGATGGCCTGGAGCCGGGGGGACGCCAGCGGCACCCTCCGGGCGCTGGAGTCGATGCGGCCCGAGGTGTGGTTCCAGCTGACGGTGGGATCGCCCTTCTTCTCGCAGGCCTATGACCGGTTCGTCCGCGGCGAAGCGCTGCTCGCCCTGGGCCGCGCCGAGGAGGCGCGGGGGTGGCTGGCGAGCATCGCGGAGCGGTCGCCCATCGAGCTGATCTACCGGCAGGCCGCCGGGGAACGCCTCGCCTCGCTCCGGGGGTGACTGCAGTCACACCCTTCCCGCCCCGCCCCGGCTTAAACTTGAGAAACTTTCCGACGCCGGGGACGCCATGCGCAGCACAGCCAGCCTGAAGGGCCACCCGATTCACCCGATGCTGATTCCCTTCCCGATCGCCTTCCTGGCGGGGGGAACCGCCTTCGATTTCCTGGGTATCCTGCTGGACCGGCCGACGTTCACCCTGGTGGGATACTATCTCGTCATCGCCGGGGTGGGCACCGCCCTGCTGGCGGCGATCCCCGGGTTCATCGACTACTTCTTCACCGTGCCGCCCGGGAGTTCGGGCAAGGCGCGCGCGACCCGCCACATGATCGCCAACCTGGTGATGGTGGCACTCTTCGCGACCGCGTGGCTGCTCCGGGCCGGCGCGACGCCGCCGCCGTCCACCCTCACCCTGCTGCTGGAAGGCGCCGGCGTGCTGCTGCTGGGATATGCCGGATGGCAGGGGGGCACGCTGGTCTCCCGGAACCTGATCAGCGTGGACCACCGCTACGCGGCGGCCGGCCGGTGGAACGAGGCGACGATCACCCCGGCACCAGGCGAGCCGCTGGTGGTGGCCGCCAGCGACGAGCTCGAGGTGGACCAGATGAAGCTGCTGCACATCAACGGCCGGCGCATCGTGCTGGGGCGGACCGCGGACGGCTACGTGGCCTTCGACGATGCCTGCACCCACCGCGGCGGATCGCTGGCCGGCGGGGTGCTGATCTGCGGCACGGTGCAGTGCCTCTGGCACGGGTCCCAGTTCGACGTGGCCACCGGGAAGGCGACGAGGGGCCCCGCCAAGAAGGCCATCGGGACCTACCCGGTCGAGGTCGAAGGGAAAGAGGTGCGGTTGGCGCTGGGCGGGGGAAAGTAGGCTGGCATGAGAACAGTAGCACAACAACAGCGGCACAACAAAGCACGAAAGAAACAGAACAGGTGAAAGAAGAGATCCAATTTCTTCTATTTCGTTCTTTGTAGTTCGATCTGTCTGATGTGCGAACAGCCTGACGACAAAATAGAAAAGAACAAACACGCATGATGACAGCCGAACAACAACAGCCGGTACAACAAAACACGAAAGAGAACGAAACCGATGGAAGAAGAGATCCAATGTCGTCTATTGTGTTCTTTGTAGTTCGATCTGTCTGATGTGCGAACAGCCTGACGACAAAATAGAAAAGAACAAACACGCATGATGACAGCCGAACAACAAAATACGAAAGAAATGAAACAGGTGAAGCACTACTGATTTCTTCTTATTTCGTTCTTTGTAGTTCTAGCTGTTGCTTTTCTTGTAGTTCCAGTTGTTGCTTTTCTTCGTGCTTCCGCGGTCTTTCGTGCTTTCGCGACAGGCAGTTGCGGAAGCTCGAACGTCAGTGGAGTCTTCTACTCGCGAGCGGCAGTTGCGGTGAGTACCAACCCGATTTCCCGAAGGAACCCGGAATCGCCGCCGGGGCTGCCCCGGCGGAAGTCGGCGCGGGTGAGCACCAGGCGGTCCTTGGCGCGGGTCATCCCCACGTAGAGCAGGCGCCGGGCTTCTTCGATGTCGCCGAGGTGCTGCTGGGCCAGCGCCTGGCTTCCGGGCAATTCGTTGTCTTCCACGCCCAGGATATAGACCCGGCTGAACTCCAGGCCCTTGGTGGCGTGCAGGGTGAGGAGGTTGACGCGGTCCCGCTCCCGCTCGATGCCTTCGGACCGGGACAGCGCCACCCGGTCGAGCAGGGCCCGGATGGCCTGGTCCAGGTCGGGGGACTCGCTGGCCAGGACGAGGGCGCCGAGGCGGGCCAGGGCGCCGGGGAAGCGGTCTTCGGGGCGCCGCTCGGTGCGGAGCCGGTCCATCAGCCGTTGCCCGCCGAGCCGGTCAATGACCTCGTCCAGCGACGGGGCACCGTCGGGCCGCTCACGGGCGTAGGTATCCAGGCTCTCGCCGAAGCGGCCCAGCGCGTAGGTGGAACAGATCCTGAACAGGTCCGCCGCCTCGCCGGAACGCTCTCTCCCCTCCAGCGCGAACGCCAATCCGAGGTAATCGAGCAGGCTGGTGAGCG
This sequence comes from uncultured Gemmatimonadales bacterium, assembly GCA_963795085.1. GTDB lineage: Bacteria > Gemmatimonadota > Gemmatimonadetes > Gemmatimonadales > GWC2-71-9 > DASYPP01. The sequence goes on along the minus strand of CAWCFX010000001.1, from coordinate 596,354 downwards.
CCGCCTTGCGGGCCCGCTCCAGCCGAACCCGGTGGAGATGGCCATACACGCCGGCCAGCGCCCTGGCGTCGTCCAGTGCGTGGTGCGAGGTCCCCTTTTCTACGCCATAGCGATCGGCCAGGTCGGTGAGCCGGGCGCTCAGGGTGGAGAGGGAGCGCGCCAGCGGGAGGCTGTCGTAGAAGACGAGGTCGTCCAGCCCGGGGAACCCGTGCGCCATGCGCTTGAGCACCGGCACGTCGAAGTGGAGCCCGTTGTGGGCGACCAGCACATCGTTGCCCACGAACGCGCGGAACCGTTCCCACGCCTGGGCGAAGGGCGGCGCGGACGCGACGTGGCTGTCGGCGTACCCGTGCACCGCGGTGGCCCGGGGCGAGATGGGACGGCCGCCGCGCACCAGCGACTCGAAGGTGGCCACGACCTGGCCGTCCCGCACCCGCACGGCGCCGATCTCGATGATCTCGCACTCGTCCACGTCGTTGTCGGTGGTCTCGAGATCGAACGCGACGAAGTCGCGCTGGGGGGCGTCCCAGGTCCGGCTCTCTTCCAGCTGGAGAGCCTTGAAGAGAAGAAGGGGGAACCCCGGCGGGAGCGGAGCGAGGTCCAGGCCGTCCGGCTCCAGCGCGGCGGGGCTGCCCATGGTCATCAGGGTGAAGCCGGCCTTGACCAGCATGCCGCGAATGGCCAGCTCGAGGCCGCCCGACGGGGGAATCCAGATGCGGCCGCCGCTCCGGCGCACCCGGGCGAGACGGTCGGCGAGATCCGGCGCGCCGGGAAAGGCCGCGGGATCGGTGAGCGCGAGGCTGACCGGTTCCGCCTCCAGCGGGTTCCTGTAGGTCCCCACACCCTGGGAAAGCACCGCGCTGACCAGGCCGGCCAGGGAGCGCTGGGCGCGGCGGATGCCGCGGAGGTTCTCCACCGCGTAGATGAAGCGCCAGGCTTTCTTCGCGTCCGGCTCTCCCTTATGCGCGATGGCATACAGCCGGAGGCCGGGCAGGAACCCGCCCGCCATGTGATGGGTCCGCACCTGGTCCACGAGCATGCCGGGCAGGACCAGCTCCGCCAGCGCCTCGACGGCGACCTGGTCGGCGGGGGCCAGCATCACCCGGAGCGAGGCCAGGACCTGGCCGATCACGCGGTCGTCGCCGATGGCGCGGCCCCGGCTCAGGCGGCAGGGGATGCCGGCGGCGAGGAGGCGCCCCTCGAGCAGCTCGCCGCTGTCGTGGCGGCGGTACAGGATGCCGTACTCGCCCCACGGCGTGCCCGACTCGGCCCGGTCCCGGAGGATATCGGCGACGACCCAGGCGGCCTCGTCTCCCTCGTCGGCGAAGGTGAAGGCTTCGACCTCCCAGGGCGACTCGCGCCGGGCCCGGAGGCCCTTCTCGAACAGCGGGGGATTCTGCTCGATGAGCCGCCGGGCGGCGAGGAAGATCTTCGCCGAGCAGCGGCAGTTCTCGTCGAGGATGATGGGGCGGGAGACGAGGAAGTCGTTGGCCAGCTGGCGGAGGATCAGCGGGTCCGCGCTGGCCCAGCCGAAGATGGACTGCTCGTCGTCGCCGACGGCGAAGAGGTTGCCGTGGGGTTCCACCAGGCGGCGGATGATCTCGTACTGCCGGGCGTTCAGGTCCTGGCACTCGTCCACCAGCAGGTAGTCCCACTGGGCCGCCACCGCGTCGGCGATATCGGGGCGGCCCTTGAGCAGGTCGGCGGTGCGCACGACGAGATCGTCGAAGTCGGCCATGTTGGCGCCGTGGAGCGTCTCCTGGTAGCGCTCCAGCAGTTTCTGGTCGTCGGGCGTGAGTTCGTAGTTCTGGAGCCGCCGCCGGCCGAACCGGGTGAGCAGGCCGCCGCGATACTTCCGGGGCACCCGGAGCCGGGCCAGGATGGCGTGCTGGTACTCGTCGTCGGCGACGCCGAACCCGGACTGCAGCCCGACGCCGGCACCGTGCTCCCGGAGCACCCGGAGGCAGAGGGAGTGAATGGTGCCGCGGGTAATGTCCCCGGCGGGGCGCCCCAGCCCGGCCTTGAGGCGAAGAGCGATCTCTTCGGCGGCCTTGTTGGTGAAGGTGACGGCGCAGAGCCGCTCCGGCCTGACATCGCGCGCGGCGATGAGAAACTGGATCCGGGCGACGAGGCAGGAGGTCTTGCCGGCGCCGGGCCCGGCCAGCACCAGGACCGGGCCGGACGGGGCTTCGATCGCCTGGCGCTGGAGCTCAGTGGGAAACGGCATCGGGCGCGGCGTGGGAAAGCCGCCGTTCCTCGCGGTACGGCAGCACCTCGGGCAGTTCGCCGCCGGCCTGGCGGGCCTGCATGTCGCGCCAGAACTCGAGGGTCAGCAGGTCGGCGTGGTGGTGCATGAACGCCTCGCCCAGCGGGCCGGGGAGGATGAAGAAGGCGCGGAACTCCTCGGGGAAGACATCGTGCTCGCCGACCGAGAACCAGGGGTCGGCCGCCATCTCGAGCAGGGGGTCGTCGGTCTCGGGGATCGCGCGGAAGTTGCATTCGGTGAGCAGGCAGAGCTCATCGTAGTCGTAGAAGATCACCCGGCCCTGGCGGGTGACGCCGAAATTCTTGAGCAGCATGTCGCCGGTGAAAATATTGGCGGCCGCCAGCTCCCGGATGGCGGCGCCGTAGTCCACGATGGCCTCGACCGCCGCGCCGGGACTGGCGCCCTTGAGATAGAGATTGAGCGGGGTAACCCGGCGTTCGGTGTAGAGATGGCGGATGATGACCCGGTCGCCCTCGATGCGGAGGCTGGACGCGGCTTCGGTCTCCAGTTCCCGCAGCAGCTCCGGCGTGAACCGGGACCGGGCGAACTCGAGGTACTCGAACTCCTGGGCATCGGCCAGCCGGCCTACCCGGTCGTGCACGAAGACCAGCTCGTAGCGGTTGCGGACCGCCTCCCGGGTGGTGCTCTTGGGCTGGCCGAACCGGTCGCGGATCACCTTGAAGACGGTGTTGAACGAGGGCAGCGCGAACACGGTCATCACCAGGCCCGGTTCTCCTTCGGCGATTTCGAACTGGTCGTCGGTATCGTCGAGGTGGCGTACCAGGTTGCGGTAGAACATCGTCTTGCCGTGCTTGTTGTAGCCGATCGCGGTGTACAGTTCATCGCTGGGCTTCCGGGGCATGATGGACTGGAGGAAGGCGATGGTCAGCTGGGGCCGGTCCACCTCGACGTGAAAGTAGGAGCGGGTGAAGCTGAAGACGATGCTGACTTCCCGCTCGTCCATCAGGACCGCGTCGGCGACGATGCCTTCCGGCTCATGCAGAAACGAGACGAGCAGCGGCACCGGGTCGCCGCCGGCCTGGACCCGGCCCACCATGTAGGCCACCCGGCCCCGGTAGAAAATGGGCGGCAGCACCTCGATGGCTTCCAGGGGGCGGCCGGCGAGCCGCTGGTCGATGATCGCCGCGGCCCGCGCGGCATCCCGCACCTGGTCGTCGAACTCGGGGCGGAAGGGCAGCCCGGAGAAAATGTCGGTGAGCAGGTCGGCGGTGCCGCGGCCGCCCCGGTAGGTCCAGAAGGGCGGCTCGACCGGGTCGCGCCGGACATCGGGCTCCGCCAGCTGGTCCAGGTACTCGATGGAGGCATCCACGCCCACGGTGGTGAAGATCCGGCGGGTGACGGAGTTGAAGAAGGTACGCGCCAGCCCGGTGTCGAGCCGGCGCTCGCTGAGCCGGGCGTGGACGGACTTGGTCTCGTGCCAGAAGAAGGCGTTCCGCACGTTGCCGCCGACCATCTCCCCGATCGCCGTCACCGTCTCCTGCACGCAGGTGCGGTAGAGGGTGAGGCGTTCCAGCGCATCGGCCTGGCCCTCCCGCCACTCCCGCGCCTCGAACCGGGTTTTGGCCCGGCGGGTGATGGCGATGAAGCGCGCATGGTAGGCCAGGAAGGCCGACTGAATGGCGCGGGCGGCCCCGGCGGCGAGCGTGGAGGTCGGCATGGAGGGGGAAAGTTAACGGGGGGAAGCGGTCGGCGCAGGGATAAATTACGAATTCCACACAACGACTCGCGTGACAGGCCGGCCCTGCGGATCACGAAAGCACGAACCACGGACGACAAAAGTCGAAAGAAAAGAAAGAACAGAATACCGCTGTAGCGGCTGCTTGTCTTTCCCGTGGTGTTTTGGTTTTTCGTGCTTTCGTGTTCGGGCAGGGATGGCCCGCAGAATAATCCCGGAGGATCCCCCTGAAGCTGGCCCTGCGGATCACGAAAGCACGAACCACGGACGACAAAAGTGGAAAGAAAAGAAAGAACAGAATACCGCTGTAGCGGTTGCTTGTCTTTCCCGTGGTGTTTTGGTTTTTCGTGCTTTCGTGTTCGGGCAGGGATGGCCCGCAGAATAATCCGGAGGACCGAGGTGTTTGTCTTGCGACAGGTGCCCTTCCCGGCCGCCTCCATTAGCTTTGTCTCCCCACACTTAAACGACACCAGGATCCATGGCACCGACCTACGACACGCTCAAGCCTCCCACTGACGGCGACACCATCACCATGCGGGACGGGAAGCTCCAGGTCCCCGACCGGCCGGTCATTCCATTCATCGAGGGGGACGGCACCGGCCCCGACATCTGGCGGGCGGCGCAGCACGTCTTCGACCGCGCGGTGGCGAAGGCCTACGGCGGCACGCGGAGCATTGTCTGGTTCGAGGTGCTGGCAGGCGAGAAATCGAAGAACCAGCTGGATAACTGGCTTCCTGATGATACCCTCCGGGCGATCGACCATCACCTGGTCGCGATCAAGGGGCCGCTGACCACGCCGGTGGGGGGCGGGTTCCGTTCCCTCAACGTGACCCTGCGGCAGAAGCTGGACCTCTATGCCTGCCTGCGGCCGGTGCGCTGGTTCCGGGGGGTGCCCTCCCCGGTGAAGCGCCCGGAGGAGGTGGACATGGTGATCTTCCGGGAGAACACCGAGGACATCTACGCCGGCATCGAGTACCAGGCCGGCAGCGGGGACGCCGCGAAGGTCGTCGATTTTCTGCAGAACCAGATGGGGGCCCGGTTCCGGTTTCCGGCCACCAGCGCCATCGGCATCAAGCCGATCTCCGAAGAAGGCAGCAAGCGGCTGATCCGGGCGGCGTTCGACTACGCGGTGCGGGAGGGCCAGAAGAGCGTCACCCTGGTCCACAAGGGCAACATCATGAAGTACACCGAGGGGGGCTTCCGCGACTGGGGGTACGAGCTGGCCCGGAAGGAATACGGCGCCGAGCTGATCGACGGGGGCCCCTGGTGCAGGCTGCCCGGCGACATCGTGGTCAAGGACGTCATCGCCGACGCATTCCTGCAGCAGATCCTGACCCGCCCGGCGGACTACGACGTGATCGCCACCATGAACCTGAACGGCGACTACATCTCGGACGCGCTGGCGGCCCAGGTGGGCGGCATCGGGATCGCGCCGGGTGCCAACATCAACTACCTCACCGGCCACGCGATCTTCGAGGCGACCCACGGCACCGCGCCCAAGTACGCCGGCCAGGACAAGGTCAACCCCGGGTCGGTGATACTCTCGGGCGAGATGATGTTCCGGTACCTGGGCTGGAACGAGGCGGCCGACCTGATCGTGACCTCGCTGGAGAAGACCATCCAGCAGAAACGGGTCACCTACGATTTCGAGCGGCTGATGGAGGGGGCGACGATTCTCAAGACCAGCGAGTTCGGGAAGGCGATGGCGGAGAACATGTAAAATTGAGGGAACAATAGAATTGAGGGAATGTGGGAATGTGGGAATTGAGAATTTTCAATTCCAAAATTCCCTCAATTCCAACATTCCCTCAATTCCCCCATTCCCTCAATTCCAACATTCCCTCAATTCTATTGCTCCCACCTCGTGGCGGTCCCCCGCGCGTCCACATGAATGAACGGCCCGTGGTTGGCCCGGCTCCGGTAGAGGCCGATGCCGCCCAGGAACCGCTTGAAGGCGGAGGTCTCTTCCACCTGGCCGGCGATGCGGGCGAGGTAGCGGGCGTCTTCCCGGTTGATGCGCCGGTCGCCGTTCAGGTCGTCCATGGAGCCGTCGCCATTTTCATCGATATAGATGTCGGCGGCGTCGCCATAGAGGTGACGGCTGAAGGTGGTGCGGTTGCCGATGGACCGGTTGTAGAACGGGGTGCGGTAGCCGCTCATCACCCGGAAGGTGCTCGCCCGGACGCCGCGCGCCTGCACCGAGTCGAGCAGCAACTCCAGCTTGAGCAGCAGCTTCTCCTGCAGGACCAGGTACTTGGGGTAGCCGCTCGACTGCTTGGCGACGAACTGGGACAGGGTGAAGTGGGGCGCGACCTTGACGGACTGGTTCTCGCGGGTGACCTCGATGAAGCCGTCGGGCACCTTGTAGGCCGCCGTGTGGGCCAGGCCGCTCTGCTGGTAGCGGCCGATGCGGTAGCCGTCCAGGGTCTCCTGCCGCTGGTAGGGGACCAGCACGAAGGCATTGAGCGTGATGGTGTCGCGGCTGATATGGTCGATCACCTGGATCGGATAGAGGCCGCGGGTGGCCGGCGCGGTCCAGTGCCAGCCGTCCGGCGGCGAGGATTCCATCCGCCCTTCCCCGGAAATCACTTCGAAGGCGCCGGCGCCGTCCTTGGCGATTTCCAGGAGGACCCGCTCGCCGGGCATGACGAAGAGGCCGAAGACCCGGTAGGGGATGGTCTCACCCTTCACCCGGACCGCAAAGGAAGCCGTTTCCGCATCGCCCAACGGGGCGGTGGAAACCGGCTGAATGAACGAAGGAACTGCGGCATGATCATGGCCGCCCGCGGGGCGGGCCAATGCAAGAAGCAGCACCAAACCAAGGCCAAAAGCTGACCCAAGGAAGGCCAGGGCCTTCCAGTCACGCACAATACGCACGATGGAGATCTCCAGAAACTGGGCGGACAGGAGGAGGCGGCAATATAACCCGATGACCGCCTAGTGCAATGCTACCAAAGCTTTAGCTTACAGGACCGACCGATTGGCTGACAGCGATTGTCACCTGGGAATACCCTTCAATGAGCAACTCCGGGGCCACCCTGCCTGGGCTGGCCGATGCAAGAAATCTCATTCGGAACGCCCGCCACGCCCTGGTCCTGACCGGTGCCGGCGTCAGCGCGGAATCGGGAATGCCGGTCTTCCGCGGCTCCAGCGGGCTCTGGCGGTCATTCCGGGCCGAGGAATTGGCTACCCCCGAGGCGTTCGCCCGGGACCCCCGATTGGTCTGGGAGTGGTACGCCTGGCGGCGGGACATCGCGGCCGCCTGCCAGCCCAACCCGGCCCATACGGCCCTGGCCCGCTGGATGTGCCGGACTCCGGGTGCCGTGCTGGTCACCCAGAACGTGGATGGGCTGCATGAGCGTGCGGCTCGGGAGATCGCGGAGAAAACCGGGGATTCCCCTACCCCGCCGCTGCAACTGCACGGGTCCATTTTCCGGGCCCGGTGCACCCGCTGCGGCGGCACGATGGATTATCGGCAACCAGTGGACAGTTCTACAGTAGATGCATTACCCCGGTGCGATGGTTGCGCCGGCCTGCTCCGGCCCGATGTCGTCTGGTTCGGTGAGCGGCTGCCGGCCCGGGAAATGGCCTTGGCGCTGGAGGCCGCCCGGCGGGCCGATGTCTGCCTGGTGATCGGGACCCGGGGAGCGGTGTTCCCCGCGGCGGGCCTGGTGTACGAGGCCCGGGAAAGGGGCGCGGCGGTCATCGTGGTGGATCCCGCGGAGACCGAACTGGACCGGGTCGCCGATATCCGGCTCCGGAGCGCCGCGGCAGAAACGGTGCCGGCGCTGCTGGATGCGGACCCGGACGGGCTCGGCTCTCACTGATGGAGGACGGCGCCCCCGCCCCCGCCCCCGCGCTGCTGGAGATGGCCCGACTCTTCAACGCCGGGGCCTTCTGGGAAAGCCACGAGGCCCTGGAACTCGAATGGCGCCGGACCCGGAGCCCGTTCTATCACGGGCTCATCCTGTATGCCAGCGCCTGGGTCCACCACCAGCGGGGCAATCGCCACGGTGTCACCGCCCAGCTGGACAAGGCGGCGCCCCTGCTCCACCGCTTCGCCCCCGCCCACTGCGGCGTGGATGTCGCCCGCATGCTCCGGGAGGGCGAGGCCCTCCGCGAGGGGCATCCGCCCCCGCACCCGGTGATCGCGGTGACGGTTCCCGGTTAGTTTTCACGGATGGCTTCCCTCGACACCATCATTCGCCGGTTCCAGGGTACCGATCAGCAGACTCGCCTGGAGATGCTGCTCGACCTCTCGGAACGGCTGCCCCCCCTCCCCGAGCGCTTTCACGAAGCCCGGGACCAGGGGGTGAACCGGGTGACCGAGTGCCAGACCCCGGTGTTTCTCTATGCCGAGGTGGAGGAGGGCAAGTTCCAGCTCCACGCCGACGTACCCCGGGAGGCGCCGACGGTGCGTGGATTCGTCTCGCTGCTGGCCCGGGGCCTGAACGGAGGCACCGCGGAGGAGGCGGAGCGGATTCCCAACGACCTGCTCGACGAGCTCAGGCTGGGCGAGGCGCTGGGGATGACACGGACCCAGGGGCTGAGCGCCGTGGTCCAGCGGGTGAAGCGGATGGCGAAGGCGATTGGGACGACGGGGAAGTGAAAAGTGAGAGGCGAGAGACCCTCTCACCTCCCACCTCTTACTTTACTCAGTTCACCCTCAGGGCTTCTCGATCGGCACCCGCACGCTGTTCCCCCATTCGGTCCACGATCCATCGTAGTTCCGCACCTTCTCGAAGCCCAGCAAATAGGTCAGTGCGAACCAGGAGTGGGAAGACCGTTCGCCGATTCGGCAGTAGGCGATGACATCGTCGCCGGGCTGGAGGCCGTTCTCTTCCTGGTAGATGGTCCTGAGCTCGCTCGCGGGGCGGAAGGTGTGGGTGTCGGGATTGACGGCCCGTCCCCAGGGAATGCTCCTGGCGCCCGGGATGTGGCCGCCGCGCAGGGCCCCCTCGTTGGGATAGTCGGGCATGTGCATCCGTTCGCCCCGGAACTCTTCCGGGCTCCGGACATCCACCAGCTTCTTCTTCGCCGTCACGTGGGCCAGCACGTCGTCGCGGAAGGCCCGGATGCGGGCATCGTCCCGCGGATTGACGGTGATGTTGCCCTCCGGGTGCCGGGGCACGTCCCGCGTCATCGGGCGGCCTTCTTTTTCCCACAGGGCGCGGCCGCCGTCCATGATCCGGAGCTTTTCCAGGCCGAACAGCCGGAACACCCACAGCGTGTAGGTCGCCCACCAGTTGTTCTTGTCGCCGTAGATCACCATGGTGGTGTCCTGGTTCACGCCGAGCGACCGCAGCAGCCGCTGCAGCTGGGCGTGATCCAGGTAGTCGCGGGTGATGGGGTCGTTGAGCTGGGTGACCCAGTCGATCTTGACAGCGCCGGGAATGTGGCCGGTCTCGTACAACAGGAGGTCTTCGTCGGATTCGACGATCCGCACCGTGGGATCGTCGAGGTGCTCGGCGACCCACTGGGTGGAAACCAGTACTTCGGGGTGGGCATAGCCGCGCCCCTCGATCGGGGGCACCTGGATGGTTTTCACATCGGCCATATGACTTCTCCTTTGCTAGCGTCGGGACGTGCTCGGGAGCGTGAGCGAAATCAGGACCGCCCGGTCCCAGTGTCAATCGGTGAATCAGCGGAGGCGGGCCACGTAGTTGAGGCCCGCGTGCTGGACCGCGGCGGCCGCCGCGTCGATGGCCGCCACCGTCCCGGCCGAGGGACCGCCGGCTTCCAGGTCACTGACGGCGCGGATCGCGTTGACATACCATTCCGTCCAGGTGGTCAGGATGAGGACCTCCTGGTCCAGCCGACCGCCGCCGGCAATATCCTTCCGGCTCAACTCGAACTCGCGAGCCAGGCGCTCCAGCGCCGCCCGTTCCGTCTCTCCCAGGATGAATCCCGCCACGGTGCTGTCCGCCGAGGCGAGGACGCCGGCCACCACCCCGGCGGTGATGCCGACATTGGCCATGGTTTCGGCGGAGACCTTATCCAGCCGGTCGGCATCGGTGTGGTAGAACTGGTCGGTAAAATGCCAGAGCAGGAGGCCGGGCTTCTTCGCGTCGAGGAAGGGGGTGTGGTCGCTGCCCCCTTCAAACGGGTTGGTGCGCACCACCCACCCGGTGGCGGCCGCCTGGTCGAGAGCCCGGTTGAGCACGAAATCGTTGAAATAGTGCGGCGTCAGCTGGTCGGGCTTGAGCGGCTGGCCGCCCCACTCGGTGTGCCGATCCTCGCCCCGGGTCCAGACGGCGGAGGGATCGGGCATCTTCTCGATCAGGAAAGTGCCGCCGGTAACCTGGGTGTTCTCGCCCACCATGTCCAGGGACATTCCCCAGCGAACCCCTTCCAATCTGGCAGGGTTCTCCTGCAGGTAGCGCGCGGTGGCCCGGATCTCGTCGCCCCAGATGAAGGTGATGGTGCGGCGGGGCACCACTTCCCCGGTTCGGGCCAGTTCAGCGTAGGTCCGGGCGATTTCGGCCAGGGTCGCGACCCCGGTCGCGTTGTCGTTGGCGCCGGGCTCCTGCAGGTGGGCGCTGAAGACGAAGCGTTCGTTGGGCGCGGCGCTGCCCCGCACGTTGGCCACCAGGGTCAGCTCATCGGCCCGGTAGAGCCGGGTCTTTGATTCCACCCGGACGGTCACCGGGCCCTGGGCGAGCGCCCGGCGGAGCGATTCCCGCGCGGCGAAGGAGAGCATGACCGCCCATCCGGCCCGGGCGGTATCCTGCGGAATGGTGGCGAAGGGAATCGCGGTCCGGTTCCGTTCCGGCTTGTTGTAGCCGGGAATGGCATAGACCAGCACCCCGGCGGCCCCCCGGTTGAGCACCGCCTCGCGGTAGAGCCGGCCGACCGAGGTCTCGCCATAGACGATCTTCCCGCGGACTTCCTTCCCCTGCCAATCCTCCGGCCGCCCCGTGCCGACGTTCACGACCTCCGCCTCCACGCCGCCGGCGGGAGTCGAATGCGAGTTGATCGCCAGCATGTTGCGGTTCGTGGCGAACCGGAGCAGCGGCGCCGCCTGGCCGGCAATCGCGAGCGAGCCATCCTGGGGCTCCCAGGTGAGCCGGTCCATGGGCCGCCGTTCGACCCGGTACACCAGCCGCTCCCCCGGGCGGGCCCGCTCCTCGGCGACGTACCCGGCCCGCTCGAGGATCCCGGCCACCTGCTGGATGCTGGCGTTGAACCCGGTGTTCCCCGGCAGCCGCCAGTGCCGCTCCACGAAGGCGACCGTCTCCAGGGCGCGCTCGCCGGAAATTCCCGCCCGCATCGCGGTGGTGATCCGCCGGATTTCCGGCGGGATGGGTCGGGGGTTCTCCTGCGCGGCAACCGGGGAGAGCAGGGCCCAGCCGAACAGGGACGTCAGCAGCAACACCGGGCGCATGAAACCTGGGAACTCATCTGGAAAGAGGGACCGGGCGAACGGGGTGAAAGCTACCCCCGGACGCCCGATCCCTCAATCATGACCCCGGTCCGCCGCCGGCCACGCGGCCCCGCCGTCAGTTGGGGGCGTGCACCCCGTTGCCGCCGTAGTTCCGGGCCTGGCCGATGGCGGGGCCGTGCACATCGAACCCATGGTCATTGTTCACGCCGGCCACGAACTGGCGGATGGAACCCGGGAAGGCCGTGGTCCGGCCGTTCCGCCCGAACGGATCCGTATACCACTCCTCCTTGCCGTTGGCGTTGTCCAGGCGGATGCTGTTGACGTCCACGAACCGCCGGGCCCCGTTGAAGACGACCCGGGGATCGTCGAACGCCAGGCCCTGCAGCTGGCCGTTGCCGGTGGACTGGTCGCAGGCGCCGCCCTGGGCCACGTCGCCGTTGGTCTCGGTCTCGTAGCAGACATCGATGACCCGGCCCACCCCGTTGGGAAGCGAGGCATCGTAGAAGCGGCTGGGGAACAGCACCTGGTAATAGGGGCCGATGGAGGCGATATGATCGCCGCTCGCGGTCTTGATCCCGGCCGATACCTGCCAGCTTTCCCGGACCCCCGCGTTGAAATCGGAGGTGACGCCGGGAGGCCGCAGGATGAACTGGTCAATGCAGCTCCGGTCGGGCAGGATCCGCCGGCCGCCGCCGCTGGGGGAGTTGGCCGGGGTCGCGGGGCCTACCGCGACCCGGGTGTCATGATCGCAGGAGAGGGCAAACTCGCCGGGCGTGCCGATGGCCGTCATCACGGTCAGGTGCAGCTCGGTGCGGTCGCTGCACCGGATGTGAAAGACCAGCTCGTGCAGGTTGTTGGTGAACGCGTCCCTGGAGTGGGTGCCCTGGTGCAGCTTGGTCAGGACGTCGCAGCTGATCCGCAGGAACCGTGAGGGCAGGCCGTCCTCCAGCCGGAACTCCACGTCGTTCTCCCATTCGATCTTGTGGCCCACGTGGTCTTCGTGGCGCATGCCGCCGGGGTCCCAGACGTCCAGCACTTCATTGGCATACCCGAACGGCATCGGTCCGACCTGGCCGTACAGGTCGGAGCCGCGGGGATCGCGCCCGTGTTCATGTCCGAAGGTACAGCCCGACGCCGGGTCCACCGGCGGGTGCCAGGTGGGGTACAGCTTGCCGTCCGGTCCGACCGCGACATAGCGGTCGTGCACGGCCGGGGTGCAGGTGTCCCCCGCACCCGGCGTCCAGACGCCGAGCGCCTTGCTGGGCCCGTTGACGCCGGCGGGCCCCAGTCCGCCCTCGCCGGCGCACGCGACGATGATCGCCAGGCCGGCGGCGAACAGCAGGCCGGGGCGGCTGGCACGGTCCATGGTGCGAGTCATACGGGTCTCCCGCGGACTAGTGGAAGGTGACGCCGAGCCCGAACTGGATCAGCGTGAGGTTGAAGTCGTCGGTGACGCGGCTGCCGTTGTAGTCCAGGTCCCCGTTGGCGGAGGCGATGAGGGTGGTGAACGCCGCCAGCGAGAGCCGGTGCGACAGGCGCACCTCGTACCCGGTGCCCACCTGGATAGCCAGGAGGGTGGCAGTGAGGGCATCGGTATCGTCATCGGCCCGGAACTTGAGCACGCCGGCGCCGCCCTTGAAGAACAGGCCGCCGCCGGTCGGGTAGAAATAGCCTGCGGCCCCGAGCCCCAGCACCCGCTCGTTGACGCCGTCTTCACTGTTGTCGGTCCCGACCAGTTCGGCGCCCAGCAGCAGCCGGGGCGACAGGGTAACGCCGGCGCGCAGATACGCCGAGATCACGCTCTTGCTGTCCTCGACGCAGGCGTTGCACGAAACATCGGAGAGCGCGCTGGCCAGGCCGGCGCCGGCCCAGAGGCCCCCGCGCTGGCTCAACTGCTGGGCGCCGGCCGGGAACCCGGCCAGCGTGATCAGGACCAGGCCCAGGAGCGGGCCCGCCGGGATGCGGCGCATGAGGTCTCCATTGATGAGCGGGGAAGAGCGGCGAGTGCCGAGATCTGCGCGGATTCGCCGAAGTATGGTGCGGCAGGTTGTGTGCCCGGCGGCGCTGCTTCCCGCTACGCCTTGGCGGGAAAGGTGTTGCCCTCGAGTGCCACGATGCGGTTCAGCGGCGGCCGCCGCGCTTTGCCCGCGGGCTGGCGCGGCGGGAAGAAAGTTGCACCCGCGGGCAGGCCGCGGCTGTCGAGATTCTCTACTGTATCATGTCAGGACTTCCAGGCCTTCACGCACCACGTTGATACGGACGGATGAAAGATCCGGGATGATGGCATCGGCTTCACTCAGCGCCTCGGCCGGGTGAGTGGTGCGGACCGCCACGACGCGAATGCCGGCCGCCCGGGCGGACCGGATGCCGGGCGGGGCGTCCTCGAACACCAGGCACTCGTCGGCCGCGACGGCGATGCCGCGCAGACCCGCCAGGTAGGGCTCCGGGTGCGGCTTGCCGTGGCTGACCTGGTCGCCGGTCACCAGGACGGGCGGGACGGGAATGCCGACGGAGGTCAGCCGGAGGGTGGCCACCGGGCGGTGGCCCGAGGTGACGACGCCCCAGCGGCCCAGCGGAATCGAGCGAACCAGGTTGATGGCGCCCGGCACCGGCACCAGGCCCTCGGTGCATTCCTCTTCCATGCGGTCCAGCACCGCCGCCTCGGCACGGGCATCGAGCTCCGGCGCCACCATGGCGATGGTCTCCGAGGTGCGCCGCCCATGGGCCAGCGCGATAAACGGCGCGGGATCGCGCCCCCGGATCCGGCCCCACTCCTGCCAGACCAGTTCCACGCAGCGGCGCGAGTCAACCAGGACGCTGTCCAGGTCGAACAATATGGCCTTCACAATCACAGGCGATCCTTTCACCGTGGAGCGGTCGGCATCTCGGCGGTAATGTCGGCGGCGGCGATTTCCTGGACCTGCGCCACGGCGGGGGACGCCGGAGCCGGCGCAAGCCAGGTGTCCATCGCGGCGGTGAGCGGCAGGGTCAGGAGCACGAGGATCGCGGCAATCCAGAACGGAACGCCGGCTCCGTAGTGGTCGATCAGGATGCCGGCGGCAATGGGAAAGACGACCCGGGAGACGCCGCCGAACGAATGCTGGACTCCCATGTAGAGACCCCGGTCGGAGTTCGGCACCACCCGCGAGAGCAGGCCGGTGACGCAGGGAAAGACGAACGCGGTCCCGATCGGCATGAGCACAAACCCGAGTCCGAGCATGGCCCAGCTCCGGGCCAGGCCGGTCAGCGCGAGACCGGCGGCCAGCAGGACCAGGCCCAGCCGGGAGAGCCGCGCTTCGCCCAGCCGGTCCACCGCGGGCCCCAGCACCAGCGACCGCACCAGGACGCCCATGCCGCCGAGGAACATGACGAAGTAGCCCACGTTGTGCTCGGTCACCTGGAACCGCTGCGACAGCAGGAGGGGCACGATCTGGATGGTGCCGTAGAAGGCGCCGATGGCGATGGTGTAGATCCAGATCAGCCGGGGCGCCGGAAGGTTCCACCGCAGGAGCACTTCCGCGATCGCGGCACGGCTGGTGGTGGTGGGGGCCCTGGCGTGGCTGCCGGACGGACGCAGATCCCGGGATTCCTTCAAAAAGCGAAGCGCGAAGGCCCCGACCAGGAGAGAGAGCGCCGCCGCGCCCAGGCCGGGTGCCCGCTGGCCGCCGGCGCTGGTCAGGGCCGATCCGAACGCCGGTCCGGCGACGGCGCCGAGACTGGTGACGGCGGAGAGCCAGCCGAGACTGCGGGTCCGCTGCTCGGGGGGAGCCACATCGGCGACGTAGGCCTGGACGACACCGATGGTGCCGCCGCCCAGGCCCTGGATGACGCGGGAGACCAGGAGCAGGCCCACCGAGGTGGCAAACCCGAAGATCACATAGGCCACGGCGGTCACCAGCAGGCCGGCGAGGATCGCGGGCCGCCGGCCATAGCGGTCGGACAGGCTGCCCCAGACCGGTGCCACCAGCAGCTGGGCCAGGGAAAACGCGGAGATGAGGATACCCACGGTCGTGGCGCTGGCTCCCACGTCCTGCGCAAAGAACGGCAGGATCGGCACGATCATCGTGAGGCCGATCATGTCCACGAACGCGACGAGGAACAGGACGAGGAGCAACGGCGCTACTGGATCCGGCGAACCAGCTCGCTGGCGGCCGCCGCCCCGCGGCGAAGGTCGAACGCGGCGTTGGCGCCGATGCGCAGCCAGGGCCGGCCGGCGCTGGTGGTCAGGGCGGAGGCTGACGGGTGGAGGTACATCCCCGCCGCCTCGAGGGTATCCAGGGCGATCACCGCCTGGAGGTCGCCCACTTCGCGGACCCGGGCTCCGCTCCGGTGGAGCGGGTCGTCATAGTTGATGGCGATATCCACCGCGAGGGGAGCCTGGCCGGGGAGAACCAGCCGGGCCCCCCGGACGAGAAGGTCGGCGGCGCCGCTGGTGTTGAAAGGCAGGCCATCATACCAGGCGGGGTTCGCGGCGGCGTAGCCGCCGGTGGCAATGGCATCGAGCGCGGCGAGGATCGCGGCCACGTTGAGGCCCCGCAGCCGCTGCTTCTCGGGATCGGAAGGAAGCCCGCCGCTCTCGATGAGCACGGTGCTGGTGCCCCACTGCTGCATCAGGTCGCCGAAGGCGCGGGGGTTGAAGGCGTCGTCGTAGCGGGCCACCCGGCCGGCGATATCGCCTGCCAGGGTATGGGCAATCACCGCGGCGACCAGCCGGGCCCGGGAGCGCACGTCGTTGTAGGTGCGGCCTTCGTCGTGGGCCGGGGCCAGCAGGGCGATCGCGGCCGGGGCCCCGGTCTCCCCGACCCGGAGGCGCACGCCCTGGTCGTGGAGGTTGAAGCCGAACTGGGGCGCCAGCGAGTCACGCAGGGCCTTGAGGGCGCGGCCTTCCGGGGTGACCAGCCGCCGGCCATCCCGGTTGATGTCAACCCCGGCGGCGTTCTCCCGCTGGAACAGTTCCGCCCCGTCCGGATTGAGCATGGGGACGAAGGTGATGGTCAGCCGCTCCGCCAGCCGGGCGTGGAGCGGGTCCTGGCTGCCTTCGGCCAGGAACCGCAGGATGTCGGCCAGCGCCATGGTGGCGGTGGATTCATCGCCGTGCATCTGCGACCAGAGCAGCACCCGGGTGGTGCCCCGGCCGAAGGTGACGGCACGAATCTCCCTGCCGTGAATTGAGGTGCCGACCTGCCGGACGCTGAGCGCTTCACTGGCGGTGTAGGGCGCCAGCGCCCGCCACAGCTCGGCATGGGTGAAGCGCCGTTTCTGAATGGCCGCCACCCGGTAGCGGTCGGCAATGGACAGGCCGGCGACCAGCGTAGCGGCATCACAGCAGCCACTGCCGCCGGCTTGGGCCAGCGCGGGCGCGGGGGCGCCGCCGGGGGAGGTGCACGCCGCGAGCGCGAGGGCGCTCATGACGCTCGCCGGTGCGGTCCAGGTCGATGGGAAGAGTCGCATGCCACAAGTTACCGTGATCAGGCGGGTCTAGCCAATCGCCGGGCGGGGCTGCATCTTGGCGGAACCGCACACCGCTCCTGACGAACGCCCGAGGGGGGACGTCCGCTCATGAACGTGGTCCTGCTCGTTATCGACAGCCTGCGTGCCGACCGCCTCTCGCTCTATGGCTATCCGCGGGAGACCACCCCGTTCCTGGACCGGCTCGGCCGCCGGGCGGCCTGGTTCAGGAATTTTTTCACGGTGGGCACCCCGACCCTGCCGGCGTGCACCAGCCTGCTGACGGGCATGTCTCCGATCTCCCACGGCATCCTGATGCGCAAGGGCGGCGCCGACCTGCGGCCGGGGACACCCTGGCTGCCCGCGCTGCTCCGGTCCCGCGGCTACGCGACCTGTGCGGTGGATAACCTGGCAACCCGGAAGGCCTGGTTCGCGCAGGACTTCGATGCCTATCTCAACCTGCGGGTGCAGGGCAACGAGTATCTGTCGGCGTTCGAGTTCAACCGGGGCGTCACCCCCTGGCTTACCGCCCGGCGCAACGGGCCCTTTTTCCTCTACATGCGGTATGGAGATCCCCATACCCCGTACGCGCCGCCGCCCCGCTACCGGCATCTCTTTCACCCTGACCCGCCGCCCGCCGCCCGCCGGAGCCTGCGCGACCTGTTCGCCGGTTCGTTCCGCCACTACATGCTGACCCAGTGCAATCCCGGGGAGTGGCCCAGCCCGGCGGGGGACGGCATTGCCGACGAGACGTGGTGCCGCTCCCAGTACGACGCATCGGTGCGGGCCGCCGACGATGGCGTCCGGGAACTGGTCCACCTGCTGGGGAGGCTGGGCCTTCGCGACAATACCGCGCTCATCGTCCTGGGCGATCACGGCGAGTCCCTCGGCGAGCACGGCATCCTGTTCGACCACCATGGGCTGTACGATTGCACCATGCGCCCGCCCCTCATCATCCACTGGCCCGGCGTGACCGACGGCACCGGCGTGGTGGACGCAATAACCCAGACGCCGGACATCCCCGCGACCATCCTGGACCTGCTGGCCATGACTCGCCCGGACGGGATGGAAGGCCGGCCGCTGGCGCCGCTCTTCACCGGGCGGGACGGGTGGCGCGATGTCGCCCATGCCGTCGCCTGCGAGGGCACCTGGATGTTCAAATGGGCGTGGCGGAAGGAACACCATAAACTGATCGTTGCGCGGGAACCGGACCTCTACGGCAAGCCGCCGGAGGAGGTGTACGACCTCGCGGCCGACCCGGAGGAGTCCGTCAACCTGGCCGAGTCGCAGCCTCACCTCCGAGCGGAGTTGCGCGGGGAATTCGAAGGCTGGCTGGCCCAGCGGCTTCGGGAGACCGGACAGACGGTCGACCCGGTGGCGGCCCTGGGCCGGCTCCGGCGATGCCGCATTCACCGGCGGCTGCTGCGCCAGCGCCTCCGGTGGATATGGAACCTGTGGTCGGCCCGGCCGGTCCGGGCCTGATGGGTGACTCACCCACCGCGCTGCTCGTCCTGGTCCACCGGATAGTGGGCTATCCCACGGCCTTTGTGGTCGCACCGCTGGCCCTCCTCGCATTTGCGGATGCGCCGGTGCACCGCCGGTGGGGCAAGGCCTATCTCTACCTGATCGTTTTCCTGTATCTCACCGGCACCTGGCTGACCCTGACCCAGCATGCATGGGGCACCTGGAGCTTTGCCCGCAATGTCACCTTCAATTTCTTCGGGTTCTCGATGGTGCTGTACGGCTACCGCGCCATCCGGCTCTTCTGCGCGGAAGACCCCGCCGCCGGGCCGGTGGACCGGGCCCTGGCCTGGCTGCTGCTTCTGAGCGTGGTAGCACTGTTCTCGGTGGCGGTGTGGAAGGACACGCCGATGCGGGTGTTCACCCTGGTAGGAATCTGGATGGTGGTGCTGGAGTTCCGGGAACTGAAGACCGGGCTCACCGACCGGCCGCTGCTGTACCGGCGGCACCAGCGGTACATCCTCGCGTCCTACTTCTACGTGCTCACGGTGGTGTCGATCGTACACCTGAACGATGAGCTGCCCCGCAAGGCCAAGTGGCTCTGGCCCACGGTCATCGGCCTGCTGGTGGTCTCGCTGCTGACCGCCCGGAACCTGCCGGTGCGGATCCCCCGGCGCATGGTGGTGGCCGGAGTGCTGGCGCTGGTGGCGGCGTACGGCGGATACGTGGTATACGATCTTCTGTCGGGAGCTGCCCTGACGCTCCAGGGCTCGGCCGCTCCGTAAAACGCGGTCAGGCCTTCGGGGGACGCTTCCGGGCGATCACCACGCCGTCGCCCACGGAGAGCAGGGTGGCCTCGACCCGGCGATCGTCCCGGATCAGCGCGTTGAGGGCCCGGATCGCGGCGGTATCGGGGTCCTGCTCGTTCTCGTCCACCACCTTGCCGCCCCAGAGCATGTTGTCCAGCAGGATGAGTCCGTTGGGACGCACCAGCCGGAGGCACCTCTCGTAATACGCATGGTAGGCCGGCTTATCAGCATCGATGAAGGCGAAATCGAAGCTCTCTTCACCCGGGTCCCGGGCCAACTGGTCCAGCGTCTCGGTGGCGGGGCCCAGCCTCAGGTCGATCTTCTCCGCCACGCCGGCTTCGGTCCAGTAACGACGGGCCAGGGCCGTCCACTCTTCGCTGATATCGCAGGTCACCAGCCGTCCATCATCCGGCAAGGCACCGGCGACCGCGAGGGCGCTGTAGCCGGTGAAGGTACCCACCTCGAGGCAGCGGCGGGCGCCGGTCAGCCGGACCAGTTGGGCCATGAATGCGCCCTGGTCCGCCCCGATCTGCATGCCCGCATCGGGCAGCTTCGCGGTGGCCTCGCGCAGCCGCCGCTGGACAGCGGTCTCGCCGGCAAAGGCGGCCAGGTAGCGTTCGACCGGTTCAGGAAGCAGTGATCGGGACATGGTTGCGATCCAGCATGATGGATGGGCCCGGCCGGGTGAGGCAGGGTTGCCCCGGTGTGTAGGCAAGAAAGACGCGGGGTGGTGTCACTTCGATTCGGACCAGGCTGACCGTCGAGACCTCGGCGCGGTGGACGCAGATGGCCTCGTTGCTGCCATCCGGCGGCGCCCGGTACAGTGCTTCGATCCGGTCGGGGTCGCGGTCCGCTGGTCCCAGGGATTCGAACAGCGCCACCCTGCCCCGCTCGATTGCAACGTTGCCTCCGGCACTGGTCACCAGCAGCGTTTTGGCCAGCGGCGGCACGGCGGCAAGGGTGGACCGGTCCCAGCGGAGAATGACGGGAGGCTGGCCAGTTTCGAGGGAGACCAGCGTAAAGGGTTCGAAGCTGTCCAGGCTGGTCGCGCGGACCCGCTGCTCGACCTGGCGCGCGGCCGGCGCCTGCAGGAGTTCCCGGACCAGGAGACCCCGGCTCACCTTGCGCCCGGCCGGCACCGGGGCCGCATCGCGCACGAGGTTGGCGATGCCCACGGTCACCCCGTGGGTGTTCACCCCGACCCAGGTGCCGCCCGCGTCGGTATCGCGAGGGGAAATCCAGCCGGTGCCCTGGCCGTACTCCACGACCGGTGGGAGCGCCACCCCGCGGGCCCGGCGTTCGTCCCGGCTGTGCCACAGGATGTACCCGTCGTTCCCGGGCAGCCAGGCCAGCGTACACATGGAAAGCGGCGGCCGGCTACCGGTTCCGGAACTGGCGGGCCACCGGGGGGCACTGCATCTGCTGGCCCCGGCGGGTTGCCTGCGCCCGCGACACCCGTTCCGGATCCTCGCTCGCGGCGTAAGCGAGCATGGCCGCCAGGGTGGCGTTGTTCTTGAGATCGGGCAACACCACCTTGTCGTAGGTATCGAGGGTCGTGTGCCAGGTGTATTGCCGGTACTCGTCGTAAGCCGACTGGAGCCGGAACCCGGGCGCGCCGCGGCAGAGGAACGAGGAGTGGTCGCTGCCGGTGTTCTCCATTTCTCCGGGCACCCCGAGCCGCAGGTGGGTGGTGATTTCCAGCGGCACGATGGAGAGCCAGCGGGCGAGATTGCCGACCCCCTGCATGTACCCGTACGGCTGCACCACTTCGACCCGCCAGGTGCCGTTGTCCTGGTTGAAGCTCGCCTGCATCCCTTCGATCACTTCGGGGTGATCCTCGGCAAAGGCGCCCGACCCGATCAGGCCCTGCTCCTCGGCACCCCAGTGCCCCACCAGGATGGTTCGCTTGGGTGACGGATAGGCCGCTTTCAGGATGCGCATGGCTTCCAGCATCATGATGGTGCCGGTGCCGTTGTCCATGGCGCCGGTGGCACCGTGCCAGGAATCGAGGTGGGCCCCGAGCAGGACGTACTCGTTGGGCTTCTCGGTGCCCTTGAGCTCGGCGATCACGTTGAACTGGGGCACCTCGCCCAGCTCCCGGCTCTCGGCGGAGACCCGGAAGCGGGGGCCCTGGTTGTTGGAGGCCAACCGGTAGAGCAGTCCGTAGTCCTCACAGGAGAGGTCCAGCGCGACGGCGTTGCGGGTCTCCGCGTTGAACACCCGGGTGGCGCCCCAGCCTCCGGACCAGTTGCTGCTGAGGATGCCGGCGGCGCCCGCGGAGTCGATCAGGCTCATGACGGCGCCGAGGTTGTTGCCGCGGTACCCGGCCACCCGGCGGGTGAAGCTCTCCCGGGTGGCTTTTCGGACTGAGTCCACCCAGGCCACCGTGGCCGGGGTGGCATTCTTTTCCAGTTCCTGCTGGGCGCGGCACATCACTTCGGGCGCGCCAAAGAGCACGAAATTGCCTTTGACCCGGGGCAGCCAGGCCAGGAACTCCTGGCGGTTGGCGGCCTCCGGCATCAGCAACACCGCGCCCTCCACCGGCCGCTGGGTTCCCACGCTCCAGGCCAGCAGGTGGGCGTTCATGGTCTGGACCCGGGGAGCCGTCAGGTCGGCATGGACGGCGCCCCAGCGCCAGCCGCGCCAGGTTCCGTACCGCTCCTTCCGGACCGGTACTCCCCACTGGCTGTAGGTGCGGACCAGCCAGTCGGTGGCCGCATCGAACCCGGGAGACCCGGCCAGCCGAGGGCCGATTGAATCCATCAGCACCTGGGCCAGGGATCCCGCCTGGGAGTTGTTCATGCCCTCCTCCCACATCCGGCGAATCACCGGGTCGTCGTTCCGGAACGTCTGGGCCGGCAGCGGCGCCGCCACGGCGGCGGCGAACAAGGTGAGGAGCAGGGCGGGCAGGCGCATGGGGAACCTCGGTCAGGATGTGAAAAGCCGGTTTCAGTTGCCGCCGACCCGCCGGAAGAAGCCGGCGATCAGCATGACGATCGCGACGATGACGAGAATGTGGATCAGGAAGCCCGCGACCTTGAAGACCACGAAGCCCACGACCCACAGGATGAGCAGCAGAATACCGAGCGATACCAGGCCGCCTCGCATGGTGCCTCCGGGAAAGGGGGTGAGGGTTCGGGGACGAAGTTTCGTATTGTACACCGGCGCCCGCGGAATGTCACAGCCACCGGGGTCGAGACGGGGGAACCCGGGCCCCGGTTTCAGGCGCCGGCTTCGACCCGGGCCGCGGTGCCGTAGCAGAGCACTTCGGTGACCCCGCTGAGGATCTCGGTCGCGTCGTACCGCACGCCCAGCACGGCATTGGCCCCGATTTCATCGGCGTGCTGCAGCATGATGCGGAAAGCCTCGATCCGGGTCATCTCGCAGAGTTCGGTGAGGATGGTGATATTGCCGCCGCGGAGGGTCTGCAGGGCCGCGCCGATGGTGCCGAACACGGACCGGGAGCGCACCGTGATCCCCCGCACGACACCGAGGGATTCTACCACGTGATAGCCGGGGAGATCGAACGTCGTGGACGTCATCCGTTCGTTCATGCAGGCACCCTGGGTGGGAGAAGGCCGAACCGCGGACTGAACCACCCGTAACCTAATACCGCGACACATTGGCGATATCCTGGAAAACGAGCGCCCGGTACGGCGGGATGACTCCGCCGCACCGGCCGCCCTGCCCACACTCATTTCTTGCCGTGTCGTTCCGGCCCGGGCTCCAGCTCGGCGCCACCACTCCCGGCAGAGCCGAACTTGGGCGCTGTCATTCCGCTTTTTGATACCGTGAAGGGCGGCTCGTGTTTCTCCGTGGTGTACTGGTCGGGCTCCGACTCAAATGCCGTCCGGCAGGAATCGGAACAGAAGTAGTACGTGGTGTCGTCACGGGTCGTCTGGCCGGCCGCCGTCGCCGGGTCAATCATCATGCCGCACACGGGATCCTTGACCTGTTTCATGGTGCCCTCCTTATGATGAACCTACTGACCCACTGGCCTACTGACCCACTGACCCGCTGACCCACTGACCCGCTGACCCACTGGCCCGCTGGCCCGACTCAGGCAAGCTCGGCTCCGGTCGTCAGCTGTGGTGTTCGGCGCCAGGCACCCGTGAAAAGCCTGGCGATAGACGAGGATAACGGGGAAACGGGCCCGGCCCCGCGACCTGCGTCACCGACCGCTAGTCGTACTCATCCGAGCCCTGAACCCAGATGAAGGACTGGGCGTCGATCATGTCCCGGGGGCGAAGGTCCCGGGTATCGCGCTTGATCCGGCGGGCAAAGGCGAGGAGACCGGCGTAAGTATCCCAGTTGGGCTCCGGCCGGTACTCGAAATCAAAGCCGTATTCGAGCGCGGCCTGCCGGGTCACCCGGGGCTTCAGGAACATGTGCACATACGGCCGGGCGAGGAATCCAAACACGGTCACCAGCGGCCAGGTCAGGACCCGGGTCTGCCTTCGGGGCAGGTCGCCGACTGTGGCGACCCAGGATTCGAACCGGTCGCGGTCTTCCCCTTCGCCATAGAGCCACTGGTAGAGGCCCGCGGCAAACTGCCGGGCACCGGTTGCGGATCGCACCGCATCGCGGAGCGCCATCTTCTCAAAGGAGAACAGCAGGTTGGTGGCGGATTCGATCCGCACCGCATCGGCCGCGATGGCCGCGAAATCGCCGCGATCGAGCCGGGCGGCATACACCTCGTCGCCCAGGGACTGCTCCCAGGAATCGTGGGCCTGCCACTTGTAATCCCGTTCCCACTCCAGGTAGGTGGGGTCGCGAAATCCCCCCGGGAAGAACCTGAGGAATTTCCGGCGGGCCCGGAGCGCGATCTTGGGGAGAGCGGGTTCCCCGGCGGGTTGGCGCCAGGTCCGTTTTTGCAGGATGGCCATGGCAAAAAGAAAGGCCGCACCCGCGCTTCGGGATGCGACCTGCGTCACGGCCACGCGGCCAGAGCCTACCGGAGGACGGCGATCAGGCCCAAGAGGGCAATCAGGAAACCGAGCGCGACCTTGAAGGCGGTGGCCACCACCCGGCCAACCAGGGCGCCCCAGCCGGCGCCCGCCGCGTTCGCGGGGGACCTGGTGAACTCGAAAATCGCCGCGCCGGCAAAGGACCCGAGAAAGGACCCGATGATGCTCCCAAGGATGGGGATGGGAATCCCGGCGAACGCGCCGACCAGCCCGCCGATCACGGCTCCCCACCCGGCGCGCCGGGACCCCCCGTGCTTCCGGGCATAGCGGAAGCCGGCCCAGGACTCGACCACCTCGCCAGAGAACGCCAGACCGGTGGCGAGGGCGAGGGTGAGCAGTCCCACCGTGCGGAAATCGGTGAGCGCCCCGTAGCCGATCAGCCCCAGGAGCATGACCCAGAGCCCGGGCAGCCCCAGCGGAATGAGCAGCAGCCCAACCACGACGCTGGCGAGCAGCAGCAGGATCGCGAACACGTCACCCATGCCGGGAAACTAAACCCCTCAGCAGCGATAGCCGGTGACGCAGGCAGCCATGCGTTCCACCATGGCGCCCAGGATGGAGTCGCGCCAGAGGATGCCGGTGAGGGGATCGTCGGGGGTGACGAAGACAGCCCGCTGGTCAGCAAGGTCCACCTTTCCGGCCGTCGCCGCGATGGACTGCCCAGCGGCCAGCAGCCGCGCCGCCCGCTCCCGGGTGGCCTCCAGCAGCCGGCGAACCTGCGCGGTGTAGCGGTGATCATGCATGACGGGCCCGTGGCCGGGGACCATGGCGGTGATGGGCGTCGCCTCGAGCGCCCGCAGCACGTCGATCCACGGCACCGGGTAGGACTCCCACGCATAGGGGACGGGATGCACGACGATATCCCCGCTAAAGAGAATTCGCTCGGCGGGCAGGTACACGGTGACGTCGTGGGGGCTGTTGGCCCGGCCCCGGTCCACCAGTTCCACCGCCCGCGCGCCCAGGTCGAGCGCCATGCTCCCATCGAACAGGACATCGGGCGGCGAGACCCGGACCTGGGCGTACTCCTCGAGCTGGACCCTCCGCTCGCCAATGATGGTTTCGAGGGTGGCCAGTTCGGCCGGGCTGTATCGCCGCCCGGTGCTGTCGCGGCCGGACCGGCGGACCGAATCCAGGTGGGCCACGATGCCCCGGAGAGCCGAGCCGGGGGCGACGGCCGAGGTGGGATACCGGGCCTGGTTCACCGCGATGAAGTCGCGGTTCTGGCGGGCTCCGATGATGGCCAGGCCGGGAAAGGAGTCCCGGTAGACCGCGTTGCCATGGGTGTGATCGCCGTGCCAGTGGGTGTTGACCAGCCAGCGTACCGGCAGGTTGGTGACCGCGCGGATGAGCCCGATGTCGGCCCGGGCACGCGAAGGGTACAGGGTGGCATCCACCACCAGCACCCCCGCAGCGCCGAGGATGACGCCGGTGTTCCCATGGGGCCAGTCCATCGTGTTGGTGGGCCATTCGTGGGTGGCGTCTTCATGGAGGATGGTGAAGACCCCCTCCGCCAGGCGGACCATGCGGGCACCGCGGTCGCGCGCCACCTCCTGCGCATGCGTCGCCGCGGGAGCCGCGAAGAGGAGCGCAAACACGGCAAGACGGGCGGCCTTCATGGCTTGCTCCGAGCGGATGGCTGGGGGACAGGGCGCCGGGGACAGCCCTCGGTCTGGTAGGTGTCCGCCAGTGCGGTAATCCGCCACCCATCCCGCGTCTTCAGCAGGTGAAAGGCGTCCACCCCGCAGTGGCTGAAGCGCTGGCCGAAGTGAAAGTCGTAACGGGCCCATACCGAGGCGAGGGTGCCCTCGATGCGGACCTCCGGCTCCCAGAGGCGCTCGATCCAGGGGCCGCGCAGCGAGTCTCGCCCGACGAACCGTGCGAACTGCTCCACCGTCAGTTCCTGGAAGAAGGGCACGCTGTCGCCGGCTCGGGTCCGCATGCCCACCAGCCGGGCCCCGGGGGCGAAGACCGCGGCCAGTGCGGCGGTATCCCGCCGTTCCATGGCCACCACCATCCGCTGGGTGACGGCCAGGACTTCTTCGCGCGGCGAAGGAACCGGGTTGGGAATGAAAGGCACCAGCGAGAACGCGAACGCAAGCAGGAAAACCATGGCATCGTCTCGGAAAGGAGAAAGCTCTGGCAACTATCCCGCTGCCTACGCACCATGGGTGGCTGGAGATTCGGCGGCCGGGCTGGCGAAGTCACCACGAGAAAGGCCGTACCAAAGCGGTGCGGATGATGCCAAGGCCTCCCTCCTTACCATTGACGCGCCATGCCTGTGTTCCGGGGATACCTCGCCGGTGACAGCTTACCACGCGGGTGTGAAACGGCGGAGGCAGAGCCCGGTGGAGGGCCGAAGGTATCGGCCGGCCGGTGGGAAACTGAGGGGGAGGTGCGGTGGGAGAAAAGGGGGAAGGGAATGGGCCTGGGTAGAGTTGAACTACCGACCTCACGCTTATCAGGCGTGCGCTCTAACCACCTGAGCTACAGGCCCCAACCTTGGTTCCCGGGGGAGAACGTAAGCGGTCCACCGGGCCGATTCAAGCTCCGCCTGGGGACCGCCCACCATCGATGCAGGGCGGTTAGAAGCCGTCTCCCCCCCGAGTGCGGCGGCGGGGCTTGGCATCTTCGTCCTCGTCCTCGTTGAAATCGAATTCTTCGATGTCATCTTCGTCGTCATCATCGAAGTCGTCGTCTTCGTCGTCGAAGTCTTCGTCCTCGTCGTCGAAGTCGTCCTCGTCTTCGTCGTCGAACGTGAAGCCATCGTCCTCGAACTCGTCGTCATCGTCCGGACGACGCCGCAGTTCGATCGCTTCAATCGACGCTTCCCAGGCCGACATGTGTCCCTCCGGCAAAGAATGGTGAACCCAGCTTTTTCTGCCTGACTGCTACCGGTCCCTGTCTATGATGCATCCGCCCGGGCGGCCCGGGCCGCCTTCTTGCGGTCGTTTGCGTCCAGGGCCCGCTTGCGGAGCCGGATAGCCTTGGGCGTGACCTCGATCAGCTCGTCCTCTTCGATGTATTCCAGCGCGTACTCCAGCGTGATCTGCCGGGGCGGCTCCAGGATGATGTTGCCGTCCGACGCGGTGGTCCGCATGTTGGTCAGCTTCTTTTCCTTCGTCACGTTAACATCGAGATCGTCGGACCGGGAGTTCTCGCCGGCGACCATGCCTTCGTACACCAGGTCGCCCGGCGAAACGAACATCCGGGCCCGCTCCTGCAGGCCCCCCAGCGCAAAGGCGACCACGCTGCCTTCCCGGTCCGCCACCAGCACCCCGTTCTTCCGTCCGGCCAGCGGGCCGGCCCAGGGGCCGTAGTCCAGGAACCGGTGGTGCATGGTGCCGGTGCCCCGGGTATCGGTGAGGAACTCCGAGCGATACCCGAACAGTCCCCGGGCCGGGATCCGGTAGCTCATCCGCACCATGCCCTGCCCCGGGTTCTTCATTTCCAGCATCTCAGCCCGGCGGGGCCCCATGGATTCAATGACGGTACCGAGGTAATCCTCGGACACATCGATCATCAGCTCTTCGTAAGGTTCCAGCCGGGTGCCATCGGTCGCGGTGCGCGTGATCACCCGGGGGCGGGAAACCTGGAACTCGTATCCCTCCCGCCGCATCGTTTCCATCAGGATGGAGAGGTGCAACTCGCCCCGCCCGGAGACGGTGTGAGTATCGGGCGAGTCGGTCTCTTCCACTTTCAGGGCGACGTTCTTCTCCAGCTCCTTGAACAGCCGGTCCCGGACCTGCCGGCTGGTGACGTACTTGCCGTCCCGCCCGGCAAAAGGACTGTTGTTGACGATGAAGTCGACCGAAATGGTTGGCTCCTCGACCGCGATCCCTTCCAGCCGCTCGGGCATGTCCACCGCGGTAACGGTCTTGCCGATCTCGATGCCCTCCATGCCGGCCAGCACGGCGATGTCGCCGGCGGCTACTTCCTCGGTTTCCACCCGGTGGAGGCCGTCGAAGGTGAACAGCCTGGTGATCCGGCCCTTATCGATCTGCTCGTCGGCGACCATGCCGGGCGCCCCCAGGGGCAGCACCGCGACGTTGTCTCCCAGCTTGACCCGCCCCCGCTCGATCCGGCCGATCGCCATCCGGCCCAGGAAGGTGGAGTAGTCCAGGGTCGAGATCAGCATCTGGAGGGGACCGCCGGCATCGCCGCTGGGCGCCGGGATATGATCGAGGATCGACTGGAACAGGGGCTCCAGCGTGGTCCCCGGATGGTCCAGCTCCAGGGTCGCGGTGCCGGCCCGGCTCGAGGTATAAAGGAAAGGTGCCTCCAGCTGCTCCGGGGTCGCTTCCAGGTCGATGAACAGGTCCAGCACTTCGTCGTGGACCCGGAGCGGTTCCGCGTCGGAACGGTCGATCTTGTTGATGGCCACGATAGGCCGGAGCCCGAGCGACAACGCTTTCCGGGTGACGAACCGGGTCTGGGGCATGGGGCCCTCGGCCGCGTCGACGAGGATGAGCACCCCGTCCACCATGCGGAGGATCCGTTCCACCTCGCCGCCGAAGTCGGCATGGCCGGGGGTATCCACGATGTTGATCTTGGTGCCGCCCCACCGGATCGCCGTGTTCTTGGCGAGAATGGTGATGCCCCGCTCGCGCTCCAGCGGGTTGCTGTCCATCACCCGCTCCTCCACATGCTGGTTGGCGCGAAAGGCGCCAGCCTGCCGCAGCATCTGGTCCACCAGCGTCGTCTTGCCGTGATCGACGTGGGCGATAATCGCGATGTTTCGGATCTGTTCGCTGCCTGCCATCTCTCTACCTGCTCCTGTACCGGTGCGCCAGTGTGCCATTCGCCGGGTACGCTGGCCACACGAGGGGCGGGGGCCTGACCGGCAACCGCCTTGAAGGCGGCATATATAGACACGGTACGCCCCTGTGGCAAGGCACAAAAAACGCGGCCTCGCGCCGCGCCGGTTTCCGGTGCTCCCGTCCCCCACCCCTAATGGCCATGCCCCGCGTGCTCGGGGCGGACCCCGGGGATCTCCAGACAACCGTGCCGGGTCTCCAGTTGAATCGTCACATGCCCGATGCCGAGCCCCGCCATCTCCCGCCGGATCTCGTCGAGGGCGGCCGGATGATCGTCCAGCGCGGGCACCACCGCATGGCCGCTCATGGCCACCAGGCCGCTGGTCACGGTCCAGACATGAAGATCATGGACCGTCGCCACCCCCGGCACCGCCAGCATCCGCGCCTGCACCGCTTCCATGGAGACATGCCCCGGCACCGCCTCCAGCAGGATATCGGTGCTCTCCCGGACCAGCCGCCAGGCCCCCGCCAGGATGAGCATCGACAGCACGATGGAAATCAGGGGATCGGCGAGGGTCCATCCGCTCAGGGCGACCACCAGGGCCGCACCCAGGGCGCCGACGGATCCCAGCAGGTCGCTCAGGATATGGAGATAGACGCCCCGGGCGTTGAGATGGCCCCGGTGCGATCCGTGCAGCAGCACCAGCCCCGTGACATTGACCAGCAGGCCGACCGCCGCCACCGTTACAAAGATGCCGGCGTCGATCTCCCGAGGCTGGCCGATCCGGCCAATGGCCTCGATGACCACCCACCCGGCGATCAGGAAAAGGGTCGCCCCGTTGATCAAGGCGGCGAGGATTTCCCACCGGAGGTAACCGTAGGTCTTGCTCCGGTCCGCCGGCCGCTGGGCGATCCAGGCCGTCAGCAGTGAAAGGCCAATCGCCCCGACGTCGGTGAGCATGTGCCCCGCGTCCGCCAGCAGCGCCAGGGAGCCGCTCAGGTACCCGCCGACCGCCTCCACCACCATGAAGCCGCCGGTCAGGACCAGCACGATCCAGAGGCGGCGGGTTACCGGTGCCGGCGGGGGCACCACGCAGAAGTCGGGAGGCGGCCTCATGGCTGAAGCATAGTGTGTATGCGTTTGCAGGACAACACTTTACAGTGATCCCTGGAGCTAATGAGCCGCCCGATGGTCCCCGATCACTCGCTCCCCGGACCCATAGGCGCTAACCTTATCCCCATGGATGAACCTTCGCGAATGCTGCTGGGCCTTTTCTCCGTGGTCCTGCTGGTGCTGGCCAACGCCTTCTTCGTGGCCGCCGAATTTGCGCTGGTGGGATCCCGGAAGACCCGGTTGGAGGAGATGGCCCGGAATGGCGACAAGAAGGCCGCCCTGGCTCGCCGCGCGATCACCCACCTGGACCGGTACATCTCGGCCACCCAGTTGGGCATTACCCTCGCCTCGCTGGGGCTGGGGTGGATCGGGGAGCCGGCCCTGGCCCACCTGATCGACAACGGTTTCAGCTGGCTGCCCCCCGCCGCGGCGGCCTTCGCCACCCACACCGTGTCGGTGATCATCGCGTTCAGCATTATCGCCGTCCTGCATATCATCCTGGGCGAACTGGTTCCCAAGGCCCTGGCACTCCTTTATCCGGAGCATGTCAGCCGCTGGGTCGCGGCCCCGCTCATGGGATTTACCTGGGTGATGGCCGCACCGATCGCGCTGCTGAACGGCACCGCCAACCGGCTGCTCCGCCTGGCCCGGATCAACCCGCCCGGCGAGCACGAGCGGCTCCATTCGCCCGAAGAGATCCGGATGCTGGTCGAGCAGAGCCAGGAAGGCGGCGGGCTGGGCGAGGAGGACGCGCGGCTGATCGAAGGGGTCTTCGAGTTTACCGAGAAGGTCGCCCAGGACGTGATGACGCCGCGGACCCAGATGGCCGCGATCGCCAGCGACCTGACCGTGGCCGAAGCGGCGGACGAAGTGGCCCAGGCGAGCCGCTCCCGGTACCCGGTCTATGCGGAGACCATCGACGAGATCGTTGGAGTGGTCCTCGCCAAGGATATCCTGATCCGGCTCCGCGCCAACCCGGAGGACCGGGTGTCGGCCATCATGCGGACCCCGCTCTTCGTGCCGGGCACCCGGGAGGTGGAGGATGTACTGGCCGATATGAAACGGCTCAAGGTCCATCTCGCCATCGTGCTGGACGAGTACGGGGGAACCGCGGGCCTGGTCACCATGGAGGACCTGCTGGAGGAGATCGTCGGCGCGATCTATGACGAGTACGACCGCGCCGAGACGACCGGCCAGGTGGAACAGGGAGCGCCGGTGGTGGACGGTGCCCTGCCGATCACCGATTTCAACACCGAGTTCGACGTCGATGTCGACGATACCGAGTACACCACCGTGGGGGGGTATATCTTCGGCGAACTGGGCCGCCTCCCCCGTCCGGGAGACCGGGTCACCGTGCAGGGCTTCGGGCTGGAAGTGGGCGAGATGGAAGGCCGCCGGGTGAAGACGGTCCGGGTCTGGGCGCCGCAGGAGAAACCCGGAGTGCCGGAGGGAAAAGAGACGACCGCCGACAAGAGCTAGCGCGAAGAATCACTGGCCCTGGCCCCATGGCCATGGTCACTCGCCGATCTTCCTGGCGGCCAGCCTCGCCGCCAGTTCCAGGGCTTCCCGCATGCTGCCCCAGTCCGCCCGGCCCTGCCCTGCAATATCGAACGCGGTGCCGTGATCGGGCGATGTCCGGGGAAACGGCAGTCCCAGCGTCACGTTCACCCCCTGCCCGAACGCCGCCACCTTGATGGCCGTCATCCCCACGTCGTGGTACGGCGCCAGCACCGCATCGAACTCGCCCCGCATCGCCCGCACGAACACCGTATCGGCCGGGAAGGGACCCGCGGCGCCCAGTTGCGCGGCGGCCGGCGCGAGCACCCGTTTCTCCTCGTCGCCGAAGAGACCGGACTCGCCCGCGTGGGGATTCAGGGCGCAGAGGGCGAGGCGGGGTTCCGCGATGCCGAACCAGTCCGCCAGGGCCCGCCGGGTCACCCGGCCGGTGCGGACGATCCGGTCCACGGTGACCAGGGCCGGCACGTCCCGCAGCGCCACATGGGTCGTCACCAGGACCACCCGGAGCCGGCCCGCGGCCAGCATCATGGCGACGTCAATATCGCCGGCGAGATGCGCCAGCCATTCGGTGTGTCCGGGGAAGGGGAATCCGGCGAGATGCAGCGCGTGCTTGTTGATGGGGGCGGTGACGATGCCGTCCACCTCGCCGGCCTGGGCCAGCCGGACCGCGGTCTCGACGGAATGCCCCGCGATCTTGCCCGCCAGTACGCTGCGCGCGTGGGAAGCGCCCCCGGCCGGGTCCGGCTCACCCGATCCTGACCGCCAGGGGCCGACCGGGACCCGCCTCGCGGCGGGGATCGCCGCGATCTGGTCCTCGGCCCCGACGACGGTGATGTCCGCCTCCAGCGGGGCGGCCAGGGCCTGGGCCGCGATCTCGGGCCCGATGCCGCGCGGGTCGCCGAGCGTCAGGGCCAGCCGGGGCCTCAAATCGGCCGGATCTCCACGTAAGTCTTCTCGCGGAGCTGGGCCACGTAGCGCTGGATGGCAAGCTGTTCCGCCACCCGGGGCCGGATCAGTTCTTTCACGTCCTGGAACGAGATCTCGCCCTCCGCCCGGCGGCCGACCACCTGGACCACGGCGAACTTGCTGCGCACCTCCGGCTCGGCTGGAAGGGTCACCACCAGGACCGCCCCGGAGTCCGCGGTGGACAGGGCGGTGTAGGCGGGGGGCAGCTGCGACAGCGGCGCATCCTCGGCGATCTTGAGCTCGGCCGCGTCGTGATACCGCAGCTGCAGCGAATCCACCGCCCCGCCCTCCCGGACTCGCTCGGCGATCCGGTCCGCCAGGGCCCGGGCGCTGTCGGACGCCGCCTGGCTCACGTCGGGCGTGACCAGGATATGGCGGGCCTGGATTTCAGTCGGCTGGATCCGCTGGACCTGGATGATGTGAAAACCGAAGCTGGTCTCGACCGGCTCGGACACCACCCCGGGCCGCATCTGGAAGGCGACCCGCTCAAACTCGGCGATCATGACGCCCCGCCGGAACCAGCCCAGGTCGCCGCCTTTTTCCCGGGACGCGGGGTCGGACGAAAACCGGCGGGCCGCGGCGGCGAAGTCCGCGCCGTTCCGCAGTTCCCGCACGATGGAGTCGGTCCGGGCCCGGGCCTCTGCCCGGGCCGCGTCGCTGGGCCGGGGCGCCACCACCACCTGCCGGAAGGAGACCGCCGGCGGGGTCTTCCGCTGCTCCGGCGACAGCGATCCTTTCTGCTTGTCGAAATAGTCGCGCAGTTCCGCTTCGGTCGGCTGGACCTGCACCAGCCGGCGGCTGGCCTGCAGGCTCTGGAGGTACTTCTCCCGCAGGAAGAACCGGCGCTGCTGCTCGATCAGCCAGCGGCGGTATTCCTCGGGCGTGAGAAAGCCTTCCCGCCGCAGCTCGTTCCGCCACTCCAGCTCGGAGGGAATATCCCGCCGCTGCTGCCGGATCCGGGCCTCGACGGCCTGGATGACTTCGTCGTCGGTCACCTTGACCATGGTGTCGGTCGCCGCCTCCTGGAGCAGCAACTCCGCGTCAATCAGCTCCTGGAGCACCCGCTGCTGGAGTTCCCGGATCTCCTCTTCCCCGGTGGGGATCGGGACGCCCTGCATGCGCTGGGCGAGGATCTCCTCCTGCACCTGCGACATCAGGATAGGTGCCTGGCCGACCACCGCCACGATCTGGTCGATGGGGCCGGTTTCCGGCTCCTGGGCGCACAGGGCCTCCGCCGGAAGGCAGAGGCCGAGGACCAGTCCCGCCCACCTCAGTTTCATGGCTGGGCACCGGGACGGGGCGGAACCGCCGCGGAATCCCGCAGCTGGGGCGCCGGTACCGCCGGCCGGGCCAACGAATCGGCGGACGCCGCTGAATCCGCGCGCTGCTTGCCCTGGGCGATCTCGACGGCCCGAAGGAGACCGGCATCGTTGATCTCGTAGGAGCCCTCCCGCCGGAGAAAGGAAGACAGGGTGGCAGGGATCGGGCGAACCCGGGTCCGGCCGCTGACCAGGTCATTGAAGTAGGTATCGAGCCGGAGCGCGGCCAGCTTGCTCCGCTCCGAAACCGCGACGCTGCTATCGCTGATCTCGAACCCGAGGCCCAGGCTGAACCGAAGGGTGTCGATCCCCGCGCGGTGCTGCATCTGCAATCCCTGCCACTCGACCGGGGTCAGTTGGATCCCCGCCGAGTCCGCCTGCATCAGCAGGATGGTGTTCTGGGCAAACAGGGTGGCGACTTCTTTCAGTTGGTCGTCGGTGGCGCCCTTGAGCTGCTGGACGAACTGGGGCGGCAGCGCGAAGACCCAGCGCAGGAAATCGCCCACCGTGAACCCGCCGCCGCGGAACTCGACGATCTTCTTGGAGGAATTGCGCTGGGTCTCGGGGTCGGCGATGGCTCCCCGCATCAGGGTGACCGCCGAGCCGGAGAGCTTGAGGCCGCGGGCCTGGGCGATGGAATCGCGATACAGCGAATCCAGCTGGTTGGTCTCCTGGCCCTCCAGGTAGGCCTCCAGCCGGGTCCGCACGGCGGCGGCGGTGGGCCGCCGGATGAGGTGGTAGCCGTAGGGCGATTCTACCAGCCCGCTGACCCCCCCGGGCGACAGGCTCCAGATGGCGCTGTCCACCGAGGTGACCCAGGCGCCCCGGGGTGACGGAGGAAGGAAGCCGCTGTCCCGGGCGCTCTGGAAGTCCTGGCTCTCGACCAGGGCGACGGCACCGAAATCAGCCCCGCCCCGGATCCGCGCCAGGGCGGCGTTCGCCTTCCGCTCGGCGGCCACCCGCTCCTCCTCGCCGGACCCCTGGGGAACAGTGTAGAGAATGTGCTGGACCAGCCGCAACTGCCCGGCGTTGTAGAGGCTGTCCACCGCGCCGTCGGGGAGCTCGAGGCGCCGGGTCAGCACCGTGTCGAACCACCGGTCGCCCTTCACCTGGGCGATCTGGGGCCACATCGTCTCGGCGATGGTCAAGGAGTCGCTGAGGTTGGTCCCCCGGGCCAGCGCCTGGGAGAAGAGGGTGTAATCCACCCACACGTTGGCGACGAACTCGGCCGCCTCCCGGGTGATCGGAACGCCCTTCGTCTGTCCCATGATTTCGGCCAGCCGCTCCGATGACAGTTCCTGGCCCGCCGCTTCGGCGGCCCTATCGGCATGCGCCGAGAAGAGATCCCGGAAACTGTTGCACCCCAGCACTCCCGCCAGACCAATGACCAGCCACGCCTTACGCATTCGCTCCCCCAAGTGAGATTTCAGATTGCGGATGTCAGATTGCAGGTTGAACGGCTACTGGCTGCCGGCGGCCAGCGCCCGCGCCAGCGCCGGTACCATCGCCTCGCCCCCCAGCCGGAGCAGCCGCATGGACAGCGGCACCGTGCGCCGGACCTCGGCCGAGAGCTGCACGTCGTCCAGGGCGCGGGTCAGGCCCGCCAGCCGGGGGGTCGCCCCCTGCCGGAAGGTCAGGCGGGCCTCGTCGCCCCGGATGAGGACGTGCTGCAATCCCATTGACGCACCGAGAACCCGCAGGCGGGCCATGTGAAGCAGGTTTTCCGCTTCCTCCGGGAGGGGTCCGAACCGCTCCCGCATTTCCGCGCGCAACTCATCAATCTCGCCTGACGACGAGGCTCGCGCCAGTCGGCGGTACAGGTCCAGCTTGATCTCGTCGTCCGGCACGTAGCCTTCGGGAAGATGAGCCGGGCGGTCCAGCACCACGTCCGGCGGGGCCGGGTGCTCCACCTTGCCCTGGCCCCGGAGCGCGATCACCGTCTCCTCCAGCCAGCGCAGGTACAGGTCGAAGCCGACCGCGTGGGCATGTCCCGACTGTTCCGACCCCAGCATGTTGCCCGCGCCCCGGATCTCCAGGTCCTTGAGCGCGATCCGGTAGCCGCTGCCCAGGTCGGTATGATGCTCCAGGATCTTGAGCCGGTCTTCCGCTTCCGGCGAGGTCTGGTCGGACGCCAGCAGGTAGCAATACGCCCTCCGGTGGCTGCGGCCCACCCGGCCCCGAAGCTGGTACAGTTGGGCCAGACCGAACCGGTGGGCATCGTGGACGACCATCGTATTGGCGTTGGGCACGTCGAGGCCCGATTCCACGATCATCGTGGAGACCAGGATGTCCACCTCGCCGGCCACGAACCCGCGCATCACCTGCTCCAGGTCATCGGCCGCCATCTGGCCATGGGCGACCCCCACCTTCGCCCGCGGCGCCAGGGCCCGCACCCTCGCGGCGATGGTATCAATGGTTTCGATCCGGTTATGCACCACGAATACCTGGCCGCCCCGGTCCAGCTCCCGCGCGAAGGCCTCTTCCAGCAGGCCATCGTCCCACGGCTCCACGAACGTCAGGATCGGAGAGCGGTCGCGGGGAGCGGTCTCCAGCAGGGTCAGGTCGCGGAGCCCGGCCAGCGAGAGATGCAGGGTCCGGGGAATCGGGGTGGCGGTCAGGGTCAGGACATCCACCGAGAGCCGCAGTTCCTTGAGCCGCTCCTTGTGCTTGACCCCGAAGCGGTGCTCCTCGTCCACCACCAGGATTCCCAGGTCCTTGAACACGACGTCCCGGGACAACAGCCGGTGGGTGCCGATGATGATGTCGGTCGCGCCGGTCGCCAGCCGGGCAACTGCCTGTTTCTGCTCCCGCGCGGTCCGGAACCGGGAGAGGACTTCGATCTTGACCGGGTAATCCACCAACCGCTCGATGAAGGTGCGGCCGTGCTGCTCGGCCAGGATGGTGGTCGGGACCAGCACCGCGGCCTGTTTGCCCCCCTGCACCGCCTTGAACGCCGCCCGCACCGCGATCTCGGTCTTGCCGTAGCCCACGTCCCCCACCAGGAGCCGGTCCATCGGCTTGGGCTGTTCCATGTCCTGCTTGACCTGTTCGGTGGCCTTGACCTGGTCGGGCGTGTCTTCGTACAGGAAGCTCGATTCCAGCTCCCGTTGCCAGCGGGTATCCGGCGGGAAGGGATAGCCGGCGCTCACCTGCCGGCGGGCGTAGAGGTCGAGCAGTTCGGCTGCCATGGCCTTGATGGCTTCCCGGGTGCGCTCCCGGACCCGCTGCCAGCTGTGGCCGCCCAGCCGGTGGAGCCGGGGCGGGGGCCGGTCGCCGTCGTCCCCCGCGGCCCGGTACCGTTCCAGCTGGTCCAGCCGGTACAGGGGGACATTGAGCCGGTCGCCGCCCTCGTATTCGACGATGGCCACCTCGAGAATCCCCCCGCCGACCGTGACGCTGCCGATGCCGCGGTAGATCCCAATCCCATGATCGAGGTGTACCACGTAGTCGCCCACCGTCAGCGCCCCGGTCGCGGACGAAGGCGCCGCCTGCCGGTAACGGCGGGAGCGGCGGAGCCGGCGGGCCCGCCGGAAGATCTCGTGGTCGGTCAGGACCCGGAGGCCCGGCAGCACGAACCCGCCATCGAGGCTTCCTATGACGAGGGTGGCGTGGATGCCGCCGCGGCCGCCTTCGTTGAGCAGTTCATCGAGCCGCTCCAGCTGGCCTTCGTTGTCGCAGAGAATGAGGGTGGGCTGTTCGGAGCCGAGCACCGCGCGCAGGCGGTTCAGATTGCGGTCGATCTTTTCGGGCGGCAGAAACCCCATCTGCAGGTCCGGCAGCGCCTCCCCCAGGATCAGCCGGCCGAAGGCTTCCAGCCGGCGCCGCCACTGGTCCGGTTCCTCGAACAACGCGTCGCGCGAGGGCACGTCTTCCCCCAGCCGGCGCGCCACGTCCAGGTGATGCTCGGCCTCCCGCCAGGCCCGTTCCACTTCATCCCGGTCCGGGCCCATGGCCTCCTCCACCAGGAGGGTGTCGGAGGGCAGCAGCTCCAGCAGGGTCTGCCGGGCGGCGGTGAAACCGGTGACTTCGGGCTCGGCGGGATCGGGCGGGGAAACGGGCAGGATGGTGATTTCGTCGATCTGCTGCAACGAGCGCTGGCTGGTCAGGTCGAATACCCAGAGCGAGTTGAGTTCGTCCCCCCACCACTCGCAACGGGCCGCCTCGCCCATGCCGAACCCGTACACGTCAATGATGCCGCCCCGCACGCTGAACTCGGCCACCTCGGTGACCGTCGGCACCCGCCGGTAGCCCATCCGCTCCAGCGAGTGGGCGACGTCGGTGAGCGGCCGACGCTCCCCCGCCCTGAGGACCAGCCGCATTGCGGCCAGCGCCGCCGGCACCCGGGTCCGTTCCGCGGTAGCCCGCGCCGTCGTCACCAGGATGCGAAGTTTCCCTCCCAGCAGCGCCTCCAGCGTCTCGACCCGCTCTCCGGCGATTTCGTAGTGGGGTTCTTCTTCGCCCAGGCTCTCCCGCTGGGGGTAGAGGGCGACCCCGGCGGTGGTCAGCGGCTGCAGGTCGCTCAGCCAGCGTTCGGCTTCGGCGGGCGTCGGCGCCACCACGGTGAGCAGGCGCTGGGGGAGGGCGCGGGCGATCCAGGCCACGGTGACGGCCCCGCTCGACCCCGGCAACCCGCCCAGGGTCAGGGAAGATCCTCGTCCGGGTAGCCTGGTGAGCAGGTCCTGCGCCGTGCGGGTCCGGCCGAGCGCATCGAGAATCGAGTGGAGACTCACGCCGATTTGCGCCAGACGCTCGCCAGCAGGACTTCCGCCAGTCCCAGGGCCAGCACCGCCCAGAGCAGGGGACCGCGCAGGTCGGATCGGATGCCAAGGGAAAAGGCGCGCGACGGTCCTTCATCGAGGCTGGCGAGGGCCACCCCGTCCCAGAGGTCCTTCACGGCATCGTCGGTCACGGGCTCCAGCAGAGATTCTCGCGGGTCGAAGTTGACCGCCAGGGCGCCAATGGTATCCCGCCCGGCAAGCAGGAAATGAATACCGGGCTGGGCCGTACGGAAAGGCGCCCCGCCTTCAACCGTCCACCGGCGTTCGCCGGCTGACACCCCGGTCACCCGGTCGGGCAGAGTAACCGGGGTGTCGGGATAGCCTTCCGCCAGGGTGATCTCGCCCCGGGCCACCCGGTTGAGCAGCGCGTCCATGAAGGGCATGAAAGCCGCCGAAAGCGGCAAGGCGGTCCACTCGGGATCGAGCCGGCTGCCGAGGAGAACGACGTCGCCTCCCCGGACGATCCAGGGCGCGCCCCCGGCTGTGGCGATGACGCCGGTCCGGCCGCTGCCGACCGGTTCCAGGGTATATCGCCGCTCGATCCGCTCCCGCCCGACCAGCGGACCGCTGTCGGAGATGATGCTGGCCTGGATCAGCCGCCCGTACCGCCAGCCCACACCGCGCTGGTCCAGGCTCCGGTTGATCGCGCCCAACTGGGCCGGGTCGGCGGGCGGCTCCAGGATGGAAAACCCCGGTCCCAGCCGCCCCAGCATCACCTCGGCCCCCCGGGAGATCCGCCCATTGGAGAGCAGAACCTCGGCGGCCGCGCCGAGGTACCTGAGGTCGGCCGGCCAGGAGACGCCGGCCACCGGGGCCACCCGGACGACGCCGGTCCGCGCGTTGTCCTTGAGCAACTCATCGGGGTCCAACTCGGCGTGAATGGGCCACCAGCCGGCGGCCCCGCCGGTGAGCGGCACCGACGCCGGCATTCCCGGGCGGACGAGGGCCTGCCGGGGCGGTCGCTCGCCAAGACGGACGGCCACCGGGATGGAAAGCGACGAATCTCCCATCACGCGGACGGTGGCGCGGGACCCGGAGAGCGACCAGGGCTGGGGACCGGGGTCGATCGCGGCCAGGCCCAGGTTCCGGCTGACGGGTCCTTCAGGCCGCACCACCAGCAGCGGATGAGTGACCTCCGCCGCGGTCACCGCCGACGCCTGGAGGTCGCTGACCAGGATGATCTCACCGGGCAGCTCCTGGTTAGCCAGGACCATGTCGGCGTCGCGAATCGCCTGGCCCAGGTCGAGCCGGCTGGCCGTGGCTTCCGCGCTATCCACCAGTTGGGTGAGCCGGGTGCGGTCGCCCCGCCGAGGCACACCGTCGGCCAGCACCAGCCAGAGCCTGTCCTCGGCGGTGGCCCGGTCCAGTATCCGGCCGGCGGCGCGGCGGAAGCTGTCCAGCCGGGAGGTGCCCTCTACCACCGCCCCGCTGCTGAGACTGTTGTCCAGGATCAGAACCAGGGCAGCCGGAGAATGTCCGGGCGCGCCGGAGATGGGCGCCGTCGGCCCCGCCGCGGCCAGCACCAGCAGGATGATGAGCAGGGTCCGGATGATGAGCAGCAGCCAGTTGCGCAGCTTCAGCCGTTTCTGGTGCTCCCGGGTGGTATCCACCAGGTAGCGAACGGCGGGGAAGACGACGACCGGGGGCTGCCGGCGCTGGATAAGGTGCAGGAGAATGGGAATCCCGGCGGCCAGCAGTCCCGCCAGTACCCAAGGATGGAGAAAGGAAATCACGTAATCCCCGCCGGCTGGGCCAGCGCGCGGCGGAGGGCGATGCCGAACGGGGTGTCGGTGGTGACCCGATGATAGTGGATGCCCCGGCTGCGACAGGCCTTGTACCACTCGCCCACGACCCCCGCGACCGTCTCCCGGTACACCTCGGCCCAGTCCTTGGGGCGGAGGGTGATGGTCGCCCGGGTCTCCGGGTCCTCGAAGCGAGCCTCCGCCGGCCCGTCGAGGTTTACTTCCGCGGGGTCCATGATGTGAAAGACCATCACCTGGTGGCCGCGGTGCCGGAGAAACTGGAGGGCGTGGAGTGCGGTGCTGCGATCCAGCAGGAGGTCGGAAATGAAGACGACGAGCCCCCGGCGCCGGAGCCGGCCCATCACCCGCCGGAGGGCCGGCTCGGCGGCCGTCCCCTCCCCCGGCTTGAGCGTCTCGAGCACCCCCAGGATGGTTCGCCAGTGGCTCAGCCGGGCCCGGGCCGGGGTCACCGAGCGGACCTCGTCATCGAAGGTGATCAGCCCGGTGGCGTCCCGCTGGCGCAGCAGCAACAGGCTGAGAGCGGCGACCAGCCGCCGGGTGTAATCCAGTTTGGTGAGGGTGGTTTCCGGGGCGCCGCTCCAGGCCATGGAGCGGCTGATGTCGGTGACGATCATGGCCCGCAGGTTGGTCTCTTCTTCGAACTGCTTCACGTAGAGGCGGTCGTTGCGGCCCAGGATCTTCCAGTCCACGTAGCGCAGTTCGTCTCCCGGCTGATACATGCGGTGCTCGGCGAACTCGACCGAGAATCCCCGCCGGGGGGACCGGTGGAGGCCGGCCAGGAACCCTTCTACGATTCCCTGGGACACCAGTTCCAGCCCCCCGAGACGGGAGACCTCCAGGGGGTCAAGCAGATCCACCCGGGACAGGCCCGGCGCGCTGACAGGTCGGTTCATTCGGGCGCAACGTATTGAGAGAAAGGGGTGCAAGTCAACGCGGTCACCTGTCCCCATCCCGGGACACATCGCGGATGGGAGGCCAGCCCGGTGAAAACGTCCAACTCCCGGTGGCACAATGGCTTGAGATTCTGGGATGCATGGCACATGGTCTGCAATCGAGGCGGGTACCTCGCCGTTTTTCCTTCGGAGGAGACAATGTTCGCTCCATTCATCGGGTTGCTGCTGGTCGCTGGGCCCTCCGGGTCCGCGCCGACGGCCGCATCGCCCGGCCCCCTTGAACTGGGGCGAATCGCCAGCTGGATCCGCGCGACCGAACGTCAGCGCATCAGCGTCTGGACCAACCGCGATGAGGACCCCTACCGGCGCGGCGAACAGGCCCGGGTGTATTTCAAGGCCGAAACCGACGGCTACATCGCGGTGCTGCGGGTGGATACCGACGGCCGGATCCGGGTGCTGTTCCCCCGGGAACCCTGGGAGGACAACTTCGCCCGGGGGGGCCGCACCTTCGAAGTCCTCGACCGCAACGACCGCGCCTTCACCATCGATGACTACCCCGGCGTGGGCTACCTCTTCGCCGTGTCGTCCCCCGACCCGTTCCGGTTCGATGAATTTATCCGGGGTGACCACTGGGACTACCGGCTGATCGCCGACGGCCGGGTCCGGGGAGATCCGTACGTAAGTCTCACCGAATTCGCTTCGCGGATCGCGGGCCCCGGCGAATACGACTACGATATCGTTCCTTATTACGTCGATCAGCACTACGACTATCCCCGGTTCGTCTGCTACGACTGCCACAATTACGTCAGCTACTCCTACTGGAATCCGTACCACTATTCGTGCAACCGTTTCCGGATCGTGATCTACGACGATTACTACTACTACCCCTACCGGCACTACCGGGGGCGCAACGTGGTGATCGTCCGGCCCTACCGGCCCGGGCCCCGGTATGTCTTCAAGGACCATGGTCCCGGTCGGGACTACGTGACCCGGGAACGGCAGCGTCCCGCCGATGAAGGCCGCCGGGTGGTGGAGCGCGACCGGACCAGCGCGGACGTGGGCGGCCGCGGCAGCATCCCGGCCCCGGTGGAGCCGCGGGGACGGCGAGCCGCAGACGACGGTTCCCGGCCCACTGGTGGCGACAGCCGCGACGCGGGGACTCCCCGGCGGCGGACCGACGAGGGCGGCGGGCAACCCCCGAATGTCCTGCCCCGGGAGAATCCCCAGCCCCGCGGGAACGAAGAGCCCCGGCGGCGGGAGACCGAGCCCACGAAGAACCTCCGTCCGGTGGAACCGGGCGGCCCCGACATCGCGCCGCCGGAGCGGCGCTCCGAGCCGAGGAGAGAGACCTCTCCCAGCCGGGATCAGAGCGAACCCCGCCGGGGGGAACCCCGGCGGTCGGAACCGGGCCGCTCCGAGCCCCCGCGGAGCGAGCCGCGACGGGAACCCGCACCCCGGGCCGAGCCGAGCCGGGATCCGGCCCCCCGCGCGGAGCCCAGGCGAGCCGAACCGAAGCGGTCGGAGCCTTCCGGGTCCAGACCCCAACCCACTGGGGATCCACAGCTTAGGCGGAAGCCGTCGGCATAGAACTGGCGCTCCCGACTGAAACATGCCACGCGCCCGGCCGTACCGTACCCGGCCGGGCGCGGCTATTGTCCACCCGGCCTCAAGACCTCCACCCCAGCCCACGAGCCTGAGTCTCATGCACCGACCCACTCTGTTCCTGTTCCTGCTCGCCACGCCGCTGTCCGCCCAGAGCCCCAACCGGGCCCTGGACCAGGCGGCGGCTACGATCACCACCGCCGACGTCATGCGCCGGGTTCATATCATCGCGCATGACTCGATGCTGGGCCGGGACACCCCAAGCAAGGGCCTGGAAATGACGGCACAGTACGTGGCCG
Organism: uncultured Gemmatimonadales bacterium; assembly: GCA_963795085.1. Lineage (GTDB taxonomy): Bacteria > Gemmatimonadota > Gemmatimonadetes > Gemmatimonadales > GWC2-71-9 > DASYPP01. Next base: position 553,317 of record CAWCFX010000001.1, on the reverse strand, counting down.
ACGAATTCAAGCGTTTCGGCCTCAAGCCCGGCGGGGCAGACGGCAGCTGGTTCCAGCGCTACCGGATCACCCGGACCCGCCTGGACCTTGAGGCCTCGCACATCGGCTTCATGATCAACGGGTCGCATCACCATGCCGAACTGGCCCGCGATGCCCGTTTTCTCTACGGCGGCATTCCGGCCAATGAGGCCGGGGGCCCCGCAGTGGTTCTCGCCGGCACTTGGGATTCTACCGTCGCCCTGGGTGATGGAGTGCGGAACAAGGTGGCGCTGGTCGTCGCGGATCGTTCCGGCGGCCCTTTCCCGCTCAACGCCACCCGGATGATCAGGGCGGCCGTGCAGGGCGGGGCGCGGGCCGTCGTGGTGGTTTCCAACCGGGATTCGGCGACCTTCGCGACCGAAATGCGGCGGCAGGGCGGCATCCGGCTGACCATCGAAGGGGCCAGCGCACCGGGGGTACCGGTGGTGGAGGTGCACGACCGGTCGGTGGGCTCGCTCCTGGCCGGCGCCGGCCTGGATCTCGCCGCCCTCCGCAAGACCGGCACGTTCGTCCACCAGCCGGTCCCGGGGCTCACCATTATGGCGGACCTGAAGCAGGCCATTCTCGAAGAGGCGACCGCCCCCAATACCATCGGGATCGTGACCGGCACCGATCCCCTGCTCCGCCATGAATTCCTGGTCTTCTCGGCGCACATGGACCACGTGGGCATTTCCACCGGACGGACCGACAGCATCAACAACGGCGCCGACGATGACGCCTCCGGCACCGTGGGGGTGATCGAGCTGGCCGAAGCGTTCAGCCTGGCGCCGCCGAAACGCTCGGTGCTGTTTATTACGGTAAGCGGCGAGGAAAAGGGACTCTGGGGCAGCCAGTACTTTGCCGAACACCCGACGGTGCCCGTAGAGAACCTGGTGGCGAACATCAACATCGACATGATCGGGCGGAACTGGAAGGACACTATCGTGGCCATTGGCCGGCAGCATTCCGACCTGGGCCCCACCCTGCAGCGGGTCAACGACGCGCACCCCGAACTCCGGATGACCGCGATCGACGACCGGTGGCCCCAGGAGAACTTTTACAGCCGCTCCGACCACTACAACTTCGCGCGGAAGGGCGTTCCGGTCCTCTTCTTCTTCAACGGCGTGCACGAAGACTATCACCGGCCCAGCGACTCGCCGGACAAGATCGACGGAGAGAAGGAAGCCCGAATCCTGAAGCTCCTGTTCTACGTCGGACAGGACATCGCCAACGCGCCCCAGCGGCCCAAGTGGAACCCGGAGAGCTACCGCCAGATCGTGGAAGGCGCCGGCTCCCGGTGACCGACATGCCAATTCTCCTGAGGATGACCTTCATGCGCCGGATTTTGCTGCTCGCCCTGATGGCCGCTGCCCCCGCAGCCGCCCAGACCGCGCCCTCCGGCGCGGCCGCCACTATTACCGCCGCCGATGTGTCCCGCCGGGTCGGCGTGATCGCGCACGACTCGATGCTGGGCCGGGACACGCCCAGCCGGGGGCTCGACCTCACGGCGCGGTACGTGGCGGCCGAGTTCCGGAAAATGGGGCTCAAGCCGGGGGGCGACAGCGGCACCTTCATTCAGCACTACCCCCTGTACCGGACCCGGCTCGACCCGACCTCGACCATCGTGTTCCGGGGCGACCGGACCATTCCGGTGTTCTTCGCCCGGGACGCCATAGTGCTCTTCGGCGAAGCCCCCGCGGAGCCGGTGACCGGCCCCATGGTGATGCTGGGCGGTACTCCCGATCCGGCCGAAATCAGCGAGGAGGAGGTGAAAGGCAAGGTCGTGGTCTGGCCGCTGGACTTTACCCGGGAGCTGCCGGGCAATGCGGGCCTGGTGCTGCAAAGCCTGGTCGGCCACGGGGCCAGGTTCCTGGTGGTGGTGTCCAACCGGGATTCGGCCAGCTTCACCTCGGAACGGGACCGGCGCCTGGGCGAACAGGTCAGTCTGAGCAATTCACCGGAGGGCGGACCGCTCGTCATCGAGGTGCATGAACAGGCGATCCTTGCCCAGGTGCCGGAGGCCGCGGAGCAGTTCGCCAACCTGCGCTCGGCTACCGGGACCCTCATCGAACCCCTCCCGGACTGGTCCGCGGAGTTGAACCTGCGGCACACCACCCTGGGCACCACCATGGTGCCGAACACGATCGGGATCCTGGAAGGCAGCGACCCGGTGCTCAGGAACGAGTACCTGGTGGTTTCCGCGCACATGGACCATATCGGGATCCAGCCGGGCCAGCCGGACAGCATCAGCAACGGCGCGGACGACGACGCCTCGGGGACTGCCGGGGTGCTGGAGCTGGCCGAAGCCTTCAGCCAGCAGGGCGCCCGCCCCCGGCGGTCCCTGCTGTTCATTACGGTGAGCGGCGAGGAAAAAGGCTTGTGGGGAAGCAACTACTTCGTCGAGCACCCGACGGTGCCCCTCAAGGACATGGTGGCGAACCTGAACCTGGACATGATCGGCCGGAACTGGAAGGACACGGTGGTGGCCATCGGGATGCAGCACTCCGACCTGGGCAGCACGCTCACCCGGGTGGCCGGGGCCCATGCCGGCCTGGGTGTTCGGCCCATCGACGATATCTGGCCGGAAGAAGGGCTGTACTTCCGCTCCGACCACTACAACTTCGCCCGCAAGGGCATCCCGGTGCTCTTCTTCACCAGCGGCCTCCACGAGGACTACCACAAGGTGTCCGACTCGCCCGACAAGATCGACGGCGAAAAGGAAGCCCGGCTGCTGCAGCTCCTCTATCACCTGGGCCAGGAGATCGGCAACACGACGGCCCGCCCCCAGTGGAACCCGGAGTCCTACCGGCAGATCGTGGAGCAGGGGGAAGCCACCCCCTGAGCTGGGTGCCGTGGGAGGTGAGAAGTGAGAAGGCCCTTCCAATTCTCACTTCTCACTGCTCACTTCTCATTCTATCTTCCCTTTCATGTCCGATTCTCTCGCCGACTTCAACGCCTTCCGCTCCAGGATGAACGACGTCATCCTGGGCGCCGGGAACGTCACGATCAACCGGTTCTTCGCGCTGGACCACCGGGCCTACGAACCCGGCGCGCTGGGGGTCAAGACCAAGGAAATGCTGGGCCTGGTGTCGTCCATGGTCCTGCGCTGCGACGACTGCATCACGTACCATGTCGAGCGCTGCCACCAGGAGGGCGCCACCCGCGAGGAGTTCCTCGAGGTCTTCTCCATCGCCCTCGTGGTGGGGGGCAGCATCGTGATTCCCCACCTGCGGCGGGCCATGGCCCGGCTGGAGGAACTGGAGGTCCGCTAGGGGTCGGCCTGCGGTTTATATTCCCCGCATGTCACGATCCACCATCCGGAATTTCTGCATTGTCGCCCATATTGACCACGGGAAATCCACCCTCGCCGACCGGCTGATCGAAGCCACCGGCGCGGTGGAAAAGCGGCTCATGCGCGAGCAGCTCCTCGACACCATGGACCTGGAGCGGGAGCGCGGCATCACGATCAAGCTCAACGCGGTCCGCATGGCGTACCAGGCGCGCGATGGCCAGGAGTACGAACTCAACCTGATCGACACCCCTGGGCACGTGGACTTCACCTACGAGGTCTCCCGCTCGCTCAATGCCTGCGAGGGGGCCATCCTGGTGGTGGACGCCTCCCAGGGAATCCAGGCCCAGACCCTGTCCAATCTTTTCCTGGCGCTGGACGCCGGGCTCGAGATCATCCCGGTGCTCAACAAGATTGACCTCCCCGGCGCCGAGCCGGAGCGGCGGGCCCAGGAGATCAGGGACCTGATCGGCGCGCGGCGGGAGGAGATCCTCCAGGTCTCGGCCAAGGACGGGACCGGGGTACCCGCCCTGCTGGAGGCGATCGTGGCCCGGGTCCCTCCCCCGCGCGGCAACCTGGGTGCCCCGCTCCGGGCCCTCATCTTCGATTCCTACTTCGACCGCTACCGCGGCGCCATCCCCAGCATCCGGGTGGTGGACGGCCGGCTGTGCCGCGGCATGAAGGTCGCCTTCGGCGCCCACCCCGAGGACGTGTACACGGTGGACGAAGTGGGCTACCTGCAGCTGGGCCAGCGGGAAGTGGAACAGCTGGAGGCCGGCGAGGTCGGGTACATGGTGGCCAACCTGCGCGGCGTGGGCGACAGCCGGGTCGGCGATACCGTACTGGACGCCGCCAACCGGGCGACCGAGCTGCTGCCCGGCTACCGGGACGTCAAGTCCATGGTGTTCGCGGGCCTCTATCCCACCGACTCGGACCAGTACGAGCCGCTTCGCGACGCCCTGGAGAAACTCCGGCTCAACGACGCCAGCCTCCAGTACGAGCCGGAATCTTCCACCGCCCTCGGCTTCGGGTTCCGCTGCGGCTTCCTCGGCCTGCTCCACATGGAGATCGTGCAGGAACGGCTGGAGCGGGAATTCAACCTGGACCTGATCTCCACCGTGCCCACGGTCGAATACCACGTGTACATGACCGACGGCACCATGCTGCACGTGGAGAACCCGACCCTGCTGCCGGACCCGGCCAGCATCGACCGGATCGAGGAGCCCTTCGTCAAGGCCCGCATCATGGCGCCGGCCGACTACATCGGCGCCATCATGAAGCTGGGCCAGGACCGCCGCGGGCGTGTACCTCGGCATGAAGTACCTGGACCAGACCCGGGTGGAGTTCGACTGGGAGTTCCCGCTGGGCGAGATCGTCCTCGACTTCTACGACAAGCTCAAGAGCCTGAGCCGGGGCTACGCCTCGTTCGACTACGAGATGGGCGGCTTCGTCGCGTCCGAGCTGGTCAAGCTCGACATGCTGATCAACGGCGACCAGATCGACGCCTTCAGCGTGATCATCCACCGCGACAAGGCCTACGAATGGGGCCGCAAGGTCGCCGAGAAGCTGAAGGAACTGATTCCCCGGCAGCTGTTCCAGGTGGTCGTCCAGGCCGCCATCGGGCAGAAGATCATCGCCCGGGAAACTATCTCCGCCCTCCGCAAGGACGTGCTGGCCAAGTGCTATGGCGGCGACGTGACCCGGAAGCGCAAGCTGCTGGAGAAACAGAAAGAGGGCAAGAAGCGGATGAAGCAGGTGGGCGCGGTGGAGATTCCGCAGGAGGCGTTTCTGGCGGTATTGCAGGTGGACTGAGTAGTGAGAGGTGACTGGTGACAGGGGACGGGTATGAGTAATGGCTAACTGGTGACCGGTCCGGGGGCGGGGGGCGTCCTGGTGATCCAGACGGCGTTCCTGGGGGACGTGATCCTGACCACGCCCCTGCTGGCCGCACTGGCCCGGCAACACGGGCCGGTGGATATCGTCACTACCCCGGCGGCGGCCCCGCTGATCGAGCGGCATCCGGCGGTGCGGGAGGTGATCCGCTATGACAAGCGGGGCCGGGATCGCGGAGTCTCTGGATTCTTTCGACTGGTGCGGTCGCTGCGGAAGCGCCACTATCAGCGGGCGTACCTTCCCCACCGTTCCTGGCGTTCCGGCGCGCTGGCCCGGCTGGCGTCGATCCCCGAGCGCATCGGGTTTGCCGATGGCAGCACGCTCCTGTACACGCAGACGGTGCCGCGGGACGAGGTGGGCCACGAAGTGGAACGGTTGCTCGCGCTCGGCGGCCCCGGGGAGGAATCGCCGGTGGCGCTGGGACTGGCACCGGAAGACCACGACGAGGCGGGCCGCTGGCTGGCGAGTCACGGAGTCCAGAAGCCGTTCATCGCGCTGGCGCCCGGGTCCATCTGGGGGACCAAGAAATGGCCCTACTATGCCGATCTGGCCCGGCGGCTCCGGGTTCCCGCCGTGGTAGTGGGCGGCCCCGAAGACCGGGACCTGGGCGAGGCCATCGCCGGCGCCGGCGGCAGACCGGGTTCACAACGCCGCGGGCATGCTCTCGCTCCGCGGGTCCAGCGCGCTGATCGGCGAGGCCGGCCTGCTGGTCACCAACGATTCGGCGCCGCTCCACATGGCCACCGCGATGGGCACTCCGGTCGTGGCGATCTTCGGGCCGACCCTTCCGGCGTTCGGGTTCGGACCCCGCGGCAGGAGCGACCGGGTGGTGGAGCACCCCCGGCTCGCCTGCCGCCCCTGCTCGGCCCACGGGCCGGCGGTGTGTCCGCTGGGCCATCACCGCTGCATGCGTGAACTGGACGTCGGCGCGGTGGTGGAAGCCGTTGCCGCGATCGGCGAAGGGTGGACTCAACCGTGAGGCCAGCTCCGTGAACTACATCGTCGGCATTGATATCGGCGGCACCAACCTGGTCACCGGCTGCGTGGCCGAGGACGGGTCCCGGCTGCTGGCCCTGCACACCGAGCCCACCCGGGCCGACGAGGGGTCGGACGCAGTGGTCGGACGCATCGTGGCGATGGCCCGGCACGCCATCGCCGAGTGCCGGCGGGCGGACCCGGAGGCCCTTGTCATCGGGATCGGGGTCGGGGCGCCCGGCCCCCTGGATACCAAGACCGGCATAGTCCTGCTGACCCCCAATCTCGGCTGGGTCAACATGCCGCTCCGGGCCCGTATCCAGGAGGGCGTCGGGCTGCCCACCGCGCTCGACAACGACGCCAATTGCGCCGTGCTGGGCGAGTGGTGGATGGGCGCCGCCCGGGGGACCCGGATCGCCATCGGCGTCACCATCGGCACCGGCATCGGCGGCGGGTTGATCTGCCACGGCCGGCTGTACCACGGCCACTCCGACTGCGCCGGCGAGATCGGCCATATGACTATCGAGGTCAACGGGCGCCGCTGCAACTGCGGGAACTACGGGTGCCTGGAGGCCTACGCATCGGGGCCGGCGATCGCGGGGAGAGCGCGGGAGGCCATCGAGTCCGGCTACGAGACGTCGCTGCCCGGGTACGTGGACGGGCAGCTGGAGGCGATCACCGCCCAGACGGTGTACGATGCCGCGCACGACGGCGACAAGCTGGCCCTGGAAGTCGTCGGCGACACCGCCAAGTTCCTGGGCGCCGGCATCGCCAGCCTGGTCAATATTTTCAACCCCGAGGTCGTGGTGGTCTGCGGCGGCGTTACCTACGCCGGAGACAGCCTCTTCGTGCCGCTCCGCCGGGAGATCTCACGCCGGGCCTTCAAGCCGGCGGTGGATGCACTCCGGGTGCTGCCGGGCGAGCTGTCGGGCACGGCCGGCGTGTACGGAGCCGCCCGGGCGTTTATCGAACAGCGGATCTCCCCGGCCTCCCGGTCCACCGACCGGCCGGCGGCATCCTAGTCATGTAGCTGCCGGCGGGCCGCGGCGGGTGAGGCATTCGTTACTATGAAGAAGGTCGGGGTCGTCGGCAGCATGGTCTGGGATCTCATCTACGGGCGGGATCCCAGCGCGCCCCCGGTGGAGGAGTGGGGCGGCATCGCCTACGGCCTCTCCGGCATCGATGCGGCGCTTACCGACGACTGGCGGATCGTTCCGCTCATCAAGGTCGGGCGCGACCTCTCCGGGGAGGCGGCCCGGTTTCTCGGCACCCTGGAACGCCTGGCGCCGGGCACCCGGTGCGCGGAGGTCCCGGTACCCAACAACCGGGTGACGCTCCGGTATGAGTCGGCGGCCCGCCGATGCGAGCGGATGTCCGGCGGGGTGCCCGGCTGGACCTGGGCGGAACTGGGGCCCATGGTGCGGGACCTCGACGCGCTCTACGTAAATTTTATTTCCGGGTTCGAGATGGGCCTGGGCACTGCCCAGGCGCTGCGGCAGGGATTTCCGGGCCCCATCTATGCCGACTTTCACAGCCTGCTGCTGGCCATGCACCCCGATGGCATCCGCCGGCTGCAGCCGCTGCCCCAGGCGCCGCTCTGGTTCAGCTGCTTCGACATGGTCCAGATGAACGAGGACGAAATGCACCAGTTGTCTCCCGACCCGCTCTCGCTGGCCTCCCAGGCGCTGGAGGCCGGGGTGTCCCTGCTGACGGTCACGCTGGGCGCCCGGGGTGCGGCCTACGTCGCGGCCCCGGGGTTCGAGCGGCTGGCCCACCGGGGCCGGCCGGCCGGCGGCTCGGTGCGTACCGCACTGGTCCCCGCTCCGGCGGTGGAAGCCCTGGACCCCACCGGCTGCGGCGATGTCTTCGGGGGCACCATGGCCGGGCGGCTCCTGGCGGGCGACACGGTGGAAGATGCGCTGGCAACCGCCAACCGGATGGCGGCGCGGACCGCCGCCTTTCGTGGTGCCACCGGTCTAAGCCGCCACCTCCGCGGCGAACTGGTCATGCCATGACCCGGGTGGTCGAGGTTCCCGCCAGCTTTGACGATAAGAGCTTTGAGCAGTTCGCCACCGCGCTGGATGCCAACGCGCAGTCGGGCGAGCGGGTACTCATTGACGCGCATGCCGCGCAATGGGCGTCACCGTACGGGCTGATTGCCATGCTCACCGCCGGCCAGGCCCTGGGCGAGGCCGGCGAGAAGCCGCTCTTCACGGTTCCGACCAGCGACGATGTCCGCCGGTACTGGGCCAAGGCCGGCTTTTTCAAGTATGCGACCGAGCTGTTCGAGGTCCACGGCAAGGTGCCCCGGGTGCAGCCCGACGAGTCCGACGTCCTGCTCGCGGTGACGCCGGTGCGCGCCGCCGAAGACGTCCACGATGTCGTAGGCAAGATCCAGGAGGGCGCCCGCCGCATTCTCGAGGGCCTCAAGCTCGAAGCCAAGGCGACCATGGGATTCGCTATGGCGCTTTCGGAGGCTTGTCAGAATATTGTGGAGCACGCGGGCACCAGCGGGTGGGCGGCGGTGCACGCGTACACGTTTCGAAAGCGACTGGGCCGCCGGGTGGTGGTCATCGCCGTCAGCGACGCCGGCATCGGGTTCCGCCGCTCGCTCGAGGGCGTGCAGTCCAAGCGGTATGGCGATCGCTGGGGAGACGGGGCCGCACTGGAATCGGCCCTGATCCAGGGCGTGAGCCGGTTCCGCGATCCGGGGCGCGGCCAGGGACTGGCCGGCATCAAGCGCTACCTGGCCCGGTGGGACGGCAAGGTCTCCATCCGCAGCGGCACCGCCCGCCTTTCGATCGTCCCGACGTGGGACGACGACGTACCTTTGAGCGAGCATCTCGCCTATTTTCCGGGCTCGCAGGTGCAGATCGTCATCCCCGCACAGGACAACGCCACCGGATGATCCATACCATCAGGCTCGATCGCATCCTCCAGGGCGCGGTCGCCACCCCGTATCGTGACCTGGTGACCCGTCCCACGGGCGCCGCCGTACGGGGCCGGGTGGAAGACGCGATGGCGGAAGCCCGCTGCCTGACCGCCCTGCTCGATTTCTCCGCGGTGCGGCTCCTCGATTTCAGCTGCGCCGACGAGATCGTCGCCAAGCTGCTCCAGCGCTCCCGCACATCCGGCGACCGCTACGTCCTGCTGATCGGCCTCTCGGAGGACCAGAGCGAAGCGATCGACCACGTGCTCAACCACCAGGGCATCACCTGCGCCGTGCTGGCCGCGCCGGGCGCCGCCCCGGTACTGCTGGGCCACACCTCCGACGACCTGCGCACCGCCTTCCGCCACATTCACGAACACGGCTCCTGCACCGCGACCGAGCTGGCCTGCGCGCTCACCTGGAGCTTCAGCCAGGCGCTCGCCGCGCTGCGGCAGCTGGCGGTGCAGCGGCTGGTCCGCCAGGAGCAGGAGACGTACTGCCCCCTGCTGCTGCAATGAGCCGCCGCCGCTACGGGCCGTCCACCATCGCGGTGCACGGCGAGCCGCACCGCCGCGCCGACTGGGCCCCCGTGGTGCCGCCCCTGGTCCAGAGCAGCACCTTCGCCAACCCGGTGGGCTCCGAAGAAGAAGTCCTCTACACCCGCTACGGCAACAACCCCAACGTGGTCACCATCGGGCGCAAGTACGCGCTGCTCGAGGGCGCCGACGAGGCGCTCTTCCTGTCCAGCGGGATGGGCGCCACCGCGCTGGCCCACCTGGCGGTGCTCCGGCCCGGCGACCACCTGGTCTCCAGCGCCTGGATCTACGGCGGCACCCGGCGCCTGTTCGACGAGGAATTCGGCCGCTTCGGCATCGAGGTGACCTACGCCAACCCGGACCAGCCCCGGCAGTGGCGCAAGGCGCTCCGGAAATCCACCCGGGCCATCTTCGTCGAGACGCCCACCAACCCGCAGGTGCGGGTGCTGGACCTGAGCCCGCTGGCCCGGATCGCGAAAGAGTTCGGGCTCGCCCTGCTGGTGGATGCCACCTTCGCGAGCCCGATCAACTTCCGGCCCATCGAGCACGGCGCCGATGTGGTCATCACCAGCGCCACCAAGTACCTCAACGGCCACACCGATGTCATCGCCGGCGCGGTGGCCGGCACCGCTCCCGTCATCGAGGAGGTCACCCGGCTGATGCGGCTCTGGGGCCAGGCCCTCGACCCCCACAGCGCCTGGCTGATTGACCGCGGCCTCCGCACCCTCAGTGTCCGGATGGAACGACACTCGAAAAACGGCATGGCCGTCGCGAAATGGGCGGAAGCTCATCCCGGGATCGCCCGGGTGAGCTATCCCGGGCTGGCCTCTCATCCCGACCATGAACTCGCCGACAAGGCGCTGGACAACTACGGCGGCATGATGGGACTGGTCATCAAGGGCGGCGTGAAGGCCACCGAACGGTTCCTCAAGAAGCTCTCGGTGGTGACCCACGCGCCCAGCCTGGCCGGCGTGGAAAGCCTGGTCTCGGAGCCGCGGCTCACCTCCCACTCCCACATGAGCGCCGAGGAGCGCGCTGAGATGGGCATCCCCGATGGCTTTGTGCGACTCTCCTGCGGCATCGAGGACGCGGACGATATCATCGCGGACCTCGAGCAGGCGCTTGCGTAAGGGGGCCTGAGGGCCAGGGGGACGGTGGGACAGTGGGACAGTGGGACAGTGGGACAGTGGCACCCTGCCTTTGCCTCTGACCCTCTGACCCACTGACCCTCGGACCCTCGGACTCTCGGACCCACTGACCCACTGACCCATTGACCCACTTTGCCCCTGTACCTCTCCTAACTCCATCCCTATCTTCATGTTGTGATCCAATTCTCCCACGTTTCCAAATCCTTCCCCAAGGGCGGGTTCGCGCTCAAGGACGCTTCCCTGCACGTCGCCAAGGGTGAGTTCGTGTTTCTGACCGGCCACTCGGGCGCGGGCAAGTCCACGATGCTCAAGCTCATGTATGCCGAGCAGCGGCCCACCTCGGGCGACGTGCGGGTGTCCAACTTCACGATCACCGACCTGGCTCCCGACGACGTGCCGCGGTTGCGGCGCCGGCTGGGAATCGTGTTCCAGGATTTCCGGCTGCTCGAGGATCGCACCGCCGAGGAGAACGTGGCTTTCGCGCTCGAGGTGACCGGGAGCCGGCGGGACGTCATCCCGGCCCGGGTCCAGCGGGTGCTCACCCAGGTCGGCCTGGCCGGCAAGGCCAACGCCTTTCCCACGGAACTCTCCGGCGGCGAGCAGCAGCGGGTCGCCATCGCGCGCGCCCTGGTGAACGACCCCGCCATCCTGCTGGCGGATGAGCCGACCGGCAACCTGGACGAGCGGGCCACCCGCGGGGTGTTCCAGCTGCTCCGGGACATCAACGCCGGGGGCACCTGCGTGGTGATGGCCACCCACGACCTGGACCTGGTCCGCCAGACCAGCTATCGCACGGTCGAGCTTCGGGAGGGCAGCATCGTCTTCGACAGCGGGCTCGACGAAGGCCGCTCGGCGGACCTGCCATGAAACTGGTCACTCGCGAGGCGTTGCTCTCGTTCCGCCGGGCTCCCCTGCTCTCCGTGCTCTCCGTCACCACCATCGCCTTTTCACTGTTCGTGGTCGGGCTCTTCGGCCTGGTGGCCATCAATCTCCGCCAGGCGCTCCGGACGGTGGAGGAGCGGGTGGAAGTCGTTGCCTACCTGCTCCGCGGCACCCCGGCCGAGGCGCTGGCCGCCGCGTCGGAGGACATCGCGGCGTTTCCCGAGGTCCAGTCGGTGGACTACGTGAGCGCGGAGAAAGCGCTGGCCCGGGCCCGGACCGACCTGGTGGAGTTCCGCGACGTGTACCGTGATCTCCAGGTCAATCCGCTGCCCGCTTCGCTGGAGATCGGGCTCAAGGAAGGGTATCGCAACGCGGAGAACGTGCGGGCGGTGGCCGAGCGGCTCTCGTCCTACCAGTTCGTGGAGGACGTGCGCTATGGCCGCGACTGGATCGAGCGGCTGGACCGGGTCCGCAACATCGCCGGGGTGGTGGTGCTCATTATCGGGCTGGCCTTCGCGGTCGTCGCGGTGGTGATCATCGGCACCACGGTGCGCATGACCGTGCTGCAGCGGGCCAAGGAGATCGCCATCATGCGGCTGGTGGGAGCCGGCGACTGGTTTATCCGGGGGCCGTTCCTGGTGGAGGGCGCCATCAAGGGCCTGCTGGGCGGCGGCCTGGCGGTGCTGCTCTGCTGGGTGGGCTATCTCCTCTTTCAGGGGCGCACCACCGGCAGTTTCGAGGGGCTGCTCTTCTTCGAGGTCCCCCACATCGCGCTCATCATGGTCTTCGGCGTCATGCTGGGCCTGGGCGCCAGCATGGTCAGCGTGGGAAGGCACCTGCGGAATGTGTGAGCGGTGGGCCGGGGCGCTCCGCTGGCCCGCCCTCCTGGTCCTGGCGGCCCTGCTGCTGTCGGCGTCGCCCCTTCCCGCGCTGGCCCAGAACAACGTGGTCCAGCAACTGGAGGAATCCCGCCAGCGGATCGAGCAGATCCGCCGGGAGCGGGAACAGTTGCAGCGGGACCGGCAGCGGATCCAGGGCCAGGTGAACACCCTGGACCAGGAACTGAGCAACCTCGAGCGGCAGCGGCAGACCACCAACCGGATCGTCAACGAGCTGGAATCGCAGATCGGCGACCTCAACACCCAGCTGGACCGGGTCAGCGCCAACCTCGCACTGGCGGAGGACAACCTGGCCGAGAAGCGGGCGGTGGTCTCCCGCCGGCTGGTGGACATCTACAAGCGGGGCCCCCTCTACGATTTCCAGGTGCTGCTTGCCGCCGAGTCGTTCGGCGACCTGATCAGCCGTTACAAGTACCTCTATCTCACCAGCCGGCAGGACCGGTCCCTGCTCCGCGAGGTGGAGGAGTTGCGTGACCGGGTGCAGCGGCAGCGGCAGGAGATCGTGCATGTGCAGGGGGACTTCAACCGGCGGCGGGAAGAGCGGGAAGAGGAGCTGCGCCGCTACGGCAACCTGGCCAGCGAGCGCTCCCAGCGGCTGCGGCAGGCCCAGCGCAGCGTCCGCACCACCGACCAGCGCCTCACCGCGCTGGACCGCGACGAAGCCCGGCTCAACGACCTGCTCGCCACCCTGGAGCGAAACCGCCGGGCCGGTGAGGGCCGGGCGGCGCCCAGCGGACCCGGCTCCCTCACCACGGCGGACATCGGCAAGCTCGACTGGCCGGTGGAAGGCACCATCGTCTATCCCTTCGGGCGGGCCCGGCTCCCCAGCGGCGGCGTCATCCTCCGGAACGGGATCGGGATCGGCTCGCCGCCGGGCGCCATGGTGAAGGCGGTCGAATCCGGCACCGTCGAGTATATCCAGCGGCTGGGCACCTACGGCCTGACCCTGGTCCTCCAGCACGGCAACGGCTACCGCTCGCTCTATATGCACCTGGGCGAGACCCGGGTGCCGGTCGGCGCCTCGGTCGCCCGGGGGCAGGTCATCGCGACCGTGGGCGAGGCCACGACGGACGAAGGACCCCACCTGTACTTCGAAATCCGGGGAGAAAACTCGATCGCGCTGGACCCGGCGGACTGGCTGCGAAGGAGAGGGAACTAGGGGAATGTTGGAATTGAGGGAATGGGGGAATTGAGGGAATGGGGGAATTGAGGGAATGGGGGAATTGAGGGAATGGGGGAATTGAGGGAATGGGGGAATTGAGGGAATGGGGGAATTGAGGGAATGTTGGAATTGAGGGAATGGGGGAATTGAGGGAATGGGGGAATTGAGGGAATGTTGGAATTGAGGGAATGTTGGAATTGACGGGCTGGTACATCCTCTCTGATCCCGGTACCCTAGGCCGCCACGCTTTCCGCCGTGCCGATCCGCTCTTCCTTCTGCGCCTTGCCGCGAAGCAGGGCCGCCTCGACCAGCGCGAAGAGATCTTCGGTCTGCAGCGCCGAGGGGTGGGGAAACGAGACGATGCCGGCGGAGAGCTTGGGCCGGTCGGTGGGGGTCAGGTCGGGAAAGGGATGGGCAGAGATCCGGGTACGGACCCGGCCGACCGAGCGGCGGGCGCCGTCGAGGTCGGTCTCCGGCAGGATGAGGGCGAACTCGTCGCCGCCGTAGCGGGAGACGAAATCGGGAGCCCGGAGTTCCCGCTGCAGGATACTGCCCAGCTCGACCAGGACCCGGTCGCCGGTGGTCGTGCCGAACCGGTCGTTGAGCGTCCGCAACTCGTCCACGTCGAGCAGGATCAGGCTGAAGCTGAGCGCGTAGCGGCGGGCCCGTTCGAATTCTTCCCGGATCCGGCGGTCCAGGGCGTCCAGGCTGCCGCAGCCGGTCAGCGGATCGGTAGCGCCCGCCTGCATCTGCCGCCGGTAGATGCCGGCGCGGCGCTCTTCCGTCTCCAGCAGCCGGGTGGCGGCCTTGGAGAGCGTGCCCGCGAAGTCCAGCTGCTGCGCCGAGATCTCGCCGTCGTTGCTGCCGGTGCGGAGCAGGAAGACCCCGGAGGTGCGCCCATGCAGATTGACCGGCAGGGCGACGACGCTCCGCAGGTCGGGCTGGATGTGCTGGTCGCTCCAACGCTCCCGGACGCCCTGAAAGAGCGGGTGCTCCTGGACGTCGCTCACGAAGACCGGCTTCTCGGTCCGCACCGCCTCGAGGATCTCGGGATAGCGGTTCAGGTCCACCTGGAGGTCGCGGACGGTGGGGTTCTCAAACACCGCCAGCACCCGGCCGACCTGTTCACCCTGCGGCGTCAGGACGAAGGAACACCGGGCCAGGCCGAGGGCCTCGCCCACCCGGCGCACCAGGGTCTGGACGATCTCGTCGGGCCGGAGGGCGCCGGACGCCTCCTGGAAGATCTCGAAGAGAAGCTCCTGCTGCTCGGAGGACTGCCGGATGCCGTCCAGGTCGGTGCGGCCCCGGATGCGGGCGTGGGCCCGGGCGATGACTTCGGGAAGGTGGAGGGGGCTGATCATGACGTCGGAGGCGCCCAGGCTGAGCAGCCGGGTAGGCGCTTCGGCGTCGCCGGCGGCCAGCAGCACCAGGGTGGGCACGCTGTGCCAGTGCTTGCCCTTGAGACGCTCCAGTTCGGCGTTGAGGTCGGTGTTTGCTTCCGCGGCCGTCACCAGGATCAGGTCGGGAACCGCACCGGAGGGCCGGCTGGTTCCTACCCGGTCGGACTCGGTCACCTGGAAGCCGCCGCGCACCAGCGCGCGTTCGAGACCCTCCGGCCGGGCCGAGGGGTCTCCAAGCAGCAACACGCGAGGCCGGGTCTGTTCAGTCAATGGCTATGCCGGGGTCAAGGCCGGGGGAACGTATGCGTACGCCAACCAGTGTCAAGCAGACAGCACACGAACGCCTCGGCGCGCACGTCTCCACCCAGGGCGGTGTTCACCGGGCTCCCGGACGGGGCGTGGCGATCGGGGCGACCGCGATCCAGGTCTTTACCAAGACCCCGAACCAGTGGCGCGAGCCGCTAATCAGCCAGGAAGTCTGTGAGTCGTTTCAGGCCGCCCTCGCCGCGAGCGGTCTCCACGGGGTGGTTTCGCACGATTCGTACCTCATAAACCTGGCCTCCCCCGACCCCCACCTAAGTGCCCAATCCACAACGTCTTTCGTGGCCGAACTGGAGCGCTGCAGGGCCCTGAAAATCACCGCGGTGGTGTCGCACCCGGGCAACTATATCGACGACCGGGAGCGGGGGCTGGCCCGGAACGCCCGGCGCTGCGCGGAGGCGCTGGAACGAGTGGGAGACGTGACGGTGCTGCTGGAGACCACCGCGGGGTGCGGCACCGCGCTGGGGGCGAACTTCGAGGAACTGGCGGAACTCCGGGCCAGGATCCCGGCCTCCCTCCGAAGCCGGGTCGGCTTCTGCGCCGACACCTGTCACCTGTTCTCGGCCGGTTATGACCTGGTCCACGACTACGACGGCGTCTGGGAGCGGTGGGATTCGATCATCGGGCTCGAGCATCTTCGGTGCATCCACCTCAACGACAGCAAGACCCCGTTTCACTCCTGCCGAGACCGCCACGAGCTGATCGGCGAGGGATCGCTGGGGCCGGAGCCCTTCCGGAGAATCATGACCGACCCGCGGTTTGCCGGCGTGATGAAAGTGCTGGAGACGCCCAAGGGCGATGACCTGGTGACCCTGGACCGGAAGATGTTGAGGCGATTGCGGAGGTATCGAAAGGGGGCGAGGGGGCAAGAAGGGGGAAGAGGGCAAGGGGCAGGAGGGTAAGAGGGAGTAACCTTGCCCTCTTACCCCTCTTGCCCCCTTGCCGCCGTGCGTTGTTTTCCGCCCGGGACGTCCCCATTTTCCGCCCATGCGAATCTTCTGCCTTGCCGCGCTCCTTGCCGTCTCGCCGGCTCCGCTCCTGGCCCAGGTCCAGGTCGGCGCCCGGCTGGGGGCCACCTGGTCCTCGACCCTGGCGGAGGACGAGATCGGGACGCCCATCGCGGTCCGGACCGGGATCGCCCCGACCCTGGGGCTCAGCGCCTCCATTCCCACCGGCGCGAAGTACCGGCTGGGACTGGCGACGTTGCTGACCACCAGCTCGGTGGAAGCGGAAGACGATAACGGCAGCACCGACCTGGGGTCGCTTCGGACTTTCACCATTCTCGTCACCGCCGGCGGGCCCGCGATGGTCTCCGGCCTCTACTGGCAGGCGGGCGCCGGGTTCATCAAATACCTCCCGGGAAACAAAGACGGCCTGTTCCGCCAGGGCGGGCCGGGGCGGCTGACCGGCAGTTTCCTGGTCGAGTTCCGGCGGCCGCTCACACCCGGCTGGGAATGGGCCCTCGGGGCCCGCTACGGCTTCCACCAGTTTATCACCAAGGAAATGGAATCACGCGGCTTCTCCCGCCCCCAGGCGGTGCACCGGGTCGGGGTGGAAGCCGGTGTCACGAGGTATTTCCAATGACCGGACGGACGTTGACGCGGCTAGCGGGGGCCCTGCTCCTGGCCGGCTGCACCGAGTTGAGCGCGCCGGCCCGCCCGGTGCCGTACGAGTCCCGCCTGTTTGTCCCCTACGACAACAACGGGACCCCGGCGATAGACAGTATCCGGTTCCACTGGCCGGCGTCGTTTCAACCGGTCCGCTACTGGGTCGAGGACAGCCTGGGCGTACCCGGGCACGCCCGGCAGGCCATCGCGGCGTGGAAGGCTGCGTTCCTCTACGGCGAGTGGGATGCCCGGATCGTGACCGATTCCAATGCCGCCGATGTCATCGTGCGGGTGCAGCAGGCGCCGACCAAGCCGTTTCCCGTGTTCCGCTTCCACAGCCGACGGCCGGAGTGCGAGGGCGCCACCGACATTGACACCGTGGCCACCCGCCGGGAACTCCGGCTCCCGGTGCGGATCTACCTGAATCCCAGGATTCCCGGCGACCCCAACATGGATCTCTGCCTCGGCCTGACCGCCATCCACGAGATGGGCCACTCCATGGGCCTCTTCCAGCACAGCGCCGACCCCGCCGACATCATGTTCGCGGACCCGGTGGCCACCGGCCTGAGCGACCGCGACATCGCCACCATCGAGGCGCTCTACCACCGCGAGGCGGACATGGTGCCGGGAGAATAAGTGCAGAGTGCACTCTGCACTCTGTACTCTGTACTCTGTACTCTGCACTCTGAACTCTTCCCCCAACCCATTACCCCGCCTGCGTTTGCGCCCCTTGCCCCGGGCCCCGCAGTTGCGGCCCGCCGCCCTTCCGCTGATCTTTCTCCCCCCGCTATTGTTCGCTGACGGCGGACCCTGGACCCGGCCGCTGAATCCTCGAACGCGCCGATGCGCAGAAGGACCCATGAGCACTCAAGCCGCCCCCAAGGCCCGGGAGACCCATTCAGGGTCCCTCGGGTTTGAACCGAAATTCGTGCATGCCAACCTGACCACCCCGCTGCTCTATGAGCACGCGGTGCGGAGAAACGAAGGGCTCATCACCGAGGGGGGTGCGCTCGTTGTCAGCAC
Source organism: uncultured Gemmatimonadales bacterium (assembly GCA_963795085.1). Lineage (GTDB taxonomy): Bacteria > Gemmatimonadota > Gemmatimonadetes > Gemmatimonadales > GWC2-71-9 > DASYPP01. Next base: position 535,235 of record CAWCFX010000001.1, on the reverse strand, counting down.
CAGCCCCCAGACGGGGCGGTCGCCCAACGACAAGTTCGTGGTGGAAGAGCCCGGGTCCGCCGCCAACATCTGGTGGGAGAAGAACGCCAAGGCGACCGACGCCCATTTCGAGCGGCTGCTGGCTGACGTGAAGGGTCACCTCGCCGGCCAGGAAGTCTTTCTCCAGGATCTCTACGGCGGGGCCGATCCCGCCTACCGGCTGCCGGTGCGCTTCGTGACCCCGAACGCCTGGCAGGCGCTCTTCGTGCGCAACATGTTCATCCGGCCTCCGGTGGAAGACCTGGCCGGGTTCCTCCCTGGCTTCACGGTGCTGCACGCGCCCGAATTCCAGGCCGACCCGGCCCGCCACGGCACCCGTTCCAGCACCTTCATCATGCTGCACTTCGGCCGCCGCATGGCGCTGATCGGCGGCACCCGCTACGCCGGCGAAATGAAGAAGGCCATCTTCACCGTCCTCAACTACATGCTGCCCGACCAGGGCGTCCTCCCGATGCACTGCTCGGCCAACGTCGGCCCGGACGGCGACACCGCCGTGTTCTTCGGCCTGTCCGGTACCGGCAAGACCACCCTGTCGGCGGACTCCACCCGCGGCCTGATCGGCGACGACGAGCACGGCTGGAGCGACCGCGGGGTGTTCAACTTCGAGGGCGGCTGCTACGCCAAGGTGATCAAGCTCAAGCCGGAGACGGAGCCGGAGATCTACGCCACCACCCGGATGTTCGGGACCATCCTCGAGAACGTGGACATGGATCCCGATGCCCGGACGATTGATTTCGATTCGGCGAAGATCACCGAGAACACCCGGGCCAGCTACCCGATACACTTCATCCCCAACCACGTGCCGTCCGGCATGGCGGGTCTGCCCCGGAACATCGTGTTCCTCACCGCGGACGCGTTCGGGGTGCTGCCGCCCATCGCCCGGCTCACGCCGGAACAGGCGATGTACCACTTCCTGAGCGGGTACACCGCCAAGGTGGCGGGCACCGAGCGGGGCGTCACCGAGCCGACGGCGACCTTCAGCGCCTGCTTCGGCGCGCCCTTCCTTCCCCGCCATCCCGGGCGTCTACGCCAGGATGCTGGGCGAGCGGATCGCGAAGTACGACACCCGGGTCTGGCTGGTCAACACCGGGTGGACCGGCGGCGCCTTCGGCACCGGCTCCCGGATCAAGCTTCCCTACACCCGGGCGATGGTGCGGGCGGCGCTCTCCGGCGCGCTGGACAAGGCGACGTTCCGGAAGGACCCGGTTTTCGGGTTCGAGGTCCCCACCGGCGTCCCCGAGGTCCCCGCCGAGTTGCTCAAGCCGCGGGAGACCTGGAGCGACGGCGCCGCCTACGACGCGGCGGCCGCCAGGCTGGCCAGGATGTTCCAGGACAACTTCGAGAAGTACGCCAGCGATGTGCCGGACGCGGTCAGGAACGCGGGGCCCCGGGGATGAGTTGACCCCGGTGTCCGGCCGGCCGCTCGACTTCGAGATCGTGCGCGATCCACTCTGGGACAACATCCGGGTGGATCGCGGCGTTCTACGGCTGGTGGATTCTCCCCCGGTCCAGCGGCTGCGCTACATCCGGCAACTGGGCCACGCCTTCCTGGTCTATCCCGGCGCCACCCACTCCCGCTTCGAACACGCCCTCGGCACCTACCACCTGACCAAGCTGGCGCTGGCCGCGCTGGATGAACGTGGCGAGCTGGATGCGGTGCCCGCCGAGCGGCAGCTGGCGGTGCGGCTGGCGGCGCTGCTGCATGATATCGGGCACTACCCGTTCTCCCATGCGCTGGAGGAGGCGGGCTTCCCCCATCACGAGGAGCTGGGCGTCGCCCTGCTCACCGAGGGAGAACTGGGCGAGGCAATCGCCGGCTTCGGGGTGACCGGGCTGGGCCAGGAAGTGGGGGCCCTGATCCAGGGGCGGAGCGTGAGCCCGCTCGGCGGCCTCATCTCCGGCTCGCTGGACCTGGACAAGATCGAATATCTGAGCCGGGACGCCCGGATGTGCGGCGTGCCGTACGGAGCGGTGGACGTGGACCGGCTGCTGGCGGCGCTGAGCCTGGTGGAGACCCCGGCCGGGCACGAGGTCGGCGTGCACGAGAAAGGCGTGAGTGCGCTGGAGTCGCTGCTCTTCGCCAAGTACCAGATGTACCGCAACGTGTACTGGCACCACGCGGTCCGGTCGGCCACCTGCATGTTCAAGCGGGCGGTCCGGGCGGCGGTCGCGACCGGCGGCATCACCCGGCAGGAGATCGCCCGGACCACCGATGGCGGCCTCATGGAGCGGCTCTTTCCGATTGACCCGACCGGCCTGGCCGCGGCGGTCCACGGCCGGCGGCTGTTCAAGCGGGCGCTGGACCTGCCGGCCAGCGATGTGCCCGCCGACGTCCAGCCCTGGCTCTGGGAGGACGCGGACCTCCTGGAACGGCTGGAAAACACCGTCGCCGAGCGGGCGGGCCTGGGTCCCGACGAGCTGCTGATTGATTTCCCGGCGCGGCCTTCCATGCTGGATGTGAACCTTCCGCTTCGCACCCGGGAGGGCGGCGCCGAGCGGCTCACCTCGGCGGGGCGGGAAGGCCAGCTGGGGCTGCCCCGGGTGGCGGAGGAACTGTACCAGAGCGCCCGCCGGTTCCGGGTGTTCGTGGCGCGGGAAGCCCAGAGGCCGATCGAGGGGCTGTTCCAGCTGGTGGCCCTGCCGGCGGCGGAAGCGCGGCGGGAGCTGGGGGGGTAGGGACTTCGGATCAGGGATTTGGGATTGGCAGATTCGACGAGTGCTGAACCGCATCAACACAGATATCGCCCGGGCCGATGCTTCGTGCCTGGTCGCACCGCTGATGTCGCGATGTCCTCCGCGGACTCCGCTGTTACCCCAACCATCGAAGCCGATCGCAGACTGCCGATTGCCGATCGGTGCCCAGGGTGGTGCCGGGCCGGATACCTCCGCTCGCAACCACAAGGTGCCCCGTAACCATCCGATCCTGGCTGTCTTGCTACCGTGGCGTTTCACCATGCCAGGGCGGAGCAGCCCGGGTGCAGGAGGGGACCGGCAAGGTGTGGAGATGGACCGGCCGGCTGCCGGTCCCGATTCTGGCCCTCCCAATGAGGTAGCGCCAGAGTAATGCGCGGTACCGGCCTGCTGTCCCTCCGGTCCCAGCCGCTGTCTGACAATGACGGGCAAGGTGAACCAGCGGACGAACCCGGGTGCAGGAGTGGACCACGAAGGTATAGAAGCGGACCGGCCTCCTGTCGGTCCCGATCCTGGCACTCACAATACGGTAGTGCCAGTGTAACCAGCGGAACCGTGCCGCTGCACCACCATGACGGTCCTGCTGCACCAGCGGAAGTATCCTGTTTCAGGGGTGAACCATGAAGGTACAGGGGCGGACCGGCCCCCTGTCGGTCCCGATCCTGGCACTCACAACACGGTAGTGCCAGCGTGACCAGCGGAACTGTTCCGCTGCACCACCGGTACCATACTGCTGCACCACCATGACGGTCCCGCTGGACCAGCGGAAGTATCCTGTTTCAGGGGTGAACCATGAAGGTATAGAGGCGGACCGGGCCCCTGTCGGTCCCGATCCTGGCACTCACAATACGGTAGTGCCGGTGTGACCAGCGGAACTGTTCCGCTGTACCACCGGTACCGTTCTGCTGCACCAGCATGACAGTGATGCTGGTGCAGCAGAAGTATGGCGGTGCAGGAGTGAACCACGAAGGTATAGAGACGAACCAGTCACCTGTCGGTCCGGACAAGAGACCTCACAGGAGGAGTGCCGGCATTGCCGATTGGCGACTGCCAACGCAATTGCCGATTGTCGATTGCCGTTTGGGGGACGTGGATGGGGATACAGCGGAAGGAACTCCAGATTCAGCACTCAGTACTCAACACTCAGTACTCAGTACTTTTACTCTGCACTCTGCACTCTGCACTCTGCACTCTTCACTTCCCCGCCCCCGCCCCTGCCCCCGCCGTCGGGTGCTCCCCTGTCGGCGCGTCGATTCCCTCGATCCTGACGATGATCGCTGTGATGTTGTCCAGCCCACCCCGCCGGTTGGCCTCGGTAATCATCCGGTCCACCCAGGCCTGGGGGCCTCCCTCGGCGCTGAGGATCTTCTGCAGCTGTTCGTCCTCCAGCATGCCGGTCAGCCCGTCCGACGCCAGCAGCAGCACGTCGCCCTCCCGGAGATTGCCGAAGTACACGTCGGGCACCACGTCGTTGCTGGCGCCCACGCAGCGGGTGATCACGTTGCTGTAGGGATGCACCCGCGCCTGGTCGGCGGTGAGCAGCCCCGCGTCCACCTGTTCCTGCACGTAGGAATGGTCCTTGGTCAGCTGGAGCAGGACACCATCCCGGAGCAGGTAGGCCCGGCTATCCCCTACCTGGCCGATGAGGTAGCGCCGGGGCAGCAGGGTCAGCACGGTGACGGTGGTCCCCATGCCCCGCTTGTCGTGCTCTGAGAGGGTCCGGTCGAAGATGGCCTCGTTGCTGGCCCGGATCGCGAGGCGGAGGCGGTCGCCCACCGCGTCGTCCGTCATCCCGCGGAGCGTCCCCAACTCCTTCGAAATGATGCGGACCGCCATCTCGCTGGCCACCTCGCCGGCGGCGTGCCCGCCCATGCCGTCGGCCACGATGAAGACGCCCCGGTCGGCCAGCATGAGGTAGTTGTCCTCGTTGCCGGACCGTACGATCCCGACATCGGTGCGCGCCGCGCAGACGAATCGCACTGGGTTAGCGCTGTAACAGGAAGAGGATGAGCGCCGCGAGGGCCGCGGCCAACACCAGGGGAAACAGCCACTTGGACCCGGTAGCCCGGGCGGGCGGCGTTACCACCACGGGCGGACGCCGAGGCGCCGGACGGGCCGGAGCCTCCCGGGGGGGCGCCGGTGGGGGCGGAGGCGGCGCCGGAGGCCGGACTGCGGCCGGTGGCGCCGGAGACGGAGACGGCGGCGGAGAGGGCGGCGCGGCCGGCTCCGCCTTCACCGGTACCTGGACCGGCTCCATCATGCGGGTCCCGCTGCCCTTGGCGACGCCCATCGCGTCGTCGGTGGGCTCGAACATGGTGGAGACCTGGCCAAACCGCACCGTGGCCCCCGGTCCCAGGGGGACCTCGCCCTGCACCTGCTCTCCATCCACGAAGGTGCCGTTGGTGCTCCCCAGGTCCACCAGGGTCCAGACCCCCTCCCGGCGCTGCAGCTTGGCGTGCGCCGTGCTCACGCTCTCGTCCGCCAGGACCACGTCGTTGTAGTCCGCCCGCCCGATGTTCACCACCGGCACCCGAATCGGCAGCCGCGTGCCCTTGAGCTGCCCGCTTCGCACCAGCAGCGACGCCATGGGACCCGGCCCGCTTCGCGCCGCCTCGACCGCGGGGGCCGGTGGCGCCGTGGGGGTGGGCGTGGGGCGAAAGGACTGCCCGTGCATGGTGTCGTTAAGCCGGCTCGCGGCGCCGGCCGGAGGCTTGAGCGGCGCGGGTAGAGGCCCGCTCGACATCGGCGTGGACAGCGGCATCGGCGGGGCGGCGGGCGCGGATGGCGGCGGCGCCGGAGGCGGCGGCGGTGACGATTCGGCTGGGACTGGGGCTGGGGTTGGGGTCTTGGGGGCGGGGACCACGTCGGCGTAAAACCGGAACTCGTTATCCGCGATCCGGATCATGTCTGCCCGGGCCAGCGTCCGGCTTCCCTGCACCCGCTGGCCGTTGACGAAGGTGCCGTTGGTGCTCAGGTCCGTCAGCACGTACCCGCCCCCCGTCGCCGCGATCTCGGCGTGGCGCCGGGACACCTGGGTGTTCTCCACCACCACGTCGCTGCCGGCCTCCCGGCCAAACACCAGGGTCTGAGCGATGGTGTATTCCCGCCCGTCGGTCAGGCAGACGAGCCGGCCCCCGGTCACCGGCGCGGGGCTGGCCGCCCTGGGGGCCGATTGGGCCGCCGCCGCCATCGCCGCGACCGATGACGCATCCATGAACTGGGTGCTGCCGCTCTTGCGGCTGTCCACCACCAGCAGGTCCTGCCCCCCGATCTGGATCTTATCCCCGTGAAGGATCGGCGCCGGCTCGGCCGCCAGGCGGACCCCGTTGACCAGGGTCTCCGCGTCGGCGCTGCCCCGCTGGATCACGGCGCTGCCTTCCGCGCTCCCCTTAAGGACCGCATGGCGCGGCAGGACCCCCGGCCCCGTGAGCACCAGCCCACAGGCGGGGTCAGACCCGACCGTTAGTTCGCCGGCGGGTATTTCATAACGCCGCCCGCCGAACTCAAGTTGCATCATGACCTGGATTCCCGATCGTTACGGGTTTTCGACAAACGTACCCGGATAGCCGGTAAGGGCGCAAGCGACCTGAGGTTACGCGCTTCGGGCCGGATGCTGATCCTCAAACTGCAGCCGGTAGAGCCGCTGATACAGCCCATGCTGTGCCAGCAGTTCCCGGTGCGACCCCCGTTCCCTGATCTCGCCGTGGTGGAGAACCAGGATTTCGTCCGAATGGAGGATGGTGCTGAGCCGGTGGGCGACCACCAGGCTGGTCCGGCCCGCCATGACCTCCGAAATGGCCCGCTGGATCTGCGCCTCCGCCTGAGTATCCACCGAGCTGGTCGCCTCGTCCAGTACCAGCACCCGGGGATCCCGGGCCAGGGCCCGGGCGAAGCTCAGCAACTGGCGCTCCCCCACACTCAGGGAGCGGCCCCGCTCCCCCAGCACGTGGCGGTACCCGGAAGGCAGCCGGCCAATGAAACGGTCCGCCCCCACCCGTTCCGCCGCCGCCACCACCTCGGCGTCCCCGATCGGCGCGTCCAGGGCCAGGTTGCGCTGGATATCGCCGGTGAACAGGAAAAGATCCTGCTGGACGAACCCGATCTGCCGCCGCAGGTCGGCGGTGGAGAGTTCCCGGATATCCACGCCGTCCAGGGTGATCCGCCCCCGGGTCGGGTCGTAGAACCGGAGCAGCAGACTGATGATCGTGGTCTTGCCTGCCCCGGTGTGGCCCACCAGCGCCAGCGACTTCCCCGCGGGCGCCACGAAGGAAATATCCTGGAGCACCCAGGGGCCGTCCTCGGCATACCGGAACCACACCCCTTCGAACCCGATCTCGCCCCGGACCGGCTGGGGAAGGGCCCGGGGGGCGGCGGGCTCCGGCACCGTCACTTCGGTGTCCAGCAGCCGGAAGATTCGTTCCGAGGAAGCCATGGCGCTCTGGAGCAGGTTGTACTTCTCGGAGAGGTCCTGCAGCGGCTGGAAGAACCGCCGGGTCAGCTGGATAAACGCAGCCAGCACACCCACGGTGAGCGTCCCGGACAGCGAGCGGAGGCCGCCGTACCAGAGCAGGGCCGCCACCGCGATCGAGGTGAGCAGCTCGATGACCGGAAAGAACACCGCGTAGATGCGGATGGAGCGGAGGTGGGCCTCGAGATGGTCCGCGTTGATCGCGTCGAACTGGCGCGCGGCGGCCGCCTCCCGGTTGAAGAGCTGCACCACCCGGATGCCCCCCAGGTGCTCCTGCAGGTGGCTGTTGATCCGGGCCAGCTTCACCCGGATCTCCCGGAACGCTTCCCGCACCCGCCGCCGGAAGATGGTCGCGGCCAGGAAGACCAGCGGGATCACGGCAAAGGCCACCAGTGCCAGCTGCCAGTCCGTCACCAGCATCAGGGTCATGATGGCGAGCAGCGTGAACAGGTCGCCGAACACCGTCACCAGGCCGGAGGAGAACAGCTCGTTCAGCGTCTCCACGTCCGAGGTGACCCGGGTCATCAGCCGGCCCACCGGGTTGCGGTCGAAATAGGGAATGCTGAGCCGCTGCAGCCGGGTGAAGATCTCGATCCGGAGGTCGAACATCACCCGCTGGCCGATGAACGCCGCGAGAATGCTCCCGAAGTATTCGAACGCAAACTCCAGCAGCAGCGCCAGCAGGAAGATCCCGGCCAGGGTGGCCAGCAGGGCCTCGTCCCGCCGGGGCACCGCGACGTCCAGCGCCCGCTGGGTCAGGAGCGGCCCCACCAGCGCCAGCCCGGCCGTTGCGATCAGCAGCCCCACCGCCAGGACGGCGTGCCACCGGTAGGGGCGGAGATAGGTCAGTAACCGGCGCAGCAGCGCCGAGTCATACCCGCGGTCCAGCGTTTCTTCCTGGTGATTCACGGCAATCCCGGCTGAATGGCCAACGCGACCCTCACTTCTTGCCTCTCACTTGTCTCATCCCGCTGCTTCCGGCACTTCTCCCGGCGTCTCTCCCAGGCCTTTGATCCCCTGCCGCACCCAGTGCGAGAACACCAGGAACCCGAAACCGATGGTGTAATAGCTGAGGATCAGCCGCCAGACCAGCGTGTAGAGGGGGAGAATGCCCTTGGGGACGTACACCGCCATCACCAGGGTGGACAGCACCTCGGCCACGCCCGACGCGCCCGGCGTGGGGGCGAAGTAGAGCAGAAAGGTGATCAGGGTCTGGACCAGCAGGATGTCCACGAAGTTGGCTTCGATGCCCACGGCGCGGAGCGCGACGTAGCCGGCCAGCAGCTTGTTGGCGTGGGATGGTCCCGAGATGATGATCGCCCAGAACAGGGCCAACCAGCCCCGGGGCGAGTTGAAGGCGACGATGCTCCGGTGGGCCTCGTCGAGTCCGATCCGGAGCCGCTCCACCCTGGCGGCGACCCGGGGGCTTCGGCGCCCGAACTTCTGGGCCACCCAGTGGATCAGGTCGCGCACCAGCCGGGGGAAGAAGACCACGAAGATGAGAATGAGCCCCAGCACGCCGAAGATGCCCAGGCTGCCGAGGAACAAATCGTAGAGCGAAAGGCCGAGGACGTTCCCCTTGTCGCCCAGCGACTTGCCGGCCCCGAAGACCACCGCCAGGGGGCCCGCCAGCGCAAAGAAGGCGACCGTCGCGATGAACGTCATCAGGGTGCTGGTCACCGCGACCGGCAGGCTGACGCCATAGCGCCGCATGGTGTACATCATCATGGGGCCGGCGCCGGTTTGCAGCGGCGTCAGGTAGGCCGCCCAGGCGCTCATGCCGCCGGCCAGGATCATTCCCTTGAGAGGTGGGTTGGGGTGGATCTGCCGGGCCACCACCCAGAGCCGGAGGCCGCCGCCGATCCAGTCCATGGAGGCCAGGCCCAGGCCCACCAGGAGCCAGCCCCAGCGGAGTCCCTTCAGCGATTCGACGAATGCGGGGAGATTGTTGCCGTAGAGCAGGACCGCCCCATATCCCACGAGGGAGATAAGGAGGAATACCTCGAAGCCCCGGAGCAGGAGACGGGGGGAGAGGACGTTTTTGGCCATTGGCTGGGGAAAGTACAGGAGGACGGGGGCTTAAGGCTAGGGGAATGCGGTTAGATTTGGCTGGTGCCCGATCCCGTCATTCGCATCGTCAACGCCCGCCAGAATAACCTCCGCGGCGTCACCGTAGATATCCCGCACCGCGCGCTCACCGTGGTCACCGGACCCTCCGGCAGCGGCAAGAGTTCCCTCGCCTTCGAGACCCTCTACGCCGAGGGGCAGCGGCGGTATATCGAGTCGCTGTCCACCTATGCCAAGCAGTTCCTGGACCGGATGCCCAAGCCGCTGGTGGACCGGCTGGAGGGGATCGCCCCCGCGGTGGCGATCGAGCAGCGGAACCCGACCGTCTCCAGCCGCTCCACCGTGGGAACGGCCACCGAGATCTACGACTATCTCCGCCTCCTCTGGGCCCGGGTGGGCAAGCCCATCTGCCGGATCTGTGGCGGACCGGTGCGGCGGGACACCCCCCAGTCGGCGGCCGACGCGGTGGTGGACCGGATGGCGGGCCGGGTCCAGGTGGTATTTCCACTCCCGCCCGCGGCCCGGACGTCGCACCCGCTGGTCGTGGAGAACCTGGCGGCGATGGGGTTTGTCCGGGCCATCGTGGACGAGGCACCCGTCCGGCTGGACGAGTTGCCGGCCGGGCTCGACCTGGCGGCCGCCGGGGAGGTGCTGGTGGTGGTGGACCGGCTCCGGGCGGCGGCGGAGGACCGGGCCCGACTCACCGATGCGATTGCCACCGCGTTCCAGGAGGGGGAGGGCGTCGCCCTGGTGCTGGGCGAACTGGCCCGCCTCCGCTTTTCGGAATGGCCGGCCTGCAGCGCCTGCGACGCCCCGGCCCCGGTGGTCACCCCTGCCCTGTTCTCTTTCAACAATCCGCGGGGCGCCTGCGCCGGCTGCAACGGATTCGGCGCCGTGCTCGAGTACGACGAGTCGCTCATCGTATGTGACCCGTCCCGCAGCCTCGCCGAAGGCGCCATTGACCCCTGGACCAAACCGCGGTACGAGACCCGCCGCCGCATGGTGATCGAGGCGGCCCGGAAGCTGGGGATTGATCCCGACAAGCCATGGTCGAAACTCAAGGCCAGGGACCGGCGGGAACTGCTCTACGGGAAGGTCGGCCGGTACGTGGGAATCTTTCCTTTTCTCAAGGAGCTGGAGGCCAAGCGGTACAAGCAGTACATCCGGGTCTTCCTCCGCCAGTACCAGCTGGCCCTGACGTGTCCCGCCTGCCACGGCGCCCGGCTCAACCCCCAGGCCCTTTCGGTGCAGGTGGCGGGCGAGCCGATCTCCATGGCCTCGGCCCGTTCCGTGGACGAGCTGGACACCTGGCTCAGAAACCTCGAACTGGGCGAATTCGACCGGGCGGTCGCCGGGCTGATCCTGGAACAGCTGGAAAGCCGCATCGCCTACCTGCGGGATGTCGGCCTGGGCTACCTCACGCTTCGGCCGGCAGACCCGCACCCTCTCCGGGGGAGAGGCCCAGCGGATCGCGCTGGCCAACGCGCTGGGATCCCGGCTGGTGGATACCCTCTACGTGCTCGATGAGCCATCGGTGGGACTGCATCCCCGGGATATTGACCGGCTGCTGGGGCTGCTCCGGCGGCTCCGCGACCAGGGCAACACGGTGGTGGTCGTCGAGCATGACCCGGCGGCCATCATGCAGGCCGATTTCATGCTGGAGCTGGGGCCGGGCGCCGGCGAGCGGGGCGGTGCCGTGGTGTACGCCGGCCCGGTCGAGGGATCCGCGGCCTCCCTCACCGGAGAGTACCTCACCGGCCGGAAACGGATCGGCGTGCCCAGCGCCCGCCGTCCGGCCGGGCCGGCCTGGCTCGGCATCCGGGGCGCCACCCTGCATAACCTGAAGAGCGTGGACGTGGACATTCCCCTGGGCACCCTGACGGCGGTCACCGGGGTCTCCGGGTCGGGCAAGAGCACCCTCCTCCACGATGTGCTCTACCGGCAGCTGGAGGCCCGGCTCCACGGCGAGCACAGCGCCAAGTCCCACCTCGGCGAGCCGGTGGGCGAAGTGCAGGCACTCACCGGGTGGGAACCGGTCCGCGACGTGGTGCTGATTGACCAGAGCCCCATCGGCCGGTCGCCCCGTTCCAACCCGGTGACCTACATTCGCGCCTTCGACGAGATCCGGGAACTCTTCGCCAGCCAGCCGGAAGCCCGGCGGCGGAAATACACCGCGGCCACCTTCTCCTTCAACCTGGAAGGGGGCCGCTGCGAGGAATGCGAGGGCGCCGGCCACGTCCAGGTGGAGATGGTCTTCCTGGCCGATGTGTTCGTGCCCTGCGAGGCCTGCGGCGGCACCCGGTTCAAGCGGGAGGTTCTCGATATCCGGATCAAGGGCCAGTCCATTCACGACGTGCTGCAGTGGTCAGTGGAAGATGCCATCACCCGGTTCCGCCACCAGCCCAGGCTGGGCGCCGCGCTGTGGCAGTTGCAGCAGGTCGGGCTGGGTTACCTGCGGCTGGGGCAGCCGGCCACCACCCTCTCCGGCGGCGAGGCCCAGCGCCTCAAGATCGCCCGGGAACTCCTGAGCGCCGGAAAGAAATCCGGCCGCAAGCTCTACATCATGGACGAGCCCACCACCGGCCTCCACCTGGAAGACGTGCGGGTGCTGATCCAGGTGCTGGATCGGCTGATTGACGCCGGGCACACCGTGATCGTCATCGAGCACCACCTGGACGTGATCAAGCGGGCCGACTGGGTCATCGACATGGGACCGGAAGCCGGCCCCCAGGGCGGCCGGCTGGTCGTCCAGGGGCCGCCCGAACTGGTCGCCGCCGAGCCGCGCTCCCACACCGGCCGCTACCTGCGAGACGTGCTGGACCAGCACGAGGGCGACGCCCTGGTGCGCACCCCCCGCCTCGACGTGGCCACGTCACCCTGAGTCGATAACCGTTTTCTCCTTAACCTGGCCAGCCATGCGCGCACGCTCGATCCACAAGTGGATGGGAATCGTGATCGGTCTCGCCCTGCTGATGTGGACCGTCACCGGGATCATCATGGTACTGCCCCGGAACCGCCCGCGGGACGCCGGACCCGCCCGGCTGGACGTGGCGCGTGCCACCATCGCGCCGGCCCAGGCGGTGGCCCGGCTGGCCGAGCGGGACAGCGGAGCGTTGGCGGTCCGGTCGGTCACCCTGGTCCAGGTGCTGGACCAGGTGCTCTACCAGGTAGAAATGCGGCGAAGAACTGTCCTGGTGGACGCGGCGACGGGAGAACCGGTGGAGATCACCGCGGCGATGGCGGAAGCGATCGCGCGGCGGAACTTTCGGGGTGCCCCGGGGACGGTCCAGGTAGAGCGGCTGACCGGCTACGACGCCCGCTACGGCAGCGGCGACCTGCCCGCCTGGCGGGTCACCCTGGGCGACGCGGCCGGCACCGTGTCCTACGTCTCCGGCCGGAACGGAAGCATCGTGTCCGCCGACAGCCGGCGCCGTTTCCGCTCGATCATCGGCAAGCTGCACGATTTCTCGGCGATCAAGGTGCTGGTCTCGGCGGACTGGGTCCATCGCACCCTCGCCATCGGCGCCTGCCTGCTCTCGATCGTCAGCATCATCACCGGGTACTGGCTGGCCTTCGTCCGCCCCCGCGCCCGGCCCCAACCGCGGGCCCGGACGACGATGCCGCTCCGGGTGAGTGGAGAGATAAAATGAGTTAAGTGAGAAAGTGAGAGGTGAGAAAGGTGGCTGGTTGACCTCTCACTTCTCCCTTCACCCTCTGCTCCCTGCTCACTCTTCACTTTTCTTATCGGTTGCCCGCCACAGGTACCAGGCCGCTGCGGAGCGGTAGGGCGCCCAACGCTGGCCATGGCGGGCCAGCTGGGCCGGCAGGGGAAGGGAACGCCGGTTGAACGCCAGCTTGAACCCTTTCTGCACGCCGTAGTCCGTCACCGGCAGCACGTCGGGACGGCCCAGCCGGAAGATGAGCAGCATCTCCACCGTCCACCGGCCAATCCCCCGGATCGCCGTGAGTCGGGCGATGATCTCTTCGTCCGGCATTCGCTGCAGCCGGGCCATGGTGGGGACCAGCCCGTCCTCGGTTTTCGCCGCCAGGTCCTTGAGCGCCGCGGTCTTGGCGCGGGAGAGCCCGGCCCCGCGCAACTGCGCCTCACTGAACCCCAGGATGTCGGCGGGCCGGAGTTTCCGGCGGGGGCGGCAGAGGGCTACCAGCCGGCCGTGGATGGTGGCGGCCGCCTTCCCGGTGAGCTGCTGGTACACGATGGACTCGGCGAGCGCGGCGAACGGGCTCTGCAGGCGGTCCACCTCCAGCTGGAGGGGCCCGATCCGTTCGATCAGGAGGCCGAGCCTGGGGTCGGCCGCCCGGAGGTGGGTGACGGCGGCGTCCGGGTCGTAGCCCGGGGCCATGGCTAGGAAAGGCATGGAGACATTCTATACCGCTTCCGCCGCGGGAGGCAGCGGCGATTATCTTCCGGCACCTTCACCCCCCGGTTTCCGGTGCGCATCTCCATCGCTCCCGCCATCGCCTGGATGATCGCCTCCCAGTTCCTGTTCACCGGGATGAACGTCTTCAGCCGGCTGGGCGGCCAGGGCCTGCCGTGGTCCCAGGTGGCGGGTGCCCGCTTTCTCTTTGGCGCCGTGATCACGCTGCTGGTCGCGCGGGCCCGGGGGAGCAGCCTCCGCGTCACCGACCGGAAGAACACCTGGCTCCGGAGCGGGTTCGGGACCCTCGCCTCCTTCTGCTTCTTCTTCAGCGTCACCTCGCCCCGCATCCCCCTCGGCGACGCCATCACCCTGGGGGCGACCGGGCCGGTCTTCGTGGCCCTGCTCTCCGGGCCCCTGCTGGGCGAGCGGGTGGCCCGGCACATATATCTCGCCGTCGCGGTGGCGTTCGTCGGGGTCATCGGGGTGGTACATCCTACTTTTGAGTCCGCCGCCGATGTCGCGACCATCGCCACCTTCGGCGCCCTGGCCTACGCCTTCGCGCTCATGTGGCTTCGGAAGATCGGGCCCACGGAAAGCAGCGAGGCGATCGTGCTGCATTTTTCCCTGGTTGCGGCCGCCGCCAACCTCGCGATCTCGCTGCCCGTATGGGTCACGCCCGACCTCCACGGCTGGCTATTCCTTCTCGGGACCGGTGTGGCCGGTGGCCTGGGCCAGCTGGCCATGACCCGGGCCTACTCGCTCAGCCGGGCCGCGCCGCTCAGCACCCTGACCTACCTCAGTATCGTGTTTACCTACCTGCTGGCCATCCCCGTCTTTGGCGAACGGGCGGGACTCTCCCAGCTGGCCGGCGCGGCACTGGTCATCCTGGCCGGCCTGATCCTGGCCTGGGATATCTGGCGGGAAGTCATCGCGGCCCGGATCCCACCGGTTCCGGTAGCGGAATCCGTCGGGAAGGAGTAGGCGCTTCTCACTTCACTTCTCACATTTCACCTCCATGCCCGAGCTCCCCGACATCGAACTCTACCTCGAGCACCTGCGCGCCCGGATCGCGGGCCAGCCGCTGGACGACATCCGCATCACCAGCTCATTCCTGCTCCGCTCGGTGGACCCGCCGCCCGGCGACCTGGTGGGGCGCCGGGTCCGGGCCATCCGGCGGATGGGCAAGCGCATCGTCCTTGGTTTCGACGGCGAGTTCTTCCTGGTGCTCCACCTGATGATCGCCGGGCGGCTGCGCTGGCTCCAGCGGGGCGGCAAGGCGCCCGGAAAGCTGGGGCTGGCCGCGCTCGATTTCCCCTCGGGCACCCTGGCCATCACCGAAGCGGGCTCCAAGCGCAGAGCGTCGCTGCACGTGGTTCGGGGCGAGGCGGCGCTCGATGCCTTCGACCGAGGCGGCCTGGAGGTGCTGGACACCAGCCTGGCCGAGTTCGCCGATGTCCTCCGCCGCGAGAACCACACGCTCAAGCGCGCACTCACAGATCCCCGGCTCTTCAGCGGCATCGGCAACGCCTACTCCGACGAGATTCTCCACCGGGCCCGCCTCTCGCCCGTGCGGCTTACCCGCCAGCTCGACGACGACGCTATCGCCCGGCTCTTCGGCGCCACCCGGGCCGTGCTCGGCGAATGGACCCAGCGGCTGCGGGAAGAGACCGGCGACCAGTTCCCGGTGAAGGTGACGGCGTTCCGGGAAGGAATGGCGGTGCACGGCCGCTACGGCCTGCCCTGCCCCGTCTGCGGCGACCCGGTCCAGCGGATCCGCTACGCGGAAAACGAGACCAACTACTGCGCCACCTGCCAGACCGGCGGCCGGCTCATGGCCGACCGGGGCCTCTCCCGCCTGCTCAAGGAAGACTGGCCCCGCTCGCTGGAGGAACTGGAGGAACGCATCGGAGGAGCCGGAAAGGATCGCTAGCCACTCAGTACTCATCACTCAGCACTCTGCACTCTGCACTCTGCACTCTGCCCTCTGCACTCTTCCCAATCCACCCGTCCCCGTCTAGCCTTCCCTTCATGACACCCTGGGTTCTTCGACTGATCGTGGGCACGGTGGCCGTGTACTTCCTGCAGGGCCTGGCGCCCGAGGTGGCCAACCGCATGGTACTGGTTCCCGCCCTCTTCCCGCGGGAGCCGTGGACCCTGGTGACCTACATGTTTCTCCACGGCAGCGGCACCCACCTGCTGTTCAACATGATCGCCCTCTTTTTCTTCGGACCGCGGGTGGAGGGCCGGCTGGGCACCCGGCACTTTCTCGGGCTCTACTTCGCCAGCGGCATCGTGGGCGGGATTCTCTCCATTCTGTTTACTCCCGGCGTCATCGGGGTGATCGGCGCCTCGGGGGCGGTCTTCGGCGTCACCCTGGCCTTCGCGCTGTACTGGCCCCGGGACCACATCTACATCTGGGGCATCCTGCCGGTGGAGGCGCGGTGGCTGGTGATCATCATGACCGCTCTCTCGCTTTTCGGCGCCCGCAGCGGCGGTGACGGCATCGCCCATTTTGCCCACCTGGGCGGGTTTCTCGGCGGCTACCTCTACCTTCGGTTCATGGAACTGCGGGCACCGGGCCGGGGATTTCGCAAGAAGGCCGCCCCCGTCCAGGCCACCGCCCAGACCAGGAACGCCGTGGCCGACCTGCAGCGGTGGTCCCAGATACCCCGGGACGCCATGCACGAGGTCAACCGTACCGAGATCGACCGGATCCTGGACAAGATCAACGCCACCGGGATCGGCAGTCTGACGCCGGGCGAGCGGGAAACCCTGGAGCGCTTCTCCCCCCGGGCCTGACCCGGGCCGGGGAACGGTCAAACATCACCGATCCCCTACCCCCCCTCCTGTTACCGTTGCCGCCATGCTCTTCAACTCCTACGTCTTCGTAGGATTTTTCATACTCGTCTATGCCCTGTACCTCCTGGTGCAGCGGCATCACCGGGCGCAGAATACGCTGTTGCTCCTGGCCAGCACCTGGTTCTACGGGTACTGGAACGCCTGGTTCCTGCTGCTGATCCTCTTTACCTGCATCAACGACTTTACCGCGGGGCTCTGGATCCACCGGTCGGCCTCGCCCCGGCGGCGGAAGCAGGTCCTGGTCGCCGCCATCTCGATTGACCTGGCGATCCTCGGCTTCTTCAAGTATTTCAACTTCTTTGCCGACACCGCGGTCGCCATCCTGGGCAGCGTGGGCCTCACGGCCGACGCGGTCACCCTGCAGCTGATCCTGCCGCTGGGGATCTCGTTTCACACCTTCCAGGCCATGGGCTACACCATTGACGTGTACCGCGGCCGGATGGAGCCGACCCGGCGCTTCCCCGACTTCTGCCTGTTCATCGCGTTCTTTCCCCAGATGATCGCGGGGCCGATCTCGCTGGCCTACAACCTCCTGCCCCAGGTGCTCCGCCCCCGGGCCATCCGGCTGGCCCAGGTCAACGCGGGGCTCTTTCTCATTCTCTGGGGATACTTCCAGAAGATGGTGGTCGCCGACAACCTGGCCGTGATCGCCAACCGGGTCTTCGACAACTACCACCAGTTCAGCGGCGCCGACCTGCTGATCGGGGTGCTGGCCTTCACCTTCCAGATTTTCTGCGATTTCTCGGGGTACTCCGACATCGCGCGGGGGCTCGCCAAGCTGATGGGCTTCGAGCTGGTGGTGAACTTCAAGCTGCCCTATTTCGCCCTCAGCCCCAGCGACTTCTGGGCCCGCTGGCACGTCTCGCTCTCGGTCTGGCTCCGGGAGCATCTCTACATCCCGCTGGGCGGCAACCGGATCGCCGGCTGGCCCACCTACCGGAACCTGATGCTCACCATGATCCTGGGCGGGCTCTGGCACGGGGCGTCCTGGAACTTCGTGATCTGGGGATTCTTCCATGGCGCGATCCTGGTGCTTTACCGGCTGCTCCGGTGGGACCGCGATCACGCCGACCCGTGGGGACGGGGCCCCCGGACCTGGCCCGTCACCCTGCTCAAGATGGGCATCATGTTCGGCCTGACCCTGGTGGGCTGGGTCATCTTCCGGTCCCGCTCGGTGGAGCAGATCGGCTACATCCTTACCCACACCGGCCTGGCCGCCAGCGCGGAGACGCCGGCCCTGCTCTACGACTTCCTGTTCTTCGCCGCGCCGCTCGTCCTGGTCCAGCTGTTCCAGTACCTCAAGCAGGACCTGCTGGTCCTGACCAAACTGCCCGGCATCTGGCGGGCCCCGGTGTACGCCTGGATGATCATCTGGATCACCGTGTTCGGCGTCCGGGAATCCACCGAGTTCATCTACTTCCAATTCTGATATGAGCCAGTCCACCAGGCCCTCCAGCTATCTGCCGGCCGAGGTAATCCAGCCGGTCACCCCGCGCGCGCTGCTGGGGACCTGGATCGCGGTCTTTGTCCTGGTGCTGCTGGTCAATGTCTTCGTGGCCCCGCGGATGCTGGAAGGCGGCCGCAACCTGGCCGGGTGGATCATCGGTCATAAGTGGCGGATGCTGCTCCGGCTGGACCACCCGGTGGACGACCTGGTGCTGGGCGATTCCAGTTGCAACCAGGGGGTGAACCCCGCCGTGCTGGCGCCAGCCCTGGGCGACCGCACCGCGATCAACCTCTGCACCATCGGCGACATGCTGACCACGAACGATGCCTGGATGCTGCAGACTTACATCGAGCGGCACGGCGCCCCCCGCCGGGTCGTCATCGTGCACGTGTACGATATCTGGAGCCGGGATTTCGACTGGTCGCGGGTCGGGTCGGTGCCGGTGGGATACTTCGACCTGCGGAAACTGCGCCCCGCCATGAAGCTCGAGCGGTGGCAACTGCGCTCCTACCTCGAATCGCGGTACTTCCCGCTCTACTCCAGCAACCGGAGCCTGCAGACGAGGCTCCGGATCGGCGCGCCGGAAGAGGCCGCGGGACCCCGCCACGTGGATTCCCTCGGATTCCTGGCCGATACCGTGGCCTATCCGGACTCGGTGGAGCAGGACTTCGCGGGCCATCTGCGCTTCCTGGCCCGGGACCGGTTTCACCTGAGCGCCGATAACGCCCGCGGCCTCCGGCGAATCGCCGCGCTGGCCGAGCAGCACGATTTCGACGTGTACCTGGCCTCGGCTCCCGTCTATGAGCGCCTGGCCCAGGCCGAGCCGTTCCAGCGTTACCTGGCGGAGGTGGCACAGGCCCTGGACTCGGTTACCGGCCCCCGGTCCAGGGTGCGGCTTGTCTTCACCGAGCCGATGGCCTTCCCGGCCAGCGAGATGCAGAACGCCGACCACCTGGTCCACTCCGCGGCCGATCGCTTCACCCGCGCCCTGGCCGAAGAGATCGTGGCATTGGAACGGCTGCCCCCCCGGTAGCGCGGATCTTCCCGCTAGTCGGCGCGCTGCGCCCGGCCCAGCAGGTAATCGTTGCCGGCCCGGATCTCGAAACCGGTCGCCTTTCCACTGGCAAGCGCAAACTCCATCACCACGCCTTCCATGACGTCGAAGATGGCCCCGTCCTCCCACAGGGCTACCGTGTACCAGTCATCCCTGAGGTGAAGGAGGACCATGGTATTGTGGCCGGGAATCGGATCCGGGGTGGACCGGGCCCAGAGAGATCCGTCGCGATAGGTGACCTCGACGTTGATGGGCACCCCAGGGTTGGTGGCCGGGTTGATGCCCGGCCGCGGGGGCCCCATCCACCGCATCAGGTAGCGCCCGGTCAGTGGTCGGGCCGCCTCGGCCGGAACAGCCGTCGAGATAGCCTTACCCGCCTGGACGGCCAGCGAGACGGTCACCGTGTCCCAGCTGAACTGCAGGATGGCGCCCTTCGACTCGATGTCCGGGAACGACCAGGTCAGCACCTCGGTGGCAGTACCCCGGCGCGGTGTCACCGGAATCCGGATCGCCACCTCGGTTTCCCCGGGTTTCTGGGTGTGAAACCGGGTGGCGGTGGTGTCGAGCAGGAGCGCCCAGTCGCCCGGCCGGATGGCCATCCAGACCGAGTACCGCCCTTTGGGCACCGGGTGGTCATTGATCCGGACGTCGTCGCTCACCTCGAGGACGGTGGCCATGTTGGCGCCCGGCGTCCAGACCTCGCCGACCCGGGCCTGTCCTCCCAGGATCCCGCTCCGCCCCCGGAGCCGGGGCCGCGAATAGTCCACAGAAATGACCGTGCCGTTAACGGTCTGCCAGACCCGGCCCCGTTCACTGGCCCTGATCTGGGCCTGGGCCTCGGAGCCCCCGAGACCGGCCATCGCCGCCATCATTCCGGTAAGAAACAGTATTCTCATGTGCACCGCCTTGCTGGTGGTTTGTCGTAAGGTCTCAGAATCGCCGGGGGGCGCGCTTCGTCACTGCACCCGGAGGCCGGTCCCTATGATCTGGTCGTTTTTCAGCCGCATGGTAAAGCCTGTCGCCGTTCCGGCCTCCAGCGTGAACTCCATGACCATGCTGTCATCGGCGTCGTACAGGTCCCCTTCCCTCCACCAGCCGGGGATGAACCAGTCATCCCGGAGGGGGAGCAGGACAAAGGTGTCGTATCCAGGGAAGGGGGGTGGATTGACGCTGGAGAAGAGAGAACCCCGCTCGTAGGTCACGTTCAGCAGAGTGGGACCGCCGTCGCTTCCCGGTTCGGGCGGTCCCAGCCACCGCATCTCGTAGCGGCCGACGATCGGCCGGGCGGCCTCCGCCCGGACGGTGAGTGAATAAGGGGACTCTACCTTGACCGACATGGGGACATAGAGGGTGTCCCAGTGCATCGCCAGGATACCACCGGTATTGGTGATCTGGGGAAATGACCAGGTCAGCACATCCTGGCGCGGGCGCGTCTCCGGCGTCAGGTCGAACCGGATCGGAACCTGCTCCGGATCGGGCCGGTTCATGTGAAAACGGTCAACGGTGGAATCGAGGAGCACGGTCCAGGCGCCCTGCCGCACGACCATCCAGACCGAGTACTTGCCGCGGGGAACCCGCTGGCCGTTGAGCTGGATGTCCCCGCTCACCTCCAGCGTGGTCGCCATGTTGGCACCCGGGGTCCACACTTCCTGCCAGTGGACCTCCTGGCCAAAAATTCCCGCCCGCCCGCGCATCCTGGGCCGGGCGTAGTCAACTTCGATCGTGGTCCCGTTGATCGTCTGCCGCACCAGGGCGCGCTCGCTCGCCCGCACCTGGGCGAAGCCATTCGCCGCGTTCAGGCTCAGTACCGCCACACCCAGCACTCCGATACCTCGTCTCATCACCACTCCCCCACGCGGAAAGTCTACGGAACTCCGGTCCGGCTGTCCCTCCCTTGCCCATTGGCCCCCTTGGCCCCTTGCCCTCTGGCCCCCTGACCCTCTTGCCCCCTTTTCTTACCTGAACCTCAAATCCACCGCCTCCCGGATCTGGGCCAGCGTCTTTCCCTGCCGGTGCAGCCGGTAGGCCAGCCTCGCCGTCCCCTGGCACACCTCGCAGTGGCGGGCCATGCCGTCTTCCTCGTAGCAGGAGAGTAGGGAGTAGAAGCCTTCCCGGGTGGCGCAGCCGCAGCTGCACCGGATCCCGTCAACCACCTGGGGAATCTGGCGCGCCGCGTCGAACGCGGAGATGGCGTCTGGATAATCGGCCAGCTGCTCGGCGGCCAGGACCCGGCTCGCCGTGATGCCGGGCCGGGGGTCTGGGTGCTGGGGCCGGGGCCGGCGGCCGGTCAGCAGGAACAGGGCCCCTCCGCCAGCCACGGCCAGGAAGGTTCGGCGTGATTGAGAACGTTCGGGCATGGTCTCCCCCGCTGTGAAGAACCGGTCATGGAATACTAAGCCGGCGGCCGGCAACCTACAGGTCCCCTTGCGTACGGCCTGGCCCGCCGAAACGTGACATACGTACCATTCCCTGAGGCCCGGACACCGTAACTTGTCGGCGGACCCTTGCCGGAGCCCGACCTTGGACCCTGTGCCGCCCGACCAGGCGACCCCAACCGAAGCCGAAAATCACCCTCTAACAAGGGGTTACCGCGCCCGGCTCCAGATCATTCACGCCGCCATCGCGCTCCTGGCTGTGGTTGGCGGAGCGGTGACGGGATTCATGGTGACGCTGGCTATCGTGGTGGCCCAGGCACAGTTCGGCACCTACATCTTCGGGCTGGAAGACCTGGTCGCCTTCCGTTGGGAGGTACTGCCGGTGCCGCTGGGCGCCTTCTTCGGGTACCGTCTCGGGCGCCGGCGCCCCCATTCCGTGGCCTGGGCCACCTCGGTCGGGTTTGCGTCGTTCCTCGCGGGGGTGGTTCTCGGCGCCCTCATCGGGGGGTGGGGCTGGGGCAGCGGGGTGGGCAACTGGGCCGGCGCCGTGATTGGCGGCGCGATCCTCCTGGTCGCGGGAACCGTGCTCTCCCTCCGCATCAGCCGAGTCCCCCGCCATCCCCTCATCGTGGGAACCGCCGGCGCGCTCGGGTTCATCGGGCTGTTTCTCTTTGCGGTCTTTGGCGCCACCAACCTCCTGGATCTCGATCCCGTCACTTTTCCGGAACTCTCCGGCGTCCCGATCCCCAAGCCGGCCGAGGTGGATGCCGTCGTCTTCCTGGTTGGCGATGCGGGCGCCGCCGAGGCCGGGAAGTCGCCCCTGTTGGCGGCGCTGAAGGCGGACGTGGAGCGGTGGTCCGCCGCGCTCGGCCGCGACTCCGCGGTCACCGTGACGTTCCTCGGAGACAACGTCTATCCCCAGGGCGTGCATGACCGGGACGACCCCGGTTTTCCCGCCGATTCGGCCCGGCTCAGGAGCCAGGTGGACCTGGTCAGCGGCACCGAGGCGGCCCGGCGCGCCACCATCGGGCTTTTTGTTCCCGGAAATCACGACTGGGGCAACACCACCGGTGATGAAGGGTTCCGCCGCGTACTCAACCAGGAATGGCAACTGGACAGCGCCCGCGAGGCCGGGGCCAAGGTCGCCCTGCTTCCCTCGGGAGGCGACCCGGGCCCGGTGTACCGGGACCTCAGGCGGAATGTCCGGATTGTCTTCTTCGATACCCACTGGTTCCTGCAGGAGCGCTCCCGCGATTCCCACGACCAGTTCTTTACCCGTTTGCGCCAGACCATCGACGGCGCCCGGGACCGGGAGGTGGTCCTGGTCGCCCACCATCCCTACTACTCGGCCGGCCCCCACGGCGCCATCATCCCGGGCTACCACACCCTCGGCGTCGCCTACGTGCTCAAGCAGGCCGGCGCCCTGGTCCAGGACCTCAACTCGCCGCCCTACGACGCCTTGCTGGCCGGCCTGCGCCGGACTTTCGACGAGAGCCGTAAGCCGCCGCTGATCTACGCCGGCGGACACGATCACAGCCTGCAGGTGCTGACCGGCGCCGGCGAGTTCGATCCCCGCTTCGTGCTGGTAAGCGGCGCGGGGAGCAAGATGTCCTCCATCCGGATGGGGCCGGGCCTGGTCTGGGGCGCGTCGAAGCCCGGCTACATGATGCTGGTCTTTCGGCGGGACGATGCGGTGGACCTGTTCGTGGTCGCCGGGGATGAGAAATACCAGCAGTGCACCGGGAGTGACGACGCCGTGCGCACCTGCGTCACGGAGGGGGCCGGCAGCTTCGTGACCGTGTACTCGGCATCCCTGCTTGGACCGTCGAAACAGCCCCGGGACCTGGCGCCGGTCATACCCGACACGGTGAATCCCGGCACACCCTGGTGGGTCGATGAAGAGGGCGAGAGGGTATCCGCGGCCCGGACGTCGCCCGCCATCGGGGGCGATGCGCCGACGGTGGCGGTGACCAACACCTTCGCGCTCGATAACGTCGATTCTTTTACCGTAACCGCCGGCCGGGCCTATCCGGCGGGCCGCATCCGCCGCTTCTTCGCGGGGGACCTGAACCGCCATCTCTGGGGAATTCCCGTGCGGTTGCCGGTGCTGGACCTGGGCCGTGCCGGTGGCGGACTCCACCCCCAGAAGATCACCGGCGGGCAGCAGACCGTCGGGCTTCGCCTGCTGGGCCGCGACGGCCTCGAGTATGAATTCCGGCCCATCGTCAAGAACCCCGCCGGGGTGCTTCCGCGCTGGATGCGGGAAGGCGCCATCGCCGACCTGCTCGATGACCAGATGGCGGCCCAGTTTCCGTTTGGGGCGGTCGTCGTCGCCCGGCTGCAGCAGGCCGCCGGCATCGACGCGCCCCGCCCGGTGCCCGTGGTGATGCCCAACGATGCCCGGCTGGGGGAGTTCCGGCCGCTCTTTGCCGGGCGGGTGGGGCTGTTCTCGATGCACGCCGAGGAGCGCAGCGGCAAGCGGCCGGGGTTCGGGGGGCACGCCGAGATCAGCAGCAGCGAGGACATGTACAAGGACCTGCTCCAGAACCCGGAATCCGGATTCGATGACCGCTACTTCCTTCGGATTCGCCTGCTGGACCTCGTGGTGGGCGACTGGGACCGGCATTCCGGGCAGTGGCGGTGGGCCCGGGTCGGCAACCGCTGGCGGGCGATCCCCGAGGACCGGGACTGGGCTTTCGCGCGGATGGACGGGGTACTGGCCAAGCTGTCCAGCATGTTCCTGCCGCGGTACGTCGGTTTCTCCGACGAGTTCCCCCCGATTCGCCGGCTGGCGGAGCAGGCGACGACCATCGATCACCATGTCTTGAACCGGTTGACCCGGGAGGATTTCGTGGCCACCGCGCGGGAGCTGCAGGCCGCATTGAGCGACTCGGTGATCGCGGCCGCCGTCCGGTCGCTGCCGGAATCCTATCTCACGTCGGAACAGGACCCGCTGGTGCGGGCACTCACCGCCCGGCGGGACGCCCTGGCCGAGTACGCGGGCGACTATTACGCGTATGTGATGCAAGAGTTGTGGGTCTTCGGCATCGCGGGGACGAGCGATGTCGTCGAGTTCGACCGGGTGAGCCGCGCGGGGGCCCGGATCCTGGTCCGGACCGGAGGACCGGCGGGTGCGGTGCGCTTCGAACGGTTCGTGTCGGCGGAGGAAACCGACGAGGTCGTGCTGCACATTGATGAAGCCAGGGACTCCGTGGTGGGCGGCGACGGCCTTCCCTTCAAGCTTTCCCGCAAGCCGGAAACGCCGGAGGACAAAGAAGGAAGCTGATTGCTTCGGCGGGGGGTCCGCCTAAGTTCCAGCATGCCCCCTCAACCCTCACGCAGCCTGCGCCCCGTCCCGACCCAGCCCAGTCCGGGCGTGACCCGGGCCCGGAGCGAGGCCACGCGGCAACTGGCTAAGTTCCGGCGGGGCAGCCGGATGGCCATCGCGTTCGTCGCCCTCCTGGTGCTGATCTGGGCCCCGGTCCAGGCGCCGGCCAGCCAGGATTCCGCCCCGGCCGTCGCCGATTCCTCGGCCATCACGGCGGCCGCCGACACCGCGTCCCCCGACACCCGGCAGGCCGTTCGGGAAGCCACCGGGACCATTCGCGGTCTTGCCCGCGGGTTCCAGTCCCTGCTGCCCAAGATCGCTATCGCGGTCGTCATCCTGTTGCTGGCCGGCGGATTCAACCGGCTGCTTCGGCCCCTGCTCCGGCGGGCTTTTCACAGCTTCGCCCGGGCCGACGCCTTTGCCGTCATGGCGGGCATCGGGATCTGGCTGCTCGCGTTTGGGGTGGCGCTGAGCGTCATCGCGGGCGACGTGCGGACCCTCATCGGGTCTTTGGGGCTGATCGGTCTCGCCCTTTCATGGGCTCTGCAGTCTCCCATCGAGAGCTTCACCGGCTGGGTCATCAACTCGTTCAAGGGGCACTACCGGGTGGGCGACCGGATCGCGGTGGGCGATGTCTTCGGCGATGTGTACCGGATTGACCTGCTGACCACGACGGTGTGGGAAGCGGGCGGCCCCGGCAAGGCGGTCCAGGCGGCCCAGCCCACCGGCGCCCTGATCACCTTTCCCAACTCCGAGGTCCTCCGCTCCAACATCATCAATTACACCGGCGACTTTCCGTACGTCTGGGATGAAGTCACCTTCGGGGTCGCCAACGAGTCGGACCTGCCCTATACGATCACGGTGGTGCGGCGGGTGGCGGCCGAGGTGCTGGGCAAGGCCATGGAAGTACCGGCCCGGCAGTACAAGGACATGCTGCTCAATACCGGGCTGGCCTGGGACGTGGCGGTTGAGCCGCAGGTCTATCTCTCGCTCACCGATGCCTGGACCAACTGCACCGTCCGCTACCTGGTGGCCGCGCGGGAACGCCGCATGTGGTCCAGCCGGCTGATCGAGGCCATGGCGGTGGAAACGGCGAAACCGGAGCACACCGGCAGGATCATCGGCAGCTACCCCCGCACCAACGTGAAGCTGCTGGATGCGCCGAATCCCGGGCAGTGAGGGCTGCCAGGAAATCCCGAGCAATACCGGTCTCAGCTCTGCCTGATCACGAAGGCACGAAAAAGAAGAAGCTTGAGAATAGTCCGTTGCCCCCTGGCCCCCTTGCCCGCTGACCCCCTTTTTCTACCCCCGCAACTGCCGCAGATAATCCCTCAAGGCCAGGAACTTCTCGTAAACCTGCACGCCCTTTCGCTTCTGCCCGAACTCCGAGAACAGCTCCCGCAGCTTGCCGCGCCGGGTCACGTAGAAGCGGAAAGTCTCCGCAAAATCCTCCTGCGGATGCCGGGAGGCATAGACCGTGACATGGTTGGTGGGCGCGATGGCGATCTGCTTCCGCTGGAAGTACACCCAGGTATCGTCCATCCCGCGATAGGCCTTGTCCACCTCGCCAAAGGCGCGGCGGAACCGCTCGGTGCGGGTCCAGGCCCAGTGATGATAGAGGAAGCTGTGGCCCAGTTCGTGGGTAATGAGCCCCACCAGCATGGTCCAGGGGATCTCTTCCCGGGTCGGCTGCCCCACCACGTACCGCTGCTCGATCTCCACGATCTTGGGGTACTTGGGATCCACCCCGGAGATGCCGGGCCGGAGCAGGATCCGGTAGCCCCAGTCCGAAATGCGGGAGACCAGGAGCAGCCGCCGCACCCGGGTCAGGGCCCGGGGAATCAGGGCCCGTCCCGTGGCATCGAGCCCGCACCAGGGGCAGGTGTTCATCCAGTCGTCCACCCCGCGGGAGCAGTGGGGGCAGTTGCCTTCGAACTTGGCATCTTCGTTCCAGTGCTGGTCCCGGTTGCACCAGGGGCAGGAGGGCATGGGGTACTGTACCCCGCCGCCGCAGCCCCAGTCGCAGCGGGCGTCCATCCGGAACCCCTTGGGCGCCTTGAGCGGCTCCTCGCTCGAGGCGCCTTCCTCGTAGATATCCACGCCGCACCAGGGGCAGAACGAGTGGCTGTCGCTCACCACCCAGCCGCAGTTGTAACACTCGGCGCCGGTCACCTGCCCGGCGTCGCCCCAGACCAGTTCCCGGCTGCACTGGGGACAGAACGCCCAGAACCGCTGCAGCGGCTGGCCGCAGCGGCAGCGCAATTCCGGCCGGGGCAGCGGCTCCCGGTGACGCCGGACCGGCCGGCGGGCGCTAGCCACGGGCCGCCGCTTCGCGGACGATCCGGTCAATGAAATCGGAATACTCCATGCCCGCCTTCTCCGCCGCGTTGGCCACGTCGTGACCCCAGCTCACAAAGGGGTTGGCGTTGGCCTCGATCACCCAGACCTCCCCGCTGTCGGTGAGCCGGACATCGAGCCGGGCATAGTCCCGGAGCCAGAGCGCCCGGTAGGAGGTGCGGCAGATCTCCTCGATCCGCTTGCGGCCAGCCCGGGAGATCGGGCGGGCAAAGACGTTCTTGATCCCCTTCCGGCCCCGGTAGGCCTCGTCCCACTTGGCGTTCTGGGTGGCGATCCGCTCCTCCGGCCGGGTCTTCTTCCGGTCGAAGACCATTTCGGTGATCGGGAGGATATCCAGCGTGTCGCCGTTGCCCACCAGGCTGACGTACAGCTCCCGCCCGTCAATGAACTCCTCCGCGATGGCCGGCTGCTCGAACCGCTGGTGCACGAAGGCCACCCGCTCGACCAGCGCCGCCCGGTCCGAGACCACCGAGGCCTGCGCGATCCCCGCCGAGGCGTCGGTCTGGAGCGGCTTGACGATGAGGGGGAAGCGGAGGTCGGTGGCCTTGCCCACCCGCTCGCCCGGCCGCCAGGTGGCGAAGCCGGGCACCTGGATGTCGTGGTAGGCGAGCACCTTCTTGCTCATCGCCTTGTTGCGGGTGACCAGGAGCGCCAGCGGCGGCGAGCCGGTGTAGTTATACCCCTCGGCCTCGACCACCGAGGCGTAGAGGTAGTCCAGCTCCGCGTTGCCGTGGAACGATTCGGCGCAGTTGAACACCAGGTCCGGCTTTACCTCCGCCAGGCCGGCGGCCAGCGCCTGGATATCGTCGTGCACCCCCACCAGCGATACCTCGTGACCCCGCTGCCGGAGCGCATCGGCGATCTGGTATTCCATCTCCGGCTCGTGGGTGTCCCACGCCGCGACCTCTTTCTCCATCTGGGCCCAGTGCTGGGCGATAGACCAGCCGGTCCAGGGGGTGTCGAAGATGATGGCGATGCGCATGGGGAGGAACATACAGCGATCGGGAAGGCCTGACGAGCCGTTCGCGGCTCCCGGCAGGTCATGCGAACGCCCCGTGACGCCCCCTGGACTACGCTATCAGGCTGGCACACGCCATATCAAACAGCGTACTATCGTGAAGACTCCACGATGGCATGCGGTCTTGAGCACTGTTCTTGGCAAGGTTTCTAAGCCCGGTGCCATCTGGGCGAATCAATTGAACTTCCGAGTTCGTGCCGAGCCCCTCGAAGGCTATCACCATGCCGCCCGGAGACCATTGAGGAAACCCCGCATTCATCCCGGGCGTATTGAGCGGCCCGGATTTCATCTAACACCCCTAGACGGCATCGTTGTCCTCACCGTCCGGAAGGTGAAAGTGCCGCAGCTTTTTCTTCCGAAGATCGAGGGGTGCTGAGTGGCCAGCAAAGACAAAGCCGTGATCCTGACGTTTCTTACCGTGAAGGGCTCCACGATGGCATGCGGTCCTGAGCACTATTCTGGGTCAAGTTTCTCAGTCCGGTGCCATCTGGGCGAATCAGTTGAATCTCTGAATTGGTGCCCCCGCCCTCGAAGGCGATTAGGGAATCGCCTGGCGACCAGTCAGGAAACGTCGCGTTCATTCCCAGAGTATTCAGGGGGAAAACATTCGTGCCGTTTGCCAGCATCGTGAAAAGGAGATTCCCGCCGTTTCGCGTACTAAGAAAGGCCAGCTTGGTGCCGTCACTCGACCATGCTGGTAGTCCATCCACTGACGGATCGTTGGTAAGGTTGGAAGGATTCGTCCCGTCGGCATTCATGACGTAAATCTCTCCATTGCCGTCCCGGTGCGAACCAAAAACTATGCGAGTGCCGTCAGGCGAAAATGAACCGCTGTTATCGTACCCCGGATCATTGGTTAGATTCACGGGATTGGTTCCATCGGCGTTCATGACGTAAATCTCACTGTTTCCATCCCGATCGGAGCCGAATAGAATCTTATCGCCGTCCGGTGACCAGGATGGGAATGCGTCATTAGCTGGGTTGTTGGTCAAGTTCTCCTGCCCCGAACCATCGGCATTCATAACCCAGATGTCTCCGTAAACGCGAAAAGCGATCTTTTCGCCATCGGGAGAAACCGCCGGGTCGCTCACAGGTCCAATAATCGCAGTGACCGGGATCAGACGGACACCGGTGCCATCGGTATTCATGGTGTAGAGTTGGGAGAAACCATCGCGATCTGACAGAAAAGCAATCTTATTGCGTAGGGCCGGCGGGCCATTCGGCCCGTCGCCATCACAGCCGGCAACTGTTGCAAGAAGCACTAAACAGAGAGATCTCATACTAGCACCCTGCCACCGCATCGTTGTCTTCACCGACTGGCATCTCGACTAAATCTCCGCCTCCGCCTCCGCCACCACCGGTGCAGACCGGAAAATCCTGAATACCTTCAGCCCCATAGACCCACGAGGTCCCGCTCCCGCTTCTCGGAGTCGCATAGACTCTGACCGAGTAGGAACCTGAAGACGTATTGAGCGCGTAGCTATTGGGGCCATAGTCCACTCGGATTGTGTCGGAGGGAAAGTTACTGTAAACAATCTTCCACTTGATCTGAAGAGTGCCCGCCGGCTGCTGGGTCACACTGGCTGTGAGGGAGTAGATGTTCGGGGTCGAGGTAATGGGATGTGGCGCCCCGGTTATTGCAGTGACCCGAAAGCCGGTGCCGGGCGGAGGGCCTGCAGTAACGGTTACCGGAATTGGCTGACCCGCCGAACTCATAACAGTTCCCAGTTTGTACGTTCCAAGACCACTGGTGACCTTAGCCCGGACTGTATCATTGCCAGTACTGAGGCCAGTGATGACGCCGGAGTTCACCGAAGAGATCGCCGGGAAGTCGTTACTCCACTGAATCGCCGCGCCGCCCAGTGGCGCGGAAGAGGGAGCAATCTGCCGGCCAAACAAGAGGGCGTTTGCAGTCACCGCCGCCGTCTGCGTTGCCTGAACCGTCACGCTGGTTGGTGTCACCTGCAACCCCGTGACAAAGCGCCGTGACCAAAAGTCGGTGCCTACAGGATGGACCGGCGAGGAGGGAAAATAGGCCGCGTACAAGTACTCGATCTCGTGCTGGCAGATCGACCCCGAAGCGGGCAGGTAGAGCGCGCAGTTTCCCGGAACCACGTTCGGCCCTTCCAGCGTTGAATTATACCCCATGACGTGGGACATTTCGTGGGTCAGAATAGTCAAGAAGTCGCCGGGGTTGTTCGTACAACTGGAATGACCCTGAGGGTACATGAATATGTTCGCCGGCGGATCGTTGACCGCGCCACACCAGAGGTTATTGGGATTGGGACCGGCTATGACAACTACCTGAACCTGGCCCGTGCCGGGCGTCCAGTCAGGCCGAGGCATCCCGGTAACCGAGATGTGCTTCAGCGCGCCGCTCCATGCCGCAGTGGCAGCCTGAATGTCCCCCGCCCGACTGGCTGGCCCAGATACCTGGATGACCGTTCCGCACGACCAGGGTTTCTTCAAGCCGCCAGCCAAGTGGATTGAATTGTCTCCAACTCCGGCGTCGTCGCACCCGAGGATGGTCACGGAAAACTTTGGCCTCTCGAAAGACGGGTCGGCGGCCGGGGCGCTCATATCCCTGGCACATCCCCACATGAGAGAGGCGCTGACAACGGCGAGGCTGCAAACCCGGTTCATGGCGGTCCATTTGTGGAGTAGGGGACGTGAAGCCCAGTGTACCCCGCACTAGAGCAAAGCGATAGAGGCCTGCGATCCTCTGACATCGGCGACCCTCCAGGATCTCTCCTCGCCCCCCCGACCCCCACTAAGACGGCCCACCAACGCTCCATATCCTCGAAACGAAAACGGGTCAGCCGAAAGAGGCTAACCCGTTATGATCCAGTGACTAACTCGTTGTCTTCACTCAGCTCCCGAGGAGGGACTCGAACCCCCGACCCGGTGATTAACAGTCACCTGCTCTACCAACTGAGCTACTCGGGATCGTCCGCCGGAAAACCCGCCTCCGGCGACCGACAATCCTAACCCCGTGGACGCCCCGGAGCAACCGGCCCAAGCGTAACTGAGAGCGATACTTAAGGGGGCAAGGGGGTCAGGGGGCAAGGGGGCAAGGAAACCAAAGAGATGGGTCCTGTCCCACTGTCCCACTGTCCCACTGTCCCACCGTCCCACCGTCCCACCGTCCCACCGTCCCACTGACCCACTGTCCCCCTGACCCACTCGGCGTGCCCCCTGGCCCCCTGACCCTCTTGCCCCCTTGCAGCGCGTGAGGCCAGTCACGGCCCCCCCGTCCCGCAACTGCAATACTGGTTCTCCCTTAGCCGTCTGGACACCGGTCACGATGAGTTCGGCCCTGAAACCGCGCGAGCCCGCGCGAGATCGTCCACGACCCGAAGCGGCCCCCGCGCACCCGGCGGCCGGGACCGCGGCCACGACCCGGCGCCCGCTCGCCGAGCGGGCCGTCCGGGTGCTCATCGTCGGCGACCACATCGGCTACGGCCACGCCCTCCACGGCGCCGGCCGCATGATGGTGGAGATGACCATGGGCTTCGATCCCAGCCGGGTCGAGGTCACCAGCTGCGTGCTCCGCGCCCCGGAGGCGCTGGGGGAGCGGCTCAACGCCGAAGGCGTCCCGCTTCGCTTCATGAGCGCCGGCCGGTTCAGTCTCCGGCCCCTGGGCGAGATCGTCCGGATCATCCGGCAGCAACAGATTGACGTGGTCCACGTGACCGACTTCCAGGCCGATACCCTGGGGCGGCTGGCCGCGAAGATCACCGGACGGCCCGCGATCGTCCACGTCCGCACCCACCACAGCAAGTACCAGAAGCGGCCCTATCCCTGGTACATGGAGCGCATCAACCGCGTCCTCGCGCCCGGCACCGCGCTCGCCATCGCCAACTCCGATAGCCTGCGCGATTTCGCCATCGGGCGCATGGGGTTCGCCCCCGGCCAGGTGGTGACCGTGCATAACCCGGTCTCCACCTACACGATGAAACCGGTCCGGCCCGAGCACCTGGAACGGATCCGCGCCGAGCTCGGGCTGGAAGGCGTCTGGCCCATCATCGGCGCCGTCACCCGCTTCTACCCGGCCAAGGGCATCACCTATCTCGTCGAAGCGTTTCCCCAGGTGCTGACCCGCTATCCCGATGCCCGCCTCGTCCTCGTGGGAGACGGTCCCCTCGAGGAGGATCTCAAGGCGCAGGCTCGGCGGCTGGGCATCGTGGACCGGGTCATCTTCACCGGCTTCCGCCCTGACGCGGAAGCCTTCGTCCAGCTCTTCACGATTTCCGTGGTGCCTTCACTGGAAGAGGGCATCGGCAACGTGGCGATCGAGTCCATCGCCGGCGGCGTGCCGGTGGTCGCATCCCGCGAGGGCGGGCTCCCCGAGGTGGTGGCCGAGGGCAAGAGCGGCCTGCTGGTGCCCCCGGGCGACGCCGCCAAGCTGGGCGTGGCATTGCTCCGGGTGCTGGATGAACCGTTTCTCCTCGACCGGCTGCGGCAGGGCTGCCGGGAAGAAGCCGCCCGCTTCTCGATCGCCAGCTACACCGCCCGGCTGGAGCAGCTCTATCGCGGCGTCGCGGCCGGACCGGCGGCGGACTGATGCGGGTGCTGATTCTCGCCGAGTCGTTCTATCCGCTGGGCGGCGGCGTCGGCACCTACGGGCTGGCTCTCTCCCGCGAGCTGGTGCAGCGGGGCACCGCGGTCACCGTGGTCACCCGGCGGCAGCATGCCACGCTGGACCCGGAGCAGGTGATAGACGGGGTGAAGATCATCCGGCTGGCGCCGTCCCGCTTTCCCCGCACCGGCAAGTACCTGACCCTGGGACCGGTCCTGCTCTACCTCCTTCGCCACCGCCAGGAGTACGACCTGATCTACGTCTGGGGGCTCCGGATCCTCGGCATGGTCGCCGCCCTGGCGGGCAAGTCACTGGGGAAACCGGTGGTGCTCCGCGCCGAGCAGACCGGGGAAATCTCCGGATCGTTCGTCTGGCAGGACCGCCAGAAGGGCGGGCTGGGCACCCGGCTGGTCCGCTCCACCCTCCGCGCCCGCGATGCCCTGCTCCAGCGGGCCGACAAGTTTGTCGCCATCTCGGAGGATATCGCCGCGGAGTTTCTCGAGGCCGGTTTTGCGGCCGAGCGCATGACCCGGATCCCCAACGGCGTGGACCTGGCCCGTTTCCAGCCGGTCAGCCGGGAGGAAGCGTACGATCTCCGCGACCGGCTTGGCCTGCCCCGGAAGGCGTTCATCTTCGTGTTCAGCGGCCGGCTGCACCGGCACAAGGGCCTGGCGACGCTCCTCGATGCCTGGCGCCACCTGCTGGCGATGGACAAGTCCGCCCACCTGGTCCTGGTGGGGGAGAACAGTCCCAACCTGGGCGTCGAGGCCGACCTGCGGCAATTCGTCGCGCATCACCTGCTGAGTGATACGGTCACCTTCGCCGGCCGGCAGGCGGACGTGCTGCCCTGGCTGCAGGCGGCCGATGTCTTCGTGCTTCCCTCGGAGCGGGAAGGGCTCTCGATTGCCCTGCTGGAGGCGCTGGCGGTGGGATTGCCCTCCATCGGTACCCGAACCAGCGGCACCGGCGAGCTGATTCGGACCGGCGGGAACGGCTATCTCGTGGAGATCGGCGATGCGGTGGCCATGACCCGGGCGATGGCCGAACTGCTGCGGCACCCGCGGCAGGCCCGGGAGATGGGCCGGGTGGGCCGCCAGATGGTGGAGCGGGACTTTGGCCTCGACCATGCCGCGGCCCGGCACCTGGCGCTCTTCAACAGCCTCCGCCCGGCCGGCCCCGATCCGGCGGCCGAGCCGGCCCCCGCGACGACGTAACCCCGCTCGGCTCCGCCGATACGGCCGGCGCCCGTTTCCACGAATGCGGCATCGGGCGGCCCAGCCACGTGAAAAGCTTCTCGTTCTCTCCCAGGTATGTCTGCTCCAGTTCGTCCATCGTGCGGCTGGTGGGCGCCGGTTTCCAGGCCGGCAGTACCTGGTCGAGCATCCGCGACACCGGCCGGGCCGGCGGGAAATAGTAGTCCGCCAT
Source organism: uncultured Gemmatimonadales bacterium (assembly GCA_963795085.1). Lineage (GTDB taxonomy): Bacteria > Gemmatimonadota > Gemmatimonadetes > Gemmatimonadales > GWC2-71-9 > DASYPP01. The sequence goes on along the minus strand of CAWCFX010000001.1, from coordinate 501,148 downwards.
CAGCCGAAGCCGGGATCGCCGCGAAGCGTTCTGGCTTACCGACCGGGACTGGACCGGGGCCATCGGCGGAATCCCCAGAAACGCACCAGCGGTATCCAGCCCGCGTTCCGGTGCCTGCGCGATATCCTCCTCGAAAATCAGCACCAGCATCTGGCTTCGGCCAAACAGCTGTTCATAGGCGATGAGCTGGCGGTAATAGAAGCCCTTGCTCACCACGCCGTGCCCGCGGATCAGGTGATGCTTCTTGCCGAGGAGCAGGCTGTCCACTTCGTGCGTGGGCGCGATCCGCCGGGTGCGCACCAGGTGGGTGAGGGCGGACAGCGCCCGCGCCACCGGGTTTCGCAGCACCACGATGAGTTTGGCGCCGGGCAGCGCCTCGTGGAGCTTCAGGTGCACGTCCGGCAGGTGCCCCTCGGCGCCGTCCCCGTTGGCCCAGAGGTAGTCGGGCGTCTTTTCGCCGGCGAGCTGGCCCGGTTGCGCCCGTTCAAAATGCCGGGCATACCACTCCAGGCCCCGGCTTACGTTGGAGGCTTTATCGAAGAAGTGGATCTCGTCCGGGGCCATGAACACCCGCGGGTGGAGGCCCAGCTGATCGGCCAGCCACGTGGTGCCGGACTTCTGGGCGCCGATAATGAGGAAGTCAGGCAGCCGCATGCAGCAGTTCCAGCAGACGGGGATGAAGGATATGGCTGTTGAAGGACCGCTCGACGGTGCTTCGCCCCCCCCGGCACAGGCGCTCCATCAGCCGGGGATCCTCGCGGAGCCGCCGGAGAGCCGCCGTCAGGGCCGGCGCGTCGCGCTCGGCCACCAGCAGGCCGGAGACACCGTCCTCGATGAGTTCCGGGATCCCGCTGTGCCGGGTACTCACCACCGGCAGCCCGGTGGCCATCGCTTCCATCAGGGCGACGGGAATACCCTCTTCCTCTCCATCGGCCGACGTGACGCTGGGAGCCAGCAGGAGATGCGCCCGGGCCAGGAGGGCGGCCACGGCATCCTGGGTTTGCCACCCGGCGAGCTCGATCCGGTCGCGGGCGCCCAATGCGTCGATCAGGCCCTCCAGCCGGGGCCGCTCCGGGCCATCGCCGACGATGGTATAGTGCACCGCACGACCCAGCTCGGCGGCCGCGCGGATCCCGTACTCCAGCCCCTTCTTCTCCACCAGCCGGGCCACGGAGAGCAACCGCATCGGGCCGTCGTCCAGCTGGCGCGGCACCACCCGGAACTCGTCGGGATCGACGCCCATGTGATGGACCTTCGTGCGGGCGGCCGGCGCGCCCCACCGGAGCAGGCGTTCCCGGAAATATTCACTCACCGGCAGAAACCAGTCTCCCGCGTCAAACAGGCCCTGGTAGCCTCGGCGCACCGCCGGGCGGCGCGGGTTCATGTCATAGCCATGAAAGAACGTTGCCAGCGGACCCTCAAGGATGCCGGCTCGCCGCATCTCGGCCGCGTGGACGCCGTTGGGGCCGAAGTGGGCGATGATGGCATCGAAGCGCGTCTCGCCCGGGGGGTAGGTCCACACCGGCAGCGCCCGGGCGCCGGAGCGCCGCACCGCACCCGCCAGCGCGACCGGTGAAAGCCGTGCCCGTACCACCTCGCCGACGAGAAACGCCCCCAGCCGAACCTGGCGTCGGTGGTGTCCGCCGGAGAAGGGCCGGGCGTAACGGGTACGCTCCACCAGGCGCAATCGGTCCACGTCCGGATGCACCTTGGTATCGGTGCCGCGGCGAGTGGCGAACACCCGGACCTCGTGGCCGCGGTCCATCAGCCAGGCCATCTGGCCCAGTACGAAGGTCTCGGAGAGGCTGGGGAACCGCTCCACTACGAACGCGAACTTCATGCTTCTATTCGGCGAGCGCCGAGCAGGCTGCCGAAGTGGCGCATGTCGCGGAGCGCGGCCCGGCCTCCCGGAGTGAGCCACAGAACGACGAGACTGGCCCCGATCCCGGCGAGCAGGGAGAGACCCAGCCCGGCGGCCGGATTCGCGATGGTGGTGTAGGTGCGAAGCACGACGATGCTGCCCAGGGTGGCCAGCGCGGCGAGGCCCGGCGTCGCCAGCGACCGGTAGAGATCACCGGCCGTCACCGGCCCGCTCCGGCCCACCCACCAGAAGAGCAGCGGCGTCTTGAGGAGGATATCGCTGATGGCATAGGCCGCCGCGACTCCGACGGCGCCCCACGGCAGGCCCGCGACGATGGCAGCGACCGAGATGGCCGTGCCCATCAGGCCCCACCGGAACATGTCGCGGCCCCGTTCCTGGGAAATGAACAGCCAGCCGGTGGTGTTCGCCGCCGGCTGAACCAGCGCGGCGACCCCGAGCCAGGTAAAGATGGCGGCGGCGCCTTCCCAGCCAGGTCCCAGGACCAGGCGGATCACCCAGTCGGAAGTGGCGATCAGGAGCGCCACCCCCGGCATGGTGAGCAGCGAGATCTTCTCCAGCACCCGGAGATAAACGCCGCGATACCGCTCCGGCTGATGCCGCAGGCGGCCCAGGGCGGGCAAGCCGACCGCGGCGAGCGGCCCATTGACCTGCCGAATGGGAAGCATCAGGAGCTGATAGGCGCGGGTGTACAGTCCCAGCGGCCCGGCCCCCCAGAACCGCCCGATCAGCAGATTGTCCAGGTTGCGGCCAAGGTAGTTCACCACCTGGAAGCCGGTAAGGTTTCCGCCGAAGTGCAGCAGGGACCTGGCCTCCGGAGACCAGGCCGGCCGGCCGGGCCGCCACCGGGAGAGCCCCCAGTACCCGATGGAGGACGCGAGCGTCATCACCAGCGTCTGCACCACCAGCGCCCAGTACCCCGCCCCCAGCAGCGCCGCCGCGATACCGGCGACGGCGCCGGCGGCGAGCGAGCCCACGTCCACCGCGCCCCGCGACGTGAACCGCATCTGCCGGTCGATCAGCGCCTGGTGCTGCACCGCCACACCACCGAAGAGGAATCCCACACCGAGCGCCATGGTGATCCCGGTAACCCTGCTGTCGCCGTAGAACCAACCCAGCAGGGGCGCCAGTGCAACAGCCAGCAGTGTCAGCACCACGCTCACCCCAACGTTGACCCAGAACAGCGCGTTGACATCGGCATGCGAGATGGAGTCCCGCTGCACGGTGGCTTGCGACAGCCCCAGGTCCCGGAAGAGCGCAATGAAACCGGTGATGGCCATCGCCATCCCGATGAGACCAAAATCACCAGGCACCAGGAGCCGGGCCAGCACCATGGTCGATCCGATCTGGATCGCCAGCCGGAGACCCTGGGCCAGCAGCGTGACTGCCCCGCCCCGCACCGAACGAGCGGCGAGGTTGCGAGTCAGGTGGTCGGTTCGGAAGAGCCGGTCCCGGTCCGGCGGCGGCGTGGTTTCCATCAAAGCAACCATGCGCTCTTCCGGAGCACCCGGATGTGCGATGGGTCACTCAGCCCGAGGGGGCGGCAGTGCCACATTGGTGCGGACATCTCGTCTCCGGAAAAACAGCCATGAGCGTCACCCAGCCCCCAGCCGCCCCCGCCCGGAGCGGATCTCCCGTGCCCGGCGCACCCCGCGACCGGAAGACGCTGGTGTATGTGTGCCTGCAACAGACGGTCCAGGGCCAGGCCAGCCATGCCCACGTGCACGAGATCATCCGGGGGCTGGAACGTCGGGGCTGGGTGGTGGACCTGCGGGAAATCCAGGCCGACCGGTCGCGTCCGCGGAGCCGGCTCTATTTCCTCTGGCATTATCTCAAACCCCAGATCGCCCTCTGGCTGGGCCGAGTACCCCGCGCCGACGCAATGTACATCCGTGCCGATGCCCTCGCCCTCCCCGCCTTCCTCTGGGCCAGGCTCCGGAAAATCCCGGTGGTGCAGGAGGTGAACGGACCCCACAGCGACCGCCTGGTGGCCAAGCCGTGGCTGCGTCCGCTGGCACCGATTCTGCGTGCCCTCCAGCGGGTGCAGTACCGGCGCAGCTCGGCACTGATCGCGGTCACCCCCCGCCTGGCGGAATGGCTCCGGCGGGAGGCGCCCGGCCGGCAGATCACCATCATCCCCAACGGCGCGAACATTGACCTTTTCCATCCTGGGGCACCGACCACGATGAGCACACCACCCCGCTACGTGATCCTGGTGGGATTGCTGGCCCGGTGGCAGGGTGTGCAGTTGCTGCTCGCCGCGCTTCGCCAACCGGAGTGGCCCGCCGATGTGGCGGTGGTGGTCGCCGGCGATGGCGATGAGCGACACCGGGTCGAGGCCGCCGCGCGGACCGATGCCCGGATACTCTACCTCGGCGTCGTGCCCTATCACGATGTACCCGGGCTGGTCGCGGGGAGCCTCGCCGGGCTCTCGCTCAAGACCGCGGTGCCGGGACGGACCGAGACCGGCATGTCTCCGCTCAAGTTGTACGAAACCCTCGCCTGCGGTGTGCCGGCTATCGTAACGGACTACCACGGCCAGGCCGATGTGGTCCGGCAGCACGGTTGCGGCATCATCGTGAGCCAGGACGACCCGGCCGAGCTGGCTCGCGGGGTCGCCCGCGTCGCCGCCCATGAAGAGCAGCGGCAGGCATGGGGCGACCGCGGCGCCCGGGCCGTCCGGGAGGAACACTCCTGGGACCGGAGGGCGGAGGTAACCGACGCGGTGCTCCGGAGTGTTTGCCAATGACCCGGGCCCTGGTGTCCGGCGGGCTCGGGTTCCTCGGCTCGGCCGTAGTTCGGGAGCTGGCCGGGGCGGGGATCGACGTGCGGATCTTCAACCGGCAGGGCAGCCGGGCGTCCGGCTACGCCCATCCGGCCGGCCATCACATCGCCTGGGGCGACATCCGCGACCGGGAGGCGGTCGAGCGGGCGGTGGCTGGCGTGGACATCGTGGTCCACACGGTCTCCAACTTCAGGGAAGCGCGGACCGATCACGAGGCCCACGCCATCAATGTGGGCGGCACCGACAATATCCTCCAGGCCGCGGCGCGGGCCGGGGTGTCGCGGATCGCCCTGTGCAGTACGATCGGCGTCCACGGCGATGTCACCGATGCGCCGGCCGACGAAGATTCGCCGCTCAACCCGGGAGATGTTTACCAGGAAACCAAGGCTCTCGCCGAGCGCCGGGCCCGTGAGTTCGAACGCGATCACGGTCTCCCGGTCTGCATCATCCGCCCGGCCTCGATCTATGGCCCCGGCGACCTGCGAATGCTGAAGCTGTTCCAGATGATCCGGCGGCGGCGGTTCATCATGCTGGGGAGCGGCAATGCCTGCTTCCATCCCGCCTACGTGGACGATGTGGCCCGGGGGTTTCTGCTGGGAGTCACCCACCCGGCCGCCGGCGGCGAGACGTTCATCATCGGATCGGACCGGTATCTCCCGCTGCGCGACCTGGTGGATACCATCGCGCGCCATTTGCAGGTGCCCTCGCCTGGCCTCCGGCTGCCGCTCGCCCCACTGGAAGCACTCGCCCACGTCTGTGAACTGGCGTGTCGGCCCTTTGGCTGGGAGCCGCCGCTCTACCGTCGGCGAATGAGCTTTTTCCGGAACAACCGCGCCTTCAGCATCGCCAAGGCAAGACGAATTCTCGGTTACGCGCCCCGGGTGAACCTGGATAGCGGGGTGGAACGGACCATCGCCTGGTATGAAGATCAGGGATACCTGGCGCGGCGGTCGGTGGTCAATGGCCACCCACCAGCTGCGCGGCCGATCGCGGCTGGGATGCGGGTGGAAGCAACCCGTTCTGCCGATACCAGTCAATCGTCTCCCTGATCCCGCTCGGCAGGTCAATCGAAGGTTGGTAGCCCAGTGACCGGGCCTTGGCAATCGAGAACGCCCGGCTCTTGGTGAAGAAGTCCACCCGCCGCCGGTAGATCGGGGGCGAAATGCCCAGCGGTATGCAGACCCTCTCGCAGGCGGTACCCAGCACCTGGAACGGTTTGGCGGGGAGGTGCAGCCGCGGCCGCGCCACACCCAGCGAATCCGCGATCAGGCGGACCACTTCGTTCAGAGTTCGGTACTCGGAGCCTCCCAGCGTATAGATCTCTCCCACCGCAGCAGGGTGGGCTGCCAGCAGCCGCAGGCCCCGCACCAGATCCTCCACGTGGACCAGGTGGAAGTACACCTCGCCGTCCCCCAGCATTACGAAGCGGCGCTTGGAGATCATCCGGAAAAGCTTGAGCAGCCGAAGGTCACCGGGACCGTAGATGGGCGTCGGGCGCGCGACGACGACGGGGGCGCCCTTCTCCCGCGCGTAGGCCAGCGCCAGCCGTTCGCCCTCCGCCTTGGTGGACTGGTAGATATCACCGGGTGCGTAGTCCCAGGTTTCGTCTGCCGGCGGGTTATCGATGTGGCTCAGGACGCCAACGGTGCTGCAATGGACAAACCGGCGGACCCCGTGGCGGATCGAGGCATCGAGCAGATGCCGGGTGCCTTCCACGTGCACGGCGGTATATCGCTCCGGCGTGATCTTGGGTTCCCGGAATGCCGCCGCCAGGTTGAAAACTACCTCGCATCCCTCGACCGCCCGGTCCACCACCGAGGGGTCGGTGATGTCTCCCTCGATGACCTCCACCCCGTTCGGCAAGGTGCCGGTGGCGCGGGCCGCCGACCGGGTGAGCACCCGGACCCGGCTGAAATCACGGGCCAGCGAGGCCACAAGGTGCGACCCGGTGAAGCCGGTGCCGCCGGTTACGAGAATGGTGCCCCCAAGGAGCGGCAAAGGCTGAGTCATGCGTGCAATTACGCTTCCCCGGGAAACAATACGACACGGCGATTCGGCGCCGGTGCAGAGACGGTGCAACTTGCGGATGATGGCAGGCCATGGAAAGTGACGGTGGTCACCCCGCGATAGCGGCGGGCGCGATATCCCGAACCTGCTCGAGACGGGAGTGGCGGCGGCTGTTCTCGGCGGGCTTGTCCACCAGCCGGGCCCGCACGACCAGCTTGTAGCCGACCTGCCCGACCAGCAGGTGGTCGAGGCGGGAGATCAGCCAGAGGACTGGATGGATCATGGCCATCAGCCGGAAGGCTCCCCGGTGCTGGTTCATTTCATGGCCGGTAATCACCGTGCCTTTCCGGGTCACGGCCCGCCGCCTGCCGCGGATCCGCTCGTACATTCCGTTGAGGGCCGTATCAATTCCCTCGGAGAAGGAGCGGGAATAGGTCCGGGACTTCTCCATCTTGAACGCGGGGGCGAGCAGGGCCGCCAGGTCGCGCTCGGTGTAACCCGGCCGGACATGGCCGTGCCAGGCGTCGGTCAGCCCGATGGCGTCCCGGATCCGGGTGAGCAGGCTCCCCGGTTTGGGATGCGGCACGTTGATGACCAGGGTGCCCCCGGGCCGGAGCACCCGGCGGAACTCCCGGACCGTGGCCCGGTCCTCCCGGACATGCTCCAGGTAGTCGATGACGACGATCTGGTCCAGGGAGTTATCCGGAAACGGTAGCGTCTTCCCGTCCAGCCGGTACACCCGGTCGCCCACCAGCGACTGGATGGCGCGGACCGTCTGCTCGTCGAGGTCGCCGCTGCTCCAGGTCCCGCCCTTCTGACGGAGCAGCAGGCTGAGCACGCCATTGTCCCCTCCCAGGTCCAGGTTCGCCCTGCCGCCCGGATCGTCCATCAGTTCCGAGATCTGCTCGAACTTGGCCTGCTTGAGGACCGACTTCCTGAAGAGGGCGAGCGCCTGTTCGACCTGGCTCATGACGCGACCGCCTCGGTCAGCGTCACCTCGGAACTGATCCGGCCGTAGAATTCGCGCAGTTTCCGGCGGGTGGCTTCCGGCGTGAAATCCCGCTGTACCCGTTGCCGGGCCCGCCGGGCCAGCGCCTCACGGCGGGGGCGGTCCATCGCGAGCTGCGCCATTGCCCGGCCGAAAGCGAACGGCTCCGCCTCGGCCAGGCAGGCAATGGTCTCATCGAGCACCTGGGTGTGGGTCGGCAGCCGGGTGGCCAGGATAGGCACACCCGAATCGAGGTAGCTGTAAACTTTCATCGGCGTATTGTTGCCCAGGAGCCGGGGTGAGACCAGCACATCAGCCTGGCTCAGGTACCCGGCCAACTGGCTGATGGGCCGGGGCCCCATGAAATAGACCTTGTCGCGAAGACCCAGGTCCTCCGCCCGGCGGCGATAATGGGCAAGGTCCGAGGGCAGCCCGCCGATGATCGCCAGCCGGGCCGCTGGAATCTCACCCAGCGCCTCCGCGAAGCTCTCCAGCAGCAGGTCCACGCCCTGGTAGCGCTCCAGGTTCCCTACATAAAGAAAAAGGGGATATCGGGGCCCGAAGTCGGGCCGGATGCGCTCCACCTCACTGGGGACCGGACCAAGCAGGCTGGAATCCTCCACGCAGGCCACCAGCTTGTCGCCGTCATAGCGGCGGGCTTTATCGACCAGGGCGGGACAGACCGCCAGTACGCCGAGGCTCGCCCGGACCGCCCCCTCCTCGACCCGCTGCATCCAGCGCCGGATCGGCGCCAGCGCGCCGTGTTTTTCCACCATCTGGTCGCTCAGGGCGGAGTCCATGTCGTACACATACGGAACCCCGAAGAGTCGCCGCATTGCGGCCGCCATGAAGACCGATTCTTCCACGGCATGCACGAGGTCGTACCGGGTCTCCCGCATCAGACGGGGAAGTGCCCGAAACATTACCGCGTCACAGGCCAGCTTCTTGAGCGAAAAGCCGGGACGCACCCCCCGCACGAAGGGCACGCGCGGGATCCTGATAATCCGGCAATTGGGGATGACCACGTCCTCGCCTTCGTGGTACGTCAGCACGTCGACGTGGTGGCCCTCGGCGCTCAGGAAATAGAGAAGTTCCCGGACGGCGATGGGCGTGCCCCGGGGCTGAAAGAACGGGTGGGGAGCAAGGACGAGTATTCTCATGCGGCGCGCGTCACTCCGCCGGGCAGGAAACGCCCCAGCACCTGGTGGATTTCTTCGTTGGTCTGGTGTTCAGTCCAGCCCAGTTCGGCCCCGGCAATATCGGCCACCCGGCCCAGCTGGCTGACCGGCGGGCAGCGGGTCGGCGCGGACTCGAGCCGTCGCATCACGATGTCCTCCAGGGTCTGAGCCATCTCCTCACGAATCGCGTAGCGGATCTTCCCGTCCAGGCCGTCCGGCGGAGCGCCGATCGTGAGCGGGACGAGGTCGGTCGGCGAATCCGTCACCGGCAACCCCAGCAGCCGCTGCACCGCACTCACCGTAGTGGCCGCGAGGTGGCGAGCGGTAGTGAACTTGGTCCCGATGACCGTCACCAACCCGCGCAGTCCCTGTCGGCCATGCTCCACCACCGTCCCGTGGTCCATCAGCGCGGTCGGGCGGCCCGGCTCCATGCCGTCCCGGAGCGGAAGACGGCCGCAATGCGGATGGCTCACTTCGTCGAGGCCGAGCTTGAGACCAGGGCTGGCCTCGTTCCATTCCTCGACCAGTTCCCTGACCTGCCGGGACAGCGACGGTCCGTTCCCGGCCGCGAATCGATAAGAGGTGCCCGCCAGCGTCGTTCCATTCCACCCCGCCATGAACAGGTATCGGTGGCCGCCCATGACCGGGTCCCGATCCCGGCCCCACGGGGAACGAATCCCGATGGCGACGGGAGGCGGCGGCCGGTTGATCACCAGGTTGACTCCCTGGGCCCAGTGGCGGGGAATCCCCGCTGCCTCGCCGGTCCGGCTTTCGGCCAGTTCGGCAACCCAGGGCCCGGCCGCGTTGACGACGCACCGGGCCCGGATTCTCCAGTTGGCGCCTGTGCGTTGATCCGTTACTTCCGCCCCAACGACGTTTCCCTGCTCCAGGAGCAGCCGGCGGGCCCGGACGTAGTTGGCCGTCGCGGCCCCCTGCTCCGCGGCCGATGCGACGAACCCGAGCACCAGCCGTTCGATGGCGGGCACCTGGGCGTCATACCACAGAGCCCCGCCTGCCAAGGCCTCGGACTCGAGGCCTTCGAAACAGGTGAGCGCTTCGTTCCGCGATATCACCCGGGAATCAGGCAGGGAAACGCGGAAGCGCCGGTGGATATCGGCGGTCAGCATCCGGTAGCCCGCAAACGCGGCGCGATAGGCCGCCGGCGACGGGCCGCGGTCCCGGTAGATCGGCACCAGGCACGGCAACGGCCGCACCAGGCTGGGAGCCAGCCGAAGGAGAATGGCCTGCTCCTGCGCCGACCGGCGGACGCGGCCCACCAGCAGCCGTTGCATCGCGCGGAGGCCGCCATGCGCGATCCGGAGGCTGTTGGCCGTGGTTCCCGATCCGAAGTCCCGCTGTTCCACCAGCGCCACCCGGAGCCCGCGCAGGCTGGCGTCCCACGCCACCGCGGCGCCGTGAATCCCGCCGCCGACGACGAGGAGATCGAATGCATCGGTCTCGAGGCGGCTCAGGTTACGGAGCATAGGGCCCGTTTCTCCTTGGATGGGATCGTCTGGAATCAGCGACGCCTTCAATGTGGGATGGAGACCGGCGCAATTCGGGGAGATGGATCGCAATTCCGGTGTGACCCTTCGCACAGAGGGAAACGGACCCCCGGCCTAGTGTAAAGCACGTTGGCGGCTGACCTCTCTCGCCGCATGCAGCCATATACCAGGATGTGCGCTATGCGGGCTTCTCCTCTTGTCTCCGTGGTCGTCCCCCTCTACAACGAGGAAGACAACGTGACCCCACTGGTAAACGCGGTGCGGGCGGCCATGGCCGACGTCCCGGAGTGGGAATTGGTCCTGGTCGATGACGGAAGCCGGGACCAGACGCCGGAGATCGCCGAGAGGATCGCGGCGACCGAACCCCATGTCCGGTTCGGCCGGCTGGCGCGGAACTACGGCCAGACCCAGGCCATGCAGGCGGGCTTCGACCTGGCCGGCGGAGACGTCATCGTCAGCATGGACGGGGACCTGCAGAACGACCCCGCCGACATTCCCCGGCTGGTGGCCAAACTGGAAGAGGGATACGACCTGGTGGCGGGATACCGGGTGCGCCGCCAGGACAACCTGCTCAAGCGCAAAGTGCCCAGTTGGATCGCCAACCGGATCATTCGCTTCATTACCCGGGTGGACATCCGCGACAACGGCTGCTCGCTCAAGGCCTACCGCCGCTGGACCCTGGACCGCATGCCGCTCTACTCCGACATGCACCGGTTTCTCCCGGCCATGGCGGCGGCGATGGCGGGCGCCCGGATCACCGAGATCCCCGTGCGGCATCATGCCCGGCAGTTCGGGCAGAGCAAGTACGGCCTCTCCCGGGTCTTCAAGATTCTCGCCGACCTGCTCACCATCACCCTGATCTCCTGGTTCCGGGAGAAGCCGCTGGTCCTCTTCGGAATGGGAGCACTGGGTGCATTCCTGCTGGGCACCGTGTTCGGCGTGGCCTCGGTGGGCGGCCTGCTGCAGGACCATGGGAGCGTGTCGGACGCGTTCGTGCTCCCCGCTTCCATGATGTTGTGCTACGTGCTGGGCGGGTTCCTCCTCCTGCTGGGACTCGTCGCGGAAGTGGCGCTTCGGAAGGCGCGGGAGGAAGATGGCGAGGTACTGCCGCTCGCGGCGGAGCGCCTCCTGTGACCGGGACACTGCCCCTCGATGTCTCTGTCCTGGTGCCGGTGATCGAGCGGCCGGAGCCGCTCGCCGGCCTCTACGAGGAGTTCTCCGCGCCGCTCCGGGAAGCGGGATACAGCTTCGAGTTCATTTTTGCCACCGTGCCCGCTCACGCCGCCCTGCTGGACGACCTCAAGCCCCTGGCAGCGGCCGGGGCACCTCTGCGGGTGCTTGAGTTCGGCCACTCGGTAAGCGAGGCCTCGATTCTCAAAGTCGCAGCCGGCCATTGCCGGGGCCGGACCCTGATAACGCTGCCGGCGTACCGCCAGGTCGAAGCGGCGGCACTCGCCGCGATGATCCCCCGGGTCGAAGAGGTGGAGCTGGTCGTCGCCTGGCGGTGGCCCCGCACCGACGCGCGAATCAACCGGTTTCAGAACCGGATTCTCCATGCGCTCGTTGGCGGGCTCGCCGGTGGCCGGCTTCATGACGTCGCCTGCGGGGTCCGGGCCATGCGTCCCGAACTCATCCAGGACGTACGGCTGTACGGTGACGTCGTCCGGTTCCTCCCCCTGGTAGCCCGGCGGGAGGGCTACTCCGTCGAAGAACTGCCCTCCGCGATTCACCCCACTGCGATGGCCCCCAGGACCTACGGCCCAGGCGTGTACCTCCGCCGCCTGCTGGATGTCATGGGACTGATCTTTCTCCTTCGCTTTACCGACAAGCCGCTGCGGTTCTTCGGGCTCCTCGGCGGGGGCCTGGCACTGGCGGGTGGGACCAGTCTCATCGCCATGTTGCTAACCAAGGTCCTGGGCGGCGGCATTGCGACTCGTCCATTCCTCCTATTCGGCGTCCTCCTGCTCGTCATCGGGGTCCAGGCGATCGCGCTGGGCCTGATCGGGGAGATGATCGTCCATCTGAACGCCACTCGGCGCGCCAGCTATCGATTCCGGGGTGAAAACCCCGGGCCCCGCGCTGGGGAACGGCGTGGGCACTTCCGCATGACCCCTCCAGGCCGCCGAGCGGAATCGGCCTGAGATCGACCCCATAGGGGTCAGTATCGCAACAGCATCCCCACAGTTGAGAAATACGGCCCAACGCCGGAATTGACCGATTGGCAGGCATGGGGCATCCCCTGATCGCTTGTGACTAAAATCACAAGGCGCATATCATTACCTACGTTTGATTTATGAGGTTTGTGAGAACCTGCTCACGTTCAATTTAGCTCAGTAAGCACTCACACCCACAGCGAAGACGTATATCAGTGGTCAGACCGTCATTTTGGCGGTTCATTATTTCGCGTAAGTGGTTGTTGAAAAACATGTTACACGTCTCACCACTACCCTTTTGGCAACCTCCTCTTAGCTTGTAGCCATGTCAATGGCCCCCCTGGCAGGGCACAAGGAGCAGCGCCGGCAGATCGGCGCGGCGATGACCCGGGGAAGGCTGCCGCAGCTACTGTTGCTGACCGGACCGGCCGGGGTCGGCAAGCAGCGATTCGGACTCTGGATAGCGCAGCGCCTGCTCTGCGAGGCCCCCGGAGACGAGCCCTGCGGAAGCTGCCGCCAGTGCCGATTGGTGCTGAACTTGGCTCATCCCGATGTGTACTGGGTGATGCCGGTGCTGCGTCCCAAGGCATCGGAGGCCGACAAGCAGGTTGCAGAGCTGGAAGAGGCGTACGGCGAACTACTGGAGCAGCGGCGCAAAGAGCCGCTCTATGCCCCACCGGAAGGACTGGCGGGGCATTTCATAGCCACCTCCCGCCTTCTTGGGCGGAAGGCGGCGCTCCGGCCGGTCGAAGGAAAGGCCCGTCTCTTCCTTATAGGCTACGCCGAGCGGCTGGTCCCGCAGGAGGCCAGCCCGGAGGCGGCTAACGCGTTGCTCAAGTTGCTGGAAGAGCCGGCCGAGGGCACTCACTTCGTGCTGACGGCGGCGGACATCGAGAACGTACTGCCCACCATCCGGAGCCGGGCCGTCCGAATGCGCCTGGGCAGGCTGGCGGATGCTGAAGTCCGGACATTCCTGGAGGCGCACGGCGGCGAAAGCCGGTCGCTGGACCGAAAAGTGAGTTTGGCTCGCGGGGCCATCGGGAACGTAGTGGCCGACTCGGCCGAAGCGGGAAAAGCCGGTCAGGCGGCCCTGGTGCTCCTGGAATCAGCACGGGCCGGAGACGGAACCGGCTGGGAGCTGGCGCTCAAGCAGATGCCGTTCTCCGCCCGGGGGGAGTTCACCGAGACGCTGGACGCGATGGCGGATCTGCTGGTCCAGGCCACGCGGCGGAATCCGGGATCCCCGGGCTTGGAGCGGCTTTCGGCGGTCCCCCCGGATCGCCTGGTGGCCGCCTTGGAAAAGGTCGGAGAGGCGCGGGAAATGGCGCAGGGCAACGTGAATCCGCAGCTCCTGCTGGCGGTGCTTAACCAGGACCTGGCGGAGATCCTGTGAGTCTGACCCACATGGATGAGGCGGGGCGGGCCCGAATGGTTGACGTAAGCCAGAAGCCGGTGACCGCCCGGTCGGCCACGGCTCGAGGCCAGGTGCGGATGTCGCCGGAGGCGTTCGCGGCGATCCAGGCCAACCTGGTCGGCAAGGGAGATGTGCTGGCGGTCGCCCAGATCGCGGGCATCGCCGCCGCCAAGCGGACCGGGGAGTTGATCCCCCTCTGCCACCCGCTGGGGCTCGACGCGATTGAAGTAAGAGTAGAGCCGGATTCCGCTCTCCCCGGCATCAGGGTGGAAGCGACGGCCCGGGTCACCGGGAAGACCGGCGTAGAAATGGAAGCGATGACCGCGGTATCGGTCGCCTGCCTGGCCGTGTACGACATGGTCAAGGCGATCGACCGCTCCATGGTGATCGAGCAGGTGCGCCTGATTGAGAAAACCGGTGGAACCCGCGGCGACTGGCGCAGCGCGGGGGCGTGAAACCGGCTGTCAACTTATTAAGGAGGATCCATGCACGAACCGATGAGTGAGGCCCGGCAACCGTGGCCCCGGACCAGCATCCTGCTGGTGCGCGGACTGCTGGTTGTTGCCGCTGTCCTCGTGGTGAGTGGATTGGGTGGCTCCATGGGACGAGTGCGGGCGGCGGATGAGGCGGCTCCCGTGGGTTCGGAGCTCGCCGCGCGGGAGTTGAGCGAGCTCCAGACTGAGCTCGAGTCGGCACGGGGGGAACTCGCGGTGGCCAAGCTCCAGGTCGAGCGCGCCGGTGCCATCATGGAGTACTCCCGGCGCTACCAGGTCCCGGCCGATCTCTCGGCCGCCATCTACGATATAGCACTGAGCGAAGGCATCGACCCGGGACTCGGCTTCCGGCTGGTCCGGATCGAGAGCAACTTCATCGTCAAGGCGCGGAGCAACAAGAACGCGATTGGGTATACCCAGATCCGGCCCGCGACGGCCCGGTTCTACGACCCCGCCATCACGGAGGCAAAGCTATTCGACCGGGATACCAACCTGCGCCTCGGCTTCCGGTTCCTCAAGGACATGATGCGCCGGTACAAGGGCGATCTCGAACTGGCCCTGCTGGCCTACAACCGGGGCCCGACCACCGTGGACCAGATCGTGGCCGCCGGCGGGGATCCCACCAACGGATACGAACGGGCCATCCTCCGGGGCTATCAGAAGACACCCCCGGCCTCGGCCAATTGAGCTACCGTTCCACCTGCAGTCGAGCATGAAAAAACGCCCTCGCTTCCCGCGAGGGCGTTTTTTCATGCCGAAGACTGCTGCTCAGCCGGGAATCTTGAGCCGGGTTCCGGTCCGGATCACTGAACTGGAGCCCATCCCGTTGGCTTCGCGGAGCGCGGACTGGGAGACGCCGTAGCGCTGGGCCACCCCGGAGAGTGTATCACCGGCGCGCACGATGTGAATGGAAGTGCCCCGGGCGGCCACCCGGGAGGTCGAACCGCTTGAGGTTCCCACCCGGAGCCGCTGGCCCACCCGGATCGTGGTACCCCGCAGGCCGTTCCAGGTCTTGAGCTGGGTCACCGAGACCCGGTAGCGGCTCCCGATCTCCGAGAGGGTCTCGCCGGAGCGAACCGTGTGCAACACCGCGATGGAGCGGCGGATCTCCGCCCTCCGGTCCTCGGCGGCAGCGGCTTCGCGGGCCGGCCCCACGCCGCCGGTGGGAACGATGAGCCGCTGCCCGGTCCTGATGGTGCGGCCAATCCCGGGGTTGGCGTCCCGGAGATCCGCCACGCTGACGTGATACACGTTGGCGATGCCGCTCAGGGTCTGCCCCCGGGTAACGTAGTGCTCCTGGAAGGTCACCCGCCTGCCGGGCGGGAGGGCAGCATAGGCGACGCTGACCGCCGGACCCTTTCCAGGAGGAAGGCGAATCACGCTTCGCGACCCGGGCGGAGTGGAGAGGCGCAGAAACTGGGAATTCAGCTCCCGGATCGCGGCGACCGAGGTGTCGGCCAGCCGGGCGACCACGTCAAGGCCGGTCGCGCCCGTCACGACCAGGGAGTCCCAGTCCAAAGGTTCCACATCGTCAAACGAAGGGAAGCCGTAGCGCTCCGGCTCCTTGGCGATGAGCGCGGCGGCGATGAGCTTGGGAACGTAATCCCGGGTTTCCTGCCGCAGGTGGCGGGTGTCGGATAGCCGGAAAAAGGTGGCGTCGGAGGTGAGACTGTCGTCGTCCCCGGGAAGGCGGGCCAGCCCCCGGCTCACCTTGCCCCCGCCGGCATTGTAGGCCGCCGCGGCCAGGTAGATGGACCCGAACCGGTCCCGGAGATCACGCAGGTGGCGGGCCGCTGCGTTGGTGGCCTTGAAGGGATCTCGACGCTCGTCCACCCAGGAATCCATCCGGAGGCCGTACATCTGGGCGGTACCCCGCATGAACTGCCACATGCCCGTCGCGCGGGCCCGGCTCACCGCCGTGTTGGAGAACCCGCTCTCGATCAGGGCGAGGTACACCAGGTCTCCCGGCAGTTCCTGCTCCGCCAGCTCCTCGCGGATCATGTCCTCGTATCGGCTCATCCGTTCCAGCCAGATCGTCATCCGGGGCCGGGCCGGGCCCTGAAAGAAGTCGAGGAAGTATTGCACCCGGTCGTGGTTGGTGAACGAGGCGACATCGATATCCCAGGTGACCGCGGCGTCGATCTCGGCGTCGCCCAGGGTGCTGTCTCCGCCTTCGACCACGATGTTTTCGAGCTCCTCCAGTACCGCCGCATCGGCTGCCGAATCCGCCGCCAACTGCATTTCTTCGATCTCTTCGCTCAGCGGAAGCGCCGTATCGGGGGGGACGGCCGGTGCGGCCTGGGCCGTGGTGTGCCCGTTCGTCGCCGCCGGCGTGCTGGAAGCGGGTTGCGGAGCCAAGGGGCTGGGCGACGCGGAGGGCGGCGTTCCCGTTCCCCGGGAACAGGCGCCCACCAGGGCCACCGCAAACAGGGCGGACAGCGTTCTCATCAAAGCACTCCTTTCCGGCAAAACATCGGTGGAGGACCGGCTGGGGCCGCGGCTCCACTGGAGTTCCCGCTTCAAGTATCGGGGCGCCTGGGCGCCGTGAAAGTGATGGTGACCGCGTTCGGAGGATGTTCGGGCGGCGCTCATCTCATGAAGAAACGATTCCCCAGAACCCGATTGGTCGCATTCAGTACCGAAAGCGCCGCCCCGCGACAGGGATCGTCCGTGAGACAACACCCGACCACCCGGTGGGCGCCGGATTCGCCGCTCAGCGCGAGGGACACGATCACCACGGTCGAATCAAAGGCTCGCACCGCCTTTACCCCAAACAGCTCGAAGTTCACGCTCCCCCCGACCGACTGGGCCAGCGCATCGACGCAGGCCTGGGCCGCGCATCGCAGCTCCCCGGCCTGGGAGGCGAGCCCATCGGACTCGCCGCGGAACTCCCGGTCATCGGGAAGGGTGAGAGTGACTGACGCACGACAGCGGCCATTGCTGAGCCGGTCCAGGTTGAAATCGCTGAATCGCAGGCGGTCGGACATAGCAGGAGTCGGCATGACCGATCTCAGACCTCGGTCTTTCTCTGGGCAGGTGACGAAAATGTAGAGGAATAGTGCGAATCTTATGCCTTTTAGACCCGGGCAGGGCGAGTTGCCTAAGTGTCTGGCTGACTTCGGGTTGAAACTGGCCGCCCGGGATCTGGGAGATCTCCGCCCGGCGGTCTTCTGCCGCAAGAAGAACGGGCAGGCTCAAAATGAGCCTGCCCGTCCCGACATCCGGGTATCCCTCAGGACACTGCGTCAAACCGCACTTCAAGCTGCTGCCGGTTGATCTCCTCCGGTCGCCGGACCACGTCCACTTCCAGGCGGGGTCTTCCGACATCGTCGTTCTCCAGCGCGATCACCACGATCAGGCCATCGGACAATTCGAGTTTCAACTGGCGAAAATCCGAACGCATGGAGGTTTCGACAATGGACCGCCCCTTGAGGGCGGTCATGGACTCCGCGATACGACGAAGGTCCTGCAACGAGGTATGGGTCATGGCACTCCCGGGGATAGCTAGCGAAGGTGGTCGGCCAGAACGGCGGTCAGTTTGTCATTGGAGATCTTGTCGGCCTGGGCAAAGAGCGAGGACTTGGACGCCGACACCAGCGGATACGGAGTCCAGAAGGAGGCCCGCTGGGGCCCGGCGGAACGAAACGAGAGCACCAGGCGCCAGGACGAGGTCTGAGGACCTCGCTCGGCGGCAACGGCGACATTCCACACGGTATCGCCGTGCGCGAGGACTCTCCAGGGCATGGAGGTCTCCAAGTCTGAGGGAACTTGGGGGGACTAGGGCCAATATGCCGAAACCCGAGCGGCCGGGTCAAGGCCGCCTGGCGATCAGTCCCGCACGTAGGCCTGGAATTTCTGGGAGATCTCCCGGGTGATGGGGCCCTGGCGGCCCTCGCCGATAAGGCGGCCATCCAGCTGCCGGATCGCGGCGATCTCGGTCGCGGTCCCGCTGAGGAACGCCTCGTCGGCGGTATAGACGTCATACCGGTTGAGCTGGGTTTCGTGCACCGGGTACCCGGCGGCGCGGGCCAGGTCCATCACGGTATCCCTGGTCACGCCCTTGAGGATCCCCGCCCACGGCGGCGGCGTGAACAGTTCGCCGTTCTTGACGATGAAGAGGTTCTGACCCGAAGCCTCGACCACGCTGCCGGCGCTGTCCATCATCAGGATCTCGTCGGCGCCGGCGGTAATGCCCTCCATCTTCGCGAGAATGTGGGGCAGATAGTTGAGCGACTTGACCCGGGGCGACAGTGACTCTCTATGGGGGATCGGGGTGGCCGCGGTGACCACGTTGAGGCCCTGCTCATACCGTTCCGGCGACCACAACTTGATCTGGTCTATGATCACGATGACCGTGGGGACCGGGCACTTGCGGGGATCCAGCCCCAGGTCTCCCACGCCGCGGGTGAGGAGGTGGCGGAGGTAGGCATCGCTCAGGCCGGAGCGCCGGACCCCTTCCTCGGTGATCCGGACCAGTTCCTCCTGGCTCACCGGGGGGGCCAGGCCGATGCACTTCGCCGAATCAAAAAGCCGGGCGATATGCTCCCGGAGCTTGAATACCTTTCCATTATACGCCCGGGTTCCTTCGAATACGCCATCGCCGTACAGCAGGCCATGGTCGAACACCGAAATCATCGCGGTCGAGCGGTCGTACCACTTCCCATCAATCCAGATCGTCGTTGACACGCGTGCTCCCGGGAGCGTGGGGGGAGGATTGGAACCTGCGGGCCTGCCATGGGCGGGTGATTCCGGGCCGGGGGAAAAGTGTACCCTCAGGGGGTGAAAAGGAAGCGGCCCCGGACCGTGAAAATCCGGGGCCGCCGGTCTCCTGCCCGGCGCGGCTCAGGACCCCGGCGTACCGCCCGCTGGGGCCGTCACCCGGGTCCGCACCAAGTCCCGCATGTCGTCGGGCAAGGGTGCATACCGGAGGGCCCGGGCCATGGCCTGGGCCTCCTCGCTGGTCACCCAGCCGAGAAACTCCCTGAGCACCGCGGCCTTCCCTGCATCCGGGTTGTCCCGCTTGATCAGCAGCCAGGTGAACGAGGCAGCCGGGTACGCATCGGCTGCGGCTGAATTGGTGACGGACACCCGGAAATCGGTGTCAGCCGCCAGGTTCAGTCCGGCCGCGGCGGCGCTGGTACTCTCCAGGTTGGGCTCGATGAAGTTCCCGGCCGCATTCCGGAGGTGGGCCACCGGCAGGTTGTTGGACAGGGCATAGATCAATTCAACGTACCCGATGGTGCCCTCGACCTGCTTGACCTGCTGGGTCACGCCCTCGTTTCCCTTGCCGCCCAGCCCGGTGGGCCAGTTGACGGACGTGGCCGCCCCGATCCGGCTTTTCCACTCGGCCGAGGCCTTGCTCAGGTACTCGGTCCAGATGAAGCTGGTCCCCGATCCGTCCGACCGGTGCACGACGATGATGTCGGCGTTGGGCAGGGTCAGCCCGGGATTGAGCGCCGCCACCCGGCGATCGTTCCACTTGGTGATTTTGCCGAGGAAGATATCGGCCAGCGTTGCCCCGTCGAAGCGAAGGGCCGTGGTCCCCGCGGCGGGCTGGTTATAGGTCACCACCACCGCACCCAGCACCGTGGGTACGTGAATCACGTTGCCGTTGACCCGGGCAATCGCGCTGTCGCTCATGGGGCTGTCGGTGGCTCCGAAATCCACGGTGCCTTCGGTGAATTGCCGAATCCCGCCGCCGGACCCTATCGACTGGTAGTTGATCCGGACACCGGTCTTGCGGGAGTATGCGTCGAACCACTTGGTGTAGATCGGATTCGGAAACGTGGCCCCGGCCCCGGTGAGCGCGGTGGTGGCGCTCCCGGACGCCGACGAGTCCGCCGATCCCCGCGCTCCGTCGCCCCGGCCGCATCCGGCCAGAAGCAGGACAACGCCCGCCGCCGCAAGACTGTTGGTGACCCTCATGTGCGCTCCTGTGTAGGTATCGGAGACTACCGGTTTCCCCGCAATGCTAATGTGACAGGGGATACCGGGCATGGACTCTTTACACGCCTGTGACACAATCAGCGATAGCGGCGCAGCGCCTCCCGGTCAGGGAAAAGCCCCCGGGTCTCGGCCACCGCCGCCAGGCTGACCCGGAGGCCGGGTCGGGCCAGAGAGGCGACCCCCACCAGGTTTCCGGCCGGCAGGCCGCCCGCCGCGAAGAACCCGCCCAACTGGGTGTGCAGGCCGGCAAGGTCGGAAGCCCCGGGATCCACGACATGGACGTCAAGCTGGACCACGTCCTCGGGTGTCGCGCCGGCGGCCAGCAGCACGGCCTGGAGATTATGAAGGGCCTGCTGCGCCTGGGCCTGCAGATCTCCGGCTACCGCTCCGGTGCTGTCAACTCCAACCTGCCCCGAGACGTAGATCCGTTTGCCTACCTTCACCGCCGGGGAGAACCCCTCCACACCGTACCCGCCCGGGGCGGCAATCAGCCGCTTTTCCTCCAGGCCGGCCAGCTGGTCCGGCGGCGGTCCTGCGGGGCTTCCCGGCCGGGGGCCGCAGGAGAGGGTGGCCAGGACGGCGAGCAGCAGGGAACCGGGTCGGGCGATGCGATTCGGCATGGACAGGATCCTCGTAACAGGGTGAGCGCGCACTGTTTGATGGACGAGCGGGGCCGACCCCGGCGCACCCGGCGAACCAGCCCGGAACAAACCGGGTTAAATTCACAGTGACCCCGGCATCCGGGGCCAAACCATGACCGACATACTCGAGCAACTCACCGCCGCGCTGGCCGCGCACTACCTCGTCGAACGGGAACTGGGGCGAGGGGGGATGGCGACCGTCTACCTGGCCCGCGACCTCCGCCATGACCGGATGGTGGCGATCAAGGTGCTCGACCCCGCCATGAGTTCCACGATGGGGTCGGAACGCTTCCTCCGTGAAATCCGGCTCGCCGCCGGCCTGCAGCACCCCCACATCCTCGGCGTCTATGATTCGGGCGATGTCGGCGGCCTTCTCTATTTCGTGATGCCGTTCGTGGAGGGCGAATCGCTCCGCGACCAGCTCAACCGGGAAACCCAGCTGCCCATCGAGGAGGCGGTCCGGATCACCCTGGAAGTGGCCGACGCCCTGGCATTCGCCCACAGCCGGGGCGTGGTGCACCGGGATATCAAGCCCGAGAACATCCTCCTCTCCGGCGGCCACGCGGTCGTGGCCGACTTCGGCATTGCCCGGGCCGCGAGCGAGGCCGGCGAGAAGCTGACCCAGACCGGCATGGCGATCGGCACCCCGGCCTACATGAGCCCGGAGCAGGCGGTGGGCGATTCGGCGGTGGATGGCCGCAGCGACATCTACAGCCTTGCCTGCGTACTCTACGAGATGCTCTCCGGACGGCCACCTTTCACCGGCCCCTCCGCACGGTCCATCATGGCGCAGCATTCGATGGAGCAGGTGCCCAGCCTCCAGATCATGCGCCAGAGTATCCCGGACGACCTGGAGGACGCCATTCTCCGGGCCATGGAGAAGGTCCCCGCCGACCGCTTCCCGACGGCGTCGCAGTTCTCCCGGGCTTTGAGCGGCAGTACGATGGAAATCTCCAGTCCGCGCCTCTCCCGGGTCCGCACCGGGCGGACCGGCCGGTTCGCGGCGGCGCGGGGCAGTTCCTGGAAGAAATACAGGTGGGTCGTCGCCGCCGGGATTCCGCTAGTGTTGATTGGAGGATGGGTGCTGGTCGCCCGGAAAGGGAACGCCGCCGGGGCCGCCGCGGACGCCGGGGCCTCCCGGGTGGCGGTGCTCTATTTCGACGACCGCTCCGGGGGCGAACTGCGCCACGTGGCTGATGGGTTCACCGATGCGCTGATCCATGATCTGAGCGCCATCCCCGCGCTCAAGGTCATTTCCCGGAACGGCGTCCAGCCCTACCGGGACCAGCCGGTATCCCCCGACAGCATCGCCCGGGCGCTCAATGTGGGAACCCTGGTGGATGGCACGGTGGAGGCCCGGGGCGAGATGGTCCGGGTGACCGTCTCGCTGATCAACGCGATTTCCGGCGACGAGATCGCCAGCACCCGGCTGGAGCGGCCCCGGACCGAGGTCCTCGATCTCCAGGGGGACATCACCGAGCAGGTCAGCACCTTTCTCCGGCGCCGGCTGGGGAAGGAGATCCAGCTGAGCCAGCGGCGAGGCGAGACCGGCAACGCCCAGGCGTGGGAGACGCTCCAGCGGGCGCAGGAACTGGAAGACGATGCGACCGTCCTCCAGGGTGCCGGCGATATCGCGGCCGCCAGCGCCAAGCTTGCCGAGGCGGATGCGCTGGCCGCCCGGGCAGCGGACCTGGACGACGACTGGAGCCGCCCGGTGGTGCGGCGGGGCTGGATCGCCTACCGCCAGGCGCGGCTGCCCGGCGTCAAACGCGAGGACATGCCCCGCTGGCTGGCAGAGGCGACCGGGCACGCGGAGCAGGGCCTGGTGCTCCGTGGGGACGATGCCGATGCCCTGGAGTTGCGCGGCACCGCGGGCTACCTGACCTGGCTCCTCAACCTGGAGCCGAACCAGGCCCGGGCTGCCCAGCTTCACCAGGGCGCCCAGCGCGACCTTGAGGCGGCGGTCACCGCCAATCCACAGCAAGCCAGTGCATGGAGCACGCTGAGCCACCTGCGCATGGGGGCCTCGGAGAACGCGCTCGGCAAGCTGGCCGCGCTCAAGGCCTATGAAGCCGATCCTTTCCTGACCACGGCCGATGCCACCATATGGCGCCTGTTCCAGAGCTCGCTGGACCTGGAAGACCGGGTGGAAAGCACCCATTGGTGCGAGGAGGGATTTCGCCGGTTTCCCACCGACCCGCGGTTTACGGAGTGCAAACTCTGGCTGGCGGCACTATCCGGAACCCGGGCGGGCATTCCGGGTACCTGGGAGACCCTCCGGCGATTCCAGGAGCTCACCCCGGCAACTCGTCGCGACCTGGCCACCCGGCGGGGCACCATGATTCTCGCGATGGGGCTGGCCCGCGCCGGCCTCGCCGACAGCGCCCGCCGGGTTGCGCTGGGTGCCCGGACGGGCACCGCGGTGGACGAAACCCGGGATCTATCGCTTTACGAGGCAATCGTGCAAACTATGCTGAACGACCGGGACCAGGCGATCCGCTTGCTCAGCGTATACCTCGCCACCAATCCCCAGATGCGAGCGTCGCTGGCACGGGACGACTCGTGGTATTTCAGGGACCTCCGGACCGATCCTCGCTACCGATCCATGATTGGCAGCGGCAACTGACAGGAGTTCAAAATGCGGCAGATCAGAACATCTATCACCATGGTGCTGGCCCTTGGAGCGCTGGCCTGTTCCGACCGGCCGGGCCAGGAGCCTACCGGCCCCCTGAGCGCGGCCACAACCCAGGCCCAGTGCCAGGCCTTCCGCCTTTCTGACCTGGCCCGGCGCTACCTCCCGGCCTCCCAGCACGCCACGGCGAGAATTCTCGTAGCCGAACTCGACAGCCTGGTCAAGGCGGGCAGCGCCGCCGCCACGGATAAGGGCTTCGACATCCTGGCCCTGATCGAAGCTGCCGCCAACCAGGGGCCGGCCGGAACCCCGCAGGATGGCTCCACGCTGGCCAGCGCGACGCTGGCCTGCATGAACGTCGGCACCATCGTCCTGCCGATCGACTTCCGGGCGGCCCTGACCGCCGGCGGCTTCGCCGTGCGGGGCGGCCCCGCAGACCCGGCCGGACCGATCCTCTCCCGAGACCAGTATGCGGGGATCGGCGTCCTGTCGGAGACTACCTGGCCCAACGTGCTGGGCCAGCGCGCCCTCATCCATGGCGCCCCAGTGGCCGGTGCGATCTTCAACGAGAGCGTGGTAGATATCGCCTACCAGTGGTCGAGCCTGCCGGCCCTCCCCGCGATCAACCACGGGGCCATCATGGGCCTTTGTGTCGAGAACCCCGGGCAACTCCGCCTGGAACGCGTCCTCGGTGGCAGCGTCCACACCATCCTGGCGCTCCGCGACCCGAGCTTCTTCCTCACCTGTCCCAACATCGCGGCGGCCCGGCAGCCAGGGATCAACGCCGCGGGCCCGGTCGGGGGTTCCGCTACCGGCTTCAGCGACTTCGGGCCGGTGGACGCCCTTGGCATCAACCTGAGCTACGCGGGCCAGCCTTCGACGGTCCAGGCGGGCATGCCGATGACGCCCGGAGTCCGGCTGTTTGCCCAAGGGGCCGGCGGCACCCCCCTCCCCGAGGTCGCGCTCACCATCACGCTGATCCAGATCAGCGGGACCGGCAATCTCTCGGGCGGCACGACCAAGTCCACCGGGACCAGCGGCTTCGAGACCTTTCCCAGCCTGCGAGTCAGCGCGCCGGGTACTTATGCCCTCCTCGCCACCGCATCGCTCGCCGGGTACCCTACAGTCCAGCTCCAATCGGCGATGTTTACGGTGGTGCCGTAGACAAGGGGGCAAGAGGGTCAGGGGGCCAGGGGGTAGGAGCGAGCAAGAGGGCAGCGACGGTTCGGTCGCTGCCCTCTTGCTTGCCCCCTGACCCCCTTTACTGACCCTGACCCCCTTTACCCTCTGGCCCCCTTACCCTCTGGCCCCCTTACCCTCTGGCCCCCTTTTCTCTCCGTCGGCGAACCAGTCCCGCGCCGCCCATGCCCGCCAGGCCGGTGGCAAGCAGGGTCATGGTGACTGGCTCGGGGGTGACGGTGACCGCCACCGAGGCGTTACCGTTGGGGCCCACGCCGGTCCAGAACTCGCTGCTCTGTCCCGTCATCTGATTGTAAGACCGGATGCTCAGGTCCGAACCTCCCGGGTTCCAGTTCCCGACTACCTGGAAATTGAACGTGACCCAGTTGCCGGGCCCGCTCAGGCTGGAGCACGGATTCACCATGAGATTGGTGGGTGCGTTGGTCAGCTGGTTGACGCCGGCGCAGCCGCTGCCGATGCCGCCGGTCAGCGCGTGGTTCGGGCCATTTCTCGCATCCACCGCAAAGGCATTCGCCGAGCCGTAATTCTTGAGCGCCCAGCCGTGGTTGGCGCTGGCACCGGGTCCGGAGACCGACAGCGAGCCGGTATTGACCTGGACGCCCGCCGGAAGGTTGAAGAAGGCGATGCCATCCAGGATGCTTCCGCCGAAGGCTCCCTTCGCCTGGCCGTAGGTAGCGCCCAGGTTCTGGGAGAGGTTCCACACCCGCATGGACACGTTGTTCCCCACCACCGAGATCTCGACGGCCGCGCAGGTGCCGAAGTTGTTGCCGCCGCAGAGCCGGTAGGACTGGAATCCGTTGGCCCATGCCGAGCTGGTGCCGGCTATGGCGAAAATCCCGACCATCGTCAGGACCGATCCAAGCTTACGCATAAGTCACCCTTCTCCGGGGCACAGGACAGTGGACATGGCTCGAGATGCCGGATTCCAGTGCAGGGACCGCGCCACCAAAGAACTTGGCAGTCATTCGGCTATCAGATTGGGGTGTATGGCTTTACAACTGTGCTAAATCCCGACACCAAGGCTGCAAAACAATGCTTGTTGTGGCGCGGGGGCGTCAGGAAGGCCGGGAGGCTGGATGGCTGGATGGCTGCAGAGAATGCGCCCGGTGGGAATCGAACCCACGACCTAGCGGTTAAAAGCCGCTTGCTCTACCAATTGAGCTACAGGCGCGAAAACAGCGTGCAGTGTGCAGCGTGCAGCGTGCAGCGTGCAGCGTGCAGCGTGCAGCGTGCAGCGTGCAGCGTGCAGCGTGAATCTAATATGCCGGCAGGACGCCGCCATCAACGAAAAGCTTAAGCTGGGCGATGGGCTCGAAGGTCATGCGGTGGTGCCGTGTAGGGCCCATCCGGTCCAGTGCCTTGCAGTGGTGATCGGTCGCGTAGCCGGCGTTGGTTTCCCATCCGTACCCGGGGTGGCGGCGGGCCAGCCGGCACATCAGTTCGTCGCGCACGGTCTTGGCGACACAAGCAGCGGCAGCGATGGAGGCGCAATGGGCGTCGCCGTCCACCAGGGCTTCGTGCCGGTACCCCAGTTCCGGCAGGGGCAGTCCGTCAATGAGAATATGCAGGGACTCGGCTTCCCAGCAGCCCGGATGGGCCTGGCTCAGCATCCTCATGACCCGCCGGATGGCCCGCCGCATCGCGATGGCGCTGGCCACCCGGATATTGAATCGGTCGATCTCCCGTGCCGACGCGGCGCCGACCGCGAAACAGAGCGCACGCTCCCGGACCTTGGCCGCCAGTTTTTCCCGTTTCCGGGCCGGCAGCACTTTGCTGTCACGGAGCCCGTTGAGGCGTTTGACCCGGGGGGGGAAAATGACGGCCGCGGCCACCACTGGACCAGCCAGGGGACCGCGGCCGACTTCATCGACACCGACCAGTAGCCGTGCCGCCGCCCAGACCGCCGCTTCGCGGGAGAGCGAAGGGCATGGCGACGCCATGCGTCAGTTCTCTCGCTTCTCCTTGATGCGCCCGGCTTTGCCGCTCACCGCGCGCAGGTAATACAGCTTGGCCCGGCGGACCCGGCCCCGCCGCACCACCTCGAGCGAGGCGATGGACGGGCTGTGCAGCGGAAAGATCCGCTCCACGCCAACGCCGGCCGAAACCTTCCGGACCGTGAAGGACTCGCTGATGCCCCCGCCCCGCTTGGCAATGCAGAGCCCTTCGAACGCCTGGAGGCGCTCCTTGTCACCCTCACGGACCCGCACCATGACCTTCACGGTGTCCCCGGCATTGAACGCGGGAATGTCCGTTCTCAAGCCCTCCCGGGCGACATCGGCTACACGCTGCATTGCTCGATCCTCGTTGCGGAAATTAGCGGGCCCGCCTTCGGCGGCCCTGTCAAACATAGTGATGCCGCACTCAATCGCGGCGGTGCCGCTCCCAGAGATCCGGCCGGCGCTCCCGGGTCAGCCGTTCCGCCTGGTCCTGCTTCCATGCCTCGATCCGGGCATGGTTACCTGATAACAGTACCTCGGGCACCGGCATTCCGCGATACTCCGCAGGCCGGGTATAACTGGGCGGGCTCAGCAGCCCGTCGTAGTGCGAGTCTCCGCTCGCCGACTCGTGGTCGCCCAGAACTCCGGGGAGCAGCCGCACGATGGCGTCGATCACGCACATGGCTGCCGGTTCGCCGCCGGAGAGAACCATGTCCCCCACCGAGAGCTCCTCGGTCGCCAGCCCCTCGGCCACCCGCTGGTCCACGTCCTTGTAGTGGCCGCAGAGAATGGTCACTTCGGTCTGGAGCGAGAGCCGCACCGCGTCGTCGTGCCCGAACCGGCGGCCCCGGGCCGACATCAGGAGCACCGGTCCCGCCGGGGCCAGCGACTCCACCGCCTCGAAAAAGGGCTCCGGCTTGAGCACCATCCCGGCCCCGCCGCCGTAGGCATAGTCATCGGCGGTGTGGTGCTTGTCGTGGGTAAAGTCCCGGAGCTGCACCACCCGGTAACTCACCCGGACCTTTTCCGCCGCCCGCCCCGGGATGCTGGTGGCCAGGAAGGGGCCGAACACCTCGGGAAACAGCGTAACGACATTGATCAGCATTGGCATATGGCCTGGGGCGGATGGCTCAGGGCCCGGTGATCGTCGGTACTCCATCCCGGTCCGGCCCTGTGGCGGCGCTCCCGTTCGCGGTGCCATCTGCCACGTGCCATCGGCCTGTTACAGGTCCAGCAACCCCTGGGGCAGTTCCACCACCAGCCGCCGTTCCGCTCGGTCCACGCCGCGGATGAACTCCTTCTTATAGGGCAGCAGGAACTCCCGCTTGGGGCCCTGCACCTCGAGCATCAGGCCGCCCGGCATTTCGTAGAGCCCGGTTACCAGGCCCAGCGCCTGATCGGCGCCGTCCCGCACGGAAAACCCGGTCAACTCGTGGAGGTATACCTCGTCGCCCTCGGGAGGCGTGAGATCTTCCGCCGGCGCGGCCAGCAGCAGGTCGCGGAGCGGCTCCAGCCCGTCTCGGTCGTCCAGGCCCGTGAACTTGAGCAACCACTCCCGGTGAAATGGGCGGCTCCGCTCGATGGTCACCGGCTCTCCTACCGGGGTGCCCGCCAGGTCCACCATGGCAAGCTTCCGTCCCACCCGGAACAGGCCCTCCGGGTCGTCGGTCAGCGGGAATACCGCCACCTCGCCCTTGAGCCCGTGCGGCTTCCGCAGCCGGGCCACCACCAGCAGCCCCTGCACTTACGCCTGCTGCGCGAAGACTCCCGCCTTCTTCAGCAGCGACGCCACCGTCTCGGTCGGGGTGGCGCCCTTGGCGATCCAGTCGCGGGCCGCGGCCGCGTCCACTACCACCTGGTCCTTTTCCAGCTTGGGCTGATAAGTGCCCAGCGTCGCGATGAAGCGCCCGTCGCGGGGAGCTTCCCGGTCGGCGACCACGATGCGGTACAGCGCCAATCCCTTGCGGCCTACCCGGCGAAGTCGAATTCTCGTTGCCATGCCTGATTCCTGGTTGAGGCGAGCTTCCTGTAAACGTGCAGCGCGCTGCGCTATCCCATCCCGGGGAAGCCGCGGCCCATCGGCAGCCGCATGCCCGGTTTCCCCGCATTCTTCATGAACTTCGACATCTGCTTGAACTGGGCCAGCAACTGGTTGACTTCCTGGACCGTGCGGCCCGAGCCCCGGGCGATGCGCATCCGGCGCGACCCGTTGAGCAGATCCGGGTCGGCTCGCTCCTTCGGCGTCATCGAGAGCACGATCGCTTCGACGTGCTTCATTTTCTTGTCGTCCACCTTGGCGGCGGAAAGCATCGCCGGGTTCACCCCCGGCAGCATTCCCAGCACGTTCTTGAGAGGACCCATTTTCTGGATCTGTTTCATGGCGGTGAGGAAATCGCCCAGGTCCAGCCCCTTCTTGGAGGTCGCCTTTTTCGCCAGCCGCTCGGCTTCCGCCGCGTCCACGGTACCCTGGGCCTTCTCGACCAGGGTGAGTACGTCGCCCTGCTGGAGAATCCGCCCCGCCATCCGCTCCGGGTGGAACGGCTCCAGCGCGTCCAGCCGTTCGCCGGTGCCCACGTACTTGATGGGCGCCCGGGTCACGCCATAAATGGAAAGCGCCGCACCCCCGCGGGCATCGCCGTCCATCTTGGTCAGCACGACGCCGGTGATGCCGAGGGCCTCGTGGAAGCCGGAGGCGATGCGGACCGCGTCCTGCCCGGTCATCCCGTCGGCCACCAGCAGGATCTCGTGGGGGCGGACCGCCGCCTTGAGGCCCTGCAGCTCCTGCATCATCGCCTCGTCGATCTGGAGCCGGCCGGCGGTGTCCACGATGACCGACCGGGCCCGGTCCTTCTGCGCCGCCACGATGCCCCGCTTGACGATGCCGGCCACGTCGCTGACACCGGGCTCGGCATGCACCCCCACGCCCACCTGCTGCGCCAGCGTCACCAGCTGATCCACCGCGGCCGGACGATAGACGTCGGCCGCGATGAGAAACGGCGCCTTCTGCTCCAGCTTGAGCCGCCGGGCCAGCTTGCCCGCGGTTGTCGTCTTGCCCGAACCCTGGAGTCCCACCACCAGGATGACGGTCGGCGGCACCGAGGCGAACGCGATCGGCGCCTGCTTCTCGCCCAGCAGCGTGACCAGCTCGTCGTAGACGATCTTGACCATCTGCTGGCCGGGCCGCACCGACTTGAGCGCGGCCAGGCCCACCGATTTTTCGCGAACCCGCTCGAGGAACTCACGGGTCAACTCGAAGCTGACGTCGGCTTCCAGCAGGACACGACGGATTTCGCGAAGCCCCTCCGTTACGGCTTCTTCGGAGAGGACACCGCGGCCCGTCAACTTGCCTAAAGCGGCGTTGAGCTTGGAGGACAGCTCGTCAAACATAGCCGGGCAAAATAGCCGGGCGACCGGGGGTAAATCAAGCCTCAAGTTGGGGTTAGGAGCCGTTCCGCAGCCCTTCCGCCCGTGCCCCCTGCCCTCCGAACCTCCCCGGTGAGTGATTTCGATCCCGCCCGCGCTCGTTTGGTTACCGCTTACCCGTTGGGGCGCCATAGCTTGGGTCCATGACTCCCCCCCGGACCAAGCCCCACGAGCGGCTCAAAGCCTGGCATGCCTGCCACGACCTGGCGCGGGTTGTATTTCGGGTCTCTGCCGGGTGGCCCCTGGAGCACCAGGAGGTCCTGGGCGACGAGGTGCGCAGTTCCGCCCGCAAGGCCGCCGAAGCCCTGGAACGGGGAGCCACGCTCCGGGTACCCGGCGAGTTCCATGAGCAAACCGTCGAAGCCTGCGGCAAACTGGGCCGGCTCTGGTCCGGCCTCATCCTGGCCCGGGATGAAGCCATGGTCAACCAGGAAGACTACGGCGAGCTGGAGGCGCTCCGGGATCACGCCACCCGGCTGACCTGGGGACTACGGACCCACCTGCGGAGAAAAATGGAGAAGGGTATGGAGAAGAGTAAGGAAACTGGAGCACAATCGCGGCAGAAAACACGGCGGCCGGTTTCATCGCGGCAACCTCGGCGTCCCGCCGAGTAGAGTACGGCGAGCGCGGTACCCGGGGCGATGATGCCCGCTCCTCCCTCTAGGGCAACCGTGCCTCGGGCAGGCTCTCCCAGCCTTCCCACGCCGCCGGCCCGATCACGATACGCGTCCCCGGCAAGCCGCCCACTGCCAGCCGGGCGAGGTCGGTACGATACCCTGGACGCGATGGAGCGGCGAGGGCGGCCCCGGTGGTCCGGTGAAACCGGGTGGCCGCATCCTCGCTGTCCCACACGATTGTCCAGACCAGCGCGCCGGCGGGCCCGGTATCGTACACCCGGAACCGGTCCCCGCCCCACCCGATATTGAGTGCCCCCGCGATCTCCCGGCTGCCGCTGAGTTCGGCGGCCAGGATCCGAATGCCCAGATCCCCCATGGTGTTCTCGAACAGGGCGGCATCGGCGGATCCGAACCGAACGGCGCGGGGCGGGTCGGCGCCATACCGGCCCGGTTGGAGTACCTGCTCGCTGGACTGGGGCAGCCGCGGACCGTAGGGCATGGTGTCCCGGAACGGTGAACTCTCCCACCAGAGCATGAACTCCGCCCCTTCCAGGTAGGGAAAGAGCAGCTGCTCGCGAATGACGAGAGGCGCGGAGGAGAAGCGGGGCGAGTTCGCCTGGGCCGCGGCCATCTGGTCCCGCGCCTGGGTCCAGAGTTCGGGCGGCAGGGTCGCTCCGGGCGGCAGGAAAACCTTGAGCGAGGCCAGCGTGGCCTGGCCCTCGAGGACCGCGTGGGCCGCCAGCTGCCGGTCATCGTCCTCCTGGGGCCGGAGGATCGAATCGAGCGGCAGATACTGGTGCTGCAGGGCGTGCACCATCTCGTGCGCCATGATCAGCGAGAGCGCGGTTCGGTCGGTTCCTTCCATGCCGTACAGGGTCGAGGTCCGCGGGTCGTAGAATCCGGCCACTTGCTCGGTCAGCAGGTCCACCAGGAACTCCTGCAGGTCGAGCGTGTCCGGCAGGAGCCCCAGAAGCCGGTACGCGATCTCGGTGCCCCGGAGCCGCTCCGGGGGAAAATCGGTGTCGAGCCGCTCGAGGAGATACGCTCGCAGTTGCTCCCGCGACCGGCCGGCGGCCTTGATCGGCTGCTTGAAGGGAAGGCCCGCCGCCCGCTCGACCGAGGGTTTGAGGCTGTCCACCAGGCTGGCCAGGTCGTTCCGGGTCCGGGGTGGCTCGCCCCGGCACCCGGCCAGCCAGCCTCCAGCCAGGCATATGCCCGCCAGGAAGAGAATTCTCATGGCGCGGCCAGGTAGCCGCGATACCACTCCAGCACCGCGTCCCCCGCCAGGAACGTGATCGCCGCACCCAGCGCGAGGAAAATGCCGAAGGGCACGTCCTTCTTCCTGCCGATAAGCGCCAGCGGCCCGAAAATGAGGGTTCCAGCCACCGAGCCGAGAAAGATCGTCAGGAATACGCCTTTCCATCCGACGAACGCGCCGACCATCGCCATCATCTTGATGTCCCCGCCACCCATGGCCTCCTTCCGAAAGGCGCGCTTCCCCAGCCAGGCGACCAGCCACAGCACCACGAAACCCACCGCCGCTCCGATCGCCGCGTCGCGCAGGCCGGGCATTCCATACACCAGGCTCAACCCCAGCCCAAGGAGCAGCCCGCCGATCGAGAACTCGTCCGGGATGATGTACTCCCGGGCATCGGTCATGGCGATGCCGAGGAGCAAGGTCAGGAAGAGGGCGCCCCGCAGTGCGTCCAGCTCGTTGCCGAACATGCCGGCCATGCCGGCCCAGATTACCGCTGTCGCCAGCTCGATCAACGGGTATTGTGCCGAGATGGGATTGCGGCAGTGGCGGCACTTGCCCCGGAGCAGCAGCCAGGAAAGGACCGGGATATTGTCGAACCAGCGGACCCCGCTGCCGCAGCGCGGGCAGCGCGACGGCGGATGTACCACCGACTGTTCCGCCGGCAGCCGGAGGATGCACACGTTGAGGAAGCTGCCCACCACGGCCCCGATGGCGGCGAAGAAGAACACCACTACCATTTCAACGTTCACGGGTGACCTCGTAGAGGAGAATACCCGCCGCGACCGCCACGTTGAGCGACTCGGCGCCCGGGGCGATCGGGATGGACACCACCCGGCCCGCATCCCGGATGGCGGAGCTCACGCCGGCGCCCTCGTTGCCGACCACCAGGGCGACCGGCCCGGGGACCTTCACCCCGCTCGCCGGTTCGCCATCCACGGCCGCCGCAAGGATGGAGATCCCCCGTTCCCGCGCCCAGGCGAGGAACGCCTCCTGCGGCGCAACCGCCCACGGCAGCCGGAAGCAGGCCCCCATGCTGCTCCGCACTACCTTCGGGTTGCCGGCTTCCACGCTCCCGGGCAGCGAGACGATGCCGGCCGCGCCGAAGGCCAGCGCGGTCCGCGCGATGGTGCCGGTGTTCCCCGGGTCCTGGACCGCGTCGAGCACCACCACGGGTCCCCGTTCCACCGCGAGGTCGTGGAGGCTCCACCGCGGTATGGTCACGATGGCGATGATTCCCTGCGGCTGCTGGGTATCCGCCAGCTTTTCGAGTTCCCCGTCCGTCACCGTTTCCATGGCCACACCGGCCTGGTCCAACCGGGCCAGCAGCGCCTCGCCACGCGGATTCCTGCGGAGGCCGGGTGCGTGCACCACGCCCTGGATCGGGATGCCGGCCGCCACCGCCTCTTCGACCAGCCGCACTCCCTCTGCGAGGGTGAGGCCCCGCCGTTCCCGGCCGCGGGGCCGGTGGAGATCCCGGACGATGGTCTGCAACGGGCTAGGCATGGGGCTGGCACCGGTTCATGTTTCGCCCATGAATGAACCAGGCCGCACGGGGCGTCGGGGCGGGGTGCCGCCGATCGCGCTCACCATTGCCGGCTCCGACTCGGGCGGCGGCGCCGGCATCCAGGCCGACTTGAAGACTTTTCACCAGTTCGGTGTCCACGGCACTTCGGCGGTGGTCGCCATTACGGCCCAGAACACCGTCGGCGTCCACGCCGTTCACCTGGTGCCGGAGGCCGTGGTCTCCGCGCAGCTCGCCGCCCTGGCTGAGGATCTCCCCCCTGAGGCGGTGAAAACCGGGATGCTGGCCACCGCCTCGCTGGTCACGCTGGTGGCCGACGCCATTGAGGGCTACGCCTGGCGATGCTACGTGCTGGATCCGGTGATGGTCGCGACCTCGGGCGACCGGCTGCTGGATTCGGACGCGGTCGCCGCCCTCCGAAACCGGCTGTTGTCCCAGGCCGCGCTGGTCACCCCCAACCTCGACGAGGCGGAACTGCTCACGCAGCTCGCCGTCCGGGATCCCGCGGCCATGCAGGCGGCCGGCCAACGGCTGCTGGAGATGGGCGCCCGCGCGGTCCTGGTCAAAGGCGGCCACCTCGCCGGGGATGACGTCGTGGACCTGCTGGTGGTTCCCGGGATGGTGCGCCGGTTCACCCACCCGAGAGTGCAGACCACCGCGACCCACGGCACCGGCTGCACCCTCTCGGCGGCCATCACCGCCGGCCTGGCGCTGGGCCAGAGCCTCGAGCGGGCGGTGGAGGCAGGCCTTGATTACGTGCGCCGCGCGATCACCGAGGCGCCCCGGCTGGGCGCCGGGCACGGCCCGCTCAACCACCGGGTTCCCGCCCGGGAAGGCCCCCAATAATCCCCTCGACCAGTCCCGCCAGGTCCTCTTTAACTTCTTCCGCCGCCTGCATCACCTCATCGTGGGAGAGCTTGGTGGCACCGAGCCCGGCGGCGGGGTTGGTGATGGTCGAGATGCCGAGACACCGCATGCCCCCGGCGCGCGCGGCGATTACCTCCACGACGGTGGACATGCCCACCGCGTCCACCCCGAGCCGGTCCAGCATCCGTACTTCGGCCGGGGTCTCGTAGCAGGGGCCCAGCAGGCCGGCGTACACCCCCTCTTCCAGCCGGATGTGCCGCTCCCGCGCGACCGCGCGGGCCTGGGTGCGAAGGCCGGGATCGTAGGGATCCGACATATCGGGGAATCGTTCTTCGCCCGGAAAGACCGGGCCGGCCAGCGGGTTCCGGAAGGTAAGGTTCACCTGGTCGGCGATCAGCATCAGGGTGCCGGGCCCGAAGGTCCGCCGCACGCCTCCGGCCGCATTCGTCAGCAGAAGAGTCTCGATGCCAAGCTCGGCGAACACCCGCACCGGCAGCGCGGCGGTCTGGGCGGAATGACCCTCGTACATGTGGAACCGGCCGCTCTGGACCAGCACGGCGCGGCCGGCCAGGGTCCCGGCGACCAGCTGGCCGTCGTGACCGGGTACCGTCGGCAGGGGAAAGCCGGGAATCTCGCCGTACGGAATCCGGACTGCCGACTCCACCTTGTCCTTGAGGAAACCGAGACCCGAGCCGAGGACCAGGGCGATCCGGGGCGAACGGCCCTTGAGCCGCGCGGCCACCGCGCTGGTCGCCCGCTCCACGGCGCCGGTGCCGGGATGCTCCTGTCCCGTGCCGTTCATATCAGCATGCCCGCCAGGCAGGCCGAGGTAAACGCCGCGAGGTTGCCCGCGATCATGGCCCGCAGCCCGAAGCGGGCGATGTCGGGGCGCCGCTCCGGGGCCAGCCCGCCGATCCCGCCGATCTGGATGGCGATGGACGAGAAGTTGGCGAACCCCAGCAGCGCGTAGGTGACGATGATGGCGCTGCGTGGCTGCAGCGGCATGCCGGTGTTCAGGTCGCCGGCAAACTGGGCGTAGGCCACGAACTCATTCAGGCTGGTCTTGATCCCGATCAACCCGCCCACATAGGCGGTGTCTTCCCAGGGCACCCCCATCACCCAGGCCAGCGGCTGGAGCAGCTTGCCGAGCATCCACTGCATGCTCAGGTTGTCCTGCCCCCAGAGACTGCCCATCCAGTGCAGGCCGAAATTCAGCAGGGCCACCAGGGCCACGAAGGCCATCAGCATGGCGGCGACATTGAGCGCCAGCTGGAGCCCCTGCCCCGCCCCGGTCGCCGCCGCTTCGATGACGCTCTTGTCGGTCTTCTCGACTTCCATGCGCAATGACCCGCGGGTCGCCGGTACTTCGGTCTCCGGCATCAGGATCTTGGCGAGATAGAGCCCCGCCGGTGCGTTCATGACGCTGGCCGCCAGCAGGTGAGACGCGATATTGGGGAAGAAACCGGACAGCATGCCGACGTACGCCGCCAGCACGCCGCCGGCGACCGTGGCGAACCCGCCCACCATCACGGTGACCAGCTCGGAGTGGGTCATGCTGCGCACGAACGGCTTGATGAGCAGCGGCGCCTCGGTCTGGCCCAGGAAGATGTTGCCGGAGGCCGAAAGCGTCTCGGCGCCCGAGGTTCCCAGCGTCTTCTGCATGACCCAGGCGATGCCCTTGACCAGCAGTTGCATCACGTTGAGGTAATACAGGACCGACATCAGGGCGGAGAAGAAGATGATGGTGGGGAGGACGTTGAACGCGAAGTAGGCCCCGGTATTGGCGACCATGCCGGCGGTCTGGTCCAGTGTGCCCCCGGCGCCGGGAACGCCGACTGGTACGTGGGACTGCACCAGGTTGCCGAATACGAAGCGGGCGCCCATTTCCTGGAAGCCGAGCAGGCCGGTGACGGCGCGGCCCAGGGCATCAAAGAAGGCACGGCCCCAGGGCGTTTTGAGCACGATGACCCCGAAGATGGCCTGGAGGCCCAGCCCGATGGCGACCAGTTTCCAGCTGATGCGCCGCCGGTTGTAGGAGAGCAGCCAGGCCAGCGCGAGCATGACGGCGATGCCCAGCACCCCCACCAGCCGATCCGGCAGCGACGTGTCCAGGCCGCTCCGGGCCTGGTCCAGCCGTTCCGCCGCCGTCTGCAGCAGGAGCAGGGCGGTCATGGTATGGCCGCCAGTTCCTGGCGCACCTGGCGCAGCAGGGCTTCTTTCTCGGGCCAGGGGAGGAAGGCCGCCTCGAATCCGTTGAGTATCATCCGGTCGATCTCCCCCCGGGTAAACCCGAGCGCGGTGTGGGCCAGCCAGTACTCGTCGGTCAGCGTCGTGCCGCTCATCAGCCAGCTGTCGGTCGAGAGCGTGACCAGCAGCCCCTCGTCGAAATAGGAGCGTCACCGGGTGAGCGGCCGCCGAGGCCACGGCCCGGGTCTGCACGTTGCTGGAAATGTTGATCTCGATGGGGATCCGGCGGTCGCGAACGTAGGCCTTCAGAACCGGGTCCTCGAAGAGCCGGGTGCCATGGCCGATCCGGTCGGCGTGGCAGCGCTCCAGCGCATCGGCAATCGACTCCGGTCCCGCGGCTTCTCCCGCGTGCACGGTGATGCCGAGCCGGCCCCGAACGGCGAGGTCGAAGGCCGCGGCGTGCGCCCCCGCCGGCCGCCCGGCTTCGCCGCCGGCCAGGTCAAAGGCGACGACCCCTGCCTCTCGAAACTCCACCGATACCGCGGCGATTTCACTGGACAAGGCAGGATCGTAGTGCCGGAGGGAACAGTTGATCACGGCCGCGCGCACTCCGAATTCCCGCTCGCCCCGCTGGAGCCCGCGCAGTTCGGCCTCCAGCACGTCTTCCAGGGAAAGTCCCGATTGCCGGCTCAGGTGGGGGCAGTAGCGGACCTCGATGTAGCGGACATTGTCGCGGGCCGCATCCTCGACCATCTCGTAAGCAACCCGCTCGATGGCCGCGGCGCTCTGCAGGACCGCGATGGTGATGTCGAAACGGCGGAGGTAGTCCTCCAGGTTCCGGGCGTCGTCCACCAGCATGAACCGCCGGATCGCATCGGGATCGCTGCTGGGCAGGTGCACACCGGCATCGGCCGCCAGTTCGATCAGCGTCTCCGCTCGCAACGAGCCGTCGAGGTGATTGTGAAGTTCCGCCTTGGGCAGCCGGGCCACGGTCTCACGCGTCAGCATCGGCGCCCTCTCCGCCCCGGCGGGAATTGGTGATTACCCTGAGAATGTCGCCGGAGGCAAGCGGCGCCTCGGCATCCACCCGGATGGCCCGGCCGTCGGTCAAGTAAGCGGCGCCCCGCTCCACCTGCGCGGCCAGTTCGGCATCGTGCGCCCGGAGGGCGGTGAGGGCGTCCGCTCCACTGGCGACGTCCGCCGGACGGCCGTTGATATAGATGCGCATCGATCAGCGGCGGAGGATGAACCGGTCGTCCGCCGGCAACTCGACCGGCTGGGGCAGCCGGCGCAGATAGTTGACCAGCGCATCGGTATCCACGATCCCGGTCCGTTCCTGCGGAAGCCCCGCCAGCATGGCAAAGCCGTCTTTGCCGCCGGCCAGGAAGTCGTTCACCGCGAGGGTGTAGGTGGCACGGTCGTCCATCCGCTTCCCGTTCGGCAGGCGGATCTCGCGCACCCGCTGCCCGCGCGGGCGGCCCGGCTCGTACCTCACCTGGAGCCCGGAGACGTGGGCGCCCGGCGGTCCCGTCGGCCAGGATCTGCTCCAGGATGGCGCGCATGTCCCCGCCGGTGAGCCGGATCCGCACCAGTTCGTTGCCGAACGGCGAGACTTCAAACACCTGCGAGTAGTTGACGGGACCGGCCGGCAGGCCGGTGCGAATGCCGCCGTTGTTCATCAGGCCGAAGTCGGTACGCAGTGCGTTCCGGTGGGCGTCGGCAACCAGGTTCCCCAGGGGATACTGGCCGGCGGACCGGGGGGCCGGGGTCTTGAGGGTGGCAACCACCCGGCTGGCCAGCGAATCGCTCCGCCGCCGAAACCCTTCCACCAACCCGGCCATCGCGCTGTCCGCGCCGATGCTGTCGGCGTACACCGGCACCAGCCGGGTCCGCACCTCCCGCGACCCCACCAGGGTCTGCACGATGTCGATCACCCCGACATCGCCGCCGCTGCTCCCGGTCTGCACGATGGGAATGCCGCGGACCCGGGTGTCGGTGAGCTGGTGCCGGTGCCCCGCCACGATGAGATCCACGGAACCGGAATCGAGCGACCGCGCGAGGTCGATGATGGCGCCGGCACAGGCCCCGCCGGGCCCGCCTTCGCACGACGCGCCTTCATGGGCCAGCAGCACCACCAGGTCGGGCCGCTCGGCCCGAAGCTGGGCGAGCGGCTCGGCCAGTGACGCGGGCCCGGTGAATGCCAGCCCCCGCAGCAGGTCCCCCCGAACAATGGACCGGGTCTCCGGCGTGATGTAACCCAGGAAACCCACCCGGAGCCGGCCGGCCGGGAGGATCCGCCAGGGTATCGCCCAGTCGGGCCGCCGCCCGGTGGCGCTGTCCACCACGTTGGCCAGCAGCCAGGGATAGCGGGCCTCGGCCATCCGCCGGAGCAGGGTGTCCACCGACCAGTCAAAGTCATGATTACCGATGACGGCGGCATCGATGCCCAGCAGGTTCATCGCCAGGACGGTGGAACGGCCAAACTCCAGGTTGGAAGCCAGGGTTCCCTGCATCTCGTCTCCGGCATCCACCCGGAGATCGGGACAGGCACACTGGATGGTGAGGCTGTCCATCAGGCGCTTGAGTGCGGGCATCCCACCCACCGGCCGCTCCCCTGACCAGGTGCGCACTCTCGGGAGAAGGGCCCCGTGAAAATCGCCGATGGCGAAGATCCGGAGCAGGATGGTGTCCCGGGGCGTGCCGGGACGGGCCAGATCCGGCGTGGGCGCGAAGAGGCGCCGGGCCGCCAGTGCCAGCTCGGCGGGAATGATCCGCCAGGGCGTCCCCGAGAACGCCGAGGGGTCGAGCACCCCCCGGGTGCGGATATCCGCGGCCAGGAGATCGCGGACCTTGTCGCCCTGGTCCTCCACGGTCGGGGCTCCCGCCAGCATCGAGTAGGTACCGGCCCCTTCGTGCCGGCCCGCCGCCACCGCCAGGGTGAACTGGTCGAGTGGCTGGACCGGGCGCCCCCGCACCGAAAGGCTCCGCACCCGGCTCCCCACCGGCAGCCGCAGATCAATCGAATACTCGGCCCCGCCCAGGATATCCACGTCCCGGCCCGATACGCTGTCATTGAGCCGCACCCGGCCCTGCGGGTCCACCGCGTAGTAGCTCGCCGAGTGTTCCAGCAGGTCCTTGACCTGCCCGCCGGTCACCCGGACCGTCCGCAGCGTCTGTTCACCGGGATACAGCGCGAACAACTGGCCCAGCGTGACCACGCCGGCGCGCAGTCCGGCTGGGAGATCCGGAACCGGGGTGACCGAGAGGCTGGCCCCCGCGGCACGGCGCTGGACGTCATTGATCCACGCGGTCAGGGGCAATGCTTCGGCCCGGCCCGTACTGGCAGGCATGTCGGCCGCCACATTGCCCAGCGGCTGGGCCACCCACCGCCGCACCGCGTCATGGTCGGGCTGCAGCCGGCGGGCGATGGCCTCCGATGGCGGCACCGCGGCCAGCGGCACCAGCTCCCCGCGAAACCGGGACGGCCGCCAGCCATCGGCGGTCCGCCGGAGAGTCACATGCATGACCGAAAGGCTGCGGGCCTCGGGGCCGGGCTGCACGAAATGCACGCCATTGATGACCGAGTCCGCCAGTTCGCCGTGGCTGTGGCCGACCACGACCAGGTGGGGCCGGTAGGCCCCGTACGCCAACGCCGCTCCGTCGTGCTCGGGTCCCAGTCCCGTCGTGTCATGCGTGGAGCGCCCGGCGATCCCGCCATGCAGCAGGACGATGCTCAGGTCGGCGTTCGCGGCCATGGGGGGCAGCACCCCGGGCGCCGCATCGGCAAGGCGTCCCACCCGCAGCTGATTGCGCCACGCCGCCCGGTTCCCCACCGCGGCCGCCGGCGTGGTCAGCCCGGTCACGGCGATCCGGACGCCGCCCCGGCGAACCAGCGCATAGGGAGCCAGGGCCAGCGTATCCTGCGGCAGGGTGTAGAGATTGGCGCTGACGAACGGAAAGGAGGCCGCCCGGATGGAGCGAAAAAGCCAGGGCGCTCCGAAGTCGAAATCGTGATCGCCCGGCGTGGCCGCATCGTACCCCATGGCGCCCATGGCATCGAGCACCGGGTGCGGATCCCGGGGCGCGACCCGGGCGAAATAGGCCGCGAACGGGTCGCCCTGGAGCGCGTCGCCGGCATCCAGCAGGACCACCCGCCCCGGGTATCTCGCCCGCAGCGAATCCACCACCCGGGCCGCGCGGGAGAGGCCCCCGTCGGCGGCGCGGCCGGCCAGGTAGTTCCACCCCGTGGCTTGGCCGTGGACATCGGTGGTGGAAACAATGACGAGATGGGTGGTGTCCTGGGCCTGCGTCAGCAGCGCGAGCAGGAGAGGAAGCAGCATGGGTACAAGCTACCGAAAGCCCCGGCGATGTGGTAGCGCGGTTTCATGTCGGCGCGGCGCGCCCTTGCGCGGGAAGGCCGGGCGGGTATTCGTTTAGCCGCATATGCCAGACGGCGCCTCTATCACCACCCTGCTGCTTACCGTCGCGGAGCCGACCCGGCTCCGGATCCTCAATTGCCTGGCCGCCGCTCCGCTGTTCGTCTCCGACCTGCAGGCCGTGCTGGAGCTGCCCCAGCCGACCGTGTCCCGGCACCTGAAAGTGTTGCGCAGCGCCGATATCGTCCGGGATACCGCTATCGCCCAGTTTGTGCTCTACCGGCTTCGGCGCGGCAGCGACGCCCGGGGCCGGCTGTTGACCGCCATCCTCGACGGGGTTGCCCACGACCAGGTCATGCGGGGCGAGCGCCAGCGGGCCGCCGAGCGAAGCCGGACCCACACCCGCACCCGGGTCGAGCATGTTGAATCGGACACCGAGCGCTAGCCACATGAGGAGCCGCGGGGTATGACCCATCGTATCCTGGTGGTGGACGACGAACCCGATATCACCGCGCTGGTCGCCTACCACCTCGCCAAGGCCGGCTACCGGGTCAGCACCGCCGCCAACGGTCCCGACGCCCTCAAGGCGGCGCGGGAGGAGCGTCCCGACATCGTCATCCTGGATATCATGCTCCCCAGCGTCTCCGGGTACGATGTCCTCGGCGAAATGCGACGCCGTGAAGAAACCCGGGAGGTGGGCGTCATCCTCCTCACCGCCCGGCGGGAGGAGGCCGACCGCATCAAGGGGCTCTCCCTCGGCGCCGATGACTATCTCACCAAGCCGTTCTCTCCCCAGGAACTGACGCTCCGGGTCCAGGCCCTGCTGCGCCGGCTGGTCGCCCCGGCGGTGGCCACCGGCTCCACCCTGTCCGCGGGTCCGATTGCCATCGACCGCTCGTCACACCGGGTGACCGTGGAGGGCGAGGAGCTCGAGTTGACCGCCACCGAGTACAAGCTGCTGCTCACGCTGGTCGAACGGCGAGGCCGGGTCCAGTCCCGGCCCCAGCTCCTGGAAACCGTCTGGGAAGCCCAGCCCGACATCCAGACCCGCACCGTGGACATGCACGTTCAGCGGCTGCGGGCCAAGCTGGGGCCCGCGGGCAATCTCATCGAGACGGTCCGCGGATTCGGCTACCGGTTCAAAGGCACCGAGCGGAGCAAGAGCAAGTGAATTTCGCCGGCCGGCTCTTTGTCGGCATCGTGGTCACCCTCCTGGTATCGGTCGGCGTGATGGTGTGGAGCGCCGAGGTATCGCTTCGCGGCCATCTCGACGACAACTTCGCCAGCGCCCTGGAAGGCGAGGCCCGGCTGGTCCGCGACGCCCTGCCCGCCGACTCGGCGGCCTGGGGCCCGGTGGTCCAGCGGATGGCCGCCGTCACGACCCACCGGATCACGCTGGTGGATCCATCGGGCCGCGTGATCATGGACAGCGAGGTGCCGGCCAGCCAGCTGGGAACCCTGGAAAATCATGGCAACCGGCCGGAGATCGCCGCCGCCCTCGCTGGCGGCACCGGCTCGGCCGGCCGGGAAAGCGCCAGCCTGGCCCGGCGGCTCCTGTATGTCGCGGTCCCCGGCGGCCCCGGGGTGGTCCGGGTGGCCGCGAGCGTGGAACAGGTGGACCGGACCGTGCGCCAGGCCCAGCGAAGCATCGTGATCGCGGCCCTGCTGGCGCTCCTGGTGGGGACGGTACTCGCCTTCGTCGCCGGCCAGGCGGTGGCGCGGCCGCTGACCGGCATCATCAGCGCGGCCGGTGCCATCTCCGCCGGGGCGGCCCCCCGGTTCCCCCACTCCGGGATTCCCGACATTGACGCGCTGGTACGGGCCCTCCGCGACCTGCACGTCCGCTTCACGGACCGCCTCGGCGCCCTGCGGCAGGAACAGGAAGAAACCACCGCCATGATCGATGCCATGGCGGAAGGCGTGATCGCGGCCGACCAGCGGGGCCGGGTCCTCAACGCCAACGCGTCGGCCCGCAGGATGCTGGGCTACGCCCCAAGCGTCCGGATGCCGGACTTGCCCCAGTTGTTCCGGGCCAAGGCGGCCCGCGGGGTGATCGATGCGGCGCTCCGGGGTAACTCGGTCGCCGGGCGGGAGCTGGAAATGGACGACCGGATTCTCTCGTTCGGCGCCCGGCCTTTCCAGGGCGGCGGACTGGTGCTGGTGATGCGCGACGTCACCGAGATCCGCCGGCTCGAAGCGGTGCGCCGGGATTTTGTGGCCAATGTATCGCACGAACTCAAGACCCCGCTTACGTCCATTTCGGGATACAGCGAAACGCTCCTCACCGACCAGCCCGACCCGGAGACCACGCGGCGCTTTCTGCAGGTGATCCTGGTGAATGCGCGGCGCATGCAGCGGCTGGTGGACAGCCTGCTGGACCTCTCCCGGATCGAGTCGGGGCGGTGGCAACCGGCCCTCGAAAACGTGGACGTACGCGGCGTCATGGAGAGCGTGGTGGCCGACTGCCGCGACCGCGCCGCGGGCCGGAGCCTGGTGATCGAGGTCCAGGTGACACCGGTAGCGGAACGGATGGTGGCGGACGAAGACGCCCTTCGCCACGTCCTGCTCAACCTGATTGACAACGCGCTGCGGTACACGCCACCCGGCGGGACGGTCGTCTGCCGGGCCAGCGAGGAAGACGGCGGCATCACCATCAGCGTGTCCGACACCGGCAGCGGCATCACCCGGGACCACCTGCCCCGCATCTTCGAGCGGTTCTACCGCGCGGACCCCTCCCGTTCCCGGGACGAAGGCGGCACCGGCCTGGGACTCGCCATCGTCAAGCACCTGGTGGAGGCGCACGGCGGACGGGTCAGCGCCGATAGCGAGTGGGGAAAGGGCACCACGGTAAGCTGTTTTTTCCCGGCCGCCGGCCCCGAAGGCAAGTAAGGCGGGCCGCCTCGCGCGCGCGGAGCGTTCGTAGCACGATGGGGCGAATGCGAGCGACTATTCCAGGATCCCTTCAGGGCCCTCCACACCAGCGCCCGGGAATGGTGGCCGCCCCGGCCTGTTACCAGGGCGTGACCGGGCCGCCGCCGCGGCGTGACAACCCGGAGCTTCCATTCTGCCGCGCGGCCGCGGTTCATGCGAACCGGCACGCCGCCACTACATTCCGGCTCCAGCCGAGCCGCGGCGTCCGCCGGGCGGCTGGAGTCACCACCACGGAGTTACCGCGATGGCATCAATCGGTTCGAGGCTGTTCATCGGCCTGGCATTTTCGCTCACGGCCGCGGGGACGGCGGCCGCCCAGGCCACCTACCCCAGCGTGAAGATCCAGGGCCGGATGCAGACCCAGGCCTATTACATGGGCAACGAGGACTACGCCGCCAGCACCGGGCCGATGACCAACTTCCTTGTTCGCCGGGCCCGCTTCCAGGCCAACGTCCAG
Source organism: uncultured Gemmatimonadales bacterium (assembly GCA_963795085.1). Lineage (GTDB taxonomy): Bacteria > Gemmatimonadota > Gemmatimonadetes > Gemmatimonadales > GWC2-71-9 > DASYPP01. The sequence goes on along the minus strand of CAWCFX010000001.1, from coordinate 456,751 downwards.
ATCACCGAAACCGTGTTCGCCACCGTCCAGCCCTCGTTCGAGGACGGCTCCACCCGCCTCCGCCTGCGCGATGCCTATGTCGATCTGGGCTTTCAACGGGGCGAGCCCCGGACCCGCGTTCTCCTCCGCATGGGACAGGAGAAACGTCCCTTTGGCCGCTACGAGCTGCTCTCGTCCAACAACCTGCCGTCCCTGGAGCGTGGCGCCGGCAAGGGACTGGTCCGGGCCTCGTCCAACGATCTCTTCAGTGCCAACGGGTTCCTCTCCCACGATATCGGCGCCGCCCTGCTGGTGCGGCACAAGATGGGTGCTGCCGCCAACCAGGCCTTGACCTTCCACGCCGGCCTGTACAACGGCGAGGGCGAGAGCAAGAACGACGTGAACAACCGGAAGTCGTTCGGGGTCCGGGCCACGGTCGGGCTGGGCGCCAGGCTGAACATCGGCGGCTCCTGGTTCTCCCACGACGGGATCGTCACCCCGCCGGCAGCGACCGCACCGGACTCCGGCTACACCAACTCGGCCATCGGCCTCGACGCCGCCTGGGGCGTCCCCGGCGACGAGGGCCTCTTCCTGGTGGGCGACTACATGCGGGGCGAGTCCCGGGCGGACAACAACGTCAATATCCAGGGCATCTCGCTGGTGGGCGCCTGGCACGTCCGCATGAAGAACCCCAACGCGTTCCTGTACGCGATCGAGCCCGCCCTGCGATTCGACCAGCAGGATCCCGACACCGACACCCCCGACGACGGCAGCACCCTGGTCTCGGCCGGCGTCAACCTGTATCTGTCCAGCCGGGCCCAGCTCCGGGCGATGTATGAAAACCAGAGCTTCCAGGCCAGTGGCGCCAAGTCGATCAGCGGCGTCCGCACCGGAATGACCGTGAATTTCTAGCCGTGACGGTGTCGTAACCGAACCGGGGGCAGTCCGTGACTGCTCCCGATTTTGTTTGGTCCCACTGTCCCACCGACCCACTGTCCCACTGTCCCACTGTCCCATTGTCCTACGGCGTCCCACTGACCCACTGACCCACTGACTCACTGACTCACTGTCCCACTGACCTACTGTCCCACTGTCCCACTGTCCCACTGTCCCACTGTCCCACTTGCCTTCGATCCCGCTGTGACCCGTTCGTTACAATACCGTGACGGTTCCGCCGCCGGGCGAGACTACACTCCCGGCCATGACAACCTCGGTGGAGCCCGTGGAGTCCGCGCCGGTCGAGCGCGGGGCCGGATCGTTGGAGCGGGTCAGTTACGCCGACCGGGTCTTCCGGGGCGTGCTGACCCTCGCGGCGCTCAGCATTCCGGTCCTGCTGATGTTCCTGGTGGTGGAGCTCTACCAGGGCTCCCGCCTTGCCATTGGCACCTTTGGCTTCTCGTTCATCTCCTCCAGTACCTGGGACCCCGTCGCCGAACAGTTTGGCGCCCTTCCGCTCATTTTCGGGACTCTGCTCTCGTCGGCGCTGGCGCTGCTGATCGCGGTGCCGCTCTCGCTGGGGGTGGCGATCTTCCTGACCGAGTTCGCGCCGCACCGGATCCGGCAGCCCATCGCTTTCATGCTGGAATTGCTGGCCGCCATCCCCAGCGTGGTGTACGGCCTCTGGGGAATTTTCTTCCTGATTCCCATCCTCAAGGCCACCCTGTTTCCCTTTCTGCGGGACACCCTGGGTTTTCTCCCGTTCTTCCAGGGGCCGATCTACGGCCCCTCGATGCTGGCCGCCAGCATCATCCTGGCGATCATGATCATGCCATTCATCATGTCGGTATCCCGGGAGGTGCTGCTGGCGGTGCCCAACAGCCAGCGCGAGGCGGCCCTGGCCCTGGGGGCAACCCGGTGGGAAGCGGTCATCACCGCCGTGGTTCCCTATGCCAGGTCGGGCATCATTGGCGCCGTGATCCTGGGCCTGGGGCGCGCGCTGGGTGAGACGATGGCGGTGACCATGCTGATCGGCAACCGGCACGAGATCGCCGCCTCCCTCTTTGCCCCGGGCTATACCATGGCCTCGGCGATCGCCAATGAGTTTACCGAGGCGGTGGGCGACATCCACCTGTCGGCCCTGTCCTACGTGGCGCTGGTGCTCTTCGTGGTGACGGTGCTGGTCAACGCGGCGGCCCGGCTGCTGATCTGGCGGGTGTCGCGCGGCGGCACCGGGAGCAAGGGCCTGTGAACCGGGCGGTGCTCCGGCGGGTGCGCGGCAAGTTCATGATCGGCCTCATGGGAGCCTCGGTCCTGCTGGCGCTGGTGCCCCTCATCCTGATTCTCGCGACGCTTATCATCAAGGGTGCCGGCAGCCTCAATTTCGCGTTCTTCACCGAAATGCCCTCCCCGGCCGGCGAAACCGGCGGCGGGGTGGCCCACGCCATTGTCGGCACCCTCATCATCGTCGGGGTGGCGGCCGCGATGGGGCTGCCGCTGGGTATCGGCGCCGGCATCTACAGCGCGGAGTATCCCGGCAGCCGGATCGCGCTGGTCAGCCGGTTCGTGGCCGACGTGATGAACGGGACCCCGTCCATCGTCGTCGGCGTCTTCGCCTGGACCTGGATCGTGGCCACCCAGAAACACTTCTCCGGGTTCGCCGGGAGCGCCGCGCTGGCGATGCTGATGATCCCCATGGTCATGCGGACCACCGAGGAGATGATCAAGCTGGTGCCCAACTCGCTCCGGGAAGCGGCCCTGGCGCTGGGCTATTCCCGCTGGCGGACCAGCCTCACCGTGGTGCTCCGCACCATCCTCCCCGGCATCGTCACCGGCACCCTGCTGGCGATCGCCCGGGTGGCGGGCGAGACCGCGCCACTGCTCCTGACCGCGCTGGGCAGCCAGTTCCTGACCCTCGATCCAACTCAGCCCATGGCGGCCCTGCCCCTCGCGGTCTTCACGTATGCGACCGGCCCCTACGAGGAATGGCATCGGCTGGCCTGGGCCGCGGCGCTGGTACTCATTCTCCTTGTCCTGGTGCTGAGCATCGGGGCCCGGCTGGCGACCCGGCAGAGGTTCCGTGTCGCCGACTGACGGCCCGCCCCGCCTGGCGACCGACCGGCTCACGGCGATGTACGGCAAGTTCACCGCGGTGAATAACGTATCGCTGGCCTTCGCCAACAACTCGGTCAACGCCCTGATCGGCCCCTCCGGGTGCGGCAAATCCACCTTCCTCCGGTCCCTGAACCGGATGCACGAGTTGACCGACCAGGCCTGGGTGACGGGACGGGTGCTGCTGGACGGCGAGGACGTGTACAACCGGAAGGTGAGCGTCATGGAGCTGCGGCGCCGGATCGGCATGGTCTTCCAGCGGCCGACCCCGTTTCCGACCATGAACATCTATGACAATGTCGCGGCCGGGCTGAAATTGAACGGCAAACCGCCCCGCCAGGAGCTGGACGAGATCGTCGAGCGCTCGCTCCGCCAGGCCGCGTTGTGGGACGAAGTGAAAGACCGGCTCCGGACCAGCGCCCTGGCGCTCTCCGGGGGGCAGCAACAACGGCTCTGCATCGCCCGGACCATCGCGCCTCAGCCGGAGGTCATCCTGCTGGACGAACCCACCGCGTCCCTCGACCCCCAGGGTACCCAGCGAATCGAGGAACTAGTGTTCGAACTCAAGCGGGACTACACCATCGTGATCGTGACCCACAACATGCAGCAGGCCGCCCGGGTCTCCGATACGACGACCTTCTTCTACCTCGGCAGCATGATCGAAACGGGCAAGACCCGGCAGATCTTCACCGCGCCGCGCAACGAGCAGACCGAGGCCTACATCACCGGGAGATTCGGATGAGCGTGCCAGCGGCGGGAGACACGGGCATGGCCAACCTGGTGCCCCGGGTCACGGTCGCCGGCCGGGGCGGCCACCGGGTCGCCACCGGCGACCCCGCCATCCAGGCCCGGGACTTCCGCTTTTCCTACGGGGCGGGCCCGGTCCTTCGCGGCATCACCCTGGAGGTCCCCCAGAAGGCGGTCACCGCGATCATCGGGCCGTCCGGATGCGGCAAGTCCACCTTCCTCCGGTCCATCAACCGGCTCAACGAGCTGATCCCGGGCACCAGCTGGGAAGGTGACATCCTGCTGCAGGGCACCTCGGTGTACGGCGCCGGCACCGACGTGGTGGCGCTCCGCCAGCGCATCGGCATGGTATTCCAGCGGCCCAACCCGTTCCCCCGCTCGGTGTTCGAGAACGTCGCCTACGGGCCCCGGCTCAACAACCTGGTGAGCCGGCGCGACCTGCCCGACACGGTAGAGAAATGCCTCCGCCAGGCCGCCCTCTGGGACGAGGTGAAGGACCGGCTGAACGATCCGGCCACCGGGCTCTCCGGCGGCCAGCAGCAGCGGCTCTGCATCGCCCGCGCGCTGGGCAACCAGCCCGAGGTGCTCCTGATGGACGAGCCCTGCTCCGCCCTGGACCCGGTGGCCACCCAGCGGGTCGAGGAACTGATCTTCGAGTTGAAGAAGGACTACACGATCGTCATCGTCACGCATAACATGCAACAGGCGGCCCGGGTGTCGGACTTTACCGGCTTCTTCGACACTGGCGAGCTGATCGAGTTCGACGAAACCGAGCGCGTGTTCACGGCGCCGGCCAGGGAACGCACTGAGGCCTACATTACGGGGAGATTCGGATGACCCTCGATAGCCACCGCCACTTTCACGACGAGCTGAACCACGTCAAGGTCCGGCTCCTCACCATGTCCGGTGAGGCCGAAGCCGCGCTGGGGCTCGCGGTGGAGGCCCTGCTGGAGCGGGACCCCGACAAGGCCCGCACCGTCATCCGGGGGGACCGGGTGGTGGACAACATGGAGATGGAAGTCGAAGAGCAGGCCATCAACCTGCTCGCGCTCCAGCAGCCCATGGCACGGGACCTCCGGATGCTCACCTCCGCGCTCAAGATCGCCAACGACCTCGAGCGGGTCGGCGACCACGCGGTCAACATCGCCCAGTCGGCCGAGCGGCTGAGCCAGTCCCGTCCCATCGCGCCGGAGCCGGAGATAGTGGAAATGGCCCGGCTGGCGCGAGAGATGCTGTCCGATGCCCTGGAAGCATTCATCCGGAGCGACCCGGTGGCGGCGCGGGAGATCTGCCGGCGCGACGACCGGGTGGACGCACTCCATTCCTCGGTCTTCCGGATCCTGCTCACCCACATGATGGAAGACCCCCATACCATCGGCACCGGCATGGAGCTCTTCCTGGTCAGCCGGAACCTCGAGCGGGTCGCCGACCTCGCCACCAACATCGCGGAAGACGTGGTATTCCTGGTCGAAGGCAAGTCGATCAAGCACCATGCCGAAGACCGCGGCGAATCCCGACCCGGCGGGGCATCCGCCACCCCTTCAGCATGAGCGCCGCCCCGCCCCGCGCCCTCCCGACCGAAGCCGGCGAGCGGATCGCCGCCATCGACGTCGGGTCCAACTCGATCCGGCTGGTGGTGGCGGAGTATGATCCCGCCGCCGGCCTTACCATCATCGACGAGATCAAGGAACAGCCCCGGCTCGCGGCCGGCCTCGCCACCACCGGGCGGCTGGATGAAATCGCCATCGAGCGGGCCTACGCCACCCTCCGGCGCATGCGGGAGATCTGCCAGCGGCGCGGCGTCCGCCGTCTCAACGCCGTCGCCACCGCGGCGGTGCGGGAGGCCGAGAACGGTGAGGAATTCACCAACCTGATCCGGGAGGAGCTGGAGATCCCGCTCCGGATCATCGACGGCGACGAAGAAGCCCGCCTCTCCTATCGGTCGGTGGCCCATCACTTCCGGCTGGAGGGAGGCCGGACGATCGTCGCCGATATCGGCGGAGGCAGCCTCGAGCTGATCGGCGCGGTGGACGGGCTGGTGGAGTATTCCACCTCGCTCCCCTTTGGGGCCGTCCGGTCCACCGAGGTGCACCTGCCCGGCAAACGGGACCCCCGGAAGGAGATCGCCGCCCTCCGCTCCCAGGTCCGGAAGCGCCTGAAGAAAGCCTTTCCCGGCAAGGAGTGGATCGGGGCCGGTATGATCGGCTCCGGGGGAACCTTTACCAACATCGGCCGGATGATCGCGGCGCGCCGCGGTGTCTCACCCGCCAACCCGGTCCACGGGCTGACCGTGCGGGTGGCCGAGGTGGAGCAGTTACTCGAGTGGCTGGGGCCGATGACGCCGGAACAGCGCATCCGCGTCGCCGGGCTCAATCCCCAGCGCGCCGACATCATCGTCGCCGGTATCGCGGTGACGGCCTCGATCCTCGACTGGGTCGAAGCCCGGGAGCTGACCGTCAGCGCCTATGGGCTGCGGGAGGGGCTGCTGCTGGACATGGTCGGGGCGGAGTCGGTGCCCATCGCGGTGGACCCGCTGCGGCTGATCCGCGAGTTCGTCGAACGCTGCCACGGGGACCGCCGCCATGTCGAACACGTGCGGCTGCTGGCCCTCCAGCTCTTCGACCAGCTGGCGGAAGCGCTGGAAGCGGGAGAAGGCGAACGGAGCCTGCTGGAAGCCGCATCCCTGCTCCACGATGTCGGCCAGATGGTGAGTTACCGGCGGCACCACCGGCACTCCTACCAGTTGATCATGCACGCCGACCGGCTCAACCTCGACCCCCACCAGCGGCTGCTGGTGGCGCTCATCAGCCGCTACCACCGGCGGAGAGGCCCTCGCAAGAAACACCCGGAGTTCGCCGCCCTGCCGCCCGCCGACCAGGCGGCCGTCCGCCGCCTGTCCGGACTGCTTCGCATCGCGGATGGTCTCGACCGGGGCCACACCGCGACGGTCGAGACCGTCCGGGCCGAGCTGACCCGTTCCCGCCTGGTCATTACGGCCCTCCCCCGCCTGGCCGGCTCCGACCTCTCGCTGGAAAGCCATTCCGCGAACGGTCTCGCCGATGTGCTGGCCGGCTACCTGGACCGCGAGGTGGTTGTCCGTACCACCTGACCCCGTCAGGCTTGATCTTGGCCCCCCTTGGCGCGACCTTCCTGCGCAGCCCCCGACCGCGGAGCCGACCATTCGTCGCGACCTCTTGCCCATGGTGCAGGACGCACTGAAAGACCGCTATTCCGTAGAGCGTGAGGTCGCGCGGGGCGGAGCGGGTCGGGTGTTTCTTGCCTATGACCTTGCGGGCGCGAAGGTGGCGCTGAAGGTGCTGCACCCCGAGCTGGCGGTCAGCGTCACCGCCGAGCGTTTTCTCCGCGAGATCTCCCTGCTCTCCCGCCTGGATCACCCCCTGATCACCCGGCTGCTGGATTACGGCGAGCGCAACTGGCTGGTGTACTACACCATGAGCTACGCCGAAGGCCCCACCCTGCGGTCCCACCTCGACCGGGTGCGACGGGCGTCCATCGACGATGTCCAGCGGATCGCCCGCGACCTGCTCGCCGCCCTCGGGTACGCCCACGATCGGGGCATCATGCACCGGGACGTCAAGCCCGACAACATCATCCTGTCCCCCGAAGGCGCCATGCTCCTGGACTTCGGCATCGCCAAGGCCATCGAGGCGGCCGGCACCGAACGGCTGACCAAGTCGGGGTTTACGGTGGGAACCTCCACCTACATGAGCCCGGAGCAGGTCGCCGCCCTCGACAGCACCGACCACCGGAGTGACCTCTACTCGCTGGGGTGCGTGCTCTTCGAGTCGCTGGCGGGCCGGCCTCCCTTCATGCACCGGAGCGAAGCGATGGTCCTGCAGATGCAACTGACCCAGTCGCCACCCGATGTCCGGGAGGTCCGCCCCGACACCCCGGACCGGCTGGCCGTAGTCCTGATGAGGGCGATGGACAAGGAACCCACCCTGCGCTGGCAACGGGCCGACGACATGCGGGCCGCCCTCGCCGACACCCCCCCGCCCCCTGACCCCCTGACCCACTGACCCACTGTCCCACTGTCCCACTGTCCCACTGTCCCCCTGTCCCCCTGTCCCACTGTCCCACTGTCCCCCTATCCCTCACTCCCCGTACGGAATCCAGATATTCTTGACCTGGGTGGCGTGGCGGAGAAACTCCTCGCCCTCGCCCGCCGCCATCCAGTCCCGCGGCTTGCCGTAGTTTACCCAGGTCCGTTTCATGTTCCCGGCGGCGAGGCGTTCGACCTCGGCGCTCCCCTCCGCCGAGCCGAAATACCAGAGCCCGTCCACGTCATCGTGCGCGGCCAGCACCCGGGTCAGCTCATCCCGGTCACCGGTGACAATATTGATGACCCCCGCCGGGACATCGGATGTCTCGATCACCTGGTAGAAATCGGTGACCGCGAGGGGGAACCGCGCCGATGGCACGGCGATCACCCGGTTGCCCATCGCGAGGGCCGGCATGACCGCGGAGACGAAGCCCAGCAGCGGCAGCTCCTCCGGACAGACAATGCCCATCGCGCCCAGTGCCTCCGGCATGGCCAGGGTCACGTTCCGGAACGGGGTGTGATGCACCGCGCCATCCCACTTGTCGGCCCACGCCGCCGCTGAATAGAGCCGGCGGATCGCCAGCTCCACCTCCGCTTCGCCCGGCTGGCCGGTCAGCGCCCGCACCCGGCGGGCAAACTCCTCCCCCCGTGCCGCGAGGTTCTCCGCGAGGTAGTACAGGACCTGGGCCCGGGTATGCGCGGTGGCACGGGCCCAGCCGGCCCCCTTCTGCGCCGCCTCCACCGCGTTCCGGATGTCCTTCCGGTTTCCCTGCCCCACCTCCGCGAGCAGGGACCCGTCCACGCCGTGCACCGGGTGACTGTATCCTGAATCGGGGCGGGCCTGCTTGCCGCCGATGAAGAGCTTGGCGGTACGATCAATGGGCGGGAGGCCGGCGGGAGGGTCGGAGCGGTGGGTGGACACCATTGAGGCTTGGGGACTCGCCGAAGCAGCGGGGATTGCTGCCGTTTCGGCCACCCTGCCCTCCGACCCCCTGGCCGCCAGGTATTCCCACAGCCCCTCCTTCCCTCCTTCCCGTCCGAACCCACTCTCCCGGTATCCCCCGAACCCCGCCGCCGCGTCAAAGACATTGGTGCAGTTGATCCAGACCGTGCCGGCTTTCACCTTGGGGGCGATATCCAGGGCAAGGTTGATGTTCTCGGTCCACAGGCTGGCCGCCAGTCCGTACCGGGTATTGTTGGCCAGCTCCACCGATTCCTCCGGAGTCCGGAAGGTCATCAGCACCACCACCGGCCCGAAAATTTCGACCTGGGCAACGGTCGAGGACGGCGCCACGTCGGTGAACAGCGTGGGCGGATAGAAGTACCCTTCGGCGGGGCAGCTCCAGGAGGGCTGCCACATCGCGGCCCCTTCCTTCGCCCCCTGCTGCACCAGGTCCCGGATCTTGTCCAGCTGCACCGGCGCGATGATGGCGCCGATGTCCACCGCCTTGTCGAGCGAATTGCCGACCCGGAGCGTTTCCATCCGCGCCTTGAGCTTGGCAATCAGCCGCTCGGCAATGCCCTCCTGGGCCAGGATCCGGGACCCGGCGCAGCACACCTGCCCCTGGTTGAACCAGATGGCATCCACCACGCCCTCGACCACGCTGTCGAGATCGGCATCCTCGAACACGATAAAGGGCGACTTGCCTCCCAGTTCGAGCGACAGCTTCTTGCCGGTGCCCGCGGTGGCCGTGCGGATGATGCGGCCCACATCGGTGGACCCGGTGAAGGCGATCTTGTCCACGCCGGGATGCCTGACGAGCGCCTCGCCCGTACGCCCGTCGCCGGTCACGATGTTGACGACGCCCCGCGGCAGGCCGGCCTCGGCGCAGATATCGGCGAACAGCAGTGCGGTCAGCGACGTGAACTCGGCCGGCTTGAGCACCACGGTGTTCCCCATCGCCAGGGCGGGGGCAATCTTCCAGGACAGCATGAGCAGCGGAAAGTTCCACGGGATGATCTGGCCGATCACGCCCACCGGGCCGTACCCGGGCAGCTCCCGCTCCATGAGCTGGGCCCAGCCGGCGTGGTAGTAGAAATGGCGGGCCACCAGGGGGATGTCGATATCCCGCGATTCCCGGATCGGCTTGCCGTTGTCCAGCGACTCCAGCACCGCGAAGAGCCGGGAGTGTTTCTGAACCTGCCGCGCCAGGGCATAGAGATAGCGGGCCCGGGCATGGCCGCCGATCGCCTGCCAGGGAGAGAGTGCCGCCCGGGCGGCCTCGACCGCCCGGCCCACATCGGCATCGCCGGCCTGCGCCACCCGGGCCAGCGGCCTGGCCGTCGCCGGGTTCACCGTGTCGAACCGCGCGCCCGCCGCCGGCGCATCCCACGCTCCGTTGATGAAGAGCCCGAATTCCCGGCCGTGCCGGTCGAGCCATTCGGCCGCCGGCCCCTCCGCCTCCGGCGCCGGGCCCCAGGCCATCGTCTCGAAGATTTCCGGTATCGAGGCCATGTGTCCTCTCAAAGGAATGTGCGCTTCCGCTCCACCTGCCATCTGAAACCGCGATGCTGCCGTCCGCCTAGGCCATCGGATGCCGATAGCCCGCCGAGTACCTGCCGGTGGCGAAGTGTTCGAGCTGGCGTTCGATGTCGCCGAGAAGCGAACTCGCGCCGAACCGGAAGAGGTCGGAGCGGAGCCAGCGGTCGCCCAGTTCTTCCTTCATCAGCGCCAGCCAGTCGAGCGATTCCCGGGCGGTACGGATGCCGCCGGCCGGTTTGAGTCCGACCAGAAAACCGGTGCGTTCCCGGTACTCCCGGATGGCCCGGGCCATCACCAACCCGACCGGCAGCGTGGCATTGACGGTTTCCTTGCCGGTGGAGGTCTTGATGAAGTCGGCCCCCGCCATCATACACACGGCACTGGCCCGGGCGACGTTCCTGAAAGTTCCCAGTTCGCCGGTGGCCAGGATCGTCTTGATGTGGGCGTCGCCACAGGCCTCCCGGAAGGCGCCCACCTCGTCGTAGAGGGCCTGCCAGTTCTGGGTGAGCACGTGGGCGCGGGTGACCACGATGTCGATCTCGGCGGCGCCCGCGGCCACCGAGGCCTTGATCTCCGCCAGCCGAGTCGCGAAGGGTGAGAGCCCGGCCGGGAACCCGGTGGAGACCGCGGCCACCGGGATCCCGGAGCCCGCGAGCGCTTCGACCGCCGCCGGCACCATGGCGTGGTACACGCAAACGGCGGCCACCCGGATCGGCAGGGCGCCGGCACCCAGGTCATCGAGCAGCTCCTGCCGCACCGGCCGGCGCGCCTTGGCGCAGAGCCGCCGGACCCGGCCTGCGGTGTCGTCTCCCGCCAGGGTCGTGAGATCCATGCAGGTGACCGCCCGGAGCAGCCAGGCGGCCTGCCATTCTTTCTTCACCGTCCGCCGTTTGACCAGGGTCGAAGCGCGCCGCTCCACCGCGCTCCGGTTCACCCGGATCTCCCGGATCCAGCCCGGGTCCAGCCCGGTTCCCGGGTTGCGAAGCAGCGGCGCCAAGGCGGGGGCGGCCACCGCGGCCGAGCCGGTCGGAGCGGAGCCGCTCATCGGGCGGCCAGCCGGGCAAGCCGGTGCCGTTCCACCAGTTCGCGGTTGCGAAAGAGAAGGACCAGGACCGCGCCGGCCACGAACCCGCCCACGTGGGCCCAGAAGGCGACCCCGCCTTCCTTGCTTCCCAGGGAGGGCAGGCCGCTCAGCAGCTGGAGCAGGAACCAGTATCCCAGCATGACGAACGCGGGCACCACGATAGTGGTGATGTAGAATCCAAGGAAGACGAGCATGTGCACCCGGACCCGCGGGTACAGGACGATGTACGCCCCCATGACGCCGCCAATGGCGCCCGAGGCGCCAACCATGGGGATCAGGGAGCTCGGGTCGGTCACGGTCTGGGCCGTGGCGGCCGCCAGGCCGCAGAGCAGGTAGAACGCGGCGTAGCGCGGGTGGCCCATCGAGTCTTCCACGTTGTTTCCAAAGACCCAGAGGAACCACATGTTCCCGATCAGGTGGAGCCAGCTTCCATGCATGAACATGGAGGAAAGCGGCGTGTACCATTGCCGCTCGCCGGTGATGATGCAGGCCAGCTCGCGGCTCATCGGAATGGTCACTTCCCCGTTGACCCGCTCCAGGAAATCCGCGGGAATGAGCCCCAGCCGGCAGACCGACGCCGAGAGCGACGGCTCGGCCCCCATGCCCTGCACGAACACCCACGCCAGTACGTTGACGGTGATGAACCCGATCGTCACGAGCGGCGTCTTGAACTGGGGATTCTCGTCGCGGTACGGGAACATGGTACCGGAATAATAGGGATTCCCCCGGAGCGCGGAAGGCGGGGAACGAAAAAGGCCCGGCAGCAAGCCGGGCCAATGGATCGGGGACTAGTTCCCGGGCGGGGAGCTCGCCCGTTGGGCGGAATCGGCGGGCGTGGTGCCCCGGACCCGCACCCTGAGCGGGGGGGTCCATACCTGGTCCACGACGTGGATGATTCCGTTGCTGGCCAGCATGTCGGCCTTGATCACCTGGGCGCCGTTGACCCGGACATACCGCCCCGAGCCGTCCACCCGGACCGCGGTTCCGCCCAGGAAACTCATCCCCTGACCCGACCGGGCCTCCTCTGCGGTCACCCGGCCTTCGACCACGTGGTTCGCGACCAGTGCCTGGAGTGCCGCCGGATCACGAAGCAGGGAATCCCGGTGCGCCCCCGAGAGCCGGCCAAAGGCATCGTCGGTGGGGGCAAAGATGGTGTACTGCGCCCCGCCCCGAAGCTGCTGGGTCATGCCGGCCCCTTCGACCGCCTGGAGAAAGACAGTAAAGTTCCCCGCGGTTCTGAGGGTAAGAATCAAGTCCTTGTTGCCCCGCTGCTGCGCGGTCGCCGGCAGCGTCGCCGCCGTGAGCAGGGAAATCCCGATGGCAATGATCGGCAGTCGCATAACGCCTCCTTGAAAGCCGGGAACACCCGTTGCAAGCCCCACGCCACGTCGCGGGTGGCGCCAGCAGCCATCCTCCCCCCAAGTGTCCTAATCCAGGGAAGGAGACTTCGTGTTGACCAGTGCCGGCTTCCTGGTCGACGGCTTGTGGTATTCCTGGTCCCGGCCCGGCGGGACGTCGGATTCGATGTCCAGGCTTACCGGTCGGCCGGTCTGGGCCGAGCGCAACAACGCTTCGATGATCTGGACGTCCGCCAGCCCTTCAGCGCCCGATGGCTCCGGCTCGGTCCCCTCGAGGACACAGCGGGAGAAGTAATCCAGTTCCGCCGCAAACTGGTCCCGTTTCCGGAAGGTCTGCTGCTTCGTCTGGTCGCCCCGGGTCAGAAAGTGCTTGAGCGGCCCCGCGTACTCGTAGGCGGGCTCGACCCGAAGGCTTCCCTCGCTCCCCACCAGCCGGTAGCTGGACACATCGCCGGCTCCGAAACTGACGGTGAAGGAGGCGACCCGCTCGTCCGGATAGCGAAGCACCGCCGTGGTCATTTCGTCCACTTCCCGGAAGCGGGTTTCCCCCGTGCTGGCCGCGAAAGCGAACACCTCCACCGGCTCGGCGCGAAAGAGATACCGCGCCGCATTAAGGCAGTAAATGCCGATATCGTAGAGGGTTCCGCCCCCGGTCTCCTGCCGCAACCGGATATCGCCCTCCCGCACCTGCATGGTGAACACCGAGTTGAAGATCCGGACATCGCCCAGGCTGCCGTCCTGCACCAGTTCGGCGGCCCGCAGGTTGGCCGGCTCGAAATGCAGCCGGTAGGCGATCATCAGCCGCACCTGGTTTTCCTGGCAGGCCCGGATCATGGCCCGGCAATCCTGTTCGGTGACGGCCATCGGTTTTTCGCACAGGACGTGGATGCCCGCGGCCGCGGCCCGCTCGGTGTACTCGCGATGCAGGTGATTGGGCAGGGCGATATAGACCGCGTCCACCTCGCCGCTGCGCAGCAGCTCGTCGTAGCCGTCGTAGGCGACGCGCCGGTCCACCCCGTAGCGGTCCCCCAGTTTCTGGAGTTTTTCCGGGTCATCGGAGACCAGGGCCGCGAGCCGGGCCCGGGTCTTGGCATGCGCGAACGCCGGGAGCACAGCGACCTGGGCAATATGACCCAGGCCGACCACGGCGTACCGGACCTGCCCGGAACGGCCGCCTCGCGAACGGGGTTTACTCGGCATAGCAGGTGCCTCCCGGGGACGACGAAGGCGCGGTCAGACCGCGCCACGCCTCCGCCCCTGACTGGATGATTTAATGCGCCGGGTCAGCCGCTACCGGCTGGTCATCCTCGATCGTCATGGCTTCGATCTCGGTGCTGCCGACGCTCTTGTTGGTCACGACAATGGTATAGGTCCGGCCCGCCTCGAAGGTCCGCTCCGGCACGGTGAACAGCACCGGGCCATTGTCGTCGCCCCGGATCACGACCCGGCCGCTTCCGGCATCCATGCTCTTGAACCCGGCCTCGGTGCCGAAATTCACGTCATCGAAGAACGGCTCGGCGCTCGCCGGGAGATAGACGTCGAACGACTCAATGCCCCGGGCGGCGTTGACGACCCGGAGCCGGGCCTTGCCCGCTTCCGTGGCATCATCCGGCTCCTCGAGGACCCGCAGGGTCGGTTCATCGCCGTCGCCAACGGCGGGGAGCACGATGATGGTGTACCGGTTCCCGTCTCCGAGGATCTCCCGGTTCTGGGCCAGGGGTTCAACCGAGTCGGCCGCCGAGGCGGGCGAGGGGCGCAGTTCAAAGGTCACCAGGTTGTCCTTGACCGGTTTGAACGGCGTCACCGTCTTGAAGGTGACGGCGGAGAACGCCGCGGCGTCGTCGGCAAAGACGTCAACCGCGGCGTCCGAAGGCACCGTGTTGACCAGCCGCACCATGGCGGACCCTTCGCGCGAGGAGTCACTGGCCACCGTGCCCAGGTCGTCCGCGGCGCGCTTTTCACAACCTGCGATTGCTGCCATCAGGGCCAACGCGGCAAACGCCGGGGCCCGTTTGTAGTCCGTCATCATTCATTACTCCTGTGTTGAGTTGTGACCCCGTGGCTTTTTCACTTCCGGTCCCGCGAGGTCCCTGGCCCGGGGCGAATCCCGGACCTCTCGCCGCGCCTGTTCGGAATCCTGGGGATTGGGACCACCATACTCCTCTTCCCGGTCCTCCCCCTGGCTGCGGCCTTTTCCTCCACCCTCCGTTCCGTCCCGCCGCGGCAGGCCCTTCCCTGGCGCGGTCATGCCTTCTTTGCCTGGGCCTCACCCCGCTGGGTGTGCAGGCGCTCCAGGGCCCGGACATGGTCGTGCGCGTCCCGCACGTGGATATACTGGTTCTCCACGATGGTCTGGATCCCAGCGGGCAGGCTTTTTTCCAGGGCCTGGCGGTACTCCTTCACCGCGTGGTCCTCCCCCCGTTCGGCCTCGGCGATCACGGCGCCTTCGTCCTTCCCCGCCACCGCCGCCTTGATATCGATCCAGCCGCGATGCACCGCCCCCATCGCCGTCCCGCCGGTCTCCGCATCCCCGCCCAGCCGGCGCACTTCCGCCTGAAGCTCGGCGGCGAAGCTGCCCCGCTGCTCGGCGTAGTTCATGAACAGCGTCGCCAGGTCTCCATTCTCGATCCCTTCAGCGGCGGTACGAAATCCCTTCTCGCCATCCTTGCACGTCTCGATCAGACCGTTCAGGGCGGAGATCACCTCGGAATGGTCGGCCTTGTCGGTGTGAATCATGTCATTACCCCCTGCAGAAAGGCCTCGCGGCCTGTGGCCAGCAATGTTGAACAAGTCGCGGACAGTTTAGGGCTAATCACCTGGCGGTATCGGTGCGTTTGGTCACAAAAAAAAGGGCCCGGATACCGGACCCTTCACCGCCTCCTCCGGGATCAGGATATCCCGGATCGGGAAGCGGATGGAAACCGGGGCGGGCGGACCCGCCCCTCTCGCTCAAACCGGGCGCCGGCCCTGAATGACCCTGATCAGCACGACCACGATTGCCAGCACCAGAAGAACGTGAATGAATCCACCCAGCGTGTACGAGGATACCATCCCCAGCAGCCAGAGTACGAGCAGAATTACGAAAATCGTCCAAAGCATTTTGACACCGCCCTTCCTATGCATTCGTGGAGATCCAGCCAGTGGCTGAAGCGCCAGTTGGCGACCCATTGATACCCATTTCCAGTACCGGCCTGCGGTGACTACAGTCACCCCATACCATGAAAGCCGGATCCTGACCAAGTGAAAGCCGGATCCTGCCAAAAGGGCATAAAAATCGGGAATGTGGCTTGCTTGGAAGATCTGCAGGGGAATCCGTCCGGGCTTGGCGACCCGCCGCACGGCCCAATCGCGAAGTTGAACGGCTGTTCAAAGGAGATACATACATGGCCAATAAGATCATCGGGATCGACCTCGGCACTACCAACTCCGTCGTGGCTGTCATGGAAGGCGGCGACCCGGTCGTGATTCCGAACGCCGAAGGCGGGCGGACCACCCCGTCAGTGGTGGCATTCACGAAGGACGACGAGCGGCTGGTCGGCCAGGTGGCGAAGCGCCAGGCGGTGACCAATCCGAAGCAGACCATCTTTTCGATCAAGCGATTCATGGGACGCCGGGTGGACGAGGTGACCGAAGAAGGCCGCCGGGTCCCCTATAAGATCGGCGCCGGCGCCAGTGGGCTGGCCTCGGTCGAGATCGCGGGCAAGAAGTACAGCCCCCCCGAGATTTCCGCCATGGTCCTCCAGAAGATGAAGCAGACGGCGGAAGATTATCTCGGCACCAAGGTGACCGAGGCGGTCATCACCGTGCCCGCCTACTTCAACGATGCCCAGCGGCAGGCGACCAAGGACGCCGGGAAGATCGCCGGGCTGGAAGTGAAGCGGATCATCAACGAGCCTACCGCGGCGGCGCTGGCCTACGGCCTCGACAAGAAGAAGGACGAGAAGATCGCGGTCTTCGATCTCGGCGGCGGCACCTATGACATCTCGGTGCTGGAGCTGGCCGAGGGCGTCTTCGAGGTGAAGAGCACCAACGGCGATACCCACCTCGGCGGCGACGACTTCGACCAGCGGGTGATCGACTGGCTGGTGGCCGAGTTCAAGCGGGACCAGGGAATCGACCTGTCCAAGGACGCGATGGCGCTCCAGCGGCTCAAGGAAGCCGCCGAGAAGGCCAAGATGGAGCTGTCCACCACCCAGCAGACCGACATCAACCTGCCGTTCATTACGGCGGACCAGTCGGGGCCCAAGCACCTCAACTACTCGCTCACCCGGGCGAAGTTCGAGCAGCTGGTGGACGACCTGATCCAGCGGGTGATCCCGCCGATGCAGCAGGCGCTCAAGGATGCGGGGCTGGATCCCAAGACCGTGGACGAAGTCATCCTGGTCGGCGGCTCCACCCGGATCCCCCGGATCCAGCAGATCGTGAAGGACTTCTTCGGGAAGGAGCCCAATCGCTCCGTCAACCCGGACGAGGTCGTCGCGATCGGCGCGGCGATCCAGGGCGGCGTGCTGGCGGGCGAGGTGAAGGACGTGCTGCTCCTCGACGTCACCCCGCTGTCGCTGGGTATCGAGACCCTGGGGGGCGTGACCACGGTCCTGATCGCGCGGAACACCACGATCCCGACCAAGAAGTCGGAGACCTTCTCCACCGCGGAGGACAACCAGACCACGGTCGAGATCCACGTGCTGCAGGGCGAACGGCAGATGGCCCAGGACAATCGGACCATCGGCAAGTTCCAGCTGACCGGGATTCCGCCGGCGCCCCGCGGCATGCCGCAGGTCGAGGTCACCTTCGACATCGACGCCAACGGCATCCTGCATGTCTCGGCCAAGGACAAGGCTACCGGCAAGGAGCAGAAGATCCGCATCGAGGCGTCGAGCGGCCTGAGCGACTCCGACATCGACAAGATGGTCAAGAGCGCCGAGCAGCATGCCGAAGACGACCGGAAGCGGCGGGAGGCGATCGAGCACCGGAACCAGCTCGACGGCCTGGTGTACAAGGTCGAGAAGGACAGCAAGGAATGGGTGGACCGGCTCTCGGCCGACCTCAAGACCCGGCTCGATGCCGCGGTGGAAGGGGGCAAGGAGGCGCTCCGCACCGGGGACCAGGACGGCATCAAGGCCGCGCTGGACGAGCTGAACGCCGCGTACCAGGCGGCGGGGGCCTCCCTCTATGCCAGCAATGCCGGCCCGGCCGGCGGCGCCCCGGAGGGCGATGGCCAGCCCCAGCCCGCTGACGCGGCGCCCGCGGAGGATGTCGTGGAGGCGGATTACGAGATCGTGGACGAGAACAAACAGAGTTAAGCCATTGCAAGCGTGAGGCTTAGGGTTGGCATGAGCAGCGAGTACTGGGAGACGGGGTCCCTGAGGATCGGGAGCTCGGCGCCCAGTTACTCGTGTTGTCTACCCGTAGACCTTGCAGGACTGGTATTTCTCCCGGCAACCGAAACCGGGGGGCGCGCATCCCGTTAGATTAGGAATACAAAGCTGCCCGTACCACAACACAGGAATACGCATGTCCGTACGCACTCAGAACTGGATGAAATTCAGCAGCCTGGTAGTCCTGGCCTTTGCGCTGGGCCTCCTGTTCGCCGGCCTGCTCGATCTTCCCACCCGCTCCTCGGCCCAACAGTCGGGTTCCAGCCCGGCGATCACCCGCATCGCGGCGCCTGATATTCCCGCGGCGCGGCCGCTGCTCGAACTGAGCGACGCCTTCGCGGCGGTGGCGGAACGGGTCCGCCCCAGCGTGGTGTATGTCAGCTCCCAGCGGCGGGAACGGAACCAGCGGGTCCCCGAGGGCTTCGAGCAGTTCTTCCCCCGCCAGCGCCCCCAGATCCTCCGGGGAACCGGCTCGGGATTCATCGTCTCGGCCGATGGCTACATCATCACCAACCACCACGTGGTGGATGGAGCGACCTCGGTGACCGTCCGGCTGCTCGACCGCCGGGAGTTCGAGGCCAAGGTGGTCGGCTCCGACGAGGGCACCGACATCGCCGTCCTCAAGATCGACGCGCGGGGACTCAGCCCGGTCGCCCTGGGCAACAGCGACGCGGCCCGGATCGGCGAGTGGGTGCTGGCCATCGGCAACCCGCTGGGCGAGCAGCTTTCCTTTACCGTGACCTCCGGGATCGTGAGCGCCAAGGGCCGGGCCCTGGGACTGGGCAACGCGCCCAGCGGCATCCAGGATTTCATCCAGACCGACGCGGCGATCAACCCGGGCAACTCGGGCGGGCCGCTGGTCAACGTCCGGGGTGAGGTCATCGGCATCAATTCCGCCATCGCCAGCGAGACCGGGTATTACTCCGGCTACGGCTTCGCCATTCCGATCAACCTGGCCCAGGTGGTGATGAACCAGCTGATCACCGATGGGCGGGTGCACCGGGCGGCACTGGGCATCACGGTGCAGACGGCCACCAAGGAAGACGCCGAATACGCCGGGCTCACCCAGATCGGCGGGGTGCGGATCGAGAACTTCTCCCGCAACTCACCCGCCCAGCGGGCCGGCCTGGAAGTGGGCGACATCATCGTCGCGGTGGACGGCAAGCCGCTCCTCTACGTGGCCCAGCTCCAGCAGGCGGTGGGCTTCCGGCAGCCCGGCGAATCCGTTGATGTCGAAGTGGCCCGCCGCGGCGGGGTCCGCAAGACCGTCAAGGTGCGGCTGGTCGCGATGGACGAGACGCTCGCCGGCAACGAAGAGACCCAGCCGCGGGACGAGCCCGCCGTCGAAGGCGAGTCCGAGAGCGTGGGACTCCTGGGCGTGAACGTGGCGCCCCTGTCGGCCCAGTTGCGGCAGAACTACGAGATCCCCGCCGGCGTCACCGGCCTGGTGGTGACGTCGCTCCAGCCCAACAGCCCGGCGGCCGAAGTTCTTCAGTCCGCCGAGGACCGGGGCGGCCCCGATATCATCGTCGCCGTGGAAGGCAAACCGGTCCGGACCGAGGCCGAGCTGCAGTCGGCCTTGAAAGCGGTCGGCGCCGGCAAGATCGCGACCCTCCGGGTGTACAGCGTGGCCCGGGGCCAGTACGGCATCCAGCGGCTGCGGCTGGGAGGGAACTAAAGGACGTCAGGGTCCTGTCGGTGGTTTCGGCAGGATCCTGGCGGCCTGCACGAAACGGCTGAACAACAAACAGCGGAACAACAAACGAACAACAAACAGCCGAACAGCAAACAAACAACAAACAGCCGAACAACAAAACACGAAACTCTGAAGACTAAAAGACAGACCCAGGGGATCACTCGTGTTCCTAGAGTTGAAACCTGACCTTTCTCAGGCTTCTTGTCTGTATTTCGTGCTTTCGTGTTCGAACAGGGGCGGCCTCCAGTACAATCCTCACGAAACAACTGAACAACAAATCACGAAATTCTGAAGAATCAAAAGACCCCAGGGGTCCACGTCACTTGTGTTCCTTCAAAAGTGAACGCGTCCTCTTGTTTAGTTTTGTTGTCTGCTTTTCGTGCTTTGGTGTCCAAGGGCAGGGCCGGCCTGCAGTACAATCCTCACGACCAGCCCTCCGCCATTCCCGTGAGCAGGGCCATCATCTGCACATCAAACGGATCCGGACTCGTATCGTCGTCCGCGATCTCCATGTTCTGCTGCGGCGTCTCCAGGATCAGGGGGACGCCGCGGCTGCGTTGATCCTCGAGCAGCCAGCGGAACGGCTCCACCCCGATGTTCCCCGCCCCGATCAGCAGGTGCCGGTCCCGGTTGGAGCCGAGGGCGCCTTCGCTGTCATTCAGGTGAAAGAATGACGGGGGCTCGCCGGCGGCCTTCTCGAAGGCATCGAGGATCGCCGTGAATGCTTCCTTCGACCGGGTGACATCGTGCCCGGCGGCGTAGAGATGGCAGGTGTCGAGTCCGTACCCGGTGCGGGACCGGAGCGCGGGTGGGATGCAGGCCAGGATGGCGCCGACCTCGTCCGGGGTCTTGCCCATCGTCAGCCCGGCCCCGGCCGTGTTTTCCACCAGGATCCGGGTGCGGGAGGCTGGGTGTTTCTCCAGGGCCTCGGTGATGGCCCGCGCGATCCGCTTCACCGCGCCGAGCCGGTCCCCATCGGTGGCAGCGCCCGGGTGGTAGCAGAAGGCCCCCACGCCCAGGGCGGTGGAACGCTCCAGCTCCTTGACGAGGCCGGCCGCCGCCCGGTCCCACTTGGCGGAGTCGGCCGTCGCGGTGTTCAGCACGTAGGCCGCGTGCACCAGCACGTTGCCCGGGGCGATCTTCGCCTCCGCCAGCGAAGCCTTGAACCGGTCCACCCGCTCCGGGCGGATACTGGACTTGTCGCCATAGTACTTGGGAATGGCGGTGAAGAGCTGCAGGGCCGACATGCCGGACCGGGCCGCCCGGCGCACCGCCTGGTCAATGCCGCCATTGTCGATGGTATGAGCGCCGAGGATATGGGTCATGCCGCTCTCCGGTGATGATCGTGCATTCTGGCCTTCCGGCCAGCTATCTTAAGCCGGTCGGCACCTATGAACCAGACAAGGACCCGTGTCATGACGATCGCCCATTCCCCCGGCATCATCCGGGCCCCCCGCGGGAATACGCTGTCCTGCAAGGGATGGCACCAGGAGGCCGCGCTCCGGATGCTGATGAACAACCTGGACCCGGACGTGGCCGAGCGCCCCGACGAGTTGATCGTCTATGGCGGCGGTGGCAAGGCGGCACGCAACTGGGAATCCTACGAGAAGATCGTCGCGACGCTGCGCCGGCTGGAGAACAACGAGACCCTGCTGGTGCAGAGCGGCAAGCCGGTGGGCGTGTTCCGCACCCATGAGGAGGCGCCCCGGGTCCTGATCGCCAATGCCCACCTGGTGCCCCGCTGGGCCACCTGGGACGAGTTCCGCCGGCTGGACCAGCTGGGTCTCACGATGTACGGCCAGATGACGGCGGGCTCCTGGATCTACATCGGGACCCAGGGGATCCTCCAGGGCACCTACGAGACCTTCGCCGAGCTGGCCCGGCAGCACTATGGCGGGACCCTGGCGGGGCGGCTGGTGCTCACCGCCGGCCTGGGCGGCATGGGCGGCGCCCAGCCGCTCGCCGCCACGATGAACGGCGCCGCCTTCCTCGGCGTGGACGTGGACGAGGCCCGGATCCGCCGCCGGGTGGAGACCGGCTACTGTGACCAGATGAGCACCAGCCTCGATGAGGCGCTGGGCCTGGTCTCCAGGGCGAAGGAACGGCAGGAGGCGCTGTCGGTGGGGCTGGTCGGCAACATCGCCGAGGTGATGCCGGAGCTGGTCCGCCGGGGCATCGTACCCGACGTGGTGACCGACCAGACCGCGGCACACGACCTCCAGGTGGGCTATATCCCGGCCGGGTTGAGCCTGGACGGGGCCGCGGCGCTCCGGGAAAAATCGCCGGCGGAGTATGAGCAGCGGGTGCTCGATTCCATGGTCGTCCATGTCCAGGCGATGCTGGACCTCAAGCAGGCCGGTTCGATCGTCTTCGACTACGGCAACAATCTCCGGGGCCACGTCGCCGACCAGCGGGGGATGCGGCAGGCCTTTGATATCCCCGGGTTCGTCCCCGAATACATCCGGCCCCTCTTCTGCAAAGGCGCCGGGCCGTTCCGGTGGGCCGCGCTCTCGGGCGAAGCCTCCGATATCGCGGTGACCGACCAGGCGGTGCTGGACACATTTCCGAAAAAGGACGCGCTGGCGCGGTGGATCCGGCAGGCCCAGCAGAAGGTGCACTTCCAGGGGCTGCCCGCGCGGATCTGCTGGCTCGAGTACGGCGAGCGGGCGGAGATGGGGGCGCGGTTCAACTGGCTGGTAAAGAAGGGCAAGGTGGCGGCCCCGCTCGTGATCGGCCGGGACCATCTCGACACCGGCTCGGTGGCCTCGCCCAACCGGGAGACCGAAGCGATGAAGGACGGCAGTGACGCGATCGCCGACTGGCCGCTGCTCAACGCCATGCTCAACACCGCCTGCGGGGCCAGCTGGGTGTCGCTGCACCACGGCGGCGGCGTCGGCATCGGGTATTCCATCCACTCCGGCATGGTGGTGGTGGCCGACGGCACCGAGAGCGGCGACCGCCGGCTCCAGCGGGTGCTGACCGCGGACCCGGGGACCGGGGTCATGCGCCACGCCGATGCGGGCTATGATATCGCCCGGGACACCGCCCACGAGCGCGGGGTTGACCTGCCCATGCTGGAGTAGCCGGCGGTGCCCGTCCTCCGCAACATCGGCCTGCTCGCCACCTGCCGCCCAGCCGGCGGCCAGGGCGACATCCATTCCATTCCCGAAGCGGCCATCGTCTGGAACGGCCCCATGATCCAGTGGGTCGGGCCGGAAGCCGACCTGCCGGCACAGTTCCAGGGTCTCACGGCTTTCGACGCCAGGGGCCGGCTGGTCATTCCCGGCTTGATCGATTGCCACACCCACCTGGCGTTTGGAGGCTGGCGCGCCGCGGAGTTCGAGCAGCGGATCGCCGGGGCCACCTATCTCGACATCGCCAGAGCGGGCGGAGGCATCGCCTCGACGGTGGCCCGGACCCGCGAGGTTTCCGCGGCGGACCTGGCCGCCCGGTGCCGCGGCTTCCTCGACGAGATGGTGCAGCTCGGCGTCACCACGGTCGAGTGCAAGAGCGGCTACGGCCTGGACGTGGACACCGAGGTCAAACTGCTCCAGGTTTACCGCGACCTGCAGGAGACCGCCCCGGTGGACCTGATCCCCACCTTCCTCGGCGCCCACGTGGTGCCGCCGGAATACCGGGACCGCCGGGCGGAGTACGTAGCGCTGCTGACCGAGTCCCTCATCCCGGCCATCAGCCGGGAGCACCTGGCCGACTTCTGCGACGTGTTCGTGGAGGATTCGGCATTTACCATCGAGGAGGGCCGCCGGATCCTGGCCGCGGCCCGCGCGGAGGGGATGGGGCTCAAGCTCCATGCCGACCAGCTGACCTCGGGGGGCGGTGCCGAGTTGGCCGCCGAAATGGAGGCGACCAGCGCCGACCATTTGGAGCAGATCTCACCCGCCGGGATCCAGGCCATGGCGGCGGCGGGCGTGGTCGCCGTAAGCCTCCCGCTTGCCACGCTCTACCTCAATCACCAGCCGATGCCGGCCCGGGCCCTGATTGAGGCCGGCGCCGCCGTCGCCGTCGCGACCGATTTCAACCCCGGGTCCGCACCCAGCTATCACCTGCCGCTGGCCATGATGCTCGCCTGCACCATGCAGCGGATGACCCCGGCCGAGGTGCTGAAAGGCACGACGATCTATGCTGCCCGCGCCGTGGGGCGGGAAACCGTCACCGGCTCCCTCGAGGTGGGAAAGCGGGCCGACTTCGCGGTCATCGACGCGCCGGACGTGACCCAGTGGCTCTACCACTTCCGGGCCAATGCCTGCGTGCTGAATGTCGGGAGAGGAAATATCAGGTGGGGATTCCCGGATTGACGTGGTGGAGTGGAGATTGTACAGAGATGCAAGCCTGATCCTGGACGTAAAGATTGTACAGAGGTGCAAGCCTGCCTTATCACAAAAGCACGAAGAAATGATAAAGCAGGAAAAACGATTCTTTTCTGTCTGTTTTTCGTGCTTTTGTGTCAAGGCAGGGCCCGTCTCCAGTACTATCCTACGGGACCCGGGCCAGAAATTGTACAGAGGTGCAAGCCTGATCCTGGAGAGGTAAAGATTGTACAGAGGTGCAAGCCTGCCTGATCACAAAAGCACGAAGAATGATAAAACAAGAAAAAGTTTCTTTTCTGTTTGTATTTCGTGCTTTCGTGTCAAGGCAGGGGCTGTCTCCAGTACTATCCTACCGGACACGGGGCCAGAAATTGTACGGAGAGGCAAGCCTGATCCTGGAGAGGTAAAGATTGTACAGAGGTGCAAGCCTGCCTTATCACAAAAGCACGAAGAACGATAAAACAGGAAAACATTTGCTGTTTGTTTTTCGTGCTTTCGTGTCAAAGCAGGGCCTGTCTCCGGTACTATGCTGCGGGACCCAATAAGCCTTGTTGAATATTTGCTTTTCGGACTTTGTTGTTCAAGGCAGGGCTCGTCTCCAGTAGAAATCTCCCCCCCTTATTTGAAGATCCCGAAGTTCCCCAGCAACCACCACAGCAGCAGGAAGATCAGCACCGTGCTGATGCAGCCGCCGCCCAGTTTCTTCGCCCCGTACCCCGCTGCCAGGCCCCGCAACAGCTTGCTCATGGTTCTCGTCGCTCCTGTTTGCTGGTTGACCAGATTCCACCGCTCCTAAATGCCATCCGGGCGGGATCGGGTCGGTGACTGCTGTCACCCCCCGACCCGTTTATGATTGACATATCCAGACATACCTAATGAAGGGGCCATCATGAACGCGGAAGTCCTGGACGGCGGAATCCGCCGATTCCTGAAGGAATTTGGTGTCACCGCCCAGCAAGCGATCGAGGAGGCCGTCCTTTCGGCCGTCCGTTCCGGCAAGATTGACGGCACCGGCCAGCTGCTGGCGCGGGCCCGGCTCGAGATCCCCGAACTGGGGACGTTCCTGGACATCGAGCGGGGAATTCCGCTGGAGTGAGAGACAGGGGCCAGGAGTTTACCTTGCCCCCTTACCCCCTTACCCCCTTGCCCCCTTCTAACCGGAGCCTTTCATGACCCGTGTGCGGCCGGTTCTTTCGGTGCTCGCCGTCCTGCTGGTTCTCCCCCGTGGCCCCGTTGCGGACCCGCCGATCCGGGGGTTCTCCGCCGAGGCGGCGCGGGTCCAGCGCGGCTGGGAAGAAAAGTTCCGCGCGTTGCCGGACCGGGACAGCCTCCGCGCCTACATGCGGCACCTCGCGGCGCGCCCCCACCACCTGGGCAGCCCCTACGACCGGGCCAACGCCGAGTGGATCCGGGACCGGCTCGCCTCCTGGGGGTGGGATGCGAAACTGGAGACGTTCGATGTGCTCTTCCCGACGCCGCTCGAGCGGGTGGTGGAACTGGTCGCGCCGCGGCGGTTCCGCGCACGCCTGGTCGAGCCGGCCCTGCCGGGAGACCCGACCTCAAGCCAGCAGTCCGAGCAGCTGCCCTCCTACAACGCCTACTCCATAGACGGCGACGTGACCGCGCCGCTGGTCTATGTGAACTACGGCATCCCGGCGGATTACGACTCGCTGGAGCGGCGCGGCATCAGCGTCAAGGGCGCCATCGTGATCGCCCGCTATGGCGCCAGTTGGAGAGGCATCAAGCCCAAGCTGGCGGCCGAGCGTGGCGCCGTCGGCTGCATCATATACTCCGATCCGCGGGACGATGGGTACCATGGCGGGGACGTCTATCCGGACGGACCCTGGCGGCCCAGCACCGGCGTCCAGCGGGGAAGCGTGATGGATATGCCGCTCCACCCGGGCGACCCGCTCACCCCGGGGATCGGCGCCGTGGAAGGCGCCCCCCGCAAGTCAATCGCCGAGGCCACCACCCTCACGCGGATCCCCGTCCTGCCGATTTCCTACGGCGACGCGCAGCCGCTGCTCGCGGCCCTGGGCGGGGCCACCGCGCCCCGCGCCTGGCAGGGCGGACTTCCCATCACCTATCATATCGGGCCGGGTCCCGCCCGGGTGCGGCTCAAGGTGCGGTCCGACTGGAAGACGGCCCGGGTTTATAACGTCATCGCCCGGCTGCCCGGGGCTACCCAGCCGGACCAATGGGTGGTACGCGGCAATCACCACGACGCCTGGGTGAACGGCGCCGAGGATCCCGTCTCGGGCCAGGTGGCGCTGATGGAAGAGGCGCGGGCGCTGGGAACGCTCTACCGCCAGGGGTGGCGGCCGGCCCGTACGATCATCTACGCCGCCTGGGGCGGTGAAGAACAGGGGCTGCTGGGCTCCACCGAGTGGGCGGAGACCCACGCCGAAGAACTCGACCGGAAGGCCGTCGCCTACCTCAACACCGACGGCAACGGCCGCGGCTATCTCGACATGGGCGGCTCCCACAGCCTGGAGCGGTTCATGAACGAAGTGGCACGCGATATCACCGATCCGGAGACGGGGTTGTCGGCTTGGAAGCGGCTGCAGCTGCGAACCATCCAGGGAGGCAACCCGGAGACCCGGGCCGAGGCGCGGTCCCGCGGCGACCTGCGCCTCGACGCCCTGGGATCCGGGTCCGACTTCACGCCCTTTCTGCAGCACCTGGCCATCGCGTCGCTTAACCTGGGGTACGGCGGCGAGGACGGCGGCGGGATCTACCACTCCATCTATGACGACTACCGCTGGTACAGCACCTTCAGCGATTCCTCCTTCGCGTATGGGGCGGCGCTTTCCCAGACGGTGGGGACTGCGGTCATGCGGCTGGCCAGCGCCCAGCTGCTGCCGTTCGAGTTCTCCCGGCAGGCGGATACCTACGGACGCTATCTCGGCGAGATCAGGACGCTGGTGAACGAGCGCCAGGCGGAGAGCCGAGAGCTCACGATGCAGCTTGAGGAGGGTGTCCACCGGGCCACCCGCGATCCGCGGGTTCCCACCAGTGACCCCCGGCCGCTGGACCAGCCCCCGCACCTTAACTTCGCGCCGCTGGAGAATGCCCTCGCGGCGCTGACCGCCGCGGCCGAGTCGTTCAACCAGGCATACGCGGCGGCGCTGTCCGATTCAGTCGCAAGCCTCGACCGAAGAAATCTGGCGGCGGTCAATGCGCTTCTCCTCAGGAGCGAGCGCGCGCTGGCCAGCCGCGAGGGGCTCCCCAACCGCCCCTGGTTCCAGCACCTGATCTACGCACCGGGGTTTTACACCGGCTATGGGGTCAAGACGATGCCCGGCGTGCGGGAGTCCATCGAGCAGCGAGAGTGGCAGCGTGCGGATCGGGAGATCGAACGGGTCGCGGCGGCGGTGCGAGGGACGGCGGCGGTGGTGGATTCCGCGGCGGCGGCGCTGACAAGGTAAGCGTGGAGCGTGGAGCATAAAGCGTGGAGCGTTCACACCCGCACGCCGCACGCTGCACGCTGCACGCCGCACGCTGCACGCCGCACGCCGCACGCCGCACGCCGCACGCTGCACGCCGCACGCCGCACGCTGCACACCGCACGCTGCACGCTGCACACCGCACGCTGCACGCTTTTCAGTGGCACACCCCCGCGCCGGGATCCCAGATCCGCCGCTCGGTGTCAATGAACGCGTACTGGTAGCCTTCGGCGCCCAGCGCCATCTTGAGGATCCCGAAGTGCCCTTCGACCCGAGACATGCTGTTGGGGGCCGGCTGGGTGCGAAAGCCGCGCAATTCCCCGCCGCCGGTCCCCACGACAAACTGGACGATGCCCTTGGCGGTATCGGCCACGCCGGAAGGTGTCTGGGACGCAAACCGCTCGTACTCATGGTCGTGGCCGGAGAGGACCACGTCCACGCCGGCGTCGTACAGAATCTGCCAGAAGGGTTCCATGCGGAGGTCGCTGCCGTGCCAGCCGGAACTGAACCTCGGGTGGTGCATGTAGGCCATGGTGCACTTCTTCTGGTTGGCCTGGAGTTCGTTGCGGAGCCAGTCCCGCTGGGCGTCCTGTTCCGCCGAGGCAAACGAACTGTTCACGACCATTTCGCTGTTCAGCACGATCACCCGCCATTCGCCCAGGTCGTAGGCGTAGTAGCCTTTGCTGGGAGACCCGGCCCGGTCACCGAAATATTTGTAATAGGGTGTGGCCATGTCGGTCAGGTGCTCGTGGTTGCCGGGGGTGGGCCGCACCTGCTTCATGATGCTCTTGTTCGGGTCGCCCCAGGAGGGGGTGAAGCAGCGCTCGAAGTCCCGGGCGGTCCCGCCGGGGTACGCGTTGTCGCCCAGAATGGCCACCACATCGGTGACACCGGCGGCGCTGTCCGCCTTGAGCAGGCTGTCCACCAGGACGGCGGTCAGTTCGTCGCCGTCGGAGCCGCAGGAGGCGATGTCGCCGGTAGCGATCATCACGGAGGCCCCGGCCAGCGCCGTCATCTCGGCGGAGGCTTCGGCGGGTGGCGGGGTGGCGCTGGCGGGTATCTTGCATGCGCCGAGCGGCGTAACCAGTGACGCGAGAACGAGATAGAGAGCTTGACGGGGCATGGGCTTGGCTGAGATTCAAGTCAGGTGTTCCGGTCCGCCGTCAAGTTACCCCTCGCCTCGGCGGGGCACGGTGAGGGCTGTCACGAGGAAGTTGGCCATGCGCGCGGATACTCGGCCGGAAGGATACTGAGAGGATACTATGGTGGTGATCTACCTGGTGCTCTATCTCGCCGGCAGTTTCGCGATCGCGCTGGGCCTCATCACGGCCCTGCGCTGGGGGGCGCGAAAGCGGGGATTGTTGCCGGCTCGGGCAGCAGGAGACACCTCCTGGTGGACCACCGGCGGAGACGGCGGTGCGGATGGCGGGGGTGACGGGGGCTGCGATGGGGGTGGGGATGGCGGAGGGGATTGAATGTGTCGAGGGGCGGCCTGATGTCGTTGTGTCATCAGCAGTTACCGACATGGACCACGGTGCGGTCGATTGGGTACTGGCAACCTGCAGGAGGGACCCGGACATCTCTCAATGGTGGACCGGCAAGGTGCAGGACCGGACCGGTCACCTCACAATGAGGTAGTGGTCCCCTGTCGGACCGGACCGGCGCCCTCACAATGAGGTAGTGGTCTCCTGCAGGACCGGACCGGCGCCCTCACAATGAGGTAGTGGTCCCCTGTCGGACCGGACCGGTCACCTCACAATGAGGTAGTGGCGTCCTGTCGGACCGGACCGGCGCCCTCACAATGAGGTAGTGGTCTCCTGCAGGACCGGACCGGCGCCCTCACAATGAGGTAGTGGTCTCCTGTCGGGCCGGACCGGTCACCTCACAATGAGGTAGTGGTCCCCTGTCGGACCGGACCGGTCACCTCACAATGAGGTAGTGGTCCCCTGTCGGACCGGACCGGTCACCTCACAATGAGGTAGTGGCGTCCTGTCGGACCGGACGGTCATCTCACAATGAGGTAGTAGTCTCCTGCAGGACCGGACCGGTCCCCTGTTGGTCCCGCCCGGCAATCTGTAGAAGTGTACCAGGACGCTGGATCAGCATGACGGGCATGCTGGTACAGCATGACGGGTATGCTGGTGCAGGAGAACCAGCAGATTTCAGGAGTGAAGTGCGAATCTGTAGTACGTGAGTGACAGGTTATCGGGGGCGACCGGGAAGGTGCTCGGCCGGAGCGAAGGTTTCCCGAACCGCGGGGCCAGGGACGAAGGGTGTTTCGACGTTAGATTTGGGTCTCTCGCGAGCGTGGCGGAACTGGCAGACGCGCAGGACTTAGGACTTTAGTGGCATATGGGCCACTCTCGGACAGGGCGGCCCTTCTGGCCCACCCAAGCGGCAGAACGGTCAAGCTAGGCGGGTTAGTTCCAGCAGTTCCCCCAGCGGCCTCCTAATGCCGCATACGAGATTGTGGCCAGGCTTGGCTCTTTTTCAGATCTTTAATCTCCGCTATGTGCCCCCGGCGGAGTATGAAGCGCAGTACCTCAAGGTTCACGACACCCTGGTCGCGGCCGTGGGACTCAACTAACCGAGCCTCCGGAAAAGCCGGGGCGATTCACCCATCAGAATTCGATTCTAAAAGTCGCAGTTGGAATGGCCGGCAAGTCAAACAAACGCTCATACCTCACTACGGTTGAGCCGAAGGCTAGTGGTTTGGCCTCGATGGGGGCCACTGGACCAAAGCCAACATTCATAACGCTAAATCCAAACGACATACGACTCTTCCACGGTCCCTTGAATACATATGTGACTCCGACGTCGCCGCGCAACGTACCGGAGCTTCGCGCACTATTTTCCGCACCAAAGATGTATTCTGACTCTCGCCCTTGACCTGTTGAATCTGGAATACCGGTAGTGATGACCTGGCTGACTGGAGTCAGCGGAAGGCCGGATGCGGCCTCAATCGTCCCGACAAGCTTCCACCTACCCATGGGTTTCTGAATGAACAGCCTCAAGACATGCCGTCTGTCCTGGGACCAGGGGACCCATTGTCCAGCCCACTTCCTTTCGCTCCAGCTAAGCACATAGGATAAAGATACGGAACTCGCTCCAGTGGTTCCCAGAGCTGCTCCTGCCTGAGCTTCAATCCCGAATGTCCTGGTCTCACCGAACCGGAACTGATGATCCTGGGATACTGTATGGTCTGTGGTCGGGCGTAACTCACCAATGCCCTCCCCTCTCGAGCCAAAGCCAGACACTCTGAGGCCAACGCGGGACCTTATCCAATTAAGATCCAGAGAAGCGTGATCTATGCGCGGCAGCGGAATGCCGCCCTCGCCGGCTGACAGCCAAAAATCGTAAAAGGCAACATCTGGCTCTGATCTGGGGTCCGAGATCAGGTGAAATAATCGGGCAGTACGCCCGACTCCAACGCCCAAACCTAGATTAGATCCCAATGGGAGGTGGATCCTAACTCTTGGTTGCCACGAGGTGACGGAGGGTGATGCTTCGCCTCTCAGCCCAATTTGAACGGTTGCACCCCCGACGGACTGCTCCAGTTGAGCATAGCCGTTGATTTCAGAGGTTGTGATATCAGTATCCTGCTCCCCGAACCCTTCTCCAGACCTCAGGTGTATCCGGTTCTTGATTGCGCGCCGGTAAAATCCCGCGCCAAACCCGAAGCTGGTTCTCCTGCTCCGAAGCGTAAGGTCTGTGTTTGCACCCGTACGCCCAAAGCGATTCTCGATATCGATATGGGCGAACCTGGCTCCGACATTAGAAGCCTTCTCGGCGAACCTGGTGGTTACACCGGCAACATCCAATGCTATGCCAGGTGTTTCCCAGACTCGGGACCGCACGCCGAGGAGAACATTGCTCCACTTCATCCCCACACCATCATCCTGATCGAACAGGTCATCGCGGGACCCGAACGCTGTAACTCTCACCCGTTGACCTTCGTCACCCGCGAGTGATCCGCCCAGGTAAATATCCTGGAAATTGTACGGGATACTTGAACTGGTAACGTGATCAAGTGCGGAGAGATGCACGAACCGACCAGCACCAAACCACGAAGACCGCTGGCCCCCGCTCATCCAGGGAGAGGCTGATATGAGGCTCAGATTTGTACCCCCGCGTGTTGAGTCGGTCGGACCAACGCGACCAGTCACATCAATGATCCCCGCAACGGTCCCACCCACGCCCGCCTCGAGTGGGGCACTCCCAACTGCCACCTGTTGAACCGCTTCCGCTGGCAGCGCCCCAAAGAACCTCCCGATATGAAATGGATTCACCATGTCGAACCCGTCCAGCCGTATACTGGTATGGTCCGCGTCATAGCCTCGAATGATGGGGCGGGATGAAAGCGGAGTTGAGTATGTAACGGCCGGTATAAGGCTAAGGGATCGCAACGGATCCACTTCAATTGCTGAAGGGACCAACCGAAGCGCAGCGGCTGGCAACTCCCAACGGTTCACTCCGTGTAGCTTGCTTGGTGACCCACCTGCCGAGACCACAACGTCATTAAGGGGAATAGCAGAAGCCCTGAGGGATATGAGCAGCACACCGCTGTCCCGGTTAATGGCAATTCGTACCGGCGACCGTCCGATATATGCTACGATCAGTGTATCCTGCTCAGCCTGCATTTGAAGAGCGAATCTTCCGAATCGATCGGTCGCCCCGGCAATCTGAGATAGGACTGTACGAACACTCACGTTTCGCAGTGGTGCCCGATCCTCTTCAGAGGTTACTACTCCCCGCACGGTGTACGTTTGAGCATTCGCCCGGGACACAGGGAACGCTATGAGGCAGATAATCGACCAGCGCCCGACGTTTAATCCCATATAACGACAAACCGCTTATCCTGAGTGGCGGCACCAATAAATCCAAACCCGCCGGCAATTCTATTTATCGGCGTTTTGACAAAGAGAAACTCGCTCGCATTTGCCTCGTATGCCCGGACGACAAGTGCCATCGTGTCCTGCACCCGGAATATCTGAACACTGCCGATAGTATCCCGGACAGCGGTGAGTAAGCTCCCTCCGTTGCCGACGGTTTCGACGATGTAGATTGAAGCACCGGCCGATGACCAACGAAATCTGAGACTCGTCGATAATCCCCCTTGCACGTGAACAGTATCAGTCGCGGGATCGCTTACGACCAATGATCCAGGGATAGTGACATTGGCTGTAATCTGTATTCCATCAATTGTGCCCACGACCCTGAACTGCTCGCCATCCTGAACCGGCAGGGTCGCATCGAACCTTCCTGGGTTCAACGCTGCGGCCACCAGAGGGACTTGTGGTCCTGCGAATGGAACAATCGACAGGCTGACCAACGCCGGATCAATCGGGTGGATTGATGGGGTAAATGACGATTCAGCCGGCGAACTCACTTCCACCCATACTGACTGAATGGAATCGCCCGGCTGCAGTACACTCTGGAGGTATGGCCTGGACTCGCCAGGAGGAAGATCGAGCGCGCCTTTACAGCCGGTGCCCATGAGCAGCATAAGACCCGATAGTATGGCGTCAATGTATCGCCGGCTAGCTTCAAGCAAAGACACGCTCGCCCTCCCGTCTTTAGGTCTTCCTCACCATCCCCAACGTACCCCTATTTTATATTCATCAAACGCACCCACGTTTGGCTGTTCCTTTAGCCCCCATGTGAACCCGTTGTCAGTCAGCGTCAAATGAGGATCGCCTACAAAGTTCGGTGAATACGTGACGTAGGACAAATGATCATCCCCATTCGGCCACGCATCAGTTTCACGGACACGGATGTCGACAAAGAAGCCGCTTGCAGGCGATACTCCCAGTTGCCACAGATTAACATTGTAATTCGTTAGTGGATGAAGGTCATCCTTGACGAGTTCATAGGTAGTGCCATTCGTTGCCGTCGCGACAAAATGGAGTTCATTTCCTTCAGAACAGTTAGCGTTGTCGCACATCTCGTAGATCTCTATCCGTTTCACATAAGTCGGTACTGAACCAGGTTGACCACCTCCACCGCCGCCGCCTTCCGGGCAGGTTTCAGGAGTACACTGAGCAAATTGCGCGAGTTCGGCAAACTCTGTGGTCGTCGAGGTTCCGTCCGGATACCTAATGGTGAGGCTGCCGCTATTCTCACCGTCATCCGGATCCTGAATCACAGCGCCCGGTCGCGCGGCTTGCGGCGCAACTCGCTGCGATTTATGCTCTGCCGGCTGAAGCACGACAAAGGTAAGGTTACTTGCTGCAGCCCGGCGATCAATGTTCTCCGCCACTCCAGCAGTAGTATATCCAATGAGTGGCGCTTCTACATCCACATTTGCCCCTACGGCAATATCCTTTGTGCCCTTCCAGGAGAGTCTGTGCTCACGTGCTGGCACATAAAAATCCAGTGGTGGAAGGTGCGCAATGTCCGCTTCCAGTTGTTCGGGATCCTGATCACCAGCGCTGGCCGCTACAGCCATAACCCGCAATCCCCTCGGAGTGCGCACGAATTCCTGTAGTACCAGCTTGTGTTCGGAAACGGGTGACTCGCGCATCGCATCCCGCACGAGCAGCCTGATGCTGTCCGCCTCCATGGCTAAGGCAAACTGCCAGGCGATTTTATCGACTTTCCTGTGAACATCTGCCACAGCGGAAGCCTCCCGATCGCTCTCCTCAGCTAGCCCATCGCCAGTCCCATCTGAATTGCAGCCGGCAAGCAATACGGCTGCAACCACTGCTACCACCCAGCGCGTCTTCATATCCCCTCCCTTGAAGGTTACCTGGACGCTCTAGAGGCCTATTCCGACGCCCAACTCAAACGCCGAGCCGGTACTTCAAGGCCTTCAAGAGCGCCCCACGATCGGTAACCGCCTTCGCAGGGAGTATGACCGCACGCGCTATGAGTCTTCGTTCACAATCTGCGGTTCAATGTTGCAACGCGACAAGCGTCATTTCACGAGTAGCGCTCCCGGCATTAGCCATCTCGTTCAGTAGCCAAATTGACCCGCGGTGCCTGAGCACTGACCACGAGAGCTGCGTAACTCGCCTAACAGTCCGATAACATGATCTGGGATCACGTTCTGCCAGGTATGCAGAGCGTTCCAGAGTCAGCCCAGCTTCCTCCCATGCAACGACCCATGTGAACACTTGTATCCAGGCCCGCAGCTCCTCAAATGGGGGCGTACCAGATCGCCTGAGAATCCGTGCCAGTTGGTGCCGATTCTGGAAACCCAAAGAAGACACGACATCGTCGATACCTACAACTTTCCCCTGTTGATCGAGGAGAAATGTGATCACGACGCCGGCATGTTCTCCCCAATGACCCAGTATCTGAAGCGCCGCTGCACAGTCCCTCATCAGCCCCCCGAGTGATGCTCCCTCGGCAATCTGGCACTTCCGGCTCAACCGAAATACAAACTGTTTCTCTGACTGCACTTAAGGATCAGTGTGACGCTCGCTTGGTGCTTTCGCAAGTAGCAGCTGTGGCACGCAAATCCCCAATGCGGTCAGATATTTGTCAATATCCTGATATTGGATGAGAGTTACGATGATTCTGAACGAAACGAATGTCGCGAAAGCGGCGGGCAATATCGCATTTGAGCACTTGCGGTGACTGACCGTAAGCAGCCAGGGGCGCTGATTCGATGGTTTGCTGGCCGACCACAAGCGGGTTTGGGACACCTTGTTGGGAGGTCAACGGAACAGCCGGGCGCATCGTTGCCTGAGAGTGCCCCTAAACCGGGACCACGGATAATGAGTTCTTCGTAGTTAAAGCAAGGGGCGGTGGATGCCGAGGTACCGGCAGACGCGGCGCACGGCGAGGCGGCGGCTGGTGAACATCTCGGTGACGACCACCCGCCGCTGAGCTGGCGTCACCACTCTTTTCCCAAGGCGTCTTTGAGCACTTGAATATTCAGCGCCTGATCGGCCACCATCCCCTTCAGCCGACGGTTCTCATCCTCGAGCCCCTTGAGCCGCTGGAGCCCGGCCGTGCCCAAGCCCCGATACTTTCGTTTCCAGCGGTAGAACGTGTCGAGCGGGATCCCGTGGCGGCGGATCACTTCTTTCGCGGTGACCCCGCCCTGATGCTCCTGCAGAATAGCGACGCTCTGCTCATCGGTGTATTTCCGCTTCGCCTTCATCGGATCCTCCTGGCCTCCCGGCCGGTCAGGATCCTCCGAGTCTAACTGGCCCTGTCCTTGGGGGGTCAGGTCAGGAGTATGATGGGATTGTACTTAGCGGCCCCTTTAGACCCAGCGCTTGTCCCAGCACCGCCGCTGGCTGAGATTTCGTGAAAACGCTGTAAGTCGTTATGCTACATCACTCGCGAGCGTGGCGGAACTGGCAGACGCGCAGGACTTAGGATCCTGTCCCGCAAGGGGTCCGGGTTCGACTCCCGGCGTTCGCATGGGAAAAAGGGGGCAAGGGGGTAAGGGGGTAGGGGGGCAGAGGAGCCGCGGTTCAGGCTCCCAGCGACTCCCCCGTCTTTCCGTCGAAGAGATGCACCTTGTCTCCGTCAATGGCGAGCCGCAGAGCCGCCCCGGCCGCCGGCACCGGGCCCGAGGGCAGCCGGGCCGTCAGCGCGTGCTCTCCCGCCCGCGCGTGCAGCAGGGTTTCGTTTCCCAGCGGCTCCGCCAGCTCCACCACCGCGGCGATCCCTTCTCCGGCCGGGGCCAGGTGGACATGCTCCGGGCGCACGCCGAGCACCACCTCCCGTCCTGCCCAGCTTCCCACGCCCCGGCCACCCAGCGGCAGCGAGAACGCGTTGCCGCGCGAATGAAACGTTACATTTGCCTCGCCAACCAATTCCCCGGGGACTAGATTCATCGCGGGACTGCCGATAAAGCTGGCCACGAAGACGTTGCGGGGCCGGTCATACAGCTCCATCGGAGACGCTACCTGCTGAACCCGCCCCTTGTCGAGCACCACGATCCGGTCGCCCAGGGTCATCGCCTCCACCTGGTCGTGGGTCACGTAGATCATGGTGGCGGCCAGCCGCTGGTGCAGCGCCGCGATCTCCCGCCGCATGGCCAGGCGCAGCTTGGCATCCAGGTTGGAGAGCGGCTCGTCGAAGAGAAACACCCTGGGCTGCCGCACGATGGCCCGCCCCAGCGCAATCCGCTGGCGCTCCCCGCCCGACAGCTGGCGGGGGCGGCGCTCCAGCAGCTCGCCGATGCCCAGCATGTCGGCAGCCTCCCGCACCCGCCGGTCGATGTCGGACCCCGGCATTTTCCGGAGCTTGAGCGCAAACGCCATGTTCTCGTACGCCGTCATGTGCGGGTAGAGCGCGTAACTCTGGAAGACCATCGCGATGTCCCGGTCCTTGGCCGCCAGCGTCGTGACCTCCTGCGAACCGATCAAGACCCGGCCCGAGGTCGCGCTCTCCAGTCCCGCGATGATGCGCAGCGTGGTGCTCTTGCCGCACCCGCTGGGGCCCACCAGCACACAGAACTCCCCGTCCGCCACCTCCAGGCTGACGTCGTCCACCGCCACCCGCGTCGTCCCGCCGGCGAGAAAGCTCTTCCGGACGGACTCGAGTTTCACGTTTGCCATGGCATTCCCGTCATCATATGAGCCAGCCGATCCGATTTCCCGATGGTTTTCTCTGGGGCGCCTCGACCTCCGCGTACCAGATCGAGGGTTCCCCGCTGGCCGATGGCGCGGGTCCCAGCATCTGGCACCGCTTCTCCCACTCGCCGGGCCGCACCGCCAACGGCGAGACCGGCGACATCGCCTGCGACCACTACCGGCGCTACGAGTCCGACGTGGAACTGATGCGCTCCCTCGGCCTCAATGCCTACCGCTTCAGCATCTCCTGGAGCCGGGTCTTCCCTGAAGGCACCGGCCGGGTCAACCAGGCCGGGGTGGATTTCTACTCCCGGCTGGTGGACCGACTGCTCGCCGCCGGCATCCGCCCCTCCGCGACCCTCTACCACTGGGACCTGCCCGCCACCCTCGACGACCGCGGCGGCTGGCTCAACCCGGATATCGCGCACTGGTTCGCCGATTACGCCGCCACCATGTACCGGGCACTCGACGACCGGGTGCCCATGTGGGCCACGCTCAACGAGCCCTGGGTGGTGACCGACGGCGGCTACCTGCACGGCGCCCTGGCTCCCGGACACCGGAACCTGTTCGAGGCGCCCATCGCCGCCCACAACCTGCTCCGCGCCCATGGTGCGGCGGTGCAGGCGTACCGCGCCAACGGCAAACACCAGGTCGGCGTCGTGGTCAACCTGGAACCCAAGTACCCGGCCAGCGAGAGCGCCGAGGACCTCGCGGCCACCGCCCGGGCCGACGCCTACATGAACCGGCAGTACCTCGATCCCATCCTGCTGGGCAGCCATCCCGCCGAGCTGAAAGAAGTGTTCGGTGAAGCCTGGCCGGCCAACGCCGACGACGACCTCGCCCTCATCCGCCAGCCGATCGACTTCCTCGGCGTCAACTACTATCTCCGGGGCGTCACTCGGCACGACCCCACCGCCCTGCCCCTTCGGTCCAGCAACGTGCCCCAGCCGCAACACCCGGTCACCGAGACCGGCTGGGAGATGCACCCGCCGTCCCTGACCCGCGTCCTGCTCTGGGTCAAGGAACGCTATCCCGCCATTCCGCTCTACATCACCGAGAACGGCACCGCGGTGTACGATCCGCCGCATACCCTGGACGGCGCCATCGAGGATCCCCTCCGCGTCTGGTACTACCGGGAGCATCTCCGCGCCGCCCATGCCGCCATCCAGCAGGGGGTGGACCTGCGCGGCTACTTCGCCTGGTCGCTTTTCGACAACTATGAATGGAGCCTGGGCTACTCCAAGCGGTTCGGCATCGTCCACGTGGACTTCGCCACCCAGGCCAGGACCCCCAAGTCGAGCGCCCGGTTCTATGCCGAGGTGATCCGGAGCAATGGAGAGTCCCTGGGTCCTGAGAGGCCTGGCTCTTAAGCGCCCACTCCAGGTTTCCCGCGTTGGGCACAGGCATTACCATGTCTCCCGGTTTCGAGGCGCTTTAACGCAGAGCACACGAAGCGTGCTCGGAGTACGCAGAAAGAAACATCAGTTGTTGTCCTCTGCGAGCTTTCAGTGAGTTCTGCGAACTCGGCGTTAAGGCGCCTCGACACCGACCCCGCACTTCACGGCTCCGCACGCACCTCCCAGGCTCCCGGGCTCCCGCCATGGGCACAGACATCACCATGCCCCATGGTGTCGAGGCGCCTTAACGCAGAGCACACGAAGCGTGCTCGGAGTACGCAGAAAGAAATATCAGGGTTGTTGTCTCTGCGAGCTCTTTGTGAGTCCTGCGACCTCTGCGTTAAAGCGCCTCGACACCGGCCCTGCATTCATCGCCGCGCGCCCACTACCCATCCCCCCCGGAACGGCAATCGCCCCACCCGCAGGAACTCCGTCGTCCCCGGCTTCCGAACCAGGATACCACCCGGCGGCACCGGGACACTTCCCTCCAGGGCAACACTGTCTGCCGTCATCCGGATATCGAGCCTTCCCCTTCCGATCGGCAGGCCGCGCACTGTGAGGCCGGGCGCTTCGGTGACCCACTCCGCCGGCACGCCGGCCCCGATCACCAGCACGCTGTCGGAGTGGCGCACGTACGCGATCATGTCGAGCAGCGACCGCGCGAAGTCGCTGCCCACCCAGGTGTGCGGCAGATCGCCGAGGAAACGCGGGGCCAGGCTGTCGCGGTACACCACCTCCGGCCACTGGTTCCACGCCGCCGGGCGGCGTCCGGCGAAGAGGATCTGAAATACCCGCCAGGCCTTATCCGGCTCTCCCAGCCGTACGAACGCGCCCACGTTGCGCCACTCGTATGGCGTGTACGCGTCCCAGCCGGAGGAGTCCTCCCGCGCCTGGATCTCCCGCAGGTAGCGGTCGAAGGTGTGGCGCAGCGCCTCGGCTGGCAGCGAGTCCAGCTGGCCCGCCGGCTCCAGCCCGACCGTGGTCGAGGTGGGATCGTAGTCGGCCAGGTCGGCCGAGCCGGGGATGTAGGAGATGCCGGCCTCCTGCATGGTGCGGCGAATGGACTGGTGCAGGTCGTGCCGGAACTCGGCGTGCAGGGCGCGGAGCCGCGGCAGCTCGTCCTTTCGCCCCAACACCGCCGCCATGTCCACCGCGTCGGCCAGGCCACGCAGCACCCAGAAGTCGTCCCAGTAGCTGTGGACCGGCTTGGCGGAATAGCCTTCGTGGCTGATGGAGGGGGGCATGAGGCCGAAGTACTTCCGGTTCGGTCCGTCCCGGTATTCGGCGGTGCGGCGGGTGCCGCGAAGCGAGTCGATGTAGCCCGCGGCCCGGGCGATGTGCGGCCACATCCGCTCGAGAAACGCCCGGTCGCCGGTGTAGCGGTAATACTCGGCGATGACATGGATCAACTCGCCGTGGCTGTCATGCTCCGGTACCGGGTCGGCGCCCCGGCTGTCCACGCAGCAGGGGACCTTGCCGCTCTCATACTGGTAGGGAGCATACCACTCGATGAATGCGCGGACCGGCTCGGGGTGGCTCAGCCGGAGAAAGGCGTTCCCGATCATCGCGCCGTCGCGAATCCAGGCCCGCCGGTAGCTCCTGGCCCCCGGCTCGATGGCGGGGCCGTCGCGGTTGATCAGCATGTAGGCCAGCGTGGTCTGGAGCGCATGTTCCACCGGTGCCGCACCGGGGGGGAGGTCTATGACCACCCGGCCCAGGAGGCTATCCCAGCCTGCCGCGGTAGCGGCCAGCAGTTGGCCGGGGTCCGCCGCCGGGAGTTCCGGCCCGGGTTGATCGGCGAGCGGGAAGGTGAGGAAAACCTCGCCAGCCTCTCCCGGATTCAGCGCGAAGCGCCACGACAGGGCGGCGGACGCATAGCCGGACGAGTCCACCA
Source organism: uncultured Gemmatimonadales bacterium (assembly GCA_963795085.1). Lineage (GTDB taxonomy): Bacteria > Gemmatimonadota > Gemmatimonadetes > Gemmatimonadales > GWC2-71-9 > DASYPP01. Next base: position 416,315 of record CAWCFX010000001.1, on the reverse strand, counting down.
CCATGGTTGCGGAGGGGAGCCGGCCGGCTCGAAGATGCTCGATGATGTCTCCGCCGGCGAAGGTGACAGCGCCAAAGTCAAACGCGCCGCCGGTGGGCCGCACCCGTGGCATTCCATTGATGGATACCGCACCCTGTCCCCACTCGAGGGCCGAGATGCGGGATACGCCACCGGGAACGCCGAGGAACTGCCACGGTGGATTCACCTGGAAGGGACGGACCGCGAGATACAAGGTTCCGTGAACGGGAGTGGTTCCCTGGTTGGCCAGGCGATACCGGGTATAGGCGGCGGCGGTATCGCCGGTGCCGGCGGAGAATGCCGTCACGGTGAGCGCGAGATCGCCGGAGACGCGCTCGACGGAGGGGATGGGAAGGTAACCGGCCTGCAACGACTGCCGCGATGATCCATCGGCCCAGGTGAGCAGCCCGCCGTTCACGCAGATGAACGGTTCAACCGAGAAGCCGCCCGCCAGCGATTCGAACGCTCCGTCCTGGCTCAGCAGCGAGCGGCGGCCGTCGCCGTTCTCTCCTACCATGGTCCACCAGGTCTGGACCGAGTCAAAATACCGGGGATAGGAACCCCGGGGAGCATCGCGGGCGATCTCCCGGAAGAAGGCGTTGGGAGATGCCGACCATTCGAGCGGCATTACGGCCAGCTGCCGGATCCCGTATCGCGCGCCGGGCCCTGCCGTCATCCGAAGCCGCAGGTATCGCGTCTCCGATTCCGGCAGGTAGAGATAATCCCGCCCCCCGTTGGACGACGCCGTTCGATAGGCCGGGCTCCAGCGCCGCCCGTCGTCCGAGAACTCCACCGTGTACCCCGAGGCGTGCTCGTCCGGCGCCCAGTCGATGATCAATCCCCCGAATTCGCGGCTCTGCAGGAAATCCAGCACGACCCACTGGCTGCCAGCTCCGCGGCTGGTCCATCCGGTCGCGGAATCGGTATCCACCAGCTGGTGCGCCTGATGATCACGCGCGGCCGAAGATGCAGTGACGGCCGGCATCCGGCTGTAGGGACGATCGGGCGGCCGGGTCTCCAGCCGGAAATCATCGATCCACACCCTGCCCTTCCCGCCGGACCCCGCGGTAATCGCCAGCTCGATCGCGGCGATCCCGGAGGCCTCCCCGCCGCCCCGGGGCCCCCAGGCGAAATCGATCTGCCGCTTCCGGATGGTGACTTTCCGCCATTCCCGAGAGAACGTAAAATTGCGCAGGTTCCGCCACCACACGTTGTCGCCGGTGGAATCCACCAGTTTGAACTCGAGGTTGTTGACCGGCGCCTCGCCCCGGATCCAGAAGGTGAAGGCGTAGTTCTCCGGCAAGCTGATGGAGACGGCCTTCCGTGCGACCGCGTAGCCGCCGTGCCCCTGGAAATCGAAGTCGAGGCGCAGGGCCTGGCCGGTCCGCCCGCTATCGGGCACGAGGTCGAGCCGGACACCATCGGCGGGCGCCGCCACCCATCCGGACGGCCGTTCGAAATCATCAATCACGACCGGCTGCTGTGCCGGCAGTGCGGACGCAGCCAGAAGCAGGATCATCGCCGTTTGCCCACTTGCCCTCCTCCCCACGTGCCCACTCATCCCTTCACGCTCCCCATCATGATCCCTTCGACATAGTAGCGCTGCAGGACCAGGAAGACGCCCAGGACCGGCAGCACCGTCACGACCGACCCGGCCATCATCAGCTCGGTGTCCTGCACGTGCTCGCCCGACAGGTTGGCGAGGGCCACCGGCAGCGTCCAGAGCGACTCGTCGCTCAGGACGATCAGCGGCCACATGAAGTCATTCCAGGTATTAAGGAAGGTCCAGATGGCCAGGGTGGCGAGGATCGGCATGATGGAGGGGACCACCACCGACCGGTAGATCCGCCACTCGCTGGCCCCGTCGATCCGGCCGGCGTCCAGCAGGTCGTCCGGGATGCTCAGGGCGTACTGCCGCACCAGGAAGATGCCGAAGATGCTGGCCAGGGTGGGGACCATGACCCCCGCGTAGCTGTTGATGAAACCCAGCTCCTTGAACATGAGAAACAGCGGGAGCATGGCGACCTGGACCGGGACCACCAGTCCGGTGAGCAGGATCCTGAACGCCCGGTCGCGGCCGGCGAACCGCAGCTTGGCAAAGGCATAGCCGGCCATCGAGTTGATGACGAGCGATACGACGGTCACGGTCGAGGCGATGACGACGCTGTTCAGCAGGTAGCGGCCCAGGTTCAGGCGCTCGAAGAGGGTGCGGTAGTGCTCGAACGTGATGGACGGGGGGAAGAAATGGGGCGGCGAGGAGTTGGCGGCCCCCGCCGGCATGAGCGAGGCGGAGACCATCCAGACCATCGGCACCAGGGCCAGCACCGCCCCGGCGACCAGGATGGCATAGAACAGGGCGGTGCTGAGGGAGCGTCTCATCAGACCCTCACCCGCTGGATACGGGTCTGGATCAGGGTGCCCGCCAGGATGATGACGAACAGGGCAAAGGCGTAGGCCGCGGCCACGCCCATCCGCCACCAGCGAAAGCCTTCCTCGTACATCAGGAGGACCATCGTGGTGGTCGCCTTGAGCGGCCCGCCGGCGGTCATCACGTATGGCTCGGTGAACACCTGGAAGTAGCCGATCATGGTGATCACCGCGACGAACAGCATGGTGGGGCCCAGCATGGGCAGCGTCACGTGGCGGAACCGCCGGACCGGCCCGGCGCCGTCCAGCCGCGCCGCCTCGTAGAGTTCTTCCGGGATGCTCTGCAGGCCGGCAATCAGGATCAGCATGTTGTAGCCGAAGTTCTTCCAGGTGGCGAGCAGGATCACCGCCGGCATGGCCCAGTTGGGATCGCCCAGCCAGTTGATCGGGTCAATGCCTACCCAGCCGAGCGCGTAGTTGAGCAGCCCGTACTGGGGGTGGTAGAGGTAGCGCCACACGATCGCCACGGCCACCAGGGTGGTGACGAAGGGTGTGAAATAGACCGTCCGCCAGAACCCCCGGAGCCGGGTGAGGGGCGCGTTGACCAGCAGCGCCGCCGCGAGGGAGACTCCCACCGTCAGGGGCCCTCCCACCAGCGCGAAGTAGAAGGTGTTCTTGAGCGCGGTCCAGAAGATCGGATTCTGGAACATGCCGGCATAGTTGGCCAAACCCACGAACCGGGCATTGGCGAAGTCCCCGATGGCGTAGAGATCGAAGTCGGTGAAGCTGAGCACCAGCGCCGCCAGCACGGGCACGACAAAGAACGCCGCGATCAGGAGCAACGCCGGAGCGATGAACCACCAGCCGGCCCGGTTTTCCCGTTGTTCGATGCTCATTCATTCACGAGGGTTTGGATTCCAGAAGATCCTCGCCGCAGAGGCGCAAAGAGCGCGGAGACACGCAAAGGGACAGGCGTTCACCACGGAGCCACGAAAAGCCCGGAGGCTGCACGGATGCCACGTCTGCCTCGTCGACAGGAATAGTTCTTCCCCAAGCAGTCATAGAAAGGACAAACCGGTTCAAAGCCTAGTCTCGTACTGACATTCTTTGCGAGTCATTGCGTCCTTCGCGCCTCTGCGGTAGAGCAGTTGCTGTTCTCCGTGGTGACCTTCGTGAACTCCCACCCTAAGGCCCCCGGGAACCCACCCTCCCCCGCTCCAGCACCCATCTCCGCTTCTCCAGCAGCCGGTTGACATCCCGGTCCAGCCTCGCCAGCGCCGTGTCACCCGGGACTCCGCCGCGGATGGACTGTTCCGCATAGTCCAGCACCTTGGTCGCGATCTGTTCCCATTCCGCCACCCGGGGCGGCGCCTGGACCCGCTGCAGCTGCTCCCAGAAGGCGTGACGGTTCGCGTCGCCGGCGATCAGCGAATCGCTCCAGGCGTCGGTGCGGGCCGGCAGGTCCCCCGTCAACTCGTAGAACTTCTGCTGCTGCGCCGGCTGGGACAGGTACTCGATCAGCTGCCAGGCCTCCCGCGGGTGAGGCGAGGACCGGAACAGCACCAGGCTCGACCCGCCGGCGAGGGACACCCCGGTGGACTCACCATCGGGACCCGGAAGCGGCGCCGTGGCCCAGCGCTGCTGCATGGAATCGGGCAGCCGGCGGGCGAATTCACCCAGGTTCCAGGGCCCGGTGATCCACATCGCGAAATATCCCCGCTCGAACTCCTGGTAGGGATTGGCGACGTCGTTGAGACCCTTGACCGGCGCCAGGCTGTCGCGGTAGAGACCGAGATAGAAGTCGAACGCCCGGCGAAACCCGGGCTCGGTAAAGGTGCCGTAGGCGCCCGCCGAATCGAGCAGCGACGACCCCGCCTGCATCGCGAAGATGACCGGCTGGTGCCACTCGTTACTGGGCAGGTAGATGGGATAGCGGTCGGGGCCGACCAGCCGCTTGATGGCCCGCATGGCCGCCAGCCACTCGCTCCAGGTCCGCGGAAACTCGGCATATCCGGCCTGCGCCAGCAGGTCCTTCCGGTAGAAGACCACCCGGGTGTCCACGTACCACGGCACACCGTAGGTCACGCCGTCAATCAGGTTGGTCTGCCAGATCCCGGGGAAGTAGTTCGTATCGGCGACCGTCGGGGACTGGCCCAGCGCGCTGTCCAGCGGCTGCAGCGCCCGCAGGGCGACGAACTCGGGGATCCAGGTGTTGCCCAGCTGCGCGATATCGGGCGCCGCATCGCCCACGTGGGCGGTGAGCAGCTTCTCGTGCGCGGCGGACCAGGGAATCTGCTGCACCTTGACCCGGATGCCGGGATGCTCCCGCTCGAAATCCCGGACCAGCTCCTGCACGACTTCGCCTTCGCGGCCCATGCCCCAGAACCGGAGGGTGACGGTACCATCGGCCTGCCGGTCCCCGCAGGCCGGGAGGACCAGGAGAAGGCAGAGGAAGGGAGCGAAGCGCGACACGACCGTGAAATCCTCGGGGCAAAGGAACGCTCATGGGCTGGCCCTGATTGATCACAAAACCACAAACGACAAACAGCACAAAGCACGAACTACAAAGCACGAACTACAAAGGACGAAATAGACCGCAATAGGATAGAAAATGCTCTACTGGTTCCGGGCTTCTTCGCTTGTCCCCTTCTTCGTTTCGTGCCTTTGTGTCCGGGCAGGGTTGGTTCGCACAATAATCTCAAGGGCGCTTGAGGGCCGGCCCTGCCGGATCACGAAAGCACGAACGACAAACAGCAAAGCACGAACTACAAAGCGCCTTTCGTGTCCGGGCACGGCTGGTGTCGCACAATAATCTCAAGGGACACTCGAGGGCCGGCCCTGCCGAATCACGAAACCACGAATGACAAACAGCAACAGCACGAACTACAAAGCACCAACAACAAAGAACGACATTTACAAAAACAAAGACAAAATGCTCAGACTCCAGGAGTTCTCTCTTTCCCTACTTTATTTCGTGCTTTCGTGTCCGGGCAGGGCTGGCGTCGCACAATAATCCCAAGGGACGCTCGAGGGCCGGCCCTGCCGGATCACGCAACCACGAACGACAAACAGCAAAAGCACGAACTACAAAGCCCGAAACGTACAAAGCAAAGAAGCGAGGCTCATGGGTGCAGGTATCTGTTTCGCGTTCTTCTTTTGTGTTTTCGTGCTTTCGTGTCCAGGCAGGGCTGGCGTCGCCCAATAATCTCAAGGGACGCTCAAGGGCCGGCCCGGCTTGATCACGAAACCACGAACGATCTTCTCTTCTTTGTTTCGTGCTTTCGTGTCCGGGCAGGGCCGGTTCGCACGACAGTCTCAAGGAACGCTTTCGGCCCTCACCTCGCCCGCTCAGTTCGCCTGATCCAGCCACCCTCCCGTGAAGCCGGCCCGCCGCAATCCTCTCACCACGTAGGGATTCTTCCGCATCAGCTTCCACACCAGCTCGCTCCGGTAGTTCTCCAGCATCGCGAGAATGGGGCCCTGGTCAATGCCCAGGTAATCGGTATCCACCCAGCCGAGCCCGGGGACGACCCGGCCGTGGCGGACTGTCACCGGAAACTGGAAGGTGGGGTTGAACGCGTCGAGGAACCCGTACTGGCCGAACAGGTGGTCACCGCCCCGCTCGCGGAGGGCGACCAGCGCCGGGATGGTGATATCGGGCGCGAACGGGATGGATCCGCCCGCCGCGGTGGGCACCAGCGTCCCGTCGTCCCGCACCTCGTTGAAGCTGGCGCCCCGCGCCGAGTAGGTATAGAAAAGCCGGGGCCTCCCCCGCACCGTGATGGTGGTATCAATTGGCCCGTCCGCGGCGGTCAGGCCCCACAGGTCGCGGGAGTAGCCGGTCCAGTCGTTGGGGTTGGCGGCCGCGTATTCCCGCTGGGCCACGGTGGCGCGCCGGGAGTTCTCGAAATAATCAATGCCGCGGCCCCGCATGTAGGCGTCCTGGATCCCCCGGAAATCAATCCATATGTGGGAGTACTGGTGCCCGAAAAGAGGGGCGAAGCCGAGGTGGGATTGCCCGTAATACGTGCCCCACTGGTAATCCGCGGTCCACAGGTCCCACGCCGTGGAATCCACCGGGTGGGTGGGTGAGCCGAGGGCGAGGATGTAGACCAGCATCGCCTCGTTGTAGCCCCGCCAGTCGAGGTGATGAAAGCCCTGCTCCGGGTACCAGCCCATGGTGATCCCGGGGGGCCGCGGTTGGGCCCATTGCCAGTTGACCCGGAGGTAGAGTGAATCGGCCAGTTGCCGGATCTCGACCTCGCCGGCGTCGGCGCCGTCGAAATATTCCTGGCAGAACAGCACCCCACCCAGCAGAAGGGCCGTGTCCACGGTGGAGAGCTCGACCGTCTGGAAGCGGGAGCCGTCGCTGTTGAGGAAATGGTAGAAGAATCCCTGGTACCCGGTCATGCCCGAGGCCGCCGTCCCCTGGGGGGCGGTCCAGAGGAACCGGAGGGTGGCCAGGGTCCGTTGCTTCGCTTCTTCCCGCGAGATGTAGCCCCGCTCGACGCCGATCGGATAGGCGGTGAGGCCGAACCCCACGGCGGCGATGCTCGCGAACGAGGGCGTGGGCCAGCGGTCCGGCGTGAGCCCGGTGCCGGCATCGCTCCGCTCCCAGAAGAACGCGAAGGTCCGCTGGGAGAGGGTGTCGAGGAAGGCCTCGGCCCGGGGGGTGATCGGGTCGGGACCGGTGGCGGTCCCCGCGTTGCCGCCGCAACCCGCGAGGAGACCGACCAGCAACAGGCGGCGGAAACGGCAGGAGAACTTGGGCATACGGCACCCGGGGAAGCGGGGAGAGAAAAACCGGCGACCGGCCCGGGGGCCGGCCGCCGTCACTGCGTCACGTCGCTAGAAATCGTACTCGGCGCCGAGCTGGATCCTGCGGGCGTCCGAAACGACGCAATTGGGTGCGCCGAAGTTCGGATCGCTCTGGTTGCCCGGTGTGTTGAAGCAGCCGAAGTTGTCGTAATTAAACACATTGAACACGTCCAGCGTGAGGCCGAGACGGGTCCCGCGGAGACTGGGGAAGTCCTTCCGCAGGCGCATGTCCACGTTCCGGTACACCCACTTGCCGAAGACCAGGAATTTCTGTCCCGGGGGTGAGAATCCGCCGCGGACGTAGTCCGAGCAGAACCGGGGCGGACAGCTGATGTCCTGCTTGTTGCCGCTCCCCAGGGTAATGAGCCCGCTGAACTGGATCCCGAACAGGTAGGGCACGTCGGTGATCCAGTTGGCCACGATGCGAGCCCGCTCGTCGTTGGACGGGTGCTTCGGGATGTTCTGGGTATTGGGGAAGGCAAACAGGTCGCCCAGGTTGTCCACGCCTTCCAGCTGCCGCTCGGCGTAGGTCACGGCGATGCCGGCGCCCCAGCCCCACTCGCTGTCCATCGACCGCCGGTAGGGCCGGTCAACCTGGAGCAGCAACGCGTCGTACCATGTCTTCGCGTCGTTGCTGGAGTAGATAAAGTTGCTGAACCCGTGGGCGCCCAGGTTGAAGCTGGTGCAGCAGGTGCCGTTGGGGTTGAGGCCGAAGTTGGCCCAGTTGAGCGTGAGCTGGTCCACCCCGCGCACGCCAGCGTAGGTCAGCGACACGGCGACATCACCGAACAGCCGGCGCACACCGAGGTTCCACTGCCGGGACTTGGGCACCTTTGCGTCGTTCGCGATGAGCCAGGCTTCAGGGGTGCCGAACGTCCCGACCAGTTGGTCGAGCACGGCACGGTCTGACGTCAGGTAGCTGTCCTGCCAGGCCACTTCGCCGGGGCCGGGCATCTGGCCCGGCGCCGCGAACCGGATCGTGTACTGCGGGTGGGTCAGCTTCAGGGTTTCATCCACCGCCACGTCAAACAGCGAGCGGTCGTAATAGATCCCGAAGCCGCCAAAGATGGTGGTCCGGTTGTTCCGATCGAGGGCGTAGGAAAAGCCCAGCCGTGGCTGGATGGCGCCGTAGAAGGGATCCCGGCTGTTGCCGTCGCTGATGAACCGGCTCAGGTCCAGCGGGGCCGGGAGCGAGTCGTTGTACCGCATCAGGGTATCGACCACGTTCTGCGGCGTGACGTAATCATAGTTCAGCATCTTGGACTCGAAGTCCCAGCGGACGCCGGCATTGATGGTCAGCCGACGCGTGGGGCTCCAATCGTCCTGCAGGTAGAGGCCAAGCTGAGTGTTGTTTTTCTTGAGCCGAGGGTCACCGGTGCCATAGTTGAGTTCGAACGGATGCTCGTAGTTATAACCGGCGTTGTAGAGGAACCGAGGGGTCCCGTCGTTGTCCTTGTTGATGTCATAGGTCACGAAATCGACGCTGGCGCCCATCTTGATGACGTGCTCGCCTCCGGCCCGGAACCCGGTGTAGGTCAGGTCATCCCGCAGGCCCAGCCGCTTCTGGATGAAATCCTGGGTGCTCCGGTTGCTGCCGATGATGTAGTCGCCCCCGGGGATCTGAAACAGCCGCTGCGCCATCCCCGGCTCGTTGGGGCTGGGGTTCCGGCGGAACCGGGAATAGTCCACCTTGGCCTCGTTGAGCCAGGGACCGGAGAAGAAGTTGTGCCGGGCCTGCGCGACCGTGACATCCTGACGGAAATTGACCGCCTCGGTAAAAGCGTTGAACCCGGCGCCGCAGCAAGGCCCGAAATCGCGCACGTCGGTTTCGTGCCTGGTGTTGAAGCTGGCCTCCAGCGAGGAACGGGGCCCCAGGGCGTAGGTCAGCTTGCCGAAGCCAAGCAACTCGCGGAAAGGAGAGGTGAAGTTGCCGTTGTACTGGGAGAGGTTGACGGTGTCGAGGGCGGGGAAACCGGTCGGGGGCGTGAAGTTGACCCGGGCGGACCGGTTCTGCCGATTCACCTCGAAGGAGCCGAAGAAATGCAGCCGGTCCTGGATAATTGGGCCGCCGACGCTCACACCGCCCAGCAGCCGGGAATAGTCCGGTTGGGTGAAGGTGGAGGGGTTGGCCGCCTGGTCCCGCAACTGGAACGTGTCCAGCGCCACGAAGCCCTCGTTCTGGAAGGTCACGAAGGCGTTGCCGGACCAGTCGTTCCCGCCGGAGCGGGTCGTCGCCGTAATCACGGAACTGCCCGCCTTCTGATACTCGGCCTTGAAGTTCTGGCTGATGACCCGGTACTCCTGGATGGCGTTCCGCGGAAACGGATTGCCACGGCTGGCGTCCTGGCCGCTCACCCCGCCGCCGGTCAGGTCATTCTTGAGACTGGTCCCGTCGATGAACACGTTGACGGCATTGGCGCTTTGCCCGCCGCCCTGGAAGGTCCGGAAGCCGGTGCCGTTGATCCGGTCCTCCGAGACCGTGATGCCCGGAGCCAGCGCGGCCAGGTCGAGGAAGTTGCGGCTGGGAGTGGGCAGCCGCTCGATCTGCTGTTCGGTCACGTTGGTGGCCACCTCCGAGGTGCGGGTCTCGATGGTCGGTGTGCCGGATGCGACCGTCAACTCTTCCAGCTGGATGGTACGGGAGGTGAGCACCACGTTGACGATCAGGTTCTGGCCGATACCGACCTGGAGGCGCTGGGTTGCGCTGCCCATGCCGATCCGCCGCACCGTCAGGTCATAGCTGGCGGGCGCCAGGCCCGGCAGGGCGTAGGCGCCGTTGTCGCGGGTGGTGGTCGCCCGCTCGGCCCCGCTGCTCACGTTCTTCGCGATCACCTCGGCGCCGGCCAATCCCATGCCGGCACTGTCGGTGATGGTGCCCCGGATGGTGCCGGTGGTGTTCTGGGCGTGCAGCCCGGTCGGGCTGAGGGCGAGCAGCAGGAATCCGGCGACGGCCAGGCTCAGCTGCCAGGTGTGACGAGTCTTCAGCATACAGCATCCCTCCGAAAAAGTAGATCGTGCAGAACGGGATTCAGTTGGTATGGGGCGCTCGGGGCGCTCCGCAGGAACGGCGGACCACCAGCGTAGTCGGCAGCACCTCGCGAAGTACCTGTGCATGGCCGCCGGTCCGCTGGAGCGCGTCCAGCAGGCGGACCGTGGCGCGCTCTCCCAGGGCACTGATATCCACGTGCACCGAGGAGAGCGGCGGCTCGACGTACGCCGCCATGGGAATGTCGTCGAACCCGGCCACGGCCATGTCCTCCGGGACCCGCAGGCCGCCCGCCCGGAGGGCGGAGAGCGCCCCGATCGCCATGGCGTCGTTGGACGCGAAAATGGCGGATGGACGCTCGGCCCGGCCGGCCAGGTCCTGGGCGGCGTGAAAGCCGGAGTGCTCGCTGAAATCACCCTGGAATTCCCACTGGGGATCGGCGCGAATTCCCGCCGCCACCAGCGCCGCGCGGTATCCGCGGAGCCGTTCAGACGCATCGTAGTTGCGGTCGCCGCCGGTGATGACCGCGATGCGCCGGTGCCCCTGGGCCACCAGGTGGCTCACCATGGCAAACGCGCCATCGTAGTTGGCGACATTGATCGCCTGGTGCCGCTCGGCACCCTCTCCGCAGTTCACCAGCACCAGGGGGAAGACCTCGGGAAAGAGCAGCACGGCGGACTCCACCTGGATATCAGGCACCATCAGGATCAGGCCATCCACCCGGCCCCGCATGGAACGGAGGACCGCCTCGATGTCCTGTTGATTGGCGTGCGAGCTGGAAACCAGGATGTGATAGCCATGTTTCCGCGCCGTCTGGTCCACCCCGCGGATGAACTCGGAAAAGAACTCCCCGTAGAGGTCGGGCAGCAGCATGCCGATGGTGTGGGTGCGGTTGGTAATAAGGCTGCGGGCGCCGCTGTGCGGCACATACCCCATGCGGGTGGCGACGGCCAGCACCTGCAGCCGAGTGTCCTCGGCGACGAGCGCGCTCTCGTTCATGACCCGGGAGACCGTAGCCACCGAGACTCCCGCCTCGCGGGCCACATGTTTGATCGTCGCGCTTGCCGCCATGGATCCGCAGGTGAAGGAACCCCGACACGACTCTATTGTTTCAAGTAGGAACTAAAACGTCCGGCAGGCTGTATGTAAACGTTTACATTTCCAGGGAATCTGTCAAGAGGGAACCCGTTCCACCCTTTCAAAAATTGCCTCAATTCCCTCAATTCCCTCATTATCAATTCCCTGATTCCAACCATTGATCCCATGCCCTGTCGCGTCACCGTCAATTACCACGGCGCCCTTCGTATCGAGGGTGACTTTGAACTGGTGGATCCCGAGGGTCGCCCCATTGAGTTACGCGGCCGCCGGAGCGTCGCCCTGTGCCGCTGCGGCGCTTCGAAACAGAAGCCGTTCTGCGACGGCTCCCACAACACAACCCATTTTCGAAGCGTGGTGGAGGGAGCTGAGAGAATTGAGGGAATTGAGGGAATTGAGGGAATTGAGGGAATTGAGGGAATTGAGGGAATTGAGGGAATTGAAAAGTGACGTCTACTGCCTGAGCAGGGCCAGCTTCACGGCGTCGAGCACCAGCATGAGGTCATCAATCTTGGAGATCAGGGGCACGCCGCGTTCCTCGATCGGCCCGTGAATCGCCGGGTCCCTCGCCGCTCCGGTCAGAAAAATCACCCGTCCGGCCAGCTGGGAGTCCCGGCCGATCAGCTCGTCATAGAACGCCAATCCGCTCATCCCCGGCATCAGCACGTCGCTCACGACGGCATCCGGGGCTGGCCCCTGGTCCACCAGGTCCAGCGCGGCCGCGGCCGACCCGGCCTCTATCACCGTAAGTCCGCCCCGCACAAGGATTTTTGCCAGCGCCTTCCGGACGCTGTTCTCGTCGTCCACCACCAGGACTGTGGGCATCCCGGGAAACTTAGCGATCGTGGTGAAAAGGCAAGGTGTTGACTACATTTCTCCGGCTATGAGCGATATCTCGATTCAAAAAACCAAGGAAGACGGCGCCTCCGCGTCGCTGCAGGTGACCGTCCCGGTGGACCGGGTCAAGGCCGCCGAGGCGCGGGCCGTGCGCTATTACGCCAAGCGGGCCCGGTTGCCCGGGTTCCGGCCCGGCAAGGCGCCCGAGGCAGTCATTCGTAAGCGGTTCGAGGAGGCCATCCGGCAGAACGTGCTGGAAGAGGTGATCCGGGAGAGCTGGGAGGCGGCCCAGTCCAGCCACGACCTCAAGCCGATCGCCCAGCCTCACATCCACAACCTCAAGTTCGACGAGGCCGGCGCCCTGGAGTTCGAACTCCACGTCGAGGTGAAACCGACCCTCGCACTGGCCCGCACGGGGGGCTTCTCGCTCAAGCGTACCGTGCCCCCGGTGACGGACGGCGAGGTCACCGAACGGCTCCGGGCGCTGCAGGAACAGAAGGCCCGCTGGATCCCGGTGGAGGGCGCCCGTCCGTCCCCTGGAAACATGGTGCAGGTGGAGGTCGCCACCTGGCAGGACGATGAGCCGGGGCCGGCCCAGCCATATTCGCTGGTGATCGGGCAGGGCCAGACCATCCCCGACCTGGAGGAGCGGATCATGGCCATGCTGCCGGGCGAAACCTCCGAAGGAGAGGTCAAGTTCCCCGACGACCATGCCGATGAATCCCGGAGAGGCCAGAGCCGAAAGGTCCGGGTCACGCTCCTCGAGGTGAAGAGCCAGGAACTGCCGGCGCTGGATGACGCCTTCGCCCGGGAGGTGGGCGAATTCGAGAGCCTGGAGGCGCTCAGGGCAGCCCTCCGGACCGACCTGGGCCGGGACGCCGAACGGGAGGCCGATGCCCGGGTCCGGGACCAGCTGGTCGAGCAGCTGGTGGCCGCCAATAACATCACGGCACCGCCTTCCCTGGTGGACCGGGTCATCAAGGGTTATGCCCAGGCCTACGAGATCCCGGAGACCCAGCTGGAGACGTTTGGGGGAGAATTCCGCCCCCTGGCCGAACTGCAGGTGAAGCGGGAACTGGTACTGGACACCTACATCGAAGCCAATGGCCTCAAGGCCACCGAGGCTGAACTGGACCAGCGTATCAGTTCCATGGCGGAGGCCCGGGGCGTGGCGGCCGGCCAGCTGTACGCCTCGCTGCAGAAGTCCAACCGCCTGAACGAACTGATGCGGGCCCTGACCGAAGAGAAGGCCTTCACCGCGCTCCTGGCGCAGTCCACCGTCGAAGAGGTAACCGCGTGATCACCAGCAATCTGTACCCTCCGTATATCATCGAGCGTTCCAGCAGGGGCGAGCGGACCTACGACATCTTTTCCCGCCTCCTGATGGACCGGATCGTGTTCCTCGGTTCGCCCATCAACGACGACGTCGCGAACATCATCATCGCGCAGCTCCTCTTCCTGGACGCCGACAACCCGGACCGGGACATCTATCTCTACATCAACTCCCCGGGCGGCGTCGTCTCCAGCGGCATGGCGATCTACGACACCATGCAGTTCCTCCGGGCCCCGGTGAACACCATCTGCATGGGCATGGCGGCGTCCATGGGCTCCTTCCTGCTGGCGGCCGGCACCAAGGGCAAGCGGAGCGCCCTGCCCCACGCCCGGATCATGATTCACCAGCCTTCCGGCGGCGCCCAGGGCACCGCCTCGGACATCGAAATCCAGGCCCGGGAGATTCTCTATCTCCGGGCCAAGATCAATTCGCTCTACAGCCTGCACACCGGCCAGCCGGTGGAGAGCATCGAGCGCGACATGGACCGGGACCGGTTCATGAGCGCCGAAGAGGCCCAGGGCTATGGCCTGATCGACAGCGTCATCGCCAAGGTCAGCCAGGTGGTGGAGCCCCCCAAATAGGGGCCCGCCCCAAAGCCCTTGACGGCCCAGTTAGCGAGGGGCAGTTTTCTACTGTCCCCCCCGATTCTCCCTTAGGCGACGGCACTCATGTCCAACGATAAGCACCTCCGCTGCTCGTTCTGCGGCAAATCGAAGGATTCAGTCCGGAAATTCATCTCCGGGCCGTCCGTCTATATCTGCAATGAGTGTATCACCCTCTGCAACGAGATCCTGGCCGAGGACGAAGAACGGGAAGTCGCCGACGCGATCACCCAGGTTCCCACCCCGTCCGAGGTCAAGGAGGTACTGGACCAGTACGTGATCGGCCAGGAACGCGCCAAGCGCACCCTGGCCGTCGCCGTCTATAACCACTACAAGCGGATCAACGCCAGCAGCGGGCGGGACAGCGAAGTCGAGCTGGACAAGTCCAACATCATGCTGCTGGGGCCCACCGGCACCGGCAAGACGCTGCTGGCGCAGACCCTCGCGCGCATCCTGGACGTGCCCTTCACCATCGCCGACGCCACCACCCTCACCGAGGCCGGCTACGTCGGTGAAGATGTCGAGAACATCCTGGTGCGGCTGCTCCAGGCCGGCGAGTTCAATGTCGCGGAATGCGAGCGGGGCATCGTGTACATCGACGAGATCGACAAGATCGCCCGCAAGTCCGAAAATCCCAGCATCACCCGGGACGTCTCCGGCGAGGGAGTGCAGCAGGCCCTGCTCAAGATCCTCGAAGGCACGGTGGCCTCGGTCCCGCCCCAGGGCGGCCGCAAGCACCCCCAGCAGGAGTACATCCAGATCAACACCAAGGACATCCTGTTCATCTGCGGCGGCGCCTTCGACGGGCTGGAGAAGATCATCCAGGCCCGCACCGGGCGGCAGCAGATCGGCTTCGCCAAGGACGGCCAGGCGGCCCCGGTCCAGAGCGTCGAGGCCTCCAAGAAGAATCCCTTCAACGACGTGGAGCCGGACGACCTGCTCCGCTTCGGCCTGATTCCCGAACTGGTGGGCCGGCTGCCGGTGATGGTGCCGCTGCAGGCGCTGGACGAAGAATCCCTGGTCAGGATCCTGGTCGAGCCCAAGAACGCCCTCACCAAGCAGTACAAGAAGCTCTTCGAGATGGAGAACGTCGGGCTCACCTTCGACGGCGAAGGCCTCCGCGCCGTGGCGAACAAGGCCTTGAAGCGCGGCACCGGTGCCCGGGGTCTCCGCGCCATCCTTGAGACCCTCATGACCGACATCATGTTCGACCTCCCCAACCGGGACGACGTGCGCGAGGTCGTGGTCACCGCCGAGTCGGTCACCGACGGCAAGCCGCCCCTGATCGTCACCGAACGGCCCCGCGCGAAGCGGGAGGCATGACGGCACGGCGGCCGGGCGGCAAGGCGGCCAAAGGCAACGGTGCTGCGAACCCTCCTGCTGGCCCGGGAGGGTTCGTCGCGTCGGCACCCCGATCCGACCGCCCGGCGGGCCGGCTGTCCGAGGACGTCGAGTTCATCGGCACCTTTCCCGATGCCCTCGTCCGGCTGGACCCCCCGCTGCCCGAGGTGGCGTTCGTGGGCCGCTCCAACGTCGGCAAGTCCAGCCTGATTAACGCGCTGCTGGCCCGCCCGGGGATCGCCCGGGTCAGTGCCACGCCCGGCAAGACCCGGGCGCTGAACGTCTTCCGGCTTCCCGGGTTCTACCTGGTGGACCTGCCCGGTTACGGCTATGCCAAGGCCGACAAGCCCACCCGGAGCGCGGTGCTCAAGATCCTGGACCGCTACCTCCTGGAACGGACCACCGTGGCCGGCATCGTGTGGCTGCTGGATATCCGCCGCGATCCCACGCCGGACGACGAGCGGATCGCCCAGCACTTCGCCAGCCGGGGACACCCTGTCCTCGCGGCGCTCACCAAGGGGGACAAACTGGCCCATGCCGCGAGGCACACCCGGGGCCGGATGCTGAGCCGGATGCTCGGACTCGACCAG
This sequence comes from uncultured Gemmatimonadales bacterium, assembly GCA_963795085.1. Classification (GTDB taxonomy): domain Bacteria; phylum Gemmatimonadota; class Gemmatimonadetes; order Gemmatimonadales; family GWC2-71-9; genus DASYPP01. The sequence goes on along the minus strand of CAWCFX010000001.1, from coordinate 400,328 downwards.
GACCAGGTCCAGGTCACCAGCAGCGCGACCGGCTTGGGAATTGCGGAACTGGCGGCGAGCGTCGCGGCATTGGTCGCGGCGAAAGTGGACTGATGAAAGGCAGGCCGGCGATGAAACGTTCCCGATGGCTCGGACTGGTTGGGCTGGCGCTGGTGGCCTGCGCGCCCGGCGCCCGGGGACAGGATTCGGTCCCCGGGAATCCCCAGGGCGACCTTCCCCCGCCCGGCTATGGCACGCTCAACCAGGATGACATCGCCATCACGCTCCGGCAGGATGACCTGGAGATCCGCATCGTTCCGCTGGACGAACGGGTGCTGCGGCTGCTGGCCCCGGACGCCTACGTCTCGCTGCACGGCATCCTGGCCTCCCGCGCGGCCGAGATTGATACGATCGGGCGGCGCTACGGGGTCACCTCGCCCGGCATTCTCTTTGTCACGTTTTTCGGCCGCCGCGCCGGAGCCCGGTTCGATCCCCAGAACCTGAGCGTCGTGATCCGGAACCAGCTCTACCGCCCCATCGGGATCGTTCGCTACTCGGCCAACTTCAACTCCCAGCAGTTGGAGGTCCGCCAGCAGGCCAGCGGGATCTTCCTGTTCGAGGAAACCATCCCCGTGTTCGAGCCGTTTACGATTTCCTACGGGGTCCAGTCGTCCGACGCGTGGGAAGGCAAGCTGAGCCGGCTCCAGCGGGAGCGGGCCCGGGTCATGGGCCGCGGCATCCGCCGGGATACCACCGGCACCTGACGTTCAGCTGGGCGCGCGCCGGGCCATGGTACGTCGGGGCCCCCGGGGCCGCCGGTCGCCCCGGGCAATGAGGCCCGCCTTCCCTCCCCGCGGCCCCCGCACCATGAACTGGTGACCCAGCAGTCCCCCCGCGAACACCAGGCTGGCCGCGATATGGGCAATGGCCACCGCGCGGAGCCAGCCTTCCGAGGTGACCACCTGCAGCAGGTACCCCGTAAAAATCATCGGCGCCGCGGTCAGTGCGGCCGACCAGCCGCTCACCCGGGCGGTCCGCTCCCCGGCCGCCATGTGCCGCCACACGTGCCGGATCGACACGGCACCCAGCGCGAGAAGGAGCAGCGGCGCCGTGAGAATGTGAAGCTTGAGAACCAGCGGCTGCAGCGGGTGCCGCAGGATGGACAAACCCTCCGGTGCCGGGAGCAGGTATTTCATCCCGAGATACACCAACCCCGTCAGCGTCGCGAGCAGGCTGCTCACCCAGAGGGACCACTTCTCGAAGCGGGTCACCGGGGAAGGCCCAGCGGGTTGATGACGGCGTCGAGCGCCAGGACCCGCCGGCTCGCCCGCACCAGGGCCCGGGAGGTGAGCGTGGCCCCGGTGAGATTCATGATCTCGCCTTTCAGGGACAGCGCGCGGCTCAGCGTCCGCTTCCGGAACTGGTCCAGCCAGCGCCTTGAAGCCCGGTACTCCGGTGGCTCGTCAAACCGGAGAATCTCGACCTGCCGGACCCGCCCGGCCCGGTCCACCACGATCATGGCGACCTCGTGCTTGGAGCGCACCAGGTGACCGTCAAAGTACGCGGTGGCCACCGGCGTGGCGCCGTCCAGGCCGACATAGTAGGTGACGACACCCTGGCTTATCTCCACGTCGGCCCCCGCCAGCGTACGCGCGGAATCCAGTGCCCCGGGCTCCAGATAGGCGGTTCGCCGCTCCACCCTGAGCGGCGCCGGAAAAGCCAGCCGCAGGGCTTCCGCCTGGCTCAGGCGTTCCTGGCCCCGGAGCGGCATGGCGCTACATGCCAGCAGGCTAAAAGAGATAACCCAGAGCCGCATTGAGCTGACTGACCCCGGTGCGGGCCTCGTTCGTGAATACCTGGTAATCGGTCTTGAGTGCGATGTTGGGCAGCGGCTTCCACGCGAATCCCACCGTGGTGATGGCGCGGGCGTTGGCCGGATCACTGGCGAATCCGGACGGCACCCGGTCCTGGGTATTCACCCACTCATAGCGGACGAAGGGGATGAGCTGGTGCGCGGTCCGCCGGGAGCGGAGGACGTCATACCCGGCCTGCAGGTACCACCCGCCCAGCCGCTCGCCGATGGAAGAAGCCCCGGCCAGTCCAGCCTCGGCGTTCAGGGCGGCGACATCCCGGATCGCGGCCCCCGCCACCAGTCCCCGCACTTCCAGTCCCCCCGCCCGGTACTCGGCATGGCCTTCCCAGATAATCGTGCGGGCCATGATCGTATCACTCTGGCCGGAATTTCCGAGATAGGCCGAACCCGCGAGTATCAGCCCCGGAAGCGCCCGGTATTCCAGCCGGCCCACCGCTCCGAAATGCCTGGCCTTCGCTTCGGAGCCATTCTGCCGGCCGCCTCGAATGCTGCCGGCGGTGAAGCCGCTGCCTTCAAACCCGTTGACCAGGTAGGCCCGGTAGGCCAGCGGCCCCTCCTCGCCGAAGATGCCGATTCCGTTCTCCCGCCAGGTCGAAGGAATGACATGGCGCTCGGTTTCCGGGCGGCGCGCGCCGAGAAAAGCGGGCGGCTCATGCAGCTCATTGATGAACCCCATGGGGGCGAGCAGGAGACCGGCCCGGATTCCGAACCGGGGAGAAATCCGGAAGTCGAGGTACCCGAACTCGAGCGAGACCGAGCCGCCCTCCTCCGTGCTGCCGTGCTCGAACTCGATTTCCGAGTTGAAAAGAAACCTGTCGCTGAACCGGTACCCCACGTACACGATGGCTCGAAGCGCGTCGATCCGGTCAGTGCGTCCGGATGGCGCGTGATCCTCCCGCCGGCCGGCGAAGTTCTCATACAGGACTTCGCCATAGCCGCCAATGGAGACGCCCTGGCGAACCCGGTACACCTTGGACGCCGCGGGACCAAAGCCGTGGATGGCCGAGTCGGCTTCGACTACGAGATCCTGCCCCAGCCGCAGCGATTCCAACTCCCGGGTCACCGCCTCCAATTGGGTTTCGAGCCGGGCCAGGCGGGCCGAATCCTGCTGGGCGGCCAGGGTACCGGTACCCAGAGCCAGCGCGCCAACCACCAGCGCCGGCCGGACGACCGAAAAACGCACGTCAATCTCCATGGGTGGAAGGTCGGAGTGCTGGCAGGTAGGGCATGAACGATGGAGACCAGCGCGGATCCGGGCCGGCCGGCCCGGCTACCAGGAACAGGGCGGCGATGTCATGGCTGGCTGCCCAGGTCATTCCCGCCTCCGGTCCCATCACGAAGAGCGCGGTGGAGAGGATGTCGGCGGTCATTGGATCGGGATGAATGACGGTGACGCTGCCCCAGGGAGGCACCGGGCGCCCGCTGCGCGGATCGAGCAGGTGTCCAGCCGAAACCCCGTCCACCACCCGCAGGCGCTCCGATTGCCCAGAGGTGGAGGCCGAAGCCCGGGTCAGGGAGATCCGGGCGGCAGGTTCGAAGCGCCGTTCCGGGTGGGCGACCTCGATGGTGACCGTGGTATCGCCGACCGCGAGCACCTGGCCCCCGAAATTAAGAACCGCCCGGAGCGCCCCCCGCCGTTCCAGCTCCTGCCCCATCGCCCGGAGAGCGGCACCCTTGCCGAAGCTTCCCGCATCAATCCAGCTTCCGGCGGTGGGCCGCATCGCGGTGCGGCGAGCCCAATCAGGTTGAAATCGATACATGCCCGATCCGGCCCGCGCCTGGGCCAGCAGGGATTCCCGGGGCACCTGCCCCGGCCCGCGCAGATCCCAGGCGTCGATCAGGGCGCCGATCGCCGGGTCGATAGCGCCACCCGAGGCCTGGGTCCATTCACTGACCTCGGCGAGATAGCCGGCGAGCCCTGGACTGATCGAGGCCGGGAGGCCCGGCGCCGCACGGTTGAAGCGCCCCAGCTCGCTGTCCGCGCGCCAGTCGTTGAGGAGATCGTCCACGACGCGAACTCTGGCCAGGGCGGAATCGATGGCCCGGATGCTGGAATCGCGGGACGGCGAGGTCACCGAGAGGGTCAGCGTGGTGCCCATGAGGAAGGTCTCACGGGTGACCCGGACAGCATCGGCGGGGGCCAGAAGGGCCCCGCCAAGAACCGTGAAGGCGGCTAACTTACGATACGGCAACGGCAGCAAGACCTCGGAAACCAGTTGAGAATTGTTCTCATTTAATCTTCCACGTATCTTAATCCGAGCGTGGGTTCCAAGTCAAACCGGGAGGGAGACAGCATGGCGTTCTTGCCGCTGAAGCAGGTCGAGCTACCCGCGCAGGTCGGCCGCTTTTACGAGGACTGGCTGGGCCAGCTGGCCGAGAAGCTGGCCGCGCCGGGGGCGGACTGGTACCGGATCACCCGGGACATTCTCTTCGAGATTTACCATCCGGGCGCCGGCGACTACGAGAGCCTGATGCAGAGTCCTTCCCTTCCAGACAGCTCGCGGGCCGCGCTGCTCGCCCTCGACCCCTGGAACATCACCCTCGAGGCCGAGTACTACAGCGACGTGGACGCGGCGAAGTTCGCCCGGGTCAAGCCGCTGCTCTGGCTCTGGATGTCGTTCGACCGCTCTCCCCTGGGCGGCCAGAACGTGCATCTCGGTGTCCGGTTCCGCCGCATCCTGGCCCAGCACATCTTCAGCCGGGTTGGCAAGAACTTCAAATGCTTCCACCACGTCGAGTTCTCCTTTGGCTACAACATGGAAGTGGGCGACGACGTGGTAGTCCACCGGCACGTGCTCCTCGACGACCGGGGGGGAATCTCGCTCGGCGACCGGGTCAGCATTTCCGATTACGCCAACATCTACAGCCACACCCACAGCATCGTCGAGCAGAAGGAAGTGACCAACGCGCGGACCATCCTGGAGGATGATGTGCGCATCACCTACCATGCCACCGTGCTCGCCGGCGTCCGGGTCCGCCGGAACGGCATGGTCGGCGCGGTCGCGGTCGCGACCAAGGACGTGCGGCCTTATCACGTCTACGTGGGAATCCCGGCCAAGTCGGTCCGGGTCAAGCCCAACGCGCCCCCGGAAGCCTACGTGACCGAGCGGGTGGGAGGGTCCGGCAGCTGAACGATTTCCGGCGGCTGATCGCGCTGCTCACGGCGCTGCCCTTCGCCGTATTCGCGGTGACGGGGGCGCTGACCCTGACCTTCAAGGGGCTGCCCCGCTGGGCCAGCGCCTTGCTGGTGGCCTACGGGCTGGGCATGCTGTTGCTGCAGCTCTGGCGCCCGGCCTGGACCATGACGATCATCCGGTCGTCGGTCGCGGTTCTCGCCCTGTTCGCGTTCCTGGCCCGTCCGCCGCTGGCCCCGATGGTCGCCTCGATCACCCTCACAATCCTGGTTGCCCTGGGGCTGACCGTGGCCCGGGCCGAGCAGGAGACCCTGCGCTCGGCGCGGGAGCGGGATGAGATGGCGGTGCAGCTGGAACGGCGGCTGAACGAGCTGTTCACCCTGCAGGAGTTGAGCTACGTCCTGTCGGAGTCGCTGCAGCTGGACCACATCGTGGACCAGGTGGCCCGCTATGCGCGGCGGTTCCTCCAGGCGGAGGGATCCCTGGTGGCGCTCCTGGAAGAGGGCGGCGACGTCCTCAAGGTCATTTCGGCGGAGGGGACGCTCCAGGATTTGAAGGGGCATCTCATCTCCGACGTCGGCGACACGCTCATCATGCGCGCGATCGCGGGGGAGCGGCTGGAGTCGGCGGAGGCGGGCACTCAGCTGCTGGACATCGAAGGGGTGGCCGTCCGCTCCGCCGCCGCGATTCCGCTCAGGGCCCACGGCGTGACGCTGGGTACGCTGGTGGTCGCGGACCGGAGGGACAGCAGTTTCACGTCGGAGGATTTCCAGCTGCTCTCGACCGTTGCCACCCAGGCCGCGGTGGTGCTGGCCAACAGCCGGTTCTTCGAGATGATCCGCCGGAGCAAGGAAGAATGGGAAACCACGTTCAACGCGCTGGCCGAGGGCATCGCGGTGGTGGGCGCCGACGGCACGGTCAACCGGGCCAACCACGCCCTGGGCCGGCTACTGGGCTCGCCGATCGCGGCGTTGCTGGGCCAGCCCTTTGGCGACACCGCGGTGGGCCAGGCCGAAGCCGCGCGCCAGCTGGTGGAGGAAGCGCGGGCGGGCCGGCGAACTTCCCCGCTGATCACCCGCGCGGAGCGGCTCGACCGGGTGCTGCGGCTGACGGCCGCTCCCCTGCCGGACCTCGGGGGCCGCAATGCCGTGGTGGTCCTGATCGAGGACGTCACCGACCAGCGGAAGCTGGAAGCGCAGTTGATTCAGAACGAGAAACTGGCGGCGGTGGGCCAACTGGTGTCGGGCGTGGCCCATGAACTCAATAACCCCCTCACCTCGATTGCCGGCCTTTCCGAGTTCCTGGTCGAACAGGGCAAGTCCGATCCCCGGGAGCGGGAACACCTCAGGGTCATCCACGAACAGGCGGAACGGGCCGGCCGGATCGTGCGGGACCTGCTGACCTTCGCCCGCAAAGGCGGTCATGAGAAAGTCCGGGTTCAACTGAACGACGTGGTGGGCCGCACCGCCGCGCTGCTGGCGTACGACATCAAGCTCCGGGGCATCAACTTCGAGCAGCGGCTCGATCCATCCTCGCCCGCGGTGCAGGCGGATCCTTACGAACTGCAGCAGGTGGTCCTCAATCTCCTCACCAACGCCATGCAGGCCATCGCCGACCTGCCGCCGGAGCGGGCCCGCACCCTGGTCATCACAACGGCCCAGGCGGACGGGGAGGCCCGGATCAGGGTGGAAGATTCCGGCCCCGGAATTCCGCCGGCCCTGGTGCCCCAGCTGTTTACGCCCTTCTTCACGACCAAGGAACCGGGACACGGCACCGGGCTGGGGCTTTCGATCAGCTACGGGATCGTGGACGCGCACGGGGGACGGCTGAGCCACGCGTCCAGCGAACTGGGCGGCGCCCTGTTCCAGGTAGGCCTTCCGGTGTATGTCGAGAGCGGCGGGAAGGGCGCGGAAGGCGCACCGCGGACCCGGGCCGTGCTGCTGGTGGACCACGACATCTCGGTGCAGCGGGTGGTGAGCGCCCTCTTCGCCAGCGAAGGCTATCACGTGGAAACGGCGAGGACCGGCGCCCAGGGCCTCGAGCTGGCGGCGGCCCGGGACTACGACCTGGTGATCGCCGAAGCGCGGGCGGCGGCGGAGCCGGGCGTCCTTTTTCTCCGGGCGCTGGTGGCGGTGCTGCCCCGCTACCGGGACCGGGTCATCCTGGCGGCCGACGGCGCCACTCCCCTCGCCCAGGACGGAGTGCCGGTGGTCATGAAGCCGTTCAACCTGCGGGAATTGAAAGCGATCGCCGAGGAAATCGCCAGGAAGACTCAGTAACCGGCCGCGCTGGCGGGATGCCAGGGGTCGAGCGACACGCTGCCCTGGATTCGCGCCCGGGTGTCGGCCTCGCTGGGGGCGCCCCAGAAGTTGCCCCCCGCGGTCAGCCGGGGGGCCCGCACGAAGAGCCGGTTGGCCCGCAGGAACACGTTCCCCGATATTTCGGTATCCGCGCCCGCAGAGTCCACCACCATCCCCTCCCCCACCCCGTCGAACAGGTTCCCCCGCACCTTGGAATGGGTGGTCCGCTCCATCACCAGGCCCTGCTCCAACCTGGCAAGGGTATTGTCCTGCACCCGGTAGTTGCGGCTTCGGTCCGTTGCGTTGCCGGGGGCGAAAAGATAGATCCCCCGCTGGCCGCCGATAATTACGTTCGCGGCGATCTCGTTGTCGCTGCCGTGTTCGATCGCGATGCCCGCCACGCGCGAACCCACCATGGTGTTGCCCCGCACCACGTTGCCGGTGGAAAAGCCCAGCCAGAAGCCGTAGCCCGAGCTGTCGGCCCGGTTGTCGAGAAACAGGTTCCAGGCGCTGAAGGTGGACTCGAAGGCATTGTGGTAGGAGTGGCTCGCATCGTTGCGAATCACCAGGTTGCCGATGGAGGGCTGGACCAGGGGCCGGTGGCCGCTCAGGAAGAACCCGTCGCCTGAGTGACTGAGATCATTATCGGCGACCAGGTTGGAATCGCTCCGCTCCCGGAGCAGCAGGGCGGCGGAATCACAGCCCCGGCTGTAGCGGGCGCTCTCGCAGCGCACGTTGTGGCGGGCCTGGTTCCGGACGATGACGTTGTGGGCGGATTGCCAGAGATGAATCCCCCAGCCGCTGTTGCCGGAGACATCATTGTCGGCAACATAGGTTCTCCGCACGCCGATGAGGCCGATGCCATTCTGCGCCGCGCGCGCCGTCACCCCGGTGACCGTGGCCCCGTCGGTGTGCTTGAGCAGGAGGCCGCCGCCGTATTGCTCGAAGGTGTCGGGCCGGAAGATGTCCAGCCAGTCCCGTTCGCTGTAGGTCTCCGGGGACGAGTAGAGTTCCTGCCGCCGGGAGCCCGACAGGTCGCTCCCGCTCACCCGGTGCCCCCGGCCGCCTTCGATCCGGATGCCATAGCGAAAGCCGCGGATGGTGCCCCCGGTGATCTCCACCCGGTCCACCCCGGCGCTCAGGACGCCCACCCCGGTAAACCGGGAGGCCACCGAGTCCCCGCTCTCCAGGGTCACCCCGGTCAGGTCGAGCCGGGTGAGCGACGCGGCGATGATGATGACACCGCGCTCCCGCGGGTCCGCGAAGCGGTAGCGGCCGGGGCAGATCTTCACGTCCCCCTGCACCTGGGTCCCGGCCCGGCTGAGACGGGTGCAGGCCGCCGTCGCCGGGTCCGATACGCCGATCATGCCAGCGAGTGATACGAGGGCAGTAAACATCAGCATGGTTTCAAGGCATCCTCAGCACATCGTCCAGCGCGGCGGCGGAGCCGGTCGCCAGCAACTCGCGGATATCGTCCATGGCCCGCCGTTCGCGGGGCCAGGCGCACCGGCCGGCCGCTTCCGCCAGCGGCAGCCATTCGCCGGCATCGTGTTCAGCGCTCAGGCTCACCGCCGCCTCGTCCCGAAACAGCGCGACGAACACCGGCACCAGGGCCACTTCATCGTCCCGGTGCTGGTAGAACGCCTCCACCCGGCTCAGGTTATACCACGCGGCCGGCCGCAGCCCGGTTTCCTCTTCCAGCTCGCGCCGGGCCGCCTCGGCCGGGGATTCCCCCGCTTCGATATGACCATGGACGACCTCCCAGGCACCGGTGCAGCGGGTTCCCCCACCCCGCCGCAGGAGGAGAACCTGGAGCCCGCCGGCGCGGTGCCGGACCGGATACACGTCAACGATGGAGACGGCCACGCGGGTCATGCGGGGAGGATCGCCCGGCTCAGGTTCGGCGCCGGCTGAGCAGGGCCTCGAGCCGAGCCGACAGGGCGCGGGCCCGGAACGGCTTGGTGAGAAAATCATCGGCGCCCAGCTCAAACACCCGGACCTCATTGTCCTCGTCGCCCTTGGCCGTCAGCACGATCACCGGGATGTGGCGGGTCGGGTCCCGGCTCCTGAGCTTGGAGAGAACGTTGTACCCGTCCAGCCCGGGCAGGTTGAGATCGAGCACGATGACATCGGGCGCATGCCGGTCCACCTCGTCCAGGGCCTGCACCCCGTCACGCGCCTCCGCGACCGCGTACCCTTCCCGTTCCAGGAGGTCCCGCATCACCCGGCGCAGCTGGTCTTCGTCGTCCACCAGGAGGATGGTCGCCTGTCGCTTGGTGGCGGGGGCCTCGCCGTCGTCCACCAGGTCGAAGGCGGTGGAGAGATCCACCGGCTGGTGGTGCGCCGCGGAGGAGGGGGCCGGCGGCGGCGAATGCCGGGATGCCGCAGGGGCGACCGGGGGCGGCGGCACGACGTCGGTGACCGGGGCGCCGGTGACCCGGAGCAGCTCGTCCAGCGCCGAGTCGCCGGCCAGCACGTGGCGGAGCCCGCTCTCCCAGAGGGATTTCATGCCGTTGTCGCGCGCGCTCTCGGCGATCTTGTCGGCGGTAGCCCCCGCCCCGATCCGGCGCTCCAGCTCGGGGCCCATGGTGAGCACTTCCACGATGCTGAAGCGGCCGCGGTACCCGGTCATGGAGCACTCGGGACAGCCCACCGAGCGGAAGAGCGTGGCGCCGTCGGGCACGTAGCGGCGGAGCTTGGTGGGAATTTCGCCGGTGTGGGGCTCCCGGCAGGTCGTGCAAAGCCGGCGCATCAGCCGCTGCGCGACGATCCCCCGGAGCGCGGAGGCCAGCTTGTACGCTTCGAGCCCCATGTCCACCAGCCGGGTCACCGCGTTGGGGGCATCGTTGGTGTGCAGGGTGGACAGCACCAGGTGGCCGGTCAGCGAGGCCTGGACGGCGATCCGGGCGGTTTCCTGGTCCCGGATCTCACCGAGCAGCACCACGTCCGGGTCCTGCCGCAGGATGGACCGGAGGGCCGCGGCGAAAGTCAGGCCGGCTTTCTCATTGACCTGCACCTGCACGATGTTGGAACCCAGCCGGTACTCGACGGGGTCTTCCACCGTGACGATGTTGACGCCTTCGCTCTGCACCAGCCGGAGGGCCGAGTACAGCGTGGTGGTCTTGCCGGAGCCGGTCGGGCCGGTGACCAGCACGATCCCCTCCTTGTGCTGGAGGAGGTTGGTGATCGCGGCACGCTCGTCCTCGTACATGCCGAGGGACTCGAGCGTGAGCACGGTCGCCTTGGCGTTGAGGATCCGGATGACGACCTTCTCGCCCAGGGTGGCCGGCAGCGTGGACACGCGGAGATCGACCGGGGACCCATTCACGCTGACCCGGGCCCGGCCATCCTGGGGCCGCAGCCGGTCGGCGATATCGAGCGACGACATGATCTTGAGCCGGGAGATCAGCGGCAGCCCGGCGGTGCGCGGGATCTTCATCGCCTGGCGGAGCACGCCGTCGATCCGGTAGCGCACCACTACGCCCCCCTCGGCCGGCTCGACGTGGATATCGCTGGCGCGGCTCAGGATGCCGTCGGAAAGGAGGAGGTCCACCAGCCGGATGATCGGCGCATGACTGGCCTCTTCTTCGGAGGAGGCGAGGTCCTCCGGCTCGTCCTCCAGCTGCTGGACCTCCGCCGCTTCCATGCCGCCCAGCAGCTTCGACACCACGGTCTCCGGCCGGTACACCTCCTCCAGTTTTTCCCGGATGCGGGCCGGGGAAGCCAGGTGCATGCGCACCTCACGCCCGGTGGCGAACGCCATCAGTTTCTCGGCGTCGATGTCGAACGGGTTGGCGGAAGCGACTTCGATGTAGGAATCGGTGAGCCGCAGGGGCAGCACATTGAACCGACGGGCCAGCGTCTCGGGAACCGATTCGCGCACCTTGACTTCCAGCTTGCTGAGATCGGCCACCGGCAGGCGAAAGCGCTCGGCGGCAGCCGCCAGCACCTTGTCGTCGGTGGTCAGTTTCTTCTGCACCATGGTTTCCCACAGGGAGGCCGGCTCGCCGGGCGACTTGCGAAGCGCGTCCAGCTCCTCCCGGGCAACCAGGGTTTCCATGGTGGGATACAGCCATTCGTCGGTGAACTGCAATCGACCTCAAACGGCAGGAGGGTGGTCAGGGGGTGATTGGGGGAAAATAGGCAGGTAGGGGCGAAAAGCGATAGGGAATCAGGGGATCCCTCTATAGAATGCTCCACCAGTCGCGGTGGATCTCGACGCTGACGCCGATGTTGCCGGTCCGGAGTCCGATGCCGGCCTCCACCCGGATCAGTCGCATGAACCACTCGAGGGCAACGCCGGCAACCGGGCGGACACCGTCCGTCGCCCGCCATGGAAGGGACTGGTACTCCCGGTCCGCCCACCCGGCCGCGACGAATGGCGCGACGACGATGGTCCGACCGGTACTGGCGAACGACCCCAGGGAAATGGCGGGAAAGGGGGCATTGAAACGAAGCTCGCTGTGCAGCAGGGCCATCGAGCGTCCGCCGGCGCCCCGAAACGGCTCTCCCAGCAGGGTGCCTCGGCCCCCGAGCGCGAAGCTCCGGTACTCCGGCAGGTGGGTGCTGCCCCATCCGAGATACGCCCGGGTCACCAGTTCCGGCTTCCCCAGGGGGACCAGCCAGCGGCCTTGCAGGACGGCCCGGGTGTAGCCGGCCGCGTGGCGCCCCGCCTCCAGGGACACCGATCCCTGCAGGTCGCGGGTGACGGCGATCCCTCCGCTGCCCCGCTCCACCGTGAGGCGATACCCGCCGATGCCGTCACCGCCCGGCCTGCCCAGCGGAGGGTTGGGGCGGTAGGTGCCGCTGGCGGGAGAGGCGGAGACGGCCACCGAGTGAGGCCGCTCGTAGAAGACTTCCTGCGTGGTGGTCGTGCGCCCGTGTCGGAATCGGGCCGACAGGGTCCCGCCCTCCAGCAGCACGTAGTCGCCGTAGTCCTTGCCGAACTCCTGGGCGGCGATCGAATTGAAGACCGGCGTGATCACCGGGAAGTCGCTCAGGTCCCGGACCCGGCGGAAGCCCTCGGCCGCCAGCCGGGTACGGCCCGCATCGACGCTGAGGGCCAGGCTACCCAGCAGCCGGTGGTCCGAAGTTCCGTAGGCCACCGAGGGCCGGAACCGCCAGCGGCTGGTAGCCGATCCCAGGGTCGCGCCGAACCCGAGCACCAGGCCCTGGACCCGGTTGACCCTGGCGAGATCGCTCAAGGACCGGATGGCCAGCCGCTTCGAGGCGAGCCCGCCGAGCGCGCGGGTCCCCGCGATCCGCTCCACTTCAGAGCGGAGGGCGTCCATGTCCTGGGCGTTGAGCGGAGCCGCCACGTCGGCGATGGCGGAATCGAGCGGGCCGGAAAAAAGGGTACTGTCGGCCGGGGCGGGCCGCCGCAGGCCGGCGATGGGGGGGCCGAGAAAGATGGCGGGATCAATCGGCGTCTCGAAATCGTATTCGCCGATCTCCCAGCGGCCGCGGATAATGCCGCGGGCGGGAAAATCCAGCCAGGTGGTGCGCCGCCGCAGTTCAATCTCCTGCCGGTAGGGCAGCCAGTAGCGGCCCTGCCAGAGCGAATTTTCCAGGACGATGCTGATGTCTTCCAATTGGTTGTCGCGGTAGGCGGCCGGCGTAAAGCTGAAACGGAACCGCACCAGGGCCCCGGTGCCGACCTCGAGGTACAGGGTGCCCACGACGGCGGGGACCTGGAAGTTACGGGGCCGGACCCCGATTTCGTGCACCGTGAGCTGGCCCTGCGGCGTCTGCAGCCGCAGGGAATCCCGCAGCAGGAAATCATACCGGTCCAGCCCAGCCGGAGACACCGGGTGGGGCACATCGCGGATCTCGTCCCCTTCGCCGATCCGGATCAGGTCGCCGAAATCGTTGGTGACGATGCCCAGGTGATCGCGATGGTAACTGATATCGGTCGGCAGCCAGGTACCGTCGCGCCAGCCCAGGATGACCTGCTTGCTCCGGCCGGGTGCCTGCCAATACACTTCCACCTGCAACTCGTCCGCCTTGACCAGCCGGGGCGGCTCCGCCAACCCTTCGCCGAGCTGGGCCAGGAAAAAAACGAACCCGTGGGCACGGGTGCGGTAGCTCCGCAGGGCGGAGTCGGCCTGGGTCCGCTGCCGGCGTTCCACCCCCCGCTCGACCAGGACCCGGACCTCGGGCGAGTTCCACTGCTGGGCATGCAGATCACCGGCGGCGGCGCACAGACAGCCGGCCGCCAGGAGCGCGATCAGTGAAGAATCCAGGGAGATGCGAAAACCAGCCAACGAGGTCACCCCTGATGCGAGGATCAGCCTCCTGAAGATAACGTCACTCCTTGCCGTGTTCGGGGCTATCGGGCTGGCCGGGTGCAGCGGGCGCCCCGCCGTGCAGGGCGCGGCGGCGGAACCCACCGCGACACCCAACATCACCCTGCCGCTCAACCAGTTCTTCGTGCTCGAAGCCTGGGGAGCGCCGCCGCTCGATACCACGGTGGCCTTTCCGGCCGGCGGCCCCCGGACCGTGCTGTTACGGCACGCGCCTCCGGACAATACCATTTTTGCCGAGCTGACCCTCCCGGCGACCCTGTTTCCCGCCGGCGCCGATTCGGTGCGGCTGAGCATGCAGGCCCGCCCCGGCCTCTACGGGGTGACCATCGAGTGCACGCCCGGCTTCGGGAACGGAGCCACGCTCATCTTCCGGTACCCGGTCCACTTCGCGGCTCCCCAGGCCGCCCGGCAGAAGTACGGCAACCCGGCCCAGTTTGAACGGGCCCTGGGCGTCGCGGTCCTGGAGGCCGATGGCCGCTACCGGATGCTCCCCTCGGCCCGCCCCGCTTCCGACAACCTGGCCGCCCCGATCCCCGGGCCCGGCACCTACCTCGTGGTAGCCCCGCGCTAGCCCGCCCGGTGTCCCAAACCCCAGCCGCTTCGTAGTATATTGCGGCGCTATGGCCGTGTACCGACTCATCAACATCGCCGGGGACCAGACCTACGACCTGCCGCACGATCGCACGGTGGTCGTGGGCCGGGCCGTGACCAGTGATCTCGCGGTCATTGATCCGACCATCTCCCGCCGCCATGCCGAGCTCCGGATCAGCGGCGACGGCGTGCTGGTCAAGGACCTGGAAAGCTCCAACGGGACGTTCATCAACGGATCCCGGATCACCGAGCAGCTGCTCAAACCCAACGACTCGGTGACCTTTGGCAAGGTCGTTTTCCAGCTCAAGACCCAGGACGCCCCCCGGCCCCAGCCCACCCCCGCACCGTTCCAGGCCCCTGGCGGCACCATCGTTCGGCAGATCGCCGTCAGCGGGAGCGGGAAGTCCGACCTGGCCAACCTCACCAATGCGGACGGCAGCCCCTCGGGCATCGGCCAGTTGCGGGTCAAGGGCACCACCGACCAGGAACGGCAGGCCAAGAAACTCTCCCTGCTGCTCGATATTTCGCAGACCCTCTCGGGCGAGTTCGACCTGGACCGGGTCCTGAGCACCGTGGTGAACATGACCTTCGAGGTCATGAACGTGGACCGGGTCTCCATCCTCCTGATGGACCGCAACACCAAGGAACTGTATCCCAAGATTTCCAAGAGCCGGCTGGGCGACACCACCTTTTCCCACGTGCCCCGGTCCATCGCGAGCAAGGTAGTGGAGGAACGGGTCGGGCTCATCTCCGAGAACGCCGCCGCGGACACCCGCTTCAAGGGCCAGTCCATCATGCTGCAGAGCGTGCGCTCCGCCATGTGCACCCCGTTGATGGCTTCCCAGGAGGAAGTGCTCGGCATTCTCTACGTGGACAGTCTCACCGCGATCGACTCGTTCAGCCAGGAGGACTTGCAGTTCCTGATCGCCTTCGGCGGGCTGGCCGCCGTGAGCATCAAGAACAGCCGGTACGCCGAGCAGATCCAGCGGGAAGCCATGGTGCGTTCCAACTTCGAGCGCTACTTCGCCCCCAACGTGGCGGCCGAGATCGCCATGTCGCTGGACGCGGTCAAGCTGGGCGGCGAGAAGCGGCCGATCACCGTGCTGTTCAGCGACATCCGGGGGTTCACCCGGCTCTCCGAGCACATGAACCCCGACGATATCGCCGCGCTGCTGACCGACTACTTCACCGAAATGGTCGACATCATCTTCGAGCATGGCGGGACGCTGGACAAGTTCATCGGGGACGCCATCATGGCCCTCTGGGGAGCCCCGATCGCCCACGAAGACGACCCCGACCGGGCCATGCAGGCGGCCATGGACATGCAGCGGGCCCTGCGCGACCTCAACGCCAAGTGGCAGGGCAACGGGCGCCCCGAGGTGGCCATCGGCATCGGGATCAACCACGGAGAGGTGTTCGCGGGGAACATCGGCAGCCACCGGCGGCTGGAGTACACCGTTATCGGCGACTCGGTGAACGTGGCCTCCCGGCTTTGCGGCCGGGCCGACAAGGGCGAGATCCTGGTCAGCCAGACCTTCTACGACCAGCTCAAGACGCGGCCCGTCGTGGAGACCATGGAGCCGCTCTCGGTCAAGAACCGCAACCAGGCGGTTCCGGTGTACCGGGTGAGGGTGTGAGGGAATTGAGGGAATTGAGGGAATTGAGGGAATTGAGGGAATTGAAGGAATTGAGGGATTTGAGGGAATTGGGAGAATTTCTGGGGTTTGCGATCCAGGGCACAGTCAGCGGTGCCCTGTTCTGTTAGGCTGGAGGGGACAGGTGCGGGACCTTCCCAGGAGGAGATTATGAGCGACACCAAGAAGCAGCAGTTGATCGATGGGCTGAACGAGGATCTGCGCGGCGAGTTCCAGGCCATCATCATGTATCGCCTGTTCGCGAGCATGGTGCAGGGCCCCTACCGGCAGGAACTCAGGAATTTCTTCGCTAACGAGATTCCGGAAGAGCTGGGGCATGCCCAGATCCTGGCCGACAAGATCTCGGCCATGGGCGGGATCCCCGCCGCGGAACCCTCCAAGGTGCCGATCGCGCGGGACGCGCGATCCATGCTGGAGGCCGCGCACAAGGCGGAGGTCGAGACGATCGAACGCTACCTGCAGCGCCGGAAGCAGGCGGAAGAGGCCGGGGAGTTCGGGCTGGCCATCCAGTTCGATGATATCATCATGGACGAGACCCACCACCGGGACGAGTTACAGCAGATGCTCGCCCGGTGGCCGGTGGGTTAGCGGTTACTGCGACGGGGGCCGCCGGGGACGGGCGGCCATCATCGCCTCGACGTTCCGGTCAAACAGGGGCTGCTGCTCGGAGGTCAACAAGGCGCGGATCTCGGCGTAATGTTTCCGCATCTGTTCCCGCCGGGCGGCCCGGGCTCCTTCCTCGGGCATGGATCCGCGCTCCATCGGCCCCGCCTGGGCGCGGTGGCGGGCCTGTAATGAATCAATCCTGGCCTGCTGGCCCTCGGTCAGCGTGATGCCCTTGAACAGCATCTCGGCCCGGCGATCCGGGCCGGCGCCTTCCGGGCCTTGAGCCACCGCGGGTACGGCGGGAACAACCAGCATTGCCAGCAGCAGCGGGGCAACTAGTGTACGAATCTTCATGACTCACTCCGGTAAGGGACGTGTTTGTGTCGTCCCAGTTACGCCCGCCGATCCGGGACTGTTGGGACGGGTGTTATCTTGGTGGTCTTTCCCCCATACCTGATCACCGGAGTCAATGCACCCATGAGGGCGGCCCGCACCGCAGTCTTCACGGCCCTGGTCGCCGGCGCCGCCGCGGCCTGTGGCGCTTCCGCGCGGACGACCGCCGCGGCCGCGGATACCGCCGCGATCCGGTCCCAGGTGGACAGTACCATGCGGGCCCACTTTGCCGCCTTCGAGCAGGGCCACCTGGCCTCGTGGGCTCGTGTCCTTGCCGAAGACGTCGTGTTTACGGCGGCGGACATGGCGGTGGTCCTGCACCGGGATTCCGTCCTCGCGAAGATGCAGCGGGACTTCGCGCCGGCCGGGGGCGACCTGCGGGTGGCCATCAAGCCCGACTCCGGCCGTGTCTGGGTCCAGGCCGATGGACGGACGGCGGGGGCCACGTACGGGCTGGATTACGCCGTCACCTACCAGGGAAAGACCTACCCGGTTCACCTCCGTGCGGCCTATCTGCTGGCCCGGGACTCCGCCGATTGGCGGGCGGTCGCGGTCCAGTATTCCCGGCCCATCGCCTACGATTCGCTGTTCCTGGCCCTGCTGAGCCGCAGGATTCCGGGAGCGGCCAGGCTGGGCGGCGACGTGCCGCCGGCCGCGGGCGAAATTGCCCGCCAGTTCCGCGGCGACATCCGCGACATCCGGACGGCCACGTTCGCGCCGGGGGCCGTGGTGGCCTCGCCCGGGGGGGTCGTGGGTGGCCGGGCCGCGGCCGCGGAACTGGCCCAGTGGCTGGGACCGCCCGGCAATGCCACCGAGCCGGGCGACGGCCTTCGGGGGGGACTCAGTTCAAGGGGTACCATCGGCTGGGTGGCCAGCAACCTGCACGTTCCCATCTTCGCGGGACCGGAAAGCGCCATCGCCCCGATCCGGGCGCTGTTCGTCTACCGGCTGGTGGAGAACCGGTGGGAGATCATCCAGGCCAGTCTGTCCGTCCCCCAGCGCGGATTGTAGCCGGCTTCAGCCCCCCGGGGAACGCGCCAGGCCGGCGGTAAATGTGTACGTATATCCGGCGTCCCGAAGCAGATCCAGCACCAGCCGGATCGGCAGGCCCATCACGCCGAAGAAGTCTCCCTCCACCCGTTCAATGAGCGGGGCCCCGAAGCCCTGGATGCCATACGCCCCGGCCTTGTCCATCGGTTCGCCGGTGGCGATGTAGCGGAGCAGGATCTCGTCGCCGGCCGGCCGGAAGGTCACGCTGGTCACGTCGGTCGCGACCGCGGTCGTGGCGCCGGCCCGAAGCGCGACCGAGGTCACCACCTGGTGGGTGCGGCCCTGCAGCCGGCGCAGAATCCGCAGGGCATCGGCCTCATCAGCCGGCTTTTCCAGCACGTCATCTCCCAGCACCACGATCGTATCGGCTCCCAGCACCAGGTCGCCCGGTACGCCGCCGGCCTTGGCCCGCGCCAGCCGCACGGAATAATCCGCCGGGGCTTCGCCCGGCTCCCGCCGCTCGGGGACGTTGGATGGGGTGACCCGCAGGTCGATGCCCAGCATCTCGAGCAGCTGGCGCCGCCGGGGTGACGTGGAAGCCAGGACCAGCAGTTCGCTCATCCCTCGCGCTCGAGCATCAGGGTGACCGGGCCGTCGTTGTGAATCTTCACGTCCATCATTGCGCCGAACTGGCCGGTGGCCACGGTGAAGCCGTAACTGCGAAGGGCGCCGAGAAACCGGTCATACAATGGAATCGCAACATCGGGGCGCGCGGCCCCGGTGAAGGATGGGCGGCGGCCCCGGGTCGCGTCGCCATAGAGGGTAAACTGGGAAACCACGAGCAGGGCCCCGCCGACATCGGCAAGGCCCAGGTTCATTTTCCCGTCGGGGTCCTGGAAGAGGCGGAGTCCGGTCACCTTCTCGGCCATCCAGTCAACCTGCGCGGCTGAATCCCCGTGAGTAAAACCGACGAGCAGGCAGTACCCGCGGCCAATGGAGCCGGCAATCCTGCCGTCGACGGAGACCGAAGCTTCCGATACGCGCTGCAGCAGGACCCGCACTGGTGCTCCCGGCAAGAGGGTAGCACAATCTAGCCGGGAAGCAGGGGGACGCGAATGCGAACTTAGTGACTCGCCAGGTGGGAAGCGGTCGAGAAGGGGACAGTCAAGCTCAATGCCGGCGCTCCCGTGGGAGTCACCCGAATCCGGGTCACCCGCCACCGGGCTCCTGGGAACACCCCCCATCCGGACCCGCAGGCGCCGTGCCCCCGTTACCCGCTACTTTCCCGGAGATGATGTCATATTTCGGATTCGCCCGGCGCTACGTCCGCCACCTGCTGGAGGAACGCCGCCTCCCGGGGACGCTGGATATGCCGGTTCATCGCCCCGACCCCACGGGCTGGCCGGACGACCGGCTGACCGCAGCCTGGCTGGGGCACGCGACGGTGCTCATGAACTTCTTCGGCACCTGGCTGGTGACCGACCCGGCGCTGGCCGACCGCATCGGGGTCTCGGTGGGAGGAATCACCGTAGGGCCGCGTCGGCTGACCCGGCCAGCCCTCCGGGTGCGAGAACTGCCCCCCCTCGACATGGTACTGGTGTCGCATGCTCACATGGATCACCTGGACCTGTTGACCCTGGCCCGGATTCCCCGGCATACCCGGGTCATCACCCACCGCCGGGTGGGCGACCTGCTTCGGCGCTTCGACCAGGTGGACGAGCTGGAGTGGGGAGACCGGCTGTCCCACGACGGGCTGGTGATTGAGGGCACCCCGGCGCGCCACTGGGGCGCCCGGACCTTGCGAGACCGGGAGCGCGGGTACGGCGGTTTCCTGCTCGAAAAGGCGGGACACCGGGTGCTCTACGCCGGAGACACCGCCTACACCGACCGGTTCCAGTCCTATGCCGCGGCAGGGCTGGACCTGGCGATCCTCCCCATCGGCGCCTATGACCCGTGGATTGCCAACCATGCCAACCCCGAGGAAGCATGGCGCATGGGCCGGCAGATGGGCGCCCGGTTCGTCATGCCGGTGCACCATTCCACGTTCCGGCTGAGCCGAGAGCCGATGGACGAACCGCTGCGCCGGTTGCTGGTGGCCGCCGGGCCGGATGCATGGCGGGTTGTCTCCCGTGAGATTGGCTCCGCCTGGCAGGCGGGTCGGGTCGAAGGCTCGGACGTTCCGGCGGCCGGATAGAACCCTTTTCCCGGCCAGGGTGTGCAGCCGGACAGAGGCTCCGCGTCCATCAAGGCATCCCCCATATCGGGCGCTGACCGTGCGAACCTCCACGATAATCTGCTGTATGTTGCTGCTCGGTTGTGCCGAGGCCGGCCGGGGCCCGATCGAGCCCCACGTTCCGGCTATTGCATCGCTCGACATCCTTCCCGACTTTCCGGTCAAGCTGCTGACCCGGGATTCATTTCAGCTGATGGTCAGCGCGGTGGATACCGGGGGACGACCGCTGGGTATCGCCGATGGCGCCTATCGCCTGCGGAGTTCGGTAGCGGGGGTCGCGACCGTCAGCAGGGGTGGCATCGTCCGGACCCTGTCTGCGGGGCAAACCTGGATCATAGCCGACACTGGCGCCGGCACCCCGGCCGACAGCGTGCTGGTCGAAGTGAGCGAGCCCACCGGCGCCTTCCGGATCCGGCTGATCTTTGCTCCCGACGTGCCGATACTCTGGCGGGTGGTGCTGGGTATCGCCGCAGAGCGCTGGCAGTCGGTCATGGCCGGCGAGCTGGCACCCCAGGTGCTGGACACTCCGGGCGGGGACTGCCCTACCCCGCCCGGCGAGCCGCCTTCCCCGCCCCTGTCTGGAGAGGAGCGGGGCGTGGTGATCTACGTGGGCCAGTCGAGCCTGTACCCACCCGGGACCTACGTCGAAGCCACCGGCGGCCCCTGCCTGCAACGTCCCCTGCCCCGTCCAACCACGGTACTCGGCATGATTTCTCTCAACCGCGCCAAGCCCGTAGACAGCATTCCCGGCTTGCGGCTCTCCTACCTGGCCCTGCACGAAATGGGGCATGTCCTCGGCCTCGTGGGAGTGGTCCAGGGAGAGCAGCCTCCCTGGTATGATTTCCACAGGAATCTCTATACCGGAGCCATGGCGATCGAAGCGATGCGGCGGTTGGGCGGGGTAGAGTTAAATCAGGTGGCGCTGGACGGAGGGTCGCACTGGGGGCCGCTCGCCTTTGCCGATGTGATGTCGGGGCTGGGAAACAACGACACCGAGATCTCCCTTCTTTCGATCGGGGCCCTGCTCGACGCCGGCTATCCCGCGCTCTGGAGCAAAGCCGGGTTCTAGCCGGGGCGGCAAAAATAAACGCCCCCGGGCGGGCCGGGGGCGTTGGTTTCCGGGACGAGGGTTACTCGACGGTGACCGACTTGGCCAGGTTACGAGGCTGGTCCACGTTGCAACCCCGGAGCACCGCGACGTAGTAGGAAAACAGCTGCAGCGGGATACTGGTGAGGATCGGCGTCAGCAGGTCCGTGGTCACCGGCAGCGTGAAGGTATCCTCCGCCAGCCTGCCGATCTCCCCGTCCCCGTCGTTGACCAGCGCGATCACCTGCCCGCCCCGCGCTCTGACCTCTTCCACGTTCGACACGATCTTGCTGTGCACCGCGTCCTTGGGCGCGATGAACACGACCGGCATGTTCTCGTCAATCAGCGCGATCGGCCCGTGCTTCATTTCGGCCGCCGGGTATCCCTCGGCGTGGATATACGAGATTTCCTTGAGCTTGAGCGCCCCTTCGAGGGCCACCGGGAAGTTCACCCCCCGGCCCAGGTACAGCACGTTGTTGGCCTTCCAGTACTTCTTGGCGAGCGCCTCGACTTCGGAGCTGCGTTCCAGCGTTTCCTTGATGAGACCGGGAAGCGCCTTCAGGCTTTCGATGAACTGCCGGCCCTGGAGAATGCTCAGGTGCCGCAGCCGGGCGAACCGAAGCGTGATCAGGGCCAGCGCCGCCACCTGGCTGGTGAAGGCCTTGGTGCTGGCGACACCGACTTCGGGGCCGGCATGCAGGTAGATGCCGCCGTCCACTTCGCGGGCGATGGTCGAGCCCACCACGTTGACCACCCCGATGGTCCGGGCGCCCCGGCGCTTGGCTTCGCGGATCGCGGCCAGGGTGTCGGCGGTCTCGCCCGACTGGGAAATGCCGATCACCAGGGTGCGGTCGTCCACCACCGGGTTCCGGTAGCGGAACTCGGACGCGTATTCCACTTCCACCGGGATGCGCGCCAGTTCCTCCATCATATATTCGCCGATCAGGCCGGAATGCCAGGAGGTGCCGCAGGCAGTGATGATGATCCGGTCGATGTTCTTGATGTCGTCGTCGGAGAGATTGAGGCCGCTCACCCGGGCGGTGCCTTCATCTTCCAGGAGATGCCCACGCAGGGTGTTCTCCACGCTCTCGGCCTGCTCGCAGATCTCCTTCAACATGAAGTGGGGGTAGCCGCCCCGCTCGATGGTGGCCAGGTCCCACTCGATCTGGTTGATCGGCTTCTCTATCCGGGTGGCCTCCAGATCCCGCACGTGGTAGCCGTCCCGGGTGAGCACCACCATTTCACCGTCGTCCAGGTAGACCACCGACCGGGTGTGCTCGAGAACCGCTGAAGCGTCGGAGGCCACGAAATACTCGTCCTCGCCGACCCCGACCAGGAGCGGCGAACCATTCCGGGCCGCGACGATGACGTCCGGTTCGTCGGAACTGATCACCGCGATGCCGTAGGCCCCGTCCACTTCGCGGAGCGCGGCGGCAACCGCCTCTTCCAGGCTGCCGTTGTAGAGCTCGCCGATCAGGTGCGCCAGCACCTCGGTGTCGGTCTGGGAAGTGAAACCGTGGCCCCGCTGCTCCAGCGCGGTGCGGATCGCCCGGGAGTTTTCGATGATGCCGTTGTGAATGATGGCGATCTTGCCGGACTGGTCGGTATGGGGGTGCGCGTTGATGGTATTGGGCGCGCCGTGGGTGGCCCATCGGGTATGGCCGATGCCGAGCGTGCCTTCCGGGCTCTGCCCGTCCAGCTGCTGTTCCAGCATCGAGAGCTTGCCCGCCGCCTTGACGATCGTGAGACCGCCGTTGACCACGGCGAGTCCCGCGGAATCGTAACCGCGATATTCCATCCGGCGGAGACCGTCAATCAGCAGACTGGCAGCCTGGCGGGGTCCCACGTATCCGACAATCCCACACATCGAAGGCGTTCCTAGGCTAAGAGTTGCTGGCAGACCTCAATGAGCCGGTCGGCATCGTCCCTGGTCGGAGCCTCGGCGATGAACCGGATGATCGGTTCGGTGCCGGAGGGCCGGAGGTGCACCCACCGGTCTGGCCAGGCCAGCCGAAGCCCGTCTCGGTCATCGGCGCTGGCCTCCGGGAATCGCTCGCGTAATGCCCGGTACACAGGCTTTAAGTCCTTGCCTCGTGGCCCCTTACCCTTCACGATCGTATACCTGGGAGCCAGCGCGACGATCTCCGAGACAGTGCGTTCCGTCCGCGCCAGCAGATGCAATATTAACGCCACCCCCACGGGGGCATCCCGACCAATGTGCAGGGAAGGAAGAATCACCCCGCCATTCCCTTCCCCCCCGATCAGGGCCGCCGTTTCCTGGATGGTGCGGGCCACGTTGGCCTCTCCGACGGGGGCCCGATGGAACCGGGCGCCCAATTCGGTCGCCGCATTCTCGACGACCAGGCTGGTGGACAGGTTCGCCACGACGGCCGGCATGTCGTGGCGTCCATTCCCCACCTGTCCCCCCAATACGGCGCGAACGGCGAAGGCCAGGGTGTAGTCCTCACCGACCGGATGGCCGGTCTCGTCCACCACGGCCAGCCGGTCCACGTCCGGATCCACGGCAAAGCCGATGTCGGCGCCGGTGGCGCGGACCAGCGCGGAAAGGTCGGCGAGGTTCTCCGGCAGCGGCTCGGGCGGCCGGGGGAACCGGCCATCGGTCTCCAGGTTTATGGCGCTGACCTGGCAACCCAGCCGGTCCAATAGGTCGGGCATGGTGGTACCGCCGGCCCCCCGCACACAATCCAGCGCCACGTGAAACCGGCGTTTGCGGATGGCTGGGAGGTCAATGAGCGGAAGGTCCACCACCAACTGGAGGTGTCGCGCAATGGCATCCCGGTCTTCGCGCACCGCCCCGATGCCGCTCCAGTCCACGCGTTCCGGCCCCCGGTCGGCCAGGGCCCGCACCGCCGCACCGGCTTCGCCATCGAGGAAGATGCCGTCGGGGCCGATCAGCTTGAGCGCGTTCCATTCGATCGGATTATGGCTGGCGGTCAGGATCAGGCCGGCGCCTGCGTGGTGGTATTCAACGGCCAGCTGGACCGTCGGCGTCGGCACCATGCCCACATCCACGACCTCGCAGCCGACCGACATGAAGCCGGCGGTCGCCGCCCGCGCGAACATGGGCCCGCTGGTCCGGGCATCCCGCCCGATGACCACCCGGGGCTGGCCCCGGCCCCGGGCCCAAGCGCCCAGCGCCGCCGCGTGCCGCGCGACCAGCTCGGGAGTGAGATCCTTTCCGACGATGCCGCGCATCCCGGAAACGCTGATCATCAGGGTGTCAGACATGCCGGGCAAGATAGTCCCGTCCCAATGGCGGCGGGACCACGGCGCGGGGAGTAGGTTGGTTCAGGCGTCCACCGGAGCGGCGGCCAGGTCGGGGTAGGCGGCGCAGAACGCTTCAACGACGGCGGGATCAAAATGGCAGCCGGCGCACCGGAGCAACTCTTCCAGCGCGGCCTGCGGCGTCCGCGGCGGACGGTAGGCCCGCTGCGTGGTCATGGCATCGAAGGCATCGGCCACCGCAACGATCCGCGCCTCCATCGGGATGGCCTCGCCCACCAGTCCGTCGGGAAAGCCTCCGCCGTCCATCCGTTCATGATGGGACCGGACCACCCGGAGCACCGCCGGCGATTCCTGGACGAAAGGTGCCAGGATCCGCTCGCCCAGCACCGTATGGCGGACCACCCGGTCGAACTCCTCGGGGTCCAGCGGGCCCGGTTTGTTCAGGATGGATTCGGGCGTGTCGATCTTGCCGATATCGTGCAGTTCCCCGCCCAGCCGGATTTCCTCGAGGGCGTCGCCGGTGTAACCCAGCCGGACCGCCGTCTTGACCGCGTAATTGCTCACCCGCCTGGAGTGGCCACGCGTGTAAGGGTCCTTTGCCTCCAGCGCGTGGACCAGCGACTGCACCCCCAGGAGGAAGATGTCCTTGATCTTCTGGGCCTGCTGTTTGACCCGGGATTCCAGGTGCTTCTGATAGAACCGGTTCTGCAGGATCAGGTTGCGGCGTTCCAGCGCCTGGCTCACCCGGGCCCGGACTTCATCGATTACCACCGGCTTGGCGATGTAGTCCATGGCCCCCATCTGGAGGCAGGTGACCGCGGTGCGGACTTCCGCGACCGCCGTCAGCATGATGACCGCAGTATCAGGGTACCGGGACCGGAGTTCGCGAAGGAACTCCAGCCCGTCCATCCCCGGCATGTGAATGTCGGTAATGACGAGGGGGACCGACCCGAGTTGGGCCAGGAGATCGAGCCCCTCCAGGCCCGATCCCGCTTCCACGCAGGCCAGGCCCTGGCTCTCAATGGCGCGCGACAGCGCCCGCCGAATCTGGGCATCGTCGTCCACCACCAGGCAGTGTGCGGTTTCCGTAATCGTAACCCCCTTGCAGGACAACGTGATCCGGCCTCCCAACACTTTCGGAAGTGCCGTGCGCTACCAGCTTGCCGCAGAATGTGAGCAGGAATAGAGTTCGTGGCGGCCAAATATCACAAACTCTATCCCGGGACGACTGTGACACGGATCACCAACGACCAGACCGGCAGGCGCCTCGCCACCCGCGCCGTCCACGCAGGCCAGACCCCGGACCCGACCACCGGGGCGGTCATGACCCCAATATATCAGACCTCCACCTACGTCCAGGAAGGTCTGGGCCGCCACAAGGGCTACGAGTACGCCCGCACCCAGAACCCCACCCGGGAGGCCCTGGAGCGAAATGTCGCCGACCTCGAGTCCGGAGAGTTCGGCTTCGCCTTCAGTTCCGGCCTTGCCTCCATTGACGCCGTCCTGAAGCTGCTGGGGAGTGGCGACCACGTCATCTGCGGCGAGAACGTGTACGGCGGTACCCACCGCATGATGGAACAGATCTATGCCCGGATGGGCATGCGCTTCAGTTTCGTGGACATGCAGTCCGCCGACAATGTCGCCGCGGCCATCACCCCGGCCACCCGGATGGTCTTCTGCGAGACCCCGACCAACCCGATGATGGCGATCTACGATCTCCAGGCCCTCGCCGACATCTGCCAGGCACGCGGACTGCTCCTCGTCGTGGATAACACCTTCGCCACCCCCATCTTCCAGCGGCCGCTCGAAGTGGGCGCCGACGTGGTCCTGCACTCCACCACCAAGTACCTCAACGGCCATAGTGACATGGTCGGCGGAATCGTCCTCGTGCGCCGTGAAGACCTGGCTGAGCGGCTCGGCTTCCTCCAGAACGCCTCCGGTGCGGTACCCGGCCCCATGGACTGCTGGCTCGCCCTCCGGGGCACCAAGACGCTGGCGCTCCGGATGCGCCAGCACGACACCAACGGGCGCTGCATCGCCGAGTGGCTCGGCAACCTGCCGGCCGTGCGGAAGATCTACTACCCCGGCCTGCCCGATCATCCCCAGTTCAAACTGGCCAGCCGCCAGATGAGCGGCTTTGGCGGAATGATCTCCATCGAGCTGGGAGACCCGGCCGTGGCCCGAAGGGTTGTAGAGGGCACCCACCTCTTCCGTCTCGCGGAATCCCTGGGAGGGGTCGAAAGCCTGATCGGTCACCCCGCCTCCATGACCCATGCGTCCGTGCCGGCCGAACTGCGGCGCAAGATGGGACTGACCGACAGCCTGGTCCGGCTGAGCTGCGGCATCGAGGACGCCGCCGACCTGATCGCCGACCTGGATCAGGCCTTCAGGGGGGCTGGACTAGCCTGAATGTAGCAACCTGAAACCCGCGGCCAATGGCCGCGTACGGGTGAGACCTCTCTCGATGAGTTACCTATGAGCACTTCGCTTGCCCCCCGCCCGCGGCGGGCCTTCCCCGACATTGCACCTTCGGCGTGGGAGCACCCCGCCGACCGTGCTGCCCTGCAGGCCCTGCGCAGTGTGCCGGGCTTCGAGGACGTCGTCCGCAAGATCCTTTCGGCACTGGGCGGAGAGCGGGGCATCCGGCTGCTCTTCCAAGGCAACGCGGTGAAGGCTGGCCCCCACCAGTTCCCCCGCATCTGGGCCCTGCATGTCGAGGTCTGCACCACCTTCGACTGGCCGACGATCCCCGAGTTGTTCGTCTCCCAGACACCGTTCTTCAACGCCGGTGCCTACGGCGTCGATAACCCGTTCATCGTGCTCAATTCGAGCGCGCTGGAAATTTTGAACGAGGACGAGGTACGCACCCTGATCGCGCATGAGATGGGGCACGTGGTAAGCGGCCACGCCTTCTACCGCACTATCGCCGCGATCCTGGCCATGGTCAGCCTCGGCGCCCTGCCCTTCCTGGCCGGGCTGGCGATCCTGCCCGTCAAGCTGGCGTTCCTGGAATGGTCCCGGAAGTCGGAGCTGTCCTCGGACCGGGCGGGCCTCCTGGGCGGGCAGGACTTCATGGCCTCGCAGAGCCTGCACATGAAGGCGGCCGGGGGCAGCCGGGACATCGGTTTTACCGACCAGATGAACGTGGACGCTTTCATGGCGCAGGCCAGAGAGTACGGCGATGCGAACGATGGGCTCGCGGTGGTCTACAAGATCATCAACACGCTCGGCCTCACCCACCCGATGAACACGGTGCGCGCCGCCGAGCTGCAGCAGTGGGTCACCAGCGGGGAGTACGACCGAATCCTGCGGGGTGAGTATCCCCGGCGGAGCGGCACCGACCAGGGGCGCCCCATCCGGGAAGAAATGGCGGAGGCCGGCAGCTATTACGCGCGGGAAGCACGGGAGACCGCCGGCAAGGTAGCCCAGGCGGCCAAGGATGCCGCCGGACGGGTGGGGGAGGCCTTCCGGAAAGGGCGGCAAAAGTAGAAAGCAAGCCCCACGGTTCCGCCCGGCATCAGCCGGGACCCGCACGTAGGTCTCCCGGAACCGTGGCTGCCAGGTGACGCCGCCATCGTAGGACTTTTCGCTGATGCGCGTGAGGCGATTGGCTCCCTCCGGGAGCCATGCCTGGCGGGAGAGGTATCGGTCGCCCGCGATGTCAAACTCCCGGTACATGTACCACCGCTCGCCGACCCGCCGCTCCTCCCAGACCTGGAAATGCCCCTCACTGCTGGTCCAGACATACATCCACCGGTTCCACGCCTTGTCGAACGACCGGAGGCCGGTCGCCCGGAATGCCGGTTCCCCACGAGCCGAGTCAGTATTCAACGATCGCGCCGGAGGGGGCCCGGGTCACCAGGAACTGATTTCCGGTTGAATCGATTCTGCCCTCGGTTTCCTGCTGCCAGCGGCCGATCCACCAGTCATAGTAGGCCTGCGCCGGGCTATCGGGGATCGCCCGGAGGTCCTGGGCGGCCAGGGCGCCCGGGGCAAGACCGAGCCAGAGGTATGCGACTGTCGGGATGGAAATTCTCATCAGCGGTCCCTCGGTGCGAGCCCTGCGCGAAAGTAAACCCGCCTGGAACTGCCTGCGCGGCAGGGAGACGTTTGAGATTATTCTTCTTCTCACACGAGGACCAGCCAGCCTGCGGAGGCATTCAGCCCGAATGAACATTCTGTTAGTAGGCGCGGGGGGCCGGGAGCACGCGCTCGCCTGGGCGGTGCACCGGGACGATCCCGGGGTCCGGCTCTATGCCGCGCCCGGTAACCCGGGGATGGCCAGCGTGGCCGCCCTGCTCCCGATCGCCGCGGACGATATCGCGGGAATTGAAATCGCGGCGCTGGAACTCGGGATTCACCTGGTGATCGTGGGACCCGAAGTCCCGCTCGCCCTGGGGCTGGCGGACCGGCTGCGGGCGCGGGGAATCCCGGTCTTCGGCCCCAGCGCCGCCGCCGCCCGCATCGAGTCATCCAAGTCGTTTGCCAAGGGGCTCATGGAGCGAGCCGGCGTGCCCACCGCCGCCAGCAGGACCTTTACCGATCTCGACGCCGCCCTCGCGTATGTCGGCCAGCACGAGGAGCCGCTGGTGGTCAAGGCGTCCGGGCTGGCCGCCGGCAAGGGTGCCGTCGTCTGCTCTACCCGCGATGAGGCGGGGCAGGCCCTTCGCACCATGATGGCGGACCGCTCGCTGGGTGAGGCGGGCGCGGAGGTGGTGGTCGAGGAGTTCATGGAGGGCGAGGAACTCTCGGTCTTCGCCCTGACCAATGGACGGGACTTCTTCCTGCTCCCACCGGCCCAGGATCACAAACGGCTCGGCGAAAGAGATGTGGGCCCGAATACCGGCGGCATGGGCGCGTACAGCCCGGTCTCTCTCGCGACCCCGGAGTTGCTGCGATCGGTCGGCGCCACGATCATCACCCCCACCCTGGAGGCGATGGAACGGGAAGGCGCCCGGTTCAACGGCCTCCTCTATGCCGGGCTCATGATCGACCGCGACGGACGGCCCCGGGTGGTGGAGTTCAATTGCCGTTTTGGAGACCCGGAGACGCAGGCCATCCTCCCCCTCCTGGAGCCGGGACTGCTGGAGGCGCTTCGCCAGGTTGCGAACAACCAGGCGCCTTCGCCGGTGGAGACCAGCGGCCGCTGTGCGGTCACCACGGTGCTGGCCGCGCGGGGATATCCGGACCAGCCCGAAAAGGGCGCCCTGATCCAGCTGCCCCCCCATGGCGATCCGGACATTCATCTCTTCCATGCCGGCACGGCGAGAAACCAGGAGGGCAACCTGGTGGTGGCCGGCGGCCGGGTGTTTGGGGTGACCGGCACCGGGACCACCTTTGCCGAGGCACAGGCGCGCAGCCGGCAGGGTGCCCTGGCCGTGCGCTTCGATGGGAAGGTGTTCCGGGGAGACATCGGCTGGCGGGAGGCGGAGCGTGCCGGAACTCCCGGAGGTTGAGACCATCGTGCGCGACCTGCGCCCCCACCTGGTGGGGCGGAGGTTCACCGCCGCCACGCTCTCCCATGACGATGTGCTCCGCGGGGTTTCCCGCCAACGCCTGATCCGGGACCTGCCGGGCCGCCGGGTGGAGGCGATGTTTCGCCGGGCCAAGCACGCCGTCATAGACCTCGGCGACCATCGCCTCGTCATCCAGCCCGGCATGACCGGCGCGATGCTCATTCATCCGCGGAGGCCTTCCGGCGAGGTCGCCCGCTACAACGTGCTGACGGTGCGGATGGATGATGGCGCATATCTCGTCTACCGGGATGTACGCCGGCTGGGGACCATTCTCCTGCTCAACCCCCGGCAGTGGCAGCGCTATGACCAGGGCATGGGCCCGGAGCCGCTCGACCCGGCATATACGGCGGAGGCCTTCGCCCGCGGGCTGAGCCGGAGCCGGGCCGCCATCAAGAAGATCCTGATGGACCAGAAATACATCGCTGGCGTCGGGAACATCTACGCCAACGAGGCGCTGTTTGCCGCGGGGATTGACCCGTCCAAGCCGGCCGTCAAGATTTCCTCGGCACGCTACGCCGCGCTGTTCACCGAACTCCAGCGTATTCTCGAGGTTGCCATTGCTTCCCAGGGGACGACCATCCGCGACTACGTCACCGGGACCGGGCAGTCGGGTAACTTCCAACTTGAGCTGCTGGTGTACGGCCGGGAGCACCAGCCCTGCCGCCGCTGCGGCACCCGCCTCGTAGGGACCCATGACATTGATGCCCGGATCACGGTGTTCTGCTATCGCTGCCAGACCTGAGCCCGCATGAATTCGTGAAAAAACACTTTCGGTCCCTGCTGCCGCTGCCGGCGACCGACCTGGATACCCTGCGCCACCGGGTAAGCCGGCTGGCCGAAAACCGGCCCGGGGTGTACCGGATGATCGATCCCACCGGGCGGGTGCTCTACGTGGGCAAGGCCAAGCAACTGCGCAGCCGGGTGCTCTCTTATTTTCGGGCCAGCTATCCCGGGGACAAGGCCGCGCGGATCCTCCACGCGGCGCGAACCATCGAGTGGGACTACGTCCCCAGCGAGTTCGCGGCCTACCTGGCCGAGTTGCGGCAGATCCGGAAATTCCGGCCTCCCCTTAACTACAGCCTCAACCGGACCCGGCGGGCCGCCTTTATCCGGGTTTCCGGCGGGGCGGCCCCGAAGATCAGCGCGGGGACCGCGGTTGGCGCGGGTGAGCTGCGCTGCTTTGGCCCCTTCAACGCCACGGCCCGCATCCAGGAAGCGGTTCGAACCCTCAACGACCTGATGGGTCTCCGCGACTGCGCGCCCAGCATGCCGATCGTCTATGCCGGGCAGATGGACCTGTTCCAGGCCCCCCTGACCGCCGCGTGCATTCGCCATGAACTGGGGTCCTGCAGCGGCCCCTGCGCGGCGCTGGTGACAGAACTCGAGTATCACCGGCGGGTGGAGACTGCCGTCGCCTTTCTCGACGCCAGGGCCATTCAGCCAATTGACCGCGTCATTGACGCGATGGAGGCCGCCTCGGCGGCTTCGGAATACGAGCAGGCTACCCGCTGGCGGCAGAAGTTCGAAGCACTGGAGTGGCTGCTGGCCGCCGTGACCCGGGCCCGGGCGGCGCTGGATCTCCTCACCTTCGTCTATCGCGACCCCGGATCCCTGGGCGACGACCGGGCGTATCTCATCCGCCGCGGACTGGTTCGCGCCGTGTACCCCTATCCCACCACGCCGATCGAGCTCGACGCGTTCAACGCGGTGGTGTCGGAAGAACTCAGCCGGCCGGACCCGGACCTCGAAGCCCTGGCCCGGGAAGGCATGGACGAGGTGCTGCTGGTCATGTCCTGGTTCCGCCGCCACCCCGATTCGTTCCGGCGGACCACCAAGCTGGAGGCGTGGGTCCACTAGTCCCGCTTCGGTTGGTCCATTCGGCGATTACTGGCTCGTCCTATTGGATGTGATCCACTCTCCGATCCTTCCGGCCTTCGTGGCATCCCTCCTCTTCATCGCTGCGCCGGCGCTGGCGCAGTCGTCGGCGGAGCGCGACCGCCTGGCCGCCTTCACTGACTCCCTCGGCCGCCTGGCCCGCAGCGCCGAGGTCCAGGCGATTGTCGAGCGACCCGACCAGGGAGCCGGCGCCAGCGACCCCGTTGAACGGCTGCGCCGGGGGTTCGCCCTCCTCCGACTTGCGGCGCTGGACCAGAGCGGCCGCCGCTACGACCGTGCCAGGAACGCATTCCAGGAGGCCGACCGGCTGAAACCGCGGTGGCCCTATCCACGCTACGGAATCGGCCTCGCCGAAAGGGCGAAAGGCGACTGGCTTGCGGCCGAACCCCTCAGTCTTGGCTCCTACGTGGGCCACGGTGCCTACCGGGCCGCCTTCCGGGCCCTGGCCAGCGTCGTGGCTGACGATCCCGGCTTCACGCCGGCCATCCTCGAACTCGCCGCTGTCTCCGCCCTGCTCCGGGACACACTCACCGCCCTCGAAACCCGGGCCATTCTCAGCCGCGCCATCGCCCGGGGGAACCAGGACCGGGGTGTGCTCCGCCTGCTGGCGAGGAGTGAATGGGCCGCCGGTCACCATTACGCCTCCATCGCGACGCTGGAATCGGCCCGGCAAAGCTCGAGGGAGGACGCTCTCCTCGGGTATGAACTGGTGCGGGCCCGGTTCACGGCCGGGGAGGATGCCAGTCGCGCCTACTTCGACCTCGCCGGGTCCGACGATCCGGCCACTCTTGCCAGTCTGCGGGCCGATCTGCTCCTGCTGGCCAGGCCGTCAGAGCTGGAGCGTCTCGACGCTGCCCGGGGACCCGAGCGGGCGGCGGCGCTCCGGACATTCTGGGAAACACGCGCCCGCCAGGATCTCCGCTCTGTCCCCGAAAGGCTGACCGAGCATTTCCGGCGGCTGCAATACGCCGGGTGGCATTATGGGTTGATGAATAACCGGCGATTCTACAGCCTGCGGGACGTGTTCCGCGCCGGTGAATCGGCCGGCCTTGACGACCGGGGAGTGGTGTACCTCCGCCATGGCGCGCCGGCTCGTCGGGTCACTCCCCTCCTGTTCGGGCTCATGCCCGCCGAGACCTGGCTCTACCGCCGGGCTGATGGCGACCTGCTTCTGCACTTTAGCGGCGGCGGCGCGGGCCCCGAAGGCGGGGCCCTTACGGATTACCGGCTGGTGGGCAGTGCGGAGGATCTCCGGGGCAGCGGCATTCCCAGGGACCTCCTGCTGCTCGAGCTCTCCCGGGTGAGCGACCTCTACCTGAAGATGATGAGCTGGGGTCCTCACGGGTCCGCCCGGATCGGGCGGGAGGAACGGGAATGGGGCACCTGGAGCGCCCGGGTCGGCACGGGGAGCGAGTCCTACCAGCTTCGCTTTACCGATTCGCTGGGGGCCGACTTCGACCTGCTCACGATCGGCCGGTCCAATGGATCGCCCCAGTTGCAAGTGCTCTTCACCCTGCCGGGCGGGGCCGGGGATGGAAACCCGGTTCGACTGCGTCTCGCTTTCTTCGATGCGTCGGGCACCGCGGTTCACTGGATGGACACGACGATAGCACCCGTGCGGGCCGGCGAGGCGATGGGCGCGCGGGTGGCGGCGCCCGCTCCCCCGGGCCGGTGGCGGTATCGCCTTTCGCTGGAGCAGGGGGCGGCCGGCATGGTGACCACCCTCGATTCGGTCGTCGTTCCCGATCTCATCGCCACGCCACTCGCGGTGAGTTCGATCGCCCTGGGGCGAAGCCAGGGGAATCTTTCCTGGATCGTGGGACCGGCCGACACGGCCCTGCTGCATCCGGCCGCGGCCTACCGGGTGGGTGAGTCACTCCAATTGTACGCGGAAGTGTACGGGCTGGCGGAAGGCGAGTCGTTCGAAGCGACCGTCGCCGTGTTTGATGAGAACCGCGGGCGTCGAGGCCGCAACCGGCTCGGGCTGACGGTGCAGGAAGAAGGGAGAGGAGAGGTGACCCGGATTCGCCGGACGATTCAACTGGCCGGGCTCGGGCCGGGCCTGTACCTGCTGTCGCTTACGATTCGGGGTAGTGGAGGACCTGAATCCATTGCAGAGAGGGCGTTTATGGTTTTGCCCGTTGCACCTTGAAACTGAACGGTGTGTAGGTTCGTCAGCCTGAGTGTCCCCCCAACTCAAGGATATGTATGCGACGTTTGCGAACCGCCTGGTTGATCGGCGCACTGCTCGTGACATCGGGCGCCGCCCAGGCCCAGCAGCAATTGCCCGCCGACTCCATGGAACTGGGCCGGAAGTTTACCCGCTGGTTCTACACCGGCATGGCCGACAGCCTGCTGGCGGCGATGGATAGCGCCGGTCAGGCCAGCATGACGGTTGCGGATCTTCAGCAGCGGATGCTGATGGTCGCCACCCGGGCGGGCAACGAGGTGGCGATCCTCGAGGAGAAGTTCATCACCAGGAATGGCCAGCGGCAATACTGGAGAAGCGCGACGATGGATGTGATGCCCGAACCGTTTCTGCTGCGCTGGGTCATCACCCACCAGGGGAAAATCGCGGGGATCGGCATGGGGCCGGCGAGCCAGGCGCCACCAATAGATTGACGGAATTGAGGGAATGTTGGAATTGAGGGAATTGGATTTCTATTCCAACATTCCCTCAATTCCCATTCCCTCAATTCCCTCAATTCCAACATTCCCTCAATTCCCTCAATTCCCTCAATTCCAACATCCCCCCTTCCCTCAATTCCCAAGCGGCACCAGTCTCGCCCGGGGCGGTATGCCGGGTTCCAGCTCCATGATGGCGACTGAGGGCAGGAGGTCGAACCGGCGGTGGCCGGCGCCGCCGGGATTTACCGCCGTGACGACCAGGTCGAGGGTGGTGAGCAGCGGCCGGTGGGTGTGGCCGAACACGATGACCTCGGCCGCGGGATAGGTTTGATTGATCAGTTCCGGAGTGGGCGACCCGAACTGGTGGCCGTGGAGAATCACGAAGTCGAAGCCCTCGATGCGCCGTTCCACCACCTCGGGTAGCCTGTTCCGGATGTCCCACCCGTCGGTGTTGCCCCACACCGCGGTCACCGGCGCGATCGCCTCGAGTTCGGCCAGCAGGCCGGCGGGCCCGACGTCCCCCGCGTGGATAATATGGTCCACCTCGCTGAAGACTTCGAACACCTCGGGCCGGAGCAGGCCGTGCGTGTCGGAAATGATTCCCAGCCGCATGAATCGATGGCCTTGATAACTGGTGTCCGCCGGGCACGGCCGTCACGCCTGACCCCAGCGCTTGGCGATCTCGATCGGGAGGTCCAGCTGATCCAGCACCCGCTGCACCAGGAAATCCACCAGTTCCGATATCTGGGTCGGCCGGTGATAAAAGCCGGGGGCCGCCGGAACGACGACGGCCCCGGCCTCGGTGACCTGGGTGAGGTTACGGAGGTGGACCAGCGAAAGGGGGGTTTCGCGAGGGACGAGGACGAGTCTGCGCCGCTCCTTCAGGGTGACATCCGCCGCCCGTTCCACCAGGGACCGGCTGGAACCCTGGGCGATGGCCGATACGGTGCCCATCGAGCAGGGGCAGATCACCATGCCCGCCGTTTTCCGGGATCCGCTGGCCGGCAGGGCGCCCCGGTCGCCATCCGGAAAACTGGTTACCGAATTCCAGTCGCCCCCGGTTTTTCCCTGCAGCGCGTCCTGGTCTTCAATGCCGCACTCCTCATTCAGCAGCCGCCACCCGTGCCCGGACACGATCAGCCAGGTGGGCACCCGGTTGCCCGCCAGAACCTCGAGCAGGCGCACCGCGTATGGCGCGCCGGAGGCCCCCGTGATGGCGAGGACCACGGGCAGCTGGGTTTGGGTCACCCGCCTCTCCGGCTGCCGGTGGGCGTCCGCACCGGATGGGCCGGGGGCCGCGGTGGCGGCGGTTGCTTGACGCGGGAGACGCCCGGCTGCTGCGCGGGCTTGGGGGTCGGAAGGAAATCCGGCCGGTGTTTTTTCTTCTTGCTCATACCTTCCTCGCTTTCAAAGTAGCCGGTCCAGCAGGGCAAACCCGAAGACCGTTACGCTCATGACCCCGTTCATGGTAAAAAATGCCGCGTCGAGCCGGCTCAGGTCTCCCGGCCGGACGAGGTGGTGTTCCCAGGCCAGGATGAGCGCCGCCGCGGCGACGCCTGCAAAGTACCATACCCCGAACCCCGCGACATAGCCAAACAGGGCCAGTGCCGGAAGGGTGATCCCGTGGAGTGACTTGGCCAGCAGGATGCTGTTCCGCTGCCCCAGGCGGACCACGGCGCTCTTGAGGCGCTGGTCCCGGTCGAAGTCTTCATCGGGGAGGGCGTAGAAAATGTCAAAGCCCCCGACCCAGGTGGCCACGGCCACCGTGATGACGAGGAGAAGCCACCAGGGCTCGCTCCAGCGCCCGGTAATGGCGAGGTAGCCGCCCACCGGGGCGATCGCCAGGCTCAGCCCCAGCCACAGATGGGGCCACCAGGTGAACCGTTTGGCCAGGCTGTAGACGAGGATCCAGCACAGCGCCAGCGGGCTCAGGGCCAGGCAGAGGGGGTTCAGCAGCCAGCAGGCCACAAGAAACAGGATGATAGCGACGATGACCGAGAGCCACGCCTGCGCCAGGGAAAGGGCGCCCCGGGGCAGCTCCCGGTTGGCGGTACGGGGGTTCCGGGCATCGTACCGGCGGTCGGCGATCCGGTTGAAGCCCATCGCGGCCCAGCGGGCGGCCGAGAAGGCGAGCACGACCAGGGCCACAGCCCGGAGCGTCACCGGGGCGATGAAAGAGGCGGCCAGGACGCCGAGCAGGGCGAACGGCAGGGCGAAGATCGTGTGGGGCAGCTTGACGAAACTGAGATAGCGGGAAAACAGCGACCGCCCCGCGAAGGTCTGGCCTTCCCGCACCTCGCCCATGGCTACCTGCCGCCGAGGGAGATGCCCAGCCTCGGCCACATCTCGTCCACCCGCACCTTGGTTTCCTCATCCATGGTGATCCGTTCCGGCCATTCCCGGTCGAAGCCCTCTTCCTTCCACTTCCGGGTGCCGTCAATCCCCATCTTGCTGCCGTAGGTGAAGGCCCGGCTGGCATGGTCCAGCACGTCCGCCGGGCCCATGGTGAACCGTACGTCGCGCTCGGGATCGATGTTGTTGAGCGCGATCCACCAGGCCTCATCCGGGTCCTGCACATTCACGTCCTTGTCCACGACGACCAGCACCTTGGCCAGCGACATCAGGCCCTGGCCCCACAGCGCGTTCATCACCTTGTAGGCCTGGCCGGGATACTGCTTGTCGATCGACACGAACACCAGGTTGTGAAAGATGCCCGGCGCCGGCATGTGGTAGTCCACGATCTCGGGGACGGTGAGCTTGAGCAGCGGGAGGAAGATCCGTTCGGTGGCATGACCGAGGTAAAAATCCTCCATGGGCGGCCGTCCCACCAGGGTGGCGATGTACACCGGGTCGCGTCGCATGGTCACCGCCGTGACATGCACCATCGGGTAGTAGTCGGCCAGGGAATAGAACCCGGTATGGTCTCCGAACGGCCCTTCCAGGACCAGGTCCTCGGCCGGATCGATAAAGCCTTCGATGACGAAGTCGGCCTCGCCCGGCACCTCCAGGTCGCCGGTAACCGCCCGGGCCAGTTCGACCGGCGACTTCCGGAGAAACCCGGCGAAGATGAACTCGTCAATGGTCGGCGGGAGCGGGGCCGATCCCGAGTACACGCTGGCGGGATCACCGCCGATGGCGATCGCCACCGGCATCCGCTCGCCCCGGGCGGCCATTTCCCTCCAATGGGCCGCTCCCACCTTGTGGCGCTGCCAGTGCATGGCCAGGGTATCCCGGCCCAGGACCTGGATGCGATACATCCCGACGTTGCGAATGCCCCGGACGGGATCGGTGGTGATGACCATCGGCAGCGTGATGTAGGGGCCGCCGTCCTGGGGCCAGGTGGTGAGGAAGGGAAGCCGGGTCAGGTCAATCTCGCTGCCCTGCAGCACCCGGTCCTGGCAGGCCGGGCGGCCGCCCTTCACCCGGGGCGGAAACTTGGCGACCTCGGCCAGCCGCGGCAGCATCGCCAGTTTGCCGAACAACCCCTCCGGCACCTTGAGGTTCAGCAACTCGCTGATGCGGCCGCCGATCTCGTTCAGGTCCTCCACGCCGAGAGCCAGCTGCATGCGCCGCATGGAGCCATACAGGTTGATCGCCACCGGCCAGGCGCTGCGGCTGCCGTCGTCCAGCAGGACGTGTTCGAACAGGAGCGCGGGCCCGCCACCAGGACTCTTCATGCAGCGGTCGGCGATCTCGGCGATCTCCAGGCGGGCGCGAACTGGATGGCCGACGCGCACCAGTTCGCCGGCTTTTTCGATCGCCTCGATGAATTCCCGGGTGGTGTCTAGCGCCATGAGGCAACCTTGTGATGACGGGGAACGAGGCTGGGAGCACGGCCTGCCCTCCAGTTTATCCGGGGACGACCCCGACATGGAGTGCGCAGATACCCCCGAAGAGCGTCTTGTACTGCACCGCGGTGAAACCGGCGGCGCTCATCCGCTCCGCCAGGGCCGCCGGCGAAGGAAAATTGAGCACCGACTCTGGCAAGTAGGTATAGGCCGTCGTATGTTTGGACACCAGGCGACCAATCGTCGGCAGCAGGTGCCTGAAATACCCCAGATAGATCCCTTTGAGCGGCTGGCGCGATGGCGTGGTGAATTCGAGCACCACCAGCCGAGCCCCGGGGCGGAGGACGCGGGCGGCCTCCCGGAGGCCCTGGTCCAGGTCGGCCAGGTTGCGCACGCCGAACCCGACGGTTGCCCCGTCGAACGAGGCATCGGCGAACGGCAGGTCCAGGGCGTCCGCCGTAAGCGGCAGGACTGCGGCGGCCTTGTCCCTCCCCCGCTGGAGCATCGCGAGGACGAAG
This sequence comes from uncultured Gemmatimonadales bacterium, assembly GCA_963795085.1. Classification (GTDB taxonomy): domain Bacteria; phylum Gemmatimonadota; class Gemmatimonadetes; order Gemmatimonadales; family GWC2-71-9; genus DASYPP01. The sequence goes on along the minus strand of CAWCFX010000001.1, from coordinate 361,590 downwards.
TCGGCACCGATGACCTGGCCGGAAAACCCGCGCGACCGCGCCAGCGCGGCCGCGAGGTCCAGGGTCCCCGCGCAGAGGTCAAGATACCGGCCGGCGGGCCTCCGCTCCCAGTTGAGCAGCTTCACCGCCTGGCGACGCCACAGACGGTCCACATTGAGGCTCAGGAGATGATTGAGAAGATCGTATCGGGGGGCGATTGCCGTGAACATGCCCCGGACGTACGCACGCTTCGCGGCGCCAGCGGTACTTGCGACTGTGTCATCCGAGGCCGACATCGGCGGCGAATGTAGCCGGGAGTTGACCCCCTCCGCAAGCTGGAATCCGCCGCGTGGCTGATCAGCGGACCGACCTGGCCTCCGCCACGGACCAGGAAGTCGTGCTGCTGGCGCGGGAAGGACGGGAGGCGGCGTACCGCGAGCTGGTCCGGCGGTACGAGCGCCCCGTGTTCAGTCTTATCTACCGCATGGTCCGCGACCGCGAGCTGGCCGAGGATCTCGCCCAGGAAACCTTCGTCAAGGCGCTCAACGCCATCGAGTCCTACCGCCCCGAGTTCAAGTTCTCCTCCTGGATCTTCAAGATCGCCAACAACGCCTCCATCGATCAGCTCCGGCGGCGCGAACTCAACACCCTGTCTCTCGACGGATCCCCGAACGCCGAGACCGCGGACGCGGTCGAAGCCACGGCGCTGCAGATCGGCGACCGGGCGGAGACCCCGCTGGAGGAACTGGAGGCGCGGGAACTGGGGGGCGCCATCGAGGTGGCGATCGGGCAGCTCCGGCCCGAATACCGGTCCTGCATCCTGCTCCGTCATGTCGAGGGCCGTCCGTATGAAGAAATCGCCGAAATGCTGGAACTTCCCCTGGGTACGGTCAAGACGTATATCCACCGCGCCCGCAACGAGTTACGCCAGGCGCTCTCGGACCTTCGCGAATGAAACCTCCCCTCTGCCCCCGTCGTAAGAGGAACCGTTATGACTCGTGACTCGCTGCATCTCACCGTAAACGACCTCGACGCGCTCCTCGATGGGCACCTCGATGTCATCAAGCTCCGGCACATCGAGATGTGTGATGAGTGCCGCGACTTCGCCCGGGCCGAACAACAGCTGGCCGCCCGGCTTGCCGCCTTGCCGCTCTTTGCCCCGGCCTCCGGGTTTGCCGAGCGGGTCATGGTGGCGCTCAAGCCGGCCGCAGCCCCGGTTCCCCTGTGGACCCGCACCCGGCGCCGCGTCTTTGCCTCCCGTCGCTCCCTGGCACTGGCGGCGAGCGTGGCGGTGGCGGTGCTGGGTTCCATGGGCGCCAGTATCGCCTGGAGCCTGTCCAACCAGGACACCATGACCGCAGCGGGACAATGGCTGACAAGCCAGGGGGGCCAGGCCCTCTGGGTCGGGGTGCGCGGCCTCGCGGCCAACCTGCTGGAGCAACCCTGGTACGACTCTCTTAAATCCCTGGTGGGCTCTCCGGAACGGCTGGCCGTGGTATCCGGGTCACTCACCCTCGCGTATCTTACCGGCGTGCTGACCCTGCGGCGGCTGCTCATGGCTCCCACGTCTGGTCTGGTACGCGCCAATGCCTGATCTCCTTCGACACCTACAAGCTCCGGTTGGGTTGACCCTCGGACTGCTGTTCCTCGCCCCGGTCCCTTCCCCCGCCTGCGAGGACCCCGGCAGTCCCATTGACGTATCCCTGGAGTACCTTCGCGGCCTGCTGAAGCCGGGGAACCGTCCGCTGGCGGTGACTCATCACCTCACCAGCGTCGCCGCCGAGCGGATGGGCCTCAGTTTCCGGCTTACCGGCGAGCGGACGCTGGAGATCGCAATGGCGGAGGGAGACGTGCTCATCAACGATCGCCCGGTCGGGCATTACCGGCCGGGCGGCCGGCTTCACCATTCCTTCCGTGATCTGGTGCTCGAGGCCGGCCGGCGGCCGACCGCCGACGTGATCGAGCTGGCGCATGACTGGGAACCCCGTGACCTGGCGCCCGAGGAGAACCCGGCGGCCAGCCGGGTCCAGAGCCGGCTGCATACCCTGCGGGTAGCATCGGCCCCGGCCGCCAGGTCCCAGGCCGTGCAGCAGTCCCCCTCCGGCGGCAACTCCGTTTCGCTCGATGATCTGTCCAACCCGGCTGCCCTGGAACCCCCGCTGCGGCGGTTCGCCGGGACCGACCCGGCCGTACTCCGGCTGACGGTTCCCGGCGGTATGGCACGGTTTGGCGACTTCACGATCGGCTCGGGCGAGACCCGGAACGGCCACCTCCTGCTGCTTCGCGGGAACGCCAACATTTACGGAATCTTTAACGGAAACCTCGCCACCGTAGATGGCGACATCGTGGTCCACCCCGGCGCGGTGGTCACCGGAGACGTGCTGGCCCTGGGCGGCGAAGTCCAGGACGCCGGGGGCGATATCCGCGGCGAGATCCGTACTCTGGCGCCAGCCCCGGCCGCCAATACCATTCCGCTGCCACCGCCCCTGGGAGGGGTCCAACTGGTCCTGAGAAACGCCGCCGGCGTGATGGGGGTCTTCTTCACGCTGCTGGCGCTGGGCTTTGGACTCGTCCTCTTCGGCCGCAACAATCTCGAGGTGGTCGCCGACACGGTCGGCCACACCTTCGGCCGGTCCTTCGTGGTCGGGCTGCTGGCCCAGATGCTCTTGCTCCCCACCTTCGGGATGCTGGTAGTGGGCCTTCTGCTGAGCGTGGTCGGCGTGCTCCTCATTCCCTTCGCCGTCCTCGCCTATGGCCTGCTCCTGCTGCTGGGGGTGGTCGGCGGCTACCTCGCGGCCGCCCACGCGATCGGCGAGAGCTACACCCGGCGGCGGCTGGCTCTCGGCATGTCGGCCGCCTCTCCCAACAGTTACCGGTACATCATGGTCGGACTGGCGTTGATGATGGGATTCTGGGGAGGCTGGGTGGTCTTCGGGTGGGTGCCCGTGGCCGGGATGATCATCAAGCTTGCCGCCATTCTCGTCACCTGGCTGCTGGTCACGGTGGGACTCGGCGCCACCCTGCTGAGCCGCGCGGGAGTGCGGGAGGCGTTTACCGGCCGGATCCTCCCGCCCGAAGCGCTCACCGACGAATACCTCTGGGCGACGCCGCAGTTCGGCGTACCGGCCGCCAAGCGGCCCCGCAGCCTCAACCGGGACCTCTGACCCGGTGTCCTCCATCGGGCCTGTCGCGCTGGGCCTCCTGCTGATCAGCACGCCGCTGGCCGCCCAGACCATGCGCAGCACGACGGTCACCCGGCAGCGGCACGCGGCGACCGAGCTGGCCGCCCGGGTGGAGTTTGCCGCCGGGTCCGTCACCCTGCGGCCAGCCCACGGGTCCCAGCTCTATCGCATGGAACTGCAGTACGATGCCGACCGGTTCGCACCCCTCAGCCAGTACGATGCCGCCGGGAAGGGGCTGCTGCTGGGCGTGCGCAACGTGGGCAACGGAGGGCTCCGGGTCAGTTCAAAACGGCATCTCCAGCAGAGCGCCACGATCGAATTGTCCCCGGACGTCAGCCTATCGCTCGACGCCACCTTCGGCGCGGTAGAAGCCGGCCTGGACCTGGGCGGCCTGCGCCTGACCGATGCCCGCATCCGCACCACGGCCAGCCGAACCAGCCTCCGATTCTCCCGGCCCAACCTGGCCGTCTGCAGCAGCCTGGAGGTGGACGCGGGGGCCGCCGCAGTGGAGATCATCGGCCTGGGAAACAGCGGGTGCCGCGAGGTCCGGGTGGCAGGCGGGGTCGGCGAGGTCATGGTGGACCTGACCGGCGATTGGCCGGCCGATGCGAGGCTGGTGGCCGAAGTGGCCGTCGGAGGGCTGACCCTCCGGGTCCCTCGCGGGCTGGGGGTCGAACTTCGGGTGGACCGCTTCCTGGCGAGCTTCAACCCGGCGGGGTTTACCCGGCGCGGTGATAGCTGGATCTCGGCCCCCGCCGCGGCGGGCGCCCGCACCATCCGCATCGACCTCAAGACCACCGTCGGCAATATCAGCGTGGAGTGGGTCAACTGAAGGGTTGACCCGCCGCGGCCACGGCCAGAAGTTTCCCGGGTGACACACCTAACGGCAGGAATTCGGATTCTGGGCCTCGCCCTCGGTCTGGCGGCATGGTCGCCAGCCGGCGTCCGTGCCCAGGAGTTCGAGGGCATCGTCCGCATCCGCCTGATTGACGTGGACGTCGACCGGGCCGAGGCCATCCGCACCATTCAGATACCCGCCCTGCTGGACCTCCCCAGCGACCGGTTGATCCAGCTCAAGGCGAAGGACGGCTCACCCGCCGCGGCGAGTTCGCTCCGGACCTACCTGATCAAGGGACGCCTGATGCGGCTGGAAGCGGACGAGGGCGACGAATCGAACTACACACTGATCAATCTCGACGACGGCACCATCCGGATGGTCAACCCGGAACAGGAGACCTACCGCGAGATCTCGATCCCCGAATTGACCCGCCCCCTCTTCCCGATGCTGCAGGTGGGAGGATACATGGTGCGGCCCCTCAACCTGAGCCGGAAGATCAATGGCATCGAGGCCACCGCCTATGAAGCAGTGGCTGGAGACAATGTCGTGCGGGCCTGGCTGACCCACGACTACCCCGCCCTGACCCGGGTGCTGGAGGATCTGGCCCGGTCCATCCCCATGCCGACCGCCACGGCGGAAGACCGCCTGCTGGGCCTGGTGCAACTGGGGGTGCCCATCCTGGTCCAGTTGGTGGACATGGACGGAACCAGGCTCGACGACTACCAGGTCCAGGAGATCATCGCGCTCAGCCCCCGCCCGCTCGACCCCCGGCTCTTCGCGGTGCCCGAGGGATACGAGCGGGTAGACCACTGAAAGGCGGGACCTACCGGGGCCAGAGCCAGCCGAAGACGCCCGCCGTCAACAGGCCATAGACCAACCCGTCAAAGACATCCTTGAAGACCGTGGACCAGGGCCGGCTCTGCCAGATGCCCTGGGAGATGGCCGCGCCCGCATACCCCATCCAGGCCGTGGTGCCCACCACCTGGAAGATCTTCAGGTACTCCGCGCCGGCCGGCTGGCTCGCGGATGCGATGTATCCGGCGAACAGTGAAATGACGAGGCAATAGACCATCCACCGGGTCAGCAGCGGGCCCATGTTGATCTGCCCAGTGGGCAGGATGGTGATGAGGGCCACCGGTCCCTCGGACATCTTCCGCTGCATGGCCTCGGAGCGCATGTCCTTCATGTCCGAGCAATAGGGCACCATATACTGGCCCCGGGCCGTTCCCTTGAGCGCGGCCCGGACCGCCTCCTCCTGGGGCACCCCGGCCAGGTCGCTCTTATGGTATTTGAGGGCCATGTGAATCACCGAACTGGCGAAAAAGACGACCAGGCCGGAGACCAGCACCGGTATCCAGAGATCGAGCAGCGGGACCATGGGCAGCTCCGGTCAGGGAATGGGGGGCGGGCTTAGTTCTACACCCGGGACCGGATTCGTCAAGAGCCGAAAGGCCAGGGGGACCCTCAGCCCAGGCGGACCCGGATGCGGCCGCCGACACCGATGCCCAGGCGGCGGGTGGCGGACCCGTCGCGCACCGCGATTTCCACGGTGTTTCCGGATCCGATATACGCCAGCAACTCACCGGTGGGGACATCGCCGAAGGTGCGGCGGACCGGGCCGATCTCGAAGTCCTCCACTTCCAGGATCGCGTACGCCGGGACGAGGTCCTCGGTCAGGTTGGTCACCAGGTTCCCGAACCGGTCCACGTACAGCACCTCGCCGATGACCGACTTGCCCTGGTACCAGGGCACCGGGTGTACCAGCTGCACCGGCGGCTGCTCCGCGGGTTCCCCGACCTGGTCGAGGCGATGTCCCAGGGCGAGCCGAGCGGCGGCGGGCGCAAAGAGGTCGCGGCCATGGAAGGTCGCGGCGGCCCCGTCGGGAACCGGGATCCGGGTCACCCGGGGCGCGGCGTTGATGAAGACGGCGGTCAGCACCCCGTTGTCGGGACCGACAAAGAAGTGTCCGCCGCTTTCCACCGCCAGCGGCGCCCGGTCTCCGCCTACTCCGGGGTCGACGACCACCAGGTGCACCGTTCCGCCCGGGAAACGGTGCCAGGTGCGGGCCAGGATGTGGGCGGCGGCGCGGATGTTTCCCGGACTGATGTCGTGGGTGATATCGGTAACCGCCGCGCCCGGCGCCAGGCTGGCCAGTACGCCCTTGACCTCCCCGACGTACGAATCGGATGTCCCGAAATCGGAGAGAAAGGTGATGAGCCGCATGAAAGGAATGGCCGGTGTCCCGGCGGTCGCGAGAGGCTAGCCGCGGAGGATGGGCAAGGACACCCGGCGGCCGCCCAACCGGGCCGGGAGGCCCTCCGCGATGGCGGCGAGGGCCTGCGCGGCCGGCGACTCCGGCTGCGCGACCACCACCGGCTGGCCGGCATCGGCCTGGTCCGCCAGCCGGGCCTGCAGCGGAATCTTGCCCAGCAGCGGCGCGTGGATCTCGTCGGACAGCCGCTCACCGCCGCCGGTACTGAACAGTTCGTGGCGAGACCCGCAGTCGGGGCATACGAACCCGCTCATGTTCTCCACGATGCCGATCACGGGTACGTTGACCCGTTCGAACATCTTGGCGCCGCGAAGCGCATCGCCGATCGCCACCTCCTGTGGCGTCGTCACGATGATAGCGCCGGCCACGTGGCAGGCCTGGACCAGCGACAACTGGGCATCCCCGGTGCCGGGGGGCAGGTCCACGATGAAGTAATCCAGCTGCCCCCACTCGACGTCCTTGAGGAACTGGTGGACGATTTTCATGATGATCGGGCCCCGCCAGATGGCCGGCGCGTCCCGTTCCACCAGAAACCCGAGCGACATGAGCTTCACGCCATGAGCGGTCAGCGGCTGGATCTTGCCCTGCAATACCGGCGGCTTGTCGAAGACGCCGAACATTCGGGGCACGTTGGGCCCGTACACGTCCGCGTCCATCACGCCGACCCGGTGGCCGGCCCGGGCCAGCGCCACCGCGAGATTGACCGCCACGGTTGATTTGCCCACGCCGCCTTTGCCCGATGAAATGGCCAGGATGTGGCCCAGCTCGGGAAGCTCGATCGGCACGGGCGGTGGTGGCACCGCGCCAGCGGCCCCGTGGGTCTGGCCCGGTGCGGGCTGCGCCGGGGGGCCGTGCGTGGCGCCCTGCGTCCCCGCGGGATCGGTGACCGCGATCTTGACCTCGGTCACGCCTTCCACCGCCCGCACCGCGGCCCGGGCCTCGCGGACCAGGGTCGCGGGGTCGTCCCGGCCCAGCAGGAAGACGAACGCCACCTGGCCGGTGGCCTCGTCGGCGGTCAGGTCGCGGACCATGCCAGCGGAGAGCAGGTCGTTCTCCAGCCGGGGATTGGTGATGCGGGAAAGAGCGGCGGTGACACGGGCGGAGAGCGACATCAGACCGCCTGGACCTGTTTTACTTCCGGGACCATCTGCCGCAGGCGCGTCTCGATACCCTGCCGCAGGGTCACCGTGGAGGCGGAACACCCATGGCAGGTGCCGCCCATGCGGAGCAGGAGGGTGCCATCGCCTTCATCGAAGTCGACGATTTCCACGTTGCCCCGGTGGGAGGCGATATAGGGCCTCAGGGTGTCGAGCGTCTCCTCGATGCGCTGCAGGATGTCCATGGGGGGCAAAGTAACCTATGCGCGGGGCAAATCAACGCGGGATTTACGCAGATAGTTACGCGCCGCGGTGAGGATCGTCTCCTGGGCCTGGGCCATGGTTCCCTCGACCGAGACACCGGCGGCCTTCCGGTGTCCGCCCCCACCGAAGGGCCGGGCAAAGTCCGCGACGTCCACGTCGCCGACGGAGCGCAGGGAGACCTTGATCCGGCCGCTCGCGATCTCGCGGAACAGCAGCGCCATCCGGATCCCCGCGATGCTGCGAGGATACTCCACCACGCCGTCCAGATCGTCCGGCGTTACCCCGTGGCGGGCCAGCGCGCCGGGAGGCACCGTAACCCAGGCCAGCCCGTCTTCCGGCTCCACCACCAGGGTCTGCAGCGCTTCGGCGAGAAGCCGGGCCCGTCCTTCCGGGGCGTTGGCGTAGACATCGAGGTAGACGCTCTCGGGGTCGATTCCCGTTTCCAGCAGCGCGGCGGCAGTGCGCAGCGTGCGGGCGTCGGTGTTGCTGAATCGGAAGGCCCCGGTATCGGTGAGGATCCCTACGTAGAGGCTCCGGGCCGCTTCCATCGTCACCGCCCATTCGTTGCCCAGGGCCAGCTCGTACACCAGCGCAGCGGTGGCCGCGGCGTGAGCGTCCAGGTAACGCGGACCGTCGGGCAAGGTTCCCCCGCTCACGTGATGGTCGATACAGGCCACCGGGACACCCCGTTCCGTGACGGCACCGGCCAGCATGCCGAGCCGCCCGATATCACCGATATCGAGCACCACGATGCAGTCGGCCCGCCGGATTTCCCGGACCGCTTCATCGCTCCGGTCCACCCCGGGGAGGGCGCGGAAAAGAAATCCGTATCGGGGCGGCGTCGGGGTGGGATTGGCAATGCTGACGTGGACACCGAGGGCCTGGAGCAGGTGGGTCAGTCCGGCTTCGCTGCCGAGTCCGTCGCCGTCGGGGTTGACGTGAGTGGTGAGGCAGACCCGCATCCCGGGCTTGAAGGCGGCGGCAAAGGAACGCGCGGCCGTCAGCCGGGCCGGGGAAAGGTGCATCGTCATGGCCCAAAAGTAATCGTCCGCCGGGCGGGCGGCAGCGCGGGCAGCAAAAAGGGGCACCTTTCGGCGCCCCTTCCTGCCCGGACACGGCCGGTTACGGCTTGGCCAGCTTGGAGTTCCGGATGCCGTAGAAGAAATAGATCATCATGCCCAGCGCCATCCAGATGAGCAGGCGGAGCCAGGTGTCCTTGGGGAGGCCAGACATCATGTACCCGCAGATCAGAATGCCGAGGATGGGGACCAGCGGCACCAGCGGGGTCCGGAAGGGACGGGGCAGTTCAGGGCGCTTGATTCGAAGCACCCAGATCCCGCCGCAGACGATGACGAAGGCCAGCAGGGTACCAATCGAGACCAACTCACCCAGGAGGCCGATGGGGAACAGGCCCGCCACCAGGGCCGCCACACCGCCGGTAATGATGGTCGCGATCCACGGGGTTCGGAACCGCGGGTGGACCTTGCCGAAGACCGGGGGAAGCAGGCCGTCGCGCGCCATCGAATAGAATATCCGGGGCTGGCCCATGAGCATGACCAGCACCACGGAGGCGAGGCCGGCGATGGCGCCGATGTTGACCAGGAAGCCCAGCCACCGGAGGGCCGGCCCGGCCCGCTCGATGGCCACGTACACCGGGTGGGGAACGTTCAGCTCGGTGTAGTGGGCGATGCCGGTCATGACCAGCGCCATCGCGATGTACAGGATGGTGCAGACGGCCAGCGATCCCAGGATCCCGATGGGGAGGTCGCGCTGCGGGTTCTTGGCTTCCTGGGCGGCCGTAGAGACGGCGTCGAATCCGATATAGGCAAAGAAGATCACGCCGGCCCCGCGGAGAATCCCGCTCCACCCGAAGCGGCCGAACTCGCCGGTATTCTCGGGAATGAACGGCATCCAGTTGGCGGTGTTGACGTACTTGATCCCGAAGGCGATCACCAGCAGCACGATGGCCACCTTGACGTACACGATGATGTTGTTGAACCGGGCGGATTCCTTGATGCCGAAGACCAGCAGGGCGGTCAGCACCAGCACCAGGAGCATGGCCGGGACGTTGAGAATCCCGTGCGCCAGCTGGAATCCGCCGGCAACGCAGTCGGCCACCGGGATGGCATGGGCCGTCGCATCCACCGCGACACCGCCGGTCGCCGGGTCGATGCAGATCTGCGACCGCACCAGGGTGTGGGTTCCCTCGACGCCGAACGGCGCGCCGGCTAGCGCCGCCGGGATGTGCAGGCCGATCCCGCTCATGAATGCCGTGAAGTACCCCGACCAGCCCACGGCCACGGTGGAGGCGGCGAAGAGGTACTCCAGGATCAGGTCCCACCCGATGATCCAGGCGACGAACTCGCCCATGGTGGCATACCCATAGGTGTAGGCGCTCCCCGCGACCGGGATCATGGAGGCGAACTCGGCGTAGCAGAGCCCGGCGAAGAGACACCCGGCGCCCGCCAGCACGAAGGAGAGCACGATCGCCGGCCCCGCGAACTGGGCCGCCGCCGTCCCCGTGAGCACGAAGATGCCGGCGCCGATGATCGCCCCGATGCCGAGGAGGACCAGGTTCGTGGCGGTCAGCGCCCGCTTCAGACTATGCTCGTCGTCCTCCGGCATCAGGTCGGCGAGCGATTTGGTTCGAAGGAGGTTCATAGAGACCCAGGTTGAGGGAAAACTACCGCTTGCGGGCGGACTGAATCTGCTGCTGCAGAACGCTGTTTCTCCGGCTGTATCCGAAATAGATCAGGAACCCGATGGCCAGCCATACCATGAGCCGGATCCAGGTGTCGGCCGGCAGGGTGGCCATCAGGCCAACGCAACAAAGAATACCCATGACCGGAACGAACGGAACCCAGGGGGTACGGAACGGGCGCTCGAGGTCGGGCCGTTTCTTCCGGAGCACCAGAACACCGGCACAGACCAGGGCGAAGGCCAGGAGGGTGCCGATGTTGACCAGTTGCCCCAGCAACTGGAGCGGCAGGATCCCGGTTGCCAGCCCGACCGCGATGCCGGTAAAGATGGTGGAAAGATAGGGCGTACGGAACCGGGGGTGCACCACCCCGGCCCATTTCCCCAGCAGGCCGTCGCGCGACATGGAATAGAATATCCGGGATTGCCCCAGCAGCATGACCAGGATGACCGATCCCAGACCCAGCACCGCCCCGACATCCACGAACAGGCGGACCCAGCCCGGCGCCGCCACCCGTTCCATGGCGTACGCCATGGGGGCGGGCAGGTTCAACTCCTGGTAAGGCACCATGCCGGTCAGCACCGCCGAGACGACGACGTAGAGCAGGGTACAGATGGCGAGGGACATCAGGATCCCGAAGGGCAGATCCTTTTGCGGATTCTTGGCTTCCTGGGCGGCGGTGGACACCGCGTCGAACCCGATGTAGGCGAAGAAGACCAGCCCGGCACCCCGGAGCACGCCGGACCACCCGTAGGTGCCCCACTCGCCCGTATTGGGGGGAACGAAGGGCTTCCAGTTGTCCGGATTGACGTGAGAAACGCCCACCAGCACGATCAGCAGGATGATGGCGACCTTGAGGAGCACGATCAGGTTGTTCACCCTCGCCGATTCCTTGATGCCGATCACCAGCACGGCGGACATCAGGACCACGATGAACACCGCTGGAAGGTTGACGAAGGCCCCGGTAAAATTGAGCCCGGCATGGCTGCACCCGGCGGCGGCGGCCGTCACCTGCCCGTCCGTACACCATTGGGTCGGCGCATTGGTGAGGTGGCCGGGGAGGGTGATGCCCAGCTGGCTGAGCAGGCTGACCAGGTGCCCCGACCACCCGACGCCGACCGTGGCGGCTCCTGCGGCGTACTCCAGGACCAGGTCCCAGCCGATGATCCAGGCCACCAGCTCGCCCATGGTCGCATAGCTGTAGGTGTACGCGCTCCCGGCGATGGGGACGGCCGCGGCCATCTCGGCGTAGCAGAGCCCGGCAAAGGTACAGGCGATGCCCACGATGATCATCGCGAGCGGCACCGCCGGCCCGGCATGAAGCGCCGCGGCCTGCCCGGTCAGCACGAAGATCCCCGCGCCGATGATGGCCCCGATGCCCAGCGCGGTCAGCCCCCATTTCCCCAGGTGGCGCTTGAGCGACCGCTCCGATGTGGCATCGGCCTCTCGGCGCAACTCGGTGATGGACTTGGTGGCCCACAAGCTCATACGATCACCCCGTGAAATTGCCGGAAACCGGTAATGCGGATGGCGAAAGGTGCCGGCTGCTGCATCGGAAGGGCGCGCGACCCGGACTGGAATCGCGGATGGTTCAGGGCTATGGACGGTCGCGACGAGGGCCCGCGACCACCACCCGCTCACTGCGTGCTGCTCCCTGGGCCTATCGGCTGTAGTTCGGAGCTTCCCGGGTAATGGTGACGTCGTGCGGGTGCGATTCGCGGAGGCCGGCCGTGGTGATCTGGACCAGCTCCACTTCGGTCCGGAGCGAAGCGATGTCCGCCACTCCACAGTACCCCATGCCGCTCCGCAGCCCGCCCAGCATCTGGAAGAGCACATCGCCGACCGGGCCCTTGTAGGGCACCCGGCCCTCGATGCCCTCCGGTACCAGCTTGGACGGCCCCATCTCTCCCTGTTGGAAGTACCGGTCGGCCGACCCGTCCTGCATGGCCGACAGGCTTCCCATGCCGCGGATCATCTTGAACCGGCGGCCCTCCGCCAGGATGGACTCGCCGGGACTTTCCTCGGTGCCGGCCAGCATCGCGCCCATCATGACAGAGGACGCCCCGGCCGCCAGCGCTTTCACGGCATCGCCCGAGTACTTGACGCCGCCGTCGGCGACGACCGGCACCTCGCCGGCGCCGCGCACCGCTTCGATAATGGCGGTGATCTGGGGCATGCCGACCCCAGTGACGACCCGGGTGGTGCAGATACTACCGGGCCCGACGCCTACCTTGACCGCGTCCACGCCGCGGCGGACCAGTTCCCGCGATCCTTCTTCGGTCGCCACGTTGCCGGCCACCAGCTGCACATCGGGGAAGGCGCACCGCAGCGATTCCACGGCCTTCAGGACCCCCTCGCTGTGGCCGTGGGCGGAATCCACCACCAGCACATCCACCCCGGCATCGATCAGCGCCTTGGCCCGGCCGTTAATGTCCGGGGTGGCCCCGACCGCGGCCGCCACCCGAAGCCGGCCGTGCTGGTCCTTGTTGGCGTCCGGATGTTCCCGCCGCTTGAAAATATCCTTGACCGTGATCAGGCCCCGCAGTACGCCCTGGTCGTCCACTACGGGGAGTTTCTCGATTCGGTGTCGGGCCAGGATCCGCTCCGCTTCGTCCAGGTTGGTGCCCACCGGGACGGTGATCAGGTTCTCGGCGGTCATGGCGACCCGGATCGGCTGGTCCAGGTTGCGCTCGAACTGGAGGTCGCGGTTGGTAATGATCCCGACCAGGCGGCCCTGGCCATCGACGATAGGTACACCCGAAATCCGGAACCGGCCCATCAGCGCGACCGCTTCCCGCAGCGGCCGTTCCGGGCCCAGCGTGATGGGATTGAGAATCATCCCGCTCTCGCTGCGTTTGACCCGGTCCACCTCGGCGGCCTGCCGTTCGATGGTCATGTTCTTGTGCAGGACCCCGATGCCGCCGGCCCGGGCCATGGCCATGGCCATCTCGGCCTCGGTGACCGTGTCCATGGCGGCCGAGGCAAACGGCATGTTCAGGGGGATCTGGCGGGTAAAGTAGCTGCTGACGGAAACGTTGCGCGGATGGACGGATGAATAGCGGGGCGCGAGCAGGACATCATCGAACGTCAGGGCGACTCCGGAGCGAATGCCGCTCACTGGCCGCCCCGATAGCCGAAGGCCCGCCGCTCGCATCGGGGCGAGTCCGGCAGGCCTGAAGTGACAAAGGGTTCCATCTCGAAGAATAGACGGCTGGGACCGGGCGGGTCAAGCGTTTATCCCGCCGGCTTGGCCCGGTCCGGAGGGAGGGCGGGCGCCGCGGGCGGGCGCGGCACTTCCGGGAACTCGGGCTCGCGCCGGCCGCTCTCCGCGGCCCGCACTGCCTCGTCCATCACCGCCTTGCCCGCCGCGGAGAGGCCTTTCATCAGTTTGCCCGCGCTGTCCATGAGGTTCATGGTCCCGCTGATCGCCTTGATGGGAATCTTACCGGCCCGCATGGTGTCCTCCACCGTGTCCGCCACCTTGGCGAAGAAGTTGGTGGGGGCCTGCCGCTCGGCATATTTGCTCTCGAGGAACTCGATATAGTCCATCACCTGGAACCCCCGCTCGTCGCTCAGGGCCTCCAGCCGCCGGAGAATGCGCTGTTTCAGCAGATCGTTCATCGGAAGTTATTGACAGGTGGCGGGAGCGGATTGCTCACGGGGTGTTGACCAGCGCCACCAGCTCCAGCACCGGGTTAGGCAGGTAGCGGGTGGAGGCGGCCTTGATGGTTCCCCGCACCATGATCTCCTGCAGCGGAGTCAGGCTCCGGAATCGCTCGACCTGGTCGGCGGGGATGATCACGTAGACGAACCCGGATTCCGGGAGCGGGCCACGGGTCAGGAGATAGTGCCGGCCGGAGGGAATCTCGGGGCGGAGCTCGTCGGCTTTCTGAACCGCGAGGAACTGCACCCGCCAGTCGACCACTTTACCGACGAACTGGGCCGGCGCGGCCCGCACCTCGGCGGCGGTGATCCCCGCGAGGGTGCCGCTGTCACTGGCCGGGCGGGTATCGCCTTCCCGCACCCAGCCCTCCACCTGGACGCGCACCCACTCGCCGGAGCGGCTCACCACCCGAGCCCGGCCGCCTTTTTCGAGCGTTCCCAGGCTGGTGCCGTCCGGAGTGGTCAGGAGCCGGGTGGCGCCGGCGAGCTCCACGTGGCTGCCAGGAGGGGCCGCCCCGGTGAGGCCGGCACCGATCGCGGCCGCGGTATCGCGAGCCGCCGGGGCAGCGCGCCGGGCCGTATCGCGCGCCGGGGGCCGCTGGGCCGTAGCGGGGGGATTGCTGAGCGACTGGATCGCGGCACGGGGAATCCATACGTCGCGGCGGACCCGGCTCCAGCCGTTGCGCTGCTCATCCCGGTGGAACAGGGCGCCGAGCGACGCCCGCGCGACCACGGTGCCGTTCGGCTCCGCCCGGATGTTCTCGCGGCTCCGGGTGACGACATCGAAGCCGTCGCGCGAATCGGGACTGATGGACTGGTTGTAGATCCAGCCCTCCAGCCGGAACTCGGCCCAGCTCCCCTCGGTCTTCCGGAGCGTGAGTTCGGTCCCGCGAGCCAGGGTGCCGAGGACCACGCCATTGGCCGATTTCCGGAAGGAGACGTCACTGGTCACACGAAACCGCTCCTGCGCAACGACAGGAGCGGAAAGGAGCAGCAGGACAGCCAGGATACAGGCTGGTAGCCGGCTCAGGGCCGGGCTAGATTGCGGCGCGTCAGTCGGCATATCGCATTGTAGAAACTCCGGAGAGCCATGTCAAACCTGGGAGGACTGCGGGCGCCCGTGGTACTGGTGGTCCTGGACGGATGGGGATATCGCCCTGAGTCCGAGGCCAACGCCATCGAGCTCGCCGCGACTCCGGTCTGGCACCGACTCTGGGAACGGGGTCCCCGGACCCTGCTCGACGCCAGCGGGCTGGCGGTCGGCCTTCCGCCCGGGCAGATGGGCAATAGCGAGGTTGGCCATCTCAACCTGGGCGCCGGCCGGGTGGTTCCCCAGGACCTGGTGCGGATCACCCAGAGCATCGAGACGGGAGATTTCTACACCCTTCCTTCGCTGGTGGACCTGGGCACCGCCCTCGCCGGGGCCGGGGGAACCCTGCATCTCATGGGGCTGCTGGGGCCGGGCGGCGTGCACGCGATCGACCACCATCTCCTCGCGGCGGTCGAGTTCGGGGTCCGGCAGGGCGTTGGGCGCATCGCCATCCACGGGTTTCTCGACGGGCGCGACACGTTGCCCACCTCGGCGGGCGACGTAGTGCGGACCCTGCAGGAGGATCTTCGGCGGATATCGGGCGGGCGGGCCCGCATCGCGACCCTGACCGGGCGCTACTACGCCATGGACCGCGACAAGCGCTGGGACCGGACCCGGTTGGCGTACGACGCCATGGTCCACGGCACCGGGGTTCGGGCGGAGGATCCGGCCGGCGCGGTCCTGGCCGCCTACGCCCGGGGAGAAACCGACGAGTTCGTCCGCCCCATTGTGCTGGAGGACGGCGGCCAGCCGGTCGCCACGCTCCGCGACGGCGATGGCGTTTTCTGCTTCAATTATCGAAGCGACCGGATGCGGCAGATCGTCAGCGCCCTGATGATCCGCGACTTCGCCGGGTTTCCGGTGGCGAACCGCCCGCGCCTGTCCATGGTCACCATGACCCAGTACGACCAGACCTATCCGATTCCGGCCGCCTTCCCACCGTTCAGTATGGCCAGGATCGTGGCCGAGGTGCTGGCCGACCGGGGACGGACGCAGCTGCGCACGGCGGAAACGGAGAAATACCCCCACGTTACCTATTTCTTCAACGGTGGCAACGAAGTGCCTTACGCCGGCGAAGAGCGGCGGCTGGTCGCCTCCCAGAAGGTGGCGACCTACGACCTGGCGCCGGAAATGAGCGCCGCCGGCATCACCGATGTGCTCTGCGGCGCGATCGAGGCCCGGCAGCACGATTTCATCCTGTGCAACTACGCCAACGCGGACATGGTGGGCCACACCGGGGTGATCCCGGCCATTATCAGGGCGGTGGAGACGGTGGACCAGTGCCTGGGGCGGGTGCTGGCTACCGTGGAGCGCACCGGTGCAGCCCTGCTGGTGACGGCGGACCACGGCAACTGCGAGCAGATGGTCGATCCGGAAACGGGCGGGCCCCATACCGCGCACACCACCAACCCGGTTCCGTTCGTCGCCGTCAATGCCGGGGCCACGGAACTGCGGGCCGGGGGCGCCCTCTGCGATGTGGGACCGACTGTTCTTAACCTGTTGGGCCTGGAGCCGCCGCCGGAGATGACGGGCCGGGACCTTCGAGCGATGGGAGACTGATCATGGCGGCATGTGTGTTTGGACGGCGAGGCCTCCTGGTGGCCGCGTTCCTGCTGGCGACAGCGCCCGCGGCCTGGAGCCAGGTGGGCCACCCGCCGTCCCGGTCGCCCTACCGCGACGTCCGCTTCGGCTCCTCGGTGACACCGCTCTTTGGACGCCTCGGCGGCGAGGGCGGCGAACTCCGGATCGGCCCTCACCATGGAAACACGTACGGCCTCCGCTTCGGATTCCGGATGAGCGGGTTCATCGAGGGGGGCCTGACGGCCTCCTACATGGATCTCGAGCGGTTCATCGTGGACGCCGACGACAGCGTGGCCTCCCGGGTGACCGGGCCGGTGGACCAGAGCGTCGTCCTCATCGAGGCCGCGCTGCAGTTCAACCTGACCGGCGGCAAGACCTGGCATAACCTGCAGCCCTTCATCACCGGCGGCCTCGGATACGCCATTGCCAGCAACACCGGGGCCGACACCAGCGGGTTCGATTTCGGCAAACGCTTTTCAATCTCCCCGGGCGCGGGGGTACGCTATTTCCTGGGACAGAAGATCCAGCTCCGGCTGGAGGCCCGGCGCCACTTCTGGAAGCTCAAGTACCCCGCCGCCTACCTGGACGAGCCGGAAGCCGAACCGGGCACCGAGGAAGATCCCAACGCCGTGATCACCAATGGGAAGGACAACGAATGGACCAGCGGCTGGTGGGTGATTGGTGGTATTGGCTTCGCATTCTGATGGTTCGCGATCACCGCCTCGCCCTTGATCGTGCCATCCTTGATCCATCCCCCAGGATCACTCGCTGATCAGCCATGCTCTCCCTCACCCGTTCTCTCTCCTTCCCCGCGACCCACCGGATGTGGCGCGCCGACTGGAGCGACCAGGAGAATCGGGGCCACTTCGGGCCGGTGGCCGACTACCACGGACACCAGTACTCCTGCGCGGTGACCGTGGCGGGGGCGCCGGACCCGGCCACCGGCATGATCGTCGATCTCGCCTGGCTCGACGGGGTGCTCCAGGAGGAGGTCCTCGACCGCCTTTCCGGCCGCCGGCTCAACACCGATCTCCCCGAATTCTCGTCCGGCCGTCCCCTCCCGACCTGCGAGGCGCTAGCTTCCCTTCTGTATGCCCGCATCGCGGCCCGGCTTCCGGCCGGTCTGCGTCTCCTCAGGGTTCGCGTCGCGGAGGATCCCACGCTGCATGCCGACTGCACCGGAAAGCCCTGACATCCAGCCGGCGCCCAAACGCGGGGGCCGGATGTCGGCCGAGGCGGTGGTGGAAGAGGTCCCGGTGTGGCTGGAGGTCAATGGTCGCCCGGCGGTCACCTGGATGTGCACGCCCGACCTGCTGGAGGAACTCGCGGTGGGGTGGCTCCACGGTGAGGGCTACGTCGATACCATCGACGGGCTGACGCTGCGGCCCTGTGCCACCGATCTCGGCTTCTGGGTCACCATTCCCGCCCACCGGGTTTCCCTGGTGGAAGCCGAAGGCCGGCGGCCTGTGTTGGCCTCCGGGTGCGGGGCCGTCTCCACTTTCCTGGCGGACCCGGCCGCCGCGGTGTCCCAGCCGTCGCGGGCCCCGCTCCCCGACCTCGGGGCCTTGCGGACCGCGTTCAAGGAGCTGTTTGCCCGGGGCGAGCGTTACCGCGACACCGGCGGCATCCATGCCGCCGCGCTGACCGATGGGCGCCAGCTTCGGTATCACGCCGAGGATATCGGCCGGCACAACGCGGTGGACAAGGTGGTGGGGGCGGCGCTGCTGGCCCGGGACACGGTCGCGGGCCTGGGTCTCCTGGTGACGGGGCGGATCTCCGCCGAACTGGCGTGGAAGGGAGCCCGGGCCGGCATCGCCTATATCGCGACCCCGTCGGTGCCTTCCACCCTCGCGGTAGAAATCGCCCGCCGCACTGGCATGCGGCTGATCGGGCGGGCGGTGAGCGGAGCGCCCCAGGTGCACGGCGCCGAGGCCTGCAGCTGATGCCGATTCTGCCTGCGGCGGCCGAGGGGATCCTGAGGGAGGCCCGGCGCATCGCGGTGGTCGGGTTGAGTCCCCGGCCGGCCCGCCCCAGTCACTCGGTGTCGCGCTATCTGCAGCAGGCCGGGTACACGATCATCCCGGTGCGGCCGGCAACCTCGGTACCCATCCTGGGGGAGACCGTGCACCCCGATCTGGCTTCGGCGGCGGCAGGCGGACCCATCGATATCGTCAACGTTTTCCGGCAGCCCGCCGCGCTGCCGGGGCTGGTGCCCCAGATCCTCGCGGTCCGGCCCCGGCTACTGTGGCTGCAACTCGGCGTCGTTCACGACGAGGCCGCCCGCCAGGTCGAGACAGCAGGGATCCCGGTGGTCATGGACTATTGTCTTGCGGTAGAACACCACAACTTGCTGAGGCCGTGATGCGCATACGCTGGCTAGCCCTCGCTTCCCTGGTCCTGATAGCCCCGACGCCGCTCTTTGCCCAGCGTACCGCCGACCAGGCCCGCCTCAGCCTGGGGCTCTCGGCCGGCGCCACCACCGGCACCAATCTCTGGTCCATCGGCAACCAGCCGATTTTCACGGCGGCCAGTACGGTGGACACCTTGTCGCTGGCGCGCCGCACCAGGGGATCGCTGGCGATTGTCTTCCATGGCACCTATTTCCCCAGCGAACACTGGGGGATCACCGGCGAGGCGATGCTGCTGGGCCTGGGCTTCGAGGATGGCTGCGAGATCACCTTCTCCAGTGGTTCCGGGCGCGCCGCGGAGATCTGTAACAGCATCAACGGCGATTCCCCCGGCAGCGCAGTGAGCCTGGGCGTTGGCACCATGTACCGGGTCATGAGCCGGCGGGTCATCTCGCCCTACGCCCGGCTCCATGTCGGGGTCGTGGTGAGCCAGCACAGCCCGATCCAGACCGACGGGTTTTTCAGCAACGGGAGCTCGGAAGACACCCGGTTCACCGTGTACGACGATCCCAGCCGCCGGCAGGTCAGCCCGGTGGTGGGCCTGGGCGCCGGCTTTACGGCCGCGCTGGGACGGGGGTACCAGCTGCGCTGGGAAGTGCGCGACAACATCGTGGGTATCGACGAGGTGACCGGACCCACCTTCGGAACTCCCAACCTGGAACCGCCGCACAAGCTCAGCTACCAGCACGTATGGAGCATGACCTTCGGGTTCGATGTGGTCCTGGAGCGGCGTCGAGGCCGACGGTACTAGGGCCGCGGCCGGCTGCAACGGCGTGCCTCGAGTCCGCGGAGCCATCCTCGCCGGCGGAGGCGCCACCCGGTACGGCGGCCGGCCCAAGGGGCTGGAAATTGTCGGAGGCCGGCGCATCCTCGACCGACTGGCCGATGTCCTGACCGAGGCGCTGGGCGATCTTCCCCTCCTGGTCGCCAATGCTCCTGATGCCGCGGACTGGAAGCCCGGCCTCCGGGTGGTCTCGGATACCCGTCCCGGACTCGGCGCGCTGGGCGGCATCCTGACCGCGGTTGCGGAGGGCCCGGCGCCGGTGGTCGTCGCCGCTTGGGACATGCCCTTCGTCACCGTGGCTCTCATCCGTGCCCTTGCCCGTGGCCTCGCCGACCACGACGCCTTTCTTCCGGAAAGCGATGGGCGCCGCGGCGTCGAGCCACTCTGCGCCGCCTACGGGCCCGCCTGCCGCGCCGCCATCGAGGCCGCGCTGGACCGGGGCGACCGCCGGGCAATCGCCTTCCATCAGGAAGTCAACACGGGTATCCTCCCTGTCGCCCGGGTCCGGGAGCTGGGCGACCCGGCCTCCCTGTTCTTCAACCTCAACACTCCAGACGACCTCGCCGAGGCGAACGCGCTGTGGCAACGAGGATCATTTCAATCATAGGCCGGAAGAACGCGGGCAAGACCACCCTGGTCGTTGCCCTGGCGAGCGAGCTGGCCCGGCGCGGCCGCCGGATCATGACCATCAAGCACGCGTCCCACCCCGCGGCCCTCGATACTCCCGGCACCGATACCTGGCGCCACTTTCACGAAGGCAAAGCCGAGCGGGTGCTGATTGCTTCGCCGGAGGTGCGGGCGGTGATCGAACGCAGCCCAGATGACACCGACCCGGTGACGCTCGCCCGCCGGTACCTGGCCGAGGCGGATATTGTCCTGGTCGAGGGATTCAAGGCTCATCCACTCCCCAAGATCGAAGTGTTCCGCTCGGCGGTCGCAACAACGCCGATCTACGACCCCGCCGCATCCAACGCCGCGGAGTGGGCTGCTGTCGTGACCGATGACGCGCATTTCGACGCCGGGTGCCCGGTGCTCCGGTTCAAGGATACTATCTGGCTCCAGCTCCTTGCGGCCATCGCCTGGGAGAAGGCCGCTCCGGTATGACCGGGCTGACGGCCCGCGAGGCGGCGCTGGAGATCCTGCAGCACGTCGCGCGGCAGCCCGCCCTCCGGGTACCCCTCGATGACGCGCTCGGCGCGGTGCTCGCCGAGCCGGTGATCGCCCCGCTGGACATCCCTCCCCATACGAATTCGGCCATGGACGGCTACGCCGTCCGGGGCGAAGACGTGCGCGGCGCCTCGGCGGAGAGGCCGGTGCGGCTCCGGGTCACCCAGCACATTGCGGCTGGCCAGGCACCCCGGCATCCCGTGGTATCCGGCGAGGCGGCCCGCATCTTTACCGGCGCCCGGCTTCCGGATGGGGCCGACAGCGTGATCCGCCAGGAGGACACCGATTACGGCGCCGACACCGTGTCGGTCTCCCGCGACCGTGATGTCGGCGTCAACTGGCGAAAGGCGGGAGAGGACCTGGCCCGGGGCGGGCTCGCGCTGGAAGCGGGAATGGCTCTGGGACCGGCTGAGTTGGGCGTGCTCGCCTCACTGGCGGTGGCCCAGCCCCTGGTGTACCGGCAGCCCCGGGTGGCTATCCTGGGCAGCGGAGACGAAATCGTGGACGTGGACCAGGCCGACCGGATCCTGTCGGGTGAAAAGATTGCCAGTTCCAATACCCACACCCTCATGGCGCTGGTGCGCCTGGCGGGCGGCCAGCCGGTAAACCTCGGGATCGCAGCCGACAGCCGGGAAAGCCTGCGGACCCACCTGGAACCGGCGCGGGAATGCGACCTGCTGGTGACCAGCGCCGGGATCAGCGTGGGGGAGCATGATTTCCTGCGCGAGGTCATCGCGGACATGGATGGCGAGCTCAAGTTCTGGAAGCTGAGGATGCGGCCCGGAGCGCCGGTTGGGTTTGGCTTGCTGGGGCCGGTTCCCTGGGTCGGCCTTCCTGGCAACCCGGTCAGCACCATGGTCACCTTTGAGCTATTCGTCCGGCCCGCCATCCGGGCGATGGCGGGCCATGCCCTGCCCTTCCGGCGCGGAGTGCCGGTGCGCATGGCGGCCCCGGTCTCGCTCAAGCCCAGGCTGCAGCATTTCCTCCGGGCCGTAGTCACCGAGACAGAAAATGGCCGGGAGGCTGCCCTCACCGGCCCCCAGGGGTCGGGTATCCTGACCTCCATGGTCAAGGCCAATGCCTTGCTGGTGATTCCGGAAGGACAATTCGAGACGGCGGCGGGGTCGGAGGTGGTAGCGATCCTGAGGGATGATCCGGTGGCGGCGGGAACCCCGCCGTTCTAACCCCGGTGAACAGGCAGCGGATCCTGGAATGTCGAGTAGTTTGATTCGATGGCCTCGGCGTTGGTGCGCCTCGGCCCTCGGAGACGAAGCAGAAGGACCGTCCGTCAAGGAGGCCGGTACGGTGACAGGTGGAGGGCTGCGGCCTGACGCGGTGAGCCGGCCTCGAAACTCTCCTGCACGATCTGCCCCTGCTGCTCCATGCCGTATTCCTCGAACGCCCTTCCCGGCTCCGGCTCCCACCGATATACATCCCGCCGCATCAGGGTCCGGAGAACGACCTGGTTCCAGGCGCCCCTGGCGAGATAGCGCAGCCAGCCCCACCGGCGGTACTGGGCGACGTGGGCCAGCTCGTGGGCCAGGACCGGCAAGCGGAGGGGCCCCGGGGTGAAGATGCGGTAACCGATGGCAATGGGAGCGGCGCGGGTGAGGAAAGTCATGGCGCGGGCGGCCCGGGTGGTGCGATCGTAGATCAGGACCCGGTCCAGATCGAGGGCCCGGGCAAAGGACGCCAACTGGCCGCGTTCCAGGGTCGTCAATGCTCGGGGAGCGCTCATTCCCGCAAAGTACGTCTTTAAGTCGCCCGGGAGCAATGAGTTCTGGCGGTGGCCGGATTGACGGAACGGCTCGGCGCAGGTACTTTCCAGCCGTTGAAGGGGAGTAGCTTATCCGCCCTGGGGCGGACGGCTGGATCGTCAAGACTGTTCGGCTTCTCGCCGGGCACGGTCCAGCAGGGACGAGCGGAACCAATCCGCTGAGTCGTCAGAGCGAGACCTTCGTCCGGCGCATGCCGCGGCGAGGTCTCGCTTTTGTGTTTTAACCCTGTGGAGGCGTCACATGAACAACATGAAGACCTTCCTGCTGATGGGGGGCCTGATCGCCCTCTTCATGGCGGTGGGGCAGGTGGTCGGCGGCAGCAGCGGCCTCGTCATGGCGCTGGTACTGGGATCCCTCTTCAACTTTATCATGTTCTTCTTTTCCGACAAACTGGTGCTGAAGATGTACCGGGCCCAGGTCGTCACGGAGAAGGAGGCGCCGGAGTTGTACGCGATGGTGGACCGGCTGCGGCAGCGAGCCGGGCTTCCCATGCCGGTGGTCGCGGTCGCGGCGCAGGAGCAGCCCAACGCGTTTGCCACCGGCCGGAGCCCGAGCCGGGCGGTGGTGGCGGTCACCACCGGTATCATGAAGTACATGCCGCCCGAAGAACTCGAAGGCGTGATCGCCCACGAGCTGGCCCATATCAAGAACCGGGACATGCTGATCTCGACCGTCGCTGCCGGCATCGCCGGGGCCATCGGCTACCTGCCCTACCTGCTGATGTTTGGCGGCAGGGACGATGAGGGCGGCCACCCGGTGCTCCAGATCGCCGCGATCATCGTCGCGCCTATCGCGGCGATGCTCATCCAGTTCGCGGTCAGCCGGCAGCGCGAGTTCGAAGCCGACCGGGTGGGCGCCGATATCCTGGGCCGGCCCCTGCCGCTCGCCAACGCGCTTCGCCGGCTGGACGCCATGGCCCACCGGATTCCCATGCATGTCCAGCCGGCGGTGGCCGCGCTGGCCCAGGTCAACCCGCTCGCGGCCCATGGCGGCGGCGTGATGAAGCTCTTCAGCACCCATCCACCCACCGAGGAGCGAGTAGCCCGGCTCGAGGCGATGGCGGCGGGCCGCTAAGTGGGCGATCACGGGTTCAGCGTCTGGATCGGGTTCAGCGCCATCGTCATCATCCTGATGGCGCTGGACCTCGGCGTGTTCAACCGCAAGTCGCATGTGCTCAGCTTCAAGGAGGCCGCCAGCTGGAGTGCCGGGTGGGTCAGCCTGGCGCTCCTCTTCGGGCTGTTCCTGCTTCACCGGGAAGGCACCCAGCACGCGCTCGAGTATTACACCGGCTATATCATCGAGCTGTCGCTGAGCGTGGACAACCTGTTCGTGTTCATCCTGGTGTTCCAGTATTTCAGCGTGCCCGCCGAGTTGCAGCCCCGGGTGCTCAAGTGGGGCATCATCGGCGCGATCGTCATGCGATTCATCATGATCCTGCTGGGCGCTCTGCTGCTGGAACAGTTCGAGTGGGTCATCTATGTCTTCGGGGCCATCGTCATCTTCACCGGCATCAAGATGCTCAAGGCCGGCGAGACCCGGATCGAGCCGGAGAAGAACCCGGTGGTCCGCCTGACCCAGCGCATCCTGCCGTTTACCACCTCGTACCACGGGCAGAGCTTCTTTACCCGGCACCGGGGCAAACTGGTCGCCACGCCGCTCCTGCTGGTGCTGATCATCATCGAGACCACCGACCTGGTGTTCGCGGTGGACAGCATCCCGGCGATATTTGCGGTCACCCGGGATCCCTTTATTGTCTATTCGTCCAATGTGTTTGCCATCCTCGGCCTGCGCTCCCTGTTCTTCATCCTGGCTGGAATGCTGGACAAGTTCGAGTACCTGAAACCCGGCGTGGCGGCCATTCTGATTTTCGTGGGGATCAAGATGGTGCTGGCCAAATGGGTCCACCTGCCGATCACGCTATCGCTGGGCATCATCCTGCTGACCTTGACCGGCGCGGTCCTGCTGTCCATCCGGAAGACCCGGCGGGCCGCCGCCATCGCGAGGCCGGCCTCGCAGGGATGACCTGCGGCCCGGCGCGTTGTTGCGCCGGTCCGCCCGCAGTACCTTTGAGCCTTCTCTTCCCCGCCCTTCCCGGTGACCAACCCGACCCTGCCCGACCATACCTGGCGCGCCCGTCTCGGCCTCCATCGCCCGGCCCTGGTGGCCTGGGCGATGTACGACTGGGCCAATTCGGCGTTCATGGTGGTAATCATTACCGCCATCTTCCCGATCTACTTCTCGGCCGTCGCGGCGGCCGATCTCCCGCCCCGGGTCGCCACCTTCCGCTTCACCATCGCCACGACCATCGGCCTCGCCCTCATCGCGGCGCTTTCCCCCCTGCTGGGGACGATCGCCGACTATGCCGGCGCCAAGAAGCGGCTGCTGGCCGCCTTCATGCTGATGGGCGTGGCCGCGGTCGGCATGATGTTCTTCATCCAGCGGGGTGACTGGTTGCTCGCGGCCAGCCTCTTCGTGGCCGCCAACATCGGAGCCAACGGCAGCTTCGTGTTCTATGACGCCTTGCTGCCGCACGTGGCCCGGCCCGAAGAGATCAACCGGGTCTCTACCGCCGGGTATGCGCTGGGCTACCTCGGCTCCGGACTCCTGCTGGCCCTCAACCTGGCCTGGATCCAGAAGCCGGAATGGTTCGGCCTGCCGCACGGCGCCGGCATCTCGCCGGAACAGGCAACCCTGCCCACCCGGCTGGCCTTCCTCTCGGTCGCGGTCTGGTGGCTGCTGTTCTCCATTCCGCTTTTCCGGCGGGTGGCCGAACCGGCCCGGCGGGCCGCTCCAGGTCCCCCGCGTCCCCCGCTCTCGGCCGCCCTGCGCCAGTTGTCGGCAACCTTCCGGCAACTCCGCGGATACCGGAACGCCTTCCTGATGCTGCTGGCGTTCCTGGTCTATAACGACGGCATCGGCACCATCATCCGAATGGCGACCATTTACGGCACCGAGGTGGGCATCGGGCGGGGCGCCCTGATCGCATCCATCCTCCTGGTCCAGTTCGTAGGGGTCCCCTTTGCCTTCCTGTACGGGATGCTCGCCGATCGGATCGGCACCAAGCAGTCCATCTTCCTGGGCCTGCTGGTCTATGCCGGGATCAGCATCCTGGGCTACTTCATGACGACGGCCCTCCACTTTCTGATCCTGGCGGTGCTGGTCGGGATGGTCCAGGGCGGCACCCAGGCGATCAGCCGGTCGCTCTTCGCCAGCATGATCCCCAGGCACCAGTCGGGCGAGTTCTTCGGATTCTTCGCGGTCTTCGAGAAGTTTGCCGGCGTCTTCGGCCCAGCCATTATCGCGGTGGTCATCGCCGCCACCGGCTCCACTCGACTGTCGATCCTCTCAGTCATCGGGTTCTTTGTCCTGGGAGCCTGGCTCCTTCTCAAGGTTGATGTGGACGCCGGGCAGCGAGAAGCGAGGGAGGCGGAGCGGGCACTGGAGGTGCTTCCGGGGGTTTAGTGGGTTAGTGGGTTAGTGGGTTTAGTGGGTTTAGTGGGTTTAGTGGGTCAGTGGGTCAGTGGGTCAGTGGGTCGCGGCGCTCCGGGCTGCCTTGCCCCCTTGCCCCCTTGCCCCCTGGCCCCTTTTTATCATCCATGCCCACCCACACCCACTACCTCTGGTTCGAGACCAGGAAGCGTCAGGAGATCATCGACATCACCGACCAGGTGGCCGAGCAGGTGACCGCGAGCGGCATCCGGGAAGGATTCGTGCTGGTTTCGGCCATGCACATCAGCGCTTCGGTATTCGTCAACGACCATGAATCGGGCCTCTGGAAAGACATCCTTCACTGGCTGGAGCATACGGTGGCCCCCTGGGACCCCGGGCGGTACCAGCACAATGAGACGGGGGAGGACAACGCCGCAGCGCACCTCCGGAGCCTCGTGATGGGCCACGAGGTGATCATCCCGATCACCGCCGGCCGCCTCGATTTCGGACCCTGGCAGCGGGTCTTTTATGGGGAATGGGACGGTCAGCGCCGCAAGCGGGTAATCATCAAAATTTTCGGCGAAGGATGAAGATGAGCGAAGCACAAGAGGTCACGACGCTGGCGGGCGGGTGTTTCTGGTGCCTGGAGGCCGTCTTTCTCAATGTCCGCGGGGTAGAGAAGGTCGAATCCGGTTACACCGGCGGCAAGGGTGCCGACCCGACCTACGAGGCGGTATGCGGCGGAGAGACCGGACACGCCGAAGCGGTCCGGCTCACCTTTGACCCGGCCCAGATACGTTTTCGGGAGCTGCTTGAGATCTTTTTCACTATCCATGACCCGACCACTCTCAATCGCCAGGGTGCGGACACGGGCACCCAGTACCGGTCGGCCGTTTTCTATGAGACAGCCAGCCAGCGGATCGAAACCGAGGCCATGATCACGCTGCTGAACGAGGAGCGGGTCTTCCCCGCACCGATCGTCACCGAGGTGGCTCCCTTGATCGCGTTTTATCCCGCCGAGGCGTACCACCGTGACTACTACGCCCGGAACCCGGACCAGGGATACTGCCGGGCGGTGGTGGCCCCCAAGGTCGCCAAGCTGCGGAAACAGTGGGCGGCGAAACTGCGGTGAAGCGATTGCAGATGAAAGTTCCCGATTTCTGGCTGACCTGCAGGCCGCGCTTGGGAATCCGCTATCCGAATCTCGCTTCCGGGTCATTTGCCACAGCGGCGTTCAGCCGGCCAGCGTTTATTCGGGGAAACCCTTCCGGGAGTGGTTATGCGATGGACACGGGGTGGCCGGAGCGCGAACATTGAAGACCGCCGGGGCATGCGAATGGGCGGCGTGGGGATGGGGGTGGGTGGCACCGTCCTCCTCCTGGTCCTGAGCCTGGTTTTCGGGAAGGATTTCCTCTCGATGGCGGGCGGCGGGGGCGACCCGGGGGTGGCTCCCGCCGCCGACGGTACGCCCTATGTGGGAACGCCGGAAGAAGAGTTGCAGATGGACTTCATGTCCGACGTGCTGGACGATGCCCAGGCCACCTGGTCACGCATCTTTTCGGCAGCGGGCCAGCGATACCAGGATGCCCGGCTGGTCATCTTCCGGGATGCCACGTCCACGGCGTGCGGGGTGGGCCAGTCGGCATCGGGGCCGTTCTACTGCCCCGCGGACCAGCAGGTCTACCTCGACCTTGGCTTCTTCGGTGAACTGCATGAACGGTTCGGCGCCCCGGGAGACTTCGCTCAGGCCTACGTCGTCGCGCACGAGATCGGCCATCATGTCCAGCAACTGACCGGGATCAGCGACCAGGTCCGATCCGCTCAACAGCAGCGGCCCGATGCCGCGAATGACCTTTCAGTGCGGCTGGAACTGCAGGCGGACTGCTATGCCGGGGTCTGGGGCCACCAGACTGCGGGACAGGTCACTCTCGAGCCGGGGGACGTTGAGGAAGGTCTGAATGCCGCAGCGGCCATTGGAGATGACCGCCTGCAGCGCATGGGAGGTGGCGCCGCCAGCCCCGAAACCTGGACCCACGGAAGTTCTTCACAACGGGTGGAGTGGCTCCGGCGGGGGCTGGAATCGGGGAGGCCGGAAAGTTGTAACACCTTCCAGGAATAAAAAAAGCAGCGCGGGGTACGTCAGCAGGGCCGTTGGGGTAAAGGCGCTGAGGCCTTTCTTCTGCTGACGTACCGCCGTGCCGCAAGGTCAATTTGTGGGGGCCGCCAATCCTCCGCCGTGCGCCTGCTCACCAAACCCGACAAGGCTCCGACCGGCGCCCACCCCTTTCCATACCGGGGTGGACCGGTCGAATCGAACCACAACGACCCTCTGGCGAAGGGGCCTTCTCAAACAACACGAATGCAGGGGGCTAACATAGGATGATCGGGAGGGCGGTCAATATCAACAAACTATTCACAATAATCTTGATAACCTTACTGAACAGCATAACACATTATGCCGACAGGTGTTGCCAAACTGCAAAACATTGCTAAGATGTGAATAATACTACGATTCTGTTACAATCAAGGCCTTGTCGCCCTACCATCCCGCATCTGGTTCTGCCCCCCTGCCCGGCCGATTTTATTCCGCCCCCCCTGTTTAGCCAGGAAGAGCCGGCGATCCGCAATGTCCAGGAGGTCGTCATCCTGAACGCCGTCCTCGGGAAGACAGGCCACGCCGGCACTGATCGTGAGCTGGGCCTGCGCCCCCCGCTTGGGGACGTCGATGACAAGATTGGCAACCGCCAGGCGCATGGCGTCCAGCTTCTCGGCCGCCTGGGCCAGGGTAGTCATCGGCATGATCACCACGAACTCCTCGCCCCCGTAGCGGGCCACAATATCGCTCTGCCGGAGCGAGTGCCTGATGGTATCGGCGAGGACCTGGAGGGCCGCGTCCCCGGCGGCATGGCCCATGGTGTCGTTGAAGCGCTTGAAGTGGTCCACGTCAATCATGGCCACCGACATCGGGTGGCCGTAGCGCCGGGCTCGGCTCACCTCTGACGTCATCCGCTCGTCGAAATAGCCCCGGTTCATCAACCCGGTCAGCCGGTCGCTGGTCGAGAGCCGCCGCAGCCGCTGGGCCCGCAGCACGACGACCGCGCTCAGCACCGCGGCGATGAACATCAGGATGAGCCGGGAGAGTTGGGACCCCCAGTCGAAAAATCCGTAGCGGAAGGGCGCGAAGAGGGGATTGTTCAGGTCCCAGTACGACGAGGCGAACCAGACAATACTGAAATACTGGGCGATGCCCAGGGCCCCGGCCGCCAGGCAGATCCGGATATCATAGCGCAGGCTGGTCGCGCCGATGGCAAGGAAATAGGCCTCGAAGATGACCCGGCTGTTGACTGACGTGTGGGGCTGCTCGAGAAGGAGAAACATCGCGAGGGCCGCGCTCACCAGCGTCACGTCGAGCAGGCTGGTGAGCATGCCGAGCCAGGGCCGGTAGAAATCCTGTTTGACCAGCAAGTACACCGCGATCGCGATGATGAGCGCCACCAGCGTGGCCCCGACCCCGACCATGGTCTCGTCGCTGGTCGAACCCCGGAGCCCGAAGACCGGGATAAGGACCAGGGTGGCACAGATAAACAGCCGGATCCGGGCCACCAGCACTTCCCCTTCGGCGCCGGCATCCAGCAGAAGGGGGTCCGGGGTCCGCCATAGCCGGTGGAGGTGAAACGACCCGCTCGGGCGCCGCACCGTCACATGGTCCGGTACTTGGGGCCGCTGCCTCCTTCGCGGGGAGTCCAGCGCGGGCCCAGGACGTCGGTAGCCTTGCAGTCCACGCAGTTGGGAGCGTTGACCCGCAACTCGTCTCCCACCCGCTCGTACACTCCGGCCGGACACACGTGGCTGTAGAACTCGGCGACATCGCCGCCAACGTCCTTTCCCACCACCAGATGGGCCGGAATGGAATCGCGGGTCTGGTTGCCAGACTTGAACACCGCGTCCACCTTGCTGTAGGTCAGCACGTTGTCCGGCACGAACGGCTGAGCGGGCGTCACCACTTTCTCTTCTGCCGCATCCTCCGGGGCTGTGATCCGGCCGCCCAGCAACCGGCCTCCAGTGAGCGTCATCAGGCCGGCTTTGACCCCCCCGGCGACGAAGCCGGACTTGAACGCCAGCCGCATGTTCCGGGTCTTCTTCATGTCCTGGACGATGTAACTCTCGCGGATGGACCGGTCATAGGCGGCCAGGGAGGCCCCGCTCGCACTGCCCGCCTTGAGCGCCGCAAAGATGGCCCGTGCCGCCAGCATGCCCGACTCCATCGCGTAGTGAATCCCCTTGAGCGAGGGGACATCTACGAATCCCACCGTATCGCCGATCATCACGAGGCCATCCCCGCTTAACCGCTCGGGGAGCGAGTGGTAGCCGCCTTCCGGAATGGTCTTGGCGCCCCACTCCAACATTTCGCCGCCTTCCAGCACCGGGCGGAAGAACGGGTGCAGCTTCATCTGCTGGAGGAGGACGTGAACATCGAGGTTGGCGTCGCGATAATCGGTGCCGACGACCAGCCCCAGGGCTACGAGTTCGGGAGACAGCGGGTAGAGGAAACTACCGCCGAAAGCGTCGGGAGGCAGCGGCCAACCGAGCGTATGGATGATGCGGTCCACCGGCGCCTTGACCTGCCATATCTCCTTGACGCCGAGCGCGAACATCTGGGGATTGGGCGAGCCGATATCCTGCCACTGCCGCCAGGCCTGGCCCAGCGGTCCCCGGGTGCCTTCGGCCAGCACCGTGACCTTCGCCGTCAGGTCGGTGGGCTCGGCATAGTTGGGGCCCCGGGATCCGTCTCGCTCCAGACCGCTCGGCGTGGTACGGACGCCGATGACCCGGGTCTCCTGGACCAGGAGCGAGTCCACCGGAAACCCCGGAAAGATATTGACGCCGAGGCCCTCTGCCTTCTCACCCAGCCAGCGGACGATCTCGCAGATACTGGCGATGTGGTTTCCGTGGTTTTTCATCGTCGGCGGCACCGGGATTGTCAGCGCCCGGCTGGCGGTCAGCATCTGGACCGACTCGCCGGTCACCGGCTGCCGGAAGGGAAACTCGCTGTCCGACAAGCCGGGGAAGAGACTGCGCATCGCCCGGGGATTGACCACGGCGCCGGAGAGGTTGTGTTCTCCCAGGCTGCCCGCCTTCTCGAGCAGCGCGATGCTGACCTCGCCCAGGGTGCCGCCCGCATCCTGGTCCTGCTTGACCAGCCGGGCCAGTTCGATGGCGCCAGCCAGCCCGGCCGGCCCGGCCCCGACGAAGACCACATCCATTTCAATGGCCTCGGAGTGGGGCGGTTCCCGGAGAATCAGGCGATCGAGAGGGAGGCCTGGCTGGTAACGGAGCGGGAGAATCTTGGACACGGACAAACCCTTGATGTTCAATAAGATGAGAAAGGAGGCAGCGCTCCGGCGGAGGCGGAATATACAGCCGGAGTTCGGGTCGCGTGAGCGGAGAGTCCGGCCAGGGTGCCCCAGCCGCTTGACAAAACAGCCTTGAGATATCACTGTATTGCTACAGTGATACACTAGGAGTGAATTGTTCGAACGCATCGACCCCCGGAGCCCCACCCCGCTCTACGCCCAGATCGCTGAACGCATCCGGGTCGCCATCGCGGCGGGGGATCTTGCCCCGGGTGACCCCCTCCCCTCGGTCCGGCAGCTGGCCGCCCGACTCCGGGTGAACCCCGCCACCGCGGTCCAAGCCTACCGCGATCTGGAAGGCGCCGGGTTTGTCGAATTGCGCCAGGGAGCCGGCAGCTTCGTGAAGGCGATTCCTTCGGAGCAACGAGCGGAGGAACGCAGCATTCAGGCGCGACAACTGATTCGCGGCATGCTGGCCGAGGCCGGCCGACTGGGGATTCCGTTCGCGGAGCTGAAGGTCGCGCTGGACGACGAACTGGGAGGACGGTCCAATGACTAATGCCATCGAAACGAAGGACCTGAGCTACCGGCCGGGAAAATCCTTTGCCCTGGAGAACCTCACCATCCAGGTCAGGTCCGGTGCCGTCTATGGTTTCCTTGGTCCCAATGGCTCCGGCAAGACAACGACGATCCGCCTGCTCCTCGGGCTGCTCCGTCCAGCCAGTGGAAACATGACCGTGCTCGGTGAGGCCATCCCTCGCCGAGTTCGTTATGCGCTGGGCAGAATCGGATATGTGCCGGAGCGCCCGCACCTGCATTTCAGTCTCACGGTGGATGAGTCGGTGCGCTTTCACGCCGCTTTCTATCCCACCTGGGATGGAACCTGGGCCAGCGACCTGCTGCACCGTTTTGGACTGGAGGGAAGTCGGGGAATCCGCAGTCTCTCCAAAGGCGAGATGGGAAAGCTGATGATCACCTTGGCACTGGCACAGCAGCCGGAGCTCCTGGTGCTCGACGAGCCGACCGATGGCCTCGACCCGGTGGTACGCCGGGAGTTGCTCAGCGCCCTGCTCGACTACGTCTCCGATCGGGGGGCGACTGTCTTCATCTCCAGCCACCTGGTACACGAGCTGGAGCGGGTCTGCGACTGGGTCGGGGTGCTGGACCGGGGTCATCTGATTACCGAATTGCCGATGCTGATGTTCAAGAACGGCATCAAGCGGGTAGTAGTCACCAACCCACCAGAGAGTCATGTGGATGCTCCGTTCACTGTCCTCGGGCGCGAGTCGCGCCAGGGAGGGGGGGAAACCTGGTCGGTTCGGGGGTGGGAGGCAGACATGGGATCCTACTTCGCCCGGCAGGGCGGGATGTTGCGGGAAATCATTGATCTCGACCTGGAGGAAGCCTTCGTGGAACTGCTGCGCACGGCACGGACCAGCTCCACCCTGCCCCGTTCTCCGGCTCCGGTTGGGGCCAGGGCGGGCGTATGACCACGATTCCGATGGTTCCAGGGAAGCAGTCCACGGTGTTTGCCCAGATCCTCTATACCCAGTGGAAGTGGGCCCGGATGTTCCTGCTGCTGTTGACCGCGGCGGCATTTGCGGTTCCCGCGCTCTCCGTGCAAAGCATCGGACAGGCCCACAGCAACTACGAGGTGGTGTTCAGGCTCCAGGCGTTCGGCATTGGGTATCCTATTCTCGCCGCGACGATCGGGGTGTTGTTGAGCCTGACGGCCTGGAGCTCCGATCACCGGGGAAGGCATGTGTACGCGCTCTCTCTGCCGATTGAGCGGTGGCGCTACGTCTGGCTGCGTTACCTGGCTGGACTGCTCCTGATCGCTCCCCCAATTATCGCGCTCTGGATAGGCGGAATGCTGGCCACCGGCACGAGTGGAATCCCGGTCGGGTTGAATGGATATGCCGGGTCGCTGGCGCTCCGCTTCTCTCTGGCAGCGGTTCTCTCCTACACCGCCTTGTTCGCCATCTCCGCCGGAACACCAAAAACAGCCGGAATCGTGCTCGGCATCGGGGCCGCCATCGTCGCGGTCCACCTGCTGCTCGGCGCGGCCGGAATTGAGATCGACATCCTGAGTCCCATCACCAACAGTCTCTTCGTGTGGCCGGGTCCGTTCGAGATCTTCACCGGCCGCTGGATGCTGATCGATGTCTGAGAAACGGTGCAGCGTGCAGCGTGCAGGGTGCAGGGTATTGCTCCTGGCTGCACTGGTGATTCTCCCGGCTACGCTTCAGGGCCAGTCCGCCGGGGAATTGGAAGCGCGGGTTCGGCGGCTGGAGGGCGAGGTCGCACAGGCGCGGCGGGAGGAGGACTCGCTCCGCGCGCTCGAAGCGGACCGAGCCATGGCGAGGTTCATCCGGGTCCGCTCAGGCGGGCTCGAGTTACTGACGATCGCCGAGCTCGGGGAAACGGTGGAGCAAGGGGGCCGGATGGCATGGGATGTCCTGTCGTTGACATACCAGGACAGCGTTGCCGCCATTCTTCGCCAGTATCCGATCTCGGTGTTGCCGAAGCCACCAACGGACTCTCCCCCGGGGCGCGTCTGGTTTCCTCCGCACACCAGGCTGGTGTTCGCGACGGAGGAGGATCCGGTTCGCGGGTTGGCCATCAGCCTGCTTGCCCAGGTCAGCCAGGACCTGTGGCTCCACCAGGACCAGGCGCTTCGCGACTGGATGAAGTCACCACCCCCGATCACCACCGACCTGAGCGGCGCCTTTGCGGCCGCCTACCTGGACCTGGCTACCTCGGCCGCGCCGGTGGCGCAGCGGTGTCTGACGGACTCGCGGGCCTGCGGGGAAGCGCTGGCCCTCGCCCGACCCGCCGATCCGGCGGCCGAATGGTACAGCCCGGCCGGCCGGAGACAGCTGGTGGTTCAACTCAGTGCCTTTCTTCAGCCGGGAGAGTCCCGCCAGTCGTACGACCGATGTGTGGAAGGTTCGGACCAGGATTGCCTCGCCCTGCTCCGGGGTGTTCCGGATCTTATTCCGAGCTCATTGCTCCCGCCTACGCGCACGACCTTTCTCCGGGTGGTGCTGGAGCATGGTGGACCCGGGTCCTACCCCGTTCTGCTGAGTTCGGCCGGTCAACCCATGGAGGCACGTTTCCGCCGGTCATCCGGCCTGGCGAGGGAACAGGTGCTTGCCGACTGGCACCAGCGGGTGATCGCGGCCCGGCCACCGCCAACCACGATGCGCGGCGGGCAGGCCTTCGCTGCTGTCGCATGGTCGGTGATCCTCCTGTCTTTCGGCCTCAGGAGCTCACGATGGCGCTGACCTTTTCCCGCTGGCTGGCCGCGACGGCCCTGATCTCGGGAGTCGTGGCCGTGTCGCTCCTGCCGCCTCCCCCTCAGGATCCCTTGAGCCGGCGATTCGTGCCCCGCGAGCCATCCAGGCTCGAGCGCCTCACCAGCCAACTGGAACGGGCCCGGGCAAGCCTGAGAAGCGCTCACCTGAACGATGCGGTGATTGCCGAGATCCGACAGCACCCCCTTCCGCCGGGAAGACCCAGGGTAATCGCGGTCGGAGCGGCCACCCCGGCTGAGCGAGCCCGATATTCCGAAGCCCTGCTGCGCTGGTGGCCCCTGGTGGAATCTCACGACTCGATGGCCATCGGCATCGTGCTGGGAGGGGATAGTGCAGACATGCTCTGGCAGACTCAGTACCTGCTGCCGGCGGTCACGGACGGGCACAGCTGCCTCACCATGGTTACCACCTTTTCCTGGCGGAGTCTGCACCATGGGCCCGAGCAGGTGGAGCAACGGCGATTCGCACGTGAGTTGGGGCCCTGTCTTTTCTTTGGAATGTACGGGAGGCCGGGGCCTGACATCGAGCGATGGCTGGGTGGGCGCGGTATCGACTTTGCGACCTACTTCAACCCCGCTTCGCGGACACGCCCCATCGACAGTCCTGTGGAAATCGAGTATCCCCTTTTCTTCGAAATGGAATGGGCGGTGTACGGGACCATGCCCCTCGGGGTGCAATGCGTGAATGGCCGGGTCGAAGAGTGTGCATCCGCGGTGCATCCCGCTGATAGCGCCGTTCGCCCGATGCGACCGGGGTTTCGCGCGCCATCACTGCCATGGCGGGCACCATTTGGCGCCCTCTCCGGATCCTATCTCGCGGACCTGCATGAGACCCTGGGACCGGCGGCGTTCGGGAAGTTCTGGCGCTCGACACTGCCCTTTGATCAGGCCTTCAAGGATGCCACAGGGAAAGAGCTGGGAGAATGGACCCACCAGTGGGCGGTAGGGCGTCGCGGCACGCTGCGGCCGGGGCCGCTGCCTGAACGGCGCTCGGTTGTTCGGATTGCGGGGCTTACGGTGCTGCTGCTGGGTATCGCGGTCGTCTATTCCACCCGCCGGACGGTTAGTTGAATACTACTCTTCAAGCAAGCGTCAGGATCATGAGACAGACGACCAGGTGGGCTCCCGTCTTGGCCGGTAGTCTCCTGCTCTTCGGATGCGGGGAGAACGTACCTCAACCAGGAAGTGCGGTACCCCAGGTTCCTGACTGGCGGCTAGGCGATCGCCCCGCTGTGGATATTGGTGTTGCCGAGGGCGACGAGGGCTACGAGCTGGCTGGTGCTTCCGGCTCGGTCCGGCTCGCCGATGGAAGAATCGTCATCGCCAACTCGGCCACGAACGAACTTCGGGTCTTCGACAGCATCGGGCAGTTCACCCGAACCATCAGCAGGAGGGGCGAAGGGCCGGGAGAATTTGCCGGGTCGATGCAGGTGGTGGGGATGGCTGACGGCACATTCGCGGTGTTCGATCAGGGGAATCTCCGACTCTCGGTGTTCGACACCTCTGGCTCGCCGGT
The DNA here is from genome assembly GCA_963795085.1 of uncultured Gemmatimonadales bacterium. Taxonomy (GTDB): domain Bacteria; phylum Gemmatimonadota; class Gemmatimonadetes; order Gemmatimonadales; family GWC2-71-9; genus DASYPP01. The sequence goes on along the minus strand of CAWCFX010000001.1, from coordinate 325,174 downwards.
GGGCGAATCCCGAGTCACCTCCCAGGGGGTCAGTGATTTCCCGCTCTGGGTCTGGCTGCATCGAAATGCCTGGGTGGCCGGACCGGTGGATACATCGCTGCGTGCTGGAGTCGGCACGGCGCTGGATGCACTTCCCTCTCTTTCCGCCGGATCATACCGGTACGTGCAGATCGCAACGGACGGCAGGATCTGGTCTCAGGAGCGCACCTCCACCCCAGGTGATTCCCGGCCGTGGGAGATCTTTTCGTCCAGCGGTGTACCCATGGGGCGCATCGTCATACCGGACGGCACCGAGATTCATCAAGTCGGCCGTGATTTCATTCTGCTTCGACACTGGGGGGAGAACGATGTCGAGCATATTCAGTTGTACCGGTTCGAGGAAAGAGAAACCGAACGGGTGGTGACGGCAGGTGAGCGTACGGCTCCATTGAGGTCGGAGCCCGCGGTAGAGGGTAGTGTCAGAGAAACCCTAGCGACCGCAATCCGGAACCTCGTGATGGCCCAGGAGATGTACTATGGGGATAATGGGTCCTACGCGGGCAATGCCTCAGTTCTGACGTGGGAAACTGCGGAAGGAGCCAGTCTCCACCTGATGGCGGCAGATAAGCGAGGGTGGGTCGGCGTCCTGGTCCATCAGACCCAACCAATGCTCTGCGGCATGGCCGTGGGGGAAAGCACCCCACCGGGGTGGATGGAGGGTAGCCCGAAATGCTCGAGATGAGTCGTGGTGCCGTTACTCCGGCGCAATCTCGAGCGAGATGTCGGCCGCAACGACACTGTGGGTCAGCGCACCGATTGAAACAAAATCCGCCCCAGCCTCGGCGTAGGATCGCGCAGTGGCAAGGGAAATCCCGCCAGTAGCTTCGATCTCGATACCGGGGTGGAGGGAACGGGCCAGGTCGCCCCAGTTCCGCACCATTTCCGGCGTTTGATTGTCCACCAGCAACCGGTCCGCACCGGCACCGCACGCCAGCCTCACCTGGTGTTCCAGCTCCACCTCGACATAGATCCGCGCGGCACCCCGGCTCCGGGCCGCCTCCGCCGCCTCCGCCAGGGAACGGCCCTGCCGGACCAGGGCCTTCCAGTGGTTGTCCTTGACCATGACCACGTCGGCCAGGTCGGTGCGATGCAGCGACCCGCCGCCGGCCAGCACGGCGTTGAGGTCGAAGGTACGGAGGCCCGGCGCGGTCTTCCTGGTATGCAGCACCCGGCAGCGGGTACCCTCCATGAGGTCCACGAACTGACGGGTCAGCGCCGCGATCCCGCTGGCACGCTGGAGCAGGTTCAGGACGGGCCGTTCGGCGCGAAGGACAAGCGCCAGGTCGCCGGAGAGCATCCCGACGGTTCCCCCCCCCCGAAGGCGGTCTCCCTCGCGCTGGCTCCACTCGATCCGGCAGTTACAGGCGGTCGCCACCGCATCAGCATAGACGGTGCCGGCCAGCACGCCGGGAGAGCGGAACTCGAGCCGGCCCGTGGCCGGAGACGCCGACGGGACCGTGACGTCGGTCGTCAGGTCCCGTCCCCCATCCTCCATCAGGGTAAGCGCCGCGAGGCGGCGGCTGTCCTCGACCAGGCCCGGAAGCATCGGGGGAACGGTCAGTGCTCGGCCCGGAGCTTCTTGACCTCTTCGGTCAATTTCGGCACGATCTCGAACAGGTCGCCCACCAGCCCGTAATCCGCCACCTTGAAGATGGGCGCGTCCTTGTCCTTGTTGATGGCGACGATCACCTTGGCAGTGCGCATCCCCGCCAGGTGCTGGATCGCTCCGGAGATGCCGACGGCGATGTAGAGCCCGGGGCTCACCGTCTTGCCGGTCTGACCCACCTGGGCGCCGTGCTCCCTCCACCCGGCATCGACCACCGCCCGGCTGGCGCCGACCGCCGCGTTGCCGAAGGCCGCGGCGAGATCCTCCAGCAGCTTGAAGTTGGCCGGTTCCTTGAGCCCCCGCCCGCCTGACACGACCACCGCCGCCTCGGCGACATCGAGGGTCGCCGCCGCCGCCGCCTTGATCTCCTCGACCATCACCCGGGCGGTGAACGCCGGGACCGCGACCGACTCGGCCGCCCCGGCCTTGGTGCTCGGCGTCACTGGAAAGGTGTTGGGGCGGATCGAGAGAATCGCCGGGCTGCCGTTGAGCCGCAGCTTCTGCAGCGCCTTGCCGGCGTACACCGGCCGGGTCACCACCAGTTTGCCGCCCTCGACGGCGATCGCGGTGACATCGGTCGCCAGGCCCTGTTTCAGGCGGCCCGCGACCCGGGGCGCCAGGTCACGCCCGGTGGCGGTGGCGGTGAACACGATGGCCTGGTACTGCCCCGCGATGGACGCGATCGTAGCGGCGTAGCCATCGGGGTTGTAGAGCGTGAAGTCGGCGTGGCTGGCGGTCAGGACGCGGTCCGCGCCGACACCGCCCAGTTCCCCGGCGCCGGCAGCATTTCCGTTCGAGAGCACCAGGGCATCCACGCTGGCGCCCATCTGGTCGGCGATGGCCCGGGCCGCGCTGACGACTTCCTGCGACGCTTTCCGAAGACTTCCGGAACGCTGTTCGGTGACGGCGAGAATGGCGGCCATCAGAGCACCTTCGCTTCGGTGCGGAGCAGGTTGACCAGGGCGGCGTACCGCGTCCACCCCTTCGCCGACGATCTTGCCTGCGGCGCGCTCCGGCGGCAGCGCCAGCCCGACGACTTCGAGCGTGCCTGCGCCGAGGGTGACCGGCCTGGTCTCCATCGGTTTCTTCTTGGCGGCCATGATTCCCTTGAGCGACGGCAGCCGGGGATTGTTCAGACCCTTGTCGCAGGTCAGCACGGCGGGCAATGAACAACTGACGACTTCCATGCCGCCTTCGATTTCGCGCTCGGCGTGGACCGTTCCGTCTTCGATCCGCAGGTGCGCGACCGTCGTGATGCAGGGGAGCTCGAGAAGCTCTGCCACCATCGGCCCAACCTGGTGGTTGTAATCGTCCACCGCCATCTTGCCGAAGAATATCAGGTCGTAGCCACCGGCCTGGAGTTCCGCAGCCAGCGCCCGGGCGACCTCAAAGCCGTCGGCCGAGCCGGCCGACTGCAGCAGCACCGCCTTGTCCACCCCCATGGCGAGCGCGGTCCGCAGGGTTTCGGCGGTGGCTTCGCTCCCCAGGCCGATCACCGTGGTCTCCCCGCTCCCGGCGGTTTCCTTGAGCTTGATCGCCTCCTCCACCGCAAATTCATCATAGGGATTGGGGACGAACTTGATCCCCGCTTCGTCAATGGACTTCCCATCGGAGGCAATGGAGATCTTGGCGGTGGTATCGGGGACCCGCTTGAGGCAAACGGCTATTTTCAAACGACTTACCTCGTGTCAAGCGTGGCGAAATAGCCCGGAGAGGGCTGCTCGGAGCAAAACTAGTTGTGGAGAGCGGGCATAGGTAGGCCTGCGGCCGGGCGGTGCACCCGGGGGAGAAGGCCGAGCCGGCGTGCGTCTAGAACGCGGACAGCCCGGTGACCGCCTGGCCCAGGATCAGCGAATGCATGTCGTGGGTGCCCTCGTAGGTATAGACCGATTCGAGGTTGGCCATGTGGCGCATGGAGTGGTACTCGGCCAGGATGCCGTTGGCGCCGAGCAGGCGGCGAGCCTCCCGGGCACACTCGGTGGCCATGTTGACGTTGTTGCGCTTGGCGAGGGAGACCTGTTCCGGCTTCATCCGGTCGGCATCCTTCAGGCGGCCCAGCTGGAGGGTCAGCAATTGTGCCTTGGTAATCTCGCTCAGCATGTCGGCAAGGCGCACCTGCTGAATCTGGGTCTGCCCGATCGGCCGGTCGAACATGACCCGGTGCTGGGAGTACCGGAGCGCCTCGTCGTAGCAGGCCATGGCGGCGCCGATGGCACCCCAGGAGATGCCGTAGCGGGCCTGGGTCAGACACATCAGCGGGCTCTTGATACCGCCGGACCTGGGGAGTATCGCGTCCTTGGGAAGCTGCACGTCCTGGAACACCAGCTCGCTGGTGTCGGAGGCGCGGAGTGAGAGCTTGCCCTTCTGGTCGCGGGCCGTGAATCCCTTGAGTTCCTTGGGGACGATGAAACCGCGAATGGACTTCGAGTCGTCGAGATCGCCGGTCTTGGCCCACACTACGGCCACGCTGGCCTGGGAGCCATTGGTGATCCACATCTTGGAGCCGTTGAGCACCCATCCATCGGAGGTCTCCCGCGCGGTGGTGATCATGCCGGAGGGGTTGGAGCCGTAGTCAGGCTCGGTCAGGCCGAAACAGCCGATATCCTCGCCGCGGGCCAGCCGGGGGAGCCAGTGCTTCTTCTGCTCGTCGGAGCCGAAGGCGTAGATGGGATACATCACCAGGGCGCCCTGCACTGAGGCAAACGACCGGACCCCCGAGTCGCCCCGCTCCAGTTCCTGCATGATGAGGCCGTAGGCGACGTTGTTGAGGCCGGCACAGCCATAGGCTTCCGGGAGGTTGGCGCCGAACATGCCCAGCTCCGCCATGCCCGGCACCAGGTGGAGCGGGAACTTGCCTTCGACATACGCCTCGCCGATCACCGGCATCAGGTTCTCATCCACCCAGGCTCGCACCGTGTCGCGGACAGCCCGCTCCTCTTCGGAGAGGAGCGAATCCAAATCGTAGAAGTCCACGCCGGTGAAGCGGGCGGTAGCCGCGGCGGTTGCCATAGTGCCTCGTTTCGAGATTCAGGCCGCAAAATAGGCGGCCGGACGGCCGGGCGGGAGGGATACAGTGGGTCAGTGGGTCAGTGGGTCAGTGGGTCGCTGGTTCGGTGGGTCAGGAGGCTTTGCGGTTCAGGCGGCGGGTGGCGCTGGGCTGGATTCCCACCTCGAGGGCCTTTCTTCTGAATTCCGGTCCGTGATCGAGCGGGTGGCCTGACTCCACCTGCCACTGGTGCACCATTTCATGGAGCACCGTGTGTTCCACCTCTTCCCAGACATCGTTCCGGATATGGGAACGGCTGATGGTAATCGCGACGGATTCCCCGGTGCGGACGTTGACGGCGTATTCGCCAAGCCGTGTCTTCATCCGTCCGGAGAGCCGAAAGGAAACCTCGCCCAGCGTTCCCTGGAAATGCTGGCGGTTCAGCCGCGCATGCGATCGGGCGAGCTGGTGCAGAAGACCCAGGTCTCCCGGCCGGGGACGCTCGGCCCGGCCGGTGCGAGCCCGGGGCGGCGCGTGGAGGTCGGCGGGAAACGACAGGAATTGCTGCTCCAGGGCTCGCCGGATTCGGTGGGGGACTCTGGGCTTGAGGAACCTGACGATGGCCTGCAGGACCCGGTCGGGCGCCATGGCGTACCCCTGGTGAATCCGGAGCGTACCGTCACCCCACGACAGCATGACGGTACGGTTGGTATGGAGCTTGAGCGAACGCATGCCGGTCAGTCCCAGGCACTCGAGCCGCTGCCGGAGCAGCAACTCGGGGGGCTGGGTCAGCCGGGCGCCTACCACTTCACCCTGACGCGGTAGGTCAGGACCGTCTCACCCCGGGCCGGCACGACGACCCGGAACCGCGTGGTGGAGGACGAAACCTTCTCGCCGGGGACCGAGCTTGCGAGTACGCTCCACTCGCCGGGCCGGCGCTCCAGCACTTCCACGGTCACCGCCGAGTCCTTGGCGTTGGTCAGGGTCACCGAATAGTCCGCCGTGGCCCAGGTGGTGAGGCTGTCGCGCCGGGTGGTGTAGGTGGTCTGGACCCGCTTCGCAGTCACGTCGAAGGCAATGCCGGCGGCGAGCCGCAGATCTTCGCCGGCCGGTGCATGATCCATCCCCGCCTCGCCGACAAGCTGAAGCCGGCCGGTGCTGTCGGCCTCGTACATCCGGGCCACGCCTCCGGGCAGCGGGCGGTCGCCGAACATGGTGCCGCGGGGACGCTTGATGGTATAGCTGACCTCGACCGGGAGATCCTGGGGATCGGGATATTGCGGCAGCATGCCATACCAGGGCAGCGCGCCCTGCACCACCAGGACCCGCTCGTAGCGGGTCTGGGCCGGATCAAAGAGCGCTACCGAGCTGGTGACGCCGGGCAGGAGGGTGTGGCGGCCGGGCAGGGTGTACAAGTGGAACTCGCCCACCTGCTGCTCGCTGGGAGCATCCGCCGCGGCCTCTCTTGCCGCCATCATCATCGGTCGCTGGCCCTGGTCGTACAACTTGGGCGCGCCCGAAACCGACCCGGCCAACAACTGTACTTCGGCCTCTTCCACCCGAAGCCGCTCCACGCTGATGGTCGCATCGCCCTGGATGGTGGCAGCGCCGCGCCGGAGCACCAGGTCGTAGTTCGCCTGCCAGGAGGCGCCGGGCGTGAAGTAGCCCAGCCGGAGATTGTCGCGAGAAGATGGGCTCCGCACATTGAGATTCACCGTCGGTTCCAGGACTACCAGGTCCGCGGGATAGAGCGGCACCCCCGGGGCGTTGAAGCGGATCCGGCCGTCCGGCATCCGGAACCGCATGGGGTCCACGCCGACCACCACCGCCGTTACGGTATCCTTTCCTGACACGAAAGTGAGCGTCCGGCCGATGGCCCGCCGCAGGATGCTCGCCTCGTCTACCGCCCCGTCATAGGTGTAGGACGTCAGGACCACGGCCGAATCGAGCGAGAAGAGTGTCGCCGGGTCCAGGTGGCCCAGGGGGAGCGACACCGTCGAGGTGCCCCGGGACACCGGGGCGGGCATCGTGCGGCGAACCAGGACTCGACCATCATTGTAGATCGTGAGGCTGGTCTGGGCGGTGGCCAGGGAGCCGGGCACCGTGAGCAGGAACAGCAGACCGAACGCCCGCGCACCGCGGGCCTGCATGCTATGGCGAACAGACATGTTGTCTCCAGAGTTTGTGGGATCGGGGAGATGCCTCAACCAGCCCCCCGTGCACATCTCACTTCTCGCCCGTCCCCTGCCAGGGTCGAGGCAGGAACTCCAGGGCCATCCGGGTGGCGATACGGCGGGTGATGAGATACACCCCCGCGACCGCCACGGCGGCGTACCACTTGTGCTCCGGCGGTATGCGGAGCACGGCGTACAATCCCACGAGCAGCGCCACCGCCAACGCGGCCCAGCGGGAGACCTTGATCGCGCTCAGTTCCCGTTCGGCCTGGCAGAGCGGGCAGAGCTCCCCCCAGGCGATAGAGGCCCGCTTCCCGCAGCGGGCGCAGGGGGCCTCAGGTAAGCCGGCGGACAACGGCATCGCCGAACCCGCTGGTGCTGGCGCTCCCGCCGAGGTCGCGGGTGCGGATGTTGTCGTCCACGATCGTGCGCTCGATGGCGCGACGTACCCGGTTGCCCCACTCGACCTCGCCCAGATGATCGAGCATCAGGGCGGCGGCCAGCATCTGGGCCGACGGGTTCGCGACTCCCTTGCCGGCGATATCGGGTGCGCTGCCGTGCACCGCTTCGAAGATGGCCGCGTGGGTTCCGATGTTGGCACCCGGGGCCAGGCCGAGCCCGCCCACCAGGCCGGAAATCTCGTCGCTCAGGATGTCGCCGAACATGTTGGTCGTCACCATGACGTCGAACTGCTCGGGACGAATCACCAGTTGCATGGCGGCATTATCCACGATCATGTCGTTGGACTCGATCCGGCCGGCATATTCCTGCTGGACCGCCCGGCCGACTTCGAGAAAGAGGCCGCTGACCATCTTCAGGATGTTCGCCTTGTGCACGATCGTGACCTTGCGCCGTCCCCGCCGCAGCGCGTACTCAAAGGCATAGCGGACGATCCGCTCACACCCCGCCCGGGTGACGATGGCGAGCGACTCCCCCACCGCGCGGGGGTCATCGCCGACCTGGACGAAGTGCTCCACCCCGACGTACAGCCCTTCCAGGTTCTCCCGGATCATCACGATATCCACGTCCTCGAAGCGCCCCCCCGGGACGATGGACTTGGCCGGCCGCACGTTGGCGAAGAGTTCGAACTCCTTCCGCAGGGCGACGTTGACCGAGCGGAAGCCGGTGCCAACCGGGGTCGTCAGGGGCCCCTTGAGCGCCAGCCGGGTCTTCCGGATGCTGTCCAGGGTCGCGTCGGGCAGCGGCGTGCCGGTGGCGTCCACGGCGGTCATCCCGGCGATCTGCTCATCCCAGTCGAAGGCGAGGCCGGTGCGTTCCAGCACCTTCACGGTTTCCGCCGTGATCTCGGGGCCGATCCCGTCGCCGGGAATCAGGGTAACCCGGTGGGTCATTCGGATCCGGTGGGCAGGGGAATCATGCCGACCAGCGCATCAGCCACCGCTTCCGCCGGAGTGGCGCCCTCGCCGACGGCCAGGGTGCGCCAGACGACCCGGCCATTCCGCACATCGGTGAGCACGATCGAGAGGTCTGCCTTGACGCCGCCCGCGGCCGCCGGGTTGATCGCGAAGGCGGCGGGGATCAGCAAGTGACGGCCGCCCGCGATCGCGACCAGGCTCCGGGCATAGCTGCGGAGCGGGTCCGGCATGAAGTCCAGCCGGGGCGCGGCCATGACACTCTGCCCCATCTTGTCGGGATCGGGGGCCACGGTCGGCGCCCGCTTGGCGATGGCCCGGAGGTCGGCGGGAAAGACCCAGTTGATGTCGGGCGCCCGGTTTTCCAGGGCCACCTGCAGCAGCGAATCGGCCCACTGGAGCGCGGCGGGCCGCTGCGCGAAGAGCGGGTCACTACTGAACGGCGGGCTCACGATGATCATGCTCACCGGCAGGACGGGGACCTTCTCGCCGGCCAGGGGCGCGGTGAAGAGAGCCCGGTCGGGCACCGGGGGCGGTGTTTTCCCCTCCCCTTCCGCCGCCGAGCGGCCGCATCCGGCCAGCATGGCAAGGAGAAGGACCCCGGCCCAGCGTCGCGGTTTTTCAGCCCGGTGCTGCAGTATCTGGGTTATCACGATGGCGACATGGGAACCGATATTCCCTCTATAGGGGGCGGAGGCCTCTGGGGGCAGGCCGCCGAAGGCCCGGCGGGTGCTCGAACTTAATGGCGTGGGGCCGAGCGAGTGAAGGCTTGCACCGCCGCGCGGAACGCGGGAAGCATACTGTCCGCCGGCGTTCCCGAGAGCTCCCGCCGTTCCTCCACGTCAGCCTCAAAATCAAACAGCTCCTCCCGGGCGCTCCCTTCCGTCAGGATGTAGCGATAGCCGCCGCCGACCATCGAAATCATGTCGCCCTGGCTGGCCGGCCACCACTCGGGCTGGTTGATCAGCCTGCGGATGTGGGATATCACGGTGTCGCCCTCCGATGCGGTGCCGTCCCAGAGGCGCCGCCAGGAGCGTCCCGGAATTCGCGGCTCGACGCTGCCGGACAGGTCCAGGATGGTGGCCGGCAGGTTGCGCAGGCTGACCGGTCCCGGCAACCGTCCCGCCGCGAGGCGGGCGGGATACCAGAGCACCAGGGGCACCTCAACCGAGGGACGGTACAGGCTGGCCGCATGCCCCATGATCCCGTGCTCGGCGAATTCCTCCCCGTGATCCGAGGTGATCACGACCAGCGTGTTCGCCAGCTCTCCACGCCGCTCCAGTTCGTCCAGCATCCCGCCGACGGCGGAATCGAGGTAGGCGATCGCCGCTTCGTACAGGCGGAGCTCCGGCCCAGCCTGCGGCTCGGTCACATGGACGCCGTCCCGGGGCCGGGCTTCCCGAGGTCCAGGCGCGAAGGCTTCCTGGAATCCAGGGGAAGCGTCATACGGATCATGCGCGTCGAGGTAATTGAGGAACACGAAAAACGGTCCCGGCGCGGAGCGCCGGTCCAGCCAGTCGAGGAAACGACGGTTGATGTCGGTCGCGTCCACCCGCGGACGCAATGGGGGAAGGCCGAGCCGGCTCCCGAGGGTCTTGTGCACACCGGACGTAAGCGCGGCGCTTCGGAGCATCTCGCCCACGGTGATCCGATAGTCATCGTAATGGCGGAAGCCTCGACCCAGGCCGGTTTCCCACCCGGTATAGCGATAGTTGGCGACGAACCCCGCGGTGGCGTATCCCCGTTCCGACAACACCTCGGCGAGAGTGGCGGGACCTTTTTCGAGCGGGGTATTCCAGTTGGTGGCCAGCTCCGTGGGATACCGCCCGGTGAACATGCTGGCGTGGCTGGGCAGGGTCCAGGGCGCCGGCGCGATGGCTCTCTCGAACACCAGGCCCCGCGCGGCGAACTCGGCCAGCTTCGGGGTGGTCGGGCGGGGCGACCCGTAGAGGCTCATGCTGCGGGCCCGGACCGTGTCCAGGATAACCAGGAGAATGCTGGGCGCGCCCGCCGGGGCCGGCAGTCCGGATGTTTCCCCGCTCGTCTCTGACCGCTCCCGCACCAGCATGGTCACCGCCAGGACCAGGGTGACGACCAGGAGGCCACTGGCGCCGCGCGCGGCGATCCGGGTCAGTCCGGTCTCCCGGCCCCGCACCAGGCGGGCAGCCTGCACGCCCACGCCGGCGGCGATCAGGAGAGAGGCGGCGATATGAAGGCCCCGGAAGGGGAGCAGCACCGCGACCATCCCGGCGAACACGAGAACGCCGGCGATTTCCGCCGCGCCGAACCGGGGCAGAAGCGATCGCACCAGGAGGAGAGTCGCGGTGATGCCGACGAACAGGATCGCGTCCACTACGGGTGCCATCCAGACCGCGTGGGGGCTCAGGGTGAGAAACTCCCCGACGACATAGAGCTTGAGAGCCATGGCCAGCACTTCGGCGAACCCGGTGAGGAGTCCGAACCAGAGGCCGACGATCAGCAGGCGGGGAGCGGAGGCGCGACGCTGGCTCAAACCCGGTGTCGGCAGAGGGGGTTTCGTAAGGATCGTGGGGGGTGGATCACTCCAGGCTGAGCCCTCCATCCACGACCAGCGTCTGACCGGTAATGTGGCGAGCTTCGTCGGAACAGAGGAACGATACCACGTGGGCGATATCCTCCGTCTCGGCCAGCCGGCCCAGGACGCTGGTGCGCTGGGCCCGCTCCAGGATCTCCTTGGGGAGTTGGGTGATCCGCTCGGTGCGGATGAAGCCGGGGGCCACCGCGTTGACGTTGACGTTCACCGGGCCCAGCTCGACCGCGGCCGCCTTGGTCAGCCCGACCAGCGCTGCCTTGCTCGCGGCATAGTTGGCGACGCCGAAGCCGGGCCGGTCGGCCTGGTGCGCGCTGACGCTGACGATCTTGCCCCAGTGCTGTTCCCGAAACGCCGGCGCGACCGCGCGGATGCAGTTGAAGGCCCCGGTCACGTTGGTCTCCAGCACATCCCGCCAGGCGGATTCGCTCAGCCGCCAGAGCGCGCCATCCATCGCGATTCCCGCGTTGTTCACGAGATAGTGAACGCCGCCAAGGCGGGCCCGGGTTTCGCTGACGAACCGCTCGACCGCGTGCCGGTCCCGGACATCGCACCGGGCGGCATGCACCGTGGCGCCCATGGCCGTGAGCGCGGTTTCGGTGAGCACCGCCTGTTCGGTGACGTCGCGGCCGGGCAAGTCCACGAAACAGAAGGCGACGTGGCAGCCGAGCCGGCCGAACTCCATGGCAATGGCCCGGCCCAGCCCGGTGGCGCCCCCGGTGACGACGGCGACCTTGCCGCGAAATCCGGCGGCGACGGGCTGCGGCTGGGGCTGCTCCAGGGTGGCCCCGGAAGACCGGCGTTCCCGGATCCAACCGGATTCGGAGCCGTAGCTCGAGTGGTAGGGCATGCGCCAAGGTACGGCGGCAGGTCGGGGGTGGCAAGGTTGGCCGCCAGGCCCACAGGGTCGGTCCGGGCGAGTCTGATCATTGGCCATTTAGCACTGGCCGCTCGACCATTTGTCTGGCCTGTTTCTTCCGCCCTTCCTAGATTCAGGCCTATGCACCGCACCCTCTGGTTTCTCATCGCACTGGCCGGCGCCGCCGGCTGGGGCGTCCTGGCGTTACACCAGGGCGAATCGGTCAGCGCCGCGTGGCTGGTGCTGGCCGCGGTGGGCACCTACCTGGTGGCCTATCGCTTCTACAGCCGCTTCCTCGCCACCCGGGTCCTCGGCCTCGACAACCGCCGGGCCACACCGTCCGAGCGCCTCAACAACGGCTGCGATTTCGTTCCCACCACCCGGTGGGTTCTTTTTGGCCACCACTTCGCCGCCATCGCCGGGGCCGGACCGCTGGTCGGTCCCGTCCTCGCCGCCCAGTTCGGCTACCTCCCGGGCACCCTCTGGATCGTGTTCGGCGTGGTGCTGGGCGGCGCGGTACAGGACTTCGTGATCCTGTTCGCCTCGATGCGCCGGGACGGGAAATCGCTGGGGCAGATGGCCAAGGAGGAGATCGGCCCGGTCACCGGCCTGCTCACGATGGCGGCGGTGCTTGCCATCATGATCATCCTGCTCGCGGTGCTGGCCCTGGTCGTGGTCAACGCGCTGCGTGACAGCGCCTGGGGCGTGTTTACCATTGCCTGCACCATTCCCATCGCCATCCTGATGGGGTTCTGGATGAAGGTGTGGCGCCCGGGAAAGACTATCGAAGCATCGGCCTTTGGCGTCGTCATGCTGCTGGTGGCGCTGGTGGCCGGGCGGTACGTGGCCGAGTCCCCGGTGCTGGGCCCGGTCTTCACGCTGAGCGGGACCGAGATCGCGGGCTGGATGATCGCCTACGGTTTCGTGGCGAGTGTCCTGCCGGTCTGGATGCTGCTCTGTCCCCGGGACTACCTGTCCACTTTCATGAAAATAGGGACCATCCTGCTGCTGGCGGTGGGTATCCTGGTGATCCTGCCACCGCTCAAGCTGCCGGCGCTGACCCCGTTCATTGATGGAACCGGTCCGGTCTTCGCCGGGAAGCTCTTTCCCTTTGCATTCATTACTATCGCCTGCGGGGCGATCAGCGGGTTCCACGCGCTGGTGGCTTCCGGGACCACCCCGAAGATGCTGCGCCGGGAAGAAGACGCCCGGGTGATCGGCTACGGGGGCATGCTGATGGAATCCTTCGTAGCGGTGATGGCCATGACGGCGGCGGCGGTGCTCGACCCGGGAGTGTACTTCGCCATCAACGCGCCCCTCGCGGTGCTGGGCGGCAGCCTGGACGCTGCCGCCGAGACGATCCGGCAGTGGGGGTTCGTGGTGACCCCCGGCCAGATGGAGGCCCTGGCGGCGTCGGTCGGCGAGTCCTCGCTCCTGGCCCGCACCGGGGGGGCGCCCTCGCTCGCCGTGGGCATGGCCCAGATCTTCAGCGGGGTGTTCGGACCGAGTATGATGGCCCTCTGGTACCATTTCGCCATCATGTTCGAGGCGCTGTTCATCCTGACCACCGTGGACACGGGCACCCGGGTCGGCCGCTTCATGCTCCAGGAACTGGGGAGTCACCTCTGGGCGCCGCTGGGCCGCACATCGTGGTATCCCAGCATCATCATCACCTCGGCCCTGGTCGTGGCGGGATGGGGATTCTTCCTGGTGCAGGGCGTCCTGGACCCGCTCGGAGGGATCAATTCGCTCTGGCCCCTGTTCGGCATCAGCAACCAGCTCCTGGCCGGCATCGCGCTCTGCGTGGGAACCACGATCCTGATCAAGAGCGGAAAGGCGCGCTTCGCGTGGGTCACGGTGGTCCCGCTGGCCTGGCTGCTCATCGTGACCCTCACCGCCGGGTACCAGAAGATCTTCTCGCCCGAGCCCAAGCTGGGTTTTCTCTCTCACGCCGCCTGGGTACGGGACCAGGTCGCCCTGGGTACCATGGAATCGGCCCGGGGCGCCCGGCTCATTTTCAACGACCGGCTGGACGCGGTGGTCGCCGGGGCGTTCATGATTGTCGTTGTCCTGGTAGTGATCATGTCGGTCCGGGAATGGTACCTGGTGCTCGCCCGGAAGAAACCAGCCGTCACCTCCGAAGCCCCCTTCGTGGAATCGGCGCTCACGGCCTAGCGACAGGAGCAAAATCTTGAGGCAACTGCTCACCTTGATCCGGCGCATCAGCGGAATGCCGGACTACCAGCGCTACCTCGCGCACGCGCGGACGTACCACGCCGACCGGCCCCCCCTCACCGAGCGGGAGTTCTATGACCGGTACCTGGAGACGCGGTACTCGGGCGCCGGCAGCCGGTGCTGTTGACGGCCGGACTGGTGTTCCAGCTGCTCGCGCTGGGCGATTCCTACACAGTGGGCGAGAGCGTCAGCCCCGGCGAGCGCTGGCCGGCCCAGCTGGCCATCGGGTTGAGGAGAGAGGGGATACCGCTGGACTCCGTCACCATCATCGCCCGGACCGGCTGGACGACCGACGAGCTGGAGACGGCCATTGTCGAGGAGGCACCCCAGGGCCCCTTCGACCTGGTCACGCTTCTCATCGGCGTCAACAACCAGTATCGCGGGCGGGACGAGGGCAACTACCGCGAGGAGTTCAAGCGGCTGCTCGACCGGGCCGTGGGATTGGCTGGTAGACGCCCCCGTCGGGTCGTAGTCATTTCCATTCCCGACTGGGGCGTTACCCCCTTCGCCGCGGGGCAGGACCGCAGGGCGATCGGCGCCGCGATCGATCGCTTTAACCGGGTGAACCGGGAGGAAGCCGGCCAGGCCGGGGTGCGATATGTGGATGTGACTCTCCTCTCCCGGCTGGCGGAGACGGAGCCCGGTCTCACCGCGGAAGATGGACTGCACCCATCGGGCGAGATGTATCGGCTGTGGACAAGCGAAATCCTGGGGGAGGCACGCGCGGCCCTCGGGGGCTAAGGGGGCCAAGGGTCAGTGGGTCAGTGGGTCAGTGGGTCAGTGGGTCAGTGGGTCAGGTGGGTCAGGGGGTCAGGGGGTCAGGGGGTCAGGGGAACTGAAGGGGGCAAGAGGGCAAGAGGGCCGCGGTCGCGGGACATACCGCTGAGTTCATGCCCGCGCTATTCCGCTGACGCACGCGTAAGACCGGTTACCACCGTCCCGGGTTCTCGCCCGATATTCCCTCTATAGGGGGCGGAGGCCTCAGGGCGCCGGGTGCAGCCGTCGCCCCCCGCTCACCACCAGCCACAACACCAGCGCCATGCCAAGGCAAACCGAGGATGCCCACAGCGCCGCCCCTCCCCCGAAATCCTGGTAGACCCAGCCGAACGTAAGTCCCGCCGGCAGGGCAGCGAGGCCGGTGACCGCGTGATAGTATCCAAACCCGCGGCCGGTTTGAAGCGGAGCGAGCCGCGTCACCAGCAACCGTTCCGCTGATTCCATCAGTCCCGCGATCAGGCCGAAACCCAGGAACGCGCCGATAGCGGCCGGCCGCGAGAGGTTCATCCCCAGGAGAAACGCGACAGCCGCCGCCAGCGCGCCGCCGGCAAAGATGGTGAGCCTCGGCCCAACCCGGTCGGCCAGCCACCCGCCGGGATACGAGGCCAGGGTACGCACCACGTGAAGCCCGGCCCACACCAGGGGAATCACGACCACCGCAACACCGAGGTCCTGCAATCGAAGAATCAGCAGGGCTTCGGGCAGCCGGAAAAAGGTGAGGGCGGCCAGTGCGAGCACCGGGGCCCAGAAGCCGGTGGCGGGCGGCACCGGCTGGGCCGCAGACACCGCTGGCGGCAGGGGCGCGGCGGCATCGACCTCTTTCCTCTTGAGCACGAACACCAGCACCAGGAACGCGATCAGGCCCGGGGCAAGGCTCCAGGCCAGCACGGTGCGCACGTCCGTGTTGGCTTGAAGAAACCCCCATGCCGTCACCGAACCGAGGACCGCGCCGAGATGGTCGGCTCCCCGGTGGAATCCGTAGGCACGGCCTCGCACTGCCGGCGGGGTGACACCCGCGATCAGTGCGTCTCGCGCCGGCGTCCGCAGTCCCTTCCCGACCCGGTCGATGACCCGGAACCCCACCACCTGCCAGGCCGCCCCTGTCAGGGCCATGAGGGGACGGATGAGCACCGCGCTCAGGTATCCCCCCAGAATGAGCGGACGTTTCCACCCCGGGCGGTCCGCCAACCGGCCGCTGACCAGCTTGGTCAGGGCGGCGGTAAGCTCCGCGGCTCCATCGAGTAACCCGAGCAGGACGGGGCTGCCTCCCAGGGTCCTGGTGATAAAGGCCGGCAACAGCGGATAGACCATCTCGCTGGCAAAGTCATTGAACAGGCTGACAATGCTTAACCCCTTGACTGTCTTGGGGATATGACTGCCGCCCTGGTTCGGGTATCGCGGGGGGTTCACGGCTGTCAAGCGGACCTAGTGCGGCCCCGGGGGCCGGGTTAGGGGTTCATCACAGAGAGGTGTGAGAAGACCGAGATATAATACGTCCCATGAGCGCGACACCCATCCCCGAGGAAGCCGGCCTGCGCGAGGCCCATCTCTGGTCAACGCCGATCCGGGACCTGGGACTCACCATCAAGGGCACCCGACTCGAACCCATCCTGGCGGAGTTCGAAGCCGAGCTGGCCCGGTGCGGATTTCAGCGGCTCAAGCCCCGGTTCTACCTGAGTACCGAGTGGGGCGTGCCGTTCGAGACCGTGGCTATCGCGATTCCCTTCTACCTGGCCAAGCCGGAGCTGACCGAAATGCATGCCCGGCGATTCGGCCACGTCGAAGGGATGAGCGCGCAGGACATCCTCAAGTACCTGCGCCACGAGATGGGGCACGTCGTCAATTATGCCTACCGGCTGTTCGAGGATCCGGAGTGGGTCAGGCTGTTCGGGCCGATCACCCGGCCGTACCGCGAGGAGTACGCCCCGAAGCCGTTCAGCCGTCGCTTCGTGCAGCACCTGCCCGGGTGGTACGCCCAGAAGCACCCGGACGAAGACTGGGCGGAGACCTTCGCCGTGTGGATGAAACCGGGCAGCGATTGGGCTGAAGAGTATGGCGACTGGCCCGAGGCGCTGGCCAAGCTGCAGTTCGTAAACCAGGTCATCGCCCGGATCCAGGAGCAGGACCCGGTGGTGACCGACGAGGAACTCGACGAGGACGTCGGCGAGATCGACTACTCCATCGAGGACCTCTACCGCCACCTGGGCAGCCAGGACCTGCAGTTCCCCGTCGGCCTGGACGGATCCCTGCGCGCCATTTTCGGCGAACTGGACCAGCGCCACAAGCGCGATGCGAACGCCAGGTTCCGCCCGGCGTCCGCCCTGTTCCACCGGCTGGAAGGTGAGTTGATGGGAAACGTGTACCGGTGGACGGGCCACTTTCCGGAGCGAACCCGGATCCTGATCCGCCACCTGGCGGATCGGGCGGCCGCCCTGCGCCTGCGCTACGCCGAGGGAGACGAAACCGCCGTCACCGTGGCCCTGACGACCATCGTGACGGCGCTGGCAACGAACTACGTGCACCGGGGCACCTACCTGCCCTGACGCCTACTTTTCGGCCGGCTGGATGGCGTTGCCGGAGTGCTTGTAACGCTCGCAGGCGAGGTCCACGATGCGCTTGATGAGCGTGGTGTATTCGATCCCGGCGGCCTCCGCCGCCATCGCGAACTCGCTGTCCCGGGCCAGGTAACAGCCCGCGTTCACCTCCAGCACGTAGATCTCGCCGGTATCGGTGAGCCGCAGGTCCACTCGCCCGTAGTCCCGCACCCGGAGCGCCCGGTAGGCCTCCACCGAGACCTTCTGCAGCCGGGCCCGGAGTTCGTCGGGCAGGCTCGCGACGACGGACTGGGTACCCCGGTACTCCGTGCTCTCAGGGTCCCACTTGGCCTTGTTGTCGAGCACCTTGGGGGCGCCCTCCGGCAGGCCGGAGAAATCGAGTTCGACCGGCGGCAGGGCCTGGGGCTCCTGGTTCCCGATCACCCCGACATAGAACTCCCGCCCGTCGATATACTCCTCGGCCAGCGCCGAATCGTTCAGTTCGTCGTGGATGACGGCGACCCGGCGCATCAGCGCCTTCATGTCGGTCACCAGCGACTTGGAATCGATGCCGATGGAGGCATCCGCCCGGAGCGGCTTGATGAACAGCGGCATCCGGAGGTTGCCCACCATCTCGATGTCCGACGCCTTCGAGAAGACCGCGAACTGGGGATACTTGATGTCGTGAAACGCCAGGATCTTCTTGGTCAGCGCCTTGTCCTGCGTGAGATAGGCGTCGCCCGGCCCGCAGCCGGTATAGCGCAGGCCGAGCAGGTCCAGGGTGCCGGTAACGGCGATATCGCCGAACATGTTGTCGGCGAACATTTCCATCATGTTGAAGATGAGATCCGGTTTGCGGCGGGAGAGGCCCAGGACCAGGCGGCGGACATCGCCGTGGACGCCGAGGAGGGACACCCGGTGGCCGAGCCGGCGCAGGGCGCGGCCCACCTGTTTTACGACCGGATCGTAGTCTTTCGACTCTTCGTCAGTGCTGTCGAGATAGGTGAGGACGGTAATTTTCATCGTCGCGGCCGACGATCGATGCCTGGCAAGCCCCCGGAGATAGATGACAGCACAACACAATATGATGCAACCCGGCAAAAAGTGAAAGCACCCGCGCCGCTTTGGCCGAGCCAGGTTCCCGGCGTTTTACTCGCTCAATCCCATTCCCCAGCGCGCCAGCGATACCGGAAAGCCGCCATAGGCCATCAGCTCGTCGTGAAACTCCCGCAGGGAACCGGCCGCACCGGCGCGCGCAAGATAGTCCGCCCGCAACGCCAGGATGTCGCGGCGACCCACGGCGTACGACAAGGGATACGTCGGAGAGCCGCAGTACCGCCGGACTTCGGAGAGCGCTTCCCGCGGGTCCATCGGCACTTTTTCCAGGAGGTAGACCACGGCCGCCGCGGGGGACATGTTGCGCGTGTGGAGGCCGATATCGAGCAGCACCCGGACCGCGCGCCAGAGCAGGTGGACCTGCTGGAACAGCCGCTCGGCCGGCTGGTAGTAACCTTGTTCGCCCATCATGTCCTCGGCATAAAGCGCCCAGCCCTCGACCATGGCCGGGTTCCACAACACCCGCCGCACCAGCGAGGGAAGCCCCTGCGAGGTCACCATGTGCAGGTGATGCCCGGGAAACCCCTCGTGCACGCAGAGGCTGGCCAGTTCGAACCGGGACCGGTGGGACGGCCTCCGGCTGCCCCCCGGGTGGTCGGTGACATAGAAGCGTCCCTCCCGGCTGGCCGAAAATGGCCCGGGGGGCGAATAGGCCGCAAACGGGATGAGGGGACGCAAAAACTCCGGTGTCGGCTCGACCAGGAGCGGGGCGGCCGGCACCGAGATGAGCCCCCGGTCGTGCAGGAAGGACCGGGCCCGTTCCACCGTGTCCCGGTGCGCGCCGATCGTATCGGCCGGGACCGGCGCGTCCTGCCGAAGCCGCAGCACCAGGTCCCGCCAGCCGGTGCCGGGCGCCATCGATTCCGCCTGGAGCACCAGGTCGGCCTCGGTTGCCTCCACGAGGCGCATGCCGTAACGCCAGAGTTCGGGCGCCGACGATCCCAGCGCATGCTCGAAATGCAGGCGTCGGTTGAACTGCTCCTCGCCGATCGCGAACCCATGGATGTCGTCGCTGGTCGCCAGCTCGGTCTTGAGCGCCAGGCCGAACCGGGTCAGCGCCGCCTCGGCCTCGCCCGCGGCTGCATCGATCTCCGCGGAAGGGAGGTCGCCGTGATCGCGGCAGAACTGGGCCACCGTGCCGATCAGGGTTTCCCCGCCATCGATCATGGAATCGGCGGTGTCCCGCAGGATGGGCGCGGGGTCGCGCAGCGTGGCGGCCGCCGCCCGGAGCAGCACCGGCGCGCCGCGAAGCCGTTCCAGCGCATGGAAAGCCAGTTGTGGCCGCGGGGCGTCGTTGGAATCCAGCAGGGAGTACAGCGCCCGGAACAGGTGATTCAACCAGAAGACCGGGTTCCGCACGTGGGGCATCTCGTGCTCGAACTGGAAGAGCGTGCTGCGGATGTCATTGAGCAGGGCGGTGCGGTCTATCTCGTCCTGGACGTTGCCGACCTCGATACCTTCGACGGCCAGCCCAAGGGAGCGGAATGCCGCCAGGTGGGCTCGCATCGACTCGGTGTCGTACTCGCCCAGCCGGGAGTTCTGGGCCACCACCCCCGCTTCAGTCGCCGCCGCGGGGTCGAAGTGCCACCGCAGGTCGAAGTAAGACTGATAAATGCGCTCAGCTTCGGACATCGGCGCCGCCGCGGATGCGCACGGAGGCGACGAGGCCGTGGCATTCGTCTTCGCCCAGCACCCGGTCCGCGGTCTTGGCCGCCTGGAAGAGCGCCTGGCACACGACGCCATCCTCAGGGTCATACCCATGCTCGGCCAGCCAGTACTTTACGTTGGAGAGGCCCGAGAGCGGCGAGATCTCGATCACCTGGCGGAGGCCGAACTCGGTCGCGGGGACGCTGCTGTAGATCCGGTCGGCCAGCCAGAGGTCGCCCTTCTGCTTGGCCTTGATGATGGCCGACGCGTGCACACCAGTACCGGTGCGGAAGGCGTCCCCGCCCACGACCGGATAGTTGATGGGCAGCGGCATCCCGGTAGATTCGCAGGCGACCCGGCAGTACCGGGCCAGTTTCGACAGGTCATGCTGGTGGGCGCCCAGCAACTTGAGGTTCACCAGCAGCAGGTCCATTTCGGCATTGCCCACCCGTTCGCCGATGCCGACCGCGGTCCCGTGGACCCGGTCCACCCCGGCCTCGATCGCCGCCAGGCAGTTGGCGATGCCGAGGCCCCGGTCCCGGTGACCGTGCCAGTCGATCTTGACCGCCTCGCCCGAGGGACGGACAATCTCTTCCTTGATGAATCGAACCAGTGCGCGCACGCCCGGCGGCGTCGCATGGCCCACGGTGTCGGCCAGACAGATCCGCCGGGCTCCCCAGCGGATGGCGTTGCCATAGAGTGCCTTGAGGGTTTCGGGGCGGGCGCGGGTGGTGTCTTCGGTCACGTACATCACCGGCAGCCCCTGCTTCACCGCGAAGGTGACCGCTTCCTCGCTCACCCGCAACATGCTGTCGAGGGTCCAGTCCTCGGCGTATTGCCGGATGGCGGACGAGCCGATGAAGGTCGCCGCCTCGATCGCGATGCCGGTTTCCTGGCTGATCCGGGCGATCGGCTCCACGTCCTTGATCACGGTGCGGGCGGCGCAGTTGGGTTCGATGGCCAGCCGCGACTGGACGATCTCCCGCGCCAGCGTCCGCACCTGCTCCACCGCGCGGGCGCCGGCACCGGGAAGCCCGATGTCCGCCGAGTGAATGCCCAGGTCGGCCATCAGGTGGAGCAGCTCGACCTTGGCCGGCATCGGCGGGTCGATCACCGAGGGGGACTGGAGCCCGTCCCGCAGGGTCTCGTCGTTCAACTCGACCCGGCACCGGGCGTAGTCGAACTCCTCCCGCTGCCGGTTCCAGTCGTAGATCAGGTCGTCATGGTCCATGGCCGTAAGTGACCTCGGGGTTCAGCGGTCGTCAAGGCACCGGGGCAGGAGCCCCGTCAGGCGCCGCCCACCACTTCGCTGTCCGCCCCCAGCGTCGTGCTGCCGGTGAACCCCTTGACGGTCACCCGGTCGCCGAGCATCGAATCGCGCAGGGTAGAGTACTCGATCAGCCCCCCGGACCCCACCACGGTATGCGCCAGCCGGCTGTCCCTCACCGTGGTACCCGCCTCGAGCGTCACGTTGGGCCCGATCTCACTCCGTTCGACGGTCACCCCGTCCTCGATGTACACCGGGTCGTGGATAGTGACCCCGGGGAAGTCCCGCCGCCGGGCCGCCCCCTGGTTGAGCAGGATCTCGTTGGTTTCGAGCAGGGTGTTGAGCTTGCCGCAATCGTACCAGCCGGCCACCTCGGCGGTGAGGATCTTCCGGCCCTGCTCGATCATGTACTGGAAGGCGTCGGTGAGGAAAAACTCGCCCTTGTTGGCGGGCGAGGCGAGCGTGTGGTCGATGCCCTTCCAGAGGGTCTCCACGTCGCGGATGTAGTACAGCCCGATATTGGCCAGCTTGGAAATCGGGGTGGAGGGCTTCTCGACGATCTTTGTCATGTAGCCGTCCTGGTCGGTCACCACCACGCCGAACCGCTGGTAGTCCTCGACCTCCTTGGCCCAGATGATTCCGTCGGCGTCGGTCCGGTTGATCAGGGTGAGGTCGGCTTCGAAGACCGTATCCACGAAGATGATGAGCACCGGCTCCGTGACGTACGGGCGCGCCAGGTTGACCGCGCCCGCGGTGCCGTCCTGCACCGTCTGCTCGATATACCGGGCGGGGATGCCGTACCGGCTCTTGGAATAGGCCTCCACCTGCTCCTTGAGATGCCCGGTAATGAAAATCAGCTCAGACACATCGAGAGCGGCCATCCGGTCCATCACCCAGTCCATGACCGGCCGGCCGCCCACCTTGAGCATCGGCTTGGGGACCAGGTGGGTATGCGGGCGCAAACGGGTGCCCTTCCCCGCCAGCGGGATGATCACTTGCATTGAGACTAGCTCCTTCCGTAGCGGTCGGTGAGACGGACCAGGTCGTCGAGTTCGGGCGTTGAGGCTTCCAGCACGTCGCTATCCACCACCGCCTCGATCTGGTGCACCAGCTTCGGAGGGATGTGGACGGACTCGCCGGCCGTGAACCGGCGCTCCAGCAGTTCTCCGTCGGGTCGGGTCCGGAGAATCAGTTCTCCGGACAGGACATGCATGGTTTCGTCCTTGAAGTTGTGATACTGAAGACTGAGCACGTTGCCGGCGGTCACGTGCAGGACCTTGCCGACGTAGCGGTCGGTGCGGGCCCAGATCAACTCGTAGCCCCACGGCTTGTCCACCCGATATGGCACGTCCGGCATTATCGCTCCAGGAAGGTCAGTTTGAGAGATGAGGGATGGGTGACGCAGGCCCGCACGCAGACACCGCAGCCCACGCAGCCTTCGGCGCGCAGCACCGGATGGCCCTGCTCATCCATGACGAGCGCGGCGCTTCCGACGGGGCAGGCCCGGGCGCAGACCCCGCACTCGGTACCCTGGAACGTCACGCAGCGTTCGGTCAGCAGTTCCAGCGCACCCATCCGGATACTTCCCCAGATATCCGCGGGCACCGTCAGCGCCTCGGTCGGGCAGGCCCGGGCGCAGGGCATGTCGGTACACACCACGCAGGGCTGATATCCGGGATCGACGTACGGCGTCCCCGCGGCGAAACCGCCGTCCGCCGGGACTTTCATGATGGCCCGGACCGGACAGACAGTGATGCAATCGCCACAGCGGGTGCAGGCGGCCAGGAAGCCTACCTCCGGCAACGCGCCGGGGGGCCGGTAGTACTGCCTGGTGACGACCCGCTCCTCGGCCGATTCCAGCAGCCGGTCGAACCAGTCGCCCGCGGCATGACGGAAAAGGTCGCGCCGGGTGCCATCCCTGGGTGTCAGCATACCCTCCGAAAGCTAGCCGGGAAGCGGGTCAGCGGCGAGGGCGGCGGGGTAAGAAAAAAGCCCGCTCAAACGAGCGGGCTCACCCTGCGGTCCTCCCCTATCGGGTCAGCAGGTGCCGCCTGAGCTTGGTGGCCCGGCGCCGAACCGATCCGTCGAAGACCCGGTCTCCGACCCGGACCACCACCCCGCCCAGGATCTCGGGATCCACCCGGTAGGTGGGGATCACCTCCTTCTTGAGCGCCTGGCGCAGGCCTTCCGCGATGCTCTGGCGCATGGCCTCGTTCGGCTCCTGCGCCAGCGTCACCCCGGCCCGGACCCGGTTCATCTTCACATCGAACAGGCCCATGAACTCGGTCGCGATCAGCCGGAACAGCGCCTGCCGGCCTCGCTTCACGACCGCCTGCAGGAACAGGACAAACTCGCGGGGCGCCTCGGGAAGCGCCGCCTCGAGGATCCGCGACTTGACCGGCTTGGGCACCCGGGGCGACATGAGCGTCGCATATACCTTTGGCTCCATTTCGATCGCCGCTGCCACCGCGTCCATCAGGTCGGCGTACAGTTCGGTCTGGCCCGACTTCTCCCCCAGCGCGTAGAGCGCCTCGGCGTAGTTCCGCGCGATGGTGGAGGGCCTCACTTGGCGATCTCCAGCGAGCCCAGGTACTCCTCGACCAGCCTGCGGTCGGTGTCCCCGGTCATCCGCTGCCCGATGAGACGGGACGCGGCGGCCAGCGACAGGTCCACCGCCTCCCGCTTGAGCTCCTGGATGGCGCGTTCCTTCTCGGCGCCGATGTCCCGGCGGGCGCGGTCCATCAGGTCCGACTGTTCCTGCCGGGTCCGCTCCATCGCCGCGGCCCGTTCCTTCTCCGCGGCCGACTTGGCTTCGGCCAGCATGGCCTGGGCCGAGGCCCGGCTCTCCGCAAACAGCGATTTCTGCTGCTCGAGGAGGGCGTGGGCTTCCGTGTTGGCCTTCTCGGCCTGCGCGAGCTGTTCCTGGATCCGCTGTTCCCGTTCCACCGTGGACTTGAGCAGCGCCGGCCAGGCGAACTTCTTGAGCAGCAGCATCAGGAGGATGAATACGAGCCAGGTCCAGAAGAACAGGCCGAAATTCACCTCGAACGGCGATGCCGGAGCACCGGCCGCGTGGCCCTGGGCTTCCTCCAGCAGGGCGAGAAGTATCCGCATCGTGACTGCCTCTTAGGCGATGAGCTTGAACAGCAGGGCGAACACGAGCGCGATGATCGTGGCGCCTTCCAGCAGCACGGCGATCAGCAGGCCGGCGCCGCGGATCTCGGCGGCCGCTTCCGGCTGCCGGGCGATCCCCTCGGCCACCTGGCCACCGATCCGGCCCAGGCCCAGGCCCGCGCCCAGGATGGCCAGCCCGATACCGATGCCGGCGCCGAGCAGCGCGTTGGTGTTCTTGGCGACGGCGGCCGCGTCGACGCCGACTTCCTGGACCAGAGCGAGCAGGTTCAACATGAGGTGCTCCATTGAGTCGTCGGGAGATTGCGATTGATTATCTGCGCCCCTGATGGCCCGACGGGTCTCCCGGCCCGCCTGCCCATCCATGGCCCGCCAATGGTCCCGAGGACCAGCGAGCTTCGTCCGCCATTCGGCGGAGTACCACCCGGACGACTGGTGCGCATATCGTCCGGAACCCCCTCTGTCCCACTGTCCCACTGTCCCACTGTCCCACTGTCCCACTGTCCCACTGTCCCACTGTCAATGTTCGTGCTGCATCAACCCGATGAAGACCGCGCTCAGCAGGGCGAACACGTAGGCCTGCAGGAAAGCCACGAACAGCTCCAGCAACATGATGGCCATGACCAGCAGGGCGGTGAGAAATCCGATAGCCCAGTTCCAGCCGCTCAGGTGGCCGAACAGAAAGATGATCCCGAACAGCGAGAGGATCACGAAGTGGCCGGCGGTCATGTTGCCGAACAACCGCACGGCCAGGGCGAAGGGCTTGACCAGCTTACCCAGGATCTCGATGGGCGCCATGGCAACCGACATGACCACCCCGCCAATGCCGTCAATCCCCTCGACGTGCGGGAAGATGGTGCGCAGGTATCCCCTGGGGCCCAGCTTCATGAACCCGGCGACCTCCACCGTCAGGAACACGGTGATCGCCAGAGCCCCCGTTACCGCCAGGTTGCCGGTCGGCGAGGCGCCCCAGGGCACCAGCCCCAGTATGTTGCTGTAAAGAATGAAGAAGAACAGGGTCATGATATAGGGCGCGAAGTGGGCGCCCTCGTGCCCCACGTTGGCGATGGCCACCTCGTCCCGGACGAAGAGGACCATGGCCTCCACCGCCCCGGCGAAGCCGCGGGGGGCTTGCTTCCCGGCCTGCTGCTTCGCGAGCTGGCGGCCGGCGATCCACATGGTCAGGAAGACCAGCACCGCCGCCAGCACCAGGAAATACACATGCTTGGTAGGCGACAGGTTGATCGCCATGGACCCGATGTGAATGTCCTCCCACCGGGGCAGGTGAATCGCGCCGAAGGGAAAGAAGTCGATAGTCCACGCATCCGCCGTGTGGTGGAGTACCACCTCGCCGATATTCGGGAGCGCCTGCATCATCGAATCAGTCGAACCTCCAGAAACAGCAGCGGTACGAGAACCCCGAGAAAACCGATCGCCGTGGGCAGCGGCGGAAAGAACACCGGGTTGAGATAGGCGCAGATCCCCACCAGCGCCACCCCGACGATCCGGAGAAACATCCCGGCGGCCCATCGACCCAGGAAAATGCTGGACGCGGCCCGGAAGGCGGGCCGGACCATGGCCACCGAAACGGCCTGGATGGTGGTGGCGATCAGTCCGAAGATCACCCCGGCAACCATCGCCTCCCTGCCCCACCCGGCGTAGAGAATCGCGCCGACCATCGCCGTCAGCAGCAGCCCCAGCCCGATGCCCAGCTTCACCGTTCCGCCTTGTTCCGCCGCTCGTCGGCCTGCAGCTTCCGGTACACGCTGATGAAGCTCATCACGGCCCCGAACAGGGTCCCCGCCACGGTAAACAGGGGCATCAGGTGGAGCCAGCGGTCCAGCAGGAACCCGATGGCCATGAACAGGATGATCCCGCCGGCGAACGTCATGCCGAGCGAGACATACTTGTAACCCTCTCCGAGGGCCCGGCCGGAGTTGTCTTTCTGCCTCATAAACTGGGGGCCAATTTACCGGCTTGTGAAATTTTTCGCAAGGCGGACGGCAGGCGGACGGCCACGTTGAAAAGTGGTCGGCATGCGCAGCTAACGCCATGCCTGACAACTGCTTACCATATGATCCTTCGGTAAGAGCCGGGTCCGTGGTACATGTCATCGACGTAATGCCGTGGCCTCGTGCCGCACGCCCCGGTGGTGGACTTGGGCAATGGTGGCGTTCGCCAGGTACCTGACCATGGCTGCACTCCTCCCGCGACGGACGCATTCCGAGTCATTCCTGCCTCCACGACCTCGGCGCACCGCTTCGCTCCGCAATCCACTGTTCATGTCATCGTGACGGGTCCGCCGCATCGCGATTGATCTCAGTGGCCGGCGTCCAACCCTGCTACATTTCGCGGTCCGGACCTGAAACCATGCGGCCCGGGATTCGTCAGAGGTCGGACGGATATCATTCACTGACTTGGCGATAGATGACAGCATCCCACACCGCACAACACGATGACGTCGCGGCCCTCGAGCGACTGGCGCGCGCGGTGCAGGTGCTCCGCGCCCAGGTGGCGCAGCGCATTGTCGGCCAGGAAGATGTGGTGGATGGCATTCTCACCGCTATTCTGGCCGGCGGCCACGCCCTGCTGATCGGGGTGCCCGGCCTGGCCAAGACCCTCATGGTCTCCACCGTCGCCGAGGCGCTCAATCTTTCGTTCAACCGGATCCAGTTCACCCCGGATCTCATGCCGAGCGACATCACCGGCACCGAGATCATCGAGGAGGACCTGACGACCGGGAAACGGGCCTTCCGGTTCGTGCACGGGCCCATCTTCGCCAACGTGGTGCTGGCCGACGAGATCAACCGAACTCCGCCCAAGACCCAGGCGGCGCTCCTCCAGGCCATGCAGGAGCACCAGGTGACGGCGGCCGGCGAGACCTATGACCTGCCTGCCCCGTTCTTCGTCCTGGCGACGCAGAACCCGATCGAGCAGGAGGGCACCTATCCTCTGCCCGAGGCGCAGCTCGACCGATTCATGCTCGAGCTGCGGGTCGGGTATCCCTCCAAGGCGGAGGAGGAAGCCATCGTCGAGCAGACCACCGGGGCGGCCCGTTCCCGGGTGGACTCGGTGCTCGACGCGGCGATGCTGACCGAGATGCAGGCGCTGGTGCGGCGGATTCCCGTTTCCCGAAGCCTGATCAGTGCCGCGGTCAAGCTGGCCCGGATGACCCGTCCAGCCGACGCCGACGCCCCTTCCTATATGAAGGAATACGTCGACTGGGGTGCCGGCCCCCGGGCGTCGCAATACCTGGTGCTGGGCGCCAAGGCGCGGGCAGCCATCGCGGGGCGGCCCATGGCCGACCTCGACGACGTGCGCAGCGTGGCGCAGGCGGTGCTCCGGCACCGG
The DNA here is from genome assembly GCA_963795085.1 of uncultured Gemmatimonadales bacterium. Taxonomy (GTDB): domain Bacteria; phylum Gemmatimonadota; class Gemmatimonadetes; order Gemmatimonadales; family GWC2-71-9; genus DASYPP01. The sequence continues at coordinate 297,509 of CAWCFX010000001.1, read as the reverse complement.
GTGGTCACCAACTTCGCGGCCGAGGCCGCGGAACGGACCAGCGAGAGCCTGGTGGCAGAGCTGCTGGGAGGGAAGGACTGGCTGAAATAGGCGGAGACCTCTCCCGCGAACCGTTGGGACTCACCACGAAGACATGAATACGAAAAGCACGAACCGCGAAGCCCCGTGGTTCGTGCTTTTTTCTTCATGCTGCTCTTCGTGCCTTCGTGACAAGAAGTGAGCTCGCACCATTGCTCATGTTTTCTGGAAGACCAGGTGCACCGTGGCCGGCTCATCCGTGGCGTCCCCGTCGAAATCGAACTCGGCGCCGGACGTGATGGTGATGGTCAGGATCGAGCCGGACAGGGAGAAGGGCCCGGAGGAAACGTCGGTGGAGTTGAACGTGATGTCGTCACCGGTGATATCGAGGGTTCCGGATTCCATGTCGTCGGGGAATCCCGGCACCTGGGCGACCAGCAGATAGTCGGCATCGGCTTCCACGGTCAGCTCGATCGTGGCGCCGCCATCCTGCACCAGGTCGTAGGTGGTCGTGGGGTCGCCCACGGCCCGGAACTCAAAGCTGGTGGCGGCGTACGTGCCGGCCAGGTCGTCGAGGCTGACTCCGGTGGAGTCGCCGTCGCCACACCCCGTGATCAGGGCGAGTGCGATCCCGCCCGCCACGATGGACTTGAACATGCTGCCCTCCAGAGTGATGTAAACTTGCCGCCACCCCCGACGTGCAGCGAGGGCCACTCATCCAGTATCGCCTGGCGACCGGGAGTGTCAAGTGGACCAATCCGAGCGATCGGCGATTGCCGCGCTTTCCTGTTGGTGCTCGCGGTTTCCGGGTGACCGAAATGGCCGACCGAGGAGCGATATTCCCTCTATAGGGGGCGGAGGCCTCTTCGAAAGAGGGTCAGGGGGCCTGGGGGCCAAGGGGCCGGTGGCCAGGAGGCAACCTGCCTGGACACTGCTCTCAAAGGGATAATCAGAACCACATTCACAGACCCACTGCAGAGGCGCCAGGAAAGCGGCCATGAGTTCGGCGCGATGCTGCTCACGGGCTTCCCGGGCCAGCTGTTTTCGTCCCGCCGGGGGTGAGCGGACAGAATCTGGCGCGATTGTGCTCCGACTGGCGCCACACGGCGGTGGCAGCGGCCTCCAGCTGGAGGAGCGTCTCATCGGGGGGAGCGGCTTGGAGGTTTGCCTCAGGAGAGAGGCATACCCATTTGGAACGCGGCCCGGTCGGAAGTCTAGAGAGGGGGACCCACATGGCGGCGGGCTGCGTCGAGGGCATCATCGATGTTGCCGCGCACATTCCCTTCCCCCATCACCTCGATGAGCCCCGAACGGGTAAGGGCTGACATCGGCTGGGCCAGGACGTCGGAGAGAAAGACCTGGATTCCCTCCCGCTGGCTCCTGGTCACCACCTGGCGGAGGGCGTGGACCCCGGTGGAATCGATCGCGGGGACATTCCGCATCCGGATAATCAGCACTTTAGGCTTTCCCGCCACCTGGCTCAGCGTTTCCCGGAATGACTCGGCGGCTCCAAAGAAAAAGGGGCCATTCACTTCATAAATTTCCACCCCTTCCGGGATCGGGCGGCGCCACGTCCCAGTGACGTCAGCGCCCTCCTCTTCCTCCTCTTCCCTGTAATCGCCCGTCACCGCGCTCACGTTCGTGACTTCCGCCATCCGTTTCATGAACAGGAACGCGGCCAGTACCATCCCTACTTCGATGGCGACGGTCAGGTCCACCAGGACGGTGAGCGAGAAAGTGGTGGCCATGACGATGACATCGCTCCGAGGGGCCCGGAACTCGGCACGGAAGCTCCGCCATTCGCTCATATGGTAGGCCACTACCACGAGAATCGCCGCCAGAGTCGCCATGGGAATCAGTCCCGCCCAGCGACCGAAGAAAAGCGTAATGAGGAGCAGGGTCAGCGCGTGGATCATGCCAGCCACCGGCGTGCGGGCGCCGTTCTTGACGTTGGTGGCGGTCCGGGCGATGGCGCCGGTCGCGGGAATTCCCCCAAAGATAGGGGAGGCAATATTGGCCACACCCTGGGCGACCAATTCCATGTTGGAGCGGTGCTTCGATCCAATCATTCCATCGGCGACCACGGCGGACAGCAGGGACTCGATCGCCGCCAGCAATGCAATCGTAAAGGCCGGACCCACCAGGCTGGTCACCGCGCTCAGGGTAAGAACCGGAACCTCGGGTGGATGCAGCCGGGCATTGATGCCGCCGAATCGCTGCTCAATGGTCTCGACCGGTACGTCGAGCAGGTAAACGACCGCGGTCGTGACCAGGAGCGCAATGAAAGGTCCCGGGATCCGCCGGTTGATTCGGGGCCACACCACGATGATGAGAAGCGCGAGAACGGCAATGAGCGCGGCACTCGGGTTGATGGAGCCGATCGCCTGGCCGTAGGCCGACCATTTCTCCAGAAAATCGGCGGGGACCGACCCCATCTCAAGGCCGAGGAAGTCCTTGACCTGGCTGGAAAATATGATGAGGGCGATCCCGGTGGTGAAACCGATGGTCACCGGATAGGGGATGAACTTGATGTAGTTGCCGAGCTTGCCCAGTCCGAAACAGACCAGGATGATCCCCGCCATGATGGTCGCCACCCGGAGGCCGTCCATCCCATATTCCTGGACAATTCCGTAGACGATCACCACGAAGGCACCGGTGGGGCCTCCGATCTGGACCCGGGAACCACCCAGGGCGCTGATGATGAAACCGGCCACAATGGCGGTGATGAGGCCGGCCTCAGGCGGGACTCCGCTGGCGATCGCAAATGCTATCGCCAGCGGGAGCGCGACGATGCCGACAATCACCCCGGCAATCGCGTCTGCGATAAGCTGCTCCCGGGTGTAGCCCCGGAGCATGGTGAAGAGTTTAGGAACGAGCAATGGGATACCCAGGCGAGAGTCAATTGCCTGGAAAGATAGACTCTAGGGTGTGGGACGGACAGCAGAGGGTGGTCTCATCTGAAGATCCTGCATCCCGGCGAGTCGCCGGCTGGCAAAAGCGGTGAACAGGAGGGTCCCGTTCACCGCTGGTTTGCTTCCTGCTGCGGGCGGGTCGCAACCCGCCCGCCTGGATCACGAATTCCGTCCGAAGAACGTCACGTCAGGTGCCGTGCCGCAGCCGGTGTACACGATCTTGGCATACACGTTGGCGCCCTCTCCTACCAGGTGGGCCCGGACCTCGCCGGTGCTGAAGGGCCAATCCAGCCCGCAGCTCGAGTCGAACACCAGCGGCGACACGGTGGTAATGTCAAACCCGGCGCGGGTCCCGCTGATGTTGTAATCGAAGCTGCCATTGATGTCGAACGATCCGTCCGGCAGCGGGCTGTCCATGGCCAGATCGTCGTTGCTGGCGTCGAAGCTCAGAGACCAGTCGTTGCTGACCGTACCGCTGAAGTTCTGCCCGCCCTGGTTGGCGGACAGGGTCACCGTCAGGTCTTCCGCCAGGGCCGCCAGCGACACGCTGCCGGAGACCCCGTGGCTGCCGTCGAACTCCAGCGAGACGAACTCATTGCCCTGCCCGAAGAACGTGGTCTTGAAGTTGGCATAGGTGGCGATGTACCCCACGGCCGCCTGGACGTCCTGGATCCGGATGCTGCCTGTCACTTCATAGCCGGGGCCGGAGCAGTCGGCGGCGAGGAAGGTATAGGTCGCGTCATCCGGCACCCCGTCCTGGTCGCTGTCGGTGGGATCGCTCGGCACACCACAGGGAGGCTGCAGGGTGAGCGCCGGGCCGCCGGCGGGGCGCCGGACGGACAGGCCACCCCGGGAAAAGAAGATTCCGCCGCCGGTGGCGGTGGCGGTGAAATCCGTCGCGGTAAAGCTGCTGGGAGCGGTCGCCAATTGGGAGGCGATGGCCTCGCCGATGGCGGCGCCCTGCTCATCGGTGATCGCGGGATCGTTGTTGTCGCTGCCGCAGGCTCCGGCCAACAGGGCCAGGGCGGCGGCGAATCCAGCAGCTTGCAGTTTGCGCATCGGAAGAGACTCCTCAAGGGTCAGGAACGGGACAGTCGGGCCCCGGGGTATCCCAGGGGCTTTCAGTTAATGCGTTGAATTTGTTGGACTTACCGTTTCGGCCGAGGCTCTGGATCAGGTCCATCCAGAAGCTCGCCCCAACGTGCTGCAATGGGTATGCCTCAGCGGGGGCAAAGATAACCGATTTGCCGAAGGGGTTGAAGGATCCGCATCTGGACAGAACGCGATTTCTGGTTCACGCTCTATGAGGGCGCAACCGCTTCCGGGGCTTGCGTTTGATCCTTGGTTGAGGCTGGACCCGCACTTTTCCGATGACACTCCGGGCAATAACCTCATGGGCCAGCCGTATCATCTTCGTTGTCTGGGCCGTCCTCAGCTGATTTCGCCCGGCGGTGAGCCCGTGCGATTCCGGGTGCGGAAGCATGTGGCCCTGCTCATCTACCTTGCGCTGGAACCGCGGATTCCCCACCGGCGGGAGAAACTGGCGGACCTGCTCTGGGGCTCCGGCACCCCCAACGAAGGGCGCCACTCCCTGGCCACGGCGGCCTCGGTGATCCGGGGTAAGCTGGGTCGCGAGGTCCTGGTGGGCGACCGGGACCATCTCCGCCTGGCCACCATCAACCTCACGCTGGATCTCGACCGGCTGGCCGCGGGCGATCTGTTCGGTGACGAATTCCGGACCGGCCTGGCGATCGGCGGATTCCTCCAGGATTTCGAGGTCGCCGACGCCCACGAATTCATGCTCTGGACCGACCGGCAGCGGGCCCGCTGGGTGCCAGTCGTGCGGGACGCCCTCGTCCGCATGATTGACCGCTGCCGCCGCACCGGCGATTTCAAGCGGATCGAGTCGATCGGCCACAACCTGCTGGACATCGATGAACTGAGCGAAGACGGCATCCGGGCCCGCATGGAAGCGCGGGCCTTCGATGGCGACCGGCTCACGTCGCTCAAGATCTACGAGGCATGGAAGGCAAAACTGGATGAGCAGCTGCATGCCACGCCATCGCCGCTGGTGGAGGGCATCGCCATCCGGCTCCGGCGCCGCGACTGGGAGACGGTCAGTACCAATATCCCCACCGTGCCGACCGACCAGTGGCGGGGCCGGCCGTTCATCGGGCGGGCCGAGGAGTATCGCGCGCTGTATGAATCGTGGGAGAATACCATGCGCCGCTATCCTCACCATGCCCTGGTCCTGGGCGACTCCGGCGTGGGAAAGAGCACGCTGATCGAGCGGGTGGGCACGGCGGCCGGGCTCGAGGGCGCGGCGCTCAGCCGGGTGTCCTGCTACGAGGTTGAGCGGGAGATTCCCTATGCCGCCATCACCGGGCTGGTGGCGGGGCTGCTGGACCGGCCCGGCGTCTCGGGAACACCTCCCGAATGGCTGGCGGAACTCTCCCGCACGGTCCCCGAGATCCGGCGCCGGTATCCCTCGATTCCCGACCCGCTGGAGACCCAGGGGGAAACCGCCCGGCTCCGGCTCACGGAGGCCTTCCAGCAGCTCACCCTTTCCATCGCGGAAGAGCATCCGGTCATCCTGATTATCGACGACGTCCACCTCGCCGACGACGCCAGCCTGGCGGTCCTCCACCTGGTCATGCGGCGGACCCAGGACCAGCGCATCATGGTCCTGCTCGCGGCCCGTCCGGCGGAGCTGGGACAGTCTCCCCATGCCGCGTGGCTCCGGGAAGGCCATGCACCGCTTCGGATGCAGATCCTGGACCTGCCTCCGATGTCGCCCCAGGAGTCCGATGACCTCCTGGTGATCCTGCTTCCGTCCGACCGGCCCCAGCCCTCGGCCGCGGTCCGGCGAGCGCTGCTCCATGCCTCGGCTGGATATCCCATGGTGCTCGAGTACCTGGTGCAGGACTGGGAGACCAACGGCGAGCAGTGCCTGGCTCTTTCAATCGGGGCCATGACCGAGGAACCCCGGACGGCGGACGGACCCTCGCTCACCTACAAGCTGATCGTGCAACGCCTGGTCCAGGGACTGGAGCCATCGGTGCGGAACGTCCTCAATATGGCGTCGGTCCTGGGGTCGCGGGTCAACGATATTGACCTGTACTCGCTGGCCGACGTGACCATCGGCCAGACCATGACCGGGCTGGGCAAGCTGACCGACATGCGGATCCTGCGGGATGGCGGCCGCGGGCTGGAATTCTGCAATGAGCTGGTGCGGGGTCAGGCGTACCTGCAGGTGCCATCACCGGTGCGGCGCACCCTCCACCGGAGCATCGCCGAGCGGCTCCTGGCCCAGGAGCAGCAGGGGATCAGCATTCCGGGGCTGGAGATCGCATGGCACTGTATCCGCGGGGGACTACTGGAACGGGCGACGCCCTACCTGCTAAGCGGTGCGCGGGAAGCCATCCGGCACGGGGCGCCGCACGAGGCGGAGCGGGCGCTGGTGACTGCGCTTGGTGATCTCAAGGAGCCTAAAAGGACTGATGCACAGCTACTACTGGCGGAAGCGCTACATGAGCAAGGTCGATGGGAAGACACGCTGGCGGTATTATCCTCTCAACCAATTTCACCCAGTGATCCAAGAGCAACTGCCGCTTTCGTGTTGTCAGTGGAGGCAAAACGTAGGCTAAGCATAATTAGCGCTGACTCAACAGACGATTTGATTGTTCATCTCTTGAGAATCGCCCAAGCTGATTCGAACATTGCCACTAGGGTGCAAGCATTTAGGAGTGCAGCCTATCTTCAGGTGTATGTACCCATTGTACCCTCATTATCAACGCAAATGGCCTGTATCCTCTTGTCGTTTGAAGGGCTTATACTAAGCGATGAAGACTATGCGACCGTCACCGTTGCAAGCGGCATCCTTCACTATCATGCAGGCCGCACAGACCAGGCTATCCAGGAACTTGAATGTGCAGCCCAAAGATTGGATGATCGGCATTCCGCGAATACCGTTGCGGTCGCCGTGCATGAGGCACTAGGAAACATACATGCCGCAGTTGGCAGCTACGAGCATGCTACCGCCCATCATTATCGTGCTTTCGTTATTGCGAAACATGTCGGAAACGAGCGTATGAGCAGCAGGGTCGCGGCGAATCTCGTCCGATGCTCCACCAGGCTCGGCCAATACCGGGAGGCGGTAACGTGGCTTGGTGCCGCGCTGGAACATGACGGACACAGAAAGACAGATGATCTGTCGCACTGCTTATACCACGGTGCTGTTGCGACTGCCATCTTGGGGCGCGAAGGTGAGACCCGACCTGTGCTTGAGCAACTCCAACAAATTGCCGGAACAACAGACAGCTTGCGTATCAGGCAGAACTGCCTGCTCTTCTTAGCTGATTGCTTGCTGCTCTTGGGCAGGACTCATGAAGCTATGGGAGTCGCCAAGGCGGCTACTTCAAGCAGCTTGGAACGCTTGCAAAGCCCAAATACAGCGGGACTTTTCGCTAGATGGGTCGCGTTTCTTGCTTGCAGCAATTCCAAGAAGGAAGTGCCACCGCCCCGCCTTCAGAAAATGTTTGAGAATCGGAACACTTATGACAGGATCGACCGTACCGAGATTCTATGTGCCGTCATAGTTACTGGAAATCATTTGGGGCAGGATACGACTGGCCTTGAGGAGATCCTACGGAGAGAACTGGAAACGCTACCTCCTGCGGTTGGACAGTTCCTGGAACGACTGGGATTTATGCCAGCCCGAAAAATAATCCCTAGTTGACCTTGCGATGGAACTGGCCGGTCCTTATCAAGTCCACTTGCTTGGAGCCTTGGACGGCGGGACTTGCGGCAGAAAGCGTAATCAAGCGCCGTATGGTAACGGAGCCGATAACTAGATCCACCAAGACAGGATCAAACTGTGTGCCGCGGTGCTTCTGAAGTTCGGCAATTACCACATCGACTCCGAGTGCCTTTCGATAGGGCCGATCGGTTGTCATGGCATCGATTGTATCAGAAACCATGATAATCCTGGCTCCGATTGGAATCGATTCCCCTGCGATGCCGCTAGGATAACCACGGCCATCCCACCTTTCGTGATGGCTCCTTACGGATTCCAGGACCATCCCCTTGAAGGATGATACAATGCCAACAAGCTCTGCACTTCTCACCGCATGTGTCTGAAGGAGCTCCCGCTCTTCTTGCGTAAGCTTCGTTTCCTTTCTTAAGAGAGGCGCGAACTCCTCGTACATTTTGCCAACATCGTGAAGCAGAGCCGCCTTATAGATCTTATCTACGTCATCCTTGCTGAAGCCACCGACTTCCTGAGCAATTACCCGAGACAATGCCGCCACTCGCTCCGAATGCCCTGAGGTATAGGGATCCCTAGACTCTATTGCCTTAACCATCACTTCTAGAAGCTCCTGACTAGTCGCCTCCAGTCCCCGATACATGCCGTAAGTCTTCCTAACAAATGCGATAGGTAAGACAACGGCAAGTATGGCAATCGAGCCAAAGCCCCAGTTCTGCTGACTATAGACAAACAGCCAGGCCATGACCATAGATATCGCGCTGGCCGCCATGTCATAGCCGATGACACCTCGCGTATTCGCGCCCCAAACCTCAATGAAATTTCGTTTAGAGGCAACCGCAATGGCGCTGTTGACCAGGAGCGAGTTGACTAGAAAGTAAGTCAGGGCCAAGACGAAGAAGAGGGCAAAATCTCTTTGCACCGCAGTAGTAGCTACGCCTTGGGAAACGGACAGATATGAGGGTGGAACTGACCCGCCCAAACCTTGGTAGACAGCGACGGCGATAACAATAGAAAGCACCATCTGAGCGGTATTGAACAAGGCCTTCACAAGAGGCTTCTTGTGACTGACCTGGCTAATCGCCATGGCGGTGCCAGCGATCAACGCTCCCCACCCGGCGCCAAATAGAACGGCCGCACAAATATTGATTATGAAGGCAGTGGAACCGGCGCCTTGGATCCGAAGCGAGGTGCCACTTCGTTCAAGAATCAGGGCAATTATGATGAAACAAACAATCTCCCATGCTCCGCCAGGCTCGCCACCCGGCATAGCCGACGACACGACTGCTGCCAAGATGGCGGCAACCGTTACACAGGTGACCAGAACAGCTATCTTTGAAGGTGTCTGCATTCGTGTCGTAGCCAAACAATCGTTATCGGAAAAATGGGTGGGGACCCGAGTTTGCTACCAAGACTGGTTCTCACCAGCGCCCAACACCTTCATCAAAAACCTGATCGTAGCTGATACCATTTGAGCGTCACCCCCTAACACGGGACTTCAGGTGGATGTTTCCCATCGGAAGTGGCAAACCCCGCTAAGGTTTACCAGACGCTCCGCTCAATTTTCCCGCTCTTCGTCCGCTAGTTCCTTCCCTTGACCTGCAATCGGGCCCCCTCCCGCATTTTCCTTTCTCGGCACTCGCCGATGACTTTCGCCAGTACCGCTATGCCTTAGCTCGGCCGCCGCGCCGCGATCCACCGGTTGGTGGCATCCAGCACCGCGAACACCGCCGCGCGTTCCGCGCTTTCCTTGATCTCCGCCGTTCCGGTCAGCAGCACCGACTCCCGCCCGCCCAGCCCCTGTACCGCCGCGAATACAAACTGGCGGTCGAAGGCCTCGATGATCCGGGCTCCCTCCAGCGCCACCGAGTGGTCCTTGAGCAGCTTGTCCAGCACCTGGGTGCTGGCCCGGGCCGCCCCCTCCACCCGGCTCCGCGGAGTGTCGCTGGCCTCCTCTTCGGCGTTCTCGCTCTGCCCGTCGAACGACAGCGCCACCCGGATCGAGATCCGGTGGGGCCGCCCCGGCGCCACCGCCAGCGAGTCGAACAGGAGCCCCCGCTGCATGGAGCGCTCCCGCACCGCATCCCGGTCCAGCGCCTCCAGCGGCCGCACCTCGGCCGTCTGCGCCACGCTGATCTTCCGGTGGTCGATCTTGAGGCCCAACTGCGCCAGCAGGGCGGACTCGATGTTCCGGACGATCTGCTTGGGTGACAGCCCCGACTGCGCCAGGATATGGACCTCGCTCACCTCGCCCAGCGGCGTCGTCACCACCCGCGCCGAGAGTACCCCTTCCAGGCTGGTGAGCAGGTTCTCGGCCCGGCGGACCCCCCAGGGATCGGGCTGGCCGGCCGTGTCGGCGGTGCCGCCGGGGCGGCCTGCCGAGGCGTCGTAACGGGGGGAGAAAGAGGTCAAATCAGTCTCGTGGTTGCCGAGGAATGGTCAGCCAACAGGATGCCCCCGGTGCCGCCGTCTGGTATATCGGCGCCCGGGCAAAAAGTCTTAATCCGACACCAGGACCCCGTCCGGCGTCCCCACCGCGTTCTTGCCGGCCGACTTGGCCACGTACAGCGCCCGGTCGGCCAGGACCATCAGGTCGCCATCGGCCGGCCGGCTGGGGTTGAACTCCGCCACCCCCACGCTGGCCGTCACCAGACCCACCTCGTACCCCAGCCGCCGGCCCACTCCCTCGATGCCGGCCCGCAGCGCCTCCGCCACCCGGTTGGCGCCGGCCAGGTCGGTCCGGGTCAGGATCACCACGAACTCATCGCCCCCGTAGCGCGCCGCCAGGTCGCTGGCCCGGACCGCCGCCCGGATCTCGCCGGCGACCGAGCGGAGCACCTCGTTGCCCGATTCATGGCCGAACCGGTCGTTGACCACCTTGAAATGGTCCAGGTCAATGAAGAGCAGCGCGAAGCCTTCGCCGCTCCGCTTGCTGCGTTCGATTTCGTAGCCGATCCGGTCCCGGAGCACCTTGAAGGTGGCGAGCCCGGTGAGGGTATCTACCGCCGCCTCCTGCTGCGCGGAATCGGCCCGGTGCTCCTGCCAGATGACGCACTGCCGGATCAGGGCCCGCCCGCCCGCCGCCGCCTCCGCGAAGCGCTGGCAGGTCTCGAAGCCGCAGGCCCGGCAGTCCCAGGGCCGGCCGTTGGGCCCGGTGCCGATCGCGTGGAGCACGCTCTCGACGGCGGCCGGGTCCGGCAGGGCGGCGCGGCGCCGGGGATGCACCTCGAAAGTCGCGCCCACGCTGGCCACCACCGCCGAGTCCACCACCGGGTCGGGGCTCCGGGGCGGCTCGCTCCGCTGCACCACCGACCGGCGCCAGAAGTACTTCTCGGGCGGGCCCGAGAGCGGGTGGTCCAGGGAGCCCTCGTAAGACAGGATGTCCACGAAGCCCAGGTCCAACCGGTCCACCGTAATCGCCTGGACCAGCGCCGGGAGGGTCTCCAGGCCGCGTACCTTCCGGAACCGCCCGTCCGCCTGGCGGACCTCCTCCAGCATGGCCAGCGGCAGCCCGCCCGCCGCCGAGAGGTGGCGGCGCCGTTCCTCTGGAATCCGGGTAAAGAAGGTCGCCATCGCCGCCACGTTCACCCCCCGCAACTTGAGCAACTGCTCCAGGTCGTGGAAGGTGATCCCGGCATCCAGCTCCGGCGCGCCCACCGGCGGGCAGATGCCGGCAAAGACGATCGGCAGCTCGCTGCCGTAGAGCGCCCGGAGGTAGCGCGCCTCCGCGATCGGCGGATAGGTGATGGGAGCCAGGTACGGCACCAGCTCGGGGTAGATGCTGGTGATCGTCTCGACCACCACCGGGTCGGTGGAGCGAAGCATGGTGCCCCAGGAATCGTCGTCCCAGAGCTTGAGATATTCGCCCGCCACCAGCTCGTCGCCGATCACGCCGCGGTACACCGACCGGTACCCCGCGGCGTAGCAGGCGTTGATGACCTGCTCCGGCGTCAGCGGGTGGAAGTGGGCCGCGACCTCGGGGCTCAGGATCAGGATGCCGCCCCCCTGCGCCGCAATCGACAGCGCCCGCCCGATCTGCCCGCTCACGTCAATGGCGTCGTGAGGGCAGGCCGGGACACACTGGCCGCAGCGGATGCACCGCTCGTCCACGATGCGCACGACCGGATCCTCGAACGCGACCGCCTCGGTCGGACAGACCCGGACGCAGGCAAGACAAGCGACACACGACGTCGAGTCGATCGAAAAAATCACCAGGGGATCCGGGAAGGCGTGAGAGGACTAGGTAATATTCGGTGTTGCACCTCTCGTGTCAAGAGAGATGAAAGGGTGCAAATCCCTGCGATTCAGGGACTTAGAATAGGCGGGCCGGGTAATTTCCTGACCGGATCCCCCGGGTCCTCTCCTGGACCGGGGGCGGCCCCCGTCGACGGCCCCACCCCCCGGTCTCGGCGGGCCCCTTGAATACTCCACCTTGCAACGCCGGGAACTTCACCACCGGAACCCCGTAGGTCGGTGCGACCTTCACCCTTCCCGAGGCTTCGATGCGCACCTGGTTCCTGGCCACCCTGATCGCCGCCGCGCCGATTCCCGCCACCGCCCAGCAAAGCCAGCCCCCCGCGTCCCGCGATGTGGCCAGCCCCCTCTGGGGAGACCTGGTCCCCGGCCCGCACCGGGTCGGGTTCCGGCTGTTGAAGCTGCGAGATGTCACCCGGATCCATCAGGCCCAGGCGGGCGCGCGCGCGACGGATCGCGGGTATCCGCTGGTGCTGTCCTACTGGTACCCGGCGACCGGCAGCGGACGGGCAGCGGTCATGACCTTCCGGGACTACGAGCGAGTGGGAGGGATAGACGACCGACTGGAGGATCCCACGGCCGAAGAGATGGCCGCGGGGAATCGCGACCTCAAGGGGTTCTACGAGCGGCCGTTCAATTTTCCCTTCGGCCCGATTGACGACGCGGTCTGGGCCCGGCTGGGCCCGACGCCGCTCACGGCGGTGGCGAACGCCGCTCCGGCGCCAGGCCGCTACCCCCTGGTGGTGGGGGTGGGGGGCGCCGGCGGCAACCAGGCGCTGGGCGAATACCTCGCATCGCACGGGTACGTGGTCGCGCTGGTTGGGTCGCCCGCCAACGCCGACCTCAACCCGGTGGCCCGGATGGAGTGGTACGTCCGGGACCTGGAGTTCGCCCTGGCAAGAATGCGGGATCTGTCCAGCGTGGATCCCGGGCCGGTGGCCACCTGGGGGTTCAGCTTTGCCGGCATGCCGGCGCTGCTCGCGTCCATGCGGTCACCCGAGATCGCGGCGGTGGTATCGCTGGAGAGTGCCATCTTCTATCCCAACTTCGCCGTCCAGATGACGGGGAATCCCTTCTACAACCCGGCCGCCGTCCGGGTCCCCTTCCTTCACATGTTCCGCAGCGAAGAAGGCCAGCCCAACGAGAACCTGGACGGCCTTCACGCCCTTCGCTACTCGACCCGCTATCGCTACCTGCTCAACGACACCGCGCTGGTGCACCAGGACTTCGGCACCCATGGGATGGCGGCGGCGGTGGTGCTGGAGAAACGGCCCCATGCCGTGGCCGCGGTGCGGCTGGCCCAGCGGGCCAACGCGGAGTACATCCGCCGTTTCCTCGACGCCTATCTCAAGCACGACGCGGCGGCGCTCGCGTGGCTGGGGAAGACCCCGGCGGAGAACGGCTTTCCCGCCGGGGCGATTACCCTCGAGCGAATCCCCGCGGCGATGCCCGCGCCAACGGTGCCGGAGTTTGTAGCCCTGGTCGAGTCATCCGGCATTACGGTCGCGATGGGCCGTCTCCGCGCGGCTCGACAAAGCGACCCCGAGGCGCCGATCCTCCAGGAGCTGGAGATCAACCGGCTGGGCTACCAGCTCATGACCAATGGCAGACGGATGGAAGCCATCGAATTGTTCAGGGCCAACACCGAGTTCTATCCCGCCTCGGCCAACACCTGGGACAGCCTCTCCGAAGCCTACGAGACGGTGGGCGACACCGCCGGCGCGGTGCGCAGCGCCCGCCGCACCCTCGAAGTGGCCCCAGCCGAAGCGCGCCTGACGCCGACGATCCGGGATACCCTGGTGCGGATTTCCAATGAGCGTATCCAGCGGTTGGGCGGGCAATAGGGAAGCAGACAGGAGAACCGGCGTGAAAAGCAGACGAGGACCCGGAGCGTTCTCCCGGGTCCCCGTATCCCTGCATCCGCCCGCTTAGAAAGCGACAGCGTACCGGGAGAAGTGCCAGATGAACCCCAGGACATTGCCGCCCTTGTCCACCGACACCGGATACTCCAGCACCCTGCCGTCATCCGAGGCATAGGCCACCCGGTACTGATGGTCTGCCGGCAGGTAACAGTCGCTGTAGTCCAGCTCAAGCCGTGGCTGTTCGAGGAACGTCGTACCGTGGGGCGAGAACTGGACTTCGATCAGGAACGACGACGGACGCTCGGCCGTGATCACCGTGGACTCCGCCAGGGCCCCTTCGGGGATGACCAGGCGATGCCCGCCCACCTTGAGCGACCCGCCCTCGGGCCCGATGACCTGGACGTCGAAGTCATAGTCCTTGGGCTCACAGATCGGGAACGGCGAGTTGTTCTTCTTGACATGCGGATTGTTCTTCTTGAACTCCTTCCAGAGAGCACGGAGGGAATCACGCACCGCCCGGTTGTTCTTCTTGACGGAATCGAACCGCGCCCTTATCCCGTCCACCCGTCCCTTGAGCTCTTTGTCCTTTATCCCGAGCTGCGGCCCAGCCGAGCCGTCGGTGGGCGCGGTGATTTCGTCCGCGGCACTCGGCGCCGACACACCCCGATCTGCCGTGCAGCCGACAAACACGGCCACCAGGGCGGCCACAAAGAGCATTCCGATAAGGCGATTGCGTTTCATACGAGCCGCTCCTGATCCAGGGTTAGTGACTTGCGCCGATACCGCGGTTGATTCAACCGCCAACGCCTGATTTGGCGAGGGACGCGGAAACTGCAGGAGCACAGGAAGCAAGGAGGATACCAACTACCTCGAAAACGTCATTTTCTAAAACACCAGAAACTGCCGCATAACGGTAAAGGAGACAAGCTGTTACATACCGACTATTCTTATTACTGTATAGTAATTTCCATTAGGCAGCATCCTGCAGTGTTGCTCCGCCACAGGCGAGTGTCGCCCCACCCGGTCCGGAGGCTGAAAAAGCCGCCCTCGAGGGCGGCTGAGAGCGGGCACACCGTCGGGCTCCGGAGGTTATCCCAGCCCGTACGCCTTGATTTTCCGGTACAGCGTCCGCTCTCCGATCCCCAGTACCTCGGCCGCCTTGCGCCGGTTGCCCTTGAACTCTTCCAGGCTCGCCGCGATGGCCGCCTTCTCCACCTCGGCCATGGTCATGCCCGGCCGGTAGATCACCGTCTCGGGCTCCTCGCTCTCCGGCTCCGGGATGTAGTCGGCCAGCTGGTGCTGTTCTCCCAGGTCAATGACCTGGACCCGCTGGGGCCGCTCGTCCAGCCGGCGGCGCAGGTCTTCGACCTGGAGCCGCAGCTCGACCAGCGAGCGGAGGATGAACTCGAACTCCTGCGCCGGGATGTCGCGGCTCCCCTGGGAGATCCGCATCGGCAGCATCCGGCTCGGCTCCTCCAGGATGTCCCGGGGAATGTCGGCCGCCCGGATCTCGTTCCCCGGGGCCAGCACCACCATGGACTCGATGAGGTTCCGAAGCTGGCGCACGTTGCCGGGCCAGGGCGCCTCGGAGAGGAGCCGCAGCGCCTCCGGGGTAATGCCCCGGAACGACCGGTCGTGGGCCTCGGCGAACTCCCGTACGAACCGCCGCAGCAGGAGCGGGATATCCTCGGGCCGCTCCCGGAGGGGCGGGAGGTAAATATTGAGGACGTTGAGCCGGTAGTAGAGGTCGTCCCGGAAGGCGCCGAGAGAGACCTGTTCCTTCAGGTTCTGGTTGGTGGCGGCCACCACCCGGACGTTGACCTTGATCGGCTGGGTGCCGCCCACCCGGAAGAAAATCCGGTTTTCCAGCACCCGGAGCAGCTTGACCTGGACGCTGGCCGGGATCTCGCCGATCTCGTCCAGGAAAATGGTGCCGTCGTCGGCCAGCTCGAAACGCCCCAGCCGCCGCTCGGCGGCGCCGGTAAAGGCGCCCTTCTCGTGGCCGAAGAGCTCGCTCTCCAGCAGGCTTTCCGGCAGGGCGGCGCAGTTGACCGCGATGAAGGGCTGGCCCCGGCGGGGCGAGAGATCGTGGATCGCCTTGGCCACCAGTTCCTTGCCGGTGCCGGATTCGCCCTGGACCAGGACCGTGCTGGTGACCGGAGCCATCTGCTCGATCTTGACCAGCAACTCCTGGATGGCGGGGCTTTCGCCGGCGATGCCGGTGCGCTGCTGCAGGTGGCGCCGCTCGATCAGCCGCCGAGCCGTGAGCAGCACGTCCATGGTCTCGGCCGGCTTCACCATCACCTCGGTCACGCCGAGATCGCCTTCGTGGTGCCCGGTATCGGTGGCCTCGAGGAGGGCGAGCGTGGAGATCTCGGTCTCCCGGGCCTGCTGGGCCAGGTGCCGGGCCGGCGGCTCGTGGAGGGCGCCCGTGAGGATGACCAGCTCGGGGTTCTCCTTCTTGATCGCCGCCCGGTAATCGTCCACCTGGGCCACCATGGACGTGACGAACCCGGCGCCCTCGAAGGCCGCGTTGAGACGGACTGCCGTCTCGATGTCGTCCATGGTGATCAGGATGCGCTCAGGCAATCTGAAACCCTTCAGTGCTCGGTGTGTCCTCGCAACAGGTCCACCGCGTGGTCCAGGACCTTCTCCAGCACCGCCAACCCGTCTTTCACCCCGCCGGGACTGCCGGGCAGGTTGATGATGAGCGTGCTGCCGCGGACGCCGGCGAGCCCGCGGGTCAGGATCGCGCGGGGAAACCGGGCATAGCTGCTCATGCGGAGCGCTTCGGGAATGCCGGGCACCAGGAAGTCGAGTACGCTTTCGGTGGCTTCCGGGGTGATGTCCCGCTCGCTGAGACCGGTGCCGCCGGTGGTGATGATGACATCCACCTTCTCCCGGTCGGCCCAGGTGACGAGCTGGCCGGTGATCGCGTCGGCCGCATCGGGCACGATGGCCCGTTGGGCCTGCTCGTACCCCTTCGCGTTCGCCCACTCCGCGATCGCGTCACCCGAGGTATCCGCCCGCTGGCCCCGGCTCCCGGCGTCGCTGATCGTCAGGATCGCGAGGCGGATCGTCATCTCCAGGCCCGCGTCACTTGCCCTTCCGGACCGATCCCTGCTTGTAGAACGGCATCTTGACCACCTCGGCGTCGAGCTTCTCGCCCCGGATCTCGACCTGGAAGCGGGTCCCCGCCTTGGCGCCCTCGATGGGGAGGTAGGTGGTGCCGATCGCGGTACCCAGCGAGGGGCTCACGGTGCCGCTTCGCACCGTGTCCACCTGGCGGCCGTCGTAGAACACCGGGTAGCCCTGCCGGGGAAATCCCTTGCCCTTGAGTTCGAAACCCACCATCCGGCGCCGCACCCCGTGCTCCTTCTGGCGGCGCAACGCCTCCGAGCCGGTGAACGGCGAGCCCTTATCCAGCTTCACGATCCAGCCGAGGCCCGCCTCCAGCGGCGTCGAGTTCTCGTCAATCTCATGGCCGTAGAGCGCGTACCCCATCTCCAGACGGAGCGAGTCCCGGGCCCCCAGCCCGATCGGCTCGGCGCCGCCCGGCGCGGTGAGTGCCTTCCAGATATTCTCGGTGTCTTTCCAGCGGCAGTAGATCTCGAAACCGTCTTCGCCAGTGTAGCCGGTGCGCGAGATGAAGCATCCGCTCCCCGCCACCTCGCCGGTCGTGAACCGGTAGTAACCAACATCCGGGAGGCGGACCGGCGTGTGAGGGGCCAGAACGTTCTCCGCGTTTGGACCCTGCAGGGCCAGCAGGCCCACGTCCTCCGAGATGTTCTTGAGCCGGATGTTGGCGCCGCCCTTGTTGGCGACCAGGTGGTTCCAGATCCGGTCGGCGTTGGAGGCGTTCACCACCAGCATCACCTTGTCCTCGAACCGGTACACCGTGCAGTCATCGAGGAAGGTGCCCTCCGGCGCGAGCACGGCGGAATACTGCACCTCGCCCGCTTCCAGCGCGCCGACATCGTTGGTGGTCATCCGGTTGACGAAGGCGTTCCGGTCCGGCCCGCTCACTTCGATTTCCCCCATGTGGGAGACATCGAACAGCCCGGCATGGCTCCGCACCGCCTTGTGCTCGGCGATGATGCCCGCTGGGTACTGCACCGGCATTTCCCACCCGGCGAAAGGGACCAGCTTGGCGCCCAGGGCCTTGTGGGTATCGTAGAGCGGCGTGCGCTTGAGATTGTCAGTCATGGATGTCCCCTGTCTTCCAGTTACCCGCACATCATCTGGTGGTGGCGCCAGGCCGCCTTGAAGCCGCCCTTCACCTGGCCGCGGCCGGCGAAGCTGAGATCGAACTCCCCGGTGAGCAGACTGTCGGGAGCCATCCCGTGAAAACGGACCCGGCCGGCGCGGGCGGACTCACAGTCGTTTTCCGTTTCACACCAGGAGGCCACCCCCACCTGCTCGTCCGCCGGCCAGGTGAAGACCCCGTTCTCGACGGCGGCCAGGTCCCGCCAGATCGAGAGTCGCAGGGACGGCAGGCGGACCTGCCAGGACGAGTCGATCGGCTGGGTGGTGAGCAGGACAGATACCGCCGCCCCGTCCCAGGGGGCGCAGTCTTCCATGGCCGTGGCATGCGTAAACGGCTCCGGAAGCTCTCCCACCTCGGAGGCGGACCCGGTACACGCCGCCAGCCAGCCCAGCAGCAGAACCACTACCCGCTCACTTCTCACCTCTCACCCGCCACTTCTCCCCGGTTTCCCATCAGGAACGCCATCAGCGCCTTCTGCGCGTGAAGCCGGTTTTCGGCCTGGTCCCAGACTCGAGACTGGGGACCCTCGAGCACCTCTTCCGAGACTTCTTCGCCGCGGTGCGCCGGGAGACAGTGGAGGAAGATGGCCCTGGGATCCGCCATCTTCATCAGCTTGGCGTCCACGCAGTAGCCCTGGAACGCCTGCAACCGGATGTCGGCCTCTCCCTCCTGGCCCATGGAGGCGAAGACGTCCGTGTTGATCACGTGGGCGCCCTGGACCGCCTCCTCGGGCAGCTCGGTGATGGTCAACTTCGTGAGCCGGCCGTTCTTCTCGAAGATGTCGTGGTTCGGTTCGTAGCCTTCCGGGCAGGCCAGCCGGAGCTCGAAGCCGAGCAGGCCGGCGCATTCGATCCAGCTGTTGGCCATGTTGTTTCCATCGCCGATCCAGGCCACCACTTTTCCCTCCCAGGAACCCAGGTTCTCCTTCACGGTCAGGAGATCGGCCAGCAGCTGGCAGGGGTGGAGCAGGTCGGTGAGGCCGTTGATGATAGGGATGCTGGCGAAGCGCCCCAGTTCGACGACATCGTCCTGGGCGAAGGTCCGGATCATGATCCCGTCGAGGTACCGGCTCAGGACCCGGGCAGTATCCCGGATCGGCTCGCCTCGGCCCAACTGGATGTCCCGGCTGGAGAGAAAGAGAGCGTGGCCGCCCAGCTGGTAGGTCCCCACTTCGAAGGAGACCCGGGTCCGGGTGCTGCTCTTGGCGAACACCATTCCTAACGTCTTGCCGGCCAGCGGTTTATCCCGATACTTGCCGCTCTTCATGTCGGCGGCGAGATCGAGGATCCGATGGGTTTCCTGGCGGCTCAGGTCGGTGTTGGCGAGGAAGTCGCGTTTGGTCATGGGGCGCAGTAGCTCCGGGGACTCGATTAGCCTGACGTTTTGGCAGGATAGTAATCGAATCCCCGGCTACCGTCACCTCAGCGCGGTCGCTCGCTGGTCGCGGTAGGCACCCCCGGCGGGGATCGACAGACGAAGCGCCCGCATCCCCACCTCGGCAAAATCCGCCGGAACCGCGTCCAGCAGTGGCGACATCCTGCCCTCGAGGTAGCGACCCAGGAAGGCGGTCAGATACCGTGTGGTGATGTCGTGGACCCGGCGGGCCACCGTTGCTTCGGCGGTCACGGTGTTGTCGATGTAGAACGCGTCCATGAACGAGCGATGCTGGGCGCCAGCGCCGATCATGATGTCATAGCCGTCGGCGCGGAGGGTCCCCAGCATCTGGTCCTGGGCCAGGCCGCGGGGAGTGCTGTCGTTGACATAGGCCGGGCGGATGATCATCAGCGGTTTGGCCAGGCCGATGTCCCGCACCGGGCCAAACGCCCCGCCGTCCAGACTGGCGCAGGCGCTGACCCGGGGGTCGCGGGCGCAGGCTTCCACGGCGACGTTGCCGCCGTAGGAGTGGCCGATTGTCGCGACCTTGCCGAGGTCGATTCTCCCGGCCAGGGGACCGGTGCCGCTGTGCGGCGCGGCGAGCCGGTCGAGCACCAGCGAGACATCTGACTCGAGATAGTTCGCCGCTTCGGTGTACATCGTATCGTACACCGCGCGGCGAAGGGCCACGCTGGCGCCGGTACCGAAAGCGCTGTCCCACCCGCCGGGCTTGGGGTCGTAGAGCCGCGGGTAGCGGCGCACCACGTGGCCATCGGGGAAGACGACGTTGGCCACTCCGGGATGGGAGATCGACGCGACCACGTAGCCCTGGCTCGCCAGCTCGGTGAGAAGTGCGGTGTACATGTATTCCATCTCGCCGTTCCCGGCGGAGAACACCACGATGGGGAACCGGCGGGACCCGGGGGCAACCGGGGCGTCGCTCGCCGCGTAGTGACGCATCCGGGCCACCAGGCCCCTGGTCCGGACAATCAGCGATTCTGCGGCATAGGTCTCGAGCTGGGGGACATAGGGGCTCCCGGTTGGTGCCACATTGCCAGCAGCGGGGTACCAGACTCGCACCACCAGCGAACGGGAGCGGCCCGGCGATGCCGGGTCCAGCTCGAGCCGGGTAGAATCGGTCCATTGATAGCGGGCGACGCCCACCGCGAAGGGACCGGTGGGCCGGGGAAGCTCAGGGCCAGTCGAAGGCGCCTGCAGGGCGAGGGCCAAGGCCAGCGTCACAGCGGATACCATGGGAACTCTCCAGTGAACCGGGTACGGGAGGACCAACTTGTGACCCAGTTTGACACTTCCACCCCTGCCGCTGTCACCGCGTGACATCCGGTCCCATCCCCGTGTCCAACCCTGTGACCGGAACCGATGAGGCCCGCGTGGCGGTTGAAGAGGACGAGCTCGTCCGTCGGGCCACCGGCGGGGACGAGGTGGCCCAGCGCGCCATCTTCGATCGCTATGGCGAGCGGGTCTTCCGGCTGGCGTACCGGTTGGCGGGAGACCAGGGGGTGGCGGAGGACCTGACCCAGGAGGTTTTCGTCCGGGTCCTCGACCGGCTGGGCCAGTTCCGGTTTGAGTCTTCGCTGGGAACGTGGCTGCACCGGGTAGCGACCTCGGTCATTCTGAATGGACTGCGCAAGCGGAAATCGTGGGTCCGCCGAACTGTTCCCCTTGATGGGGGTGAAGCGCTTGAGTTGCGGAGCGCGGAGCGGCCGGTCGAGCCGGACCTGATCACCCGGTTGACGGAAATCCTGGAGACGATGCCGGCCGACCAGCGGATGGTGCTCACCATGTTCGATGTCGAGGGATACACCCACGAGGAGATCGCCGCCGCCCTGGGACTTTCGGCCGGCGCCTGCCGGATGCGGCTCTCCCGGGCCCGGGAGACGGTCCGCTCGTCCCTGGGTCCCCATCGGGAGGATTGGCGATGACTCAACACCACAGCGAAGATCGCGAGCTCAAGGACGAGCTCGGCCGGGTAAACCCGCCGCCGGGGTTCCCGGCCGACCGGGTCTGGCAGGGCGTCCTTCGTGCGAGGGACACGGGACGGCGGAAGTCGGCCGCCCTGCGGCGGGCCTGGCGGACCGCTGTTCCTCTCGCCACCGCGGCGGCGATCGCGCTCGTGGTCTGGAGGCGGCCGGAGACGGTCGTTCCGGCAATCGCGCTCAGCGCCCCCGAAATAGCTCTTGTGGAGCTGGAGACTGCCGTCCGGGCCCGGACGGCGGGCGCCACCCCGGACGATATCGAACAATTGGATAGCGATCTCGCGCTGGTGGACGGGGTGATCGCCGAGCTCCGGAGCTACCCGGCGACGACGAGCGAGCAGGAGGAGCTGGTCCGCCGGGAGATCGCCTATGCCCAGAACCGGAAGACCCGGGTACTCCTCGGGTTTCTCGAAATGATCCAGGGAGAAAGCTGACCGTGACGAAAACCATGGCGCTGGCCCTGCTCGCCTTGGCGGCGACCGCAAAAGCGGGAGAGGCCCAGCAGACGATCGACACCACCCTGGCCGTCGAGCCCGGCGGGCGGCTGTTCCTGCGGAACCCAATCGGCGGCATCGTGGTCCGGGGTGGCGACCGTCCCGAGATCCAGTTGCGCGCCACCATGCCGGCCGCGGATCGCATCAACTACGATCGCACCGGCTCAATGCTGGAGATCGGCCGAGTCGTCACCGGGCCGATGGCCAATGGCCAGCCGGCCGCCCTCGAGGTCACCATTCCCCGGGGCCTTCACCTGGAGGTTCTCACCCGTACCGGGACGGTGGATGTCAGCGCCGTCTCCGGTTCCGTCCGGATCAGGAGCGCCAACGGCGACGTGAAGGTGAGCGGGACCGGCGGTACGGTCACGATCGAAACCAGCGCCGGGGCCGTCTCCGTCTCCAACGCCACGGGCTCGGTCGCGGTGAACACCTCCGCCGGCACTATCACCCTCACCGGCGCCGCCTCGGACGCCACGCTGGAGAGCTCATCCGGCAACATCTCCGTCACCAACAGCTCGGCGGCGCGGATCAAGGCGGTCACCCTTCGGGGCGATGTGACCTTCTCCGGCGCCCTGATGGAAGGGGGCGATTACACCCTGCAGACCCATTCGGGGATGGTCGGGATCCGGCTGCCGTCAGCCGCCAACGCCACCATCCGGGCACAGAGTATCCAGGGCGCGGTAGACAACCAGAGCGGAACGGCGGCGAGAAAGCGGGAGGGAGTCAAGGAGATCGTGGTGGGAAGGGGGGGCGCCATGGTGCAGGCGATTTCGTTCAGGGGCCTGATTCGGGTTCGGCGAGGATCTCCCTAGCCAGTTCCTCATCCGCTTCCTGAACCGCCAGCTTGACGTTGACCAGGATATGGAGGGAGGGAAGCATCCCGCCGGCGTCGTCCCGAACGATGATCGAGGCGATGCCATTGGCCTCCAGCGTAGCCTGGGCGATCTGGGCTTCGACCTCGGTACTGAAGGTTGCCACGGTGACGATGGACATGGAAGGCAGGATACCCACGCGGAGCCGATTGGGCCAGTTCAGGGGCGCGGGAGCGCGAGGCGGCCGATCCCCAAGGCGCCGTAACCTTGGCGACCGATTCTCCGTCCTTGGTTAGCTTACAACGACCTTGCCTCAAGCGCCTGGAGCTGGCCCCCTGCATGCCACACCCCCGATGACCCATGTCCGCCCCTAGCGCCCCGGTTCCCCCGGCTCCTGCCGCGCCCAGCGTCCCGCCTCCGCCGGCGCCGGCGGGCCGCTACGACCGGTCCATCGTGGAAGGCCCCCTCCGCTCCGCCGTCTGGAAGATCGCCTGGCCTTCGATGCTCACCAACATCATCGGCGGCCTCCAGGGCATCGTGGATAACGTGCTGGTGGGCCACCTGGTGGGGTACACCGGCAATGCCGCGATCGGGGTGGCCTGGCAGATCATCATTATCGTGATCGTGTTCATCACCTCCCTCTTCACCGGCATGAGCGTGCTGGTGGCCCGGTTCGCCGGCGCGAACGACCACGAGAAGGTGGACCGCACGGTGTACCAGGCGTTCCTCACGGCGGCGTTCATCTCCATCGGGGTCATGGCCCCGGTCGGTTACTTCCTCTCGCCCAGCCTGCTCGACCTGGTCAATGCCGCGCCCGCGGTGAAGGCGGAAGCGCTGCCGTTTCTCCGGATCATGTTCCTGTTCAGCAGCGGGATGCTGGTGTTCTACATGCTGAGCGGCGCGCTTCGCTCCGCCGGCGATGCCCGGACCCCGATGGTCCTCGGCATCGCGATGACGATCCTGAACCTGGTGCTCAACGTGGTGTTGATTACCGGGATGGGTCCCGTTCCGGCCTTCGGCACCGCCGGCTCGGCCATGGGCACCGTGATTGCCTCGGGGCTGGTGGCCCTCTACGCCATGGTCAAGCTGTGGCGCGGCGGCTGGGTGGTGTCGTTTCCCCGGGGGAAGGGGTGGGGTCCCGACTGGACCATCATCAAGTCGCTGTTCCGGTTCGGCCTGCCGACCGGCATCCAGGGCATCGCCATGAACGTGGGCGGGATCTTCATGCTGGCGTTCATCGGCTCGCTGGCCCAGAGCGCCGCCGCCCAGGCGGCGTTCGCGGTGTCCTACTCCCAGCTGTTTTCGCTGATCACCTGGACGTCCATCGGCCTCATGGGCGCCGCGGCCGCGGTGGCGGGCCAGAACCTCGGCGCCGGGAAACCGGAGCGGGCGGAAGAGGCCGTGCACGTGGCCGCCCGGTTTGCCGGCGCCGGCGCGGCCTGCATCGGGATCTTCTTTTTCTTCATGCCCCGGCAGCTGCTGGCCATCTTCGGCATGAACGAGCCGGTGGTGGTGGACATCGGGGTCCAGCTGCTCCGGGTCTTGAGCGTCTCCGGAATCTTTATCGCGGTAGCGCTGACCTACACCGGGGGGCTGCAGGGCACCGGCGACACCCGGAGCCCGCTCTACATCTCCATCGTCTCGCAGATCGTCATTCCCCTCGGCATCTGCTTCGTCATCCAGCAGACCGGCCACCTCGACGCGATCGACATCTGGGTCGCCATCCTCATCGGCCACTTCACCCGCTCGGCGCTGAGCGTGCTCCGGTTCAACCAGGGCAAGTGGCGCCGCATCGTGGTGGATATCGGCCCCGGCCACTAAAGGAGCTTTGCATGAAAGCGTTCACGACCTACTTCACCTTCGACGGCAACTGCCGCGAAGCGATGACCTTCTACCAGGGGTGCTTCGGGGGCGACCTGAATATCCGCACCTTCGGCCAGGGTCCCGGCGAGACGCCGCCCGGCGCTGCCGACCTCGTCATGCACGCCCGGCTCAGCAACGGCACCGCCGTCCTCATGGCGTCCGATCCGATGCCGGGAGTGCCGGTGTCCCAGGGCGACAACGTGTGGACCGTGATCAACTGCGAGAGCCAGCCGGAACAGGACGCCTGTTTTGCCAAGCTGGCGGAGGGAGGCCAGGTGGTGATGCCGCTGCAGGACACGTTCTGGAATGCGCGCTTCGGGATGCTCCGGGACCGGTTCGGCATCCAGTGGATGCTCAACCTCGAGAAGGCGGCAGCCTAGCGGCGGTACACCCACCGCCCGCCCACGGCGGTAGCGGCCACGATGGAGGAATCGGAACCGAAGATCATCATGTCGAGCAGCCCCTCCGGCGTCCACCCCGCCAGCAGGTCGTGGGAGAGATCCAGCAGGAAGAAGTCCGCGGGGGCGCCCGGCGCCAGCGCCCCGGCGGAGAGCCCCAGCGCGGCACCCCCGCCGATGGTGGCCGCCTCGAACAGGGTCCGGCCGACGTAGCCATCGGCGGGGCGCAGGACGCCGCGGCCCTGCCGGGCAAGCCGCTGTCCGTATTCCATCCAGCGCATGTCCTCGAACATCGAGATCCGGTTGTTCGAATCGCTCCCCAGGCAGAGCCGGTTGCCGGCGCGGCCGGCGGCTTCGAGCCGGGGAATCCCGTCCCCCAGGTTCCCCTCCGTCAACGGACAGAGACAGACCCGTCCTCCCTGGTCGAGATAGCGGTCCATGTCCGCCGGTTCGGTATGGGTACAGTGGATCGCGGTGACATTGGAGCAGTCCGCCAGCGTTCCGGTGAGCAGGGCCATCGGCCGGGCCCCGTAGCAGGCCAGCGAATCCTCGATCTCCTTCCGCTGTTCCTCCACGTGGATATGAAAGGGCAGGCCCCGGCGGCGGGATTCCTGGTGCAGGACGCCGATCTCGTGGGGCGTGGCGGCGCGGATCGAGTGCGCCACCGCCCCCACGGTCTGGAGCGACGAGTCCAGGTGCGGCACCAACCGGTCCATCGCCGCCCAGTACTCCTCCGGGCTGGTGGTCGCAAACCGGCGCTGGCCGCCTTCCAGCGGGCGGCCGATGCCGCCGGTGCGGTAATACGCCAGCAGCAGCACCATGCGGATCCCGGCCTCCTTCGCCGCCTGGAGAACCAGCCGGTCAAAGGCGAAGTCATGGGTGTCGCGGGTATGATGGAAGTAGTGAAACTCGCCCACCGTGGTGGTGCCGGAGGCGAGCATCTCGCGAAACGCCTGGACGCAGACCCGATGGAACGATTCGGGCTCCAGCCGGTCCACCAGGTCGTACATCGCCTCCCGCCAGGTCCAGAAATCACCGGCGCCCTCGGGAAACCGGTCCCCCAGGCCCCGAAGCCCGCGCTGAAAGGCGTGGGAGTGGGCGTTGATCATGCCGGGCAGCAGCGCCTGGCCCACCAGTCGTTCGGTGGCCGGCGCACCAAGCCGGCCGACATTCTCGATGATCCCTCGCGCATCGATCGACAGCTGTATCCCCGGCTCGAAGTTCCTGCCGGTCCAGGTCCAGTCAGCTTCAACGATTCGGGGAACCGGCAAGGGTCATCTCCAGAGGAAAAAAGCTCACCACGAAGACACGGAGTTCACGGAGGCGGCACGGAAGCGCACCGTTAGCATCACGCATTTGGGTCAACAGCAACTGCGACTGCGTTACCGCAAAGGCACAAAGAACGCCAGGAAGCGCAGAGGCACTCGCATTGGATTGCCCGTTTCCGTGCACCGTCCGCATCAAACGACTGGATCAAACAGCAACTGCAACGGCTCACCGCAAAGGCGCTTTGCTTGAGAAGCAGTTGAAGGAACCAGCCGTCCCGGAAGTACCGAGCCCTGAGCTTTTCCCCGTGCAGCCTCCGCCAATTCCGTGCCTCCGTGGTGAGGCCGTTCCCCCCATCAGCAGAGCTGTTCTCAGCGCTCCGTTGCGTTCTTTGCGCCTTTGCGGTGAAGCAGTTGAAGGAACCAGCCATCCCGACGTACCGAACACGACGCATTCCGTGTAGCCTCCGTGCATCCGTGGCTCCATGGTGAGGCTGTTTCCCCGCTCAGTAGAATCGCTCAATCAATCGTTGCAACGCGGCATCAGCAGAGCTGCTCTCAGCGCTCCTTTGCGTTCTTTGCACCTCTGCGGTAAGCAGTTGAAGGAACCAGCCATCCCGAGGTACCGAACACTACGCATTCCGTGTAGCCTCCGTGCATTCCGTGCCTCCGTGGTGAGGCAGTCTGCCTGGTCAGCAGAATCGGTGAATCAACCGGCCGAGCGCCGCAGCACACGCCTCGAGCTCGGCCACCGGAATGAACTCGTTGGGCCGGTGGGCCACCTCGATGGCACCGGGTCCGAATATGACGCAATCCAACCCGGCCCGGCTGAACCAGCCGCCATCGGTCGTGAACGCGATGGTATGCTCACCCGCCTGGTGAGCCTCCGCGCAGGCAGCGTGAAAGACGTCCGACTGGCCATCGAGCAGCATGGGGGGACTTTCATTCACCAGCTCGAACCCGAGGTCTCCGGTACCAACGGCGGCGGCAACCGTTTGGCGGATTCGCGCCACCATGGGGTCACGCTCCATGCCGGGCAACAGCCGGAAACCGATATCCAGGACGCAGCGGTCGGGGACGATATTGACCGCCACGCCTCCCCCGACCTGGGCGATGTTCAACGTGACGAAGGGGACCGGGTCGAAGTGGTGGCCCAGCGGGGGCCGCTCAGCCTCCAGCGCCGCTCGAAGCTCGGACAGGGCCACGATCGCCCGGCCGGCCGGCTCGATCGCGTTCCTGCCGAGGTGGGGGTATCCGCTGTGGGCGCTACGCCCGGGAAAGGTGAAGCGGAGCTTGATGTGTCCCTTGTGCATCCGGGCCACCCGCATCGAGGTGGGCTCTCCGATGATGGTGCGCCGGGGGAGCCGGGCTGAATCGGGCCAGTGCTCCACCAGGCGCCGGGCGCCCATGGTGCCGACCTCTTCGTCGTAGGTGAACACCAGCGCGAGCGGAGCCTTGAGGTTCGCCGGGGGCACCGCGGCCATCCGGTTCATCGCCACGGCGAGGAAGCCCTTCATGTCGCAGGCGCCGCGCCCGTAGAGCGCGCCGTCCCGGGCGGCCAGGGTGAAAGGATCGGACTCCCAGCCCGGCTCATCGGCGGGGACGACGTCCATGTGCCCGGAAAGCGTCAGCCCATTCCGGCGCTCGTCGCCGTCCGGCCCGGCCATCACCACCACGTTGGACTTCTCCCCGTCCGCACTCGGGTTCCGGGAAATCCGGAACCCGCGGCCATCCAGGTAGTCGCAGATGAAGTCGGCCAGCGGGAGGTTGCTGTTCCGGCTGACCGAGTCAAACCCGACCAGCCGGCCCAGCAACTCGATGTCGGAAAGCGGGCTCACACCGTGTCCCCTCGTGGGGTAGTCATGCGGAATTACACTTCACTCAGTACTCAGTACTCAGTACTCTGCCCTCAGCACGCTGCACGCTGCACGCTGCACGCTGCACGCTGCACGCTGCACGCTGCACGCTGCACGCTGCACGCTGCACGCTGCACGCTGCACGCTGCACGCTGCACTACAAAATGTATCTCCGCAGATCATCGTCATTCAGGATCCGCGCCAGCCGGTCCCGCACCGCGGCCGCGTCGAAGACGATCCGCTTCTCGGGGTAGTCGGGCAGTTCGAAGAGCAGGTCTTCCATCAGCGTTGACATGACGGTGTGCAGCCGCCGCGCGCCGATGTTCTCCATCCGGTCGTTGGCGACGAAGGCCATCCGGGAGATCTCGGCGACGGCGTCGGAGGTGAACTCCAGCTCCGCCCCCTCGGCGGCCACCAGCGCCTTGTACTGCTTGGTCAGGGCGTTCTCCGGCTCGGTCATGATCCGGATGAAATCCAGCTCGGTGAGCGCGGTGAGTTCCACCCGGATGGGAAACCGGCCCTGCAGCTCGGGAATCAGGTCGGAGGGCTTGGAGACGTGAAACGCGCCGGCGGCAATGAACAGCACGTGATCGGTGCGGACATAGCCATACCGGGTCTGCACGGTGGAGCCTTCCACGATAGGCAGCAGGTCGCGCTGGACCCCCTCCCGGGAGACGTCCGGCCCGCCGTTGGGGCCCCGCTCGCCGGCGATCTTGTCGATCTCGTCGATGAAGATGATGCCGTGGTTCTCGACCCGGTCGAGGGCCTCGTTCACCACGTCGTCCATGTCCACCAGCTTCTTGAGCTCCTCGTCCACCATGATGCGCCGGGCCTCGGTCACCTTGACGTTGCGGCGCTTCTTCCGGCGCGGCATCATGTCCTGGAGGACTTCGGAGAAGTTGATGTCCGCCCCTTCCATGCCCTGGGGCGGCTGCATGAACTCCAGCATCGGGAACCCGCCCTGCTGGGCCACTTCGATCTCGACCTCGCGGTCGTCCAGCTTCCCGTCGGCCAGCAGCTTGCGCAGCTTCTCGCGGGACCTGCGCTGGCGATCCTCCTCGCCGGTGGCGGGCTCCTCCTTGGCCTCGCCGCTGGAGGAGACGACGAAGAGCGTGGGCTCCTTGCCGGGCGCCGCCGGCTCGGCCGGCCGGGCCGAGGGCTTCAGCGGCGGGAGCAGGAGGTCCAGCAGGCGCTCTTCGGCGCGCTGCTCCGCCTGGGGATAGACCTCTTCCTCCCGCTCGGTGCGCACCATGTTGATGGCCGCATCCACCAGGTCCCGGACCATCGATTCGGCGTCCCGCCCAACGTACCCCACCTCGGTGAACTTGGACGCCTCGACCTTGATGAACGGCGCCCCCGCCAGCCGGGCCAGCCGGCGGGCAACCTCGGTCTTGCCCACGCCGGTGGGGCCGATCAGGATGATGTTGTGCGGGGTGATCTCGTCCCGGATCTCGTCCGGCGTCTGGGCCCGCCGCCACCGGTTGCGAATCGCGATGGCCACCGCCCGCTTGGCCGCGTCCTGGCCCACGATATACCGGTCCAGCTCCGCCACGATCTGGCGGGGCGGCATCTCCTCCAGCCAGGGCGTCGGCGCGGGCGCCTCGGCCTCGGGCTGAATCATCGGAATAGGATCGTTCATATGCCTGCTTTCATTGGGCGGCCGGCGATGGCGGATGACACGGGGCGGCTGGCTCCTGGGCAACGGCCAGTGGCGCACCCGCTACCCGCGATGCGCTACGCCGGCTCCACAATCGTAATGTTCGGATTGGTATAGACGCAGATATCGGCCGCGATTTCCAGCCCGCGCTGCACGATCTCCCTGGCCGTGAGGCTGGAACTGGTCATGAGCGCCCGGGCCGCGGCCAGGGCGAAGTTGCCGCCCGAGCCGATGGCGAGAATCCCGTCGTCGGGTTCGATCAGCTCCCCCGCCCCGCTGAGCAGGAAGATGTGATCGGTATCGGCCACCACGAGCAGTGCCTCCAGCCGGCGCAGCACCCGGTCGCTGCGCCAGTCCTTGGCCAGCTCCACCGACGCTCGCGGAAGGTTGCCGGGATAGCGGTCCAGCTTCTCCTCGAACTTCTCGAACAGCGTGATCGCGTCGGCCACCGAACCGGCGAACCCCGCCAGCACCTTGCCGTTCTTGAGCGCCCGGACCTTGTTGGCGCGCGACTTCATCACCGTCTCGCCGAAACTCACCTGCCCATCGCCGCCCAGGGCCACCTTGCCATCCCTGCGAACCGCGAGAATCGTGGTATGCCTGAATTGATATCGCTGCAATTGGAACAATCCTTTCCTTACACTCTAAGGGCCACTGACCCACTGACCCACTGACTCACTGACCCACTGACTCACTGACCCACTGACCCACTGACCTCACGCCCTCGGATGCGCCTGCTGGTACACTTTCTTCAGCCGTTCCACGCTGGTGTGGGTGTAGATCTGGGTGGTACTCAAACTCGCGTGGCCCAGCATCTCCTGCACCGACCGCAGGTCGGCTCCCGCGTCCAGCATGTGGGTGGCGAAAGTGTGCCGGAGCGAGTGAACCCGCATGCCGTCGGCGCTGATCCCGTCGAACAGCCGGTGCATGGAACGCTGGATGCTGCGCGGCGAGAGCCGGCCGCCCCGCTGGTTGATGAACACCGCCCGGCGGTCGCCCGGCCGGGCCCCGGCGAACTCGTTGCGCCGCTCCAGGTACCGGCGCAGCACCCGCACCGCGCGCCCGCCCACCGGGACGATCCGCTCCTTGCGCCCCTTGCCCCGCACCTTGACCTGGTCGGACAGCAGGTCCAGGTCGGTCAAGCTCAGCCCCGCCAGCTCCGAGAGCCTGAGGCCGCTGGAATAGAACAGCTCCAGGATCGCGATATCCCGGAGCGAGGCGAAGTCGCCGGCCTGGGCGGCGGTCTCCGCGTTCTTGAACAGCGATTCGGTCTGCCCCTTCTCGAGATAGGTCGGCAGCCGCTTGTCCAGCCGGGGGAGCCGGGTCCCCTTGACCGGGTTCAGATCGTAGCCGCAGTGGGCCTGCAGGTACCGATAGAAACTGCGCAGCGCCGACAGGCTCCGCGCCGCCGAGCGCCGGGCCAGGCCGCGGCGCTGCATCTCGCCGAGAAAGCCTCGCAGTCCCAGGCGGTCCACCGACTTCCAGTCCCACTGGCCGTCATAGTACCGGCCGGCAAACGCCACGAAGCTCTCGAGGTCCCGCCGGTACGCCGCCACGGTGTGGGGCGAAACCTGGCGCTCCTTCTCCAGGTGCTCGAGCCATTCGGCGACCAGCGGCTGGGGCGACACCGGCCCGGTCAGCCCGCTACCGGGGTGCCGGCCAGGCCGTGCGCTGCCAGCCAGGCGCCGAAGTCGTGCTGGGCGCGTTCCACCAGCGCGGCTTTCCGCGCGTCCTTCCGGATTCGCCGCGGCGTCTCCAGCGGGTCCAGCAGTCCGAAGTTGGCGTTCATCGGCTGGAAATGGGCCGGGTCCGCTTCCCGGAGGTAGCGGTAGAGCCCCCCCAGCATGGTAGTGGGAGGCGGCACGGCGGCGGGCTGGCCCAGGAGCCGGCGGGCCAGGTTGATCCCGGCCAGCAGCCCGGTCCCCAGCGACTCGGTGTATCCCTCAACGCCGGTGATCTGCCCGGCCAGGAACACCTGGTCGTCGTCCTTGAGCGTCAGCGCCGGGCCGAGGGCGCGAGGGCTGTTGACGTAGGAGTTGCGGTGAATGCTGCCGAAGCGCAGGAACTCGGCACCGGCCATCCCCGGAATCATGCCAAACACCCGGCGCTGTTCCGGGATCCTGAGCCGGGTCTGGAAACCCACCAGGTTCCACATCTGGCCGGCCCGGTCCTCCCGGCGCAGCTGCACCACGGCATGGGGCTCCCGGCCGGTGCGCGGGTCGGGCAAACCGACCGGCTTCATGGGGCCGAACCGGAGCGTCTCCCGGCCCCGCCGGGCCATCTCCTCGATGGGAAGGCAGCCTTCAAAGTACGGCACCTGGTCGAACTCGTGCCCGGAGAACTGGTCCCCGGCGATGAGCGCGTCAATGAAGGCTTCGTAGTCTTCCCGGCTGAGCGGGGCGTTCAGGTAGTCGTCCCCGTCGCCCTTGCCGTAGCGGGAGAGAGCATACAGCAGGTCGTGGTCCAGCGACTCGCCCGAGACAATGGGGGCAATGGCATCGTAGAAGGCGAGGGACTCGGCGCCCAGCCGGGCGGCGAGCGCCGCGGCCAGGGGTTCCGAGGTGAGAGGTCCGGTCGCGATCACGGCGGGACTGGGGATTTCACGCGCTTCCGCCACCCGCACTTCGATGCGGGGGTGGGCCCGGACCCGGCGGTCCACCTCGGCCGAAAAAATGTCGCGGTCCACCGCGAGGGCGGCCCCGGCCGGCACCCGCGCCAGGTCGGCGCACTCCAGCAGCAGGCTGCCCAGGGCGCGGAGTTCGGCCTTGAGCAGGCCATGGGCGTTGCCCAGTTCGATGGACTTGAACGAGTTGCTGCAGACGATCTCGGCCAGCCGGTCGGTGTGGTGGGCCGGGGTCTTCACCACCGGGCGCATCTCGTACAGCACGACGTTGATCCCGCGTTCGGCGAGGGCCCAGGCCGCTTCCGACCCGGCCAGCCCCCCGCCGATCACGCTGGCGTTCACGTCACTGCCGCCTCCTCGGCATCGACCACGATCTCCTTGTGGCCGCACTTCAGGCAGACCCGGGATTCCCCTTCCGCCTTGCTCATCCGCTTCTCCATGCCGACCCATCCGCAGGAGGGACAGGGCTCGGCCACCGGCTTGTTCCACGTGGAGAAATCGCAGGCCGGGTACCGGATGCAGCCCCAGAACGACTTACCCCGCTTGGTGCGCCGCTCCGCCAGCTCGCCTTCCTCGCACTTGGGACACTTGATCCCCAGCGAGATGGAGCGGGTGCCCTTGCACTTGGGATAGGTGGTGCAGGCGAGGAACTCGCCGAACCGGCCGGTCTTGATCACCATCGGCGACTGGCAGAGGTGGCACTTCTCGTCGGTGGGCTTGTCGGGGGCCTTCTGCTTCTTGAGCGACTGGGCGTAGTCGCAGGTGTCCTTGTAGTTGACGCAGGCGATATAGGGCCCGAAGCGCCCGCTCTTCAGCACCACCCCGGCGCCGCACTTGGGGCACTTCTCGCTGGCCAGGTCCTGGAGCCCGTGGGCTTCCATCACCAGCGCGTTGATGTCCACCGCTTCCAGCGCCTTGGTAAAGGGCCCGTAGAAGTTCCGGAGCACATCCTGCCACTCCAGCTCGGCATCCTCGATCCGGTCCAGCTCGCCTTCCATGAGCGAGGTGAACTCGACATTGAAGATCTCGGGAAACTTGCCGACCATCACCTTTTCGACCGTCTCGCCCAGTTCGGTGGGAAAGAACCGCCGCTGCTCGTTGCGGACGTATTCCCGGGCGGTGAGGGTGGAGATGATGGCGCTGTAGGTCGAGGGCCGGCCGATGCCCAGCCGTTCCAGCTCCTTGACCAGGCTGGCTTCCGAGAAACGGGGCGGCGGCTCGGTGAAGTGCTGGTTGGGCACGATCTCCCGGACCTCGACCTGGTCGCCCACGGCCAGGGGGGGAATCGGCGAGAGGTCGTCCATCGTCTTGCCCTCTTCCGCTTCCCTGCCCTCGGTGTACAGCACGTGGTAGCCGTCGAAGATCATCACCGACCCGGAAGCCCGGACCAGGTAGCGGCCCAGCTCGAAGTCCACGATGGTCATGTCATAGACGGCGGGCGTCATCTGGGACGCCACGAACCGCTGCCAGATCAGCTGGTAGAGGCGGAACTGGTCGGGCTCCAGGTACTTCTCGACCATCTCGGGGCGGCGGCGCACGTCGGTCGGCCGGATGGCCTCGTGGGCATCCTGGACCCGGGCCGCCTTGGAGGTGTAGGCGTTCGGGGTATCCGGCAGGTAGGGCTTGCCGTACTTCTCGGTGATGAAATCGCGAACCGCGGTGATCGCTTCCGGCGAGACCCGCACGGAGTCGGTCCGCATGTAGGTGATCAGGCCGACCGGCCCTTCCTCGCCGACGTCGATGCCTTCGTAGAGATCCTGGGCCGCGCGCATGGTGCGGCGGCTGGAGAAACTCAGCTTTTTCGCGGCTTCCTGCTGGACCGTGCTGGTGGTGAACGGAGCGCCCGGCCGCTTCTTCCGCTGGCGCTTCTCCACCTTGGAGACCACGAAGGGCATGGCCTTGAGATCGCCCACGACCCGGGTGGCCTCCGCCTCGGTGTGCAGCTGCGGCTTATGGCCGTCGATCTTGTGCAGGCTCGCCTCGAACGTCTGGCCACCCTTGGCGCACAGCGCATCAATGGACCAGTACTCGACGGCGGTAAAGGCGCGGATTTCCCGCTCCCGCTCCACGATCAGCCGGAGCGCGACGGTCTGCACCCGGCCGGCGGACAGGCCGGTCCGGATGCTCTTCCAGAGAATCGGGCTGGCCTTGTAGCCGACCAGCCGGTCCAGGATGCGGCGGGCCTGCTGGGCATCCACTTTCCGGTCGTCAATTACCTGCGGATTGGCCATGGCCCGCTCCACCCCGGCCTTGGTGATCTCTTCGAAGAGGACCCGGTGAATGGGCGCCTGGGTGTCCAGTTGCCCGGCGACGTGCCAGGCAATGGCCTCGCCCTCGCGGTCCGGGTCGGTGGCCAGGAAGACCTGGCTGGCCGTCTTCGCCGCCTTCTTGATCTCCGCCAGCGTCTTGGTCTTTCCTTTAATAGTGACGTACTTGGGCTCGAAATTCCGGTCCACGTCCACCCCCAGCTCCCGGGTGGGCAGGTCCCGGACATGGCCGACCGTCGCTTTCACGTCAAACCCGCGACCCAGGTACTTGCCGATCGTCTTTGCCTTGGTGGGAGACTCGACGATGACCAGGGACCCCCGGCCGGCGACGGCCTCGCCCCCGGCCCCACCGCCCTTCTTGCTGCGGGTGGCGCGGGGAGCAGCCGGCTTGGCCGACTTGGCCTTGCGTGGCTTGGTGGTTTTCTCTTTAGTCGGTGCCATGGGCTCGAATTGTACGCTTCCGGGGTCAACCAGGTCGCAAACGTCTGCCGTACAAAAAACCCGCTGGACGCGGGATAAGCAAGGCTGGTCAATCCAACCTGCTGCCTGATAACACCTTACAGCGGTGTGAAAAGCGAAAGGGCGCCGGCACCTGGCGTGGGCCAGTCATGCCCCCGTCACTCGTCTCCTGTCCCGTCAGTTATCGCCCCACCCGGCCTTTTCCCGCACCAGTTCCACGATCTCGTCGGCCGCCGCCTCCGCCGTCTTGACGTCATTCTTGATCTCCGCGTCAGCCCGGCTATAGAACGGCTCCCGCTCCTGGAGCAGGTTGCGCATCTGCTCCATGGGGTCCTCCCCGGCGAGCACCGGACGGGCGTTGTCGCCGCCGGCCCGCTTGGCCGCCGTCATCGCCATGGTCTTGATATAGACCACGAAACTGTTCTGGAGCGCCCCATCCAGCTGGCCCGGCTGCACCGCCCAGCCGCCACCCGGCGCCAGCACGCAGGCGGGCCCCTCCAGGGCGTGCGCCATGGTCTCCCGCTCCAGCTCCCGGAACCTCGCCTCTCCGTGGATGGCGAAAATCCGGGCAATGGGCATCTGCATCTTACGGACGATGACCATGTCGGTGTCGATGAAACCGGTTCCGAGTCTATCCGCAACCAGCCGGCCGATGGTGGTCTTGCCGCTGCCCGGCAAGCCAACCAGGAGAATGTGCCGCTTCATGCGCCCTCCTCCGGTTGGGGACCCCGTTGCACCTGCTCCCAGCGCGCGTCGAGCGACCGCAGGTAGCCCTCGACATTTCGCCGCATCTCGGCGAGAGAATCGCCTCCGAACTTTTCCAGCATCGCATCGGCGAGGACCAGGGCGACCACCGCCTCGCCGATGACGCCGGCCGCCGGCACCGCCGTGACATCGGACCGTTCGCTCTGGGCCAGGGCGGCCTCGCCGGTTTCGAGACTCACCGTCCGCAACGGCGACATCAGCGTCGAGATCGGCTTCATCGCGATGCGAACCACCAGCGGCTCCCCGGTCGTCATGCCGCCTTCGAGCCCGCCGGCGTGGTTTGTCTCCCGGCGAAACCCGCCGCGGGGAGAGGGACCACCCTCCCGGGCGTCGGCCAGGATCGGGTCGTGGACCAGGCTGCCGGGGCGTCGCGCGGCCTCCATGCCCAGCCCGATCTCCACGCCCTTGATGGCGGGGATGGACATCAGCATGCCGGCCAGCCGGCCGTCCAGTTTCCGGTCCCACGAGACGTGGCTTCCCAGCCCCAGGGGCAGCCCGTTGGCCACGATCTCCACCTCGCCCCCCAGGGTATCGCCAGCCTTGCTGGCGGCGTCGATCCGTTCGATGATCGCGGCTTCCCGCTCCCGGTTTACGACGCGGATCGCCGAGCTGTCGGCCACCGGGTTGAGAGGCTGAGGGAGCGGAGCCGGCGGGTCGGTCCGGATTCCGCCGAGCGAGACGACGTGGCTGCCGACCGAGATCCCGAACTCCTCGAGCAGCCGCCGCGCCAGGGCCCCGGCCGCGACCCGGGCCGCGGTCTCCCGGGCACTGGCCCGTTCCAGGATATCGCGGGCATCCTGCCGCTCATACTTGAGCACCCCGACCAGGTCGGCGTGGCCGGGCCGGGGCCGGGTCACCTTCCGCCGCCGGGCGGCGCCGGGCGAGCCTTCCGCCGCCATGACGTCTTCCCAGTTGGCCCAATCGCGGTTGTGAATGAGCAAGGCGACCGGCGACCCCAGCGTCTCGCCGCCCCGAATGCCGGCCACCCACTCCACCTGGTCCGCCTCGATCTTCATGCGGGCCCCCCGCCCATGGCCCTGCATCCGGCGGTGCAACTGGTGGTTCACGTACTCGGCGGTCACCGGCACACCGGCCGGGAGCCCTTCCACGATGACCGAGAGGGCCTTGCCGTGGGATTCACCCGCCGTCAGAAAACGCAGTCTCAAATCAGGATGTCCATGTGATGGCAGTGTAATCCGCCGGAACGGCCGGGAACAAGGTTCATGGCGCCGCCGGACCGGATTGGCCTGAAACGAGCGAGCCCGACAAGCTGTCGGGCTCACAGGTGATTCGGCTGCCGGGCAAGAGCCTCAGGGCTGGGCACCGTCGTCGATGATGTGCGGAGTGACCAGGATGATCAGGTCGCGCCGCCGTTCCTGGTCGGTGCTGAACCCGAACAGCTTGCCGATGATGGGCAGATCCACGAGCAGGGGAATCCCCGTCTTGGACCGGTTGACTTCGGTCACCGTCAGCCCGCCGATCACCGCGGTCTCGCCGTCGTTGACCAGCAGGCGGTTCCGGGCGGTCTGCTTGGTGAAGTTGAATCCCAGGTCGGCGGCGGCCAGCGGCTGCACCGCCGAGCGCTCGGTGGCGAGCTCCATCAGGATCTGCCGGTTGTTGGTCACGTGCGGCGTCACCGTCAGCCGGATGCCGGTTTCCTTGAATTCCACCGTGGCCCGCGGGGCCTGGTCGGCGCCGCCCTGCGCGCTCAGGTCCACGACCCGGATCGGCGTCTCTTCACCGACCAGGATATCGGCCTCGTGGTTGTCCAGCGTGCTGATGGTCGGCTCGGCCTGCACGTCGGCCAGGTCCACCCGCTGCAGCGCGCTCAGGAAGGTGGCCAGGCTGAACCCGCCGACCGAGGTCCGGAAGATCACGTCCAGCGCGGAGCCCGGAATCAGGGCGTCGGCGTTGGCGATCCCCGCCACGCTGTTTCCGTTCAGGATCACCGCGTTCTTGTCGTAGGGGTCACCGGTCGCCGGGTCGGTCCGCTGGAAGATCTTGTTGAAGAACGCGTCGCCGTCGCCCAGGTCGTACTTGATGCCCAGCTGCTGCAGGTCGGTCCGGTCCACGAAGATGATCTTCGCCTGGATGGACACCTGGGGCGTGCGGATGTCCAGGCCCCGCGCGAACCGCTCGATCTCGGCGACCCGGGAACTGACGTCGGTGATGATGAGCGAGTTGGTGGTCGTATCGGGGACCACGCTGCCGCGGTTCTTGGTCAGGATGCCGACGATGCTCTTGGCCAGGCCGTCGGCCCGGGCGTAGTTGATCCGGACCACCACGGTCCGGGTCGGCTCGACCGAATCGAGCGCGGCCAGGGCGCGGGGCGAATCCACCCGGATGATGCCGCCGGGCATTTCAGTCGCGGAAAGGCCCTGGGCAATGAGAATGGCGGCAAAGGCCTGCGGCCAGGGCTGGTTCTTGATCTCGGCGGTCACCTTGCCGGTGATGTCCTTGCCGAGGATGATGGTACGGCCGCTGAAGGCGGAGAAGCCGGCGATGACGTCGGAGATATCGGCATTGTCCCAGGTGACCGTGATCCGGGGCTCCTGCGCCGAGGGGACCGTCTCCAGCCGCTCTGACGGGGGAGCCACTTCGGGACGGGAGACCCGCATCGGGACCGGCGGCAGCAGGTCGGCCGGCGCGGTCGAGGACCAGGTCAGGAACGACCGCTCGGCGCCGAACGACACCCGGATCGACTCGCCGGTCTGGTCCACCGTGTAGTCCTTGAGTTCGGTCAGCTCGATGACGATCCGCACGACCGAGGGCTGGTACTGGCCCAGCCGGACGTTCAGGATGCCGCCGCGATTGACGCCGTCGTAGGAGGATCCGCTGTGCTGGAGCCGGGCGTTTTTCACGTCCACCACCAGCCGGGCCGGATTGCTGAGGACGAAGTCCTCGACATCCACCGCGCCGCGGATATTCACCACCACCTCGGCGCGTCCCGGCGAGGGGACCACGCTGATGCTGGTGACTTCACCGGCGGTAGAGGGACCGGCCTCCGGCCGGATCGGGGCCAGCACGACCAGGCCGGCGACGAGGAAGCTTCGGATACGGCTCATGGGGTCTGCTCCTCCTGCCTTCGCAGAGACAGCGTTTCCTGGCGCTCGAAGCCAAGATCTTCAATGGTGAATACGACGTCGCGCTGGCGAATCTGGGCGATCTTGAGCCGCCCGATCCGGTCGCCTACCCGGACGCTGTAGCGCTTGTTGGCACCTTTGTCCCGCACCACGGCAATGCTGTTTCCGGCGTACCGCAGGTCCTGGTAAATGGCCACCAGCTGCAGGTTGATGAACTCCGGCCCTTCGCTCGGCAGGTCAATCAGCGAGACGAACGGGTCCCGGCTGGCGCCGCTGTAGGTAAAAGTCTCCCGCAACACTTCGGTCTCCCGGGACTGGCGGAGCGAATCGCTGCGAGCCGAGTCGCGAGCCAGCCGGGCCACTGAATCGGCCTGGGCCATTTCGGCGGAGCGGCGCAGCGAGTCCGCCCGGGCCTGCTCCCGTGCCTTGCGGATCGAGTCGGCCCGCGCCACCTGGCGCTGCTGGGGGGTCAGGCCGGCGGGGGCCGGAGCGGCCGCCGGGACCGCCGCCGGCCGGGTGGTGTCCTCGACCGCCACCTGGGCCGGGGCGACGCTGGGCGCCTGGCCACAGCCCTGGACCACCTCGGGCAACGGCGTGCC
The DNA here is from genome assembly GCA_963795085.1 of uncultured Gemmatimonadales bacterium. Taxonomy (GTDB): domain Bacteria; phylum Gemmatimonadota; class Gemmatimonadetes; order Gemmatimonadales; family GWC2-71-9; genus DASYPP01. Next base: position 257,919 of record CAWCFX010000001.1, on the reverse strand, counting down.
GGCGGTGGTAGCCCGGCTCACGGCGCGGCGGCCGGCGCTGGTGCGGTTGAGCGCCGTCACCACGGAATCGGAACAGGCGGTATAGCGGACCAGCGCGATGGAATCGGCCCGGGCCTTGACCCTGGCCACGCTGTCCCGCTTGGCGCGGAGCGCGGCGAGATCGACGGGCTGGTCGGCGGCATCGTCCTTTTTGCCGCAACCGCCCAGGACCAGGCCGGCGAGCAGGAACGCCGTCAGGTAGTTACGTGCCACTGGCGGCCTCCGTGTTGCCGGTCTTGACGTAGGTGCGGATCTGGAAGCGCGCCTCCAGCATGGAGCCGGTGCTGTCGCCCAGCGCCTTGGCGGCCTGGTCCGGCGCTTCGGCCAGGCGCAGATCGTAAGGCACGATGATCCGCTCCAGGCTGGCCACGTCGGCGAGGAACTCCCCGATCCGGTCGTAGCGGCCCATCACCGAGATCTGGTAGAGCTGGGTCTCGAAGGGCACCGGCCCCGGCGTCACCGAGATGGGCGCCACGTTGGAGAGGGTCACCCCCCGGATGCGGGCCCGGGTCGAAATGGCGTCCAGCAGGTTGGGGACTTCGTTCCGCTCCGGCACCAGCCGGCGCATCAGTTCCAGGCTCACCCGGTAGTTGTCCAGCCGCCGGCGGAGATCGTCCATGGTGCCCTGCGCCAGCTGCTGGCGGGCGCTGTCGGTCTCCGCCTGCAGGGCGGTGATGGAGTCCTCGACCACCGCGGCCCGCTCCTTCCCGGCCCGGATGCCGTCCACCCCGATCATCGAATTGCCTTCGTAGGCCACGTAGGCGACCGCGCCGGCGAGGAGGATCGCGACGGCCGGGCCGGGGTTCTGCATGCCGAAGATGGCCATGGCTATCTCACCGACTGGGACATGGGCACGGTGCGGATATAGGCCGAATCGGCCCGGTTAAAGGTCGCGCGAATGGTAAAGGCGGTCACCGCCCGCTCCTTCTCGACCACCGTCTGCGCCTGCATCGGCGTCACGTTCATGATCCAGGGCGAAGCCTCCAGCTGGCGCAGGAACCGGGTGTAGGCCTGGATGTCCACCGTGCGGCCGCCGATCTGGAACTGCATGACCGGTGCGGCGGAATCGGCCGAATCGGTGACGGCGGCGGACGTGACCACGCTCAGGTCCACCAGCCAGGTGTAGGCCGGCAACGCCTTGGCCACTTCGTCCAGCACGTGGGGCCAGGTATAGCGGTCGCCATCCACCCCGCGGATCACGCTGATCTGGGCCAGCAGCGAATCCCGGATGGTCTCGGTCTTTCGCTTTTCGGTCATCAGGTTCTTGTACCGCCGGTGCTCGTCCCGGGCCTGCTCCAGCCGGGGCTCCAGGTCGCGCATCCGCGACGAGTTGCTGAGATACCCGTAGGCCACGAACGCGATGGCGAGGAGCCATGCGGCCACGGCCACGATCAGCACCGGGTCCTTCACCTTGGCCCCCAGGTCGCGCGCACGGCCTACGATCACGTCCTTGATGGAGCCGGATCGTTTCCGTTTGGCGCCGGGTAGCAGGTTGATCTTTATCATGCGATATGGACCTCGCGGGTCACGCGGCGGAACGGAGAGCGAGACCGATCGGCAACATCAGCAACGGTCCCACTTCGTCCGGGTTGAGAGTCGAGAGCACGTCTTCGGCAACCTGGAGCCGCTCGATCGGGTTGGCCTGCTGGACCGGCAACCGCAGACGGTCGGCCAGCACCCGGTTGAGTCCGGGTATCCGGGAACCGCCGCCCGTGGTATAGAGCCGGGCCACGCCCCCCGCCGACCGGCTGGCCGACTGGAGAAACGCCGCCGCCCGCTCGATGCCGACCGCCAGCTCCTCGCCCCGGGTCTCCAGGAACGGTTCCAGCACCTCGCTCCGTTCGAAGCCCTGTAACAGCTTGTCCGCGTCCTCCGCCGACAGGCCCCGCTCGCGCTGGAGATCCTCACGGAACCGGCGAGTGCCCAGCGGCAGGTCCCGGGTCAGGACCGGGACGCCATCTTCCATGATGTTGATGTTGGTGGTCTCGTGCCCCAGGTTCACCAGGCCGACGACGCCGTGCATCGCATCGGGATGATTCAGCTGAAAGGCATTGTGGAGCGCGAAGGCATCCACGTCGATAATCGAGGCGTTGAGGCCCGCCTGGGACAGCAGCGCCAGCTTGTTCTCCACCAGCTCCCGCTTGGCCGCCACCAGGAGCACGTTCATCTGGAGGCCATCGCCCTCGGGGTCGAGGATCTGGAAATCCAGCTCCACGTTCTCCATATCGAAGGGCACGTGCTGCTCCGCCTCCCAGCGGATCAGCTGCCGCGCCTCGGCCTCCTTGACCCGCTCCATCGCGATCTTCTTGATGATCACATCGCGGCCGCCGACCGCGATGACGACATTCTTGGTCTTGATCCCGGCCGACTGCATCAGGCCCCGGATCGCTTCCGCCACGATACCGGTATCCATGACCTCGCCCTCGACGATCGCATCGTCCACCACGGTCGTCAGCGCGACCTTGGTCAGGACCGGTTCGCCGGAGCCATGCGAAATCGCCACGAGCTTGATAAGCCCGCTACCGATATCCAGGCCAATTGTGGTCCGTTTCCGACCGAAGAGAGCCATACGATTCCGCAGGTTTATGGATAGTTGGGTAGGCTACGCTACCACACGCCCGTTTTTTTGTCAAGCTCAAACTTGCTTGAGGTGAGCGCTAACAAGCTGTTTCTGTCTAATTACTTACAGGTTTCAGATAAACCTAGTTGGAAAGTCTTCCGAGGCCCTGCAGCCCTGCGGACTCCATGCCGAAAAATCTCGCCCAGTCCGTGAGTGTGCGCTCACATTAGCTCATGCTCCGTTTCTCCACCTTCTCGCCCTGCACCTCGCAATACCTGAAGCAGAGTGCACGAGCAAAACCCTCGCTTCGCCGGTCGAATGCGCCGTCCTGCTGGCTTACCCCTCAACCCCGGAGCCCGGCCGAATCCCCCGGATCGGGGCCTTCTCGGCAGCACGGTGCAGTTTTCCCAGCATTTCGCAAGACAGCGCCCGGGACGGATGGGGCGCCAGGGCCCCTGCGAGGCTGGTTTCAGAAACTTTGAGCCCAGTGACGGTGCGACAGGGGCAAGGCCAGCGAAGAACCACGGTCGGTAAAAGGCAAGACACAGGCCGAGTAGTGCAGCGAAACCGGGGAGGCGGGGAGGGAGGGGTCCAGGCGGACAGAACGGGCCAGCAGGGAGCCGACCATCCGGCCACCACCGGGCCCGTTTCGAAAGGTGCCCAGGACAACGGCCGACCCCAGGAATTCGAACCCGCCTCCAAGGACCAGGTCGCCGTCCACCAGCAGAGTTCCCTGGCCTCGGCCGCCGGTGAGGACCAGGTCTCCCGGCGAGTGGATGAGCGGCGCGTAGCCGGCACAGGCGGCGAATGGACCGCTTCGCTGGGGCTCTCCCCAGTTGAGTGAGTCGCCCGAAACGCAGGACGCAGGCAACCCGCCCACCCGGGGCCCCACCGGGCCAACCGTTCCGCTCACCCTGATCATGGCCCGACCCGACAGCGCGGCATACCCGCCGGTCCCGGCCCCCGTCAGTGTCACCGCGCCGAGGGTGGAGTCCACCAGGGTGGAAGGAGCACCCCGACGTGCACCCCGGGCAGGGCGGTGGGGACAGCGCGGTGCCGGGCGCGCGGGCCAGTCCGGCTACCGCGGTATCGGCCTGGCACAGACTACTCCACCCGGGCGGAATCGTATCCTGGCCTTCGACCAGGGAGACACCATCCCACGCGACGGTGTCAATCACGGTCAGAGCCGCCCGGGGGGCGTTCATCACCTGGTCCAGCCGGACCACGGCCCGGAGCGCCCGCCGGGCCGGAGGGAGATTCGCCGCGGGCTGGTACCAGCCCGAAGATTCCACCATGAAGAGGGCGGCGCTGAGCCGCGTGATTGTTCCGACGTAGCCTCCGCGCGGCAGGGTGCGGGTTGGCAGGGTCACGGTGGCGCCCACGGCCAGCTGGTTGTGGCCCGCCGGGTCCCACCATGCGGTGATTTCCGCCAGTCCCGATTCGGCGGCCAGGAACGCCCGGGCGGAGCTCAGGGCATTCTGCCCCGACTGGACTTCCAGCCGGGCCAGGAGAAACCCCGCGGCGGCGAGAATGCTGCCCACCGCGAGGACGGCGAGCATGAGCGGAAGAGCATATCCCTCCTGTGCGCTCCCCCGACGGCGGGATGGGTGCGGTTGCGTGCGGTGGGCGACCATGTCGTCACCAGTTGCGCAGGGTGACCGTGGTCAGGAGGCTGTCCACGCGGCGAACCGCCGGACCTCCGCCGCCCAGCGGCCGGACCGGTGAGCCACTCATCGCCCGCAGGGTAATCCCGATGCGCCGGATCGTTTCGGCGGTGGCCGCCGGGCTCCCGGCCGAGTCGAAGTAGGTAAGCTGGAGGCCGGCTGACGAGAGCGGCCCGATCACCGGCTGGATCGTCTCGCCGGCGGAGACCGACCGGGCGCCGAGCCAGTAGTCGCCGGCGGACTGGTACAGCTTGACCTGCATGACCTCGTAGCTGCGGACCGGAGCCAGCGGGGCGAAGGCCGCCGGACGGGAGGAGACGGTGTCCAGCACGGTCGTGATTGCCAGCGCCGGCGATGCCCCGCACGCGGCCGCTCCCACCGAGATCACCGGCAGCCCCAGCCAGGCATCGTCGGCCGGGGTGGCGGCCTGGTTCTCCCGGTGCACCAGCAGGCTGTCCCGGCCCGCCTGGATGGCCCGGTAGCCCGCCAGAGAAGCGCTGTCGAGGAGCACCAGGTTGGCGGAGCGCTGGCAGCTGAGGCCGGTGCTTCGCATGGCGCGATAGGTCAGGGACTCGGGGGCGAAGGCCAGGACATCCGCCGAGCCCGGCGTGCCGCCGAGTTCCCTGAGCTCGGTCGAGAGAAAGAGCATGCCCGCCCGGAGCGAGCCCTGCAACGCCGCGATATCGCCGTGCGCCATGCCGCTCCAGTGCTGCCGCAGCAGGAGCCGCAGGCCGATCCCCGCCACCAGCACGCCGACCACGAGTGCCACCAGAAGCTCGACCAGGCTGAACCCGGTGGCCCGCCGCCTGGCCCGCGGGCTTACAGGCATGGAACCACCGCGGTGAGCGTATCGCTCCCGGCCGGCCCCCTCGCCAGGACGATTTCGATGGCGGTCGAGCGGACGCCGGGCACCACGCTCCAGGTCTCCTGCAGACCGCCGGCGTGGGTGGCGGAGCCGCCGGCCAGCGCCAGGCACCCCGCCGAGTCGGGGGCGGCAGCGCGGAGCAGCTCGAGCCGCTCTTCGGCATGGCTCATCGTCACCGTGGACCAGCGGCCCTGGCCCAGCATGCGGGTCACCGCGGTGCTGGTCCCCACCAGCCCGAGCACGCCGACGCTCAGGATGGTCAGGGCGACCAGCACTTCTACCAGCGAACTGCCCCGGCGGGTCATCGAGAACTCCCCTGAGATGTGAAAGCCAGCGAACATCACCGGCGACACCATACACCGCGCGGGCAGGGGCGGGGGAGAAAAACGAACGCAGGGGTGGGGTAGAAAAATGCGAAGGGATGGGGGACGACGAGCCGGCGCGGTGGTCCCGGATCCCCGCCGATGGCGGGGACCGGGCACCGTCCGTCTATTGCCGCTTCTGCACCTGCTGGCCGCCGGCTTTCCACGCTTCAATGCCGCCGCGATACCAGAGGACGTTCTTGTAGCCCATGTTGATGGCCCGCAGCGCCGCGTTGTACGACATCCAGCACTGGTTGCTCAGGCAGTAGAGCACGATCGGGGTCTGCATGTTGCCCTGGGTCTGCTGCTGCAGGAACTGGCCGAAGCCCTTCTGGGTATCGTCGGAGAACGTCCCCGGCTGGGCCGCCGGAACCGCAGCAAGTGCACCCGGGATGATCTCCGGGCCGCCGAGCACGTCGAGAAGCAGCGGACGGGCCTGCTGGTTGGCCAGCATGGCGGTCAGGGCGCTGGTGGTGATGACGAGACCGCCGGGAATCGTGGTCGGCGTCGGCCCGTGCATCGCGCCGGTATGCAGTTGCGCCGTCGGTGCCACGCCGAAGTCCTGGCCCTCGGCGGCGTCGCCGCCGCCCTGGCCCATCGGCTGCTGGCCGTACCCGGACTGCTGGGGCGCCGGCTGGGGCCGGGGAGGCTGGTTGCCGAAACCGTCCTGGGCGTGGGCGCCGGCGGCCACCGACGTGGCGAGAAGTGAAGCAAGCAGGAATGTGCGCATGGGAGCCATTTCAAAAGAGTGAGCAGGGTCGTGCGGTGAACGTGTGCCGGGAGCGGAAAATGCCCCGGCTCGCTTTACGGGGCCGGTTTCAGCCGCTGTCCCGGCAGGTTCAGGGTCCGCGCCGGATCGAAATTGGGATCGTCGGTCAGCAGGTAGCTGCCGTCCCGGAGCTGCCAGGCGTGCTGGAACTGGTTGGAAAGCTGGACGGTGCCGCCGTGGTGCGGATCGGTGTAGGTCTCCACCCCCCGAATGCCTTCGATGGTTTCGCGCTGCTGGCGGTCCATGCTTTCGTTGCGGCTCTGCCAGGTGCCCATCTGGATCTCGTTGATCTCCCGGCTGGTGTTGGCGATGATGGCGGAACGGTCCGCCGCGCCCTGCCGGTTGATCTCGCCCATCCGGCGGTTGTGGTCGATCGCGATCTGGCCGCGCTCGGCCATGACCCGGTTCATCCGGGCCTGCCACTCCGGCGCCGACCGGATGGATTGCCGGATCGCCTCGGCGGCCTTGAAGTCCAGCGCGCCCTCCGGCATCCGCATGGCGAAGCCCGGCGCGCTCACGCCCTGGAGCATCTCCATGCCCGACATCTGGGTGTGGATGAAGAAATTGGCGCTGGAGATCGCCTCCCGGACCGGGCGCCCATTGTGCTGGTAGGCAATGAGCATTTCACCGGCGTCGCCCCAGCTCCGGATCCCGTTTCCCGACTGGGCGATTTTCTTGAAGGGCTCCGCGAGATCGGGACGGGGCCGGTAGTCCAGCACCCGCGCGCCCGGCCGGTTACGCTGGACCCACCACTGCAGGTAGGACCGGGTGTCGCCCACCTGGGCGTGGAGGCAGTTGTCCGGCTGCTGAAAATTACTGGCCGACCACTTTTCCTCGGGGACGACCTGGATGGCGGCCACGCCGGCGGGATCGGACGCCCGCCAGTTGATCCGCTGGTCCGGGCCGCAGCCGCCGGGCGGAGCGTATTCGATCTCGCCTTCCCCGCGCCACCCCGCCGGCACGAACAGCGTGTAGGCCACCATGGGCCGCTCGAAGCCGCGGCGGTCCATGATTTCGGCGCGTTGCACCCGGAGTGGCGCGGGTGCGCTCGACTGGGCGTGAACGAGGCCGATGCTGGCGGTGAGCGCGCCGATCACGAAGGCGCCGGGGATCGCCGGTCGGAACACGGAGAACTCCAGGAAGGAGGTTTCCTAGAATAGCGGGGGACGGCGGGAACGGAAGGGGTCAGGCTCCCCCGGAGGACCCCAGCGGTGCCTGCCCCCCTATTCCACCCTGCCTCCGTTGTCCCCCTTCATGCCGCCGGTTTCTCCAGCTTGAGCCCGGCCTCCGGCACCGCCGGCTTCGACACCGGCCAGGCCACGTTCCGCGCACTCTTCCACGCGCCCAGCAGTTCGGGCCGGTCCTGGAACTGGTAGCCCACGATCCCGTCCAGCTGCTGCACCATCAGCACCAGCTCCCGGGAGAGCGACCGCAGCTCGGCCTGGGCGCCGGTATGCGCGCGCCGGCCGCCATAGGCATCCTTCATCGACTGCCGGTAGCTCGCGAGCTGCTGCTTCAGCTCGGCGAGCGCCGCATCCGACAGCCCGACCAGGAGGAACAGTTCCCGGTTGGCCTCGACGTCCTGCACGATCGTCTGGACCCGGGCCAGGAAAGACTCCTCGCTCCGGCCGAGCGCCGGCTGCCGGATCCCGCCGGCCACGCCGGGATGAGTCAGTGCCAGCGGCCGGGCGATCCTGACCAGGTGCCTCAGCGTGACCCGCGTGATCGCCCGGCGCAACTCCCGGCGGTACAGCGTGCTCCTGCGCGAGGCCTGCATGCCGGATTCCTGCTGCGTGAGCAGCGCCTCCGCTCTCCCTACCTTGATGACCAGCCGGGCGATGACGTCGTCGCCCGCCGGGTAGCCGAACGGGTTGGCGACCAGCAGCTCGCGCACCCGCATGGCCATCGCCAGCGTCACCCGCGTCGCGGTGTTCATACCACCTCCAATCAACTGCCTTGTTGAGACCGCGGGGGGTCGAGCCGCGCCCGGGTCCCGCATGTACGTGCAGCGAAGGACCGCAGTGTCCGCGCACGCTCGACGACGCTGCGGTCGGAGGGGACAGTGGGCAGACGGCATGCCAGCGTTTCCGCGTGCTCATCGAGCCCCTGCGGGACGTGGACAAGTCCGGGACGAGCGAAGACCAGAGCTGTACCAACGAAGTGAGGTGGATGACGAGAGGTGGTTCGTGGTTGCCCGACGCTGGTCAGTGCCGGCCGGTGCGGCCACGGCCCTGGCGCGACCGGGGGCAGCGACCGACGAGGCCTGGCAAGAGCCGGACGTGCGCCTGCCAGGAGCCGGACGAGCGCCTGGTAAGAGCCGCACGAGCCCCGCCCAGGTGCCGGACGGCGGGCGGCAAGTACTCGCCGAGCCGGGGTAAGTAGTTGCCGGAGAAGGTGAAGTGCTGGGTGGACGGGGGAGAGTACTGGACCTGCCTTGAGCAGCCTCTGACCAGCGCAGGAAAGTGCCCGACCAGCCTCGGTAAGTACTGGACCGACGTTGAACAGCGGCCGCCCCACGCGGGTAGGTACTCGCCGAAGCAGTGGTAAGTGGCGGACCGGTCCCGGGAAGTACCCGGACGAGTGGTGGTCAGGGTCCGCGTCGGGGTGATCAGGTCCGAAGCTGAAGTGTTCGGGGAGTGACGCGGAACCGGGGGATCCGGGGTGCGTGGGGTCAGTGGAGGATGCCGAAGGTCGGGTGCCGGTGTCCGCTGGAGAGGACAGAGAAGCGGGTTTCTGTGCCGGAAACTGGCCATGGTATTGGACAGCCGAGGCAGGTGAGTGCGAACAGGTCCCGCGTGACGCACCTGTGCATTGCCCAGCTTGCGAAACACCATCGGCGTCACGCCGCTGGCCAGCATCGCAATGACGGCGAGGACGCCAGGATTTCGACCAGGCTGAATCCGGCCCTGGCGTCATGGACAGGCTGAAGCCTGCCCTCGGCCATTCTATCGCCAAGGCCGTGGATGGAAAAGGAGAGCGAGTAGTAAGTCGGCGCGATGCGCCTCTTCGATTCGGCAAACTGGCGCCCGCCCGGCCTCCCGTGCATAATGGTCCCATGTTCCGCCTTCTGTCCTGCCGCCCCGCGCTCCTTCTCCTGCTCCTCCTCGCCGCCTGCCAGGAGGATGACGACCGGCCGGAAGCCGGGACGGGCGCTGAGGGAGCCTCCGCCCTGGTGACTGAGGGGGACGTGACCCAGTGCGGCCGTACCGAGGACGTGTACGCCAACCACACCAGGCGGGACAAGGAACTCCACGTCCGCGTCCGCAACAGCTGCATGGGCCGGGACACCCTCGGCGCCGACAGCGCCCGGGTCTGGGTCCGGGACGGCCAGGGAGGGGTGGTGAACGGCCAGGACGTGAAGATCCCCTTCCAGGGCACCCATCGCGGCAGCTTCACGGTTCCCGGCGGCGCCACGCTCCGGGTGGAGTGTTCGGCGCGGCTGCTTCGGGAGGAAGGGTGTGCGTGGGAGTTCAAATACCTGCTGAAAGACTGAAGCGGCGGGCAGACGATAAACCCTTACGTGAGAACAGCCATGCGAACCAGGTTTGCCATCGGGGCAATCGCCGCCGCCGCTGCCGCGATCGGGCTCTCCGCCTTCCACGCCGGCCCTACGCCGGAGAGTGAGTTGGCCGGTATCGCCAGGGCTTACCTCGCGATGAGTCTTCCCGCCGACTGGGACGGGCTCGAGAAACTCCCGGCCATCCGCTGGGCGCCGCTGCCGGTGGCAGCGCTGCAGAGCTGCCTCCCCGATGGCGGGTGTTTCACCCGGACCGGCACCGCGACGGTCGGCGGCCGGAGCTTCACGGTGATGGCGACCGGGGCCCGGACCATGGTCCTCAACATCTTTTTCCGGAACACCGGGGCGCCGATCGGCGAGGCGCCGGTGGTGGCGGCGCTGAAGCAGGCCGGCCTGGGCGCCGAACTGGCCCGGTGCCCGATCCGGGGCGGCGCGGGCAGCACCAGCTGGTACCGGCTCAGGGGGGCCAACCTGTCGCCCGGCTTCCTGTCCATCCAGGCCGGCCGCCCGGGCCGTCCCAATGAAGGCTATGTCCTATCCCACGGCGAGGAGCTCCCGGCACTGCAGCCGAACCAGCTGGCGCTCTACAGCACGCAATGCGCGGCCGGCGCAGCCCAGGCGCCGGTCTCCACCCGCAAGCCGCACGAGATCCTGGCCCAGGCGGTCTTCACCCTGCTGGCGCCGGCCGGCCCCGCGCTCTACGACTGGAAGGCGCTGGTGGCCCTGCCCACCGAGATCGCCTGGGATTCCGCCGGCCCGAAGCGGGTGGACTACAACACCCTGGGCGACCCGAACCCGGTGAGCCTCAACGGGAACGTGGCCTGGGCCGGGCGGAAGTTCTCGGTACGGGCCAGTGGGACGGCCACCCAGGTGAAGGCCGTCTTCTTCGACGAAAACGGGATGCATCCCCGCGGCGAGCATATGCTCGGCGTGGTCTATGAGAAGGGGATCGCGGTCCAGCTGGTACGCTGCGGGCCGGTCTATACCGAGTCCACCAACAACTGGTACAGCCTGAACAGCACCAGGACCCGCGCCGCGATGATCCTGCAGTCCATTCGCTATGAGGGGAACAACGTGCAGGACAGCTACGCGCTGCGGCTGGACGGGACGCTGCCGGGCCGGGATCCGAGGGATCGAAATCCGGGGGTGAATGGCTGCCAATAGAAAAAGGAATCCAAAACAGCGTTAACAGCCAAACGACGAAATGACAGAAAAGAAAAGCTTTATTTTTGTTCTTTCGTGCTTTGTTGGTCCGGGCAGGCTCAAATCCGATTGACAAAGGCCGAACCGCCGAACAGCCGAAGAGCCAGCCAAAACCGCCGGACAACAAATCACGAAATAAAGAAAAACAGGAAAAGCAACGTCTTGGGAGGATAAAGTTACGACGAGGAGATTTATTCTTTTTGTATTTTTCGTGCTTTGTTGTCCCGGGCAGGCTCGAATCTGAGTGACGCCAGCACCAACTGCCGGACAACAAATCACGAAAGGAAGAAACAAGAAGAATCAACGCCTTGGGAGCGAAGCCAAGACGAGGAGAGTTTCTTCTTTGTTTGTTTTTTTCGTGCTTTGTAGTTCCGGGCAGGCTCAAATCCAAGTGACGCGAGCCAACAGCCAAACGACCAAACGACCAAACGACCAAATAGCAGAAAAAAGGAAAGACTATCACACGCGATAGTCTTTTTTGCTGTTTCTATTTGTCCTTCGTGCTTTCGTGCTCGGGCAGGCTCAAATCAGAGTGACGCCAGCCAGAACCGCCGGACCACAAATCACGAAACGAGAAGACAGAACAACCAAAAGTCTTGGGAAGATGAAGTTACTACGAGGAAAGTTTCTTCTTTTGTGTTTCTTTTCGTGCTTTGTTGGTTCGGGCAGACTCAAATCCAAGTAACGCCAGCCAACCTCAACCCTCCACCCCATACCTCTTGATCTTGTAGAAGAGGGTCCGGAGACTGATGCCCAGGAGCCGAGCGGCCGCCTGCCGGTTTCCCTTGGCGGCGGAGAGGGCCTGGAGGATCACCTGGCGCTCGAAGGCCTCGACCTGGGGCTTGAGTTCCAGGGCGCCGCCTGGTGTTTCGCCCGGGCTGGCGAGACCCGGCACCAAGCCGAAATCGGCGTATTCCAGCCGGCCGCTGCCGCCCAGCAGGGCGGCCCGTTCCACGGCGCTCTCCAGTTCGGCCACGTTGCCCGGCCAGGAATACACCGCCAGCATGGCCAGGGCCCGGGGTGAAACGCTGACCGGCCGGCCCAGGCGCTGCGCGGTGCGCTGCGCGAAGTGGGCGAGCAGCGCCGGGATGTCCGGCGCGCGCTCCCGCAACGGCGGCAGCACGAACATGGAGGACGCGAACCGCTCGAACAACTGGGGAGACACGGTGCCCCGCTGGTCCGGGTCGTCCAGGTGGGTACGGGCGATCGCGATGACCCGCACGGGACGTTTCGCGCCGTTGGTCCCCAGGCTCGCGGCCAACCGCTCCTGCTCGGGGCGGGGGAGGTTCTCGATGCCTTCGAGAATGGCGGTGCCGGAGTCGCGCGCCGCCTGCCAGGCGGCGGAGTCGAGCAGTCCCGAACCGAGGGCATGGCAGGACAGAATGCCGGGCGGGGTGCGCCGGTGGCCGTCGAGCCGGTGGATGAACTCGGCCAGGGTCTTCTTCCCGGTCCCCCGCTCGCCGACCATGAGGAGCGGCTCGTGGCCGCCGGCCAGCGCGGCGACGGAATCCCGGATCCCCACCATGATCTCGCTCTCCGCCACGAACGCCGTACGGGCGGAATTGCGCTCCAGCGAGACCCGGAGCGCCGCGGTTTCCCGGCGCAGATGGGCGGCCTCCTGGGCGCGGGCCAGCCGAGCGCCCAGCTCATCCATGGACACCGGCCGCATCAGGTAATCGGCCGCGCCGGACTTGAGCGCCCGGAGACCGGCCTCGCGCTGATCGGCGCCGCAGATGACCAGGACCGGGATGTTTTCGCCCCGCTCGGCAAAGGACCGTAAAAATGCGGTTCCCGCTTCGGCCGCCCCGGCGAGATCGAGCAGGATGGCCTCGGGGCTCCGGATGATGGCCTGCTCCAGCTCCTGGGCCGACGCGGAGGGGCTCCGGAACTCGCATGCTTCGTCGCCCAGCGTCCCGCGCAATTCCTCGCGAAGCGCACTATCATCAGTCAGCGAGAGCAGGTGCATATGCCGGCCAGGCCAGGGTGGAAGAGGGGGCCAATGATCGCACCCACACCGCGGAAGTTGCGGGGAGAGCGCGAGTTAGCCTCGTAGTTCGGGTTGTCACCGGGAGCGGGAACGGCTGGATTATTCGGCCTGAAATCGGACCACCGTTCCTGCCTGATTATTAGTAGTGGCAAGTCCGGAGCCAGAAAAAGCAAAAGGGCGGCGGGAAACTCCCGCCGCCCTTTGCTACCGTCCTGGGGTTACCAGCAGGCCGGGGCACCTTCCTGAGTCACGGCCGCGTTGGGGGCGTTACCAGCCGGTCCAACGAAGACGCCGCAGGTGCTCGGGGTCGAGGTCACGGCCGGGTTGGTCATGACACCGGTGAAGCCCGTCGCGCTGGCGTTGGAGAGCACCAGTGCGTTACCCGTGGTCGGCTGGAAGGCCACCACGCCCGCCGCCTGCGCCGCACCCGCTGCCGGGGCGTACGCGTTGTTGTCCGAGAAGTAGGCTTCCTGAGCGGTGACCAGGTTCTTGAGGTCCGTCTTCATGGAAGCGACGATCGCCTTCTGCTTGGTATTGGCGAACTTCGGGATCGCGATCGCGGCCAGGATGCCGATGATGACCACGACGATCAGAAGCTCGATCAGAGTGAAACCCTTGCGATTCATGGTACAGCCTCCCCTTGAGTTGTTTGTCGCGCCGCCATCGCCAGATGGATGTCCACCGGGCTCAGTTAAGGCAACAGGTATGCCAGTTGCACTTTGCGAGGCCGTAAAGGGTTGCTACATAGTGGGTTAGGGCACGGCGGCGTCAAAAAACGCCGAGAGCGGGAGGCCGGGTTTAAGGGTTTTTTGCAAGAAGGGGTAATAATTGAGGGAATGGGGGAATTGAGGGAAGCCGGGAATTGAGGGAATCCGGGAATTGAGGGAATGGGGGAATTGAGGGAATCCGGGAATTGAGGGAATCCGGGAATTGAGGGAATGGGGGAATTGAGGAATCCGGGAATTGAACTGATCAATTCCCTCAATTCCAACATTCCCTCAATTCCCTCAATTCCAACATTCCCTCAATTCCAACATTCCCTCAATTCCAACATTCCCTCAATTCCCTCAATTCCAACATTCCCTCAATTCCAACATTCCCTCAATTCCCCACCGGCTCCTTCACCTCCTCGTACCGGCTCAGTTTCCGGTACAGGGTGGAGGGGTCGATGCCGAGGATCTCGGCGGCGCGGGTCTTGTTTCCGCCTTCTACCTGGAGCACCCACATGATGTAGGCGCGCTCGATGACATCGAGGGTGGGATTCTGGAAGGACCGCTCCGCCACCAGCGGCTCCTTGCGCCGCTTGGTGATGCGCTCGGGGAGCGCGGACGGCTCGATGACGGGCCCCTTGGTGAGCACCACGGCGTGTTCCAGGGCATTCTCCAGTTCCCGGACATTGCCCGGCCAGTCGTACACCATCACGGCGTCGAGCGCCTCGGAGGACAGCGCCTTGGGCTCCATTCCGTGGTCCTGGGCCAGGGTCTGGAGGAACGTCTCCATGAGGGGAAGAACATCCTCCCGCCGGTCCCTGAGCGGGGGCAACTGGAGCGGGATCACGTTCAGCCGGTAGAAGAGATCGGAGCGAAAGGCCCCGCGGCGGCACTCCTCTTCCAGGTCGCGGTTGGTGGCGGCGATGATCCGCACATCGACGGGAATGGCCTCGGTGGCGCCGACCGGGATCGCCTCCCGTTCCTGGAGCACCCGGAGCAGCTTGATCTGCAGGGCCGGCGTCATCTCGCCCACTTCGTCGAGGAAGAAGCTGCCGCCGCGGGCGGCGGCGAACAGGCCCTGCTTGTCCCGGACCGCCCCCGTGAACGACCCCTTCACGTGGCCGAACAACTCGCTTTCCAGCAGGTTCTCCGGCAGGGCGCCGCAGTTGATGGACAGGAAGGGTCCGCCGGTCCGGTTGGAAAGATTGTGGATGTAGTTGGCGATGACTTCCTTGCCGGTCCCGCTTTCGCCCTGGATCAGCACGGTCGAATCGGTGGGGGCGACCTGCTCGGCCAGCCTGAGGGTGTCCATGAACCGCCGCGACTTCCCGATGGGCCGGGCGACGCCGTTCCTGTCCTTGCGGCGGATTTCGGTCTTGAGGTGCTTGTTCTCGACCTTGACGGCGCGGTAGTCGCAGGCGCGCCGGAGAATGGCGACCAGCTCGTCGTTGGCGAAGGGCTTCTGGATATAATAGAAAGCGCCGGCATTCACGGCGCCGATGGCGGTCTGGAGCGAGGCCTGGGCCGTCATCAGGATGACCGGGGTCATCGGGTCCTGCTCCCGCGCCGCCTGCAGGATGTCCAAGCCGCTCACCTGGGGCATCCGGACATCGGTCAGGATGATATCGTGGGTGCCGGCCCGGATCTGGTCCAGCCCGGCCTTGCCGCCCTGGGCGGTGGTGACCTCGAAGCCTTCCTTCTTGAGCAGGATCCGCAGGGTATCGAGGATGCCCGACTCGTCGTCGATGATGAGGACCGTTGGTTTCTGACTCATGCCGCTTCCTCAGCCGACCACCGGGCCGGAAAGAAGATGGTGAACGTAGTGCCATGGCCGGGGGCCGACTCCACCAGCACCAATCCCCGGTGGGCCTCGACGGCACGCTGAACTATGGCCAGACCCAGCCCGGTTCCACCAGTCCTGCCGGTGACGAAGGGCTCGAAGATCCGCTCCCGGACTTCCTCGGGAATGCCGGGGCCATTGTCGCGGATCTCCAGCCGCACCGGATTGTCCATGACACAGCCGACCGGGAGATCGCTCATGTGGGCCGGGCCGGTCACGGCGACCACCTTGACCTTGCCGTTGGCCGCCTGCACCGCATTCAGCAGCAGGTTGGCCACCACCCGGTGCAGGAGGTCCTCGTCGCCGTCCATCATGGCCCGGCCGCCTCGAACGTCGATCTCGGTTTCGATCTTCGCGTCGGGGTGTTCCCGCACCAGACGGGCCGCCGCCAGGACCACCCCATGCAGGTCCACCGGGTCGAAGCGGGTCACCCGGACCCGGGAGAAGTCGAGAAATTCGCTCAGCAGCCGGCTCAGCCGGTCGCTCTCCCGGACGATGAGACTGGCCAGGAACCGCTCGTCGTCGTCGGCCCGGGCGGAGCGGGCGAGTTGCTCCACCGAACTCCGGATCGAGGCCAGGGGGTTGCGGATCTCGTGGGCCAGGGACGCGGAGAGCGCCGCGACCGCTTCCAGTCTTTCGGCACGAAGGTGGAGTTCCTGAATCCGCTTGCTGTCCGAGATATCGGTAAAGATAGCCGTGACCGACGGCGGCTGCTGGTCCTGGTCCTCGAACGTGGTGGTGCTGAGGCCGATGGGAAACATGCGGCCGTCCGCCAGCTGGACCATCCCTTCGGCCCGGTTCACCTTGCGGCCGTGCCGGATCGCGGCCACGATGGCGGCCCAGAGTTCGGGAGACCGCAGTTTCAGCAGGTCCAGCACCGGCATGCCGGTCAGCTGCTCGCTTTCGATTTCCAGCAGCCGCGCCGCCATCGGGTTGATGAACGCCAGCCGTCCCGCCCCGTCCACCGTGATCACCCCGGACCGGATGTTCCGGAGAATGTCATCGGCCTCCAGCCGCACCCGCCGCAACTCGGTCTCCAGGGATGCGTGCTCTTCGCTGGCTTCCCGGAGGCGCGCCACCATGGGCGCCATCATGGCGAACACCGAGCCGAAGAGGATCAGCTGGCCCCAGAACGCCACGCCGATCGTATCGCGATGGAGGTAGTAGGTGTCGCCGAAATAGCCCACGGTCGCCAGGATGACCACGACCAGCGCCCCCCGGAAGGAGAGCAGCGTGGTGTAGGCCGCGATCAGCAGGACGAAGAGAAAGGTGAACGCGCTCTGGGCGCCGCTGGTGTAGTGGACAATGGCGGTAATGAGGTACAGGTCCACCAGCACCTGGAGGCCGAAGAAGATCAGCCCCGGCTGCCGCTCCTTCATCCAGACCAGCCAATAGGCGTAGGGCGTGATGATAAAGGCCAGGAGCGCCGCCGTCATGATGATCAGCGCGGCTTCGGGCCCGCCCAGGTTGCGGGTGAGGAGGGCGGCCACCACGCCGCCGACCGCCAGCAGGATGCGAAGAGCGAACAGCCAGGCCAGCAGGACTCGCTGGCCGGGGAAGGTGCGCCGGGCCTTCCGGCGTATTTCCATGCGGCCTCTAGGGCTGGAGACGGGTGATCACTTAAGATAATGACCCATGACCATTGAGCCAGAAAGCGGCCGGGACTGGTTCGTGTACCTGGCGCGCTGCCGGGACGGCACCCTGTACGCGGGGATCACCACCGACCTGGAGGCCCGCATCGCGGCCCACAACACCGGGAAAGGCGCCGCCTATACCCGCGCGCGCCTCCCGGTCGTCCTGGTGTATGCCGAGCCGGCGGGAGACCGGTCCGCCGCCCTCAGGCGGGAGGCCGCGATCAAGCGGATGAGCCGGACCGACAAGCTGAGGTTGGTCGGGACACCGGCGGCCCCACGCACCCGGATAGCACAGGAGGCGCCCGTTTCCGGGCGCCTCCTGGACCGGCAGCAACCGTCCTAGTTGGTCGTTTTCAGGAACGCCTCCAGCTCCCGGGCGTCGCGCAGGTGCTTGCCCAGCACCGTAAGTTCCGCCTGCACCAGCGCCTTGAGATCGGAATTCTTGATCATCGGAATGACATCATTCCGGAGGTGGTTGATCTCGGTTTCGTGGTGCTCCGCCTGGAGCCGGACGAACCCGTGATCGAACTCGTGGCCGGAGAGCGAGGACACGTTGTCCAGGGTAACCTCCGGCTTCGCGCCGGCGGGGGCCGTCACGACCGCCGAATCCGGCGTCCCCGGCTTGTGCACCATCTGGTCGTGCCGCGGCGGCTGGCCCGCGACCCGGGCACTGTCCCTGGGCATCGAATCCCGACGGCCGGTGACGTTGTTATCCCGGCCGGTACGGGCCGAATCCCCCGGGATACCGCTCGACATACCCTTCTCGCGCGCCTGCATCCGCCCCGCGAACTCCTGCAGTTTGGCCAGGGCGGTGCCATGATCGGTTTTCAATTCCTCGGCGAACCGCTTGACCCGGTCCGACCCGGACCGCGAGATGGCCAGTTCAGCCGCCGCGATCTGCTGGGTATGGCCCAGCTGCAGCATCGCGATAATAGCGGAATCGCTGATCGCGGCCTTGCTCGACGCCGCGGCGTTCACGGCAGGAGCCGGAGTCGCGGCCGGCATCGGCGCGGCCGCCGTCGCGGTATCTTTCTTTGCGGAATCCGCGACTTGTGCGGCCGCGGTATCCGGCAATAGGACAAGGGCGGCCGCCATCGAACATGCGGCAATCAGGAGTTTCTTGTGCATAGTTGAACCTCGATTCAAGCCTTGCGGCATATATAAGGAATAGCGGTGGATCTCAATCCACGATTTAGGCTGCCCCACTGGGCCAGCCGGAGACAGGGAGCGAGTATAGGGCCGAGTGATAGTGCCTGATGTGATCTAATTCACAGCACGCGGGGTTGTGACGGTGCCGGTTAATCTCCGACCCTCCATTTCCCGACCACCGATCCCCTATGTTCCAGCACCGACAGGAGAATCGATGACCACGCGGCTTCTGCTGGAGGTTCCCGCCTGGGTGGAAGAAATCGCGCCACCGGGCCGCTACCAGGACATGGAGCAGCGCATGGCCCTCGCCATCGCGCTGGCGCGGCAGAACGTCGTGAGCCGGACCGGAGGACCCTTCGGGGCGGCGGTCTTCGAGCAGGAAACCGGGAGACTGGTGGCCGGCGGGGTGAACCTGGTGCTGCCGATGCGAAACTCGGTCCTCCACGCCGAAGTGGTGGCGATCATGCTGGCGGAATCCGCGCTGGAGTCCTTCACCCTCGAGGGAGAGCCGGGCGCGGGATACGAGCTGGTCACTTCCTGCGCGCCCTGCGCCATGTGCCTGGGCGCCACGCACTGGAGCGGGGTCACCCGGCTGGTGGTGGGGGCGACCCGGGAAGATGTCGAGGCGATCCGATTTGACGAGGGGCCGGTGTTTCCGGAGAGCTATCGCTACCTGGAGCGGAGAGGGGTGGAGATCGTAACCGGGATTCTCCGGGACGAGGCGCGGACGGTGCTGAAATTGTACGCGGACATGAACGGGGAGGTGTACTGAGGTGACAGCGTGGAGCGAACGGTGAGCGACGAACCGGACGGGGATTTTCGGCTGGACAAGTGGCTGTGGGCGGCCCGGTTCTTCAAGACCCGGGGGCTGGCCGCGTCGGCGATTGACGGCGGCAAGGTCCTGGTCAACGGGGAACGGGCCAAGCGGTCGCGGCGGCTGGCTCCCGGCGACCGGCTCCAGGTTCGCCTGGGTCCCTATCAGCACGTGGTCACCGTCAGGACGCTCAGCAACCGGCGGGGGCCGGCCAGCAGCGCGGCTCTTCTGTACGAGGAGACAGCCGAAAGCCGGCAGGCCCGGGAAACCCTGGCCGCCCAGATGAAGTCGGCGAAGGTCGCCTTTTCCTTTGACAAAGGGAAACCGGGAAAGAAAGAGCGGAGAGACCTGCTCCGCTACAGGGACAAGGACCGCTAGCCGGCCGGCGGCGGACCTTCCGGCGTTTCAAAA
The DNA here is from genome assembly GCA_963795085.1 of uncultured Gemmatimonadales bacterium. Classification (GTDB taxonomy): domain Bacteria; phylum Gemmatimonadota; class Gemmatimonadetes; order Gemmatimonadales; family GWC2-71-9; genus DASYPP01. The sequence goes on along the minus strand of CAWCFX010000001.1, from coordinate 238,395 downwards.
AAGGCGGCGACTTCCGCGAGCACGGTGCGGTCCATGCGGTGGCCCCCGTGAAACGGGAACTGGCGGACCTTGCCCCCCGCGGCGTCCAGGCGGCGGCTCTCCAGGGCCAGCCAGTCACTGGTCAGGTATTCGTCGCGATGCCCGGCGACCACCGCAATGCGCCGCCCCGCCAGCGCGCGGTGCGGCCCGTCCAGGGACACCTCGGGAGCCAGCGTCCCGGCCCAGGCGCAGAACCCGTCGAAGCGCGCGGTCCCCCGGGCCAGCCATCGCGTCGCGGTGGCCACCCCCTGCGAAAACCCCAGCAGGTAGCATCGCGGGTGCCCGGACACCCGCCCCACCGCCTCGTGATACACCTGATCGAGGTAGCCCACGTAGTCGGCGATCTCGTGCTCCCGGTCCTCTTTCGTCATCCAGCTGGCGCCGATGGCTCCCCGGCCGCTGTCCAGGTAAAACCGCGACAGTCCCTCGGGAACCACGACGAGGCGGTTGCCGGTGTCGAGCGTGGCCAGGTAACTCGCAAACGTCGAGGCCAGCTGGCCGTACCCGTGCAGCGCAAACCAGGCGTGGGAAGCGGCCGCCGGATCACCCAGGGTCACATAGCGGGCGGTACGGGGCACCGCGATGTGGTACTCCTTCATCCGTTCCATTCCTTGAACCGCCGGCATGGCGCTGGCCTTTCACGTCTCAGGACGGTGTGAGAGACCAGGCCACGGGCGCCCCTGCGTTGCAAGACTTGCGAACGGACAGGGGACCCCTGGAGGGTGAGTGAGCCGGTCATCCATTAATACTAAGCGAACCCCGCGCTACTGCACCGACACCGCCGCCGTCATGAAGGGGTGCGGCTCGCAGTGATAGGCGAAGTCCCCGGCCTGGGAAAAGGTGTGAGAGAAGGCCTCGCCCGGCGCGAGCGTAGGATGTCTCAGGAGCCGGCCCGGGACCGCGCGGGAACCGGCGGCTGTGGAAGGAGCGGTCCGGCCCGCTCCGGGAAGCAGGCCAGGGCGAGCGCCGGGTCCGGCGCGGTTTCTCGGAACCCCAACTGGGCTGGTGGAAGGAGTGGCGTCGTCCAGGCACGCCCTTCTATTGAGACATCCCGCGCCCGAAGAAATCCATTCCTAGGAAAAGGCCAATGTCCCGGACGGCATCAGCTCCCAGGATGTCTCTCCAGTCCGGAGAGCCGGCCTCGAGGAGGTCGTTGGTCGTCATCAGCTTGTATGCCCCAAGGCCGGACCGGTCACTGAAGACGTAATAGAGAGCCTTGCCACGGTTGAACCGCCATACCTGGTAGGAAGGCGCCCGGCCGGCCCGGACCCGGTCCAGGACCTCGTCGGGTCCGCCGAGGCGGATGTAGATTCTGCCCCGGTCGGTTTTCCAGCCGGACTGGCTCCGTGCGCCACGCTCGCGGAACGTGCTGTCGGCGTAGGCGATCTTTCCATAGAACTCCTGCCGGAGTTGATTCCCGGGTTGGGCGGGGTCCTGGTCGCGTTTCCGCCAGAAGTCGATGAGAAACTGCCGCTTCGCCCCGATCGAGCCGTGCCGGAACGCCCGGAGCTCTCCCGCACCAGCGATGTAGCCGAGCGGTTCGAATGCCGCGTCCAGCTGGCTTTCGTCCATGAGGCTGAAGTACCCGGAATCGGTGGCGGCCAGCATGCGCAGTTCGGCGGCGTGGCGGGCCAGCGTGCTCGCGATATCCGTCATGACGAAGGAGCCGGTCCGCTCGATGATACCGCCCCCCAGCCGAACGGTGACATCGAGCGAGTAGCGTCCCGCCGGCAGCCCTTCCATGTCCAGCTGACCGCGGAGCACTCCGCCGCCGGGGCCGACCCGCACCGGCACCGGTGCGGTCGTCACCACGGTCCGGCCCATGGAATCCCGAATGGCGACGGACATCGCGCCGCTGTCGCCGGCCGTGCTGTAGGCCTCGAGCAGGTAGAACGCCCGGCTTCGCACCGGCGTCAGGACCAGCTCGGCGGCCGAGGTCACCAGCAACGACCCGGTGCGCCACTCTGTCCCCTGGGTGGACGAATCAGCGCCAAGACCCCGCATGCCGGGGCTGAGGACCAGGTCGGAAGCGGCCGGCTGTCCCGGAAAGCCCACCAGGTCCGCCCCGGCGCCCAGCCGAAGGCCGCTCACGGAGTCCCGGACGCTCACTTCCAGCCGATACCGCCCCGGCCGGACCACGAACTCGATGCTGTTGATGCTGGTGACCCCGGGGCCAAGTACCGCCGCCGATACCTGCTGGCTGGGCCATGCCAGTTCCGACAGCATCCCGCCAGCCGAGTCCCGGAGCCCGATACTGATGGTGTAGGCGATGATCCCGCTCTCCGATGTTTCGGTCGGGGTGAGGGCCTCGAGGGGGATCTGGATAAAGGCCCGGACCTGGGTGAGGCCGGACCCGGCGTCGTAGAACCGGACCGTGTGCACCTTGACCCCCTCCACGCCTGCGGGCTTCACGAGCGGGGGAGCGACCAGGCTCAGGGCGAGCAGGTACTTCGCGAGATGCACCATAGGGAGTCGGCCTTCCTTGCTGGGACGCATGTATCGGACGTGCATAAGAGACGTCCATCTCTCCGCCCCTGACACCGGGGCGGAAACGACAAGGGGCTGGAGAGACCTGTACCCGGTCTCCCCAGCCCCCAGCCGCACCGCAGGCTGGCTAGAAGTTCACCTCCAGGCCCAGCCGCAACCGGCGCGGTTCGCCGGTAAAGGCGTTGATGCCCCCTCCGAACGGGCCGAAGTAGTTCGCGTCCGAGACCCGGAGCTGCTCATCCAGGGTAAAGATGTGGTCCCCGTTGCCGTAGCGCTCTTCCGCCCGGATCAGGTACACGCAGCTCGGCGCGGTCGGCGTGGACTGGGTATTGACCCAGTTCCCGCAGCCTGAGGCGACTGCGCCGCCGAAACGGAGGTCCAGGGACCCGTCGCTCTGCCGGACCCCGTTAATGGCCCCCTCCTCGGCAAAGCCGACGCTGTCCTCCCCGTTCTCCTGCGCCCGAAGGCGCTCGTTCACCACGTCATTGGTGGTGGCGAAGACGTTCAGGATGTTCTTGAAGTTCAGGATATTCCGGGCATCGAGGTACGCGGTGATGTCCAGTCCACCCAGGCCGAAGCCCTTGGTGAACTTCATGTCCAGCTGCTTGAAGGCGGGCCGTCGGGCGCCGAAGAAGTCGCCCTCGAACTCCCGATTGCAGACAACGCCCGAGATGACGGCCTCGTTGCCGGTTTCCGCCGGGCACTTGGTGTAGGCGGTGCCACTGGAGTAGCGGAACAGCGCCGTAATGCCGACCCCGCGGAGGATGGACCCCATCGTGGAGCCTTCCTTCCAGTCGCTCGGAACGGTGAGCGCGAAGGAACCCGCCAGGTTGTGCGGCCGGCTGTTAGCCGTCGGAAAAATGCTCTGCGGGGGCGGCTGGTTGCCGCCCGAGATCTGGTTGATGATCCGGGAGCCGAAGTTGATGAACGTGAACGGGTCCGACCCGGTGTTCTTGGCGTCCTGGAAGGTGTAGCTCAGGACCCCGTTGAAGAACCGCCCGATCCGCCGGTCCAGCCGGAGATCGATGCCCCGGGCGTTGCCGAAGTCGGCGTTGGTGAAGATCCGGATGTCCACGTTCTCGCCCAGCCGGGCCGGGTCCGGGAACGAGACCAGCCGTCCCGCGGCGTCGGACAGGATGTCCTTGTTGTACGCCGAGATGTCCAGCACCATGTCGTCGCTGAAGGCGTGCCGGATGCCGAACTCGAAGGTGATGGTCTTGCCGAAGTCGAGGTCGGAACCGTACACGTGGTTGGTGTTGGTGACCCGCAGGTCGGTGTTGATGCCGCCCAGGATCAGGTTGAAGTCCGGGGCCTGCACCTGGTGGGCGTAGGAGAGCCGGAAGTTGGTCCGGTCGGTGACCGGGAACGACACCTGGATGTGGGGGCTCAGGTAGTCGTGGGTCGGGTCATCCACGTACTTCGTCAGCGGCTGCCCGTTGAACATCACTCCGCCCGAGCCGTAGCTGTTGGGTGTCGGGAAATAGCTGTACTGGCCGAAGGTGGCGTTACTCGACACGGTATCCAGCACGTAGGGCCGGGCCGCGCGGGAGTCATAGAAGTCGTACCGCAGGCCGCCCACCACGACCACGTCGCCCAGGTCCAGCCGGTCCTCGAGGAAGACGTCGTACGAGACCGGCTTCTCAATGAAGGCTTCCGAGAAGCCCTGCGTCGCCAGTCCGTGGGCATAACTCCCGATATCAAACCGGGTGAACTCACCACCCAGCTTGAGCCGGTTATAGCGGTCGAACTGCCAGTCGAGGTTGGCCTTGCCGCGGAGCCGGTTCTCCCGGTACATGGTAAGGACCCCCGCCGGTCCGCCGGTTTCCGAGCCCCCGTCCAGCCCGTACGCACTGTTCCGATACAAATTGATCAATGAATACTGGCTGGTATTCTCGAGGTCCAGCGGCGAGCGCCGGCTGCCCGGGATGTTGTTCCGGAAATTGTTGATGAGCTCTTCATTGAGCGGGAAATTGTCGAAATCCCACAGGAAATCGAGGCCGCCCAGGATGAACCCGCCGAACGGGTCGCGGGTATCCAGCTCGGACTGCCGGGAGAGCAGGCTGCCCAGCTGCCGGTCCATCTGGTAAGAGAGATATGCGTCCAGGGCCAGGGCCCGGTCGGCGGACCGACTCAGGTTCTGGGTCCACCCCAAAGTGAAGTTGCTGTTGTTGACCCGGAAACCGCCGATGTTCTGCGGGTTATTGAACCCGCCGCCGTTCCGGCCGTGGTTCCGGCTGCCCTGCCAGGCCAGGAAGATCCGGCTGCCGGTCCCAAAGGTATAGTTGAGCTTGGCCGACGTCTGATAGACGGTCGAGGCGGTTCCCGGCACCCGGATGCCGGCGCACTCTACCCCGTAATTGTCGGCGATGTCGCTGTTGCTGCTCCCTGAGAAGATGTCGCACTTGCCCCGCGCAATCGCATAGGCCTGGACGTCCACGAACGTGGTGTCGGCAGTGGGATCGTTGATGGCGCTGGGCACCGCAACCGTCGTGTCGATCCCGACGGGGAGAAACAGTGGACTATTGATGGCATCATACCCGACCGCCTGGGACTGCCGGCCTTCCAGGACGCCGGAAAGGAAGAACGTCAGGTTCTTGAGACCTGTGGGTCCTCCCAGGCTGGCTGCGAGCCGGTTGAAGCCCAGGCTGTGACCGACTCCAAAGGGCTCATCGGTTTCGTACTGCACATTGCCGCGGAAGGAATTTCCTCCGGTCCGGGTTTCGATGTTGATGATGCCGGACTGGGCATTGCCGAACTCGGCCGAGGAGGCGCCGGTGGTCACCGAGGCCTGCTCGAAGGCGTTGGTGCCGATGGATACCCCCGAGTTCGGGCCATTGGCGCCGTTGCCGTTTCCTACCGACGAGCCGAAGCCGGTGCCCCGGTACCCCGGGGTGACCGGGACGCCGTCCACGTACGTCGCGGCCTGTTCGGTACGGCCACCGCGAATGGACAACGCACCCCCGCCCGGGCTCGCGACGACGCCCGGCTGCAGAGCAAGGATGTTGTTGATCCGGTCCGCCGGCAGGGCTTCTACGTAGTCGCCCTGCAGCCGCTGACGGGTGGTGACCTCGTCGCGCGGCACCAGCGGGGTGGCGGCCGCCGTCACGGTGATCTCGTCGACCTGGAACGGCGTCTGCTCGAGCTGGATGTCCTGGGTCACGGTCTGGCCAGCCAGGACGCGCACACCCTGCGCCTCGGCCGACTTGTAACCCACGAACGCGGCGCGAATACTGGCCGTACCCACCGGCACGTTGTTGAAGAAGTAGTATCCCTGGTTGTTCGTCAGGGCACCAAACGTGCTCCCGACGATGGTGACCTGGGCATTGGCGATGGGTGCGCCCGCTTGATCGCGGACCCGCCCCTCGATCTTACCGGTGCCCTGGGCCAGGAGCGCACCCGCGCTCACTGCCAGCGCAACCGCCGCCAGCGCGAACTCCCGCGCCCGGCGAACGAAGCCAACTGGACCACACACGCGCATACCGACCTCCCCTGTCGAATGGCTGGAACTGCAGAAACGCCGCGCGAACTTTTCGGGGCGCTTCTCCAATAGACGAATCAGAATGTCAGGCCGGGGTACGGAAACGGTGAGAGATATGTCAGGTGGCGGCGTTTTGTTCCAGAAAGGTTTCATCCATGCCAAGATCCATCGCCCGGATCCCGGTCGAGCCGGTAGCCAACCTTGCGTACGGTCAGGATGTGCGCCGGATGGGCCGGGTCCTTCTCCAGCTTCCGCCGAAGTTCCGCGATGTGGGTATCCACCGTCCGGGTCGCCACCCAGGTGCGGTATCCCCAGACCTCGCGCAGCAACTCGGCTCGGCTGGCAACCCTGCCCTTCCGGGCGACCAGCGTCATCAGGAGGTCGAACTCCTTGAGACGAACGGGAACCGGCGTACCGGCCAACAGGACCATGCGGCGCCCGGCGTGAATTTCAACCTCGCCGAACCGAACGACAGAATCGGCGGCTGGGGGAAGCGCCGTGCCGACCCGGCCGGGCCGGCGCAGGAGCGCTTCGATCCGGCGGTAGAGCTCCGAGACGCTGACCGGCTGAACCAGGAAATCATCCACCCCCAGCCGGAATCCCCGCAGCCGAGTCGCTTCCTCGGCCCGGGGGGATAACACCAGGACGGGAACATCGTCGCGCTCCGAGCGCAGCTGCCGCAGGAGGTTTTGTTCCGCCGCCTCCAGAAGCTGCAGATCGGTGATGACCAGGTCGGGATTGAATTTCCGGGCCTGGGCCACCCCCCACGCTCCTTCGGGCTCGATGGACACTTCGTGGCCATCGCGCTCGAGATTCTGGCGAAGACTCTGGGCCAGTTCCCGGTCGCGGTGGATGACCAGGATGCGTTTGACCGCCATTTCGATGACCGGTTGAGCTACCAACGCGCCCTCACAATGGATGGGGTCGAACCGTCAGCCGCTCCAGGTCTGACGTCCGGAGTGCCCGGCAGACCACAGTACGGGCCGACGACCGCCGGCGATTCGGCCCGATTCCCGTGCGTGTTCGGCTCGGCGGTTCGTCTCCATGGGGAACATCCGGAACCAGCGACCGCGACGGTTCTCTTCCTGTCTTCCCACGAGGTTGTATGATCCAGACCCCACACGGCCCCACCGTCACCCACGGCGCCCTGCACGCCCAGGTCGAGGCCGGCGATTTCCTGCTGACCGAGTCGAGCTATGCGCCGGGCTTCCGGACCGGGGCCCACACCCATGCGCGGACCAGCCTGGTCTTTGGCCTGGAGGGGGCCCTGGAGCAGGTGCACGGGAGCCGTGCCGGCGACCTCGAACCCCGGACCCTGCTGGTGCTGCCCCGTGATGTCGTCCATGCCGACCAGGTCGGAGCGGGCGGATGCCGCTGCCTCTTCGTGACCCTGGACCCGGCCAAGCTGGACGCCATCGGCTACCACACTCCGGTGCTCCGGTCGGTCCGGTTCGCCCAGGGCGCACGGATCGGCCCCATTGCCGCCGCGCTCCGCCAGGAATCCCGCATCGACGACGAGGTACGCCCCATGGCCATTGAGGGCCTGGTGTACGAGCTGATCGCCGGCCTGGCACGGGAACCGGATCCGGGGGACGAACGATCCGCATCCTGGCTGACGATGCTGCGGGATCGGCTGGAGGAGAATTTCGCGGGGCCGGTCTCGCTGGCTTCGCTCGCGACAGACCTCGGCGTGCATCCTGCCTACATGGCCCGGGCGTTTGCCCGCCGCTACGGGACCAGCATCAGTTCCTTCGTACGCACCCGGCGCATTCAATGGGCCCGGGAGCAACTGATGTATTCCGATGAGTCGATCTCGCATATCGGGATGTTGGCCGGGTTCTTCGACCAGAGCCATTTCACCCGGTGTTTCAAGCGGGCCGTGGGTACGACGCCGGCCCGGTTCCGCCAGGCTCATGGCTGGTCCACCGCTTCATAGTCGCGAAAGGACTGGATCGCCCGGTCGGCGGCTTTCTGGAGAGCCAGGGCCTGGGCCGCCGAGATCTGGACCAGCATCCGGCCATCCGAGGCGCGGAGGCTGCCCGGGAGGCCCTCCACCGACCGGTTCGCCAATCGTCCTACGATGGTCAGCGCGGCCAGATATGTCCCCATCGCGCTGGGGTGGAAACTGTCGCCGCCGTAGAGCGGGAGGCGCGGGTCGGTCTCCCATGCCATCCGCCAGGCTTCGCCCGCCGGCAGGAAGATGCCGGCGACATCCTGGGCCGCGAGGGCGTAGGAATCCCGCACTCGGTCGAAGTCAGCCAGGAAGCGAGCCCCTGACCAGTTGGAATCGGGCCACACCTCATACAGGGCGGGCCGTCCCCCGGCTCGTTCGATCAGGGCACCAAACTCGGCGGTCCAGGTGCGCAGGTGGGCGCGGCTCGATGCCAGGGTCGTGGGACCCTGCTGCAGCACGACGATATCCCAGTGCTTCTCGGTCAAAAGCCGCTGGACCGTCGCGGACCGAAAATGGTCCTCGAGGCCCACTCCCGGGACCACGACAGCCGTGATATCCCAGCGCGTGCCCGCCGCCAACGCGAGTACGCGCACCATTTCGGGAAGGTCGTTGCTATAGGTGAGGCTGTTCCCCAGGAAAAGCACCCGGGAAATCGAGTTTGCCGAGGGGCCGCTGGACTGGCCACAGGCCATGGCCATGGCCAGGACGATGCCCGCCGCCCGCGCCCTGGGTCGTTCCCGCCAGCCGTGCATGGTGTTCCTGACACTGCAAAGTTTGCCGACCAGTCCTGGGACCGAACGGTGAAGCACCAGCTGTCCGGCGAAAGGCCGCACCCCGGCGTCATCACGGTGACGAATCGGGACGAAACTCCGCCACGGCGGCGAGCATGCCGAGATCGGGCACGGTCCATTCAGACCGGTTCAACTGGATGAACCCGCTTCCGGGAGGGCCGCCATAGCCCCGGACCCACGCGGCGGCGAGCCCGGCTTCATTCAGCGCCAGGACCGAACCGCCTGGCGGCGCCTGGATGGACCAGGAAGCCAGCCACCAGCCCTCGAGTCCCCACTGCCGGCCCAGCGCGGTTGGCCGGGCTCCATAGCGATCGAACTGCGCCGCTCCAAACTCGACTCCGAGAAGGCCAGTGGTCGTCGCTCGCCGGATCCCCGCATACTCCCGGTCGCCGGACGGCGATGTCGGCCAGATGAACGGCGGGTCGCCCGGGGCTACAACCTTGCCCCCTGCGTCCAGGTACCGCCGAAGCGGCCCGCCCGGAGCTGCCAGCGCCGGGGGGAGCTGATCCAGGGCGAGCACGACCACGCTGGGATTCCCGTCCCGGATCCGGTCTTCCATCCAGGACCCCAGCCCGGCGGCGGCGAGCGAGGCATAGCCGCGGGCCGTGAGACCATCGCGGATCAACCGGTGGTCGGATCGCCGCGAGGCGCTCGCCAGGATGGAGTCCCAGTACACCGCGCGGGTGAGGCCCTCGGCGTCCCCCACACGTAGTGCGTACACCGCGCCATCGCCGCTGCCGACAACAAGCAGTCCGCCGGCGACGGCGGGAGAAGACTGGACCGCTCCCCCGGTGCGGAATGACCAGAGCGCTGACCCGGACTGCCGGTCGATGGCGTGGATCGCGCCGGACCCGTCGCCGACGAAGAGCAATCCGCCCGCAATGGCGGCGGAGGACCAGACCGAGCCTGGCATCGCGAGTCGCCATCGGGGTTCGCCGGTGCGGGCATCCAGGGCGTGAATGAACCTGGCGTCCGAACTGGCATCGTAGACCACCCCCTCTCCCACGGCGGGGGATGCGATGCTCCAGGACGCCTGGTGATCTACCCGCCACCGCAGCGTCCCCGATGCCGCGTCGAGGGCATAGAAGAAACCATCACGGCTCCCGATAAAGACCGTGCTGTCAGTGACGGCGGGAGACGAGACGATGGACCGCCGGTCAAAACCAAAGGGCTCGGAATCCAGGGAGCGTCCTTCCGTATCGTAGCGCCAGCGCCGGGCTCCCGTCACCAGGTCGAAGGCGTAGACACTGCCGTCAAAGCTGCCGACAAAGACCAGGCCGTTTCGAACCGCGGGCGATGAGTGAATCCGCCCCTCGGTCCGGCCCCGCCAGCGCACGGCCCCGTTGTCCCGGGCCAGGGCGTACAGTATCCCGTCTGGTGCACCGACGAGGACGTCCTCCCCGGCTATGACGGGAGAGGAGATGTAATAATCGAGCCCCGATGCTCCCGCCCAGGCTGGCGGCAGGGCCGGGCCGGTCCGCATCGACCACCGAAGCCCGCCATCGTCCAGCGAGACCGCGTACACCGTTCCCCGGAGGCTGGCGAAGTACACCGTGTTCCCCGCCACGGCGGGTGACGAATTCACGGCGGCATCGGCGGCGGCTTTCCACTGGACCAGCCCGGTCCGGCGGTCCATCGCATAGAGGTGGCCGTCGGCGCTGCCGGTGAGCACCAGGCGAGAGGTGACGGCGGGGGAGGAGCGGACCGGTCCATCGGTCGCGGTGCGCCAGGCGATGCCGCCGTACGCGAGACTCACGGGTGACTCGAAGCGGCCGAGGTGATCCGGCCCGCCGCGGAACTCCACGACGTCGGCCGTGAGAGCCGGCCTGCCCTGGCAGGCGGCCAGGACCAGCAGGACGCCCCACGCACTGGAGGCCAACATCGAATTTGGACCGTGCATCTGTCGCATGTTCTTCAACGCGGGGATGGAGAATCGCGGATGATCGCTGGCCGTGCGAGTGGCCGGTCAACCGTAATCCAGAAGCGGAACAGCGTATAGGATGGAAGCGCCGGAGTGGTACGTGCCGCGCCGCGGCGGAATGGTTCAGGATGACGATGTGACGGGCACCCGCGAGTCCGGGTCGTTCCGATACTGACCGATTCCTTTACCCGGAGCCTTGCCATGCTACGACCTTCCACAGCGCTGGCCACCGTCGCCGGACTCCTTCTGCTCGGCGCGTGCGACCAGTCCTCCCAACCGGCCGAATTCAGCGGCGCCGGCCTCAAGGCCGACTCGGTGGTCACCGGGTCCATCAGCGGCGTCCTCTCGACGCCAGATTCCCAGCGGGTCCTCCAGGGCAGGATCCTGGCCTACCACGTGGGGTCGATCCCGCCCGACTCGATCCCGACCGATTCCGTGCCGCCCGATTCCGTGCCGCCCGATTCCACCGGGCTGACCGGCACGGTGGCGACCTTGCCCGCCGGGCTGTTCCGGGGTGACAGCATTCCACCCGACAGCACTCCGCCGGCGCCGGCCTGTGGCGCCCGCGGAACCCTGGTGGCCCGGGCGCAGCCGAATCGCAACGGAGTCTTCAAGTTCAGCGGGCTCACCCCGGGCGTCTATGACCTGCGCGCCACCAGCCCGGCCGGCCAGGGACTGGCGTGTGGATTGGTGCTCCACGAGGGAGAGCACATTCGCACCGGGATCGTGCTGACACCGGCCGACTCGACTCCCCGCGGCGGAGGCAGGCAGCCGTAGGGTGGCCGAACGGAAACAGGCGGCCCACCACCCGCGTTCGGCTCCTCAGCGAATGCGGGTGGTGTGCGATCGGAAGAGTGGAGAACAGATCGGACCTGGAGACCGGCGGATCACCCGGCCCGGGAGGCGGAACCGCTAGCCCTCGCGCGCCAGGAATGTCTCCAGCGCCGCGAGGCCCTCCGCCAGGCCCGAGCGTCCGTACCCGATGCGAAACCGGTCCGTTGGCGTGGGGCCCAGGGCCGACTGAAATATCGAGGCCGGGAGCAGCAGCACGCCGGCGGTCTCCACCAGCGACTGCGTGAACCGCTCAACGCCCTCGGGGCCGAGGTAGCGGGGATAGCCGATGCAGCCGCCGTCGGGCAGCCGCCATTCGAATCGGTCCGTGTGCCGGGCAAAAAAGGCGTCCAGGAGATGCAAGTTGGCTTTGATCAGGCCGCGGTTGCGCTGGAGGATCTGGTCCGCCGCCTTGAGGGCAATCATGGCGAGCCACTCGCTCGGGGCCGAGTTGCAGATCGAGAGATAGTGCTTGACCTCCTCCATTCGCTGCAGCACGGCGGCATCCTGGCACGCCACCCAGCCGATCCGCAGGCCCGGGAGCCCATAGGCCTTGGACATCACGCCCAGCGAGAGTCCCTTCTCGTACAGGTCGGCGACCTGGGGCAGCCGGCGGGCGGGATCCCGCTCCACCCCGCGATAGACCTCGTCGCTGAAGAGATAGAAGCCATGTTCCCGGGCCAGCGCCACCAGGCCGTCGAGGGCGGACCGGGCAATCACCTTGCCGGTCGGATTGTGCGGGAAATTGATGCATAGAAGACGAGTCGAAGGCCGGATGGCATCGCGCACGCGGTCCAGGTCCAGGTCCCAGTTCGACTCCGGGTCGAGGGGAATCCCGGTGACCTCCCCCAGCGTCAGGGGGACCGATTCGAGCGACTGGTAGTTGGGGATGATCGTGATGGTATGGTCGCCGGGCCGCAGGATCGTGTGCATGGCCGAGTAGATCGCTTCCTCGGCCCCGGCGAAGCAGAGCAGTTCCGCCGGCGAGATGCTTTCATACGTGGATGCGATGGCTTCGAGGAGCCCGGGTCCGCCTCGGGTCTCGGTGTAGCCCAGCGGGAGCGCCTCCCACGCCGCGCGGTCCTCGGGGCTGGCCAGGTCCAGCAGGGCGGCGAGCGGCAGGGCCTGGGCATCGGAGGCACTGAGATGATACCGGGCGTTAAACTCCCACCGCGCGAAATAGGTTTCCAGCCGGAAGGGCGGGAGGGCGTGTGCAGTCAAGGCCGGCATTCCTGTCCAGGGGAATCGGACGGTATGGGCGGAGGCCGCCTGGGGCAAGCCTTCCACCTGGAACATCCTGATCGTACCAGCACGGGACCGCGTGCTAGAAGAACTGGAGACGGGGCGGCAGATTACCGGCGTGGAGTCGGCGTGACTTCACGAACCTTCGCGCAGGACCCCGGCACCCGTTTCGTCCACTCAACGAGGCGGGTGTCGTGGCGTTTCACCCTGTGCTGAGCCGGCTCAGGGCCAGGCGGTCGGCGGCAGCGGCGGTGGTCACCTGATCCCGGTCGGCGGCGGCGCAGAGTTCGAGGACCGTTTCACGGATCCTTTCCAGCCGAGCCCAGGCCTGCTGCTCGGGCCATCCCAGTATCTCCCGGCTGCCGTTGATCACCCCGCCGGCATTGGCGATATAGTCGGGTACATAGAGGATGCCGCGGGCCCGAAGCCGCTCGGCGTCCTCCGCGGCCAGCAACTGGTTGTTGGCCGCGCCGACGACGATCTCGCAGCGAAGCTGGGGAATCGTCTGGGCGTTGAGAGTGCCCCCCAGCGCACAGGGGACGAACCCGTCGAGGATTTCAGCGTGGACGCGGCGAGGGTCCACCGCCACCGCGGCGACCTCCCGGACCAGCCGTTCCGACCGCGCGGGGTCGACATCGGCCACGACGAGATCCGCGCCGGCCTGTTTAAGCTGAAGGGCCAGCTGGTAACCGACATTGCCGCAGCCCTGGAGCCCGAACCGCCGGCCGGCCAGGTCGCTGGAACCCCAGCGGTAGGCCGCGGCGCCTTCGATCGCGCGGAACACGCCCCGGGCGGTGAAGGGGGAAGGATCGCCCGACAAGCCTTCCAGTCCGGCGACGTGCCGGGTCTCCCGGCGTACGATGGCCATGTCCGCCGGGGTCGAACCGACATCTTCGGCCGTGACGTACCGCCCCCCCTGACGCTCGATGAACCGGCCATGGGCCTGGAAAACCTTCTCCCGGTCGAGCGGCCCCTCCGGCCGGAGGATCACCGACTTGCCGCCCCCCAGCGGAAGACCGGCCGCCGCGTTCTTGTAGGTCATTCCCCGGGCCAGGCGGAGAACATCGGTAACTGCGTCTTCAAGGGTGGCGTAGCTCCAGAGCCGGGTCCCGCCCACCGCGGGGCCCAGCCGGGTGCTGTGCACCGCGAGGATACCCCGGTATCCCGCCGAGGCATCCTCACCCAGGAGGAGCGTTTCGTGATCGGAGCCCGCCGGGAGGGGCAGCGCGGAGACGGCCAGCATTATCCTCCCCGGTGCCGGCGGTACAGGCCATTGAACCCTACGGTCCAGGTCTGTCCGCCATCGGTGGAGGTCTCCCAGTACTGCCGGACCTGGTCGGGGTCACCGTTGATCCGGCTCCAGGAGATCCGGTGGTGGACCAGCCCGCGTGGCGTCAGCATTTCGCCGGTGAGCACCATGGTGTCCTTCACCAGGCCGCCGCTGAGCAGCAGAAAACCTCCGGTGTCGTCCACCCATGTCTGATACCATTTCTTCGAACCGGGGTGGTAGGTATTGAAGCTGGACCCGGTCTGCTGCTGCGGCCCAAGGGCGACCCAGTGCTCCTGGAGCACGCAGCCGCCGTAGACCTTCTCGAGGCGGTTGGTGCCGATCTGCTGCTGTCCGGTGGAGTCGTAGACGTCCCAGCGGCCTTCCCAGAAGTCAAACTGCCGGTATTCGGCGGCGGTGCACGGCGGCGGGGACGCAGGGGTTGCCTGGCCGGCCGCCTCCGGGACGGGAAGGCACAGGATCGCCACGACCAGCGTGAGGGGCAAACGGGGCATGCGGCCTCCAGAGGGGAGCCTTGGGGAAGGGGAATATAGACCCCGGACGGAACCGGCCGACGTCCCGTTTCATCCCGCCGCAGCTCAGTGTTGATGGCTTCCCTCTGCCCGATGGTCGCTGCGCTGGAAGGCGAGGAAGTCGTGGATGGCCTTCACGGCGTCCGGGTCATCGGTTTCGATCTGGACTTCCCCACCCCGGGGAAGTTCCCGGAACCGGTATCGGATCGCGGCTCGACGCGCGGCCATTACCCGGGTGCCCGGCACCTCGGTATCGTGCACCAGCCCGGGGAGCCGGAAATCGCCTTCGGCAAAGGCGGCCGCGACCACCGTGAGATGGGCCCGGATCCGGCTGATGTCCGCGGTATCGTCAACCTCGCGTTGCAATACGATGCGCCCGCCGTCGGGCAGCGCATCGAACCGGTGACTCGACGAGTACTGGTCCACCCCCATGACCAGGCGGCCGCGAGACTGCACCGCGCGAAAGGAGGCGTCCGCGCTGGAATCCGGGCTCTGGGCGTGGCCCGCCGTGGCGGCGAGCAGGGTGAACCCCAGCCAGTGCAATCGCATAGCCACGCTCCGCATTGAATTAGATTGAATGATAATGTTCCTACGCCTTCCAGCGATCCTTACGCTCACCATCGGTGCCGCGTTGGCGGGCCACGCCGTGGCCCGGCACTCGGACGCGGTCCTGCTCGCCACCACGACGAGTACCCACGACTCCGGCCTTCTCGACAGCCTGCTTCCCCGCTTTGAGCAGACGACCGGCACCCGGGTCAAGGTCATTGCGGTCGGCACCGGGGCGGCGCTGGCCATGGCGCGGGAGGGCGACGTGGACGCGGTGCTGGTGCATGCGCCGTCGCAGGAACGGGAGCTGGTCGCCAGCGGAGACCTGGTCGGCGGCCGGCTGGTCATGTACAACGATTTTGTCCTGGCCGGTCCCGCCGACGACCCCGCCCGAGTCCGCGGTTGCACCGACCTGGTCTGCGCCATGCGCGCGCTGGCCCGCGGCCACCGGTTTATCTCGCGGGGTGATGCCTCGGGCACCCATGCCCGGGAGCTCGCACTGTGGCGACTGGCCGGCATCACGCCGGACTCGGTGCCGCGGAGCGAGAGCGGCCAGGGCATGGGTGCCACCCTGGACATCGCGGCCCAGCAGGGCGCCTATACCCTGGTCGACCGGGGCACCTTTCTTTCCCATCGCGCGGCGCGGCTGCTGACGGTGGTCTATGAAGGCGACCCCGCCCTCCTCAACATGTACCACATCTACGTGGTCAACCCGGCCCGTCACCCCGGGACTCGCTCACGGCAGGCGGAGGCGCTGGCCGACTACTTCATATCGAAAGAGGCCCAGGCTGCGATCGGCCGGTTCGGCCTGGAGCGGACCGGGAGGCCGCTGTTCCACCCCGTGCTGGGCCGCGACACGACCCGGCTGTTTCCGGCCCTGGACAGGTAAGCCGATGAGCGGCGAGCTGGCAGCGATTACCTGGCGTACCCTCCTGGTTTCCGGAGTGGCGACGGTTGCCGCGCTGCTGGTCGGCGTTCCGCTCGGGTATGCGCTGGCGCGGAGCCGGTTCCGGGGCCGTACCCTGCTGCTCGGCGCACTCAACACCGGGATGGGTATGCCACCGGTCGTGGTGGGATTGGTGGTGTGGCTGCTGCTGGTGCGCAGCGGTCCCCTCGGCGGCCTGGAGCTTATCTATACCAAGTGGGCGATGATGCTCGCGCAGTTCGTCATCGCGACGCCACTCATCGCCGGAGTAACCGCGGCATCCATCCAGTCGCTGCCCCCCGAAATCCCCGACCTTCTCAAGGTCCTCGGCGCCGGCCGGGTACGCCGGCTCTGGCTTCTTTGCCGGGAGGCGCGGCTGGGGTTGCTGGCGGCAATCATGGCGGCCTTCGGGGCGGTGGTCTCGGAGGTGGGCGCCTCCATGACGGTCGGCGGCAACCTGCGCGGCGAAACCCGGGTCCTGACGACGGCCATCGTGACGGTCACCAGCCGGGGGGAGACGGACACCGCGCTGGAGTTGGGGATGGTGCTTCTGCTCCTGGCCTTCGCCATCACCCTGGTGCTGACCCTGGTGCAGCAGCGGCGGGACACCTGATGGAGGTACGCCTGGACGGGGTGCGGTTCAGCCGGGGCGAGCGGGCCGTTCTCGATATCCCCGGGCTCGCCTTCGCCCACGGCAGCACCACCGCGCTCTTTGGTCCCAACGGGTCGGGCAAGACCACCCTGCTCAGGCTGATCGCGGGGCTGGAGACCCCGGGCGCGGGGAAGGTTTCTCCGGCCCACGTCGCCTTTTCGTTTCAACGGCCGGTCTTCATCCGCGGGTCGGTGCACCAGAATCTCGAACTGGGCCTGCTGCTCCGGCGCGTTGCAGAAGTGGAGAGACGGGACCGAATCCATGAAGCGGCGGAAGGGTTCGGGATTGTCCACCTGCTTGAGCGGCGGGCCCGGGCGCTCTCGGCGGGCGAGGCCCAGCGGGTCAACCTGGCTCGCGCCCTCTGCCTGCGGGCTCCCGTCACTTTGCTGGACGAACCGCTGGCCGGCCTCGACCGCGGAAGCCGGGGACGGCTGCTGGAAGAACTGCCCCACCTGCTTCGAACTTTCGCCACCACGACAATCCTGGTGACCCATGACCGGGAGGAGGCTTTCCGGCTGGCTGAAGAACTGGTCGTGCTGGTAGCGGGGCGGGTGCTGGCGCGGGGCCCCAGCGGGGACGTGTACCGGTCCCCGGGAGATGCGGCTACGGCCGAACTGCTGGGCTATACCATCGTGTCCTGCGGCGCGGGGACGATCGCGGTGCCGCCGGGCGGGCTCCGGCCGGTTTCCGCACCGGAGGGGGAGGATTTCCGGGTAGAGCGCACCGTGGACATGGGCAACCACCGGGACGTCATCGGACTGATCGGCCCCGCGCGGGTCACCATGCGGCTCCCGGAGGGGAATGCAGTCCCCCACCCGGGCCAGGTGATCCGGGTGAGGATTGACCGGGGTGTCAGGCTGGGGCCCGGCGTGACGGCGGTCACCGAATGAGCGCCACAGTTGCGCCGAGTCGCGGCCCGGCGAATTTTTCCAGGCATCTCCTCCCTAGACCATGACACGGACCGACCCTCAGCCCGGCCAGACCGCCAGTGAGCAACAGCTCCGGAACGCGATCAACGCGGCCCAGATCGTCTCCTGGGACATGGACCTGGCCACCGGCATCACCTCGTGTTCTCCGAACGCCATGCCCCTGTGGGGGCTGGTGCAAGGAAGCAGCGCCGAGTTCATGGCGCGGGTTCACCCGGAGGACCTGGCGCGGGTAGAAGCAGCAGCGGCGCAGGCCATCCGGGGCGAGCGCAAGTTCATCATCGAGTATCGCGTGCGGGGCGACGGCGGTCTCTACCGGTGGATCAGCAGCCGGGGCGAGGTGATCCGGGGCCCGACGGGGGAGCCGGAGCGCTTCCTCGGGTTCTCCGCCGATATCACCCACCGGATGGAAGCCGAGGATGCGCTGCGAGCCAGCGAGGCCCGCTTTCGATCACTCGCCATGGCGACCAGCGATGCGGTCTGGACCGCCTACACCGATGGCCGGGATGGCGAAGGGGTGGCCTGGTGGTGCGGCCTTACCGGGCAGACCATCGAGGAAACGCGGGACTGGGGCTGGCTCGCGGCGGTGCACCCGGAGGACCAGGAGGCCGCCCGGGAACCCTACATGCGGGGCATCCAGCGGGGCGAACCCTTCGCCAGCGAGTACCGGGTGCGGACCCAGGCGGGGGACTATTGCCATCTGGCCGTCCGCGGGGTGCCGGTCCCGGGGACCGGGAATGCCGAATGGATCGGGACCTTCACCGACGTCTCCGACCTGCGCCGATCGACCGCCGCGTTGCGCGACCGGGAACAGCGGCTCGCCGCGGTGCTCGCCAGCATTCCCGACGTGATCGCGCGGTACGACCGGGAACACCGCCACATTTTCATCAGCGAGTCCGTTCGGCATGTCACCGGCCGTCCCGCTTCAGCCTACATCGGGCGGAGGAGCACCGAGATCGGCGAACGCCCGGAATTCGCGCGGATGTGGAACGGGGCCATCCAGCGAGTCTTTGACACCGGCCAGGGCACGGAACTGGATTTCGAATACCCCGCCCCCAACGGCATTCGTCTCTATCATGCCCGTTTCCTCCCGGAACGGGACTCGACCGGCGCAGTCGTCTCGGTGCTGTCAGTCAGCAGCGACATCACCTCTTTGCGCAAGGCGGAGCATTCCGCCGAGCAATCGGCGGCGTTCCACCGTTCGCTGGGCGACGCGATCCCCGGTATGGTCTGGTCGACCGGGCCGGATGGGCAGCTCACTTTCGTCAACCAGACATTTACCGAATACACCGGGCTCTCCCTGGATGAATACCAGCCGCTGGCCGGTTCGGGCCACGGCCTGCACCCGGAGGACCGCGATGCCGTCCTCGCCGCCTTTGCGCGGGCCATTGAAGCCGGGCAGCCGTGCGAGTTTGAGTTCCGAATGCGGCGCCGGGATGGGGCCTATCGCTGGTTCCTGAGCCGGGTCGTGCCGGTTACCGACAGCGCCGGCCGGGTGCTGCAATGGGTAGGGGCTTCGGTGGACATCGACGAGAGGAAGCGAACCGAAGAGACCGTCAAGGAGCACGACGAACGGCTTCGGATGGCGCTTCGCGCGGCGGCGGCCGGGACATGGGATTTCGATGTCGAACGGGGCCAGGCTGTCTGGTCGGAGCAATGCTGCGCTCTGCATGGTTCTCCTCCTGCCGACCAGGTCTCGTACGAAGCCTGGATCGCCCTGATCCACCCGGATGACCGGGCCCGCACCGATTCGGCGCTCCGCTACGCGATGGAGAAGGGAGGAGACCTGTCGCTGGAGTACCGGATCATCCACCCGGCCCACGGCGTCCGGTGGCTGTTGTCCATCGGCCGGTCGGTGGCCGATGCGGCGGGCCGGGTAATCCAGCTGAGCGGCCTGACGCTCGACATCAACGAGCGGCGGCAGGTGGAAGAACGGCTCCGGCAGTCCGCCAAGATGGAGGCCATCGGGCAGTTGGCGGGCGGCCTGGCCCACGACTTCAACAACCAGCTGCACGCGCTGAGCGGCCTGCTGGATTTCGTGGCCCGCGACCCGGGCCTGAGCGAGGAATCCAGGAACGACCTGGCCGAGATCTCCAACACGACCGAGCGGATGGCCAGCCTGACCCACCAGTTGCTTGCCTTCAGCCGACAGCAGGTCCTGGTGCCGGAAACCATCGACCTGAATACCGCGGTCGCGGAAACCCGGCCCATGCTCCAACGCCTGATCGGCAGCAACCTGGAGATGCAGCTGGACCTCGGCCCTGATGCACTGTGGGTCAAGGTGGACCGGACCCAGTTGCTGCAGGTCATGATGAACCTGGTCATCAACGCCCGGGATGCCATGCCTGAGGGCGGGCGGGTCGTGGTGCGGACGGGCACCCGGTCGGTCCGGGGCCGGGAGCTGGACAGCACCGCCCGCGCGCCGGTCCAGCCGGGACACTATGCCGAGCTGACGGTGCAGGATTCCGGGGTGGGCATCCGGGCTGAAGACCTCGACCGTATCTTCGACGCCTTTTTCACCACCAAGCCGGTGGGCGAAGGGACTGGCCTGGGTCTGGCCACGGTGGATGGCATACTGAGCCAGAGCAAGGGCCACATCTGGGCCGAAAGCGAGCCGAGCGCCGGATCCACGTTTCATGTGCTCCTGCCGTTCACCAGCGCGCCCCTCGAAACGGATGCGCCCCCCGCGCCATTCCCCGCGCGGGAGGGGTTCCGCGGCCGGCTCCTGGTGGTGGACGACGAGGCCATGGTCCGGGAAGTCATTGTCCGCACTCTGGCCAACCGGGGGTACGAGGTGTACCAGGCGGTTCACGGCGCCGATGCCCTCGAGAAGCTCGAGGAACTGGGACGGGGGATCGACCTGGTGGTGAGCGACGTGGTGATGCCGGTGATGGGCGGGGCCGAGCTGGCGATCCGGATGGCGGAGAAGCACCCCGATGTTCCCATCGTATGGATGTCGGGGTACCCGCGGGAAACGGTGATCGGGCGGGGCCGGCTGGGCGAGGATCAGCCCTTCCTGCAGAAGCCGGTACCGCCGGCGGTGCTGCTGGAGACGGTCTCCCGGGCCTTGCGGCCGCAGGAAGGCGGCTCACCCACCGGGCCGGCGGGACGCTGAGAACCGGCGGTCCAGGACATCCCGGACCGTGCGGGCCAGGCTTCCCGGGTCAAATGGCTTGGGGAGGAACGCAATGCCGTCGTCGATCACGCCCCGCTGCACCACGGTGTGCTCGGCATATCCCGACATGTAGATCACCTTGAGGTCAGGATGCAATCCGGCCAGCGCGGCCGCGACTTCCTTCCCGCTCATCCCCGGCATGATGACATCGGTCAACAGCAGGTGGATTGGCCCGTGGTGGGCCCGAGCCAGGGCCAACGCCCCTGGCCCGTCGGCGGCTTCCATGACCGTGTAGCCCTGGGCTGTCAGCACCCGGACGGCCAGCTTCCGTACCAGGGGTTCATCCTCGACGACCAGCACTGTTTCATCTCCCGTCGGGGCCACCGTCGTCTCGGCTTCGCTGACCGGGTCCACCGGAATGGATTCCGAGGCCCGGGGGAGCAGTACCGTGAACACCGTTCCCTGCCCCGTTTCGCTGGAGACCAGGATGTGGCCGCCGGCCTGGGCAATGATTCCGTAGGCCACGGCAAGTCCCAGCC
Organism: uncultured Gemmatimonadales bacterium; assembly: GCA_963795085.1. GTDB lineage: Bacteria > Gemmatimonadota > Gemmatimonadetes > Gemmatimonadales > GWC2-71-9 > DASYPP01. Next base: position 217,149 of record CAWCFX010000001.1, on the reverse strand, counting down.
CGGTCCCCTTTCCCTGTTCCTTCGTGGTAAAGAACGGTTCGAAGATCCGCGCCTGGGTGGCGGCATCCATGCCGCTGCCGGTATCGCGCACGGTGAGCAGCACGTACTGGCCGGGGGTGACTTCGGGATGGGACGGACCATCCTGGGCCCCCAGCACCCGGTTCCCGGTCTCGATGGTCAGCCGGCCGCCATGGGGCATGGCGTCGCGCGCGTTCACCGTGAGATTCAGGATCACCTGCTCGAACTGGGTCGGGTCGATCCGGGCGGACCAGAGGTCTGCCATGCAACGGGTCTCCAGGGTGATGTCCTCGCCGATCAGGCGGCGAAGCAGGGAGTCCATTCCGCGGACGAGGTCATTGAGGTCGGTCACCCGCGGCGCGATCATCTGGCGGCGGGCGTAAGACAGGAGCTGGCTGGTCAACGCGGCCGCGCGGGTTCCGGCCCGTTCGATTTCCAGCACGTCGGCCCGGGCGCGATGGCCTTCCGGCAGGTCGGAGATGGCAAAGCGGGCATAGCCGAGGATGCCGGTCAGCAGGTTGTTGAAATCATGGGCGATTCCGCCGGCCAGCCGCCCGATCGCTTCCATCTTCTGGGACTGAACCAGCTGTTCCTCCAGATGGCGCCGTTCGGTGATGTCCATGACCAGTCCAATTACCCTCGTGTCGGGGCCGAGGTCATCGGCGCTGCTCCCGCCGTTAATGGAGAACCAGCGCAGCCTGCCGTCGGGGGCAATGATCCGGAAGTCGGTGATGAACGATTGCCGGGCCCCGGCGGCGGCGCCTAGGGCCGTTTCGAGCGCTTCCCGGTCGGCCGGATGGACCAGATCGAGGAAGGCGCCCAGGGTTTGGTCCGGCGGGACACAGTCTTTGCCGAACAGCCGCTCCTCCTGCCCGCCCCAGGAAAGAATTTCGTTTGCGGGGTCGAACGACCAGGCGGACATCCGGGCAGCCACCATGGCCTCCACCAGCTGCCGGGTGCTGTCCCGCAGGTCGGCTTCGCGTTGCTCCAGGGCTCCCAGCATCTCGTTAAACGCGTCGGTGAGCCGTCCGATTTCGTCCTCGCCCCGCTTCACCGCGCGGATCGCGATGCCTTTGCGCTCGGAGATCGCGCGGCTGGCCTCCTCCAGGTGAAGAATCGGCGCGGTAATGCTGCGCATGATGAAACGGGAGAGCAGCACCGACGCCACCAGCAGGGCCAGCATGAGCACGCTGGCCAGGAGTCCGTACTGGGGCAGGCGTTCGGCCACGGAGGGCAGGTCGTACTGAAGCGTCAGCCAGCCGAGCTGCTGGTCATCCGAGTGAATCGGCCGGGTCAGGACCAGGCTGTTGCCGGCAAACCGGGCCCCGGCATCGGGACGGCGGGTAAACTCCAGGGCCCCGTCCCCGGCGCGGACATAGGAGGCGAATATCTCGCCGTCGGCATCGAAAATCGCGGCTGCGGATATTTCGGGCCGAGCGGCCAGGGTCCTCAGGTTTTCTCCCGCGGCGAGAGTATCCCCGAACATGAGCGCCGCGGTCGAATTGACCCGGACGATATCGGCCTGCGAGGTGGCATCGCTCAAGGCCCGCGGCTTGAGGGTCTTCAGGTCATAGACCAGGACGCCCAGCGCGGCGAACACCAGGCCGATGGCGCTGGCCGCCATGATGAGGACGTTGACCCGCCGCCGAATGGGCAGGTCGCGGAATCGACGGCTCATGGCCCGTCCGCCTCGAACAGGCCGGTCGCCAGCGCCAGCACCCGGGAGCTGATCACCAGGCCGGACCGTTCCCGGGCCTTGAGGTTGACGACAAACCGCACGGTTTCATTGGTCAGGACGAAGCCGATGACGCCGCCTCCCCGGGCGAACTCCTCGGAATCCCCCACGGTCAGGACACCGCGGGAGGTCAGCGTGAGGATGGTTTCCCGCCGATCTCGCCAGGTCTCCCGGGTGACGAAAACGATATGGCAGCCGGAAGCGCCCTGGACCGAATCCACCCGGCGCACCAGCACCGGGTGGCCGTGGCTGGTCTTGCCCAGCACCGCGGCGTCCAGGTCGGGGCCGAAAGGATCCTGGCCGAGTACGCAGATCGATACCGGCAGGCTCTCGGACGGAGCCAGGTGAGCCGGCCACTGTACGTACCGGGTGAAATTGAGGAGGTACGCGGCCTTCACCTGGTACTCCAGCGGGGTCCGGTCCTGGGCGGCGAGGCCGGGCGCGCCAACCAGGATGGCCACCAGGAGCCACCCGAGGCGCCGCCATGTCTGCGGGGGAACGGCCCGGCTCAAAACAGCCACTCGAATTGAAGGTGCGCACTCCGCTGAATCTCGCGGTTCAGAGCGCTGGGAAACTCGGCATGCTGGGCGGCAACCAGGTTGCGGCCGATGAGGGCAAGGGTGCCGTTGGGACGAAAGGCCCAGGCCAGACGGGCATCGGCTTCCAGGTAGTCTTGGATCGGAGGTGAGGGAAGTTCACCCATGAACCGAAGCGCCAGGTCCAGGTACAGTCCGCCGGGCAGCGTGAACGATCCCGCCAGCCGCGCCATGTGCCGGGGATTGAGCCCCGGGGTGATGGTGTTCGCCGCGCCGGACGGGGCGCCGTCCGACAGGGCCACGTCGCTCTGGAGGTGGGTGTAGCTGCCGCGGACCAGGACACGGTGATGGGGCTGCCAGCTGACGACCGCGGTCCCTCCGTGGGAATGCCCCTCGCCGTCGTTGCGAAGGATGATGGGAACCGAGGTGAAGCCGCCGGTGTCGGACCGCGCCGGGAGGGGCAGGATGGTCCTCAACCGGTCATAGTCGTTGTAGTACAGCGCCAGGTCCGCGCTGACCTTGCGGCTCAGGCGGCCGCGATACCCCACTTCATAGGCGATCAGCGCCTCGGGCTCGAAATCCGGATTGCCAAAAAACTCGACCACAGTCGGGGGCATACCCGGGGCCACGCTGGAGACCGCCCGGAGGTCGGTATCGATGCGCGAAGGAGTCCGGACCGACCGGGACACCGCCGACCAGACCGTGTGATGCGGGTTAGGGCTCCAGCGCAGCCGGAGGTTGGGCTGCATTTCGATTCCCGAATACGCGTTGTGTTCCAGTTTCGCGCCGAGGGTCAGGTACCAGCGGTCCCGGGCCAGGGCAATCTCGTCCTGCGCAAAGGCGGTCAGCAGGTGGGTGGTGCGGGACCGCGGGTTCAGCATCAGCGTAAAGGTGCCGCTGAGACTGTCCGTGTTGATGCGATACCCGGCGCCCCACATCAGCTGGTGGCGGGCGGCCAGGGCCCAGGTGTACTGCGCCTCCACATCGAAGACGCTCACCGCCACCGACCCGAAGGACGCCGATACCCGGCGGAAGGAACGGTCATAGTAGGTCTGTAACCGCAACTCCGAGGCGCCGCCGATCCGCCGGATGTACCGGGCCAGCAGATTCCCGCCGTTGACTGTCAGCTCATCGTTGACGACTTCGCTGTACGGCGGGCCGGGAGAAAACCGAACCGCCCGCTGGCCGCCGGTACCGGTGTAAATATCCCCCTGTACGGTGTACGAACTGGTGCCGGTGCTCCCGAGATCGAGACGGAACCCGGCCTGGGTCTGGCGCCACCGGTCCCGCCCCCGGCCTCCATCAGGGAGATGGCTGGGGCCCCGGTTGTCATGCTGGAGGTAGACGCGGACTCCACCGCGGGACCCGAGCGGAACGCCGTAGCGGCCTCCGGCCTTGAGGCGGTCGTTGGTTCCAGCCCGGACCCCGACTCGGGCGCCCAGGGTCTGGGTGGCCGTCCGGGTGGTCACATTGATGACGCCGTTCACCGCGTTGGAGCCCCAGAGCGTGGCGCCCGGGCCCAGGATGACCTCGATCCGGTCGATCTGTTCCAACGGGATTTCCTGCAGTTCCCAGAACACGCCGGCGAACAGATGCGAGTAAATCGCGCGGCCATCGATCAGGACCAGGAGCTTGTTGGGGGAGGACTCGGTGAAACCGCGGGCGGTGATGGCCCATTCCCGGGTGCTGACCCGCGCGACCTGCAAGCCGGGAACAAGTTGGAGCACTTCGGCCAGGTTGCTGGCCCCGGAACGGCGGATCTCGTCATGGGAGATGACCGTGACGGCCGCGGTGGCCTGGGCGATGGATTCCGGTCGCCGGGATACCGAAGTGATCCTGATCTGGCCCAATTGCTCGAGATCGAGCCCGACCAGGTCCTGGATCATGGAATCCGCTTCCTGGGCCTGCGCGTGCTGCGATTGTAATATCGCGCCTGCAAGGGCAAGCGCCAGAAACCACCGGTTCACGCCAGCGGACACATGATCTCCTTGGCACTTCCATCCGGGCAGCACTCCGGCGGGAAGCAGGGTTCAGCACTCCTGGTCTATTATGCGTAGAGCGAGGCAGCCGGGCAATGACCCGGATTGTCGTATCCACTGTCATCCGTTAGGGTTTCCCCATGTCCACCGACCGCCTGCGGGAAAACCTTAGGGGAATCAGGCTGGCACTTCTGTGGCTTTTGACCATCGGGATGCTGGGAACCGGGGCCGAGCTGTTGCTGCTGGGTCATACCGAGGACTTCTGGCAGCTGGCACCCCTGGGCATCATCGCCCTGAGCCTGGCCGCCCTGGCATGGCACCGGGGGAGCGGCAACCGGGCCAGTCTCCTCACGCTGCGGATCCTGATGTTTATTTCCCTGGCCAGCGGGGCGGTGGGGGCCCTGCAGCACTACCGGGGCAATGTCGAGTTCGAGGTCGAGAGCCTGCCCGGTATCCGCGGGTGGGCGCTGTTCCGTGAGGCCATGTCCGGCGCCACACCGGCCCTGGCGCCCGGCACCATGATCCTGCTCGGCGCCATCGGCCTGTTATACACGTCTTCGCGGTTTCGCGAGGACGTCCACTGAGTTCACCCCGAGGAATCATGACCACATTGTCCGCATGCCGCGCGACCCGCTTTGCCCTGCTCCTGGCTGCCCTGTTCCTGGGCGGCGCCAGCGCCGTGGTCCACGCCCAGGTCGGCCGCCAGCCCGGGATGGTGGATCCCAATATTGCCACCGAACAGGACCTCGCCGCCCTGCCCCACCTGACCCCGGCGCTGGCCAGGGGTATCGTCGAGCGGCGTCCTTTCCTGGGCATGACCGACCTGAACACCTTCCTGGCCCAGACCCTCAGCGCCGACCAGCGCCGGGAATTGTATGGGCGGATGTTCGTGCATATCAACCTGAACACGGCTTCGAAAGAAGAGATCCTGCTGATCCCCGGGGTGGGGAACCGGATGCTGCACGAATTCGAGGAGTACCGCCCCTACCGCGGGTTGGCGCAGTTCCGGCGGGAGATTGGCAAGTACGTGGACGATAAGGAGCTGGACCGGCTCAGCGGATACGTCTTCGTACCGGTCAACCTGAACACCGCCACCGATGCCGATATCCTGACCATCCCCGGCGTGGGCAACCGGATGCTGCGCGAGTTCAAGGAGTACCGGCCCTACGACAACATCGCGCGGTTCCGGCGCGAGATCGGAAAATACGTGAACGAGAAGGAAGTGGCGAGGCTGGAGCGGTACGTGGTGATAGAGTAGAGAGGGCAGAGTGCAGAGGGCAGAGTGCAGAGTGCAGAGTGCAGAGTGCCCGGAGTCATCCTCCGGGTTCTCTATTGGTGGCATTTCAGTTCGTTTCCCGGCCCTTTCCAAAGCGGAGATACAGTGCCGGCATCAGGAACAGATTGAGCACCGTTGAGGAAACCAGGCCCCCGAAGATGACCACGGCCATCGGGTGCTCGATTTCATGGCCGGGCTTGTTGCCGAATATGATCAGCGGAACCAGCGCGAGGGCGGTGACCAGCGCGGTCATGATGATGGGAAGCAGGCGTTCCCGGGCGCCCTGGAGCACCAGTTCGGGCCCGAAGGCCATGCCTTCCTCCTGTTCCAGGTGCCGGTAATGGCTGACCAGCATGATGCCATTGCGGGCCGCGATGCCCAGGACGGTCACCAGTCCCACCAGCGCGCCCAGTGACAACACCGCGCCATTGACCAGGGCGCCCAGGATGCCGCCCACCAGGGCGAACGGCAGTGTGAGAAAGAGGAGTGCCGTGAGGCGGGCCGATTCAAAGTCCGAGTAGAGAATCAGCAGGATTCCTACCATCGGGGAATCGTGCCGGCAATGCCGACCCCGGCGCGACCCTCGGCGGTGAGTGAACCGGGCAACTCGACCTGGCGCCAACCGGTGCGGGCCAGGTCGAGAGCCTGCCGCAAGGTGAGGGTATCAGCCTGCTGCGGAGCTAACACCAATGCCAGCATCAGGGCGACCATGCTGGGAGGTAATGGGAACTGCGAAGAACGGCTCTCCGGCCGGGGGACGAGGCCGGTGCCCGGCAGTTCCGGGCTTCTCTACGGTCTCCATCCCTCGGTTCCCTGGGTAATGCGGACCAGCCCGGTGCCGTCGGATTGTATCAGGTACACCTCGGATACCCCGGTCGCCAGTCCGGAAAAGAGGATCTGCGAGCTGTCGCTGGACCAACTGGGCTGGGACTGCACATCCTGGCCATCGGTGAGGCGGACAACGCCGGTGCCGTTGGTGTTCATCCGGTAGAGGTCCCGCGGGCCGTCCCTGGTGGAGACGAAGGCGATGAACCGGCCATTGGGGGAGAGAGACGGTGTTTCGCTCTGGGCCAGGTTCTCATATATCAGCCGGGTCCGGCCGCTGGCCAGGTTCAGGATATAGATCCCGTTGCGGCCGCTCGAGTCGGCATGAAAAATGACGTTCTTCCCGTCAGGCGTCCAGGTCGGCACCTGGCTGCTCCAGGTGGCGCTGGTCAGCTTGCGCTCCTGGCCGCCGATGGTATCGGCCAGGATCAGCTCCCAACGATAACCGTCGCTGGTCCGGGTTCCCCGCTGAAAGGCGATCCATCTGCCATCCGGCGAGATTGAAGGAACGCCGTCAAACCCCGGGCTGCTGACCAGCCGGCGCTGCTGGCTTCCGTCCGGATTCATGACAAACAGGTCCACCTCGCCCGGCGCCGAGTCGCTCCGTGGCGATTGGAAGTAGATTCGGCCATCCCGGCCAAACACCGGATGGGCATCGCGCCCGGGGCTGTAGGTCAACCGCCGCGTGGAGGAATCGCCGGCCGCGGTGAGATAGATCTCCCAGTCGCCGCCCTCCCGGTTGGAAGCGAATACGACCGATTGGCCATCGTCAGCCCATGCCGGCCAGGCATTCTCATACCGCGAGGCTGTCAACTGGCGGGCTTCGCCTCCTCCTGCCGGCATCACATAGAGTTCGAACTGACCGGTCCGGTCGGAATAGAACGCGATCTCCTGGCCATTGGGGGACCAGGCCAGCTCGTACACGATATCCGTGGCCTGAGTGAGCCGATGCCGGCCGGAACCGTCGGGGTTCATCACGTAGAGACCGCCCTCGCCGTTCAGCACCGAGAAGAAGGCAATCAGCCGGCCCCCGGGAGAGAACTTTCCCCCCGACTCCATTGCCGGTTCACTGGTAAGCCTGCGCGGATTGTTGCCATCGGCATCCATGATCCAGACGTCCGCCGAACCCCCGCGATCGGAGCCAAAAACAATGGTTCGCCCATCGGGGGAGAAGGCACCGTGGCCGTCGCCGGCGGGAGACCGGGTAAGCCGGACGAGGCTGCCGCCGTTCCAGTCCATCCGGTAGAGCTCGTCGTTGCCGTCCCGGTTACTGTCGAACACAATGGATCGGCCATCGGGCGACCATTGGGGGTGGCGCGCAACGGCGCTTGCCAGACTGGTGCCGGGATAGGTGAGCCGCCGTTCACCGGTGCCGTCAGGACGGATGAGATAGAGGTTCCAGACTCCGTCCCGATTTGAGTCGAAGACAATCCACTCGCCATCGGGAGACCATGCCGGGTGGGTGTCGCTGCCGCCGTTTCGGGTCAGCCGGCGTTCACCGGTGCGATCAGCACGGACGATGTAGAGTTGGGGATTGCCGTGCCTCCGGCTCTCGAAGACCAGTTGCGTACCATCGGGCGCCCAGGACGGATTGATATTGAGGAAAGGCGCCGACTGGGCGATCGCCGGCGCGGTAACGAGCAGCAGGGCCACCAAGGCGGCGGGAAGACGCGATGTTATATCCATAGAGGAAGCCGTACGCCGGAGATGGGGGTCGGGTTTCCTGCATGCCCGGAGCCGTCTATTCTACCTGCGCGAGGTGCACGTCTACTACAGAGGGAATAGAAATGGCTTTGCTGGGCATGCGGGATCTGACCATCGCCTTTGGCGGCCCGCCAATTCTGGAGGGCGCGTCCTTCGGGATCGACCGGGGGGAGCGGGTCTGCCTGCTGGGCCGGAACGGCGCCGGCAAGAGCACGGTCATGAAGCTGCTCGACGGTTCCCTTAACCCCGACCGCGGGGAGATCGTGCGGCAGGGCGGGGTCACGGTGGCCCGGCTGGAGCAGGAGATCCCCGGCGAGGTCCCCGGCAGCGTCTTCGACGTGGTGGCCGCGGGGCTCGGCGATACCGGCACCCTGCTGGCCCGCTACCACGAGGCCGGTGTGCGGGTCGGGAACGGAGATGCCAACGCCCTCCGCGACCTCGGCCGCCTGCACCACGAGCTGGATGTGGCCGGCGCCTGGCAGTTCCAGAGCCAGGTCGAGACAGTGATTTCTCACCTGGGACTGGACCAGGAGGCGCCGTTCGTCCGGCTCTCCGGCGGCCGTAAGCGGCAGGCGCTCCTCGCCCGGGCCCTGGTGCGGGATCCCGACGTGCTCCTGCTGGACGAACCGACGAACCATCTCGACGTGGACGCGATCGAATGGATGGAGGATTTTCTTCGCGGCCGCAAAGGCGCTCTCTGCTTCGTTACCCACGACCGGACCTTCCTGAGCCGGCTGGCGACCCGGATCGTCGAGCTGGACCGGGGCCGGCTGATGGACTGGGGCGTGGACTACACCGCCTACCTCGAGCGGAAGGATGCCGCGCTCGCGGCCGAAGAACGGGAGTGGGCCGAGTTCGACAAGCAGCTGGCGCGGGAAGAGGCGTGGATCCGGCAGGGCATCAAGGCCCGGCGCACCCGCAACGAAGGCCGGGTCCGCTCCCTGGAAGCGATGCGGCGGGAACGGGCGGCCCGGCGGGAGCGGGAAGGCACCGTGCGCCTCACGGCCCAGGAAGCGGAACGCGGCGGCCGCATCGTGGTGGAAGCACGAGAGGCCAGCTTTGCACACGGAGAGCGGCCCATCGTGCGGGAGCTGACCACCACCGTGGCACGGGGGGACCGGATCGGCATCATCGGGCCCAACGGGTCCGGCAAGACGACCCTCCTTCGCCTGCTGCTCGGGGAGATCCCACCCGACAGCGGCGTGGTTCGCCCGGGCACCGGAATCGAGATCGCCTATTTCGACCAGCTGCGGGAGCAACTGGACCCGAACCGGACTGTGCAGGAGAGCATTGCGGGCGGGGCCGAGTTCGTGGATATCGGCGAGAACCGGAAGCACGTGCTGGGATATCTCCAGGATTTTCTCTTTCCCCCGGAGCGGGCGCGGACCCCGGTGCGAGCCCTCTCCGGCGGGGAGCGGAACCGGCTGCTCCTGGCCCGGCTCTTTACCAGGTCATTTAATGTCCTCGCGATGGACGAGCCCACCAACGACCTGGACATCGAGACTCTCGACCTGCTGGAGGATCTGCTGCTGGAGTACTCGGGAACGCTGCTGGTGGTGAGCCATGACCGGACATTCCTCGACAACGTGGTGACGAGCACGCTGGTAATGGAAGGCCACGGGTGGGTGGGAGAATATGCCGGCGGCTACAGCGACTGGGCCCGTCAGCGGGCCCGGACCCGGCCGACCCCCGCCCCGGTAAAGCCGCCGCCCAGGGCGGCCGCCATCGCCAGGCCGGCCGCCAGGAGAAAGCTCTCCATCAAGGAAAAGAAGGAGCTGGCCGGCCTGCCGGATCGGATCCACGCCCTGGAGCAGGAGCGGGGCGGGCTCTACGCGTCCCTGGCCGATCCGGCCGTTCTCCGGGACGGCGCCGCCGCTGCCCAGGCCAAGCTCCGGCTGGAATCCCTGGGCGAGGAATTGGCGGCGGTGGAACGGCGGTGGGAAGAGCTGGAAACCCTGGCGGGCGAGAGCGGCGGCTAGCCCGGGCGCCGGGTCTTGGCCTTGTCCCGGCGGACCGTCAGCTTCTTGCCCTTCACCTTGGTTGCCCGGAGCGCGGCAATCACCTGGTCGGTCACCTCTTCCGGCAGCTCCACGAGGGAGAACCGGTCCCCGATCTCGATGGTCCCGATGGTCCGGGCGTCGATCCCCGCTTCATTGGCGATGGCGCCCACGATGTCTGTTGGGCGCATGTTATCCTTCTTGCCCGCACCGATGAACACACTGGATAGACCCGCCCCCGGCGGCCTGGCCCTGGCCCTGGCCCTCGCCGGTTTTCCAGCCTGGCCCGCCTTTTTCCCTGTCGGCAGCGGCTCGATGGGTATCTCGGTCTCCTCCTTTCCGCCGGTCGAGGCCTCGTGGATCAGCTGCACCGCGGCCGCGCCGATATCCATGAGGTCGAACTCATCGGCCAGGGCCTCGACCACGACGCGGTAATGATCGTGACCGCCGGCGGCGATCCGCTCGCGGAGCATCGCCCGGGTCAGGTCGAGGCGCTTCGCCCGGACGTCCGGCAGCGAAGGGACCTGGGCTACGTCGATGCGGGCCCGGGTGACCTGCTCGATGGTCCGGAGCATCCGGTGTTCCCGGGGCTCCACCAGGGTGATGGCTACCCCTTCCCGGCCCGCCCGGCCGGTCCGCCCGATGCGGTGCACATAGGCCGCCGCGGACTCCGGGACATTGAAATTGATGACATGGCTCAGTTGCTCGATGTCGAGCCCGCGAGCGGCGACATCGGTGGCGATGAGCAGGTCCACCCCGCCGGCCCGGGTGCGCTTCATCACCCGGTCCCGCTGCTCCTGGCTCATTCCGCCATGCAGCGCCTCGGCACGGTAGCCGTGTCCGGAGAGCGTTTCGGCCAGGGAATCCACTTCGGTGCGGGTCCGGCAGAACACCAGCGCCAGGGCGGCGGCCTCGAGGTCGAGGATCCGGCCCAGTGCCGCGACCTTGTGGGCCCGGGAGACCAGGTAGGCCGTCTGGCGCACCCGGGGTAACTCGCCGGCGGCCGTCGTCTCCCGGGCGATGGTGATGCGGTGCGGATCGCGAAGGTGCCGTTCGGCGATGCCCTGGATGCGGGGCGGCATGGTGGCGGAGAAGAGCGCGGTCTGCCGGCTGGCGGGCACCGCGCCGAGCAGCGCCTCGATATCCTCCGCGAACCCCATGTCCAGCATTTCGTCGGCCTCATCGAGCACCACCGAGGTGACCGTATCGAACACCAGCGTGCGGCGGCGCAGGTGGTCGATAGCCCGGCCCGGCGTTGCGACGACGACGTGCACCCCGCGCCGCAGAGCCCGGATCTGCTGGCTGAACTCCTGGCCACCGTAGATCGGAACCACCCGCGCGCCGATCGGCCGGCCATAGCGGTGAAAGGCCTCAGCGACCTGCATGGCCAGTTCCCGGGTCGGCACCAGGACGAGGATGGATGGCGCGGAGGGCGGAGCCTCGCCCGGAGAGAGGCGCTGGAGCAGCGGCAACGCGAACGCCGCCGTCTTGCCGGTGCCAGTGGCTGCCTGGCCCACGAGATCTTTCCCCGCCAGGAGCGGCGGGATCGCTTCCCGCTGGATCGGGGTGGGTTCTTCGTAGCCCAGGGACGCCAAACCCTCCACCAGCGAGGCGGAAATGCCGAGGTCGGTGAAGGAAGCGGTGGTGTTGGTCATGGATCAACAGTAACCTGCTGTGCTCCGACTGGCACGAGGGCGGGCGGCGCTGCGGAGTCGGGATTAGATGGGTCAGCCCCCGGCGATGGCCCCGACGATCATGAAGGGTTCCTCGCCGCGCGCGACGGAGTCCGGAAGCGGCGTATCCAGGGGCGTGAGCGAGATGTCCTCCCCGGCGGCAAAGAACCGTACGAAGTCCCGGCGTTTGAGGGTTCCGTGATCGCGAATGGCTCCCCGCAGGACCGGATACCGGGACTCCAGCGCGTCGAGCACTGAGCCCAGGGTTGGCCGCCCATCCACCTCGAGGCGGACATCGCCGGTAACCCGGGCCAGCGTCCGGAGATGCGCGGGAAGCACGAGGACAATCACGGATTCATGCCAGGGTCTGGACCTCGACCGACAGCACCGCAGGCAGGTCCCGTACGATCGGCGTCCAGGTGTCGCCGCCGTCGGGAGACCCGTACACCTGGCCGCCGGTGGTGCCGAAGTAAATCCCGCAGGGATCCAGTCCATCCACCGCCATCGCGTCGCGGAGCACGTTGACGTAGCAGTCCTGCTGGGGCAGCCCCCGGGTCAGCGGCTCCCACTGGTGGCCCCCTGTGCGGCTCCGGTACACCCGGAGTTTCCCTTCCGGCGGGAAGTGCTCCGAGTCGCTGGTAATCGGCACCACGTACACCGTGTCGGGCTCGTGGGCGTGCACTTCGATGGGAAACCCGAAATCGCTGGGCAGGTCCCCGCTCACCTCCCGCCAGTTGTCGCCGGCGTCATCACTCCGCAACACGTCCCAGTGTTTCTGCATGAAGAGCACCCCGGGCCGCGAGCGATGCATCGCGATCCGGTGCACGCAATGGCCGACCTCCGCGACCGGATCCGGGATGTACTGGGAGTGGAGACCCCGGTTGATCGGCCGCCAGGTGACGCCCCCGTCATCGCTGCGAAAGGCGCCCGCGGCCGAGATGGCCGTATAGATGCGCAGGGGATCGGCGGGGTCGAGCAGGATAGTGTGCAGGCACATGCCGCCCGCGCCCGGCTGCCACCGGGGGCCGGAGCCATGAGTGCGCAGCCCGGACAGTTCGTGCCAGCTCCGGCCCCCGTCGGTAGTCCGGAAGAGCGCCGCATCTTCTACCCCGGCATACACGGTGTCCGGATCGGCAAGCGATGGCTCCAGGTGCCAGACCCGCTTGAACTCCCAGGGATGCTGGGTGCCGTCATACCACATGTGGGTGCCGGTGACACCATCGTACGCGAAGGCATCGCCGGCGGGATCCCAACTCTCACCGCCGTCCTGCGACACCTGGATCTTCTGGCCGAACCAGCCGCTGGACTGGGAGGCGTAGAGCCGGCTCGGATCCGCAGGCGACCCCTTGAGATGGAAGACCTCCCATCCGCCGAAATGGGGACCGGAGACTCTCCACTGCCGGCGTGTCCCGTCGGCGGTGAGGATGAACGCACCTTTCCGGGTCCCGACCAGGATACGCACTCCGCTCATGGCTCCCCCCAGGGTGTTGGATCAGCCCGCGACGATCAAGTCCCGCTGATACTCACTCGGTGTCACGTCGAGCCCTTCGGAACGGGCATGGGCGTTCACCTCGCTCCGGAGGCCGATCTCATCCGGGATGTAGATCCCGGGCTCGATGGAAAACCCGGAACCGGGCAGGATCTGGCGCCGGTCGAAGCTCTCGGTATCGTCGAGGGTCGGACCGAATCCGTGCAGCCCGACGCGGTCGATGGAATGGCCGGTCCGGCAGATGATCCGGTCCCCGTAGCCGGCCTGCTCGATGACTCCCCGCGCGGCCCGGTCCGCCTCGGCGCCGGCCACCGGGGTTCCGCTCGCGAGCCGTTGCCGCAGCAGGTCGATCGCCGCATCGCGGGCCTCCCGGACGATACTCCACAGTTCTCCGGCCCGCGGCGACGGAGGGCCAATGGCGGCCATCCAGGTCTGGTCCGCGAAGACGCCGCCCGGCTCCCTGGCCCAGAGATCGAGCAGAAGCAGCTGCCCGGGCACCAGCAGCGCCGATCCCTCGGGCTGCGCCTCGTAGTGGGCCCGTGCCGCATGAACGCCGTAGGAGACACTGGGTACACTCAGCGTTTCCAGCCCGGCGCGCTCGAAGGCCTGGAGAATCCAGGCGGTGACATCGTACTCGGTGAGCGGCTGGCCGGTCGCCGCCTGCTCCCCGATTCTGCGGAACGCCTCCCGGGCCATTCCGGCGATGTGCTCCGCCGCCCGCCGGTGGCTGGCCAGGTCCGCCGTCGTCCAGGCGGAGCAATACCGCGTCACCAGCTCGGCGGAGGATACCGGGGTAGCGCCCACCGCCCGCACAAAATCGAGAGTGCCGGCCGGGATATAGTCCCCATAAGGCACGTCGCCCTTCGGGGAATATTCCATGGCGACGGTCTTCCCGCCGACCAGGGCCTTCAGCTCCAGCGCCAGTTCCTCCCGGCGCACCCACACGATTTTCTTCCATTCAGCGGGCCAGTGCCGCCAGAGTTCGTCGTCCACCTTGTGCACCAGCGCGACCGGCGCCTGGGACCGGGTCAGCAGGACGTACTGGCGGCGCGATCCGACGATCTCATTGCCCAGAACGGCGGCGTGGATGGGATTGATCCCCCGGAAGTCGAACAGCAGCCACCCATCAACCGGGTTGGCCAGCGAGGTGAGGGCGGAATGGATTGCGGGGAGCGCGTCGGCTGAGAGCATGAGAAGAAAAAGGGGGCAAGGGGGCAAGGGGGCAAGGGGGCCGGCAGGTACCGGGTGGAAGGTCGGTGTCGAAAACTGACCGGCTGGTTCGACGCATGGGTAAGTTGTACCCAGGAACAATCCAGATGGCGAGAGGGCCGATAAGATGCAAATTCAACGGTTGCACCGGCTGGACAGCGTCCGAGTCCTGATTCCGGCCCTCGTGATGGGCGTCCTCCTTGGCTTCGTGGCACCGGCGGCGGCACAGGACTCAACGGCCGCGAAGAGAGGATTTGAGACAATTAATGGACTCAGGATGTACTACGAGATCCATGGTGCCGGGCGTCCCCTGGTGCTGCTGCACGGAGGATTTATGTCGATTGAGGCCTTGGGGCCCATCCTCCCCGCCCTGGCCCGGAGCCGGCAGGTGATCGCCATTGAGCTGGAAGGTCATGGGCGGACCCCTGACCTGGACCGCCCGCTGAGCTACGATCAGTTCGCCGATGATGTCGCCGGTCTTGTTGCCACACTCGGCGTGAAGCAGGCCGACTTCCTGGGCTACAGCATGGGTGGCGCGACCGCCCTGCGGGTCGCGATCCGCCATCCCGCGCTGGTACGTAAACTGGTGGTTGCGTCCGCTGGTTACAACAAGGATGGTACCTATCCCGCAATCGTGGCGATGTGGCCCGGGCTGAACGCCGTGGGACTCAGGGGAAGCCCCATGGAAAAAGAATACATGCGGCTCGCCCCGGATACCTCGCGCTGGCCCGGGATGGTGGCCAAGATGCGGGATCTCATGCTGGAAACGCCGCCGTTGCCGGAGGCCCAGGTGCGGGCCGTCAGGGCGCCTACGCTCCTCCTGGTCGGCGATGCCGATCTGATCCGCCCGGAACATGCCGTCGAACTGTTTCACCTGCTGGGTGGCGCCCGCCCGGACGGCGGCATGGCCGGCCCGGCGGAAGATCAGCTGGCGATACTTCCCGGCACCACGCATTTCACTATTCTCTACCGGACTGACCTCCTGATGCCCATCCTGGTTCCGTTCCTGGACGGCACCCCGACGCCGACCTCCGGATTTGACCCGATGGCGAAAGAGTTACGCTGATGCGATTCATGATGCTCATGATCCCCAGGGGCTACGAGACGGCCGCACCGGGTACGGTCCCCGATGCTGGAGCGGTCGAGAAAATGATGAAATACAACGAGCAGCTCCAGCGGGCCGGCGTGTTGCTCGCCCTGGACGGGCTCCATCCGCCGAGCATGGGGGCCCGGGTCACCTTCAAGGGTGGCACGCCGGCCGTGACCGACGGGCCCTTTGCGGAGGCCAGGGAGGTGCTGGGCGGGTACTGGATGATCCAGGTGCGCTCGAAGGAAGAGGCGATCGAGTGGGCCTCCCGCTGTCCGGCCGGAGACAACGAAGTGATCGAGGTCCGCCAGGTTCAGGAAATGAGCGACTTTCCGCCCGATGTGCAGGCGGCGGCAAGAGGCTTCCCCGAAATGCAGGCCAGGCCCGGACCCGGGAGGTAGCGATGAAGTACCTGTGCCTGATCTACCTGGACGAGGAGCGGATGGCGGCGCTGCCTCCCGGGGAAATGAACGCGCTGAACGTGGGGCACCTGGCTCTCAACGACCGGCTTCGCCAGAGCGGGCATTTCATCGAGGCCGAGGCGCTGATGGACTCGTCCCGGGCAGTGACCGTGCGGTTCCCAAAAGGCCTCGTCTCCCTTACCGACGGCCCCTTCACCGAGAGCAAGGAACTGGTGGCCGGCTTCTATCTCATCGAGGCGGCAGACATGGCGGAGGCGGTGGAGGTCGCCGCGCGGTTTCCGGGCGGCCGGCTGGGCCATGTCGAGATCTGGCCGACCCGCCAGCTCGTCGTGGACGACACCCTGGCATGAGCCGGGCCGAGGCCAACCGGGCCATCGACGCGATCTGGCGAATCGAGTCCCCCCGGCTCATTGCCGGGCTGGTGCGGATGGTGCGGGACGTTGGGCTGGCCGAAGACCTGGCCCAGGACGCCCTCCTGGCCGCGCTGGAGCAGTGGCCGGCGAGCGGGGTTCCCGATAATCCCGGCGCCTGGCTCATGACCACCGCCAAGCGCCGGGGCATCGACCAGCTCCGCCGGCGGAGCATGCAGCAACGCAACGAGCCGCTGATCAGTCACGAGATCGGCACCCGGATGGAAGCGGCACTCCCTGACCTCGACGCCGCCTTGGATGACCATGTGGGCGACGACCTGCTGCGGCTGGTCTTCATCGCCTGCCACCCCGTGCTGTCGATGGAAGCCCGGGTGGCCCTCACCCTCCGGCTCCTGGGCGGGCTCACCACCGGGGAGATCGCCCGCGCCTTCCTGGTGCCGGAAGCCACGGTGGCCCAGCGCATCGTGCGGGCCAAGCGCACCCTGGCCGAGGCCCGCATTTCCGTGGACGTCCCCCGCGGCGCCGAGCTGCATGCCCGGCTCGGCGCCGTCCTCGGCGTCATCTACCTGGTCTTCAACGAAGGATATTCCGCCACCATGGGGGACAGCTGGGTGCGTCCCGCGCTGTGCGAAGAGGCACTTCGGCTGGGCCGAGTGCTTGCCGGTCTCGCGCCGGAGGAACCGGAAGTCCATGGCCTCGTGGCCCTGATGGAAATCCAGGCCTCCCGCCTGGGGGCGCGGGTGGGTCCGGATGGAGCGCCCATTCTTCTCCTGGACCAGAACCGGGCCCGGTGGGACCAGCTCCTGATTCGGCGGGGCCTCGCGGCCCTGGCCCGGGCGGAGCACCTGGGCGGGTCACTCGGCACCTACACCCTGCAGGCGGCAATCGCGGCCTGCCACGCGGTGGCCCGCACCGCGGACGCGACGGACTGGAGCCGCATCGCAGCTTTGTATGACGCACTGGCCCAGATGTCTCCATCACCGGTGGTGGAGCTGAACCGGGCGGTGGCCTATTCCATGGCATTCGGGCCGGCGGAAGGGTTGGCGATCGTGGATCCACTGGTCGAGGAGCCGTCACTCCGGAATTACCACCTGCTGCCCAGTGTGAGGGGAGACTTTCTGGCCAAACTGGGGAGGTTCGAAGAGGCCCGGCAGGAGTTCCAGCGGGCCGCGGAGATGACGCAAAACGGACAGGAAAGAAAGTTGTTGCTGGACCGGGCAGCCGCCTGCGGTTAAGCGGAGTGCGATCGGCCGGCATCACAGGGAAAGGCGAGCCGTCCCGGCACCCGTGCCGTCGCCCTCGATATCGCGGTTGTCACGCCGCGCTCGTTGGCGTCGCGACCTCCATCACGCGGTGTCCCGGTACCAGGCCGAGCAGAGGGGTGAACCGATCATGCTCGTCGGCGGTGACCCAGCTGTCTGGCCGATGTCCGCGCTGCAGGTCTCCCGCCGGATATCGTCCAGCACCGCCCTGGTAGCCGGCGTAGTGGTGGTCATGCAGATCGACATGGCCCGTCGTCACAGGGCTCCATGAGCCTTGAGGCAACGTTGGAAGAGGGCGGGGTTACCCATTCGTTCGGTCACTGCCAGGAAGGACGTTCGCGCCCCGAGCCAGCGCATCTCCCCGGCGTCCATGAAAACGGCGGCATCGGTCCGGAGGGTGGCGAGCCGCTTGAAGAGCAGGGCCTGCTCCCTTGCCTCACCCAGCACGCCCGCGGGGAACTGTTCTATAGGACCGTGCCGATTGAGAAGCCGGGCCGCCCCGATCTTTCCGATCCCGCTGATGCCAGGAAATCCATCTGCGGCATCGCCCACCAGGGCCAGGAAATCGGGAATCAGTTCCGGGGCCACGCCGAACTTGGCTATGACGCCGGCGGCATCCAGGATTTTCCCGCTCCGGCGGTCCACCTGTACCACCCGGTCAACCCGGACACATTGGGCCAGGTCCTTGTCGGGTGTCCAGATAGAGATCTTGTCGACTCGGGGATCGGCGGAGCCGAGCCAGGCGGCGGAGGCCAGCGCGTCGTCCGCCTCCAGATCGACCATGGGCCATACCATCACTCCCATGGCGTCGAGCGCCTCTTCCAGCGGATGGAACTGGGCCCAGAGCGCCGGCTCGATGCCTGCACCAGTCTTGTACCCGGGCCACAACTGGTTTCGGAAACTCTCGATGATATGATCGGTGGCTACCCCGATATGGTCGGCTCCGCCTTCGATCATCTGGAGCACGGTGTGGAGGACCCCCACCACCGCACCGAAAGGCGTGTCCTTGCCCTGGTTGAAGCGCCGGGCGCCATAGAAGTGGCGGAACAGCTCGTAGGTGCCGTCCACCAGGTGGAGGATCATGACTCGAAAGATAGTGTCTCCCGCCGGGGGGCGAGAGCCAAAGTGACGTGGCGGGTCCGGCCGATTAAGATGATGCAGCCCAGTCAGGAGTGTCACCCATGTGCCGAAACATCAGGACCCTGGCCAACTTCGAGCCGCCTGCCACCGAGGACGAGATCCGGGCCTCGGCGCTCCAGTTCGTGCGCAAGCTGAGCGGCACCACCAAGCCGTCCCGGGCCAACGAGGCGATCTTCGACCGGACGGTGGAGGACGTGACCGCCGCGGCGCGGCGGCTGATCAACTCGCTCGAGGTCAAAGCGCCGCCGCGGGACCGGGAAGAAGAAGCCCGCAAGGCGAAGGAGCGCAGCCGAAAGCGATTTGACGACTCGAACGCCGCCCGGTAGTTAACCGAACGGGCGGTCGATCGCCGCGCTCTGCGCGGAGAAGAACCGGGGACCCTGCTCGGTGATGTACAGGCAGTCCTCCAGCCGGATGCCGAACTCCCCGTAGATCGCGATCATCGGCTCATCACTGAAACACATGCCCGGGGCCAGCGGCGTGGTGTTGCCCCGGACGAAGTAGGTCCACTCATGCCCGTCCATGCCGATGCCGTGGCCGGTGCGGTGGGGCAGACCCGGCAGCCTGTAGCCGGGTCCGAACCCGGCATCGGTGAGCACCTTCCGGGCGGCGGCATCCACTGCCTCGCAGGGCCTTCCCACCTGGGCGGCCGCAAAGGCGGCGTCCTGGGCCGTTCGTTCCAGATTCCAGATCTCCGTTTGCCGGGCCGTTGGCCGGCCGTACACGGTCGTGCGGGTGATGTCGGACTGATATCCCTCGACCGCGCACCCGGCATCGAGGAGCACGATATCACCGTCATTCAGTTTCTGGGGCTGGATGGTGCCGTGAGGAAACGCCGAGTACTCTCCGAAGCCCACCAGAGCCCAGGGATCCTTGCCACCGACCCTCTCAAGCGCCGCCAGCATGTTGTCCTGCAGGTCGTACTGGGTCATACCTTCCTTCAGGGTCGCGAACGCTGCCCGGAATGCGGCGATGGTGATGTCGCTGGCCCGTTGCATGAGGGCCAGCTCGGCGGGCGACTTGTGCATCCGGCAGCCGGCGGTCACCGGGGTGCCGCTCACCAGTTCGGCCGAGGGCGCTTCCCGGCGCAGTCCCTCCTGAAGAAAGAAGCGGAGTTGTTCCTCGATCCCCACCCGGCCGACGCCCAGGTCCTCGAGAATGCCGGCGATCAGCCGGAACGGGCTCTCATCCTCATGCCAGACTCGGACGTCGGTTCCGAAGCGAATCAGCTCGCGGGCGCGCGCTTCCTCGAAAGCGGGGCACACCCAGGCGGGCTCGCCTTCGGCGGGGATCACGACGGCGAAGGTCCGCTCGGAAGGCCACCAACTGACGCCGGTATAGTACATCATGCTGGTTCCCGGCTCGACCAGCAGGGCACCGATACCCTGCTCCGCCATCAGCCGCTGCGCCCTGGCAATCCGATCGCGCCGCTCATGGTCGGATATGGGAACGACATCGCCGGTCAGCCGCTTCAAGGCCTGGACGGGCGCAGGGAGAGCGCAGGGATCGGATGGAGGCTCGAGTGCCGGGGGGCGTCCCAGCGCGGCGGCGCCGACCAGCCCAGCCATGGAACCGGCGAACTGGCGACGGGAGATAGCCATGGCAACTCCTGGGGTGGGGGGAAAGACGGCAGGGCCGAACGATGCCGAGGCAGGCCCCAAGAAAGAAGGATCTCCCGGTGTGCCGGGAGACCCTTTTGACCAGTCCGGGGCGGCCTTCTGCGCCAGCCCTTACTGCACCGCGTTGACCATGTCAAAGATCGGCAGGTACATCGCCACCACCATGCCGCCGACAATCACGCCGAGCACTACGATCATGATCGGCTCCATGAGGGAAAGCAGCGCGCCCACCGCCACGTCCACCTCGTCGTCGTAAAAGTCGGCGATCTTGGTGAGCATCTCGTCGAGACCGCCGGTCTGCTCGCCGACGGCAATCATGGAGATCACCATCGGGGGAAAGACCTTGGAGCGCTCCAGCGGGGCGGCGATGGTTTCGCCGCCGGCGATGGACTGGCGGGAGTCCATCACCGCGTCGTGAATGACCCGGTTGCCCGCGGTCTTGGCGGTAATCTCCAAACCGTCCAGGATCGACACGCCGGAGGAGATCAGGGTGCCCAGGGTCCGGGTGAACCGCGACACGGCGGACTTCCGGAGCAGGTCGCCCAGGACCGGGGCATTGAGCATCATCTGGTCGATTTTTTTCTTGCCCTGGCCGGTCTGGTAGTACCGGGTGAGCGCGAAGATACTGACGCCGATGACCGCGATGATCGCCCACCAGAAGTTGATCAGGAACTGGGACGCGCCGATCACGAACCGGGTCGGCAGGGGCAGCTCCAGGTTGACCGACGCGAACATGTTCTGGAAGGTCGGGATCACGAAGATCAGCAGCACCGCCACCGCGATGGCCGCCACCGAGAAAATGACGCCCGGGTAAATCATGGCGCTCTTCACCTTGCGGACCAGGGCGTCGTTCTTTTCCAGGAAGGTCGCCAGCCGGAGCAGGATGGTGTCCAGGATGCCGCCGGCCTCGCCCGCCGCCACCATGTTGACGTAGAGGTCGGTGTAGGCCTTGGGGTGCTTCCGGAACGCGTCGGCCAGGGTATTGCCGCTCTCCACGTCATAGACCACCTGGCGGACGACATCGGCCAGCTTCTTGTTCTCGGTCTGCTGGGCCAGGATGTCCAGGGACTGCACCAGCGGGAGGCCGGCATTGATCATGGTGGCGAACTGCCGGGTGAAGATGACGATATCCCGGGTCTTGATCCCGCCCCCGAACTTGAGCTTGATCTCCTTGGGGGGCTCCCGGATGGTCACCACCGCCAGCTTGTTCTTGCGGAGGAACTTGACCACTTCCTCCTTGCTGGGGGCCTCCTGGGTGCCTTTCATGATCTGCCCGGTCGTCTGGTTCCGGGCGGTGTACTCGTACATGGGCATGGTGTCTGGCTCCCTCTAAGGGCAGAGTGCAGAGTGCAGAGTGCAGAGTGCAGGGTTCAGAGTGGAGGGTCAGAGTGCAGCCGAGTTACTCTGCGCTCTGCACTCTGCACTCTGTACTCTGTACTCTGTACTCCGTTTCTAACGCCGCATCGCGGTCTTTTTCTTGGCGTCGATCTCGCCGATGTCCTGCTCTTCCATGGGCACCTGCCCGATCATCCGCATGAACTCATTGGGGTCGCCGGTGGCGCGGAGGCACTCTTCCTGGGTCACCTCGCGGCTGACATACAGCTGGTAGAGCGCGTCGTTCATGGTCTGCATGCCGTGCTTCTTGCCGGACTGCATCAGCGAGTAGATCTGGTGCACCTTGTCGTCGCGGATGAGCGCCCGGATGGCCGGGGTGGCCACCATGATCTCGGCCGCCATGGCCCGGCCCCGGCCCTTGGCCTTCTGCAGCAGGGTCTGGGTAATCACGCCCTCCAGGACGAAGGCCAGCTGGGCCCGCACCTGGGACTGCTGGTTGGACGGGAAGACGTCAATGATCCGGTTGATGGACTCGGCCGCCGAATTGGTGTGCAGCGTCGCCAGCGCCAGGTGGCCGGTCTCCGCGATGGTTATGGTGGCCTGGATGGTTTCCAGGTCCCGCATTTCGCCGACCAGGATGACGTCGGGGTCTTCCCGGAGCGCGTACTTGAGCGCGTTGCCGAAGCTCTTGGTATCGGTTCCCACCTCGCGCTGGTTGATGATGCACTGGTGGTGGCGGTGGATGAACTCGATGGGGTCTTCCACCGTGATGATGTGGCCCTTCCGCTCCTTGTTGATCTTGTCGATGATCGCGGCCAGGGTGGTGGACTTGCCGGACCCGGTCGGCCCGGTCACCAGCATGAGACCCCGCGGCTTCTCGGCCATCTTGGCGACCACCGCGGGGAGCCCGAGGTCCTGGAAGGTCTTGACGCTGAACGGGATCATCCGGATCACCATGGCCACGCAGCCCCGCTGCTTGAACACGTTGCCGCGGAAGCGGGCCAGGTTCTGGATGCCGAAGGAAAAGTCCAGTTCGTCTTCCAGCTCGAACCGCTTCTTCTGGTTCTCGGTGAGCACCGAATAGGCCAGCGACAGAGTGTCCTTCGGGGTGAGCACCTCTTCCGCGGACGCGCTGGTGATGTCGCCGTCGATCCGGATCTTGGGTCGTTCGCCGGCGGTGATGTGGAGGTCAGATGCCTCTTTTTCGATCATTTCCTCGAGCAGGGCGCGCAGGTTGATCATCCGGCCGTCTCCTTGATGACTTCTTCGAGGGTGGTTACGCCCTTGGCGACTTTCACCATGCCGTCCATCCGGAGCGTCAGCATGCCGTCCGCCACCGCCTGTTCCTGCATTTCGGCGACCGAGGCGCCCCGGAGGATCAGGCGGCGGAGTTCGGGAGTCAGCGCCATGACCTCGTACAGGCCGGCCCGGCCCTTGTACCCGGTCCCGCTACAGGTCTCGCAGCCGGTGCCCTTCATGAAGGTCAGCTTCTTCAGTTCATCGACCTTGTCGCTCAAAGCCTTGAGCTCGACGTCGGTGTACGTGTGGGGCGCCTTGCAGTCCTTGCAGATCCGGCGGACCAGGCGCTGGGCGACGACCAGGTTCACCGCGCTGGCCACGTTGAACGCCTCGATGCCCATGTCGATCATACGGGTGATCGTGCTGGGCGCGTCGTTGGTGTGCAGCGTGGACAGGACCAGGTGGCCGGTGAGCGCGGCCTTGATCGCGATGCCGCCCGTCTCCAGGTCCCGGATCTCGCCGATCATGATGATGTTGGGGTCCTGCCGCAGGAACGCCTTGAGGGCGGCCGCGAAGGTGAGCCCGATCTCGTTGCGCACCAGGACCTGGTTGATCCCCATCAGGTTGTACTCGACGGGGTCCTCCGCGGTCATGATATTGGTCTCGATGGTGTTGATCCGGGACAGCGCCGAGTACAGCGTGGTGGTCTTGCCGGAGCCGGTAGGACCGGTGACCAGGACCATGCCGTACGGGTTCAGGATCGCCCGCATGAGATCGGCCTCGGCCTTGGCTTCAAAGCCGAACTTGGTGAGATCGAGCGTCAAGTTCCCCTTGTCGAGGATGCGCATGACGATCTTCTCGCCGAAGAGCACCGGCAGGGTGGAAACCCGGAAGTCGATCACCCGGGCGCCCATCTTGAGCTTGAGCCGGCCGTCCTGGGGCACCCGCCGCTCGGCGATGTTCAGCTGGGAAAGGATCTTGACCCGCGACGTCAGCGCGGCCTTCATCTTGACCGGCGGCTTCATCACTTCGAGCAGCGCCCCGTCGATCCGGTAGCGGACCCGGATCTCGTGCTCGAACGGCTCGATGTGGATGTCGCTGGCCCCCCGCTTCACCGCGTCGGTCAGCAGCCCGTTGATCAGCTTGACCACCGGCGCATCGTCGATCTGCGCCTGGGTGACCGCTTCGTCCTCCTGCTCCTCGACCACCTCGACGTCTTCGAGGCCCTCCATGTCCTTGAGCAGCGTCTGCAGCTGCTGGTCTCCCGACTCGTAGTGTTTCTCGATCAGCGCGCGGAGGGTGTATTCGCCGGCGATGACGGGGAACAGGTCGTAGCGGGTGATGAACTTCAGGTCTTCGATCAGGCCGGAGTTGGTGGGCTCCGCCATCGCGACGGTCAGGGTCCGGCCCTCCCGCTTGAGGGGCAGCACCACGTGCTTGGAGGCAAAGTCGCCGGGGATCAGCTTGACGATCTTGGGATCCACCTCGAAGCGGGACAGGTCCACCGCCGGCATCCGGTACTGGCGGGCCAGCACCTTGGTAACTTCGATCTCCTGCACCAGTCCCAGCTTCACGAGGACGTATCCCAGCCGGAAGCCCGTGGCCTTCTGCTCCGTCAGCGCCTGCGCGAGTTGTTCCCGCGTAATCAGGTTCTCACGGATAAGGATATCGCCGAGCCGATCAGTGCCGGCTGCTGCGGTTGCCATGGTCGCGAATTGTCCGGAGAATGAAGAATGACAAGGGTTTACACCACACAATAGTAGGGGTCAGGGGAGATGGCGGCAATAGTGGCCGAGGGCCGGCGATTGGGATGGGCCGGCGGGTCAGTGGGTCCCTGACTGGCCCCCAATCCGGCCCTCCCCCTCAAAACGCCACCCGGTCGCGGATTGCCTCGGCCATCCGGCGGCTAACTCCCGGAACCAGAACAAGATCGTCGAGGGACTTGAAAGAACCGTGCCGCTCACGCCAGGTCACGATGGCCAGGGCTTTCGAGGGCCCGATCAGGGGGAGGCGTTCCAATTCGGTGGCGGGCGCCGAATTGAGATTCACGAGGCTGCCTGCCGAAGGGGCGGGGCGGGCCGGTGAACCGGAGAATGACACCCGGGGACCGATCTCCCGAAGCAGGCCAGGCCCCACCCCGGGCACCCGGTCCAGCCCCTCGATCGAGCCAAAGGGGCCATTGCTGTCCCGGTCGGCCACGATCCGGCGGGCCAGCGAAAGCCCGACCCGGGGCAACCGGGCCAACTCCGGCGGGGAAGCCCGGTCGGCGTCGATCTTCTCTCCCGGCGCCAGCGGCCGGTGCGCCGCCTCCGCGACCCGGGCCTGGCGCGACGGCGAGCGATCCGTGGTTGTGCCAAGGATGGTGACGTCGCCCGGAGCCGCACCGGGCCGGGTCACCAGGTATCGGATGCCCTGCCCCGCGACCGCCAGGGCAAGCAGAAGGAGGATGGCCCGCCGCTCGGCCGACATGGCGGGAGTATAGGGTTAGACCGTCAAGCCGGCGTCATCGCAAACCCGCAGCCGCACGCAAAAAACCGCGAGAGCCCTCTAGCTTCTCACCTTTCATTCCCCTCTTACTCCCCTGATGACCGCCACCGCGACATCGCCCACGATCTTGAGGCTCTCCGCGCTCACCTTGTCGATGGTATCCCCCGGCGTGTGCCAGTGCGGGTAGTCGAAATCCACGACGTCGATGGCGCTGATGCCGGCACGCTGCAGTGGAATGTGGTCATCCATCAGGGTGTGCCTGGCCCGCCGGTCGAACCAGGACGTGTACCCCAGCGCCTCGGCGGCCGTCCACACCCGGTCCACCACCTGGGGCGCCGCGACGCTGGAGTTTCCTTCCACGAAAATCCGGAGGTCCTTGTCCGCGACCATGTCGAACAGCACGGCGAAGAGCGGCCGCTCGCTGTCGGCCAGGTTCCTGGCGTAGTAGGTGGATCCGATGAGCACATCCACGCTGTCGTTGAAGATTCCGTAGTCTTCGCCGTCCACGAAGAGGAGGTCCACCCCGACCCCCGGCGGCTGAGCTTTGAGCCGGTCGGCCACGCCGAGCAGCACGGCGACTCCGGATCCGCCATCGTTGGCGCCGGGGACGGGCCGGGTGTAGTCCAGGGCGGAATCGGGACCCGAGGCGGGACGGGTGTCCCAGTGAGCCAGGTAGAGCACCCGCTTCGCCACGGCCGGTTTCCAGCGGGCGATGAAATTGCGCATCCGGAGGCTGTCCCCCTGGAGCGAAACGTGGGTCCATTCCTGAACCACGACCGTGTCAGCCCTGGCCCGCAGCGTGGAATCCAGCCAGTTCCCCATCCGCTCGTGGCCCTCGGTGCCCGGGATCCGCGGTCCAAACGCCACCTGCTGCTCGATGTAGCGAAACGCCGCCGGACCGTCGAACTCGCTCACCGCCGGCCTATCGCCGGCGCAACTGAACGTGAGGATTGCACTGGGAAGCAGGAGCCAGGACAGACGCATGGCACCGATCAGGAATCGCATATGAGGGCCTCCAAAACCAACAGACACCAATCAGGATTACTTCTCACCTCTCACCTCCCACTTTTTTCACCCCTGGCTCGTCGTCGCCCGGCGCCTGTACTAACGGTAGTCTCCGGCGTACAGGGACAGTTGCGCGGTGATCGCGAGGTAGATCTGTGAAATCCGGCGGTTCAGGTGTCGCGCATCGTTGAGGGTATATCCGAACTGGATCCCGCCCCGCATCAGCTTGAGCAGGTCGGTGTCCAGGCTTCCCCGGATCTCCGTTCTTCGGGTATCGGAGATGGCCTGGCAATTGTCCATCTCGACCCGGGTCAGGCAGGTTGTCGCGGTCGAAAAGATAGTAAAAAGCGAGGCGCTGACCTGCTTCCGGAGGCGGCTGATGCTCCCGGGAAGGCGAAAGACATAACTAAAGGTGCCCGTAATGTCATCCTGGTTCGTTTCGGTGGTATTGCCGTTGGTTTCGTTCCGCTGGCTGTTCGCATTGTAGCCCAGCAGCAGGACCATACCGTTTCTGAGTCCCAGTTGAATCTCCGGGGTAAGCGACTTTGAGAAGGTCGCGGTCCGGGCATTCCCGCCCGCGCCGGGCTGGAGGGTGCTGCCTTCACGGCGGCGAAAGCCGATCGATCCGGTCAACAGGCTGACGGGACCGGAAGCCAGGGTCCTGGTAAAGCGCACCGAGCCAACTGGCCATTCCCGCTGTCGTGAATCGGTCGTCAGGTAGTCGCCACTGACCAGTTGCAGCCGGCTGGTGGTCACCCGGCTGTAGCTCAGGCTGAAGGACATGCCAAACGGCAGGTCGGCCCCGCTCCCGACGGTATTGGCCCTGGTTTCGGAGAGGCTGAGGGCGGATTCACCGCCCTGGGTAAGAAACGTCTCCCTGCCGCCCAGCGCGAGCATGTAGCCGAGCCCCGGATCGAACGAGGCGAGGTCGTAGGTCGAGTTGCGAATGAGACGGGTGGAGAGTTCCAGCGGGCGGACCCGGCGCACCAGGCCGGCGATCCCGGCGCTGTCGCCGAACACTCCCCGAAGCCCCTGGCTGATGTCGACGACAGCGGTCAGTTCCCGGTTCCGGCTGTTGTTCAGGGTCTGGGGCAGAATGAACGCGCCCGAGTCGCCATCCTCCCGGACGGGGGGCCGGCTGGTCAGGGTGCGGGAAAGGACGAAGAAGCTCCCCGTGTTGAACCGGGGCCGCAGCCACGCCGTGACCCGGGGCGCCAGGGTGAAAGTTGTGCTCAACTGGCGGTCACGCTCCACACCGACGTCCATGCCGGCGAAAGACCGCCGGGACTGGCTGGCCAGCCTGCCCAGGGCGGTGGAATCGGGGTATTCCCGGAGGTCGCGAGTACTGATGAGGTCGCCCCCCACCTGCAGCATGCCGACGGGCTGCCAGTTGAGGCTGGCGCTGTTCCTCCAGAGGTGAGTCAAGTTCTGGATCGGTCGAATCGCGGCATCCTGGGGACGCCGGACCTGCACCGGAAAGGCCAGGACATCGCTCTCGCTCTTGGTGAGCCCGCTGCTGAAGCGCAGGTTGGAGGGCACCAGGTTCACCTGGGGCTGCCGCAGGCCGGCACCGAACTCGGTGTTGCGAAGAAAGCCGGGCAGCAGGGCGACGAGACCACCGAGGTTCAGGCGGGGACCCTTCCGGCCCAGCAACAGGCTGTAGCTAAGGTTGTAGCTTGACGCGAAAGTTTTTGTCTCCGAGAGTTCGGACTGCGCCTTGCCCTGCACGACGTTGGCGCTCAAGGACACCGGGTCGACCAGTCCCCGAACCAGCCAGTGGGTCCCCCGGCGGCTGCGCTGGACGGCCACGTTGTAGGTCGCCGTCCAGCTTTCGGGTTTCCGGAGATTTGCGAGGTCCGCCGCGCGGAGATCGCTGTTCTGGAGCAGGTCCGGGTTAACGGTACTCTTCCCGTACGACACCGTGACCGGCACACTGAGCCCCAGGCTCCGGGGGAGAAATCGTTCCATCCGCAGTGCGGACCCCAGCAGCAGGGCGCCGGTCGTGCGATAGGTGGGATCGCTGCCGATCTGCTGGAATGAGCCGTCCTGGCGGACGTAGGACAGGCTGAAGTCGGCCACGTCCGACGCGGCGAGCCTGGAGGTGATCGCCATGGCGCTGCCCAGCTGGGACACCGGCTCGGTCAGCCGGATATCGTCAATCCACAGTTCGGAGGTATCGATCGGTGTGGTTTGTTCCACCCGGTAAATGCCGGCGGCCAGCTCCTGGACCCGGGCCAGGTTGGGCGGATTGATCCCGGGATCAGCCACCTGGACAAAATAGGGGCCGTCACAGGCGACGAATGCGGTCGAGTCTCCACCGCCGCAGGTCCCCGCCCCGGACGGCGGAAGACCCTGCAGGTAGCGGCTCTGGATCTCGCCGCGCAGCCGCCGCCAGGTTTCGAGATCCACCGTGATCTCCGGTTCCCAGGTGGTGGTCCGGGAGGAGGTCCGGTACATGTAGAAGTTGCGGTCGTCGGAGCCCAGCTTCAGGTATGCCTCCAGCTGGCCGTCCTCCCAGCCCTGCCCCCGCCCCCGGGCCCAGAACCGGAGGGTACTGTATTTCAGCAGGTTCTGGGGGCCCGACGGAAACCGGAAGTACGCCTCTGCCCGCTCTCCCTGGAGCAGGTCCTGCCCGAGGATCCGGAGAGATTTTTCGTTGATCTGCAGACCCTGGAGGTCCCGGCCCCCGTCCTTCCGGGAAGCCAGGTCACCGAGGCCGGGCGGGGATACATAGCCCAGTTCGGAGTTGACCGTGGAGACGACGCTGCTGATGATGGCCCCATGGGGCTCCGCCAGGGAGCCGGACAAGCCCCGAATGGGACGATCCGCCCGCCGTACCCAGGAGGATCCGATCAGCTTCACTCGTCCCAGGGCAAACCGCGCCACGATATCGGGGTTGCCGTTGTCGTTCTCCGCGGCGACCGTGATCCGGAAGTGCTGGATCAACCGCAGGTTGGGGGACCCGATCACCGCGTCCGGCTCCCGAAGAGGGATCCGGTACAGGCGCCAGACTGACTCCAGCCCGGTTACCGGATCCATTCTTCGGACGCCATCGCGCACGTAGTATTTCTGGTCACCGAGCGAGACCACATATCGAAATGTGTTTTCGGCGGCGCCCTTGGCATTGAGGGTCAGGTCCGCATTCAGGTCTTCGGTATCCACCACGCCGTTGCCGTTGGTGCAGCGCGCGCTGAGGTCGCCCCAGGGAAAGACCTGGACGGTCTGGCTGAGACTCCGGCTGCACAGGGGCACGTTGCGAACCACCGCGTCCACCGCGACGATGAGGGAATCGGGACGGTCCGCGAGAATCCCAACATCATCGGTCGCGGCGTTGAAGATCCCGGTCGGATCCCGCTCCGAATCCAGCCGGTTCACCCCGGTGTATGCCCGGCCGGAAAAGGTGCTGTCGGAACCATTCACCGAAAGCGATTCCGGCACGATGGCCAGGGCATCCTCGTTGACGGAACCCAGGTCAAGCACCAGCCGCACCCCGGCGCTGTCGGCGGAGCGCCGGCCATCCTGGAATACCCAGAACTCCATGTATTCGCTGCGCGACAGGTCGGTCCCGGTCGTGCTCAGCGAGGTCACGATGGAGCGCCACCGCGGCTGGAAGTCGGTCCGCGGCAGCGTCCAGGCGGATTCGTTCCGGTTGTTGACGATGCCGCCCGCCGTGTCCGCGTGCAGGGTCATGAACATGATCGTTTCGCGCTGGGAGCCGGTCCCCACGATCGTCACATTGGGATCGATGTCCTCCGCACGCAACTGGATCGGGCCGCATTCGGAGACCACCCGGCAGGCGGGCACCAGGTTTTGCCAGGTCAGCTGGGAGGCCCAGGTAGAGTCGAAACCAGCGGCGAAATCGGGAATCTCCGCGACCAGCCCATCTGCCGACTGGGGGCGGCTGGCGAGGCCCCACAGGTTCTCCCGCAGCGAAATGTCGATCCCGGCATCGGATTCGAACTCCTCGAGGAAGGCGGCGCCGGCCCGGTTGGGATCCGGCCGGGTCACCGCGAATTCCGCTGTGACATCGAGCCGGGACGGGGCGGTCGCCCCGCCACTGGTCAGCCCGTCAAGAACCCGGGTCAAGACATTGGGGCGAAAGTGCAGGTCGGTGTTGATGCCCGCCACCAGGGTCGCTTCCGGCTCGAATCCCAGCGGCGGCCGGTTGAATGCCGTCTGCTCATACTGGTAGATACCGATCAGGTTGATATTTCCGCGGTCTCCCATCCGGTACTGGGCGGAGCCTCCAAAGATGGTCGTGGGAGCGATGGCGAAAAAGCCTCGCTCCTCGAACCGGGCGGAGACCTGGGCCGGCGTGTTCCCGAAGAGAAGATCCGGCGTCAAAAAGGTCACCCGGCCCGTGTTGTAATCGATCGAATAGTCCGTCCCCCGTTCCAGCACCTGCCCGTTCGCGGAAATGCGCTCGCTCCCTTCCCTGATCTGCAGGGCATTCAGGTCCAGGGTGGAGCGATCCTCGTTGCCGCTGGCGCTGTACCGGAGCCGGAACAGGAACTTTGCGGGCGGACCCTGGGAGAGCACCAGGTACAGCGGCGTCGTGTACAGCGAGTCGGAACGCTCAGCCGGCTGCAGCCGGGTCGCATCGGCAAATGGTCGCAGGTGGGGAAAAACGATGTAGGATTCCCTGATCGTCTGGCCAGCCTGGGTATCCTGGAGCCGGGGAAACAGCCGGCTGTAGGCGTCGAAAATGCTTTCGTCGGTCGGCAGCGACAGACCCAGCAGGGCCAGATAGGTGCTGGCCGTCCCGGAGAGGGGCCGCTCGGTCTGGTTGACGGACAGGTCCACCCGGAGAGAGTTCAGGTCAAGATCGGCACCGGCCACCCGGTACACCTGCCGCATCTCGTGCCGGAAGGTGGTCCGGTCGGAGCTGACCAGCGGCTCCACGATGAGTCTCAGGGTGTCTCGCGGCGCGGTGCCTGGCACGACCGGCGTGTCGGTCACCGGGCCGGTTCCTACCCGGGTGCCGGCGGCCGTCAGGTAGCTGACCGCCAGATAATCCTTCTGGTCCAGCTTGGACGCAAGCGTGAACCAGAGTCCAGAGGCATCCAGGTAATAATCCTGATTCTGAATCAGCAGCTCCCAGCGTGCCGTCTGCCGCTGGACCCCGTCGGCGCTGATCGCGACCGCGTTGATGCCGCCCACATTGGCATTCGCGCCCCCCTGGGACTGGACTGGACGGTAACGGTAGATCCGGAGCTCGGACTGGGGGCGCTGGTCCGCTGCGGCGGCCGCCGAATTAACGTTCAGGATGTCGATGGCCGGGTAACCCGGCAGAATTGCGGGATCAATGACCCAGAGAAATCGTCCCGCTTCAAAGTCCAGATCGCGGACCTGCCGGTCCTGCGGCTGGGTAATCCGTTCGCCGACGGTGAAGGTACGTTCTGCTACAGAACTCCCCTTCTGCTGGGCGGCAATCGCCTGGATCTGGAACGGCCCCACTTCGAACGTGGCGTTAATGCCGAAGTTATTGGCGGGAATCGCCGCGGTTATGAACCGGGAGGCCGGGGGGCGAAAGGTGACCGTTCCCACCTCCACCCGCTGGACGATCTCGTCTTCCAGGCCCTGGTAGTAGACCTGGATATTGTCGTTGCCGCCGAAGTCGCGTTCCGAGTCGTAGTCCACGTTGACATGGAGTCGGCGGCCGATCAGGCCCCCGGCCAGCACATTGAACTGGTTGTCAATCCGGGGGGCGCTGAAGCCGCCCCGGCACCCGGAGGCGGGGTCGAGCAGGGCCGCGGGCGTACAGCGTTCGTTCTTGACCCGGTCGGTCCGGATCTCCACCCTGGCTGTGCCGTCGATCGTGAGATCGGCATATTGAGACGGCAGGCTGAGGATGCCCTGGTCCCGCGGCTCCACACGGGTCCGGGGCGGACGCTGCCCCGCCTCCCCGTAGATGCTGCGCAGCCGGTACGCCATGGCCCGGATGGCCCGGGAGGAATCCAGGCTGTGGGCAAAGCTGGCATCCCAGCGGCCCGACACGCCGACTTCCCCCGGCCGGCCGGTGCTGAGGCGAAGGGGAATCGGCGACACCAGGGCCGGCCCGGGTATCTTAAAGGATGCCTGGAAACCGGGGATGACCGAATCCGCCTGTCCCTTCGCCGTGGTCGGAAGAAGGGTCAGGCCGAGCACAACGGCCAGAGCCGGCAGCAACAGGGAGAGTCGGGACGAAATCGGACGCTGGGGCAAGGGAATTCGGGAAATATAGCCGGACCGGGAACGAACCAGCACCAGGAACAGGACATGAACAGCCGCCACCGCCTGGCTTCAACCATCGGCCACTGACCAATGCGTCTCCTCAGCCGCTATCTGCTCCGCCAGATGGTGGCGCCGTTTCTCTTTGCCCTGGCGGCGCTCACCAGCATCATGATCCTCAACCAGGTCGCCCGCCGGTTCGGCGCCCTGGTGGGCAAGGGCCTGCCCTGGAACGTGATCGGCGAGGTCTTCGGACTGAGCATTCCGTTTATCGTGGCCATCACGCTGCCGATGGCCGTGCTGATGGCGGTGCTCTATACGTTCACCCACCTCGCCGCCGACAACGAAGTTACCGCCATGCGGGCCAGCGGCATCAGCGTCTTCCAGGTGGTGCGGCCAGTCTTCGCGGTCGGACTGGTCATCGCGCTGGCAAGCTTTCTCTTCAGCGACCAGGTCCTGCCCCGCAGCAATGCCCAGCTCCGGAACCTGCTGCTGAATATTGGCCGCAAGAAGCCCACGTTCGAACTGCGGGAACAGGTCATCAACGAACTGGGACCGGCCGGGATCTTTCTGCGGGCCCTCCGCATTGACCCCAACACCGGGCGGATGCGTGAGGTCACGATCTACGACATGAACGCCACCGGCGGCCGGCGGGTTGTGTACGCCGACAGCGGCGTCATGGCGCTCACCCCGGACGAGACCGACCTGAGCCTGCGGCTCTTCTCCGGCTCGGTTCACCAGTTCAAGAGCGCCCAGCCCGAGGTCTTCCAGTTGACCTACTTCGGGGTCAACGACATCCGGGTTAAGGATATCACCAACCAGTTCGAAGCCAACTTCGTGGAGGCTACCCGGGGCGACCGCGAGATGAGCACCTGCGAGATGATGGCAGTCATTGAGCAGCACCGGCGGGACAGCCGGCAGGCAGACCTGGAGCGGCTGTACCTCCGGGCCCGGGATCTGAGAAAGCTGCTCGGCCTGAGCCTGCCCGACCCCCCCCCACAACTCACGGCGGCTCGGCCCGGAGGGTACTGTGCCTGGTTCGAGCGGATCGGCGGCTTCCTCTCTCCGAAGACGGCTGAAGCGCAGGAGCCCGCACAGCAGGCCAGGCCCCAGGTCAGCCGGCTCCGCGATCAGACAGCAATTCCGGCCGAAATCCGGGCCCGGAAGCTCCGGGCCGACAGCATCCGGAGGGGTCTGCTACCCCCAGATAGCGCCTCCGGCATCACTGCACCCGGCGCCCCGGCCGCTGATTCCGCGATCCGGATCCAGTTGACCACCTATCCGGAGGTGACCAACGCGGCGACCCGGGCCCAGGACGCCCTGCAGCTGGCCGGGAAGTACGCCATCGAGGTCCACAAGAAGTGGTCCATCGCGGTAGCCTGTGTCGTCTTTGTTTTGGTGGGAATTCCCATGGCACTCCGGTTCCCCAGGGGCGGCATGGGCCTGGTCCTGGGAGGCGGCCTGGCCGTGTTCTCGGTGTACTACATCGGCCTGATCGCCGGAGAGGCGCTGGGCGACCGGGCCATCGTGAGCCCGGTTGCGGCCATGTGGGCCTCCAATATGCTCTTCGTGGTCCTGGGTATCATCGGCCTGTTCCGAGTCTCTCGCGAATCGGGCTCCACCCGGGGCGGAGATTTTTCCGAGCTGCTCGACGCGATCCTCGGACGCTGGCGCCGGCGGAGGAACGCCTGATGCGCACCCTCGACGCCTACGTGCTCCGGTCCTGGGTCCGGATCTTCGTGATCACCGCCCTCGGGTTCCCGCTGGTTTCGATCGTCATCAACCTGATCGATTTCCTCGACAAATGGCTTTCTCGCGGCCTGACGGCCGGGCAGATCGCACTGAGCTACTTCTACTCCATCCCGGAGAACGTCTCCCTGGTGATGCCGGCGGCGGTGCTGTTTGCCACCGTTTTTACCGTGGGAGCCCTGAGCCGCAATTCCGAGCTCACCGCGGCGAAGGCCGGCGGGCAGAGCTTCTACCGGCTGATGCGGCCCATCTTCCTGGCGGCCTTCGGCGCCTCGATCCTCGCGGTGGTGGTCGGCGAACTGGCTCCCGGCTCCACCGCCCGCATGAACGAGATCCAGAACCCGGACCGGGACCGTTCCCAGGTGGCGCGCTACAACTTCGTGTACCGGGCCGAGGAAGGCTGGGTTTATACCATCGGCTCGCTGGACCTGGCCAGCCGGGCCCTCAGAAACCTGGTACTGGAACGGCAGGGAGACGGAGAGGAATACCCCACCCTCGCCATCCAGGCCGACAGCGCGACCTGGGACCCCCAGGCGGAATCCTGGAGACTCTGGCGCGGCACCACCCGGTCGGTACGGGCGGGGGCGGATGAGGACGCCTTTGCCTTCGGCAGCATGACCCTGGCCGTCATGAAAGAGTCACCGGCCGAATTGCTGATCGAGCCCAAGGCCCCGGACGAGATGCGCTACGCCGAGTTGGGCCGCTATATCGAATCGCTGCGGCGCTCCGGCAACGAGGTGAACAAGATCGTGGTGGAACAGGCACTCAAACTCGCCCTCCCGGCCACCTGCCTGGTGATCGCCATCTTTGGTGCACCCCTCGGGGTGACCTCGCCCCGGGCCGGGACCGCCATGGGCATCGCCGTGGCCCTCGGCACCACCGTGACGTTCCTCATGATGGCGCAGATCGCGAAGGCAGTCGGCGCCGGTGGCGTGGTCAACCCCCACGTGGCGGCCTGGTTTCCCAACGTGCTCTTCCTGGCGGCGGGACTGGTGCTGCTCAAGCGGGTGCAAACCTAGCCGAGACGAGTGCTGAGTACTGAGGGGGGTTATGTTCAGGAGTTGGTGCGCTGTGTCAGTACCGGCTTACACCGGCGGCTGACAGCGACTCTCAGACCCCCGATAATGCGCCCCACCTCACGAGCCTGCTCGATCAGCTGATTGGCTCTTTCGGGAGCCAGATAGCCGAAATCCTTCAGTGCATGGAGATGCGAGCGTACCTCACCGCAGGAACCCTTGGCTATTGACAGGAACTGGCGAAACTCCGTGGGTCGCCCTCTTTCGAATCCTTCGGCGATATTGGCCATGGTCGACGATGAGGAACGACGCAGCTGGTCGCACATGGCATAGTCACGACGGAGGGGCAGTCGTTTCCAGCCACGGCCTGCAGAAGCCCCCTGGCCTTCCTCCTTGCGATCAGGTCTTCGAAGTCGGCGATTGGCATAACCCGAAATATGGATCGCCAAGCCGATTGATGGGCAACATAATCACGCCACCGGGAAACATTTCCACTCAAGCATTTAACTCACACCCCTCAGTCCTCAGTCCTGGTTCTCGTCCCTAAAGCCCTCCACAGGTAGTACA
Organism: uncultured Gemmatimonadales bacterium; assembly: GCA_963795085.1. Lineage (GTDB taxonomy): Bacteria > Gemmatimonadota > Gemmatimonadetes > Gemmatimonadales > GWC2-71-9 > DASYPP01. Next base: position 181,199 of record CAWCFX010000001.1, on the reverse strand, counting down.
CCGGCACGCCCACCAGGATGATTCCCAGCGTGATGGCGGTGTTCCGGGTGTCGGTTGCCAGTTCGTTGACGACCATGGCCACCGAGGCCAGCAGAAAGAGAGCGGGGACCACCGGGTAGCCCCAGGCCCGGTAGGGGCGCTCCATGTCGGGGCGCTTCTTGCGAAACACGAACACCGCCGCCACGGCCATCGCGTAGAAAGGCCAGATGCCGAGGATGAATCGGTCGGCCAGCTGGGCGAAATCGTTCAGCAGCACGTAGAGCACGCCCAGGCCGGTGGCCAGCCAGATCGCCACCGAGGGGCTCTGGAACCGGGGCGAGACCCGGGCGATACCCCGGAAGAAGAGCCCGCGGTCCGCCATGGCGAAGAAGATCCGGGGGCCGGTCATCATTGACCCGTTGAGCGCGCCGAACGCGCTGATCATTACTACCGCCGCGATCACCGATGCGCCCGCCGCGCCGAGCAACGGAATTCGCTCGGCGGCGGTGGTGGTGATCAGCGGCGACACCGCCATTTCAGGCAGCGGTACCAGGTACATATACGCCAGGTTAAGCAGCAGATAAACCACGATGATCAGACTGGTCCCGATGATCAGGGCCAGCGGCAGGGTGCGGCCCGGGTCTTTCACTTCTCCCCCCATGAAACTCAGATCCGCCCACCCGTCATACGTCCACATGATCGGGATCAGGGCGCTGGCCAGGAGGGAGAGGTTGAGCCCGGCGGAGAAAAGGGGCGTGAAGTTGGCGCTGCTCCCCTCCCCTACCGCGAATGCCAGCATGCCGAGCAGCAACAGCGCCCCGTACTTGGCGACGGTGATGAAGTTCATCACGACCGAGGCGTAGCCGACCCCGACATAGTTGAACAGGCCCACCAGGATAATGGCCCCGGCGGCGAAGTAGTGGACCTGGGCGTCGCTCAGGTTGGCGAAGTAGCCAAGATACTCGGCGAAGAGGGTCGCGATGGCGCCGAGGGCGGAGGCGCGAACGACCGCCAGCTCGGTCCAGCCGAAGAGAAAGGCCGGGAGGGGCCCGAACGCCTCGAGGATGTAGGCGAAGATCCCGCCCGACCGGGGCATCGCGGCGGCCAGCTCGGCGAAGGTCAGGGCCCCGAACAGGGCCAGGCAGCCCCCCAGGACCCACGCCAGCAGGACCGGCCCCGGAGTCTGCAGTTCCGCCGCCACGGTGGCAGGAACCCGGAAAATCCCGCTGCCGATAGTCGAACCCACCAGCACCGCGATTGAACTCCAGAGCCCCAGGTGGCGGGGGAGACGTTCGCCCCACTCGTCGCGTTCGGCCATAACACCATGTGGTGGGGGGGAAGGATGACTTACACCGGGTAAGATGCCGTCTAAAATGTTGCTTGACAAGCGCCTGCCGACATTCGTTCTTTAGCCCCGGCGGGGGGAGGGGTCAGCGGGGTTGGGACACTTCAGGCGGGGTAAACTGTTCCACTATGGCAGCTTCAGGGCGGGGGTACCGTTGGCTGGCGTGGACGGCCGGGATATCGGCTTTCGCGCTCATTCTGCTGGGGGGGATCGTCCGGATTACCGGGTCTGGTATGGGCTGCGGCGACCATTGGCCGAAGTGCAACGGGGAGTGGTTCCCGCCCCTGGACCTGCCCACCATGATCGAGATCGGCCACCGCTGGGCGGCGGCCCTCGTTAGCGTGATGGTCTTCGCGCTCGCAGGCCTCGCCTGGACGAAATACCGGTCCCAGCCAAAACTCCGGAACCCGGCCACCCTGGCGGCGGTCTTGCTGATCGTGCAGGTGCTGCTGGGCGCCGTGACGGTCAAACTCGAGCTGCCGCCGGAAGTGGTGATTCTCCACCTCGGCAATGCCATGCTGCTGCTGGGGACACTGATGGTCGCGGGCCTCCGGGCGGGGCGGCCCGCCGGGGCACCCCGCCCGGCCTACGGCCCGGCCCTCATCGGTGCCGCCTTCGGCCTGGCTGTGGTCCTCCTGGGCGCCTTGGTGGCCAATTACCACGCCGGGTTCGTGTGCCAGGGATTCCCGCTCTGCTCCGGCAGCCTCCTCCCACCGCCCACCCGGTTTGGCACCATCCACTGGGTGCACCGCGTGGCGGCCTTTGGCTTCCTGGCCTACCTGGGTTGGCTGGCCTTCCGGGTGCGCCGGGACCGGCCCTCGCTTGGCCTGCCGGTGGCCATGATCCTCCTGATGGCAGTGGCCCAGGTGGGGATTGCCGCCGCGATGGTCCTGTACCTGCTTCCCGGCGGCCTGCGCGCCCTTCACCTCCTCATGGGCACCGCGATCTGGGCAGGGCTGGTCGTGCTGGTGCAACTGAGCCGGAGCGAGGAGCCGGCTGCCGAAGCGGTTGCCGGCACCGGCGCACCGGCCGTGGCGCGTCCGCGGCTCTTCGCCGACCTGGTCAGCCTGACCAAGCCCAGGATCATCTCGCTGCTCCTCGTTACCACGATCTTCCCGATGTTCATCACTCCGGCAGGCTTACCGAGCGCGGGGCTGGTGTTCTGGGTGCTGATCGGCGGCTACCTCATGGCCGGCGGGGCCAACGCCATCAATATGTGGTTCGACCGGGACATCGACGACAAGATGAGCCGGACCCGCTTGCGGCCGATTCCCTCCGGCCGCCTCTCGGCGGGATTCGTGCTTGCCTTCGGGTCCCTGCTGGGCGCCGCGGCCTTCGCGATTCTATACTTTCAGGCCAACCCGCTGGCGGCCTGGCTGGCCCTGGCCGGCCTCCTGTTCTACGTGCTGGTCTATACCGTGTGGCTCAAGCGTTCGAGTCCCCAGAACATCGTCATCGGCGGAGCAGCCGGGGCCTTTCCCCCGCTGGTGGGCTGGACGGCGATGACCGGCAGCTTGGACCTCACGGCTATTTATCTTTTCGCCATCATTTTCTACTGGACCCCGCCTCACTTCTGGGCCCTGGCCCTGATCAAGCAGGGCGAATATTCCAAGGCCGGCGTACCCATGATGCCGGTGGTCCGGGGCGACCGCTACACCAAGATTCAGATGCTGGGCTATACCGTCATGCTGGTGCCACTGACACTCCTGCCGTGGCTGGCCGGCAGCATGGGGACCCTCTACGCGATCGCCGCGACCCTCCTCGGCGCCCGGCTCCTGTGGTACTGCATACGGCTGCTTAGGGAAACCACGGTCACCCCCACGGCGTGGGGCATGTACAAGTATTCCCTCCTCTATCTCTTTCTCCTGTTCGGGGCGATGGGGCTGGACCGGGCCATCCCGACTCCCAGTCCGTTCCGAGGTGAACAGGTACTGGTGCTGAAGCAGTTGCCCCAGGCGGAGGAAGCCGGGCACCAGGGACCGCATGCCGATCAATAGGCATCAACAACCGCACCGCAAATCACGAAGGCACGAAGAGAGGCAGATGAAAGCACTGGAGACGGGTTCGTTCCAATCTTCGTGCCCGGTCGTTCCACGCGTGCGTTCCACCTCGACGGGACCCGCTCCCTTTCGGACGGAGCCCCCGGGCTCATGCCGGCCGCCGGTTTGCGCCTGAGGCTCCCCGCGAGCCTGGCCCGGCTCTGGCCCCGCATCCGGCCCTACCGGTGGTCACTCGTCCTCGCCGGTATCACCCTGGTGCTCGCCTCGCTCATCGGCCTCGCCTTTCCCTGGATCGTGGGCCACCTGCTGGACGCGGCGTTTGTTGAAGGCGGCCGCGAGCTGCTGGACCGGATCGCCCTGGGCCTGCTGGTGTTGTTCATCTTCCAGGCGCTCCTCAATTACGCGCAGACCTACCTGCTTTCCGCCACCGGCGAGAAAGCGGTCGCCGGGCTCAGGCGGGAGTTGTTCGACCGGCTGCTGGACATGCCTCCCGGTTTTTTTGCCGAACGACGCACCGGGGAGTTGACCAGCCGGCTCACCGCCGACATCGGCATGCTGCAGGGCGTGATGAGCCACCAGATCGCCGAGTTTTCCCGCCAGGCGCTGGCCCTGGTCGGGAGCGTCATCGCGCTCTTTCTCATGCAGCCCCGGCTGACCCTCACCGCGTTGCTGGTGGTGCCCTTCGTGGTCTTCTGCGCCGTCTTTTTTGGTCGCCGGCTCCGGCGAATCACCATGGGAGTGCAGGACAAGGTGGCCGACGCCACCGCCCACGCCGAAGAGGCCTTCAGCCAGATCCGCACCGTCCAGAGTTTCGTGCAGGAGCCGGCCGAGCGGAAGCGCTACGGCGACCTGGTGGGGAGCATCGTGGCGGCGGCGCTCGGCAGGGCCCAGGTCCGGGGAGTGTTCTTCGGAGTAATCACCTTTGCCACCTTCGCCGGCGTCGTCGTCGTTCTCTGGCAGGGAGGCCGGCTGGTGCTGGAGGGCAATCTCACCGCGGGCCAGCTGGTAGGATTTCTGCTTTACACGATCTACATCGCCGCGGCCATCGGGACCCTGGTGTCGTTCTTCAGCTCGTTCCAGGAGTCGGCGGGAGCAGCGGAGCGGGTGTTCCAGATCCTGGAAACCACCCCGGCCATTGCCGACCCGGCCCGGCCGGCCCCCCTGCCCCAGCCGGTCCGTGGCCACATCGCGATCGAGAACGTGAGTTTCCGGTATGGCCATGAGGGGGCCTGGGCCCTTCGCCATGTATCCCTGGAACTGCGGCAGGGCGAGGTGGTGGCCCTGGTGGGGCCTTCCGGCGCCGGCAAGACGACTCTGGCATCGCTGCTCCCGCGCTTCTGGGACGTGACCGAGGGCCGGATCAGATTCGACGGGATCGATATCAGGGAGCTGCGGCTGGCGGATCTCCGGCGTCACATCGGCCTGGTGCCCCAGGAACCGGCGCTGTTCAGCGGCACCATCCGGGAGAACATTGCCTATGCCGATCCGGAGGCGTCGGCCGGGCGGGTCGAAGCGGCGGCCCGGGCCGCGCACGCCGCCGAGTTCGTGGACCGGCTGCCCCAGGGGTACGACACCATGGTGGGAGAGCGGGGCGTCAAGCTGTCCGGCGGCCAGCGCCAGCGCATCGCCATTGCCCGGGCGATCCTCAAGGACCCTGCCGTCCTGCTCCTGGACGAAGCCACCAGCAGCCTGGACAACGAGAGCGAGCGGCTGATCGAAGACGCGATGGAACAGCTCCTGGTTGGCCGGACCACGCTCATCATTGCCCACCGGCTCTCCACGGTCCAGCGGGCTGACCGGCTGATCGTGCTGGACCGGGGGCTGGTGGTGGAGGAGGGAGACCATGCCAGTTTGCTCGCACACCAGGGGCTCTATGCCCGGCTCTATTCGAAGCAGTTCAGAGAGGCCGATGTCAGCTAGCGTTAACGGGAGGGGACGAAACAGGCCCCCACCAGTTCGGTGGGGGCCTCTTTCATGGGTGCTACCGGTCGCTTAGAGCTCCCGGGTGATGTCTATCCGGATCCAGGCCGGCTCCGGATCAGGGTAAAAGACCGCGAAGCTCTCCACTTCGAGATAGTAGGTTCCCGGTGCCAGGGTAACCGAGCCTTCTTCCGGCTGGGCGGTCGCGCCGTTGCCATGCCCGTCAAACCCGGCCAGGACGGTTGTCTGATCGCTCGCCACCACGAAGATGCCGAGGTCAGAGGTGTTCTCCCAATGGGAGGTGAAGAAGTAATCTCCCGCGTCGGTTATCGTGAACTGATAGACCTGGCAGGGTACGCCGCCGCAGCTTCCGACAAAGGAGCCGAGGTCGAAGAACGACGCCGTCTCACCAACCGCAGAGGGTGCGGCGATCGTGGGCGCGGTGGCATACGAATCCGACCCGGTGTAGTTGGTCGCCGCCTGGACCGTGAGACCGGAGGTCGCCGTAACGGTGACACCGCCGCTCAGGTAGGAGGTTCCAACCTCGGTGACCGTCGGGTTCCCCGTTGACCCGGGCACCGGGAGGAAGCTGATGCTCGAGCCGTCCGGTGCCACGTCGGTTACGATGGCGGCCAGTCCACCTGGGAACGTCACCGTCGACGTCGCCGCAAACTGCAGCGGGGTCTGGGCGGTGAACGTCACGGTATCGCCCACGTTCGGAGTTGCCGTACTGAACGTTCCCGGCAGGTTGGCCGGAGTGATCGACACCGGGATCACCAGCGATTCGCCGTTAGCGGTGACGGTGATGCTGCTGGCGACAAAACTCGACGCATTCTCCGCCTTGACGAAGATCCGCGCCCGGGTCGGGTTGCCTTCCCGGCCGGTCACCGGCTGGTAGTTGGGATCAATGAATGCTGTCAGGCCGTTACCGGCCGTTACCGCGAAGTCGCCTTCCAGCTGCTGCCCGAGGCTGTTCAACGCCTCGACGAACACAGCCTGGCTGTCAATGTTGGAGACAAACACGACGGAAGGATCCGAGACCAGATGGTCCGTCTGATCGCTGCCATCGGGATTGATGCCACCGCAGGCTCCAAGAGTGACGGCAACGGCGAAGAGGACCGAACCACGCACCAAACGGTTCATACTGAGCACCTCATTCCGAGAAACGTGAAATAGGATGGAGCGACGTAAAATGTTCACCTGCCGGGCGGCGCGATGCAGGGCATCGTTCCGTCGCCACCCTTTAATGCCAGCGTGATGTACCGCCGAACTAGTTACGGTCGAAGAAATCCTGGCCCAGGAACAACCCGGCGTCACGAACGGCATCGGGCCCCAGGATGTCTCGCCAATCGGGAGCTCCCGCCTCCCTCCGGTCGTTGGTATGGATCAGCTTGTAGCTGCCCAGCCCGGACCGGTCGCTGAAGATGTACCAGGTATCCCGCATCCGGGTGTACCGCCAGACCATGTAGGGCAGGGTGCGGCCCCGGCGTTCCCGGTCCAGCACCTCGTCCGGGGCTCCATACCTGGCGTAAACACGCCCCCGGTCGGTCTTCCACCCGGGCGTCGTGCCCGAGCCCCGCTCGCGGAACGTGCTGTCGGCATACTCGATCTTGCCGTAGAACTCCTCCCGCAACTCGTTCCGAATCGTGGAAGGATCCTGGTCCCGTTGCCGCCAGAACTCGGTCAGGAACCGCCGCTTTGCCTCGACCGAGGCCCCGCGGTAGGCCCGGAGCTCGCGCCCGTCTGCGATATACTCCAGGGGCTCCGCCGCCCGGTCCAGTTGCTCTTCGCCCATCAGCGCGAAGTACCCCTCGTCGGTGATTCGACGCGCCTGAGCCTGGGCGGCCAGCTTGTTCAACTCGGTCTGCAAATCCGACATCGTGAAGCCGGCCGAGCGTTCTGTCCTTCCGCCTGCCAGGGCTACGGCGACTGTCATTGTGTACTGACCCTGGGGCAGGCCCTCCAGATTCAGCTGCCCCCGGAGGACCCCGCCTCCGGCTGCCAGGCTGACCGGGGTCGGTGGCGTCTGGACGATCTGCCGGCCGGCCGAGTCCCGGATGGTGACCTGCATGGTGCCCGAGTCCGGCTGAGCCGAGTAGGCCTCGACCAGGTAGAAGATTCTACTGCCGTCCTTCCGAGCCGGGTTAAGCTGGACTCTGGCGATCGAAGTGACGAGGAACTGCCCGCTTTTCCATTCAGTGGCCCGCGGCGGAGAATCTACCACGTAGGGCCGCATCAGCGGCGACAACACCAGGTCCGAAGCCTCCGGGCGGCCGGTGAAGCCAGTGATATCCGTGCCCGCCTCATATCGCCTGCCCCCAACCGAATCCTCGACCAGCACGTCCAGCCGGTACTTGCCTGGCCGGACCGTGAACTCCACGCTGTTAACGGTAAAGGCGCCGGGTTCCTGCAGGTGCACGGCGGCCCGCTGCCAAGGCCACTGCTCGTCCGCCAGTTGCAGGCCGGAAGAATCCTTGAGCTGAACCGTCACCCGGTAAACCAGATTGCCATCCGGACTGGCTGCCAGTGATTCCAGGGGAACCTGCACGAATGCCTTGACCTGGGTCAGGCTACCTTCCGCACGGTAGAACCGCACCGCCGAAACCGTGATGTCCCCGTCCGCCGCCTGCCCCGCCGGATGAGCCAGCGGCATGAAAGCCACCAAGGCCGCCAGCGGCAAGAATTTCGAGACCGTCAACGCGTTAACCCTTCCAGAACTGATCTCAGGTTGCAGATTCAGATGCCGATTGAAGATTGCGCCTCAATCTGACATCTGAAATCTGCCATCTGAAAGTGCGGTACGTTTACCAGCCGATATTGAAGCTGAAGAAGTTGGTGCCGCCGAGGATGCCCATGTACTTGTAGGCATAGTCGACGCCCAGGCTGAAGGTGCCGGTGCCGTAGTTCAGGCCCCCGCCGAACGCCGCGCCGTGGTAGTTCTCTTCGTCCGTCAGCGCCGTGCTCGAGGGATCCGCCGTCTCCAGGTTGTTCGCCCCGGTGTAGCTGTAGCTGCCCCGCAGCGCCACCCCGAAGCCGCTCCCGCCCAGCCGGTTCAGCGCCCACTCCGTGCCCACCACGAAGCCCGCCGAGTTGTTGTTCGGCTGGTTGAAGTCGGAGAGGAAGGTCAGCCGGTTGTTGGCCCCGGTCAGGATGTCATACGCCAGCCCCACCCGGAACGTCGTCGGCAGCGGGAACCCCTTGGTCCGCAGCCGGGCCGGCTGCGGCAGGGTCGACACCGGGTCCTCGCCCGGCAGCGGCTCCCGCGGGTCTTCCGCGTTCAGCGCGTCGCCGCCATACGAGAGATCGGTGCCCAGGTTGGCCAGCACGAAGCTGAACTTCACCGGGTGGCCCGACAGCATCGCATGGAAGTTGGTCCCGAAGTCCACGGCCAGGGCGCTGCCGCTGGCATCGCCCAGCTTGTCGAAGATGAACTTGGCCGTGAGCCCCGCGCTGAACCGGTCCGAGAAGTTCTCGGCATAGGTCAGCCCGGCAAACGTCTCGCTCACCGAGTAGACCGAGCCCGTCCCATCCGGCTCCTCGGCGGTGTACACCGGCTGGTCGCTGAACCCGAAGGTGCCCAGCTGGAGGCCGAAGGTGCGGGCCCCGCCCCCGAAGGGGAAGGCCACGCCGGCCCAGGTATAGCGGGTTTCGGCGATATAGTCGTAGGTGCCGACCATCGCGCCGGGCCGGCTCATCAAAGCCGCGCCGGCCGGGTTGTAGTAGAGCGCGCTCACGTCCGACACGATGGACGCGAAGGCCCCGCCCAGGGCGGTGCCGCGCGCGCCGGCGCCCAGCAGCAGGAATTCCGCCGCCGTGGTGCCGTAGGGAGTGTTGTCCTGGTTGACGCTCTGTGCTGCGCCGTAGACCGGCAGGCCGCCCAGCAGCGTCACCACGAGGGTCAACCGCTTAGTAAACGTAGAACGCATGGTGTCCACTCTCCTGGATGCGGCGGATGGAGCCGGATGGCCCCACCCGCCTGACCTGGGCTACTGCGCGAAGTTAACGATGGTGAAGCGCCCGACCCGGCGCGCGTTCCCCGACTCAATGTGATAGAAGTACACCCCGCTGGCGACCACCTGGTTGTTCCGGTTCCGCACGTTCCAGTCCAGCGCGCCCCCGAAGGTGGTCGAATGGTGCTCCAGCAGGTTCACCAGCACGCCGCTGGACGAGTAGATCCGGATCACGGCGTCCTGCGGCAGGTTCACGAACTTGATCACCTTGGTGTCCGTGCTCTGCTCGAACTCGCTGGTGACGTAGTACGGGTCCGGCACCGTGTGTACCTGGGCCAGATTCGCCTCCGTCGGGGCATTCACCTGGTTGACGACGTCGAAGCTCGCCCGCAGGTCCACGCCCACCGCCGTCACCGGCATGACCCCCTCGGGGTTGCTGTACACGTAGGGACCGAAGGGGCCGGCCGCCCCGTTACCACCCGAGATCGCGCCGATGTACTGGCGCAGCGACCACACCGTGCCCGACGCCGGCACCGCACCGCCGGCCAGCTCGAACGTAAAGACATCGCCGGCCAGATAGAGCACGAACCCGGCGTTCGCCGCCACCGGCGACGTCCGCGACACCGTAGTACTGGGACTGAAGAACGCGATCGGACCCGGCACCGCGGTCCGGCTCAGGATGTACTGCGGCCCGTCGCCCAGTGCGCTCGTACCGCAGACGATCGGCGACTGCGCCGCCGCGCCGAGGCTCCGCAACGGCTCCACGCACCCCATGTCGGTCGCCGTCAGTTCGGTCCGGCGGTCGAACGAGATGTTGAGGCCCGACGGTTGCGCCGCCGACTGGTTGAGCACGCCCCACGACCCGCCGATCACGCTGTCGCGGAACGGCACCGGCACGTTGTGCGTGACGTCAATGACCGAGTCGATCAGCCCGCCCGCCCCCCAGTACAGGTTGAAGTCCGCCGCCCGCTTGGCCGCCGCGTACGCGCCTTCCGTGCCGCGGTAGGTGTTCTGGGCCGCCTGGTAGGACTGCGCCTGGAAGATCGTGGTGACCCCCGTCAGCGCGCCGGCGTTGTTGTAGCTGGTCATCGGGATATTGCTGAAGTTCGCCGTGTTGCCGGCGATCGGATCCACCGCCGTCTCGTTGTTGGCCGGCGACGGGCCGTCGAACCACCGCGACCCGTTATAGGTACAGGCCCCGGCGCCCTGGACGGCAAACCCGTCACGGCTGTTGACGCAGCCACGGCCGTAGATGGTCATGTAGTCCGGGCCCGGCAAGGACATCCCGACCTGGCCCTGAAGCGTATAGCCCGCGCCGCCCCCGTACCGGGAGGCCAGCGCCGGATCCACCGGGACCGCGGAGAACGATGTCGCGCCGCTGCGCACCCCGATTTCCTGGGGCTGCAGGATTGCGACGGAGAAGGAGGCCGAATTGTTCCCCGAGGTGGCCGTCCACCAGTAGAGATGGGGAATGCCGTCGTACGGGCTGCCCAGGGAGATGCTGTCCAGGTGCGCGGCGAAGCTGCCCGGCTGGCTCAGCACGGCCGCTACGAAATCCCCGAACCCGATGGTCCAGTCCGACGCGGCCGGGAAGGGCCCGCTGAACCGGCCCGTCGCTCCGTCAATCGTCGGCAGGGGCGCATTGTGGTCCAGCGTCACCCCCCGGCCCTCGATGGTCACCGAGGTCAGCGTGCCGGCGTTGGCGTAGTTCCCGGCCGGCCGCACCGGGGTCACCGACTTCGTCACCCGGGCCGACTCCAGGTTGCTGGGACCGGACTGGAACGAGTTGATGTCAAACGCCGTCACCGAGTAGAAATAGCGGAAATTGTTCCGCACCGTGTTGTCCACGTACACGAACGGCACGCCGGTGTCGGACAGCGCCGGGCAGATGGAGGGCGCGCAGCTGCCCAGCGTGGTGACGGTGTTCGGGTAGGTGTCGAGGTTGAGGATGATGGCTTCATTGTTGGCCAGCAGCGCCCGGTCGCCCAGCTTCACCTGGGTGATGGTACCCACCAGCGGAACGTCCACATGGGCCGAGCGGGGCAGCCCCGGAGCGATCGGATCGTACGCGACCGGGCAGTTAGTCGTCACCCCCAGTTCGGGGGCGCACAGCGGGCCGGGATTGATCTGCCCGGCGAAATCGGAGATCACCGTTCCGGAATAGTCGAACTGCGCCAGGAGACGGAGCGTGTTCGGCGCGTCCACCCGGCCCCGGTACACCCGGTAGCCTTCCACATCGAACTCGCGGTAGTTCGGGTCGTACAGGGCGTTCGGACACTGGCCGCTCATCACATCGTCCGGATCGCACAGCACGGTGGCCTGGCTGGCAATCGCATAGAACGGATCACCGGAAGTTTCCGAGGGCGAGGGCCGCCACATCACGGTGACCTGGTTGTCGCCCGGGATCAGGAAGAACTCGGGCGCATCGGGCGCGAACGGCAGCAGGAACTGGTTGTCGAACACCGCCTGCGCGACCTTGGCCTTGCCCAGCAGCGAGCCCGGCACCACCACGAACTCCTCCTGCGTCAGCACCCCGTCGCCGTTGGAATCATTCGCGTCGAGAAAGCCGGTGATGGAGTCGATCGGATTCACACCGAGCGCTATCACGTTCGGATCTCCCAGGCCCGCGGTAATCGTCGCGTTGCCCGGCTTGATGTCGCAGGTGGGGCAGGCCGCCGACCCGCCGGTGCGAACCGGCGCGGCAAACAGATACGCCACCACCACCGAGCCAAACTCGCCCGGCGCCAGCGTCAGCGGACCCGAGGACTGGAAGAACCGCATATCCGCCGGCGATGCCGTCCGGATGAAGCAGATCTTCTGGGTCTGCGGATTGAAGTTACAGGCCCCGTCGCCGAAGGCCGGGCTCAGGGTACCGGAGACGTAGCGGTAGAGCTGCTTGACGTCCCGCGGGTCGTTCAGGTCGCCGCCGCCGTTCGTCGTGTTGCTGAACAGCGAAAGGCCCACTTCCTGGCCGTTGACTTCCGGGCTCTTGAGATACTTCACCCCCACGAAACCGGTGCCCGCGAAGAACGGGGCCCCGAAGATCGACGGGTCAAAGGTCCAGCCCGCGAACCGGGAGAAGGTGTTCTCGTAGGTATAGCCCAGCGCGAACGGCACGTTCACCGAGGCGTAGTTCTGGGTCGCTGAACCCACGTCCATGTCGGCCGAGAAGTTGGCGAACATGTCGGTGATGGTATAGCCCCCGTCCGGCAGCGAGATGCCGAAGGTGGCCTCGTTCCGCTGCTGGAAGGTGTTGGCCTGCTGGATCAGGATCTCCCGCATGCCGGGCCGCACCGCGGCATAATCGGCCGGGTTGATCGAGGTGACGTTATAGAACGTGTAGATGAAGTAAATGATGTCTTCGTTGCCGCTGGGGAAGTTCCACCCCAGGCCGCGCTGCTCGACGACCACGCCGAGCGGGTGGGGCCGGCCGGCCAGCAGGCCGGGGTTGCCGTCCCAGGAAAGCCACCAGACGTCGCCCTGCGACGCCGCGGTCCGGCCCCGTAGCAAGGGGTTGAAGATGGCCGCGTTGTCATCGAGGGCCGGGACTCGCGCCGCCAGTGCCACCGGGTCGGTGGTGCCGCTGTTACACCCGAAGCTCCCGATCCCGCAGATGAACGCGTTATCGCCGGCGCTCTGGGTATTGTAGATCGGCTGGACCTGCTCCCCGTGCTGGGTGGTGCCCTTCGGGTCGAAGAAGAAGGCGCCCGTCGTGTCGCTGGCCCAGGGGCCGCCGTCTGGCCCGATAATGCCGGCGATCTGGAGGCCCGAGTTGAACACGTACTGGTTCGCCGTACCCTTGGGCCAGAACCCGCCACCGATAGTGGAGGAGTTCGACGAATCGACGCAGACCTCGCCGGTGGAGCTGAGGCCGCAATAGATCCGGTTGATCGTCATGGCGCCTAACGGACGCGCAAACATCCGGAACCCGCGGCCTTTCGCGCCCGGCTCTGGTTTTGCCGACGCATCCGTCGGCAGCACCACCGCCAGCACGAGGGCGAGAAGCCCGGTAAGAATCACGCCTCTCTTACGAAATAGTGAGTGCATTGCATCCTCTCTCATCAGAAAAAGGCAGTGGCGTACCGGGGACCGCGCTTGCGACCCCCGGCACCGCCGGAAACTAGAAGTTCACTTCGATGCCCAGGCGAAGCCGCCGGGGAGTGTCGGTAAAGGTGTGAATGCCACGACCGAGGTCATACGCCGCGTTGGAAGCGGCCAGCTGTTCTTCCAGCGTGAAGATGTGGTCCCCGTTACCGAAGCGCTCCTCCGCCCGGACCAGGTACACGCAACTGGGTGCCGTCGGCGTGGACTGGGTATTGGTCCAGTTGCCGCAACCCGACGCCCCGGCGTTGCCGAAGCGGAGGTCCAGGGACCCGTCGCTCTGCCGGACCCCGTTAATGGCCCCCTCCTCGGCAAATCCGACGCTGTCGGCCGAGTTCTGCTGGATCCGCTCGATGTTGTTGACCACGTCGTTGGTCGTGGCGAACACGTTCAGGATGTTCTTGAAGTTGAGGATGTTCCGGGCATCGAGGTACGCCGTGATGTCCAGTCCGCCCAGGCCGAAGCCCTTGGTGAACTTCATGTCCAACTGCTTGTACGCCGGCCGCCGGGCGCCGAAGAAGTCGCCCTCGAATTCGCGGTCGCAGACCTGGCCCGAGATGACGGCCTCATTGCCGGTGTCCGCCGGGCACTTGGTGTAGGCGGTGCCGCTGGAGTAGCGGAACAGCGCCGTGATGCCAACCCCGCGGAGTATGGAGCCCACCGTGGAGCCTTCCTTCCAGTCGCTCGGAACGGTGAGCGCGAAGGAACCCGCCAGGTTGTGCGGCCGGCTGTTGGCCGTCGCGAAGATGCCCTGCGGCGGGGGCTGGTTGCCGCCCGAGATCTGGTTGATGATCCGGGAGCCGAAGTTGATGTACGTGAACGGGTCCGACCCGGTGTTCTTGGCGTCCTGGAAGGTGTAGCTCAGGACCCCGTTGAAGAACCGCCCGATCCGCCGGTCCAGCCGAAGATCGATGCCCCGGGCGTTGCCGAAGTCGGCGTTGGTGAAGATCCGGATGTCCACGTTCTCGCCCAGCCGGGCCGGGTCCGGGAACGAAACCAGCCGGCCGGTGGCATCGGACAGGATGTCCTTGTTGTACGCCGAGATGTCCAGCACCATGTCGTCGCTGAACGCGTGCCGGATGCCGAACTCGAAGGTGATGGTCTTGCCGAAGTCGAGGTCGGAACCGTACACGTGGTTGGTGTTGGTGACCCGCAGGTCGGTGTTGACGCCGCCCAGGATCAGGTTGAAGTCCGGGGCCTGCACCTGGTGGGCGTAGGAGAGCCGGAAGTTGGTCCGGTCGGTGACCGGGAACGACACCTGGATGTGGGGGCTCAGGTAGTCGTGGGTCGGGTCATCCACGTACTTGGCCAGCGGCAGCCCGTTGAACATCACGCCGCCGGAGCCGTAGCTGTTGGGCGTCGGGAAGTAACTGTACTGGCCGAAGGTCGCGCTGCTCGACACGGTGTCCAGCACGTAGGGCCGGGCCGCGCGGGAGTCATAGAAATCGTACCGCAGGCCGCCCACCACGACCACGTCGCCCAGGTCCAGCCGGTCCTCGAGGAAGACGTCGTACTGGATCGGCTTCTCGATGAAGGCCTCGGAGAAGGCCTGGCTGGTCAGGGTGTGGTTGTAGCTGCCAATCTCGAACCGGGTAAACTCGCCACCCAGCTTGACCCGGTTATAGCGGTCGAACTGCCAGTCGAGGTTGACCTTGCCGCGGAGCCGGTTCTCACGGTAAAGAGTCAAGGCGCCATTCGGGCCACCCGTCTCCGAACCGCCGCCCAGGCCGTAGGGGCTGTTGCGATACTTGTCAATAAGGGAGTACTGGCTGGTGTTCTCCAGATCCAGCGGAGTCCGCCGGCTGCCCGGAATGTTGTTTCGGAAATTGTTGATCAGCTCATCATTGAGCGGGAAGTTATCGAAGTCAAACAGGAAGTCGATCCCGCCGAGAATGAACCCGCCGAAGGGATCGCGGGAATCCAGCTCGGCCTGCCGGGTCAGGATGCTGCCGACCTGGCGGTCCGTCTGGTAGGACAGGTAGGCGTCCAGCGCGAGGGCGCGGTCGGCCGACTTGCTCAGGTTCTGGGTCCACCCGAGGGTGACATTGTTGTTGTTGATCCGGAAGCCGGAGATGTTCTGCGGGTTATTGAACCCTCCCGCGTTCCGGCCGTGGTTCCGGCTGCCCTGCCAGGCCAGGAAAATCCGGCTGCCCGTGCCGAAGGTGTAGTTCAGCTTGGCCGTGGTCTGATAGACCGTTGACGCGGAGCCCGGGAACCGGACACCCTGGCAGTCAAAGCCGTAATTGTTGGCGATATCGGAGTTGCTGCTGCTCGAGAAGGTGTCGCAGTCTCCCCGCGCGATGGCGAACTGCTGCACATTGACAAAGGTGGTATCCGCCGTGGCACTCCCGACGACGCTGGGCACGGCCACCGTGGTGTCCACACCCACCGGGATGAAGACCGGGAACTTCTCGGAGTCAAACCCGGCGCCCTGCGATTGCCGGCCTTCCAGCACGCCGGACAGGAAGAACGTCAGGTTGCTGATGCCGGTCGGGCCGCCAACGCTGCCCTGGACCCGGTTGAAGCCCTGGCTCCGGCTGACGCCGAACGGCTCGTCGGTCTCGTACTGCACGTTGCCGCGCAGGGTGGAGCCGCCGGTCCGGGTCTCGATGTTGATGATGCCGGACTGGGCATTGCCGAACTCGGCCGAGGAGGCGCCGGTGGTCACCGAGGCCTGCTCAAAGGCATTGGTGCCGATCGAGGCACCGTTGCCGCCCTGCAGCGAGGACCGGAACCCGGTGCCCCGGTACCCCGGGGTGGTGGGTACGCCGTCCACGTAGGTCGCGGCCTGGTCGGTCCGGCCGCCGCGGATGGAAAGGGCGCCGCCGCCCGGACTCGCCACCACGCCCGGCTGGAGCGCGAGGACGTTGTTGATCCGGTCCGCCGGCAGGGCTTCCACGTAATCGCCCTGCAGCCGCTGACGGGTGGTGACCTCGTCGCGCGGCACCAGCGGGGTGGCGGCCGCCGTCACGGTGATCTCGTCCACCTGGAACGGCGTCTGCTCAAGCTGAATGTCCTGGGTCACGGTCTGGCCGGCCAGGACGCGGACACCCTGCGCCTCAGCTGACTTGTAACCCACGAATGCCGCGCGAACACTGGCCGTACCTACCGGCACGTTGTTGAAGAAGTAGTATCCCTGGTTGTTCGTCAGGGCACCAAACGCGGTGCCGACGATGGTGACCTGGGCGTTGGCGATCGGCGCTCCCGCCTGATCGCGCACTCTGCCTTCGATCTTACCAGTCGCCTGGGCATACAGCGCTCCCGCGCTGAACCCCAGAGCCACTGCCGCGATGGCGACGAATCGCGCAACGCGTGCGAAGGCGCTGACACAGCTTTGTTTCATGTGGACGTCCTCCAAAGGCGTGAACACAGAATTACTGCCGAACCTTCGGCCTGCAAGCACACGCGCCCCAGCAAGAGACGCCGGGAACGGAATGCGACACCCGTGTTGGCCCTGCGACCTGCGATGTGGAGAGAAGAGAGGCAACTAACTGGAAACCTGGATTTCCGACCGCGGCCCGGTCGGACTGACAATATGGAGCCCCCAAAATCGCATGTCAAGGAAGACCGTGTTTCAGCCTGGGTTCACCGACCGGTCCGTAACTCCCTGAAACAACGCAAGATGTAACGGATCTGTCGATGTCGCGCCTAGGACGAAGGTGCCATCGGGTCATGCACACCCGCCCCCGCGCCATCCGGAAATGGAGCGCTTTCCGGAGGATAAGACTTCAGCTCTTCATTATTATAAGGTCGCGCTGGGGAGCCGATGGAGTCACCAGCGGTCCCTCCGCCGCATTGTAAACGTTGACCTCGCTCCTCACTCCGAACCGCCCGGGCAGATAGACCCCCGGCTCCACCGAAAAGCCTACCCCCGTCACCAGTTCGCGGTCGTCGTGGGTCTCGAAATCGTCGAGATGCGGGCCGGAACCGTGAAGGTCCCGATCAATCGAGTGGCCGGTCCGGTGGACGAAATACTCCCCGTACCCCGCTTCCGTGATCAGGTTACGCGCCGCCCGGTCCAGCTGGTACCCCGCCACCGGCTCGTTCCGGGCCCGGCCATCCCGAAGCCGCGTGATTGCCGCATCCCGCGCGTCCCGGACCGTCCGCCAGACCCGGTCCACATCGTCGGGAACCGACCTGCCCGCATAGGCCATCCAGGTCTGGTCCGCGAACACCGTCTTCCGGCCCCGGCCTGCCCACAGGTCCAGGAGGATGACATCCCCCTCCTCAAGTTCCCGGTCCGCCCCCGCGTGCGGCTCGTAGTGCGGGTTGGCCGAATTTGGCCCGAACCCCACGATCGGCAGGGAATCGAGCACCAGCCCTCCCTCCTCCATGGCTCCGATGACCTCGGCTTGCAGCTGGGCCTCCCGGAGCCCGGTTCCGCCCCGGTGCACGGCTCCCTCCAGCGCGCCCCGCGCCACCGACGCCAGCACCTCGGCCGCAAAGAGATGATCATCGAGCTCGGCCCGGCTCCATCCGGCCGCAAAGCGGCTCACCAGCGCGTCCGAGGGTATCACCGTGGCCCCCAGCCGGGTCAGCAATCCGACGACCCCGTAGGGGACCCGGTCAAGATAGGGGACCGCGTCATCAGGCGAGATCTCCATGGCGGCGGTCCTGCCCCCGACGATGTCCCGCAAGGCGGCGTGAAGCTCCTGGTGGGTAGCATAGGGTATAACCCGGCCAGGAAAGTGTTCCAGCGGCTGGAGTTCGATCTTGTGCGCCACCGCCACGAGGTCGCCTTCCCGAGGCAGCCACGCGAAGAGCCGCCGGGTTCCCATCCCGCCAAGCCCCAGGATCCTCCCGGCCACCGGGTTGAGTCCGTGAAAATCGTAGATCAACCAGCCATCGGCATCCAGGTCCTCGAGCGCCGCTCCCAGCGCGGCGCGGTCCAGCTCGGCCAGTCGGCTCATTCGTAGCCTCCGGTATGGGTACCGCGCCATTGGCATACCGTATCACCCCGGGCCCGGCAGCGTTCGTGAATCATCACCCCCTCGAATCCGACCTGGAATCGCAGCATTTCTCCCAGCAGGGCGCCGTAGAACGCGCAGCCTTTCGATTCCCGCGCGATCACCGCCGAGACCGGAGACGCGACCTCGGCCGCCGCCACCGGGCCCTTCACCCGGAGATCGGCCCCGAAGATCTTCTTCGCCACACCGACCGCCCGGCGAAGCCCCAGTGCCCGGGCGACCGTTCCCGGCCGGCCGGGGGCCGGGCTTTTCGCCGCGAAGCGACCCGCCCGAAGGGCATGGCGCGCCGCCCGGCGGCCGCCGTCGGCAAAGACGAGGGTGGCGTCGGGACGGCGGTCCACCAGGCGAAAGACAGAGAGGGCTTCCTCCACGGTGACATGGCCGTCCCGCCGCGCCATTTCCTGATAGCGGGCGATCTGGGCGGCCACGGTCGGACTCAGGCCCAGCCGCTTGGAAACCATCTCGCCGGCCAGTTCCTCAAGCCCGTCTTCGACCGGGGTGTCCAGGTTGCGAATGGCTTCCAGAAGGCTGAGCGGAATAAAAGCGTGGACGGAGGGTTGCTCGGGCACGGCGTCGTCGTCATTTCGGGAAAGGAGCGGGAAAAGTAGCGGGGGAGCAGGGAAGCGGGGAAGCGCGTCTTCCCGCTACATTTGCGGCATGAGTGGAAATGCGGGCGGCCGCGAGGCGTTCAACCAGGAGATCCTTCCCCATCTCGACCTGCTGTACCGGGTCGGGTTGCGCTATACCGGTGAACCGGCCCGGGCCGAGGACCTGGTCCAGGATACGCTTCTCAAGGCGTACCGTGCGTGGGAGCGGTTCCAGCCGGGAACCAGCGCCCGGGCGTGGCTGTTGGCCATCATGCGGAATACGTTCATCAATCTCTACCGCCGGGAGAAACGCGAGCCGGTGAGCCTCGACCCCGCCCTCCTGGATGCGGAGGCGCGGATCAGCGAGGCCGGCGCGGACGATCCCGAAGGCACCTTCTTCGACCAGATCGTGGACCGGCGGATCCTCCAGTCCGTCGAGGGCCTGCCCGAGGATTTTCGCGAGGTACTGGTACTGAGCGATATCGAAGGATTGCCCTACGCGGAGATCGCCGGCGCGCTCGACATCCCGGTCGGCACGGTGAAGTCGCGGCTCTTCCGCGCCAGGAGGCTCATGCAGAACGACCTGTACTCCCACGCCGTTGCCATGGGCTATATCAAACCCCGGGAGACACCGTGAGCGCACTCACCTGCCAGCAGGCGCTCGACCTGCTCATGGACTTCCTGAAACGGGAGCTTTCGCCGGAAGCGGCCGGCGCGGTGCAGCGCCACCTGGACAAATGCAACCCCTGCGAACGACATGCCCGGCTGGAAGCCCGGTTCGTGGTCGTGATCGGCCAGCGGCTGGGAAGGGAACCCTGCCCGGACCAGCTACGCGAGAGAATCCGCGACGCGCTGGCCGAGGAGCGCTGACACCCATGCGACGTCTCTCCATTCTCGCTTGTCTCCTCGCCCTGGCGGCGTGCGAGGGCGCCGTGCGCGATCCGACCGGCCTGGGCGGCGGCGGCGGCAACCTGGGCGGAGGCGGAGGCGGAAGCGGACCGGCCTTCGTGGGCAGTTGGGAGGCGACCTTCATTTTTCAAACCAGCCAGGACCTGCAACGGCACACCACCCGGTGGACCTTTGGCGCCGGGGGAGGGTGTCAACGGGTATCGGAAATCTATTCCGTGTTGGAAGACCGGACGTTTTCGACCGGCGTGCACTGCACCTGGCAGGCCGGCACCGGCGTGGTGCTGGTGAGCTTTGATGGCAACCCGGCCGCCGTGTCCTTTCGGTGGACACTCGAACATTTTTCCCCGGACCGGCTGGTTCTCGATGGTGTTCCCTACGACCGGATAGGCTGAGCCGTGCCGGCTGCCATCTCCCCCACCAGAGCGCTCGACGTCCTGATCGCCGGTGCCGGCCCCGCCGGCAGCGCCACGGCGTTCTGGCTGGCCCGGGCCGGGTACCACGTCGTGCTGGTGGATCGTTGCTCCTTCCCGCGCGACAAGCCCTGTTCCGAATATCTGGGCCCTGGGGCCGCCGACCGGCTGGACCGGATCGGTGTTCTGGACGAGTTGTGGCGCCGGGGGGCCCAGCCACTGACCGGCACCACGGTGGTCACGTCCCGTGGCTCCACCCTCACCGGAAAATTCGCCCAGGCCACGTCCCAGCGGCCTGATGCGGTCGGGCTCTCGGTGACGCGGCGGGTACTCGACGAGGTGCTGCTCCACCGCGCACTCGAGGCCGGCGCCGGGTTTCTGCCCGGACATGCCGTGGAGGACCTGGTCACCGAGGCCGGGATGGTGCGGGGCGTCCGGCTCCGCGATCCCGCGGGGAGTACCCGCACCCTGGCCGCCCGCCTGGTGGTGGGAGCCGACGGCCTTCGATCGGTGGTGGCGCGCCGGATGGGAGGGGTGCGCATCGCGCGGCCCCGACGCATGGCCTTTGTCGCCCACATCCGGGGCGTGGGCGGTCTCGGATCCGGAGCTGAAATGCACGTCAGCGCGGCGGGGTATGCCGGGCTCAATCCGCTGAGCCACGGCCTGGCCAACGTGGCCATGGTCGTGCCCATCCGCCGGGCCGAAGGTGCGCGGGGCCGGGTGACCGAGTTTTTCTTCGAGACGCTGGAGACGTTTCCCGGCGTGCGGGGACGAATCGACCGGGCCGGACTGACCGGCGAAATCGCCGCCACCGGGCCCTTCAGTACCCGGGCCCGCCGGGTGATCGCCGAGGGCGCCCTGCTGGTCGGAGACGCCGCGGATTTTTTCGACCCGTTCACCGGCGAGGGGATTTACACCGCGCTCCGCGGCGCCGAACTGGCTTCCGATGCGGCGATCCAGGCGCTGCAGCCTGCGGGACCGGCCCGCGCTGCCAATCTGAAAGGGTATCCGCGGGCCCGGCGCCGGGCGTTTCTTGGCAAGTGGGCCGTCGAGCGGCTGCTGGGCTACGGCATGCTGGCCCCGGCGCTCTTTGACCGGGCCGTGGACCGGTTGGGGCGGCGCGGCTCGATGGCCCACACCCTGATCGGCGTCACCGCCGACTTCGTGCCGGCGCGCCGGGTGCTCAACCCGCTCTTCCTTTCGCGAATGGTGATCTGACATGGCCGACGTGGATTCCGCCAGGTTCCGCCAGCTGCTGGGGCGCTTCGCGACCGGGGTAACCGTGATCACGGCCCAGGATGGGGACGGCAACCCCGCAGGCATGACCGCCAACTCGCTTGCCTCGGTTTCCCTCAATCCTCCCCTGGTGTCCCTGTGTATTGACCACTCGGCCGAGATGCACGGAACGCTGAGCGGAACCGACCGCTTTACCGTCAACATCCTGGCCGCGGACCAGGAGGCCGTCTCCCGCCGTTTCGCCGACCAGGGCACCCGCCGGTTCGAAGGCGTGGGGTTTTCGCGGAGCGACCGGGGCGGCATCATCCTCGACGGGGTGCTCGCCTATATCGAGTGCGCGCGGGAGGCGGTCCATCTTGCGGGCGACCACTCCATCTACATCGGCCGGGTAGTAGGCGGGGGCACCAGCGAGGGCGAGCCGCTTCTCTATTACCGGGGCGGCTACGCCGGGATGGCGCGGGGATGACCGGGCTCGCCACGGCGACGGTCGGGGTGGAACTGCTCGACGATCCCGCCGCGGATCCGCTGGTGGTGCGGAGTTCGCTCCGCCATATCGCCCGCTCCAATCGCTGGCTGGGCGGCCGGGCCGCGCTACGCCACGGGCTGGGGCTGGTCCTCCGTGGGTTCACTCCGGCCTCTCCGTTGACCCTCCTCGATGTGGGAACCGGCGCCGGCGACCTCCCGGCCGTGGCGGAACGGTGGGCCGCGCGGCGGAGCATTGTCCTCCGGCCTCTCGGACTGGACCGGAGTCTTGCGGCGGCCGCCCTGGCCCGCGACGGCGGCATTCCCGCGATGGTGGGTTGCGCTGGTTCCCTGCCGATGCAGGACAGGTCCGTGGACCTGGTGCTGGTCAGCCAGCTGATCCACCATCTCCGCCGCGACGCGGCCATCCGCATCCTCCAGGAGTGCGACCGGGTCGCCCGGGTCGGTGTCATCGTCACGGATCTGGAGCGGGCCCGGCTGGCGGTGGCCGGGTTCTGGGTGGCGGCGCGACTGCTCCGGTTTGATCGGCCCACCCGCCTCGACGGGATCACTTCGGTGCGGCGGGGGTACTCCCTGCAGGAGTTCCGCGGACTCTTCCGGGAGGCCGGGATCGCGGCTCGCTGTGATTGCAAGCCGCCCTACCGCCTGGTTGCCACGTGGAGACCCGGGTAATGCGAACCGTGGATCGCCGGTTCATGCGGGCGCCGCTGGCGCCGGTCTTCACAGCCGCCGCCGACGTCGAGCAGTGGCCCGCCCTGCTGGGCCACTACCGCTGGGTCCGGATGCGGGAACGCGCCGGCGACGCGGGAATCGTCGAGATGGCGGCCTGGCGGCCCTTCGGGATCGTCCGCTATCCCACCTGGTGGGTCTCCCACATGGAGATCGACCGGGTGGCGGGCCAGGTCCGTTACCGCCACATCGAAGGGATCACTCGGGGCATGGATGTGGTGTGGCAGATGGAAGCAGCGGAGGGCGGCACCGACGTAACGATCATTCACGAGTGGGAGGGTCCGTCCTGGCCCCTCGTGGGAAGGGCCGCAGCGAAGCTGGTCATCGGCCCGGTGTTCATTCACGGAATTGCCTCGCGGACCCTGGCGGGGATCGCGCGATATGTGGAGCGGAACCATGGATAGGCAGCGCAGGGCGGTCGTCACTGGCGTCGGGATCATTTCGCCGATCGGCACCGGCAAGGAAAACTTCTGGAGCGGCCTCCAGCGGCGGCAGTCGGCGGTGCGGACCGTTACCCGGTTCGACCCCTCGCCGTTCAAATGTCACATAGCCGCGGAAGTCAACGATTTCCACAATTCGGATCATGTCGAGGAGCGGCGGGCCCGCAGGCTGGACCGGTTCGCGCTGTTCAGCATCGCGGCGTCGAGGCTGGCGCTGGAGGATGCGGAGATCGACTCACGAAAGGGGGATCCGGACCAGTTCGGCGTCATGATGGGGACCGCGCTCGGCGGCGTGGCCGAGGCCGAGTCGCAGCACCATGCGTATCTCACGGGGGGTATACGGGAGGTGGATCCTTCCCTGGCACTCAAGGTCTTCGCCGGCGCCTCGAGCTGCAACGTGGCGATCGAGTTCGGCATCACCGGCCCCAACTCCACCAACGGCATGAGCTGCGCCTCCGGCACCATTGCCATCGGCGACGCGCTCCGGGCGATCCAGCGGGGCGAGGCCGACATCATGCTGGCCGGTGGCGTCGAGGCGCCCCTCTCGCCCCTGGCGTACGGCGCCTTTGCCATCATCCGGGCCATGTCCACCCGCAACGGCGACCCGGAAAGCGCCAGCCGCCCGTTCGACGCCGGCCGCGACGGGTTCGTGATGGCGGAAGGGGCGGCGGTCCTGGTCCTGGAGGAGCGGAGCCGGGCTTTGGCCCGGGGCGCCCGGATCTACACCGAGGTGTGCGGCTACGGCCTCACCAACGATGCCCACCACATGACCGCGCCCCGGCCCGATGGCCGCCAGGCGGCCCGGGCCATGAAGCTGGCGCTGGCGGAGGCCCGGATCGCTCCTGAGGCGGTCGGCTATATCAATGCCCACGGCTCGAGCACCCCGCTCAACGACCCGACCGAGACGGCGTCCATCAAGCAGGTCTTCGGCGACCACGCCTACCGGATCCCCCTCTCCGGCACCAAGGGGTACTACGGTCATGCCCTGGGCGCCTCCGGCGCCATCGAGGCTGCGATCTGCGCCCTGGCCAGCGAGCGTGGCTGGCTGCCGCCCAATGTGAACCTTTCCACTCCGGATCCCGCCTGCGACCTGGACTACCTGGTGGGCGAAGGGCTGGCCGCCTCGCCCGAATACATGCTGAGCAACTCCTTCGGGTTCGGGGGGATCAACGCCTCGCTGGTGTTCAAGCGAGGCCCGGATTGATGGTCGCGGGTCTCATTCTCTTCGGCCCTGCAATCCCTAGAATCCGCCTCCGGTTTCCGCTATAATCCGCGCCGACTCCACCTTCATCCGAGGCAGATATGGCATCTCAGACCCGTCGTGCGGTCGCTGAACTCCTGGGTACGTTCGGTCTCGTATTCTTTGCCGCCGGTGCCGTCATCACCAGCGGTACCGGCGGCTTCGGGCTGCTCGGCATCGCCCTGGCCCATGCCATCGTGCTCTCGGTCATGGTGAGCGCCACCATGGCGATTTCCGGCGGGCACCTCAATCCGGCTGTCACCATCGGTCTCCTGCTCGGCCGCCGGATCGACGGGAAAAACGCGGCCATCTACATCGCGGCCCAACTGGCGGGCGCCACCCTCGCCGCGCTCGCGCTCAAGTTGCTGCTTCCAGCCCCCGCGGTCCGCGCCATGCTGGTGGGGACGCCGACCGTGTCCGGCAGCATCACCCTGCCGGTCGCCATGGCGCTGGAGGCCCTGTTGACCTTCTTCCTCGTCTCCGCCGTGTTCGGGACCTGCGTCAATCCCGAGGCCCCGAAGATCGGCGGCTTCGGCGTTGGCCTGGTGCTCTTCTTCGCGACCCTGGTCGGGGGCCCGCTCACCGGCGCGGCGCTCAACCCGGCGCGGGTCTTCGGACCCGCCGCCATCTCCGGGGTCTGGACCGCCCACGCAGTGTACTGGATCGGACCCCTGGTGGGAGGCGCCCTGGCCGCCCTCCTGTGGGACCGGGTGCTCCTGGGAAAGCAAACGGCTTGAATACGGCCGGTGTCTCGGTAGTTCGGCCGTGGTCGGCTGGTGTCTTAGGGATGAGATCCTGAGGGGACAACAACGCACGAAAAGAAGAACAGACGATCCAAACGGCACCACCCCTTTCGGCCTTGTTGTTTTTTTGTCGTTTGTAGTTTGGTCGTAGTAGGCTGGCGTCTCATGGGTTTTGGCCCTGAGGGGGACACCAAGCACGAAAGCAAGACAATGGCCGAAACGGCATCACCCGCTTCGGCCTTCTTGTTGTGCGTCGTTTGTTGTTCGGTCGTGGTTGGCTGGCGTCTTGTGGGTTTGGCCCTGAGGGGGACACCAAAGCGCGAAAGCAGAAAACAATGGCCGAAACGGACCACGCGCCTCGGCCTTCATGTGGTTTCCTCGTTTGTAGTTCGGCCGTGGTCGGCTGGCACCGCTTTTACCCTCGCAGGGCCCGCCGTCCCCGGATCCAGAGCGACACGAAGTAGCCGAGATAGATGGCGCCGGTGACGACGTACGCCGCCACCATGTATTCGCCGTTGGGGGGGGGTTCAGGCGGCATATTCAGCCTCTTCCCGGGCATGGGCGCGGAGGGCGAGTCCATACCGCACCATCACGAACCCGGTATAGAGCAGGGTGGAGACTCCAAAGGAGATCAGCAGCGTCCGGAGCATCACCGGCGGAAGCGATGGGGCGCTCGGCTTGAGGACGATGGGGGTCGGGTGCATGGTGCGGAAGAGGTACACGCTCAGGTGAATGAACGGTACCAGCAGGAGTCCCATGATGCCGATAACCGCGCTGAACCGGGCCCGCTCGGACCGGTCGGTGAGCGCGGTCCGCAGCGCGAGATAACCGATGAAGATCAGGAAGAGCAGCAGCGTGAGGGTGAGCCGCGGGTCCCAGGTCCACCAGGTCCCCCAGATCGGCTTGCCCCAGATGGGGCCGGTGGTCAGCATCACCATGCTGAACACCAGCCCGACTTCGACGGAAGCGGCGGCGAACAGGTCGAGCCGGGGATCCCGCAGCCAGAGGTACAGCACGCTGACGATCCCCACCAGGCTGAACGACAGGAGGGCGGACCACGCGGCCGGGGCGTGCAGGTAGAAGATCTTCTGTGCCAGCCCCTGGCGGATCTCGGTCGGCGTGTGCTCGATCGCGAGCAGGTAAACCCCGGCCAGGCCCAGCAGGGCCAGCAGGCTGAGCCCGAGGCCCAGGCGGATCGGAGTGTGGCCGGGGATCCGGGTTGTCATTCGTCCACCACCGCCCAGAACGTGAGGGCGCAGAGAGTCACGAACACGATATCATAGAGTCCGAGTAACCTAAGCCAGCCCCAGACCTCGCTCAATGGACGGCCCGAGAGCAGCCGGGAGGTGGCCTGGGTCGCCCCGATCAGCGGGGGCACCATGAAGGGCAGCAGCAGCACCGGCAGCATCAGCTCCGCGAACCGGGTCCGAACCACCATCGCGCTGAACACCGTTCCCACCGCGACGAACCCGATCGAAGCCAGCGCCATGACCCCGGCAATGCCCGCCCAGGACCCGCTCACATCCACGCCAAAGAACAGGATGAACAGGGGAAAGGTTACGGCCTCCACCAGGAACACGAAGACCAGGTTGGCGATGAGCTTGCCGAAGTAGATGCTCTCCCGGGACACCGGGGCCAGCCGAAGGCCGTCGAAGGCGCCGTTCTCCCGTTCCAGATGAAAGGCCCGGTTGAGGGTGACCACCGAGGCGAACGCGAAGGTCACCCAGAGCACGCTGGGCGCCAGGTCCACGTTGGACACCAGCGTCGCGTCCCGCGAAAAATTGAAGACGATCAGCACCAGCGCCGCAAACATGGCAGCCGACAGGAGCGCCGTCTTCCCCCGGAACTCGAGCCGCAGGTCCTTGGCCGCGATCGCCATGGCCGCGCCCCAGCGGGAGCCGTTCTCAGACATGGCTGACATCCCGGTAGCGGCCGAGAAACTCCTCAAGGCTGTTCGGGCGATCCTCCAGGATGGCCCACTGCCCGCCGGCCAGCACCCCCACCCGGGTGGCGAGTCCCCACAGGGTGTCCGGCTGGTGGGTGACGATCACCATGGCGCGGCGCTCCGCCGCCCGGTCGGTGAGCCAGCCTCTGATCCGCTCGGCCGACCTGGTATCCAGGGCCGTGAACGGCTCATCGAGAAGGAGTACCCCGGGCCGGTGCAGGAAGGCGCGCGCCAGGGCCGCCCGCTGCTGCATCCCCCGGCTCAGCCGGCCGACCCGGTCGTCGGCCCTGGCATCGAGCCGGGCCAGGACCAGCGCCTCTTCCACCACCGCGTTCCGGTCGGCCAGGCCAAAGAGCCGGGCCGCGAACTGGAGGTTCTCCCGGAGAGTAAGTTCGTCATAGAGGTGGGAACGGTGACTGAGATAGCCGATGCCGGCCCGGAGAGCCACCGCGCCAGCCTGGAAGTCGGCGCCATGAAGATGCACGGAGCCTGCGGTTGGGCGCAGCAACCCGGCCAGCAGGCGGAGCAGCGTGGTCTTGCCGGATCCGTTCTGGCCCAGCACCAGCAGAATGTCTCCCTGCCGCAGGCAAAGATCCACGTTGCGCAGCACGGGAGACGGACCGAACCGCTTGGTAACCGCCCGGGCCTCGAGAACGGGGGCCTCAGCGGGCGGCATCTATACGGACATCGAGCTCGTGCAGGCGAAATGGCTTGAGGAGGTACCCGCTGTAGGCCAGGCCGAGCATTCGGAGCTGGGGCTCGACGCTGAGGTAGGACGTGGTGATGATGACGGGCAGCGACTGGTTGTCCTGCCGGATCTGGCGAAGAATCTCGATCCCGTTGGTATCGGGAAGCCGCATGTCGAGGACCATGACGTCCGGCTGCTCCGCCGTCAGCTTGGTCAACGCCTCCGACCCGGTGGTGGCGAATACCAGGTCGTAGCGGTCGCCGAAATAGCGCTGGTAGCTGGTCCGGAGCGAGCCTTCGTCCTCGACGAAGAGAATCTTCCGGCGTGGAGATGGTGCGGTCATGGCACCCCGATAAGACAAACCCGGACTCGGCGGGGACACGTCCGCCGCAGACCGGGTTAATATATCACGGGTCTGTCCTGAGAATGGAGAGCGGAGGGGGAGGGCCGCCTCAGGCGGCGGGCGATTCCATGGTGAAGAGGTCGTCCAGCTTGGTCAGCACCAGGAGATAACGCAGCTCGTCGCTGGCATTCCGGAGGATCACCGACTGGCGCCGTTCGGCGGCCCGCCGCTGGATCAGCATCAGGGCCCCGAGACCGGCCGAATCAACCTTGCGGGTGGAGCCCAGGTCGATCACCAGGCGGCCATCCCCCTCCGGCAGCTGCTCCAGCAGCGTCACGGCGGCCTTGCGGAACTCGTTCCTGGAATCCAGTCCCAGGTGCTCAGGAGCGGCAATCATGTGAATCCTCGAGTGAGCGGTCATGTGTCCTCCACCGCCCGATGCACGAAGCGTGGTGCTTCGCCGCGGACTCAGGCCTGACGCATCACGCAGATCGCGCTGCATCCCACCTTCGGCACCGAGCTATCTCGGCCGCGACCCGCGGCGAGACCTCCAGTTTTGCGGCCCCGGATCACTCCGGGTGTGCTCTTATCGGGCGGATCAGTTGTCCACTGTTCCTCGTCCCCCGTTAATGCCAGACGGGTGCCAATTCAGTAAAGTGTTCCCGGAAAATGAGATACATTTCGCGTGTGGGGCGGGTCACCAGGCCGGTCCCTAGCCGTTCGCAAGCTTTTAGCAAAACGACCAGATGCAACTCTCGGCGTAGCTGCAAGAACCTGCTTGGGATTACCTTGCAAACTCCACCCAACCACGAATCCGATGAGCGATCAGATCGATACCCTCCTCAGTGAGTCGCGCCGGTTTCCACCCTCGCCGGCCTTTGCCGCCCAGGCCGCAGGCACCGGCGAGCTCTACGCCGCCGCCGACCGCGACCGCGAAGGCTTCTGGGCCGACCAGGCCCGGGCCCTGGAATGGATCCAGCCCTGGACCACGGTGCTGGAATGGAAGCCGCCGCACGCCCGGTGGTTCCTCGGCGGCAAGCTCAATGTCGCGGCCAACTGCCTCGACCGGCACCTCGTCACCGCGCGGCGCAACAAGGCCGCCATCATCTGGGAAGGTGAACCCGGGGACCGCCGGGTCCTGACCTACTGGGACCTCTGGCGGGAAGTCAACCGGGCCGCCTCAGCACTCGTGAAGCTGGGGGTGAAGAAAGGCGACCGGGTGGCGATCTACCTGCCCATGATCCCCGAGGCGGCCATCGCCATGCTGGCCTGCGCCCGGATTGGCGCGGTGCATTCCGTGGTCTTCGGCGGCTTCTCGGCGGAGAGCCTGCGGGACCGGATCAACGACGCGGAGGCGGTCGCCCTGATCACCGCCGACGGCGGCTATCGCCGGGGCCAGATCCTGCCCCTCAAGCGCTTCGCCGACGAAGCCGTCCGGGAATGCCCCTCGATCCGGAACGTGGTGGTGGTGCGGCGGCGGGCCGGCGGCGAGGGAGACGAAGCCTTTGCCGAGATGACCGAAGGCAGAGACCACTGGTGGCACCGCCTCCTGGAAGCCGCCGAACCCCGCTGCCCGCCCGAGCCGATGGACAGCGAGGACTTGCTCTTCATTCTCTATACCTCGGGGACCACCGGCAAACCCAAGGGTATCGTCCACACCACCGGCGGCTACCTGACCCAGGTGGCGGCGACGACCCGGTACGTCTTCGACCTCCGGGACGAGGACGTGTTCTGGTGCACCGCCGACGTGGGATGGGTCACCGGGCACTCCTACGTGGTGTACGGACCGCTCGCGCTCGGCGCCACCGTGGTCATGTACGAAGGCGCGCCCGACTGGCCGGAACGGAATCGCTTCTGGGGCGTGGTGGAGCGCTACGGGGTGACCGTGTTCTATACCGCGCCCACCGCCATCCGGGCCTTCATGAAATGGGGTGAGTCCCACCCGGCGAAGCATGACCTTTCCACTCTCAGGCTCCTGGGCACCGTGGGTGAGCCCATCAACCCGGAAGCCTGGATGTGGTATCACCGGAACATCGGCCAGGAACGCTGCCCCATCGTGGATACCTGGTGGCAGACCGAGACGGGGGGAATCATGATCACCCCGCTGCCCGGCGTCACCACCACCAAGCCCGGGTCGGCGACGGTTCCATTCCCCGGCATCTCCGCGGAACTGGTGGACGCCGCCGGCACGCCCATGCCGAAAGGCGGCGGATTCCTGACCTTGACCCAGCCCTGGCCGGGAATGCTGCGCACGATTTACCGCGACGACGAGCGCTATCAGCAGACCTACTGGAGCCGGTTCCCGGGGCGCTACTTCGCCGGCGACGGCGCCAAGCTGGATGACGAAGGATACTGGTGGATCCTGGGGCGGGTGGACGACGTCCTCAACGTGGCGGGACACCGGATCGGTACCATGGAGGTGGAAAGCGCCCTGGTGGACCACCCCCTCGTAGCCGAGGCGGCGGTGGTGGGCAAGACCCACGAACTGAAGGGCCAGGCCCTCGCGGCCTTCGTGACGCTCAAGGAAGGCCACCAGCCGACCGCGAGCCTCAAGGACGACCTCAAGGAGCATGT
The DNA here is from genome assembly GCA_963795085.1 of uncultured Gemmatimonadales bacterium. Lineage (GTDB taxonomy): Bacteria > Gemmatimonadota > Gemmatimonadetes > Gemmatimonadales > GWC2-71-9 > DASYPP01. The sequence continues at coordinate 150,610 of CAWCFX010000001.1, read as the reverse complement.
CGCGAAGAAGATCGGCGCCATCGCCCGGCCCGACGACATCATTTTCTCGGCCGACCTGCCCAAGACGCGGAGCGGCAAGATCATGCGTCGGCTGCTCAAGGACATCGCCGAAGGCCGCGCCCTGGGCGACACCACCACCCTGGCCGACCCCAACGTGGTCAACAAGTTGAAAGAGATGTACGAGGGGGAGGAGGGGTGAGAAGTGAGAGGTGAGAAGTGACAAGTAGCAGGTAGGGCCAGGTTACGCGCCGCGTTAGAGCTGGATCTGGGCCCCCATCTCGACAACCCGGTTAGGCGGCAGGTTGAAGAAGGCGGTGGCGCTCTGGGCGTTCCGGGTCATGATGATGAAGAGGCGCTTCCGCCAGCGGGCCATCTTCGCGTGGCCGGTGGGGATCAGGGTTTCCCGGCCCAGGTAGAAGGTGGTCTCCATCACCTTGACGGTGAGACCGCCCACGTCCATCGCATCGCCCTTGAGGGCCAGCGACTGCAGTACCGCCCGCACGTCGGGCGACTCCATGAAGCCGTAGTAGGCGATCACCTGGTAGAACCCGCTCCCCAGTTCCTTGAACTCCAGCCGGTCCCGCTCCGGGACGGTGGGGATTTCCTCGCTCTGGATCGAGAGCAGGATGACCTTCTCGTGCAGCACCTTGTTGTGTTTGAGATGGTGCAGCAGCACCGGGGGCGCGCCATCGGGGTCCGAGGTCATGAACACGGCGCTGCCCGGCACCCGGTGCACGCGCCGGCGGTCCACGTCCTTGATCACCTCGCCGAGGGGCAGCGCGCTTTCCTTGAGCGCGATGGTGAGGAATTGCCGGCCCCGCTTCCAGGTGGACATCAGGACGAACACCAGCGCGGCGATCACCAGGGGGACCCAGCCGCCATCGGGGATCTTGACCAGGTTAGCCAGGAAGAAGGCCAGGTCCACCAGCAACAGGATTCCGCCGGTGATTGCCACGCGCCACCAGGCCCAGTGCCACCGTTCCCGGGCCACCGCCATGAAGAGAAGCGTGGTAACGGTCATGGTGCCGGTCACGGCGACGCCGTAGGTCGCCGCGAGGTTGCTGGAGTTCTGAAAAGCCAGCACCAGGGCGACGCAGGCGACCATCAGCGCCCAGTTGACCTCCGGGATGTAGATCTGCCCCTGCTCCTTGTGGGAGGTGTGGATGATGGTGACCCGGGGACTGTATCCGAGCTGGATCGCCTGCCGGGTCAGCGAAAAGGCACCCGAGATCAGCGCCTGCGACGCCACCACGGCCGCCGAGGTGGCGATTACTACCATGGGGTAGAGTGCCCAGGACGGTACCAGGAAGTAGAACGGGTTGGTCCGGGCCTCGGGGTGCTCGAGCAGGAGGGCGCCCTGGCCGAAATAGTTGAGGACCAGCGCCGGCAGCACCACGGCAAACCAGGCCAGCCGGATGGGCCGCTTTCCGAAATGGCCCATGTCGGCGTAGAGGGCCTCGCCGCCGGTCACCACCAGGACCACCGCCGCGAGGATGAGGAAGGCCTCAAGCCCCTCCCGGGCGAAGAAGCTGACCATGTACAGCGGGTTGAGGGCCCGCAGCACCGTCGGCTCGTTCCAGATGCCGTACACGCCGAGCGCCGCGATACAGATGAACCAGAGGGTGGTGACCGGTCCGAAGATCTTGCCGACCCCCGCGGTCCCGAATCGCTGCGCCAGGAAGAGCCCGATGATGATCACCAGGCTGATGCCGACGACATAGGGCTCCAGCGCGTGGGTCGCAACGCTCAGACCCTCGACCGCGCCCAGCACCGAGATCGCGGGCGTGATGATTCCGTCCCCGTACAGCAGCGCCGCCCCGAAGATGCCCAGCATGATCAGGGCCCAGCGACCTCCCCGGTTGACGACCCGGGGCCGCAACAGCGCCAGCAGGGCCAGGATGCCGCCCTCGCCCCGGTTGTCCGCCCGGAGCATGATCGCGACGTACTTGAGCGAAATGATGAAATTCAGGGACCAGAAGATCAGCGACAGCACCCCCAGCACGTTCTCCCGGGTGGGCGGCAGGCCATGGGGACCGGAGAAACATTCCTTGAGCGCGTAGAGCGGGCTGGTCCCGATATCGCCGTAGACCACCCCCAGGGCGGTCAGGGAGAGGATTGCAAGCGCCTTCCCCCGGGGAGCGGGCCGGGCCGGGGAATGATCGTCGGGAATGTCAGGATGGGATGCGGTCACCGGCGCCACGCCAGGATGGATGCCACGAACAGCAGCGTGATGATTACCGCGGACACGACGCACCAGCGGCAGATGGCGTCGAGCACGAACAATTCGACGTAGGTGAGGTAGGCGGAGAAGAGAAACCCGCCCCCCGAGAGGAACACCAGGGCGCGGTCCGGCCAGCGCCGTTCCTGCTGGCCGGGCTGCAGGCCCGCCAGGCTGACCCCGAAGATGCCGAGGTACCCCAGCAGCCCAATGAGCGACACCTCGACGCCCAGGAACCGGCTCCACTGGCTGGTCTGAACCAGCTCACAGGAACCCGCGCCACAGGCCATGGTCCCCACCACGCCGATCTTATACAGGTACAGGTACGTCGCCAGCAGCACTCCAACCAGGGCCAGGAGTGCTACGGCCATCCGGTATTTCATGGCGTCGGGGCAACCGGGGCCAGGGAGTCCACGAGGCGCTTGAGCGCATCGGAGTTCATGCCGCCGGGGTAAAGCCGGCCGGCAATGAGAAAGGTCGGCGTCACTCCGACGTTCATCTTGAGGGCCTCGTCATGGCTGGCCTGGATCCGGCCCGCATACTTCGCCTCGGCCATGCAGGCCTTGTACTCCGCCAGGTTGAGGCCCGCCCGCTGGGCGTACCGCTCAAAGGTCCCGGCCGGGTTGCCCTGGGGCGACCACTCCGCCTGCCCTTCGTAGATCAGCCGGTGCTGTTCCCAATACTTGCTCTGGTCGTTGGCGCAGGCGGCCGAGTGGGCCGCGATCCGCGCATTGGGATGAATCTGGTCCAGCGGGAAATCCCGGTAGCGCCAGCGAACCCGGCCGGTCTCGATCAGCTGCCGCTTGACCTGGGGGAACTGCAGCGTCTCGAACTGCTGGCAGCCCGGACACTGGTAGTCGGCATACTCGGTCACCTCCAGGGGGGCGGAGTCCGAGCCGAGCAGATAGCCGCGAAAGCCCGCGGTGTCGGCCGCCAGGATGGCGGCATCCACCGGGATGGAAACCGATCGCCCGCCCCCGAGGGCGAGATATCCGATCACGGCCAGTCCCGCAACCCCCACTATGCCGAGGACGGCGTAGAACCGGTTCATTCCTCGTTCGGCTGGCTTCGCCATGGAGCTTCATCCTCCGGGTCATCAAATGAAAGGGAATCCGAGCCCTCGAGCTCCTCGATGATCCGGCGGCTCTCGGCGATCTCGGGCGTATCGTAGGTAATGCGAACCTCGTAGTGAAACAATTCGCTGCGAGCCTCCCCGAGGAGACCCAGCAACTCAGGAACCTTGTCGAGCAACAGGTTGTTTGTATCGAGTTCCCGGATCCTGGCCGCGAGGTCGCGAAGCAACTGGAGCAGCCGCGCCTGGCGCTGGGCGCCGTAGATTTCGTCGTGGTCAGCCATGATGGAGCCTTTCCAACCGGGCCGCATCAGGACTGGCCCGGAACTCGCGCTTGCGTCAGGTATCGGCGTCAGCATGATCGGCAACCGCGGGAGAGGAATCTAATCCATTGGGGGAAGAGATCGCGGGATATGTTCGGTTTGCACCAATCGGTGCAAGAAAGCTATATTTAGGACACCTGACCAGCCAAGGAGGAGCATTTGACTAAAAAGAAGATCCGGCAGACGCCTGAGGTGCCGCAGGCCTTTAACCAGGCGCGAGATGAGATGTTCAGTCACATTCTGCGGTGCGGGGTGCTCGAAGCCGCCCCCGAACATCAGAAAGACTGGTTCGACGACACAATGCAATATGTTGCGGAACGCTACACCGAACTGACTCCGGAGGATTTGAGCCAGCTCCGAGTGCTGGGCGAGCGGTACTGCCAGCCGGTGCAGGCACGGTCCACCGAAACGGTCGGCGTCGGAAGCAGCGAGTAAATCCCGCAGAATACCGATCATCAGGGGGCGGAAATTGCAGCCCGCCCCTCAGGGAATCCCGTCACCGCCGCATCCGCCGCCATCGATAGCCTAGCAGGACTCTCAGGCCTCCCCCGACCCCCCCTTCCAGCACCCACCCGGAACCACCGCCGGGGCTGGTTTCCATACCCACTACCAGCACCAGGTACGCCTCCTCGATCGGTCCGGTTAGCCCTGCCAGACCTCCCCCGGCATAAAAGCCGCTGGTTCGGCTGGCCGGGTTGAGCAGGAACTGGGCAGTTCCCTCCCCCCGGAATGCGAGGTCTCCTTCGATGCTCCCCAGCGCGGCGGCGATCGACAAGCGGGTACGGCCGCCGGGCCGGAGCCCGAAATGGCCGCCACCGCCGGCAAAGGTGAAATCGGCAAACGTCGCCAAGGCGTGGATGCCGGTTTCAGTGCCCCGCTGGCCGAAGACTATCCCGGGCAGGAGGAGCAGAAAGGCCAGGCCGAGCCCGCTCCTACCCAAGTTCCAGATCATAGGTGACTGCGATGTCCGGGGCGAGGGAGTGCAGCACGGAGCAGTATTTTTCAATCGATAGATCGATGGCTCGGCGCGCCTTGTTCTCATCGAGGCCGGCTCCGGCCAGCCGGTAGGTGAAGTGGATGGCGACGTAGCGGCGGGGATCCGCCTCGCGCCGGGTACCGGCGACATCCATCGAGAACCGCTCCAGTTCGATCCGCATTTTCTTGAGCACCAGGACGACGTCCGCCCCGGTGCACCCGGCCGCCGCCAGCAGCAAGGTCAGCATCGGGCCCGGCCCCATCGCGTTGTCACCGTCAATCAGGATGCCAGGTTTGCCAGCCTCTCCACCACGGAAATGGAGTTCCTTTTCCCAGGTGAGAGTGATGCGTTTGATCTCTTGAGCCACTCCTTGATCTCCGCTTTGGGTGATTGGCCCCCTTGCCCCCTTTTCTAGATTCTCCGTCCCTCGACCCTCGCCACCCGGTGATAGTCCCAGATGGCATAGATGGCGATGGCACCAGTGGCCCAGGCCAGGGGGCGGAGGATCGCGTCACCGGCGATAAACGCGAGCAGCGTCAGCATCTGAGCCACGGTCACGGCCTTGCCCCCCAGCCGGGCCGGGATGGCGGTTGCCCGCCCGGTTCCCACCGTAATGAAGAACGCGGCCGTGGCCCAGATGTCTCGGAGCAGGACGGCGATGACTTCGTAGAACTGAAGCCGCCCCGAGAACAGCACGACGCCGAAGGCGCAAGCCATAAAGAGCTTGTCGGCGATGGGGTCGAGGACAGCACCGAAACGGGACCCCCCGAACCGGCGGGCCAGCATGCCGTCCAGCAGATCGGTGGCCGCCGCCAGGGCCAGCACCAGAAACCGCCACCACGGCGTACCCAGTACAACGAAGAGCACCGCCAGCGGCAGCCGCACCACCGTGATAAAATCAGCGGTCGTAAACCCGCGGCGGCCTTGCTCCGCCACAGGGCGAGAAGTACTATGGACTGGCCCGGTCATGGCTATATGATAAGGGAATTGAGGGAATTGAGGGAATTGAGGGAATTGAGGGAATTGAAAGGGTCGAAGGAATTGTTGCCGGAAAACCGATCCCCTGGTTCTCTCATGAAAGTCCAATTCACAGGTCGCTCAATTCCATCAATTCCATCAATTCCCTCAATTCCCTCAATTCCCTCAATTCCTTCAATCCCCTGGCTCCCATGAACCTCGACCTCCTCAAGAAGACCCTGATCTTCGCCGACCTCGATGAGGGCGAACTCTCGCGGGTCGCTGAGATCTGCAAGGAGCAGACGTTCAAGTCCGGCGAGGTAATCTTCAAGGAAGGCGACCCTGGCAACCGGCTCTTCGTGATTGCCGCCGGAGAAGTCCGAATCAGCCGCACCATTCCCGGCTCCGGCGAAGAGGCCCTGGCCATTCTCAAGCCGGGCGCCTGCTTCGGCGAAATGTCGGTGTTCGACCGATCCGAACGCTCCACTGACGCCATCGCCAACGGCCCCTGCACCCTGGTCACCATCTCCCGCCCCGATTTCGAGCTGGTGCTCGATTTCAACCGGGACCTGGCGTTCAAGGTGCTCTGGTCGGTGGTCCGGATGCTCTCCACCCGGCTCCGCGCCACCAATGACAACCTGCGGTCCCTGCTGGCCATGTCCATGTTCTAGGGGCACGCCGCGCTCAGCATTGAGCACTCAGCCCGCTACCCGATCCTCGCACTTCCGGTCCCATGCTCGATACCGCTGTCGTCCCCTGTGGAGGGCTGGGCACCCGCCTGGCACCAATCACCCGGTGGATTCCCAAGGAACTGCTTCCGGTGGCCCTCAAGCCGCTGCTGCACTGGACCCTGGATGAAATAGCCGGGGCCGGCATGCTGCACGCCATTATCATCACCAACCCGGCCCGCCCCATGGTGGAGGCCGTCGCCCGCAACTGGCAGGGCCCGCTGGAACTCGAATTCGTCCCCCAGGGTCGCCCGCGCGGGCTCGGCGACGCCCTGCTCCGGGCCCGGGATCCGCTGGCCGGATCTCCCTTCATTGCCGTCCTGCCGGATAACCTCTTCCTGGGCGACAACCCCAGCGCCCGGGTCGCCGCGGTGTTTGCCAGCACCGGGCACTCCACGGTGCTCCTGAGTGAAATCTCCAAGGCGGATGCGAAGCTGAAGGGCGCCACCGGAAAGGCCAAAGTGGAGACGAAGAACCAGGTGCTGATGGTAACCGACGTGGCGGACAAGGGTACCGGCCGGTTCGAGACGGGTGGGGCGGCATCCGCCATGACGCCGATCGGCCGGATGGCATTTACCGGCGATATCTTCCAGGAATTCGAGGCGGTCGGCCGGTCGCTCCCGGAGGGCGCCGAGCTGGACGATGTCCCGGTACTCCAGCGCCTGGCCCGGCGGGGTGCGCTGGCCGGGGTAACCTCCAGCGCCAGGTTTTTCGACGTGGGCGTGCCGGAAGGGTACCATGACGCCGTCTGCAGCTTCCGGCCGGGCCCCGGAAGCACATCCTGAATTGAGTTACACCTCTCGGGTCGCCACCCTGACCGGAATCACCAGCGCCCGGCTGGCCGATCCTGAGGGGCTGGCGGCCGTCGCCATCGCGGCCGCCGCCGCGGTCGGCATGTCGCCCTATGGGCCGCCCGTTGTTCGTTCCGGCCCCCGCGGCACGGTAACCTGCCTGCTCTGCCACGGCGGACATGTCATTACCCACGTGGTCCCCGAACAGTCGCTCTGCATCGTGGACATCCTGGCCATGGAACCCGGGAACCCGGAGCGCGGGATCGACGTGATCACGAAGCGGCTGAACGGCCAGGTTCAGCGGGAGGCCTGACCCCGCACCACGCCCTCGACCCGGCGCTGCCCGTCGAGATATCGCTCTGCTACCGCCTGCACAGCCGCGGCATCCACCGACCGGTAGGCGTGGCCCGGATCTTCCAACTCCTTCAGGCCATCGCCAATGATCCAGGCTTCGAGGATCTCGCCCGCCACCGCGGCGGAACTCTGCCGGGCGACCTGGGCCTGCCCGGCCAGGTAGTTGACGGCCTGCTCCAGTTCCACCCCGGTCACCGCCTCCCGCCGAAACCGCTCCAGCTCCGCCAGCATCTCGGTCCGGGCTTCCTCCTCCCGTTCGGGCGCGGTCGCGATGTAGGTCAGCAGCGCCCCGGCACCGCCCCGCAGCCAGCTCGAGGCCAGCACGGTATACGCCAGCGAACGCCGGCTGCGGAGTGACTCGAACAGACGCCCGCCGAGACCGCTCGCGACCGCCGCCCACACCTCCGCCGCGTGGCGCTCCGGGTTTCTCCGGTCCGGACCGGGAAACGCCATGGCGAAGGCGGTCTGGGCCTTCTCTCGCTCGACCACCGGGCTGCCGCCGGTGCCTCCCCACGACTGTGGGGCAGGACGGGGTTCGGCCGGGCGGGTGCCCAGCGGCTCGAAGACCTCCGCCAGCATGGCTCCGGTCCGCTCCGGGTCCAGGTCGCCCACCGCGACGACCACCGGGCGGCCGCTCATCGCGTCCCGGTGGAACCGCCGCACCGCCTGCGGGTCGAGGGTGCGCAGCGTCTCCGGCAACCCGGCAACCGGCAGCCCGTAGCCCCTCGCGTCGAACGCGCTGCGAAAAGCCAGTTGAAAGGGAAAGCGGAACATGTCGTCCGCCACCTGCAACGCCTCTTCGACCATGCTATCGCGTTCGCGGACTACGTCGTCGTCCCCGAGTGCCGGTTCCATGAACACCAGCCGGAGCAGGCCGGCGGCCTCGCCGGCCCGGGCGGCAAGCACCGAGGTGCTGAAGCCGAGCCAGTCGGCCGCCGCGGAGACGCCGAGGGAACCGCCCAGGCGCTCGAACCCGAACGCCAGCGCGCGGGCATCATGGGGGCCGGCGCCCCGGACCGATGCCCGCAGGGCGAGCGCACCAATCCCGGCCTGCAGCGGGTTTTCCTGGGTAAGGCGCGGCCGGTAGATGCCGAGCGTCAGGGTGGGCGCTCCGGCCTTGGGGCGGAGAAGGAGGTCACAGCCGGGCAGTTCCATGTGATGGACGCCGGCCACCTGTTGGCCCCGGCTCCTACCCGGGGCGATCCGCGAACGGAAAGCGTCCCCCAGTCTCTCGATGGTGAGGTCGGCCCCCGAGTCGCGGGGATGATAAACCAGCCCCGACACGGTTTCCGCCTTGAGGTAGCGGGCGGCGGCGGCGTGCACTGCCTCCCGGTCCACCGCGGCGAGAGCCGCATACTCCTCGTCGAGGTAGCTCACGTGCTTCAACGCCTCAGCCTCACCCAGGGTCGCGGCACGCCCGTCCATTGGCTCCAGCCGCCGGGCCCAGCGAGTCAGCAGCATGGTCCTGGCCCGTTCCAGGTCGTCGTCCCCGGGACCTTCTTCCACCAGGCGCCGCACTTCCCTTCCGGCCGCCTCCAGCACCTCCTCCATCCGGCCCGGTTCGCCCTCGGCCGAGACCCCGAACATTCCCAACTCGGTGGGCGCGTAGAAGTGGGCGGAGGCCGATGTCGCGATCCCGGTTTCGCGGAGTGCCCGATAGAGCCGCGAACCCCGTCCCATGCCCAGCACCGCCGCCGCCAGGTCGAGCGCGGGCGCATCGGGATGGAGCGGGGCGACGCCCCGCCATCCCAGGGCCAGGTGGGAGTGGGTGACGTCTCCCCGCAGAGTCCGTGACCGGACCTCCGCGCGGCTGGGCTCCTCCGGGCCGGGAGGTATCGCGCCGGACCCGGGCGTCCAGTCCGCGTAGGCGGCCCGCACCATCGCCATGGCCTCGCCGGGGTCGCGCGCGGCCACGATGGAAACGATGACCCGCTCCGGCACATACCGACTCCGGTAGTAACCCAGGACATCGTCACGGGTGAAACCGGCGAGGGTGGCTTCGTGGCCGATTCGCCAGCGGCGAACCCGGTGCCGGTCGAACATCACTTCGTTCAGGGTCTCGTGTGCCACCGCGGAGGGGCTATCCAGTTTCCGCCTGGCCTCCTGGATGATGACCTGGAGTTCCCGGGCCAGCTCGCCCGCGTCGATTTCCGAGTTGCGCAGGGCATCGGCCTGGATGTCGATCGCGGCCTCGAGGCCCGCGGCCGGGAGCACCACGTAGTAGGAGGTATGGTCGTAGCCGGTGCCGGCATTCACGTAGCCGCCGGCCGCCTTGGTCTCCCGGGCGATATCCCCGGGACCGCGACGGCTGGTACCCTTGAAGAACATGTGCTCGAGCACGTGGGAGATGCCCTGCCAGCGATCCGGTTCGTCGAAGAACCCGGCCTTCACATGGGTGACGACGCTGGCGACGGGGGCTGCATCATCGCGCTGGACCAGGACCGTGAGCCCGTTGGGCAGAACTTCACGGCGGACCTGGTCGGTCCAGCGGATCACGATCGCCCGCCGGCGCCGAGGGGGCGCCAGCGGAGCAGCAGCAGGGCGGCAACCACCAGGCCGGATCCATAGAGGATCACGTGCAGCAGGTCGGCGCCCGAAGGCACCGGGGCGGTCACCGAGGCAAGCGAGAACGGCGGAAGAATCTTCAACACGAAATCCCAGATGGCGGGCAGGTCGATCTCCGCTTTGCGAAGGCCAGTGAGTACGTTTTCGACCATGAAGAAAAGGAGGCCGAACAGCCAGTCTCCCCGGGTGAAGGCGGAGAACATGAACACCAGTCCACCCAGCAGAAGATAATTCAGCGCCAGCTGGATCAGCACCGCCCTGGAGAGGGGAAACCAGCCGATGGCCAGCGAGAGTGCCAGGGTGAATACCGGTCCGATGAGCAGAAAGACCAGTCCGCCGAGCAGCCAGCGGGAGAAATAGTACCCGGCGGGGCTGATCGGGCGGGAAAAAAAGCCGCGGTAATATCCGTGCACCCGGTCATGACTGACGATCGCCGCGGCGACGTAGAGCAGGAACAGAAGGGCCAGCTGCTGGACGGCCATGGCGACGAACCGGGGCCCGTCGGAGGCGGACGCTCCTTCCACCTCGCGGGCGATAAGCCAGGCCATGACGCCGACCGCGGCCAGCACGGCGCCCTGGGTAGTCAGGAGATCACGGGCCATCCAGGGCAGGTAACGGAACGGAATCACCTTCATGGGCCCGGCTCCCGGACGGCGGCGTGAAACTCGGACTCGAGACGACTCTGCTCGGGATAGAACGACGTGAGCACCGCATCGCCCTCGAGGAGTCGCCGGAGCCGCTGGTTCAGGTCTTCCAGGTCCCCCTGGACCCGCCATTCAGACGGTCGCCCCTCTACCGGCATGGCATCGGGGAAGCATTCGACGACACGCCCGCTGGGCGCCGCGAGCACCAGGCGGTAGGCGCCACCGTTCTGCCCGCCGCCGCTGGTCACGATGCGCTGGAGCCGGCCCCGGCCCAGGATCGCCACCCGGTCGGTGAGCCGTTCCAGTTCATCCAGGTTGTGGGACGCGATCACGATGGTGCGGCCCGGCGACCGGAGGGCGGCGACGACATCGCGGAACTTCTGGGTCCAGACCGGATCCAGGCCGTGGGTCGGCTCGTCGAAGATAACCACCTCGGATTCGACGATCAGGGCCTGGGCGATGCCCACCCGCTGCAGGTTCCCCTTGGAGAGCTGGCGAATCTGCTTGCTGCGGTGCTCGGCCAGCCCCAGCAGGTTGATGACGTACTCCACCCGTTCCCGGGCCGCTCGGGCCGGGAGGCTGGACATCGCCGCCATGCGCCGAAGCGCTGAGAGAGTGGTCCAGCGGGGCGGGATCGCGACCAGTTCGGTGAGGTAGGAGATCCCCTGCTGCTGGACGTACATCCGCGGCCGCCGGCCGTCGATCCAGGCGCTCCCGCTGGAGGGATGCAGGTAACCGAGAAGAATCGAGAGGACGGTGCTCTTGCCGGCGCCGTTGGGTCCGGCGATGCCCAGGATCTCGCCGCGCGGCACCTGCAGGGTGAAATCCGCCAGGGCCTGGACCCGGCGCCGCCGGAAGGGAGAGACGTAAACTTTGGAGACGCCTTGAAGGTCAATCATTGGATGATGCGCAGCACCCCCGCCTGGGCACTGGCCCGGATGAAGACCTCCGCGTCGGTGGTGGTCGGGATGATCACGCCCGTCTCGGCCCGGCCCCGCTCGGCCAGGGAGACCATGAAATCGGCCAGGGACCCATCGGCCCAGTCGTCATCCGCGGCCTTCATCTGGAAAAGGATTTCGTCCCAGCTGCCCCGGAAGGTGCGCCCGGCCAGGGTCGCCACCTGGTGGCCATCGGCCAGCGGGGGCCGCCTCTGCATGGCGTGGAGTTCCGCCACCAGGGTCCCGAAGAGCTCCAGCTGGTGAGGGTCGCGCACCGAGCCGTCAGGCTGCTGGGCTTCAACCTCGGCGAGGAGCAGGTCCACCTGGTCGGGCGCGCCGGCCACCGCCAGCAGCCGCTGCATCCAGGGATTGAGTTCCGGGTCGTCGTCGGACAGGCGGTACAGGGTCTTCTTGAGTTCGACATAACGCCAGAGTCCCAGTTCGTCGAAATGGTCCTCGGGCTGGGTTCGCTCGAGCTGATAGAGCGATGCCTCCGATTCACCCCGGTCGTAGAGCAGGTTAGCCAGGTAGATCCGGGCTTCCACGTGGGTAGGATCCAGCTCGAGAGCCCGGCGCAGCCAGTAGAGGGCGGTGCCTTCGTGGCCCAGCCGATGCGACGCATATCCGGTGCAAGCCGCCGCCTCGGGCGACTCGGGCTGGGCATTGACCGCCAGCTCGAAGAACCGGTGGGCCTGGTGCAGCAGCCCTTCCCGAAAGAGCGCCCGGCCCACCTGCAGCATCAGGTCATGGTCGTCCTGGAACCCGAGGGCGAGGATCCGTTCGAACGCGGCGATCGCGCCGCTTCGGTCTCCCAGCTTGAGCAGGATTTCCCCGAAGCCGGCCAGTCCGTCCTCGTGGTCCGGCTCCAGGCAGAGCGAGGTCTCGAAGCTGCGCCGCGCCCAGGCGAATTCTTCGCGCGCCATGTGGGCGTAAGCTTTGCCAACGTTGAGTTCGACTGCGTGGGGATAGAGGGAGAGACCCTCGTTCAGGACGGAGAGTGCGTCGTCGTACCTGCCTTCGTTATAGAGTTGATGGGCTTGTTCATCGAAGTCGTCGGAACTGAAGAAACGATCCGACATCGGCAGGGCCTCGCGAGGAGTTTTCTAAAAGTATGGAGATTGCCGAGCCACTGCAAGACGGGAACGGGAACCTGGCCATCAGGAGTGAGCGGCAAGCAGTGGACGTGAAAGCTGGCCGCTCATGGCTGGGGCTATTCACGCTGCCGGTTTCCTGGGGGCCACGATGAAGAGGATTCCGGTCACGGCCATGTAGGCTTCCAGGGCATAGAACCAGAGCCGCCACTCTCTGAGCTGGCTCGGGGTGAGCGCCAGCGCGACCACCATCCCGGCAAGCAGCACCAGCCCGCCCACCCGCTGAAACCGCCAGGTGAGAAGAAACCCGGCGAAGCTCACCCCGACCAGTTGCAGGGTGCGCTGCAGGTGGGGGAAACTGACATTTCCTTCCGAAAACACCATGGCGAAAAAGAGCACGTACCCCACCCACCCGAAGACGGCGAGGGTACGCACCACGCTAATCATCCCGGTGGGATGGGGTACATGGGGCTTGTCGGTCGGGACGAGAATATCCATGGGCTATCGAGGTCGGGAACCGGCGGGAGTCAGATCCCGCCCTCGTCGTCCTCCATGAACGGGTAGCGGTAATCCGCCGGGGGCACGAAGGTTTCCTTGATGGTGCGGGGCGAGATCCACCGCACCAGGTTGAGGATCGATCCGGCCTTGTCGTTGGTGCCGCTGGCGCGGGCACCGCCGAACGGCTGCTGCCCCACCACCGCGCCGGTCGGCTTGTCGTTGATGTAGAAGTTGCCGGCGGCGTTCCGCAGTTCCCGGTCCGCTTGCAGAATGGCGTTCCGGTCCCGCGCGAAGACCGCCCCGGTCAGGCTGTAGGGACTGGTGCGATCCACCAGGGCCAGGGTCTCCGTCCACTTGCCGGACGGGTACACGTGCAGCGTCAGCACCGGTCCGAAGATTTCCTCGCACATGGTCCGGTACATCGGGTCGTCCGCCTGGAGCAAGGTGGGCTCGATGAAGAACCCGGTGCTGTCGTCTGCCTTGCCGCCGGCCAGGACTTTGACCCCGGGCGCCGTCCTGGCCTGGTCGAGGTACGCCTTGATCCGGTCAAAGGCCCGCCGGTCGATGACCGCCCCCATGAAGTTCCGGAAGTCCGCCACGTCGCCCATCCGGATGGCCGACATCATTTCCAGCACCCGGTCCTGGACCTCGGGCCAGAGATTGTCCGGCACATAGGCCCGGGATGCCGCGCTGCACTTCTGCCCCTGGTATTCGAACGCCCCGCGCACCAGGGCCACCGCCAGGGACTGGGGGTCGGCGCTGGCGTGGGCCAGCACGAAATCCTTGCCGCCGGTCTCTCCCACCAGCCGGGGATAGGTGGCATAGTGCTCGATCCGGTCCGCCACCTTCTTCCAGAGCGACTGGAAGACCTCGGTAGAACCGGTGAAGTGAATGCCCGCGAGCGTCCGGTCGGCCAGGACGATGTCACTCACCTGGGCGGCGCTGCCCGGGATGAAGTTGATGACCCCCGGAGGCAGCCCCGCCTCTTCCAGCAACCGAAGGAACAGGTAATTGCTGAGGGTCGCCGTCGCGGCCGGCTTCCAGACCGCGACGTTGCCGAGCAGGGCCGGGGCCGTCGGCAGGTTGCCGCCGATCGCGGTGAAGTTGAACGGCGTGATGGCGTAGACAAACCCCTCGAGCGGGCGGTGGTCCATCCGGTTCCACACCCCGGGCGACGACTCCGGCTGCTCCCGGTAGATTCGCTCCGCGAAATGCACGTTGAAGCGCAGGAAATCAATCAGCTCGCAGGCGCTGTCGATCTCGGCCTGGTGGGCGGTCTTGCTCTGCCCCAGCATGGTGGCCGCGTTGATGGTGGCCCGCCAGGGGCCGGCCAGCAGGTCCGCCGCCCGGAGAAATACCGCCGCCCGGTCTTCGAATTTCCAGTGAGCCCAGTCCCGCTGCGCCCGGTTCGCCGCCTCGATCGCCGCATGGATGGTGTCGGCGCTCGCCTGGTGGACCTTCGCCAGCACATGCCGGTGGCAATGCGGAATCACCACGTCGGAAGTCCTGGCATCCCGAACCTCCCTGCCACCCACGATGCAGGGAATATCCACGACATCGCGGCTCATGGCATTGACGCGGGCCTTGAGGCTGGCGCGCTCCCCGGAGCCCGGGGCATACGTCAGCACCGGCTCGTTCGCGGGTCTCGGAATTGAAGGAATGGCACTCATGGCACGACCGGTATGTTCAGGGAGTGGGCAAGATAACCGCCCGCTCGAAGATTGACGATTGGAGCAGAAAACCGCAAACCCCGCGCGGCTACCGGTAGGGAACCACGCCGGTCGCCTTGAACGCCGCGAACACCAGGAGCCCCTCCCGCAGGCCCAGCGCGGCGACGGCCGGGCGGGTGACCTCCGCCACCAGCGCCGGCCGGGTATCCAGCGCGACTCGGAGGCGGTCGCCCCGGGGCGGCTCCGGGATGATCTCCCGGATCGGCCCCCGCAGGACATTCTGGGCGCTTCCTTCCGGGTGCTCGAGCGACAGCGTGATCTCCCGCGGACTGACGGTGGCAAATAACTCCGCCGGGCCCTCCCCGGGATCGACGACCAGCACTTCTCCGCCGCCGGTGCGCAGGGTCGCGAGGCCCGCCGGCGTACGGGTGACGATCTCGCCCTGGAACAGGTTCATGCCCATGAGGTCGGCCACGTATGCGGAGCGCGGCCGGAGCAGCAGGTCGTCCCGGGTCCCGGCCTGGTGGCCGCGCCCCTCTTCCAGCACCGTCACCCGGTCGCCGAACACCAGCGCTTCCTGCGGGCTGTGGGTGACCAGCACGGTGACGCAGGGGAGGTCGCGGAGAGTATCCCGAAGCTCCTGCCGGACTGCTCGCCGGGTCTGCTGGTCCAGGGCGGCCAGCGGCTCGTCCAGCAGGAGGAGCGAAGGTTCCAGCACGAGGGCTCGCACCAGCGCCACCCGCTGCTGCTGTCCCCCGGAAAGCTGGCCGGGCCGCCGGCCCGCGAACTCCGCCAGGGAGAACCGATCAAGGATGGCGCCAACCCGGAGGCGGACCTCGGCCCGGCGCACACCCATGGCCCGGAGCCCGAACGCCACATTGTCGAACACCGAAAGGTGGGGAAAGAGGGCATAGTCCTGGGCGACATAGCCCACCGGCCGACGCCATGCGGCCAGCGTGCGATCCGGGCCGTACCACGTCTCGCCGCCCACGCTGATCAGACCCCGGTCGGGGTTCACCAGTCCCGCCAGCAGGCGGAGCACCGTCGTCTTGCCGGCACCGCTCTCGCCGACCAGGACCAGGGTGGAAGCCGCGGGCGCGTCCAGGCTCGCCTCCAGTTGGAAATTCCCCAGCCGGCAGGCCAGCTCAGCGCGGAGCATGGCGGAATCGTTCCGGCCCCAGCCGGAGCAAGAGGAGGAGACTCAGGGACATCACGGCGAGCAGGATTGCCATGGCGATCGCGGCCTCGAGGTCCACCTGCATGGCCTCGTACACGGCCAGCGGCATGGTCTGGGTGAGCCCCGGCAGGTTGCCGGCGAAGGTGATGGTGGCCCCGAACTCGCCCAGCGCCCGGGCCCAGCTCATCGCCAGGCCAGCCAGGATCGAAGGCCAGGCCAGCGGCACCATGACCCGAAAGAACCGAAAGGTCTCGGCGGCCCGAAGCGTCGCCGCCGCATCGAGCAGCCGCTGGTCTACCGCCGCGAAACCCGCGCGGGCGGGGCCGATGAAAAACGGAGCCGCCATGAATGCCTGGGCGACCACCACGCCCGCCGTGGTGAAGGGCAGCTGGATGCCGAGGAGGCTGAGCGAGTCCCCGGCCAGGCCGTTTCTCCCCAAGGCCAGCAGCAGCGCCAGGCCGGCCACGGTGGGCGGGAGTACCATGGGGAGATCGACCAGCACTTCCAGGACGCGCTTTCCCGGAAAGTTCCGGCGGGCCAGGACGTAGGCTGCCGGAAGGCCGAGTACCATGACGATAGTGGTCGCGGCGAGGCTGGTCAGCAAACTCAGCCGGAACGCCTGCTGGATCGCCGGATCCAGCAAGCGGGACAGCAGCCTCCCGGGCGGGACCCGAAGAACCAACCCCAGCAGCGGCAGTGTCAGCAGTCCGAACAGCGCGGCCAGCGCGGCCGCGCTTCCTACCCGGGCGGCGACGGCCGCCAGCGCGGAGCCGCGGGAGCGGTCAGGGGCCGCCATCGAGGAAGCCATGTCGGGCGAGGATGGCCCGGCCCTCCGGAGAACACACGAAATGCACGAACCGCCGGGCGAGGGTAAGGTTCGCCGAGCTGGTTAGCGCGGCGAGGGGATAGCTGGCCATGACCCGGGCTGCCGGGGGGAACTCCAGCCAAGCCAGCGGGGCCGCCGAGGGAGAGGTCAGGTCGCTGCGATAGACGATGCCGGCATCGGCCTCGCCCAGCAGCACCTTTCCCAGCACGCCCCGCACGTTGTCTTCGTTGGACCGGATATTGGCCAGCACCCGCTGCTCGTAATCGGGCGGCCAGCCCGGCGTGGACCCGAGCAGCGCAATGGCTCGCCGGCTGTACTCTCCAGCCGGTACGGCGGGGCCCGGCAGCACCAGCCGCACACCGGGGTGTGCCAGGTCGGCAAGCTCGCGGATGCGGCCGGGGTTGTCGGCCGGGAGAATGACGACCAGCGTGTTGCGAACACAGGTGCGGGGGGACGCGTCCAGCAGCGAACGGCGTTCCAGAGGACGAGTCCAGCGGTCGCTGGCGGGGGCGAAGACGTCCGCCCCGCCCCCCAGGTCGATCTGCGCGGCGAGCTGCTGCGATCCCGCGAAGTTGAAACGCACCACGGCGCCCTCCCGCCGCTCGAAGTCGAGGCCGATTTCCCGAAACGCCTCGGTCAATGAGCTGGCGGCGAACACGGTCAGCCGTTCCGGGGCGGATTGCGCGGCCCCGGGCGCTGCCGGGGCCGCGAGAAGAAGGAGCCCGGCGGCAAGGCGATAGTTCATGGTGTGGCGGGGCCTGCCGTACGGCGGGAAGTCAGGGCGACGGGGTGGGATTGAGGACCTGGTTGACTTTCGCCAGCAATCGGTCGCGGTCCACCGGTTTCCTCAGCACGTCGGTCGCCCCCAGGCTGCGGACCGACTCTTCCATTCCTTCGTCGGTGCTGGCGGTGACCACGATGATCGGGACCACCTTCAGCCGGGGATTGGTCTGCACCCGTTGCAGCAGGTTCATGCCTCCCCCGGCCGGCATCTGCATGTCGAGCAGGATGACCGCGGGGGGGTCCTGCTGCGCGAACATGAACCCCTGCATGGCATCGAAGGCTTCGAGCACCTTGAACCCGGCATCGCGAAGGATGGCGGCGGCGAGCACCACGAACGCCCGGTCATCATCAATGATGAGGAGCTTCCGCCGGGGTGCCGCGTTCTTGTCCTTGCCGACGCCGGACGCCAGGCCGGTATAGCTGCGCGAGGGTCGTTCCAAAGGAGGCTCCTTGGCCGGCAAGCGGGCGGGGCCAGCTTGCCACGGGCGGATTTGGCGGATGATTCGACTTTAGTTAAGCGAAGAGCCCTGCCCTGTCCAGCCCTGCCGCACATGGACCAGGCTCAGAAAGAGCCGCTCCAGGTCAGCGCGGCGCCGCCGGGCGCGGGACGGAGCCGGGGAGGCTTCACCCCGAAAACCGTCACTTTGCCGTTGATATACTTGGCGATGACCACTCCGACCGTGGCCCCCGCGATCACGTCGCTGAGCCAGTGGACGTTATCGTTGACCCGGGACCAGGCCGTCCCGGCGGCAGCCGTGTAGAGCGCGGCCGACACCCACGGGTCGTGAATCTCCTCGCCCAGCGACGCGGCCAGGGCGAACGCCATCGCCGCGTGGCCGGATGGCGCCGAGGTATTGCCGGAAAAAGGACGGAAGTCAGCGGCATTGCTGCCGCGCTTCGACGGCCGGATGCGGCCCGCCGCAAACTTGCCGAGGGTGACCACCACGCCCGTGGTGGCCAGCGCGGTGCTGATCCTGACCCCGGCCTGGCGCACCTCCCGGTCACCGGCCAGCACACCGGAGGCGAGAATGCCGAGCCCCACCGTCGCATACACCTCCGGCTGGCCCATCGGCCGGATCACGTCCGCGATATCATCCGAGGTGGGGGAGCGGTTCTCCTGGAAGAAACTCTGAATACCATCGTCCAGCCGGCTGAGCACGGCGTACCCGCCAACCGCAATCAAGCCGTGCCACCATTGAATTCTGGCCGGGCCTCCAGGGCTGTCCTGGGCAGAGGCGGGAAGCGGCTGCAGGCCCGCCAGCAAGGCGAGCCCCAGCAGGCCGCGAAGCGCGGCGGATCGGCATGGGTGGGTCATGAGAGGTGGAACAGATAACGCCCTGGTGTCATGAGACCCAAGTTTACCGCTGCCGGGGCTTTACAACCATACCCGGGGGAACGACTTTTGAGGGTCGTCCGCCACCTACGCGAGAAGAGCCCGATGAAACGCAGCGCCCTCGTCTGCCTGACCGTCCTCGCCCTGGCCGGGTGCCGGGACTACGACCTCGAAAGTCACCTGGGCAACCAGGACGGCATGATGCCGGCCGATCAGTTCGCCGCGTACGGGCGGGAGCAGGCCATCGCCGTGGCCATAGGCCGTGAGTTCGGACGGCCCTACAACAGCGGGCGCGGAACCCCCAGCCGGGTAGCGATCGCCTACGCCCGCCAGTTCCCGGATATCCTGAGCATCGAGGCCGACACGCTGGGCCATCGCCTGCAGGTCCAGTTCAAGAGCGGATGGCGGGCCGGCATCGTTCCCATCGAGGATGGCAAGCGGGGAACCGACACCCGAATCCCCAGCTGACCACACCGGCGCCGCGGAGTGGCATGACCACGCTGCTCCAGGTCACCACCACGACCGACTCGCGCGAAGCCGCTGAGCACCTGGGCCGGACCCTGGTCGAGGAACGCCTGGCCGCCTGCGCGCAGGTCGATGGCCCGATCACCAGTGTCTACCGGTGGCAGGCCCGGGTCGAATCCGCCGCCGAGTGGTACTGCCACCTCAAGACGACCGCTGCCCGGTTTCCCGATCTGGAATCCCGAATTCGGGCGCTGCACTCCTACGAGACACCCGAAGTGATCGCCGTAGCCCTGCCGTTCTGCAGCCAGGCCTACGCGACATGGGTGGAGGACGCGGTCGCGACTCCTCCATCGTGACACCGCCACCCAATCAAGGAGATCCGATGACCGCAGCCACCCCGGAATCGGCCGCCCCAGGCTGGGAAGACTACCTCGAGATCTTCTACGCTCCGGCCCGGGTTTTCGAGCGGCGGGGTTCCCGGTGGGGCGGCCCCCTGCTGGTGCTCGTGCTGGCGTCCGCGCTGGTCATCCTGGGCACCTACTCCCTGCTGGCACCGCTCTACGAGTACGAGGGGCAGCGGGCAATGGCCGCCCAGCTGGAGAACCTGACCCAGGAGCAGAGGGACCAGGCTGCCCAGATGTCCGGGAAGTTCGCCTTTCTCGGACCGGTCACCATGATCCTGTTCCACACCATCGTTCCCATGATCGTGGGCCTGGCCCTCTGGCTGGTCGGCAAGGCGATCGGCGCCACCCTCGAACTGGGCGCGGCCATGATGGTGGGAGTGTTCTCGTATTTCCCGCGGGTGCTCTACTGGCCCATCCTGGGGTTCCAGGCCGCCCTGCTGCCGGACGACAAGATCCACGGGTTCGCCAGCCTGTCGTTCAGCCCGGCCCGCTTCGCCGATGCAACCGCCAGCGTGGCGACCCTGGCGCTGCTGAGCCGGCTCGATCTCTTCGTCCTCTGGACCACCGCGCTCATCGCGATCGGCCTGATGGTGAAGGCCCGGGTGCCTTCCGGGAAAGCCGCTCTCGCCGGGGTGATCATGTGGGTCCTCGGCACGATCCAACCGCTCATCAGCTACCTGCGCAACTGAACTCGGGCCAGCCATGACTCGGAAAAAACTGCTCGTCGTAGCGCTGGTGGCGGGGTTCTTCGGCCTGCTGCTCTACAACACGCTCTCGGCCCAGAGGGCGACCTGCGAGGTGTGCGTCGAATTCAACGGGGGCCGCAACTGCGCCACTGCCTCGCACGAATCGGAGGACGAAGCCCGCCACTCGGCGCAGAGCACCGCCTGCGGCCCCCTGGCGAATGGCATGAATGACGTCATCGCCTGTGGCCGCCGCCCACCGGCTACCACGCAGTGCCGCACCAGATAGGGGGACTTCGGGGACCCCGGGGCGGCCCCCGACGAAACCCGTAATGTGAACATTCCAGGGGCTTCAAGCGTTATATGCGGTGGAACTCCGCGGCTCGGCTGATCGGCAGAAGTGCGTCAAGTGATTACTGGGTAAGAGCTTGACGAAGCCGGGTGAGTCAGGGCACTCGAAGAGGGTGTCTCAAGTCGCGGTGCCGGCTGCCGATCATGCTACCATGCCATTGGCACCAAGATTGCGATTTGGGGGACTGTCACTCAATCCCGAGAAACATATGCGCGAGACCAGTGAAGTCATCATCCGGGACATGGAAAAAGGTGAGGAGTTCGCGGAGTGGTTCGCGGATCTCCTGGAACGCCACGACGAGGAGACTGGTCTCGACGTGCATCGGGACGACCGTTACCTGGTCCTGAGCAACGAGATCGGCGACTGGATCGGAGGCCTGCGATACTCGCTCCAGGGCGGGGTTGCCCAGTTGCTGGAGCTGGCCGTCGCCCCGGACGAGCGCCACCACGGCCATGCCCACCTGCTGCTCGAGGCATTCGAGGAACGGGCCCTGGAAACCGGCGCCCATATTGCGGAGTTCTGGACCGACGACCTGCGGTCTGAGGCCTTTCTGCTGGCTTTTGGATGGGAGCGGGTGCTCACCCGGCATAACTATATCGGGCAGCGTACCTGGTACTTGATGGAAAAGCGGCTGGACCAGCCCGGCGACGACTGACCCGGGCCGGGTACCCCCAGATCGCCAGCCCGCCGGCCCGCCGGCGGGCTTTTGTGTCCTGGGTCCCCGAACCGTTGACCCCCGGAGGGGTTATATTAGATCCATGACCGTGACCGAAGCCGCCCGCCAGCTTTTCTCCAAGATCGAGGTGCTCAAGGACCTGGAGCCCAAGGTCCGGGAGCTCATGCAGATCCATGAACAGAAGCGGGAACTATGGTTCCCTTCGGAGCTGCTGGAAGCGGCCCCCGGGGAATCCCCCGATGACCACCTGAAGGCCCTGCGGGAGCGGGCCGCCGGCATACCCGATGCCGCCCGGGCCGCCCTGGCGCTCAATCTCCTGACGGAAGAGGGACTGCCCCACTTCCACCGCCTGCTGGCGGTGTACCTCGGAGATGACAGCCATTGGAGAGATTGGATCAACCTGTGGACGGCTGAGGAGGATCGCCACGGGGCGGTGCTGCGTGACTATGCCCGCGATACCCGGATCTTCGACCAGACCCGCCTGGAGCGGCTGCAGTTCGACTATCTCCGGCAGGGGTTCCACCCGGGATGGGACAGCGACCCCTACCGGGTCTTCGCCTACACCACGGTGCAGGAACGGGCCACCCAGTTCTCCCACAGCGAAACCGGCAAGCTGGCCGGGGAGTATGAGCCCATCCTGCGCGAGATCCTCTCCCGGGTGGCCCAGGAAGAGGCTCGCCACTACACGTTTTACCGCACCGTGTTCGACGAAGTTCTTCAGCGGGACCCGGACCGGGCCTTGGAGTCGGCCTCCCACATCCTGCCGGGAATCGACATGCCTGGCGCCAGCATGCCCGGATTCCGGGAGTTTGCCGACGTCATTCGCCGGTCCGGCATCTACGGCCCGTGGGACTACCTGCGCATCGTGCAGGAGCAGATCCGGCACTGGCAGATCGACGGCCTGAACGGCCTCAACGCCCTGGGGCGGCGGGCCCAGGCCAAGATCCTGGAACTGCCGGACCGTCTCCGCCGGGTGGCCGAGTACATCGAGTCCCGGAGCAAAGCCAAGACGTTCAGTTTCGACATCATCTACCATCGACACTTCGCGATGGAATAGGGGCAGTATCCGGGGGGCATAGTGCGCACACTGACGCTCCTGCTCGCCGGCGCGCTGATGGCCGCCGGGTGCGGACATGATGATCAACCCGGGGCGGGCGCGGCTTCCGCTGGAGGCCGCGCCCCCGCCGTTTCCAGTGCCGCCTCCGACGCCGCGGCGCTGGGCCGGGAGATCTACGATCTCACCGACCGGGCGATGAGTTACCGGAGCTCCCACCGGGGCCGGTTTCCCCGAAGCCTCCGGGAGCTCGGAGTGGACGAGCTGACGCCGGCCACCACGCGTTCCCTGTCAGTCGCCGGTGCCGTTCCGACCATCTCGGTCGGTTTCCGCAGCACCGCGAACCGGACCCTTTCCGCTTGCCGGGGTACCAGCGCCATCCTGGAAGAAGCCGCGCTGTCCGGCGGCGAATTCGCCGTCACCTGTACCCTGGCCGCCGGCGGGTCCACCACCCTTCGAGTTTCCCGCTAACCCTCCCCGGCATGTCGTCCCTGTCAACCATCCTGGTCGTTGCGCGGTATGCCGTGGCCGCCGTCTTCTTTGCTACCGTTCTCATTGCGGTGGTGTACTGGGCCATCCGCCACGGCAGGCTGAAACCATTCGGCGCCATCGCCATGGCCACCCGCAGGCTCGCCGAGCCATTTATCCGGCCGGTCGAGCGGCACGTGCTTCGATGGGGCGGGAACCCCCAGGACGCGCCCCTCTGGCTGGTCGGGATCGTGCTGGTCGCCGGGCTCCTGCTGCTGGCCTTTCTCCGCTGGCTCATCGGGACCGTGTACTACGTGTCCGGCCTGGGCCGCGCGGGACCCCGGGCCTGGGCCAGTTTTCTTCTCGACCTGGTGTATTTCGTCCTCATGGCGGCGCTCTTCCTCCGGGTGCTGGGCTCCTGGGTCGGCATCGGACGGTACAACCGC
This sequence comes from uncultured Gemmatimonadales bacterium, assembly GCA_963795085.1. GTDB lineage: Bacteria > Gemmatimonadota > Gemmatimonadetes > Gemmatimonadales > GWC2-71-9 > DASYPP01. The sequence continues at coordinate 127,118 of CAWCFX010000001.1, read as the reverse complement.
TGGATGCGCATCGCGTACACCCTGACCGACTGGATGGTCGAACCGATCCGGCGCCGGCTGCCGCCCCTGGGGTTCTTCGACCTGAGTCCTCTGGTGGCCTGGCTGGCGCTCTACCTCCTCAGGCACCTGGTGCTGGGCGGCATCTTTGGAATCTGATCCGCCTCCCTTCGAGCCGCTGGCCAACGATCTTCGTATCCACATCCTGGTCCAGCCCCGCGCAGCGGCCAGCGAAGTCGCGGGACTGCATGGCGGACGGCTGCGAATCCGGCTCGCCGCTCCTCCGGTGGACGGAGAGGCCAATGACACCCTGGTCCGCTTTCTCGCCCGACGGCTCCAGGTCCCCCGCGACAGCATCACGTTTACGGCCGGCGCAACCAGCCGGCGCAAGACGGTGATGGTGCGGGGAATGACGCCCCGCCAGGCCCGCGAGTTACTGCTCCCCGGGCCCTGACCCTCTGGCCACCCGCCCTGCTTCCCGGTTACCTTACGAGCACAACCGAAGCCGTGGTGATTTGCGCCTATTGCAGCCACGTTAAAGAAATTGCTAAAACGCCGCCCAAGCCTCGTTTTAGCTGGGCTTTTTTCTTGGACCCATGGGACCATGACCGCCACGCACCACCCTGCCCGGCACACCCGCGACACCCGGCTCCGCCAACTGGAGCTGCTGCTGGCCCGTCGGATCCTGGTGCTGGATGGGGCCATGGGGACCATGATCCAGGCCTACGCCCTGGGCGAAGCCGATTTCCGCGGAGACCGGTTCCGGGACTGGCCCCGTGATCTCCGCGGTAACAACGACCTTCTGTCGCTCACCCAACCCGACATCATCCGGGCTATCCATGCCGCCTACCTGGAGGCGGGCGCCGATATCCTGGAAACCAACACCTTCAACTCCACCCGGATCAGCCTGGCCGACTACGGAATGGAAGAGCTGGCCTACGAGTTGAACCGGGAGGGCGCCCGACTGGCGCGCGAAGCCGCCGACAGCCTGGAAGCCAGGGAGCCGGCGCGCCCCCGCTTCGTGGCGGGTGCGCTGGGACCGACCAACCGGACCGCGTCGCTGTCGCCCGACGTCAACAACCCGGGCCTCCGCAATACCGATTTCGCGTCCCTCGCCACGGCCTACGAAGAGGCCGCCCGGGGGCTGCTGGACGGCGGCGCCGACCTGCTGCTGGTGGAGACGGTCTTCGACACGCTGAACTGCAAGGCCGCGCTCTTTGCCATCGAGCAGGTCTTCGAGCAGCGGGGCGACCGAGTCCCGCTGATGATCTCCGGCACCATTACCGATGCCAGCGGGCGGACCCTCTCCGGCCAGACGACGGAAGCGTTCTGGAACTCGGTGGCCCACGCCCGCCCGCTCAGCGTGGGACTGAACTGTGCACTGGGCGCGGCCGCCCTCCGGCCCTATGTGCAGGAACTGGCCCGGGTAGCCCCGGTGTACGTGAGCGCCTATCCCAATGCCGGGTTGCCCAACGAGTTCGGACAATACGACGACACTCCCGAGCACATGGCCGCGGTACTGGGCGAGTTCGCCGAGCATGGGCTGCTCAATATTGTAGGGGGCTGCTGCGGCACTACCCCGGCGCATATCAGTGCCATCGCCGCGGCGGTGAGCGGACTCCCGCCGCGGACCCGGCCGGAGGTGCCCCGCCACCTCCGGCTCTCCGGCCTGGAGCCGCTGACGGTCGGGCCGGACACCCTCTTCGTCAACGTCGGCGAGCGCACCAATGTCACCGGCTCGGCCCGCTTCTCCCGGCTGGTCCTGGCCGGGGACTACGAGGCGGCGCTGGAGGTCGCCCGCCAGCAGGTGGCGAGCGGCGCCCAGATCCTCGATGTGAACATGGACGAGGGCATGCTGGATTCCCGCGCCGCCATGACGACGTTCCTCGACCTGATCGCCTCCGAGCCGGACATCAGCCGGGTCCCCCTGATGATCGACTCGTCGCGCTGGGACACCATCGAGGCGGGGCTCCGCCACGTGCAGGGCAAGCCGGTAGTCAACTCGATCAGCCTGAAGGAGGGCGAGGCGCAGTTTCTCCGCCACGCGCGGCTGGTCCGCCGCTATGGGGCAGCCGTCATCGTGATGGCGTTCGACGAGCAGGGCCAGGCCGACACGGCCGACCGAAAGGTGGCGATCTGCACCCGGGCGTACCGGCTCCTGACGGAACAGGCCGGCTTCCCCGCCGAGGACATCATCTTCGACCCCAATATCTTCGCCATCGGGACCGGGATCGAAGAACACAACAATTACGCCGTCGAATTCATCGAGGCGACCCGCCGGATCAAGGCCACCCTGCCGCATGCCCGGGTCAGCGGCGGAGTCAGCAACGTGTCGTTCGCGTTCCGCGGCAACAACCCGGTGCGGGAGGCGATTCACTCGGTCTTTCTCTACCACGCCATCCGGGCCGGGATGGACATGGGCATCGTCAACGCGGGCCAGCTGGCGATTTACAGCGACATACCCCGGGACCTGCTGGAACGGGTGGAGGACGTCGTCCTCAACCGCCGGCCCGACGCCACCGAGCGGCTGCTGGCGGTGGCCGATTCGGTCCAGGGCCAGGAGTCGGCGGCGCCGGACAACCTCCAGTGGCGCGCCGGCACCGTGCACGAGCGGCTCAGCTATGCGCTGGTCAAGGGGATCACCGATTTCATCATCGAAGACACCGAGGAGGCCCGCCACCAGGCGGAACGGCCCATCGAGGTGATCGAGGGCCCGCTGATGGACGGCATGAACGTGGTGGGCGACCTGTTCGGCGCCGGCAAGATGTTCCTGCCCCAGGTGGTGAAGAGCGCACGGGTCATGAAGAAAGCCGTGGCCCACCTGGTGCCATACATCGAGGCGGCCAAGGATCCGGGGGCCGCCCGGAGCAACGGCCGGATCGTGCTCGCCACGGTCAAGGGTGACGTCCACGACATCGGCAAGAACATCGTCGGCGTCGTGCTCCAGTGCAACAACTTCGAGGTGATCGACCTGGGGGTCATGGTTCCCTGCGCAAAGATCCTGGAAACCGCGCGACGGGTGAATGCCGACGTCATCGGCTTGAGCGGGCTGATCACGCCTTCCCTGGAAGAAATGACCTTCGTGGCGGGCGAGATGGAACGGGAAGGATTTACGGTGCCGCTCCTGATCGGCGGTGCTACGACCTCACGGGTCCACACCGCGGTCAAGATCGAGCCCGCCTATTCCGGGCCCACGGTCCACGTGCTGGATGCGTCGCGCGCGGTGGGCGTGGCCGGCACCCTGATCAACCCGGCCCAGCGGGACACCTTCACCGGAGCGACCAGGACCGAGTACCGGCTGATCCGGGAGAATCGCGCCGAGCGGCGGGAGCAGCAGCCGAAACAGGCCCTGGCCCGGGCCCGGCAGAACCGGCTGGCAGTGGATTTCGCCGCGACCATACCCCCAACCCCGGCGTTCATGGGACGCCGCGCCCTGGACGACTATGCGCTGGAGGAACTGGTTCCGCTCATCGACTGGACCCCCTTCTTCCAGACCTGGGAACTGGCCGGCCACTACCCCGCCATCCTCACGGACCCGGTGCTGGGCGAAGCGGCGTCGTCGCTCTACCGCGATGCGCGGACCCTGCTCGACGAGATCGTCCGGGAACGCAAGCTCACCGCCCGGGCGGTGATCGGATTCTTCCCGGCCCGCAGCACACCCGATGACGACATCGATCTCTTTGAGGGCATTGACCGGCTGACCCGGGTGGCTGTCATCCGGACGCTCCGGCAACAGATGGTCAAGCCGCCGGGCCGGCCCAACCTGGCCCTGGCGGACTTCGTCGCTCCGGCGGGGGCCGGGGTCGAGGACTTTGTCGGCGCCTTTGCCGTCACCACCGGGATCGGTCTGGCCGAGATGGTGGCGGGGTACGAGGCGGCCCAGGATGACTACAGTGCCATTCTGGCGAAGGCGCTCGCGGACCGACTGGCGGAGGCCTTCGCCGAGCGGCTGCACCAGCGGGTGCGGCAGGAGTGGTGGGGGTATGCCCCCGGCGAAGCGCTCGACTCGGCCGGCCTGATCGCGGAACGCTACCAGGGCATCCGCCCGGCCCCCGGGTACCCGGCCTGTCCCGATCACACCGAGAAGCGCACCCTGTTCGACCTGCTGCAGGTGGAGACCCACACCGGCATCACCCTCACCGAAAGTTTCGCGATGCTGCCCGCCGCCTCGGTGAGCGGATGGTACTTCTGGCGCCCGGAGGCCCAGTACTTCGGCGTAGGCCGGATCGAACGGGACCAGGTGGAGGACTACGCCCGCCGCAAGCAGGTGCCGGTACGGGAGGCGGAGCGGTGGCTGGCGTCGAACCTCAACTACGACAGATAGTAGGTCAGTGGGTCAGTAGGTCAGTGGGTCAGTAGGTCAGTGGGTCAGTGGGTCAGTAGGTCAGTAGGTCAGTGGGTCAGTGGGTGAGTGTGACGACGTTTGCCAGGGGAGACCGCGCGTGAGAAACTATCGAGCCCGTCCCGCCGTCGGCCGTTCCGCCTGATGCGGTTCCGCCAGCTCCTCGCCGATGGCCGGGTCCATGTCTTCGACGGGGCCATGGGCACCGTGCTCTACGGCCGCGGCGTCTTCGTCAACGTCTGTTACGACGAGCTAAACCTGCGGCAGCCCGACCTGATCCGGGACATTCACCGCGAGTACGCCCGGGCCGGCGCCGAAGTCCTGGAAACCAACACCTTTGGCGCCAACCCGGTGAAGCTGGCCCACTATGGGCTCGCCGACGAGACCGAGCGGATCAATACCGCCGCCGCCGCCCTGGCGCGAGACGCCGCGGGAGACCGCGCCGCGGTGCTCGGCGCGATCGGCCCGCTGGGCATCCGGATCGAGCCGTTCGGCGAGACCTCGGTGGCCGAGGCGGTGGCGGCCTTTGCCCGCCAGGCAGTCGGGCTCCTGGAGGGCGGGGTTGACGGGTTCATCCTGGAAACCTTCAGCGACGTGGAGGAACTCCGTGCCGCGGTCGATGCGGTGCGCGGCCTGAGCGACCTGCCCATCGTCGCCCAGATGACGGTCGGCGAGGATGGCCGCACCCACTATGGCACCGATCCATCCGTTTTCGGCCCCGCGATCGCGGCGATGCCGGTGGAGGTCCTCGGCGTCAACTGCTCCGTCGGCCCCCACGGCGTGCTGGAAGCGATCGAGGCGCTGGCCCGGAGCACGACGGTCCCGCTGTCGGCCCAGCCCAACGCCGGCCTGCCCCGGGCGGTGGGCGACCGCAAGATCTACATGGCCTCGCCCGAGTACATGGCGAGCTATGCGCGCCGGATGGTCGAAGCCGGCGCCCGGTTCGTTGGAGGGTGTTGCGGCACCACGCCCGAACACATCCGCGCCATCGTTGGGTTCGTGCAGAGCGTGTCCCCCCGCCATCACCACACGACGACGCCTGCCGTGCAGCAGTCCGCCAGCAGCGTGCCGACGCCGCTCGCCAGCCGTTCGGCGCTGGGCGCCAAGCTGGCCCGGGGACTGTTTACCACCGCGGTCGAGATCGTCCCCCCCAAGGGCACCGACCCGGAGCCGATGTTTGCCCAGTGCCGCCAGCTCCATGCGGCCGGCGTGGATGTCGTGAATATTCCCGATGGTCCCCGCGCCCAGAGCAGAATGGGAGCCCTGATCTCCGCGCTCCTCATCCAGCGCGAGGTCGGGATCGAGGCGGTGGTGCACTACTGCTGCCGCGACCGCAACCTGCTGGGCATGCTCTCCGACCTGTTGAGCGCCGCGGCCGGCGATCTTCGGAACCTCCTCATCATCACGGGCGACCCGCCCAAGATGGGGCCTTATCCCGACGCGACCGCCGTCTTCGACATCGACTCGATCGGCCTCACCAACCTGGTCTCCCGGCTCAACCAGGGCCTCGATCCGGGTGGCAACAGCCTGGGCAGCCAGACCAGCTTCGTGATCGGCGTCGGGGTGAACCCGACCGCGGCCGACCAGGAGCGGGAACTGCGGCGGCTGGCCTGGAAGGTGGAAGCGGGCGCCGAGTTCGCGGTCACCCAGCCGGTCTTCGACCTGGCCCAGTTCGACCGCTTTCTCAAGCGGGTGGCGCCGTTCCAGCTGCCGATCGTGGGCGGCATCTGGCCCCTGGTGTCGCTCCGCAACGCGGAGTTCCTGGCCAACGAAGTGCCCGGGGTCAGCGTCCCGGAGGCGGTGCTGGGACGGATGCGGCAGGCCAGCAACCGGGGCAAGGAGGCGGCACTGGCCGAAGGGGTCGCGATTGCCCGCGAGATGCTGGAGGAGATCCGGGGACGGGTCCAGGGCGTCCAGGTGGCCGCCCCGCTGGGTAGAGTCCCGGTGGCGCTCGATGTTCTCGAAAACGTGCTGGCGGTCGAGCGGTGAAGAGGATTATTATCTCCCCACCGTAGCAACCCCGGAGATCCCATGCAGGACCTGTCCGCCGCCCCCCGTGCCCTGACGACCATTACCGAAGAGGAAGAGCTCTTTCGGGCCACCATTCGTGAGTTCGCCGACAGCGAACTTCGCCCCTATGTCCACGAGATGGACGAGGCCGGCGCCTTTAAGCCCGAGCTGATCGCCCGGTTCTTCGCGCTGGGCATCATGGGCATCGAGATCCCCGAGCAGTACGGTGGCTCGGGCGCTTCGATCTTCCTGTCCGTCCTGGCCATCGAGGAGATGTCCCGGGTGGACGCGGCGGCGGCGATCTACGTGGATGTCCACAATACCCTGGTCAACAACTGCGTGATCCGCTGGGCCAACGACGAGCAGAAAGCGCGCTACCTGCCCCGGCTGGCCACCGATCTGCTGGGCGCCTATGCGCTCTCCGAGCCGGGTAGCGGCAGCGACGCGTTTTCCCTCTCCACGTCGGCGCTCCAGAAGGGAGACCACTGGGTCCTGAACGGCAGCAAGATGTGGATCACCAACGGGGCGGAGGCGGGGTTCTTCATCGTGTTCGCCACGGTGGATCCCTCCAAGGGTTATAAGGGCATCACCGCCTTCATCGTGGAACGGGACTTCCCGGGTTTCTCGGTCGGCAAGCGGGAGCACAAACTGGGGATCAAGGCCTCCAGCACCACGGAGCTGGTCATGGACGACTGCCAGGTGCCGGCCAGCAACGTGCTGGGCCCGGTGGGCCAGGGCTACAAGGTCTCCATTGAAACGCTGAACGAGGGCCGGATCGGTATCGGAGCCCAGATGATCGGCGTGGCCCAGGGCGCGCTCGATGCCGCGGTGGCCTATGTCAAGGAACGCAAGGCGTTCGGCAAGGCCATCGCCGAGTTCCAGGGCGTCCAGTTCCAGCTGGCGCAGGCGGCGACTGACCTCGAGGCGGCCCGTTGCCTGGTGTATAACGCGGCCCGGCTCCGGGATACCGGGCAGAACTTCACCCAGCAGGCCGCCATGGCGAAGCTGTTTGCGTCCCAGGTGGCGGAGCGGGTGACGTCGCTCAGCCTGGAGCTGTTCGGCGGGTACGGATATACCCGGGAGTACCCCGCGGAGAAGTTCTACCGGGACGCCAAGATCGGCACCATCTACGAGGGCACCAGCAACATGCAGCTGCAGACGATCGCGAAGCTGCTTCTCAGGTAGAGGGTCGGTATGTGGAAACGGTTCGTGATGCTGGCGATCTGCGCCGTGGCGGTCACGGACTGTGGTGACCCGCCGGGGAGGGGGGGCAACGCGGGCAGTGGCGGGAACGCCGTGGACCGGCAGGGCGCCCCGCTCCGGCGCGGCGGGGGTGGCGCCGCGGGCGGCCGCCAGGGGGATGCGTCCGCTCGCGCCGGGTCGGGGAGTTCGAACGATGGTGCCGACACGCTCCCCGCAGGCCCCAGGCTTCCGGTAGAGCACTGGGGACGCATGGTTTCTTCCTCCTTCCGTGCCGAACAACAGGGCGGACTCGGCATGCTGGGTCAATACGGGGACGAGGCCATTCCCTTTATCCCCGCCATCACCCGGCATCTCAATGGCCGCGACGATTCGCTCGGTTTCACAGCGGCGTGGGCCCTGGCCCACATCGGGCCGGAGTCCCAGGAGCCGCTGGTTCTGGCCCTGAAAAACCGCTCCCCTAACGTCCGCCGCCGGGCGGCGTATGGCCTGGGTGAAATGGGTCCCATCGCGAGCGGTGCCGTTGCCGAGCTCACCAGCCTGGCCAGCAGTGATTCCGTTGTCGACGTCCGCCACATGGCCCAGTGGGCGGTGGACCGGATTGGCACCCGCCGGGTCCTGGCTGATCCGGATCTGCTGCTCACCGAGGGACTGTTGGATAGCGACCCTGAGACCCGGGTCCTGGCGATCCGGCGGCTGGGTGCCTCCCACCCTTCGAACCGGATGGCCGCCACCACCCTGGTTCGCCTCCTTGACGATTCGTCGGAGGTGATCCGCCATGCCGCCGTTGAGGCGCTCGTCGCCAAGGGCCGTCCCGCCCTTCCAGCCATTACCACCGCACTCCGAAGCCCCCGCCCTCTGGTTCGTCACGGCGCGATGCTGGCGCTGATCCGGATCCAGCGAAGCTTCTAGACCGGAACCGCGGCCCTCCCATTCACCGCCTCGATGGGACGGATAGGGGCTACCTATATCCCCGCACCGCAATCAATGGCACGGGATATTCAGCGGTATGGCCCCACACCCGGCTATCTTTCAGGCCGACACCAGCGTGTCCTGGCTTGATCCTTGGACCTTATGTCTATGTTAAATAGTTACTTATGCCGGCCAGTCGGGTGACGCATCTCCTCGCGCGGAAGAAGCACAGCCACCACCAGGGCACGGCCCGGGATCGCAGTATCCCCGTGAGTGTCGCGTCGGCACCACAGGACGCTCCGGCGCCCGGGGCCACTGGCCGGATCCTGGTGGTGGCGCCGGAGCCATTCTATGCCGACCGGGGCACTCCCATATGCGTCCGCCAGGTGCTCGAGGCCCTGACTCAGCTGGGGCATGAAGTGGACGTCCTCACCTACCCCATCGGCGACCCGGTCCCCCTGCCCGGAGTTCATATCCATCGCTCGGCCAACCCGTTCCGGATCCGGCAGGTTCCAATCGGTTTCTCAATCCGGAAGCTCCTGCTGGACACCAGCCTCTTCGCCTGCCTGCGTCGGTTGCTGGCGAGTGGGCGATACCAGGCGGTTCATGCGCTGGAAGAATCGGCCTTCGGGGCCGCATACTGGGGCTCCCGGTATGGGGTTCCAGTCATCTATGACATGCACTCCAGCATGGCGGAGCAGATGGGAAGTCTTCCCCCGTTCCGGAACCGGGCATGCCGGAGTTTTTTCAACTGGGCAGAGCGCTGGCTTCTGAACCACGCCACCAGGGTGGTTAGCAGCGCCGGCCTCGCCGAGCGGGTGCGCGCCGTGGCACCGCGGTCGCACGTCGTGGAGTGGCACTTTTCCAGCGAGATCGAACCCGTGGAGGAGGCGAAGGTGGCCGAGCTTCGCGGATCCCTGGGAATCCGCCTCGATCAGAAAGTCGTGGTCTACAGCGGGACGTTCGAGCCCTACCAGGGCCTGCACCTGCTGGTCGGCGCGGCTCCCTACGTTGCGCGCAAGGTGCCCGACACCGTCTTCCTGCTGATCGGCATGGACGGGGAAGCGGCCGCCGCCCGGATCAGGCAGCTGGCGCTCGGCATTCCGGGTGCCCAGATCATGCTGATAGAGCGGCAGCCGCGGGAACAGATTCCCCCGTACCTGGCGCTGGCCGATGTCCTGGTCTCGCCCCGGCTCTTCGGCGGCAACCTCCCCCTCAAGATTTTCGACTATATGGCGGCCGGCCGCCCGATCGTCGCGACGGACGTACCCAGTCACCGATCGGTGCTGACCCAGGACCGAGCCCTGCTGGTCGGCCCCGACAAACAGGCCCTGGGACGGGCAATCGTCGCGCTCCTGCGCGATCCGGAGAAAGCCGGCCGGCTGGCACTCGCCGGACAGGGATTCGCCCGGGAGCACCTCGCGTGGAGTTCGTTTGTCCGGTCGGTCGATGAATTGTACGAATCGGTCCCGCCGCTGCGTCACCGTGCCGACTGACACTGAGCGAACATTCGCGGTTTCCGTCATCATTCCTGCCCGTAACGAGGCACCCCGAATCGATGCCGTGGTGCGAGCGGTCCTGGACCAGGCCGCAAGCGGTTCGCGGGTCGAAGTCCTGGTGGCGGACGATGGATCAACCGACGGGACGGCATCCCTGGCCGCCCGGGCAGGAGCCAGGGTCCTCCCCACCGGCGGCGGCGAAGGCAACCCCGCCGCGGCGCGCAACCTGGCCGCAAGGGAGGCGACCGGAGACATCCTGCTCTTTCTGGATGGGGACTGCCTGCCGGACGCGGGGTGGCTCCACGGGCACTTGCAAGCTCATGGGCGGGGATATTCGATGGTCGGAGGATCCCTTTCCCTTCCCCCCGGCCTCAGCTGGACTGCGCGCGGTGACTATTACGCCTCAGCCTACCACGTCCATCCTCGCCGGGGGGCCGGCGTGGTGCGGCACCACACACCGGCCAACCTGAGCGTTCGCAAGGATCTATTCGGTTCCACCCCGGGGTTCACGGAACGGCTCCCTGTGGCCGACGGGCACGAGGAACTCGAGTGGCAGGCCGCCCTGGACCGGCGCGGAGTCCGGCTGTATTTCGAGCCTTCCGCCGCGGCGCGTCATTTCAATCGTCCAGGACTGGGCAACCTGGTCCGGCGCACCTATCGCTGGGGGTACAGTGCCCTCGAAGCGAAAAGCGGGAGCGGCACGGCTCGGCTTTCGTCACTATACCGAAGTCCTGCGTTGGCCCTGGTTCTGGCCTATCCCCTGGCCCTGCTGGAGACCGGGTACATAACGGGAACATGGCTCATGGCGAAGAAGCCAGCCGTCCTCCAATTTGTTCCCATGATTCTCCTCAGCCGCCTGGTCTACGCCACCGCATTTGTGCTTGGAGGGTGGCGCTGGCTGGTCCGCTCACCCGGGTTGGCGGGGGCCCGGCCCCGGTGGCGATAGGTATCCTCCGCGAAATGACACCGGGCGCCCCGCCTTTCGAGATCGAGCCCGCCAGGTCGGATGCGGCAACGCTTCCCGTGACCGTGGCCGTCTGCACCCGCGATCGGCCGGCATCGCTGGCCCGCACCCTGCGCTCACTCCAGGAGCAGGTCGGGATTCCGGAGGAAATCCTGGTGGTGGACAATGGTTCGACGCCGGCCACCCGGGAGTTGCTCCTCCGCGAGTTCCCCCGTATCCGGGTAGTGCGGGAACCAATTCCCGGCCTGGACTTCGCCCGGAATCGTGCAATCGAGTCGGCGATTTCGGACATCGTCCTCTTCCTTGACGACGATGCCGTCGCGGACCCGGGGTGGACCATCGCCGCCGCGCAGCCGCTGCTGGAGCAGCCCGGGGTCGCGGCCTGCACCGGGCGGGTCGAGGCGTTCGCCCTGGACACGGAAGGCCAACGGCTCTTCGAAGCGAACGGCGGGTTCAGTCGCGGAACAGTCGAGATCCGGTTGCCCCGTGATCGTGGCCAGCCCCTGCATGGCCGCCCGGCGCCCCTGATCGCCTGGGCCGTGAGCATCGGGAGCGGGTGCAGCCTCGCGGTGCGGCGGGATGTAGTCCGCGAGCTTGGCGGATTTGACGAGGCCCTCGACCTGGGGCAGGCGCTCCCGGGGGGCGGCGATCACGATATGCTCTGGCGGATGCTGCAGGCCGGACACGAGATCGTGTACCGGCCGGACGCGGTGGCCCGGCACGAGCATCGCCAGGACGTGGCCGCGGCCGAAGCTCAGATCGTGGGCCACCAGCGCGCCCTGATCGCCCTGCTCGCGAAGCAGGTGGTCCGGACCCGGGGACGGGCCCGCTGGAGCGTGGCGGCCTTTCTGGCCTGGCGCCTGGCCAAGCCCGGGGTCCGGCTGGTCCGCCGGCTCCTGGGTCGGGATCCCCTCCCCGCCGCGCTCCTGCTCCGCATGTGGGGACACTGCTGGCGCGGCCTCTGGGCCTACCCCCGGGCCCGCATCCTGGCGCGGCACCGGGTAGCCGCGGCCACGGGCGGAATGTCATGACCAGTCTTCCGCAAACCGGCAAGCCGACGGTGCGAAGGATCGCCGGGCGGGAGCGCGGTTCCCTGGCCGAACTCTGGCGCTACCGGGAACTCCTCCGCAGCCTCGTCGTGCGGAACCTCAAGGTCAAATACCAGCGATCCGCCCTGGGGTTCGTGTGGACCCTGCTCAACCCCCTCCTGACGGTGGCGGTGCTCGTCATCGTGTTCAGTTACGTCATAAAGATCCAGGTCCCCGGCTACTGGGCCTTTCTCCTGAGTGGGTATTTCGTCTGGAACTTCGCGATGCAGATGATCACCACCAGCACGACCTTCCTGGTGGAGCACGCCACCCTGCGCCGGAGCGTGGCCTTTCCACTGGAAATCCCCCTGTTCGCCGCCACCGGCAGTCGCCTCGTCGAGTTCTCGGTTGAACTGGTGCTGGCCCTGCTCGGCCTCATCTTCTTTTATCACCGGGGTGTGCCCGCCTCCTACCTGGTGCTCCCCCTGCTCCTGGTCCTCCAGGTCCTGATCGTTACCGGGCTGGCCCTGTGCGTGGCCACGCTGGCCGGCTTCTACAACGACGTGCAGCACGTGATTCCCGTTCTCCTGCTGATGCTGTTCTACCTCTCCCCGGTCTTCTATCCGGCGACGCTGGTGCCGGAATCCCTCACGCCGATCTATTACCTCAATCCTATCGCCGGGCTCCTTACCGCGTATCACACGGTGCTCTACGAGGGAGTATTCCCGTCGGTGGCGCACCTGGCCGGTCTCGGCAGCGCCGCGATCGTCCTCTGGGTGGTGGGATACCGGCTGTTCAACCGCTTCAAGCCGATTCTTGTCGAACTCGTCTAGCACGGCCATTTCCTGCCGCGGCGTGGTCAAGCGGTTCTACCGGTACGAGCATCGTACCCGGACCCTGCGGGAATTCTTCATCCGGAGCGTTCGCCGGCGGCCAACCACCGTCCGGTATCCGGAGTTCACCCTGAGCGGCCTCGACCTCGACATCCAGTCAGGGGAAAGCGTCGCCCTGATCGGCACCAACGGATCGGGCAAGAGCACCGCGCTCCGGCTGATCGCCGGCATCTACGAGCCCTCCGAAGGGTCCGTGGAGACCACCGGGCGAACCACCGCGGTCATCGAGCTCGGCTCCGGGTTTAACCCCGAACTGACCGGCGTCGAGAACGTCCGGCTCTACTCCTCGGTCCTGGGATTCGCCGCGGCCGACATCGACGCCGCTTTCCCGAGGATCGTAGCCTTCGCGGAAATCGGGGACTTCATCAGCGAACCGGTGAAGTATTACTCCTCGGGCATGCTGGCCAGGCTCGCGTTTGCCGTGGCCGTGTGCGCGGAGCCTGACATCCTGCTGCTCGACGAGGTGCTCGCGGTCGGCGACCAGGCCTTCCGGCAACGCTGCCTCGACCGGCTGCAGGAATTCCGCCGCTCCGGCCGTACCCTGGTGACTGTCTCGCACGACATGGCCGCCATTCGCTCCCTCTGCACCCGCGCGGTATGGCTCGACCGGGGCAAGGTCCAGTTGGACGGCCCGACCAACGAAGTCATCGAGGCCTACCTGGGCAGCGTAAAGATATGACCGGATCGCGACATCTCGTGGTGGTCGAGGCGTATGATGGAATCCTGGAGTTGCTCTCGGGTGACCCGGCGGAGCGCGCCTCGGCCCGGGCGCTGGGCCTGCCCGTTGAGGCGATCGCCCGGTCTCTGGACGCAAGGATTACCGTTCTCACCTGGGACGACTGGCTGCGATATGAAGCGCGGCCCGGATCGTTCTTCGACTGGATTCCCTTTCCGGCCACGCGTGCCCTGGCGCCTCCCGGGCCCGCGCCCGCCGCGGACCCGGCCGACGGAATCACCTGGCGCCCGATTCCCGTGACGGACCCCGACCATGGACAACCGCTGCTGTCCCGCGGGCCCAGTCCCATGATGTACGGCCTCCTCGCGGAGAGCGACCCACTCTTCCTGCTCTCCTACGTGCTTTGGCAGTACCTGGAGCAGCTTCGCGACGAGGATCCCTTCCAGGCGGTTCTCGTGCCCTCCTGGGGAGGGTGCGGCTACCAGGCTCAGATGATCAGGGAATGCGGGGACAGCCGCCTGGCCGACGTAGCCTTCGGGGTCGTCGTAACCGGCTCGTCCCGCCAGCGCCACGGCCGGAATGAGGAAGGCCTCTGGACCCGGCCTGCTATCACCCGCCGTCAGATGGAAGACGTGTCGCTCGGGCTCGCGGACGAAGCCTTTGTGTTCGGACCGCAGGGAACCCGGCTCGCGCTGGATGGACGCCTTCCTTCCGCTCCCCCGACGGTGTCGGCGCCGCGCTGGATCCCCGACGATGTCCTGGGCCGGATCGAGCAGTCCGGACGGGCCCGGCCAGAGCCTGAAACGGTGAATTTTTTCCTGGAGGAACCCCAGGACGCCGCGTCCGGCGTGCTCACCGCGCTCGATGCGGCCGCTCATCTCCGGCGCCAGGGAGCATCCCTGCCAGCGCCGATCCGCTGTCATGGCCCCCCGGTCCGGTTCGGGCCGGCCAAGCCGAGGGAGTTCCGGGAGTACTGGTCGAGCCGGGGCTTCGTCGCCGACTTGATCGCGGACCGATACTGGTCGTGGACCGCCCCCGATGAGGGGCCCGGGGTACTCCCGATTCGGCTCTATCCCAGCCACTTCGAGCACCTGCCCTCGCCCTGGCTGGCCGCTGCGCGGGGGAGTCTCCCCCTGCTCTCGGCATCCGCCCTCGAGGGTATGGCACCGGGCTGGGCCCCGCCCGGAGAGATCCTGCTGGGAGAGCCGCTGACCCCGGCCGGATTGGGCCAGGCGATGCTGGCACTGGCCGCCCGCCCAGCGGGGGACCTCGACGCCTTGCGGCGGCATGTGTGCAGCGGCATCGTCTCACCCGAAACGACCGCCGCCCGGGCCCGGACGCTGGACGAAATGACCGAATCGCTCGACCGCCTGCTCTCGGGCCAGGTCTCACGTCAGCCGCTCGACCAGGTAGCCCGGATGTTCCTCGACCGGACACGACCGCTCCGGGAAACGGCGGCGGCGCCTTCCCTGGTATCGGAGCCTCCGTCGCCGACCCTGACGGTCGTCGTGGTGTGCCACAACATGGGCCTCCTGATCACCGAGACCGTCATCTCGGTCTGGCAGAGCGACCGGGTCCCCGACGAGGTCATCGTGATCGACGACGGGTCGAGCGACCCCGTGACGCTGACGCAGCTGGCCGCGCTCGAGGAAACCAGCCGGCGCCTGGTCGCACCGCTCCGGGTGGTCCGCCAGGCCAACCGGGGGCTGGCCGCCGCCCGGAACGCCGGCCTGGCGGCGGCGACCGGTGCCTATATCTCGTTCCTGGACGGCGACGACCTGATCGAACCCGGGTTCTATCGCCTGGCCCTGGACCTTGCCGCGCGCTGGCCCGGGCTGGGCGGTGTCGCCAGCTGGGCGCTCTGTTTCGGGGAAGGCTTGCCCCCCGGCTTCTGGAACGCTCCACAGCCCGAACTGCCGCTGCTGCTGGTAGAGAACACGGTCATCGTCCCCTGCCTGGTCCGGACCAGCCTGCTGCGTTCGCTGGGTGGGTATGACGAAACCCAGCGATACAATTACGAAGACTGGGAGCTCGCCGTCCGGCTGCTGGCCGAGGAGCATCCGATTGTCACGATCCCGCGGTATCTCGAGCGCTACCGGATGCGGGCCGACTCCCTGTACCGCACCATGTCCGACGTCCAGAACCAGGCCATGCGGGAAGTCATGCTGGCCCGCCACCGGGCCACGGCGGCGCGGTTCCCGGTCGAGGTCGCCCTCCAGCTGGAGCACCGCCTGATGCAGCGGGTCTATGCCCCGCCCGCCTCGCCGATAGCGGAGGAGGCGAAGAATGTCATGCGCGGCCTGCGGGGGATGGTCTCGACCGCGGCGCGCAGACTGGGACGGAGGCCCAAGTGACGTGTCGCCGGGAACCTTGAGATGAAGCATCTCCTGATCTGCCGGGAGTTTCCGCCGGTCCCCTATCCCGCCGGCGGCATCGGTACTTACGCCCGGAACATCGCGCGGCTCCTCGCCGAGCATGGCGAGACGGTGCACGTAATCGGCCAGCGGTGGTCCGGGGCACCGGCCGCCCGGGAGGAGTCCTGCGAGGGCCGGTTGATCGTGCACCGGGTCCAGCTCGAGCCCGACGCGCGGGACCTCCACCCCGGGGACCGCCAGGCCCGAACGCTCTTCGCCACCAATTTCCCGCCTCAGGCCTTTGGCTGGCGCGCGAGCCTGTTGGCGGAGCGCCTGGTTCAGGAAGAGGGAATTGACCTCATCGAGGCGCAGGAGTGGGAGGCGCCTCTCTACTATTTCCAGCTTCGCCGGGCCCTCGGGCAGGGGCCAGCGCGCCGCCCGCCCTGCGTGATCCACCTGCATTCGCCCACCGAGTTTATCGTCCGCCACAACGACTGGAATCCCGACCGCCCCGACTACCTGACCGCGAAGCGGCTGGAGGACTACTCGATCTCGGCCGCCGACGGATGGCTGTGTCCCAGCCGCTTTCTTGCCCGTGCTGCGGAGAGCCACTACGGGCTGGCCCGGGACGCGGTCGAGGTCATTCCGCTGCCGCTCGGGGGAAGCGTGCCGCTGGCCCGGGGCCCCGACGTCTGGCAACGGGGTCCGATTCTGTATGTCGGCCGGATGGAGCCCCGGAAGGGCGTGCTGGAATGGATGGCGGCGGCCGTGCGGGTCGCCCGCCGGCACCCGGACGTTCGATTCGAGTTCATCGGGGCCGACCTTCCCTACTCAGACCGCCGGTCGGTGGTCGCGACGGCCTGGGACCTGATCCCGGCGAAACTCCGCCCCCGGTTTACCTATTACGGGGAAAAGCCCCGAAGTGAACTGCCACACTTCATGGCGCAGGCCCGTATCGCGGTGGTCCCCTCCCGGTGGGAGAATTTTCCCAACACCTGCGTAGAGGCGATGGGATCCGGCCTGCCGGTGGTGGCCACTCGACAGGGGGGAATGGCGGAGATGGTCGTGGACGGGGAGACTGGGTGGCTGGCCGACCGGGCCGACCCGGAACTGTTGAGCCTCGCGCTGGAGCGGGCCCTGGCCACACCCCCAGCTACTCTCGAGACCATGGGCCGCCGGGCTGCCGAGTCGATCGCCGCAACCTGCGCCGACCACCGCGTTGTGGAACGACACCTCGACGTGCGGCGACGGATTGCGAAGCTGCCTCCCCGCCGATCGACCAGTATCCGGGGTGTGCCGCGGCCCCCGGACGGAGACCGGGCCAGCTCCCACGGGGGCATGGCGGTCATCCTCGTCCGCAGCCCGGACGGGTTTCGCGGGGACTGGCGGAGTGCGCTCAAGAAACAGTCTCGGGCACCGGCCCGGGTTATCCTGGTGGGCCTGGAGGAAATGGCCGCCGAGTCGGATCTCGGCATGCCGGTCCAGTGGACCGACGCGGCGGTCGGGGATAATGCCCGGAGCGCCGGCATTGCCGTCGCACGCGGCGAAAGTCCGCTCGGCTACGTCTTTCTCGATGAGGCGGCGCTTCCGGCCCCCACGATGGTCCAGACCTACCAGGAGACGCTGGAGCGCTGCCCCGAGGTCGGCGTGGTTTGCTGCTGGGGTTCCACGCCCGACCCCGCCACGGTCGGGCCCTGCCCCGACTTTCCCTATCAACTCCTGTCCAACCAGGCGGGCACCGCGATCGCGGTTCGGGCCCGGGCGCTGGACGAGGTCGGCGGCATCGACGCGGACATGCCCCATGGCTATGGGCTCTGGGCACTGGTCAACGCCGTGATCGCCGCCGGGTGGCAGGCCGTCACGTTTCCCGGCCAACTCGTCGAGCAGCCGCGGGACCGATCTCCGCGAACCCCGGAGCACTGGCAGGGGTGGCCCCGGGTGTGGCATCGGACGCCCCGCGAGTTCGCCGGGTCGGCATCGACGCTGTTGCTGCTGCTCGACTCGGAGCGGGACCGGCTGCGGCACCGCATCAACATGGTCCCGAAGGAACACTCCGGGAGCCCCTCCACCATTTTCCGCCTGCCATCAACGCAGCGGATGGCGGTGTTGCGGGAAATCGTCCGCCATCCTGCCCGGGCGACCTGGAAGGTTCTCTGGCTCACCAAGCATGCGATTTACCGCCAGACCCGCCGCCTGACTGGCTGGCCTCGGACCGGGGCCACTCCGTGAGCACCCGGCTCGCCGCAACGCGCCTGTCGGTCGTCATCTGTACCCACAACCGTGCGGACGACCTGGGCCGGGCCCTCGAGAGCCTGGTGCGGCAGTCGCTGTCCCGGGAGTCGTTTGAGGTTCTGGTGGTGGACAACCGCTCCACGGACAATACTCCGGCGGTGGTCGAGGAATGGCAGGCCTACCGCTCGATCCGCTACGTACACGAACCGGAGCTGGGCCTGTGCCAGGCACGCAATACGGGGTGGCGGGCGAGCGCCGGCGAGATCGTCGCCTACCTGGACGACGACGCGATCGCGGACCCGTCCTGGGCCTCCGAAATTATGGACGCCTTCGGGGGCGGGACTCCCCGGTTGGGGTGCGTCGGCGGCCGGGTGGAGCCCGTCTTCCACGCCCCGCGTCCCCCCTGGCTGTCGGACCAGGTGGCCCTGAGCCTCACCATCGTGGACTGGTCCCCGACACCCCATGTCATTGACGATCTCCGCCAGGAGTGGCTGGCCGGGGTGAACATCGCCTTCCCGCGACGGGTTCTTGAGGAGGTCGGCGGCTTCCATCCTGCCCTGGACCGCTCCGGGAAGCGCATGCTTTCCAGCGGTGATGTCTATCTCCAGCGGCTCATCATGGAAGCCGGCTACCAGGTCCTGTACCACCCCGCGGCGTCGGTTCGCCACCAGGTCCCGACATCCCGGCTGGAAAAGCGGTGGTTCATCAGCCGGTTCTACTGGCAGGGGGAGTCCGACGCGGTCATGGAAATCCTGCACGAGCGAATGGACCGGTCTGCCCGGCGGCGCTCCGCGCTGCGGCGGGGTGCGGCCCTAATCACCTCGCGCCAGGTCAGGGAACTCCTCCTGCCCACCTCCGACCCGGAGCGGTTTGCCCGGAAGTGCTGGGCCTGGATCGCCCTGGGGCACACGATTGGGTTGCTGCGTGCCCGATAGGCCCCTGCAGTTGAAGATCCTCCGGACCTGCTATCCCCATTGGGGCCGTTACACGGGAATGCACCAGTTTCTCCGCTACCTCCCCGCCGACCGCTACCGGATCGACGAGGCCCTGGTCAACGACGGGGACACCGATTTTCCCATTGGGAAGCCGTGGATACGTACCCCGCTTCGGCGGCTGGTACAGCGACGGGGCATGGCCTGGTATCAGTTGAGCGACCTCGCGGCGGAGGCAAGGGTAACCGTCCTGGCGGCCAGGGGCCGGCTGGACCTGCTTCACTACCTGGACGGCGAGCACTCGGCCCAGTACTTCCCCCGGATTACCCGGGCCATCTCGCTGGGCCGCGCGCGGGTCGTCGCCTCCTTTCACCAGCCCGCCGACCTGCTGCCCTCCCTGGTACGCCGCGAAGTCGTCTCCCGGCTGGACGCGGTCACCCTGGTCTCCCCGGCGCAGCGACCGTTCTTCGACGAGTTGCTCCCGCCCGAGAGGATTGCCGTCATCCTTCACGGGATCGATACGGACTTCTTTCGCCCGCCCCGGAAGCCGGCTGGAGACGAAGTGTTCCGCTGTATCACGGTGGGACACTACCTGCGCGACTATGCGGCCATCGGCCGGGTGGCGGAACAGGTGAGTTCCGACAGGTCAATCCGGTTTGTCGTTGTCTCCGCGCGGACCACAGGTCTCGAGCACATGGCCAACGTGGAGCATCATCGCGGGGTCAGCGATGACGCGCTGGTGACACTTTACCAGTCGGCCCATACCCTCCTCCTCCCCGTAACGGGCTCCACCGCGAACAACGCGCTGCTGGAAGGCATCGGGTGCGGCCTCCCCGTCGTTTCGACGGACCTGCCTTCGGTGCGGACCTATCTGCCGGGTGACGAAGCCATTTTATTGGAGCGGAACGACCCCGACCTCCTGGCTGGGGCGATTCGCCGGCTCCAGGAGGACGCCGGCGACCGGGATCGCCGGGCCCGGCTGGCACGCCAGCGGGCCGAGCAGCTGGATTGGTCCCGGATCGCACCTCAGTTTCACCAGCTTTACCAGCGTGTCGTGTCGTGAGTTTCTCGATCATTATCCCCGCGTACAACGCCGCCGGCACCCTGGGTGCGGCTTTGGACTCCCTGCTGGGACAGGCGTTTCCCGGCTGGGAGGCGATCGTCGTCAACGATGGCTCCACCGATGAGACGCTGAAGGTCGCGCGCCAGTTCGCGAACAGGGATGCGCGGATCAAGGTGGTGACTCCGCGGCCTCGCTGGCTGGACGGACTGTCTCGCCTGCTGCGGCGAGGGCAGGGCCAGCGGCTGGCCCAGATGCCGCCCCCCGGCAAACAGGGAATGACCCTGGCGCGAAACACCGGCCTGGCCCATGCGATGGGCGAATGGATTGTCTTCCTGGATGCCGATGACTGGCTTGAACCGGGTGCGCTGAAGCATTTCCGCCAGGCTGCCATGGCCCATCCGGACGCCGGGGTCCTCTGCGGCCGGTGGGCCAGGGTGGCCGAGGACGGCACCGTCGTGGAGGACAGTTTCCGGCTCGAATCTCCCGACCTTTTTTCCGTCGTGGCCCGGTTCTGTCCCTTCGCCATCCACAGCTGCGCCGTGCGCCGCGATGTGGTCACTCGGCTCGGCGGGTTCGACCCGGAACACCATTTATGCGCCGACTGGGACTTCTGGCAGCGGCTGGCGCGCCTGGGTATCCCGGTCGCTTCGATCGAGGCAAGGGTCGCAGCATACCGAATGAGTCCCGGGTCTTCGATTGCCAACATCGAGGAAATCCTCGTCGAAGGCCTCGAGATCATTGACCGGGGCCATGGTCCCGATACCCGCGTCCAGGACCCAGACTCCCGGTTCGCCGGTGGATCTCCCGGAAAGGACAAGGCCGGGGCCCGGCTCCGGTTCCTCTCCTGGCAGGCCGCGCTGATGATCGGATCAGGCGGGGACGCGACCGCTCTCCTCCGGCATCTGGTTGAGGGAGACCGGGATCCCGAGTTGAAGCCCTCGGATGTTGCGGCCACCTTTCATACCGCGGCGCTGGTTCCGCTCATGCTCACGCCGGAGAGCTGGCCGGAGCAGTGGCCCCGCTTCGCTCCGCCCATCGAATCATTTCTGGGTGCACTGGAAGCGCGGTGCGGCGCCCCCGGGCTGGCCCGCCGCGCCATGAACACTCTGGAACAGCTGGTCATTGGGAATGCCGCCCGGCGCCCGCTTACGATTGGCCGTCGCCACGCCGCGGTCGCGGAAATCACCGAACCGGTCCCCGATGTTCGCCTTTCGGCCGAGGTCGAGCGGATTGCCTGCGCGCTCACGCTGCAGGGTGAAGCGGTCGGCGAAATTAACCTGCCGGTCTTTGCCGGTGAGGTCCCGTCGTACCTGCTCCGAGATGCGATAGCCGGGTTCCATGCCTGGGACATTCTGCGCGCCTGGTTCTCGGTGCAGGTCTACCCGGCACTCTCGCTGACCAGGGAGGGCGGGATCACCAGGGTCGCCCGGGGTGACCTGGACCTGGGGGACCTCGCCGGTGACCAGCCGGATTCTCTCCCATCGGCACTGCATGACGCCGTGGGCTGGACGATCTTCCTGCAGGAGCTGTGGGGGTTCCCCGGCTGGCCGATGGATCGGTTCTACCAGGCCGGGGACGAAGACCATGACACGCCGGTCCCGGCCACCGGCGACATCGTCCTTGAGATAGCGGCGCCGGTCCCCGCCGTCTCCACCGAGAATCCGATCCGGGTTGAATGGACGCTCGCCGGGATATCGATGGGCCTGATGACCATGGAGCCGGTGGACGGCCTGGTGACGGCACAGCGCCTTCGCTCGGCGGCGACCCAGTTCCTTGGCTTCGAGCTGGCCCGCGTGGCCGTTCGGGAAGCGCTGGTGGGCCAGCCCCTGGATAACGGCGAGTCGCTCCGGGAGCGACTCGCCCGCCTGGCGCGACCGGAACCCGGCGAGGCCGCAACGCCGGAACCGGCCGGGTCACTGGTGGTTCCCTCCGGAACACGCATGGCTCCCCGGGCGGACCGGGCGCTCACCCGGGCGCTCACCCAGCGACCTTCGATGGTCCTGGCCGGTCACCGGCCGGGGCTTCCCGGCACCAGTGTGTCCCGCCATGCCCGGTTACCTCGGGAATCCGTCACCGAACTCGAAGCGGCCGCGATCGCGGCCGGTGAGCCGTTCTTCAGGAGCGAGATTTCGCCGACGGGATGTGTTGTGTACGCTCCGGACCTTCTCTGGTCACGGGACGAACATCACCTCTCAGCTGGGGTAGCTCCACCTGCCGTTCGGAGGCTGGCGGACCCGGGATACGACCGGCACTATTTTGAGACGGTCTTCCTGGCGGATTCCGACCCATGGAAGTACACCTCGGCCTTCGAGCGCCGGAAATACGAGCAGGCGCTTTCCCTGGTGCCTGGCACGAGGCCCGGTCGCGCGCTGGAGCTGGCCTGTGCCGAAGGCATGTTTACTCGACTCCTCGCACCGCTGGTGGACCAGCTGGTCGCCACCGACATCTCGGCAATTGCCCTCGACCGGGCCCGGACCCGATGCCAGCACATGGAGAACATCGAGTTCCTGCAGCATGACTTTGCCGCCGACCCATTTCCCGGTGGTTATGACCTGGTAGTCTGCAGTGAGGCTCTTTACTACCTCCGCGACATAGACGCCTTGAGAGAGTTGGGCCGCCGCGTCGCCGAGGCCCTGGTGCCGGGTGGCTTCCTTCTCACCACCCACTCCACGGCGGTGGTGG
This sequence comes from uncultured Gemmatimonadales bacterium, assembly GCA_963795085.1. Lineage (GTDB taxonomy): Bacteria > Gemmatimonadota > Gemmatimonadetes > Gemmatimonadales > GWC2-71-9 > DASYPP01. The sequence continues at coordinate 104,334 of CAWCFX010000001.1, read as the reverse complement.
ACGACCCCGGGTCCACCGGGCTTCACTGGGATGTCCCTTTCGGGGCGAAGGTGATCGGCGAAGTGTTCGCTGCCACCCCTGGCCTGCGCCTCGTCACCGAGCTGCGCTCGCCCTTTTACCGGGTGCACCTGCTGCAGAAGGCATCTACCACCGGCGACTCCACTGCCGAGAACCCGGCGGTGGAGGACGTCTCCGCCGCCGACCTGCCACCCCACCTGGCGTCCCGCTTTCTCATCGGCGGAGGCACGGTGAAACACGGCGGCAAACCGGAAGCCCTGACGTACCGCCTCCCTATCCTGCTGTACCACCAGATTGCCGGGGACGGGCCGGATTCGCTGGCCCGATACCGGGTGACCCCGGAGGCGTTCGCCGAGCAGATGACCTATCTGCACCAGGCGGGATTTCATACCATTACGCTTGAGCGATGGCTGCAGGCGATGCGGGAATACCAGCCGGTGCCGGGACGGGCGGTCATCATCACCTTTGACGATGGCTACGGGGATTTTGCGGCCCGGGCCTGGCCGGTACTTGAAGGATTCGGGTTTGGGGCGTATGTCTATCTCGTCACCGACCGGGTGGGTCAGCAGAGCACGTGGACCGCGACCTACGGAGGGAGCGCCCAGCTGATGGACTGGGAGGACATCACCCGCCTTAAGAGCGGGGGCGTCGCTTTCGGTTCCCATACCGCCACCCACCCGCACCTCGAGGCACTGTCGCCCGTGGAGGTGGTGCGAGAACTCAGCCGCTCGAAGGCGACGCTGTACCAGCGGCTGGAGGGTCCGGTAAGCTCCATCGCGTATCCCAACGGCTCGGAAGACCAGTCCATTCAGCACCTGGCCGGGGCGTGTGGCTATCTCTTTGGCCTCACCTGCCGCGACGGATTGAGCTCGTTCACCGATTCTCCGCTTGCGTTTCCGCGGATCGAAGTCAAAGGTGGTGATTCGCTGGAAGCGTTCATCGCCAGGTTGGGCGGCTGATGGATTGTGAATTCCTTACCACCGTACTGGCGTGCCCCGGCTGCCGAGGCAGCCTGGTCATGGAACCGGGCTCGATCCGCTGCCCGCAATGTCGAAAAACGTATGCGCAGCCATCGGGTGACTGGGTGGATTTCCTGGCCGCACCTGGGGCGGAAGCCCGCGAAAACGACTGGCACGAACGCCAGGCTCAGTGCGAGACATGGTACGGGCACCTCCTTCAGGATCCAGAGGCGGCCTTCCATGCGCTTCTGGCGGACATCGAGCCGTATGCCGGGATTCTGCAGGAGATGGTGGGAGACGTCCTGGACGTTGGGGGCGGAATCGGTATCACCCGGGACTACCTTCCCAGGGGTGGAAACTACGTGTCCCTCGACCCGAGTCTCTCCTGGCTGCTCGCCGACTGGTCCGTGCTGGGGGATCGGTTTCCCTCTCTTCGCACCCCGCCATGCTTCGTGCGGGGAGTCGCCGAACAATTGCCTTTTCGCCCGGGCAGTTTTGACTCGGTCCTCTCGATGTGGAGTCTGAATCATGTCGCTGGCCAGCGGGAGGCCCTTGCCGAGATGCACCGGGTCCTCCGTCCCGGCGGCCGGGTGCTCCTGGTGCTGGAAGACACCGCACCCCGGTGGGGCGACCTCTTCGACCGGGAATTCTGGTCGGCCGGGACAAGGCCCGGACTGTCCCGGCTGGCGACCAAAGCGTTCTGCAGCATGACCGGCCGCCCTTTTCCGATCCAGGATGATCACTATCGGGTCGACGAGCGGGCTATCCGTGACCAGCTTGGCAGCCGGTTCCGTGCCTCCCGACGGGCCTGGCGAGGGCGCTACCTGTTCTACCGGATGGATGAAAAACTTGTGAACGCTGAACTGGCTCCATGACTCCGCGACTCTCAGTGGTCGTCCCCATGTTCAACGAGGAGCGCAACGTTGCGCCCCTGGTTGAGGCCGTGCGTTCGGCCCTGGGAGGAGACGATACCTGGGAGCTGCTGCTGGTGGACGACGGAAGCACCGACGGGACCGCGGACGAAGGTCGCCGGCTCGCCGCCGGCGATTCCCGGATCCGGATGGTGCGGCTGGCCCGGAACTACGGCCAGACCACCGCGCTCAAGGCCGGGTTTGACGAGGCGCGCGGGCCCATCCTCGTCAGCATGGACGGCGACCTGCAGAACGATCCCGCCGACATTCCCCGCCTGGTCCGGATTCTCGACGAAGACGATTACGATCTGGTCGCCGGGTTCCGGGTGGAACGGCAGGATTCGGCTTATCGGCGGCTCCCTTCGGCGCTGGCCAACCTCCTGATGCGGACTCTGACCGGCGTGGAGATCCGGGATACCGGCTGTACTCTCCGGGCCTACCGCCGGGAGCTGCTCCAGGGATTCGCCCTCTATTCCGACATGCACCGGTTCATTCCCGCCGTGGCCGCGGGCCTCCGGAGCGCCCGGATCACCGAGATACCGGTGCGCCACCAGCCGAGACGCCATGGGCGGAGCAAGTACGGTTTTTCGCGAGTCCCGCGGGTGCTGTCGGACCTGCTGGTGCTCTCCCTGATTCGCTCGTTTCGCGAGCGTCCGCTCAACCTGTTCGCGCGGGGAACTGGCCTCTGCTTTGTCGCCGCCGCCGTATCGACGCTGCCCGCGATCCTGGAAACCATTGAACCGGGACCGTCGGTCAGCATGATTCTTCCGGCCCTGCCTCTGGTCTGGTTGAACCTGGGATGTTTTCTCCTGTTGCTGGGCCTGGTGTCGGAGGTCATGCTCCGGCGGCACCGTAGCGGCCGGCGGCCCGCCCCAATCCTGGTGCGGGGGGTCTCGTGACGCTGGTATCACCCCCCGTCGTGACCTCGGGAACCGAGAGCGGGTTCCTGGTCTCCGTGCTGGTACCGGTATGGCAGGAACCGGCCCCGCTGGTCCCGCTCTACCACGAGTATTCCCGCCCCCTGCGGGACCGGGGGTGGACCTACGAGTTCATTTTTATCTGTGAGCCGGGCTTCGAAGTCGAAGTCGCGCAACTGCTGGAGCAGAGCCGCCAGGGGGAGCCGATTCGAATCCTCCAGGTCGCCCAGCTCATCGATGAATCGAGCCTCTATAATGCCGCCGGGGCCCATGCCCGGGGCGACGTCGTCCTGACCCTGCCCGCCTACCCGCGGATCGAAGCCGGTCACGTCCCCCGGCTGATCGACCGGGTGCTGGCGGGCATCGACCTGGTCAGCGGGCGCCGCTGGCCCCGCAGGGATTCCTGGTTCAATGTGCTGCAGAACCGGGTGTTTCACTGGCTCCTCCGCTGGACCGCGGGTGGCAATCTCCGGGATGTCGCCTGCGGGGTACGCGCCATGCGGCGGGAGGTGCTGCTCAATACACCGGTCTACGGCGACTCCTTCCGGTTCTTCGCTCTCCTGGCCGAGCGGGCCGGCTACACCACCGAGGAGGTCGACACGCCCCAGCACGACGGGGACCGCCGGACCCGGGTGTACCGCCCGCTCCTGTACCTGCGCCGCATCGTGGATATCCTGGGCATTTTTGTCATCCTGCGATTCACTACCCGCCCGCTACGGTTCTTCGGCCCGATTGGAGGGTTCCTGATGACCGCAGGAATCATCGCTCTGGGCGTCGTCATCCTCAACGGCCTGGGGCCGGTCGGATCGGTGGGCCGGGTGATCCTGCTCACGGGTTTATTTCTCGTTGTGTTGGGTATTCAAGCGGTGGCCATCGGCCTGGTGGGAGAGATGATGGTCTTCCTGAATGCGCCCACCCAACCCCGCTATCGCATCACTGAACGGATCAACTAGTTGATAACGTCCCGCCTCAGCTCCACCCGGATAGCGCTGGCCCTGGTTCTCCTCATCGTCGCATGGGGGACCTACCTCCGCTTCGCCAACCTGGGGCTCAATACCCTGGCCTCCGACGAAATGAACCACTATTTCGTCGCCCAGTCCCTCCTGGAGAGCGGCGAGCCGCTGCTCCCCTCGGGTACCCGGTACACCCGGGGCCTGGAGTACTCGGCCCTGGTCGCCGCGGCGCTGCCCCGCTTCGACCAGCTGGAAGTGGCAGTGCGTTTCCCGTCCGCGGTCATCGGCACCCTCGCTCTGGGCCTGTTCGCCATCATCGCGTGGCGGGTGGCGGGACCCTGGCCCGCGGTCATCGCCACCCTGCTGTTGGCGATCTATCCTGAAGGGCTCCGACTCTCCCGGTTCGGGCGATTCTATACCCTGCAACTGCTCGGCGGGGTGGCAGCCTTCTTCGCCACCTGGATGCTGGTCCGGCGCCCGTTGGAGCCGGACCGCCTGCACGCCCGGCGACTGGCCGGCGACTGGGGCTGGGCTCTGTTCGCTTTCCTGGCGTTTGCCTACGCCGCATCGGTCCAGCTCACCACCCTGAGCGTGGGGGCGGGCGCGGGGCTCTTCGTGGCGTTGACTGGATTCGGCGATCTCTCCCGGCTGGGCCGAAAGGCATGGCGCTGGAGCGTCCCTTGGCAACTCACCGCGATGGGAATAACCGTGGCGGTCTTCCTCCTGGTTTTCAAGTTCGACTTCATGCGGAGCCTGCTGGTGGAAGCCCGGACCGTGCCCATGTGGGCACGGCTGAGCGCCGATGGGCCGGGGCCGGTGACGGCCTACTATCGCGCATTATCCGGTCATTTTCCGCTGATCGTGTCGCTGTCGCCGCTAATATTCCTCGCGGCCATCTTCCAGCACCGGAGGCTGGGCGGCCTGCTGCTCGCCTGGTTTGCCGTCCCCATCCTGCTCCACAGCCTGGTCTTTCCCTGGAAATCGGAGCGCTACGTCCTGGTCGCGATCCCCGCACTGCTCCTGGCCACCGGCGTGGCCGCCGCCGCCGCCGCAGCGCCGCTGCACCGCTACCTGGACCGGCATTTCTCCATGATAGCACTCCCCTCATGGATTGGGCCCCGCGGGGCAGTGGCCACCGGGTTCGCGGTCATCGCGGCGGGGGTTGTTCTCACGATGCCCGCATTCAATACCTCCCGGCGCCTGATGACGGCCCGGCAGTCCGCGGGCTGGGAAGAATCGGAGTCGCTGCTGCAGCGGCATCCGGAACTCGCCCGGCTGCCCATTGGCAGCGCCCAGCCGCTGGTGGCGCTGCACTACTGGGGCCGGCTGGATTTCACCGTGCAGCGGGCCCTGCTGGAAAGCTGGAGCCGGGACTCGACGACGGGAGGGTTCGACCATCCCTACCGGATGAAGCCGATGGGCAGCCCCGACGCGTACGCCGGCCGCCCCACCCTGACCTCGGCCGGGGCGATCCGCGAACGCTTTGCAGATGCCGGTTCGGTACTGATCGGGATCGACCAGAAATACCTCGCCTACGACAACATCGACCCCAGCCTTCGGGAGGTCCTCGAGCGGGAAGGACGGGAACTGTGCGCCGGCCGCTGTGGCTCCATGTTGCTCTACCACTGGTCGTTCCGCCCGCCGGAAACTCCTGCCGGATCGTAGGAACGCACCGGCACCTTTTCCCGTCGTGTTATGATGCAGTTGCCGACTTTCGGCCGGATCCTGGACCGCGAGAACGGTCCTAACTCTACCGGGGTCAGCAAGTTGACTGTTACATTGGGGTCCCAGGTCACATCCGCCGGGCCTGGCTCTTGCAATTGTAGGTCGGGAGGGCCGATTCCGGCCAGTAGCTGAGGAGTACCGCTGATGACGTTTCCGTTTCGATCCCGGCTGGTCCTCGTCCTGGGCGTCCTGGGGTTCTTACCGCCCACAATGGCTGGCGCGCAGAGCCTTACCCGGGAACAGCGAACTCAGCTGGCCGCGTGGTACACTAACGCGAGCCGCCGGGCGCCGGGAACCTGGGGCATAGCCATCGCTGACCAGCGGGGTGAACTGCTCTGGAGCATCGCGCCGGAAACCAGCCTGATTCCCGCCTCCACCGTCAAGCTCTTCACCACCGGCTTTGCGCGCACCGTCCTCGGCTCCGACGCCACCCGATCGACCCGGGTCACGGGATCGGGCTTCATCGAGCCCGCGAGCGGTGAATGGCGGGGCACCTGGTCGCTGGAATTGAATGGCGACCCGTCCCTGGAAAACCCCTCCGGCGCCGGTCCCCGGCTGGCCGACCTGGCGCAGCAGCTCTCTCATCTGGGCATCCGCAGGCTGTTCGGCCCGCTCCAGGTCAAGAGCGAAAACGGCCTCGCCTCAGCCTCCTATCCTGACGCGTGGGCCAACCGGCATTGGGGCCGTCTCTTCGCGCCGCTCATCGGAACCCTCACGATTCACGAGAACGTGGTCAGCTTCACCATTCGCCCCGGTGCGCGGTCCGGCGCTCGCGCCGCACTGGGTGGCGAGTCACCCGCGGGGGTAGGGTCCCTGGTCTCGATCCGGGCCGTCACCGTGGCGGGTCGCCGCAGCCGGCTGACGCTGGCGCCGACCAGTGGCGGCGGCTGGGTGGTGGGCGGTACCATCGGCGTCGCGGCGGCGCCGCGAGGGTTCACCACCGTCGCTTCGAACCCCAAGGAGGTCCTCGCGCGGGCGTGGTCCACCGCGCTGGCGCAAGCCGGCATTGAATGGGTGCAGGAGCCCCGGGCACCATCCCGCATGCCGGGGCCCATCTCCACCGTGCTGGCCGAAGTGCACTCGCCGGTCTTCGATTCGCTGGCCAGCGACGTCAACCGGCGCAGCCACAACCTGGGCGCCGAGCTGCTGCTACGGTGGGCCGGCGGGCAGCGGGCACCCCAGATGATGATGCAGCATGTGCAGGAGATCGCCGGCGCGGCGGACGGGCTCAGGCTGGTGGACGGCAGCGGGCTCTCCTACGACGATCGGGCCTCGCCGCTCACCTTTGTGTCTTACCTCGCCCGGCTGCCGGCCACGCCGGGCGGGCGCAACTTCCCCATGCTGCTGCCCGCCAACGGCGTGGGCACCCTGCGGCGGCTGACCGCGGGCCTGGGCCAGGGCGTCGTGCGGGCCAAGACTGGTACGTTGGGACAGGTTTCCACGGTATCGGGATACCTGGGGCGGCCCGACGGGATGATGATCGTCTCCGTGATGTACAACGGTTCCAATCCCTCGATGGCGCGCCAGCTCCAGTGGAAGCTCTTCGCGCTGCTGGGGGCCGACGGATCGGCCATCCCGGCCGATGCCCTGGGCGGAGAGTCTCCGCTGGGCGGCAGCGACGAAACCCGGTAGGATGGCGGCCCTCCTCGCCTTTCTCGTCTTCCTCGCCTGGTTCACGGCCGGCTCACTCACCTCCGACAGCATGCGCTTCCCCTACGGCTACATCAGCGCCGGAGGGCTGGCGCTGTTTCTGTTTGCCGGCATGGTGATCGGGCGCGGAAAGCAGGCTCCCGCCGCCGCGATTACCACGGCGCTGGCGGCCTTCTTCGCTACACTGGGAGCCTGGCTGATCCTCACCCGCTTCAACCTGGTCCAGGCTCCCATACCGGCGCCCCACACGGAGGCGATGCTGGAAGTCGTGGCCTTCATGACCGTGGCGGCCCTGCTGCTGGGTTTCGCGGGCGCCTGGCTCACCGGCCGTTCAAGAAAGTCCTCCTAGTCCGCCCCGACACCGGCCCGGGTGAGAAACCGCTCGGCCAGTTGTTCCAGCCGGTCATTCCCTGCCTTCCGCGCCCGCGCCAGGATCACCAGCACGTGGGGCACCAGCCCTGGCTCACCAAAGCGATACCCGGTCGCTTCTTCGGCTGCCGCCGAGTCGCCCTCGTGCGCACCCTGCAGCAGAGCCCTGGCTGACGCCGCATCGTATTCCGGGTCGTCCCGTGGCGGCAGCGGAAACCGGTGCCGCGGATCGGGACCTCCGTGATCTTCATTGACAAAGGCTCGAGACATGGGATGTGAGGTTGCTGATTGCTGATTTCAGATTGGAGTGTGCTCCCCTGGCCCCCTGGCACCCTGGCCCCCTTACTTTCCGTCTTCCCTTCCCCCCGGAATCTATGCACATCGCCCGGCGCACACGGACCTTTACCGAGTCGGTCATTCGGGGAATGACCCGGCTGGCCCGGGAACACGATGCCATCAACCTGGCCCAGGGCTTCCCCAATTTTCCCACTCCCGATGTCCTGAAAGAGGCTGCCGCCGCGGCGATTGCCGGCGACATCAATCAGTACGCGATCACCTGGGGGTCCCGGCGGTTGCGCGAGGCACTGGCCGCGCGGTACCACGACTGGTACCGGATGACCGTGGACCCGGAACGGGAGATCACCGTCACCTGCGGCGCCACCGAGGCGATGGCCGCGACCCTCATGGCCATCGTGGACCCGGGGGACGAAGTGATCATACCGGAGCCCTTTTATGAGAATTACGGGCCGGACGCGGTGCTCTGCGATGCGCGGCCGGTATACGTCCCGTTGCGGCCCGGGCAGCCCCTCGACCTCGACCGGGTGGCGGCGGCGATCAGCCCCCGAACTCGCGCGATCATCGTGAATACCCCCAGCAATCCCACCGGCCGGGTGCTGACCGAGGCCGAGCTTAACGGGATCGCCCGCCTCTGTGTCCGCCACGGCATCTACGCGGTGACGGACGAAATCTACGAGCATATTCGCTACGACGGGCCCCACCTTCCCATCGCCACGCTTCCCGGGATGCGCGACCTTGCCATCACCATCAGCGGTGCTTCCAAGACCTTCAGCGTCACCGGGTGGCGGGTGGGGTGGATCATCGCCCCGCCGGAGGAGACGGATGCAATCCGCAAGGTGCACGACTTCCTTACCGTGGGGTCGCCGGCCCCCCTCCAGGAGGCGGTGGCCGTCGCCCTGGAGCGGTGCGATGCGGCGTTCTATGCCGCCCTCTCCACCGGGTACCGGGCCCGCCGCGACCTCCTGTGCGGGGTCTTGTCGGGCGCCGGCTTCGCGCTGACCCCTCCGGAAGGCGCCTATTACGTGCTGGCGGATTTCTCCCGGCTGAGCAGCCTGGGGGACGTGGAGTTCAGCTACTGGCTCACCGAGGAGGTCGGGGTGACCCCGGTCCCCGGCTCCAGCTTCTTCAGCGACAAGTCGATGGGGCGAACGCTGGTGCGATTTGCCTTCTGCAAAACGGAGGAGATGCTGCGGGAAGCGGCGGCTCGGCTCGACCGGATTCCGAGTTCCTGATGGCGAGTGGGACGGGGGCCAGGGGCTGACTTGCCCCCTGGCCCCCTTTTCCCTACGCCTTCGTTCGTCGTGACACCACCAGAAGCACGACACCGCCGACGATGGCCAGTCCGCCCAGGATGGGCGAGACCGGCACCGTCTCCTTCTGTTCGGTGACGATATCAATGGGCCCGAGATCGTGGCTGTCCCGGTCGGTAAAGCTGAAGCCCTTGAAGACGAGCGCCAGCACGCCGAGGATGATCAGCACGACTCCTGCGATTCCTGCCGGTTTCATGGTAGTCCTTTGACGCGGCCTGGGTTGATGCCCCCGGGGGAGCACGATCTCGAGTCCCGGCACTTCCTACCTGCCGTCGTTGTCGGCGTCGCCCGGAAGGGCCCGTTCGACCCGGTGCCACGCGTCCCGCGCGGCTTCCCGGGCGCGGTCCCAGCCGAGGCTGGACTTGCCCTTCGCCTTGTCCCACTCCCGGCCCAGGTCCGATTCCACCTCATCGAAGCTGCTGCCGATGAAATGGCCGCGGGACTCCCAGCCGTAGCGGTAGGCGGGGGCGTAGGTATCGTAGTCCGTTCCCGGGGTCACGTAGGGACGGCTGGCGTAGTTCTCGCGCCAGTAGGTGTCCTCCACCGTGGGGTTCACGGCTTCCGCGGCGCCTTTGCCGGCCAGCCCGCCGGCGACCGCACCGACCGCGCCGCCGACCACCGCGCCCACCGGGCCTGCCGCCGCGCCCAGGGCGGCACCCGCCGCGGCCCCGCCGGCCGCGCCCAGCCCGGTTCCCACCGGGTGCGAGCCCGGGGCTCCCGTGATCGGGTCACGGTTGGCATCCGGCTCGTCCTTCCGGTTCTTCTCTCTATTGTCAGCCATGTCCGGCTCCTGTTGTTGATGGGTGAGAAACTGGTTGCCTAAATTGGTCGCCGCCCCTGGATCACGCGTACCACGATGGCGACGATCGCCAGCACCAGGAGGACGTGTATGAACCCGCCGAGCGTGTACGACGTGACCATGCCCAGCAGCCAGAGCACCAGGAGAATCACGAAGATCGTTTCGAGCATTGGAAACACCCTTTCGAACGTGAACGTGCGGCCAGCGATGGAATGTCTTCCTGATGTGGATGGAGTTTGGACCATCGGGAGGCTTTTCACAGTGACTGTGCTCACACGTGACCTGGGCCACACGCTGGACGAACTCACTGTCCCGGCGTAGCTTGGGGCGCCCCTATCTCCCCGCTTAACCCGTCGAGGAAACCCGCATGCCGCCCACAGCGAGTCCCGCTCCGACCGAGGACCCGGTCTTTCAGCCGTATGTCTCCGCCGCCGAGGCTCCCCGGGAGTTCACCACCCGGGCCGTCGTGCTGGGGGCCCTGCTGGGGGTGGTCTTCGCCGCGTCCAGCGTCTACCTGGCGCTCAAGATCGGCCTGACGGTCTCGGCGTCCATTCCCATCGCGGTCATTGCGGTGGCTTTTTTTCGCCGGTTCGGCAGCACCATCCTGGAAAACAACATGGTCCAGACGACCGGGTCGGCCGGCGAGTCCATCGCTGCCGGTATCGTCTTCACCGTTCCGGCGATTCTCCTGATGGGGTATGACCTGAGCGTGGGGAAGGTGGCGGTCCTCGCGGTGGTCGGCGGCATCCTCGGGGTGTTGATGATGATTCCCCTGCGCCGCGCCCTGATCGTCAAGGAACACGGGAAACTCACCTACCCGGAGGGCACCGCGTGTGCCGAGGTGCTGAAGGCCGGCGAACGGGGGGGGCTGCAGGCCCGCCTGCTGTTCCAGGCCTTTGGGCTCGCCTTCGGGTACAAGTTCCTGATGGCCGGCCTCAAGGCCTGGAAGGAGTACCCCTCGTTCGCCACCCGGGCCTATCCCGGGGCCGTCGCCAGCACGGAGGTCTCCCCGGAACTGATGGGCGTCGGCTACATCATTGGGCCGCGGATCGCGGGGTACCTGTTTGCCGGGGGGACGCTGGCCTACCTGGTGCTGGTGCCGGCCATCAAGTTCTTCGGCGAGGGGCTGACCACCCCGCTCTTTCCCGGCGCCACGCTGATTTCCGGGATGAGCCCGGGCGAGATTCGCGCCAACTACATCTTCTTCATCGGCGCCGGGGCGGTGGCCTCCGCCGGCATCATCGCGCTGATCCGGTCGCTGCCGACCATCGTCGGGGCGTTCCGCTCCGGGTTCCAGGACCTGCGGGGCAGTATGGGCGTTGCGGCCGAGCGCATCCGCACCGACCTCGACCTGCCGGTCTGGATTACCGTTCTCGGTGCCATCGTCCTGGCCCTGGCCCTGACCCTGCTGCCCACCCTGGCCGTCAACCTGCTGGGCGCGGTCCTGATCATCGTGTTCGGGTTCTTTTTCGTCACCGTCTCTTCCCGGATCACTGGCGAGATCGGCTCCAGCGCCAACCCGATTTCCGGAATGACCATCGCCGCCCTGATCGGGATCTGCTTCATTTTTCTCATTATCGGGTGGACCGGAGTGGATCACCGGGTGGGGGCCATTTCGCTGGCCGCCGTCATCGCGGTGGCCGCGGGCAACGCCGGGGCGACTTCGCAGGATCTCAAGACCGGCTTCCTCGTCGGCGCCACGCCCTGGAAGCAGCAGGTCGGCATCATGATCGGCGCACTCACGTCCGCCCTGGTCATCGGGTGGACCCTCACCCTGCTCAACAGCACCTACACCAACATTGTCCCCGAACCCCATCCCGGCGTGGCCCTGGAGATCCCGGAAGGGAACTCGCCGGACCGCTCTATCACCGCCACCGGCGAGATGATGCAGCACCAGGGAAAAGAATACCGCGTGGTCCGGGTCAACGTGATCACCCAGGGCATCACCGCCGGGAAGTATCTGGTGGATCCCCAGACCCGGGAAGTTGCCTTCCTGGTGGACCCCGGGATCGGGGGCCGGGTCCGCGAGCTGAACGGCAAGCCCATTACCAAGCTGGACAGCCCCAAGGCCACCATCATGGCCCTGGTCACCGACGGGATCCTGACCCAGAAGCTGCCCTGGACCCTGGTGCTTCTCGGCGTTTTCATCACCATCGGCATTGAACTCATGGGTCTCCAGTCGCTGCCCATCGCCGTGGGGGTGTATCTGCCGATCTCGACCTCCTCCGCCATGTTTGCCGGCGGCGTCATCCGCTGGCTGGTGGAACGGAAAAAGAGCCCCGGCACCGAATCTATTGCCGAACTGGAATCAGGCCCGGGTGTCCTGTTCTCCAGCGGGCTCATCGCCGGAGGCGCCATCGCGGGTATCTTCGTCGCGGGCCTCGCCACTATCCTGAACAGCCGCGCCGCGGCGGCCAACATCCCGGCCGCGGACTACCTGGCCCACCTGGCAGGAGTGGAGAGCGGGCTGGGCGCCTTTGCCGCCAGCGACCTGGTGGCCATGGCCATTTTCCTGGCCATGGGGGCGATGCTGTGGCGGGTGGCGGGAAAGAGATAGAAACGAGGAGTCAGGAGTGAGGAGTGGGCAGTGGGAGGGGTTCCCGGGAAGGTTCAAGTATTCCGGCCAGGGGCCGATATACGGCAGTTCAACCGGTAGTGATGGGTATCCCGACGACAGATAGAACAACGACATGGAAACGTCTTCCCTCGCCCTCCTCAAGAAGTTGCTGGATTCTCCCGGGCCCTCCTGCTTCGAGAGCCTGCCCGCGCGGCTGTGGCGGTCCGAGGCCGAAAAGTTTGCCGACCAGGTCCGGGCTGACAACGGCGGCAATTCCTACGCAACGCTCTCGGGAGAGGCACGTCCCAGCATCATGTTCGCCGGCCATATCGACGAGATCGGCATCATGGTCACTCACGTGGACGCCGAGGGATTTGTTTACTTCGACACGATCGGTGGATGGGATTCCCAGGTATTCGTGGGGCAGCGGGTGCTGCTCCTGGGCCGGAGCGAAACCGTGCACGGGGTGATCGGCAAGAAGGCCATTCACCTGATGGAAAAGGAGGACCGGGAAAAGGTCTCCCGGACCAGCGACCTCTGGATTGATATAGGCGCCAATACCCGGGAAGAGGCAACGGCCCGGGTGCGGGTGGGCGATGCCGGGGTCCTGGCCGCCGGCGTCGAGGAATATCCGGGAGGCCGGCTGGTCAGCCGGAGCCTCGACAACCGGATCGGCGCCTTCGTGGTGCTGGAAGCCCTCCGGCTGCTGGCGGCCGAGCGCCCCACCGTGACGGTGACCGCGGTGGCGACCACCCAGGAAGAGATCTCCTACACCGGCGGGGGCGCCCGGACCTCGGCGACCGGCCTGGAGGCGGACATCGCGATCGTGGTGGATGTCACCCACGCCACCGACTGCCCCGGCATCGAAAAGAAACAGCACGGGGAGATCAAGCTGGGCGGGGGTCCGGTCCTGAGCCGCGGTTCCGCGATCAACAGCGGGGTGTTCAACCTGCTGGTCGAAGCAGCCGAAGCCGAGAAGATCCCGTTCGCCTTGCATGCCGCCCCGCGGTGGACCGGCACTGATGCCGACGCCATCTTCACCGCGCACCGCGGCGTGGCAACCGGCCTGGTGTCGGTCCCCCTCCGCTACATGCACAGCCCCAACGAGATGATCGCGCTATCGGACGTGGAACAGGCGGCCCGGGTGCTGGCCGCCTTTGCCAGAAAAGTAGGAAGCGGGACCGACCTGGTCCCCCGGTAGGGACGACCAAGCACGAAATCCGGGAGAGATGGGCGGGACCATTTCGTGCTTTGTTGTCTCGGGCAGGGCTGGCGTCCGAGAGAAATGGGCCTGTTCTGTGGTAGTTCGAGCTTGGTCGTACCGGGCTGGCGGCGGACTCAGTTCCGGGGAGTTTGCAGCACGGTCTTGAGGGCGTAAACCGCCGCATGACGGACGGCGTCCTCTTTGTCTTTCTGCAGGTCCTTGAGCGCGGCGGCGGCCTCCGGCCCGCCGGCCAGCCGGAGCCCTTCGACCGCCTCGGCCCTGAGCGCGGTGGACTTTTTCTTGAACAGACCGCGCGCCGGCTGGCTGGCCCGGACCAGCGCCTCCACCGCCTCCGGGGTGCCGGTGCGGCCGAGGGCATGCAGCATTTCCCGCTGAACGTCGGGATGGCTTTCGTCCTCCAGCAGACGAATCAGGGCGGGGACCAGGCTCTTGCCCCGGGTGCCTTCCACCGCCGACGCGGCCTGCAGCCGGACCATGGCGCTGGTGTCCTGGAGGGCGTTGCGCAGCGGCTCCAGGGTCGCCGCGGATCCGATCCGCCCCAGCGCACCGGCCGCCGCCCGGCGCACCCGTTCGTCGCTGTGGCTGAGCAGCCGGGACAGGCTGGGCACCGCCTCCTCCAGCATCATCTCACCGCACAGCTCGGCGACGTTCCGCACCACGAACCACTCGTCGTGGCCCAGCATGTGGACCAGGAGTTCGGACCCCTCGGTCATCTGGGTCACGGCGTTGAAGTACACCCGCCGGCGGCCCACGTCGGTTTCGGCGATCAGCAACTGGACCAGCACCTCGGTAGCGTCGGCGCCCATCCGACGGAGAGTGGTGATGGCGGTCTCCCGCTGCTCGCTCAGCGGCAGCAGCCGGGCGATCTGCTCCAGGCTGGAAGGAGAGATCAGGCGCCGCAGCGCGATCCCGTAGAGGCGCCGCTGCGATTCGTCGCTGGCCTGGCTCTCCAGCCGCACCAGGGCCGCCCCCACCCGGGCCAGTTCCTCCCATTCCTCCTTCTGGCTGGCCCCTTCGCCAAACGCCAGCACCTCGTTCAGCAGTTCCCCGGTGTCGGCCGAACTGGGATGGCGCTCCAGTTCGATCAGCAACTCGTCCAGCCGGCCGATGGACTTCATCTCCAGGGTGACGAAGTGCAGCAGCCCGACCGACTCCTCGTTGGCGGCATCGGGGCCCAGCGCGGCAATCTCGCCCGCGTCATCGGCGGCCTCCTCGGGATCCGGCAGGGCGGGCGGCGCCACGGCCCTGGGCGGCGTGTTCCGGGAAACCGGCTCGGTCGCATTGACGGACGCGGACGGCAGCGGCGGCGTGATGACCACGCCATCCACGCCGGAGACGGTGAAATGATCGGCAAGCTGCTGCAGGCGGGGAAAGGCGCCGACGGGGGCGGCCATCGCCCGGACCACGGTAAGCACCTGCCCGGGATTGAGCCCCGGAGGGATCGAGAGCGCGCCGACCCCGTGGCCCAGCAACTGGCGCCGCAAGGCGACGGTGCCGGGCGTTTCCGGCTCCACGACTTCGTCGTCGACCAGGAGGCGGCCGTTGCCGACCGCAATGCGGAGTGGCTGGTCCGTGATCCGGATCAGGAGCGCACGGAACGCGTCCTTCTGGGCATCCCGGTCATCTGGAACGTCTCGAAGAAGGAAGACCACCCGCGCGAAGCAGTCGGCAATGGCTGAGGATCTCGTCATGGGTAGGAGCCGGCTAACCGGCGCCACAGTCAAGATATAGCCCCAGCGAAGGTGCGGCAACGCTGAAACGCCTGAAAATCGAGATTCCCTGCCCAAAATCCGGCGGTTCCCGTTAGATTTCCTGCTCCATGACATCACTGAAGCCTGCCCTCCTTGCCCTGCTGCTGGCCCTGCCCGCCGCCGCCCAGACCACACCAGAGGCCTACACGCTGCTGGCGGACGTCCGCTACCTGGCCTCCGATGAGCTGGCCGGCCGTCTCATCGGCAGCCGGGGCGCCGATAGCGCCGCCGAGTACATTGCCCGCCGGTTTGCGGCGGCCGGACTGCAGCCCTCCTCCCAGGGCTGGTTCCAGACTTTCACGGTTGCCCGCGATGCGCCGGCCGTCGCCCAGCTCCGGCTGGGAGAGGTCCGGGCCCGGAACGTGATCGGGGTCCTGCCGGGCCGGGACCCCGCTCGGCGCCACGAGATCGTCATCGTGGGGGCGCACTATGACCACCTGGGCCTGGGCGGGCCCGGGTCAGGCGCGCTCGACCCCGACGTCCGCGGCCAGGTCCATAACGGCGCGGACGACAATGCTTCCGGCACCGCCGCCCTGATCCACATTGCCTCCCGCCTTGCGATGCATCCGCCGGCGCGCACCGTGGTGTTCATCGCCTTCAGCGGGGAGGAGCTGGGCCTGCTGGGCTCGGCCTGGTATGTGAAGCAGCCGCTCTACCCGCTCATGGCCACCGTGGCCATGATCAACATGGACATGGTGGGACGGCTGAAGAACCGGCGGCTGGTGGCGTACGGCGTCGAAACGGCCCGGGAGTTTCCCGCGCTGCTCGACTCGCTGAACTGGTACGCCGGGTTCGACCTCAAGAAACAGGGCGATGGCTACGGCCCCAGCGACCAGGCGTCCTTCTTCGCGGCCAAGCGGCCGGTGCTGCACCTGTTCACCGATCTCCACGAGGACTACCACCGTACCAGCGATGACTGGAACCTGATCAACGTGGACGGGCTGGTCCGGGTCGCCGACTATACCGCGAGCATCGTGCGAGCCCTGGCGGAACGCGCCGCGCCGCTCACCTTCGTGGACGCGGCGCCGCCCAATCCGCACGCCGGGGCCGTCGCCACCCCCGGCTACGGAGCCTACCTGGGGACGGTGCCGGACATGACTGAGAATCCCGGCGGGGTGCGGATCTCCGGCGTGCGGGCCGGAAGCCCCGCCGAGAAAGCCGGCCTGGTCGAGGGCGATATCCTGGTGCGGATCGGCGATCATCCGGTCCAGGACCTGCAGGCCATGACCGATGCGCTCCGTGCCCACCGGGCCGGGGACGAGGTCCAGCTCGAATTCATCCGGAACGGAAACCGGCAGACCGTGACCGCCACCCTGGGATCCCGCTCAACCTAGAGACCCACAGCATGCCCTCGGTCCTCGACCCCGAACGTATCGTCGCCGCCCTCCGGGGCGCCTTCGCCCGCGAAGTCGGCCGCCAGGCCCTGCTTCAGCTTGCCGCCGACCGGATGCAGGCGGCGGGCGCGCCGTACACCTCGGTGTACCTCTACATGCTCCACGGCGAGGACCTGGTCCTCGAGGCGTACGCCGGCCGGGAAACCGAGCACACCCGGATTGCGGTGGGCCACGGCGTCTGCGGCACCGCGGTGGCCACCGGCGAAGATCAGAACGTGGGCGATGTCCGGGCCATCACCAATTACATCGCCTGCAACGCGTTCACCCGTTCCGAGCTGGTGGTGCTCATCCGCCGGGGTGCCCTCATCCTGGGCCAGGTCGACGTGGACAGCGACGTCCCCAATCCGTTCGCCATCGAGGAAGAAGCGGCCGTCAAACAGATCGCGGACGCGCTGGCGGTGTTGTTGTGACCAGCCATCGCCGATTGCCGATTGCCGGTGGCCGATAGCAGGCTTTCCCTCCGGGCCTGGTCGTCGGCCCGTTTCACGATAGACCTGCCGCCCGGGCACCGTTTTCCCATCGCGAAGTACCCGCTGATCCGGGACGCGGTCATCCGGCGCGGAATCCTTCCCGCGGACGCCATCCTCGAGCCCGATCGCGCCGAACGCTGGGCCCTCGCCCTGGTGCACACGCCAGAGTATCTCGACCAGATCCTGCACGGCACCCTGCCGGCGGCAGACGCCCGCCGGCTCGGCTTCCCCTGGAGCGAACAGCTGCGGGAGCGGTCCCTGCGCACGGTCCAGGCGACTCTCGAGGCCGCCCGCGATGCCCTGGACCGGGGAGCCGGCATCACCCTGGCCGGCGGGACGCACCACGCCTTTCCCGGCCACGGTGAGGGGTTCTGCGTATTCAACGATGTCGCGGTCGCCACCCGCGTGCTGGAGCGGGAAGGACGCATCGGCCGGGTGCTCGTCCTGGACCTCGATGTCCACCAGGGCAACGGCACCGCCCGGATATTCGCGGGCGACCCCGATGTCTTTACCTTTTCCATGCATGGCCGGAAGAACTACCCTTTCCACAGGGAACCCAGTACCCTCGACGTGGAACTGGACGACGGCTGCGAGGACGCCGCCTACCTGGCGACCCTCCGGCAGCACCTGGAGCCGGTGCTCGATGCGGGGGCGCCGGACCTGGTGTTCTACCTCGCGGGGTCCGACGCCTACCGCGAGGACCGGTTCGGCCGGCTGGGACTGACCCGCGAAGGGCTGGCGGAGCGGGACCGGCTGGTGGCCGGCGCCGTGCGGGCCCGGGGCCTGCCGCTGGTGCTCACGATGGCCGGCGGCTACGCCAGGTCGGTCGAGGACATCGCGGCGATTCATTCGGAAAGCGTGAGGATCGTGACCGAGAGCTATGGCTGAGACCACCTCCCGCAACATCCGCGGCGTGGACCTGTTCGAGCGCCGCGTGGGATCGGGTCCCCCCGTCGTGGTGCTTCACGGGGGGCCCGGTGCGCATCACGACTACCTGCGCCCCGGTTTTGACGTGCTGGCCGAGGGGCGAACCCTCATCTACTACGACCAGCGGGGGGGTGGCCAGTCGCCGGTGGAGCGGGAGGTGCCGGTGGGCTGGGAGGAACAGGTGGAAGACCTCGAAGCGCTGCGGGAGACCTGGGGACTCGACCGGCTGGCGATCGCCGGCTATTCCTGGGGCGGCCTGCTGGCGCTGCTCTACGCCACCCGCTACCCGCGGCAGGTGAGCCACCTGGCCCTGGTATCGCACGCGCCCGCCTGGCGGGAAGCCCGTGCGGAGTTCGAAGCGATTTTCGCGGAGCGGAACCTCGACCCGGCCCTCCAGGACCAGCGGCGCCAGCTCCGGGAAAGTGGTCTCCGCGAACAGGCGCCGGAACGATACCGGCGCCAGGTCTTCGATCTGTCGGTGGCCGCCTACTTCTGTGACCCGGACAAAGCACGGGACATGACGCCCTTCCGCGTCACCGGGCGCACGATGGAAGAAGTCTGGACCAGCCTGGGCGATTACGACCTGCGCCCCGCCCTGGCCGGGCTGCACGTACCGGCCATCGTCCTCCACGGCGACTGCGATCCCATCCCGGCGGCGACGGCCCGGGCCACGGCGGAGATTCTTCACGCGCCCTTCCACCTTCTGGCCGGCTCTGGCCACGTACCCTATGTCGAGGCTCCACAAGCGTTTAAACAACTTCTGCACGACTTTCTGCCCCGCTAGTCACGCCGCCCCCCGGCGGCATTACTTTACCTGAATGACTGCACCACGCCCTTCTCCGTTCCACCTGGTTTTCGAGGGAATCGCCCGGGAGCGATTCCCGGAGATCAGGAGTTCGCTGGAAAACGCCTCGGTGGATCCCGCCAACCGCGATGCCTTTCTGCTCGACCGCCACGTGGTGCAGGTGCTCCGGGATATCGTCCCCGATGAAGGCGTTGGCGAGGCGGTGGACCAGCACGTCGCCCTGCTGCACAACGCCTACCTCTTCTGGAACGACGGCCAACGGGTCGTGCAGCTCTCCCAGGAGCAAACCGAGGAGTTGCTGTCCCGGAGCGGCAAGGGCAATGGCCACTTCCCGACCACCTACATCCAGTTCCCGGAACGAACCCTGTGGGCCCAGATCAACGAAGGCGCGCCCCATGAACCGCTGGACGGCGTGTTCGTCACGCCCGTCGGAGAGGAGTACCGGGTGCTCGGCATCTTCGGTCTGCACCCCGACCGGGTGGGGTTCAGCGTCGCCGAGGTGAGCGGTCCCCGGTTGGGCCAGGCCACCCGTCCCGATGGCACCCACTTGTTCGCGCCGTTGCTTCCCGGCGGGGCGGCCGCCAACCTCTACTCGGTGGACGGGGCGGCCGAGCTGGTCGAGCTGGGCGCCCGCGCCTCGGACGTGGCCCGGCAGCCGGAACGGGCAGCCTGATGGACAAACGCACCGCGGCCTACACCCTGGAGCAGATCGCGTCCTTCATGGAACTGAAGGGCGAGAACGCCTTCCGGGTGCGGGCCTTTGTCACCGCCGCGCGAGTGTTACGAAGCCTTCCCGGGGAACTGGAGCCCGCCCTCGAAGACGGATCCCTGGCGGCGGCCCGAGGCATCGGGCCCGCCACCCTGCAGATCGTGAGCGAGCTGGCCCGGACCGGACGGTCCTCGCTTCTGGAAGAATTACGGGAGCAGATTCCGGCGGGCCTGGTCGAGATGCTTTCCATTTCCGGCCTCGGCGTCGCCAAGATTCGCCAGATCCACGATACGCTCGGCATCGATTCGATCCCCGAGCTCGAAGCGGCGGCCCGGGATGGACGGCTGTCCGGCCTCCCCCGGTTTGGTCCCAAGACCGCCGAGAACCTGCTCAAGAGCATCGCGTTCCTGAGGCAGACCAGCGGGTTCCGGCTGGCCCACCACGCCGACGAAGAGGCCAACGCCTTTCGCCAGGACCTGGAAAGGATCCCTGGCGTCCTCCAGGTCGTCGTCGCGGGAGAGGTGCGCCGGCGCTGCGAACTGGTGCGGGACATCGTCCTCGTGCTCGTCGCATCGGTGCCGCCGGAGGAGATCTTCAAACGGCTGCGCACCCTGCCGGGTGTCAACGAGTTCTCCGGGCAGGATGAGCGGCGGGTCACCCTGCGTTTTGCCGGCGGGTCGGCCGCCCAGATCGTGGTCACCACGGCTGTCAACGCCGGGGCCGTCCTGGTGCAGGCCACCGGCAGCGAGTCCCACCTGGAGCAGCTCGCGGCCCGGGCCCGGGAGACCGGGCATGCCCTTGACGGGGCAGCGCTCTGGAAAGGCAGCACCTTCGTCCCGACCGCCGACGAGGACGCCTTCTACCGCCAGCTGGGCCTGGCTTCGGTGCCGCCCGAATTGCGGGAAGGTGCCGGCGAGGTCGAAGCCGCTGCGCGGAACGCGCTGCCCCGGCTGGTGCAGCGCGAAGACCTGCACGGGCTTCTGCACTGTCACACGAACTATTCCGACGGCACCTCGACCGTGGAGCAACTGGCGCTGGCCTGCCAGGCGGCGGGGTACAGCTACGTGGGCATCACCGATCACAGCATGAGCGCCGCCTATGCCGGGGGTCTCTCCGCCGATGATCTTGCCCGGCAGGGTGACGAGATCGACGAGGTCAACGGGCGGCTGGCCGGCATCCGGGTGCTGAAAGGCATCGAGGCCGACATCCTGGCCGATGGCCGGGTGGATTACGACGAAGCCGTGCTGAGCAAGCTGGATTTTGTCATCGCCTCGATCCACAGCCGCTTCAACATGAACGAGGCGGAGATGACCCGCCGGATGCTTGCCGCGATGGACAACCCCTTCGTGTCGATCATCGGCCACCCGACCGGACGGCTGCTGCTGGCCCGGAACCCGTACCCGATCGACCTCGATGCCGTCATGGAGAAGGCCGCTGAGAAGGGAATCGCGATGGAGTTGAACGCGGATCCTCACCGGCTGGACCTCGACTGGCGAATCCTGAGGAAGGCCGGAGACCGCGGCATCATGATCTCCATCGGCGCCGATGCCCACAGCATTCCCACCTTACGCCATGTGGACAACGGCATCGGCATCGCGCGGAAAGGGTGGCTCACCCCGCAGCACGTGCTGAACGCACTCCCCCTCGGGGCATTCCTTGCCCGGGTCGGCGGCCATGCCGGGCAGGAAGCCCGGGTCGCCGGCCGGTGACTCCAGCGCGCGCGAGCAAGCCGCGCCGGAAGCGCCGTCCGGCGGGGGCCCCGCCGCTCGAAGTGCTGCGCCGGCTCAAGGCGGAATACCCGGACGCCCACTGCGCGCTGGTCCACCAGTCGCCCTACCAGCTGCTCGTCGCCACCATCCTGTCGGCGCAATGCACCGATGTCCGGGTGAACATGGTCACCCCCGCGCTCTTTACCCGTTACCCATCCGTCTATGAGCTGGCCCGGGCCGAAACGCCGGCACTGGAGGAGCTGATCCGCTCCACCGGGTTCTTCCGCAACAAGGCGAAGAGCCTCATCGGCATGGCCCAGGCAGTCGTGGCCAGGCACGGCGGCGAACTCCCGCGGAGCATGGAAGAGCTGCGCGCCCTGCCCGGCGTCGGCCGCAAGACTGCCAACGTGGTCCTGGGAAATGCCTTCGGCATGAACGAGGGGATCACGGTGGACACCCATGTGACCCGCCTCAGCGGGCTGCTGGGCCTCACCCCGCACACCGACGCGGAAAAGATCGAGCAGGACCTGATGGCGGTGATTCCGCGGGAGGACTGGACCCTGGTCTCCCATCTGCTGATCGAGCACGGGCGCCAGGTGTGTATCGCGCGGCGCCCCCAGCATGACCGGTGCGTGCTGGTGGATATATGTCCGTCCGGTGAAACGTGGGCATCCGGGAAGTTTGAAAAAAAGGCCGTCACGAAAGCACGAAAACATAAAAAAGGCTGAAACATTGCTCGGCCTCCGCACCCAGGACTTCGTCGATTCTCTTTCGTGCCTTCATGATGAATGTTTGAGCATCGGATGCCGGTGTTGCCGCTAGTGGCTTCAATCACACCGTTCAAGGCTTCACCACCGTAGATTGACCCAATGAACCACCTCGACTCCGCCACCTCTGCCTATCTCAAGTCGGCCGCCCACCAGCCGGTGCACTGGTACTCGTGGAGTGACGACGCGTTTGCCGCCGCGGCATCGGGCGACCGCCCCATTCTCCTGGACATCGGTGCGGTCTGGTGCCACTGGTGCCACGTGATGGACGGCGAGTCGTATGAAGACCCGGCGCTGGCCGAGTTTCTGAACGAGAATTTTGTCTGCGTGAAAGTGGACCGGGACGAGCGACCCGACGTGGATGCCCGGTACCAGCGCGCGGTGCAATCGTTCACCGGGCAGGGTGGCTGGCCACTCACCGCGTTCCTGACGCCGGCGGGCGAGACGTTCTACGGCGGCACCTACTTTCCTCCGGACGGCAAGTTCGGGCGCCCCGGATTTCGCTCGGTCCTGGAGCAGGTGCTGCGGGTCTACCGGGAGCAGCGGACCCAGGTCACCACCCAGGCCGCCGCGATCCGGGACCTGATCGCCGAGTCCCTGGATGAATCGGGCCCGGGCGAGGCCAGCGCGGCCCTGCTGGCCGGCGCGGTGCGGGCGATGGAGCGGGTCTTCGACTTCACCCACGGCGGATTCGGCTCGGCTCCCAAGTTTCCCCATCCGGCTGCCATCGGGCTCCTGCTGCATCGCTGGTGGGACCATCCCGAGCCGGTCGTACGGGATATGATCGAGGTCAAGCTGCTGGCGATGGCCCGGGGCGGCATCCATGATCAGCTGGGCGGGGGGTTCCACCGCTACAGCACCGATGCCCGCTGGATGGTTCCCCACTTCGAGAAAATGTCCTACGACAACTCGGAGCTGCTCCGGGCCTACCTCGATGCGTTTTCGGTATTCGGGAGGGATGAGTACCGCGCCGCGGCGGCCGACACGGTGCGCTGGGTCGGGGAAGTCCTGGCGGACCCGGAGGGCGGGTATGCGGCCAGCCAGGACGCCGATGTCGGCCTGGACGACGATGGAGACTACTTCACCTGGACCTACCAGGAGGCGGAAGCTGTCCTGAGCGCCGAGGAGCTGGAGGTCGCCGCCGCGTACTACGACATAGGCACCGCCGGCGAGATGCACCACAACCCCGGCAAGAACGTGCTGTTCATTGCGCTGCCGCTGGAGACGGTCGCTGCCCAGTTGCAGCATCCGCTGGACACGGCCGGCCGCCTGCTGGACGCCGCCCGGCAGAAACTCCGGGTCGCCCGCGCCGCACGGCCGACTCCGTTCATTGACCGCACCCGGTACACCAACTGGAACGCCATGATGGCCGGCGCGATGCTCCGGGCGGGAACCGTGCTGGAGGACCCCGGGGCCCGCGACCACGCCCTGCGGACGCTGGAGCGGATCCGGCGTGAGAATCCGGAGCCGGATGCCCTGGCTCATGCCCCGGGCGGAATCACCGGATTGCTGGAAGACCAGGTGAATACGGCCGCCGCGGCCCTGGATGCCCATGAGGCCACCGGCCTGGAGGGATGGCTTTCCTGGAGCCATTCCATCATGGAGCGGGTATGGCGCGACTACTGGGACCCCGGCTCGGGCGGGCTCTTCGACGCGGTGCCGTCGCCGAACCAGGCGGGGATGCTGCCGGTGCCGGCCAAGCCGGTGCAGGACGCTCCCACGCCATCGCCGAATGGCGTTGCCGCGGTGGTCCTGTCGCGACTCTTCGAACTCACCATGGATCCGCGCTGGCGGGAACGCCGTGACGCGCTCGTCCGGGCCTTCGCCGGTAAGGCATCCGAGCTCTCCCTCCATGGCGCAACCTTCCTGCTGGGCGTGGACTGGCAACTGCATCCGGCCACCCACCTGGTGATTGCAGGTTCCGAGGGTAACATCGAGGCGGACCGGATGCACCGCCGGGCCCTCGCTACCTTCCTTCCCCGCAAGGTAGTGCAACGGCTGACCCCAAAGACGGTGGATCCGGCCCGGCTGCCGCCCAGCCTGGCCGCCCTGCTGGAGGGAGGTCCCGCGGTGGCCGCCTACGCCTGCACCGGCGCCAGCTGTCACCGGCCCGTGGAAACCGATCGCGCCTGGGAAGAGCTGCTGCGGAGCCTGCGCCCCCGCTGATGAGTCGGCACGGTCTCCCGCCGCGAGCCCGGACCGCGCGTCCCCCTGCCCGGCCGGCCCCCGGCCCCGCTACTTTGCAGCAACTCCGCCACCTTTCACCACGAGCGATTCGATGAAGACCGCTACCATAGAGACCTCCCGTGGCACCGTCACGGCCGAGCTGTTCGACGAAGAAGCCCCCGACACCGTCGCCAACTTCGAAAAGCTGGCAAACAGCGAGTTCTACGATGGCACCCGCTTTCACCGGGTCATCTCCAATTTCATGATCCAGGGCGGCGACCCGCTCTCCCGCGACCCCAACAATCCCCGGGTGGGGACCGGGGGCCCCGGCTACAAGATCAAGTGCGAAACCAGCCGCAATACCCACAAGCACGTCGCGGGAACTCTCTCCATGGCCCACGCCGGCAAGGACACTGGCGGCAGCCAATTCTTCATCTGTCATGCCCCCCAGTCGCACCTCGACCGGGTGCACACGGTGTTCGGCCAGGTGAAGGACGGCATGGACGTGGTCAAAGCGATCAAGCAGAACGATGTCATCACCTCCATCCGGGTCGCCTGATTGCATCTCGACTTCGCGGTTCTCGCCGATTACGCCCTCATTGACCAGCAGGGCAAGCTCTCGATCATCGGGATTTTCCAGCATGTCTGGGTCACCGCGTTCCCCACGGTTAACGCCCGCACCCACCTGGTGCTGCGGGTACGGGGCCGGCGCACCGAGATCGGCACCCACTCGATCCGCATCAAGTTCACCGACGGCGACGGGCAGGAGTTGATGGGCGGGGAAGGCACCGTGCAGTTCGGCGAGCCGGTGGCCGGCGTCACCGAGCTGGAAGCCGGAGCGGTGCTGGTCTTCGACATCCCGCTGCCCCGGCCAGGGCAGTATGCCTTCGAGATCAGCCTCGACGGCACCCCCGGCGCCCGGGTCCCGCTGACCGCGGCCCAGGTGGACAAGGGGCAGGTGTTCGGCGGGCCGCCCAATTGACAAGGGGGTAAGAGGGTAAGGGAGTGGGACAGTGGGACAGTGGGACAGTGGGACAGTGGGACAGTGGGACGGTGGGACCGTCGGACAGTCGGACAGTCGGACAGTGGGACAGTCGGACAGTGGGACAGTGGACAGGACTGGACCGAGCAATGGGGACACCGACACACATGACATGGAACCGGGACCGCGCCCTCGCCATCATGCACGAGTACACGGCGTCCGAGGCGCTCCGCAGGCACATGTACGCCGTGGAGATCGCCATGCGGGCGATGGCGATCGGAGAGGGCGCCGACCCTGAGGCATGGGGCATCGTCGGCCTGCTGCATGACTTCGACTACGAGCGGTTCCCCAACGACGCCCACAGCCCGGTGGACGAGCATCCGGCCGAAGGGGTGCGAATTCTCGCCGCCGAGGGCTTCCCGGAGGAGTGGCAGCGGGCCATCCTGGGCCATGCCGCCTACACCGGAGTTCCCCGGGAGACCCCGCTCGCGCGATCCCTCTTTGCGGTGGACGAACTCTCGGGGTTCCTGGTGGCCTGCGCGCTGGTCCGTCCCTCCCGGAGCCTGGCCGACCTCGAAGTGAAAAGCGTCCGCAAGAAACTCAAGGACAAGGGATTTGCCCGCGGAGTAAACCGGGACGATGTGATCCAGGGCGCGGCGGAAATAGGGGTTTCCCTCGATGATCATATCGCCTTCGTGCTCAGTGCCCTCCGGCCCCACGAAGACCGTCTCGGCCTCGGCGCCGGCAGCCAGCCGTAATCTCCTCCGGGTGTAGCCGGGCTCGGTGGCGCCAAACCAGGGGAACCTACCGACCGTGACCGCCCAGCCCAGTTCTTCCAGCCAGTTGGAGCGGGCCATGTCCGGCTCGCTCGACAAGGCGATCGACCGCGCCGCCGGCCACCGCCCCATCCCCGGAAACGACGTCCGGCTCCTGATCGATGGCCCGGAATGCTACGCGGCCATGCTGGATATCATCGCGACCGCCCGCCGCCGCATTCATTTCGAGAACTACATCTTTCGCAGCGATGCAACCGGATGGCGGTTCGCCGAAGCGCTCGCCACCCGGGCCCGCGAAGGCGTCACCGTGCGGGTCCTCTATGACTGGCTCGGCAGCATGGCCACCAGGGGCAAGCTCTGGCGCTTTCTCCGGTCTGCGGGGGTGGAAGTCCGGGCGTTCAAGCCGCCCAAGCTGCTGGACGCTTTCGATAACCTCTCCCGCAATCACCGCAAGCTGGTGGTGGGAGACAGCGCTCGCGCCGTCACCGGCGGCCTCTGCATCGGCGACGAATGGGTGGGGGATTCCGCCAGGGGCATCCTGCCGTGGCGGGACACCGCGATCGAGGTCCGGGGACCCGCGGCAGTGTCCCTCGATCGGGCTTTCGAGAGCATCTGGGCCTCCTGCGGGCCGCCCATCGCGGAGAGTGAAGCGGTAGGCGAGGTGCCGTCCTGCGGCGACGCGTCGGTCCGCACGATCATAGGAAAGCCGGGGCGGGAGCGGACCTACAAGGTGCTGGAGATGCTCGCGGCGAGCACCGTCCGGCGCCTGTGGATCACCGACGCCTACATGGTGCCGCCGCCGCGCCTCTTCCAGGCCTTCGTGGACGCGGCCCGGGACGGGGTGGACATCCGGATGCTGGTGCCGGGGTCGAGCGACGTCGCGCTGGTCCGGAACTTTACCCGGATCGGCTACCGCGACCTGCTCCGCTCCGGGATCCGGATCTTTGAATGGGAAGGCCCCATGCTGCATGCCAAGACCATCGTGGCCGACACCTGCTGGACCCGGATCGGCACCAGTAACCT
This sequence comes from uncultured Gemmatimonadales bacterium, assembly GCA_963795085.1. Classification (GTDB taxonomy): domain Bacteria; phylum Gemmatimonadota; class Gemmatimonadetes; order Gemmatimonadales; family GWC2-71-9; genus DASYPP01. The sequence goes on along the minus strand of CAWCFX010000001.1, from coordinate 77,165 downwards.
CAATGCCTCCAGCCTGCTCGGCAATTACGAACTGGACGTGCTGATCGAAGACCGGGACCTGGCGCAGCAGATGGAGGACCAGTTCCGGAAGGACATCGCCAGGAGCGCGGAGATCGTGCGTGGCAAAGTGCGCGCCCCGGAGCGATTTCAGCGGGTGCTGCCGTCCACTCTCGCCCGCCAGCGGCCGGACGAACATCCTGTCGAGCACCAGCGGAGCCGCCGGGAAGGCCGCCGCCGCGCGGTGGTGGCGCTGTGGACCGTGGTCACCGGGGCGCGCCGGTCCATTTACGGGCCGGTGGCGCTGGCGCTGGTGGTGCTCGCGGGCTTTTTCATTCTACTCCCCAAAACCGCGGCCTACGCTTTCGGCGCGTTGTGCGTGTGGCTGGCGGTGGCGGCGACCCGCGAGGCGCTGCGGAGGCGGAGCGGGTAGATCGCACGGCAGGTGGGCAATCCCCGAGCGGTGCTCCCTAATTGATTGGGATGTAAGCATTTCCGTCCTCCCGCCCACCCCGCTATTGTTCTTAGTGTCATGTCCACTCCGCCGCTCAACGATTCTTCCTCACCTCGCGTAAACCCCACGTGAGCGACACCGAACTCGCCCAGCGGGCCGCCCGGGGCGACCGAGAGGCCTTTGGCGAGTTGGTGAACCGACATGCCGCCGCGGCGCGCCGCCTCGCTCGCACCGTTCTCCAGCACGAAGCCGACGCCGACGATGCCTCCCAGGATGGATTCCTGCTCGCCTGGCGGAACCTGGACAAGTTCGATCAGGCCCGGCCCTTCGCGCCCTGGCTGATGCGGATCGTGATGAATGCCGCAGCCGATTTCCGCCGCAAGCGGCGGGTCCGGACGACCGAGGAGATCCCGGTGAGCGCTCCCTCGACGACGGTCTCCCCAGAGCGGGAAACCGACCGCGGCATTCTCCGGGCCCGGCTGGCGGCCGCCCTGGCGGACTTACCCGAGCGGCAGCGGGTGGCGGTGACCCTGTTCGACGCGGAAGGGTACCCCCATGCCGATATCGCGGAGCTGCTGGGGATCCCGGAAGGCACCGTCCGTTCGGATGTGTTTCACGCCCGCCGCGCACTGCGCCGGGCCCTGGCCGAATTCAAGGAGGCCGAAGAATGACTGGCAATCCGTTCGAGCACGAGCGCGACGCCCGGCTGGGGGATTTGCTCCGGGAGACGTTAGCGCCGGGTGACCACGCCGGCTTCGTCCGCGCGGTGATGGTGCGGATCGCCGCCGACGATGATAGCTGGGCGGTACTCGGGCGCTGGGCCCGGCCCGGCATTGCCGCAGCGATCGCGTTTCTGCTGGGGATGACCCTCTGGCTCGCGTTCAACCCGGTGACCGACGCGCCCAGCCTGGCCGAGGCCATTCTCCCCGGGGACGCGCCGGAGACGCTGTTCAGCTCGGTCCAGATGGACAACGAGATGATGCTGCAGGTGGTGCTGGAGCGGTAGTCGTTCGACACCACCTGAGTTCGATGAATCTTCCTGGACCGCTGGCCCTCTGGCCCCCTGGCCCACTTTCGATGGAGTTTGAATGAAGACAACCTGGAAAGCCACTCTGCTGCTGCTCGCCACCTTTGCGGTAGGCGCCCTGGCCGGCGGCGCCGCCGTGGCGGTCGCCGAGCGGGGCGATGGGCACCGGGGGCGGAATGCCCATGGACGCCATGACTCAGGCGACCATATCGAGTACATGGCGCGGAAACTGGACCTGACCCGGGAGCAGCGGGACAGTGTCGAAGCCATTCTCGAGCGGTACAAGCCGAAGATGGACTCCGTGTGGCGTCACCTGGGGTCCCGGTTTGAAACAATCAAGGACTCCATCAGTAATGACATCCGCCGCCAGCTGACCCCCGAGCAGCAGAGCAAATACACCGAGATGATCGCGCGCTTCGAAAAAGAGCGCCGGGACTACGACCGCCGCAGGCCGAAGGAGTAACATGCGTTTTCGATTGGGTCTTTCGTTTCTCGTTCTGGCGCCGGTGGCGCCGCTCACCGCCCAGCAGCCGCAGCCCCGGCCGACGGTGACACTCGACGAGGCCATCCGGCTGGCCGACCGGGTCCAGCCGGCCGTCATCCAGGCCGAGGGGAGCGTCCGCAATGCGGACGCCCAGTTGCGGGCCGCATACGGGCAGTTTCTTCCCAGCCTGACCGCCTCGACCAGCGCCGGCAACAGCTTCTCCGAGGGCCAGTCGCGCACCGACCCGGTCACCGGCCAGATTATCAGCGGCAGCAGCAGCAGCACCAGCGTGAGCGCAGGACTCTCGGCCAGCATGGACCTGTTCACCGGCTTTCGCCGGGGAGCCGACGTCCGCGCCGCCAAGGCCACGGGCGCGGCGGCCGATGCCACCCTGGTGGACGCCCGCTTTCAGTCCAAGCTGAATACCACGCAGGAGTTCCTCAATGCGCTGTATGCGGCCCAGCTCATGGGCGTCCGCGATGCGGGAGTCCGCCGGGCCGAGGAGCAGCTCAAGATCGCGATCGCCAAGCTGGGCAGCGGATCGGCAACCCGCTCGGACTCGCTCCGATCCCTGGTGACCCTGGGCACCGCCCGGCTGCAGCTGGTGAACGCCCAGGCCTCGCTGGCCCAGGCGGAAGCCAACCTCGGCCGGCTGATCGGCGTGGACAGGCGGGTCCAGGCGGTGGACGACTCATCGTTCTACCGGGTGGTGACCGCCGTGGATACCACCACGCTCAAGGCCGAGGCCGAATCGCAGTCGCCCCGGGTGCAGAGCAGCGAGGCCAACCGGATGGCGGCGGAAGCCACCCTGGCCGCGTCCCGCTCCTCCTACTGGCCCACGGTCAGCCTCGGCGCCAACTACAACTACAACGGCAGCAACCGGAACGATTACGACCTGTTCCAGAACCGGTCGGTGAACCTCCAGGTCTCCTGGCCTATCTTCAACCGGTTTACCCGGGAGCGGAACGTCACCGTCCAGCAGAGCAACCTGTTCGTGGCCGAAGCCAACGCCGAGGACTCCCGGCGGCAGATCCAGGCCTCGCTGACGACCCAGATGGCCCTGCTCGATGCGGCCCGGGTGCGGATCGAGATCACCCAGATCAGCGTCCGCGCGGCGGAGGAGGATCTCCGGGTGCAGCAGGAGCGTTACCGGCTGGGTGCCGCGACCATCGTCGAGCTGCTGACCTCGCAGGAAACCCTGGCCCAGGCCGAAGTGGACGCCGTGAATGCGCGGTTCGACTACCTTCGCGCCAAAGCCCAGATCGAAGCCCTTATTGGAAGGCCCCTATGAGCCCCGCCACGATGGACTCGACCGCCGAACGGATGGCCCAGCTCCCGGCCGATGTCCCCCGGGATGCCGTCATCGTCACCCGGAATCTCAAGCGCGAGTACGTCATGGGCGAGGAGATCGTCCGGGCCCTCCGCGGGCTGGACGTGGTGATCCGGAAGAACGAGTTCGTGGCCATCATGGGCCCCTCGGGTTCCGGCAAGTCCACGCTGATGAACATGATCGGCTGCCTGGATACGCCGACCGAGGGCGAGTACTGGCTCAACGGCTACCGGGTATCCGAGTTGAACGACAACCAGCTCGCCAGGATTCGCAACCGGGAGATCGGCTTCGTCTTCCAGACCTTCAACCTGCTGCCCCGGGCTTCGGCGCTGCACAACGTGGAGCTGCCGCTGGTCTACGCCGGTATGTGCTGGCAAGGAGCGGCGGCAAATGGCGGAAGAATCGCTCACCCGGGTCGGCCTCAAGGACCGGATGGGCCACAAGCCCAACGAGCTTTCCGGCGGCCAGCGCCAGCGGGTGGCGATCGCCCGGGCCCTGGTTAACAACCCCAGCATCCTGCTGGCCGACGAGCCGACCGGCAATCTCGACTCGACCACCGGGCAGGAGATCATGGCGCTGTTCGAGAACCTGCATGGGGGCGGCCAGACCATCGTGCTGGTGACCCACGAGCACGACATCGCCGAGCACGCCGACCGCCAGGTCCATATCCTCGACGGCCGGGTGCACCGCGACTTCGCGACGCCGGGCAAGCACTAGCATGCGGTACGTTTCTTCAACCTGGAATTCCGGAATTATGCGACTGAACATCCTGACCGGCCTCGCCCTCCTGACCGTCCTCGCCTGTAAAAAGGAAGAGGTCGTGGCGCCCGCCATGTACCAGGCGGTGCCGGTCGTCCAGCGCGACATCGTGGTCTCCGCCCGGGCGGCGGGCACCGTGCAGCCCGACACCACCGTGGAGGTCAAGTCCAAGGCCTCCGGCGAGATCCTTCAGATCATGGTCGAGACCGGGCAGCAGGTGCCCCGCGGCCAGCTGATGGTCAAGGTGGATCCGCGCACGGCTCGCAACACCATGGACCAGACCCAGGCCGAATTCGAAGTGGCCCGGGCCACCCTGGCCAACGCCCGCGCCACCAAGCGGCGGAGCGACGAACTCTACCAGTCCCGGTCCATCACCGAGACGGAGTACGAGGCGGCCCAGCTCACCTACGCCAACGCCATCGCCGACTCGGTACGCGCCGTGGTCTCGCTTGAGAATGCCCGCATCCGCCTGGAGGACACCGACGTGCGGGCTCCCATCTCCGGGGTGATCATCGAGAAGAACGTCGAGCGGGGGCAGGTCATTTCGTCGCCGACCAACGATGTCGGCGGGGGGACCGTGCTCCTCAAGATGGCCGACCTGAGCCTGGTCCAGGTGCGCGCCCTGGTGGACGAGACCGACATCGGCAAGATCCAGCCAGGGCTCCGGGCCACGGTGACGGTCGAAGCCTTTCCCAACCGGCCCTTCGAGGGCACCGTGCTCAAAGTGGAACCGCAGGCGGTGACCGAGCAGAACGTCACCATGTTCCCGGTGCTCATCCGGATCCAGAACCGGGAGGGCCTGCTCCGTCCGGGGATGAACGCCGAGGTGGAAGTGCACGTCGGGCGCCGGGACCAGGTCATGGCGATCCCCAATGCCGCCCTCCGGACCACCCGGGACATGGGTTCTGCGGCCCTGGTCCTGGGGATCGACCCGAAGCTCGTCGAGGAGCAGCTGGCGCAGGTCTCCACCCGGCAGGACTCGATGGGGGCCCGGACCGCGGGCGGGGACACGGCGAAGCAGGCCGCTGCCAATACCATGCGGCTGCCGGACGGCCGCAGCATCACGCTCCCCGAGGGGGTGACCGAGGCCCAGGTCTCCGAGATCATGAAGAAGCGGATGGGCGGCGGGCAGGTCAGCGCGGAAGAGAGTTCCCTGCTCCGCAAGGTGTTCGCCGGCATGAGCGGGGGCGGGAGCGGCGGCCGGTCCCGGACCCAGACCAATGACTACCAGTTTGGAGGCCGGTACGTGGTCTTCGTCCTGCGCGATGGCAAACCGTTCGCGGTCAACGTGCGGACCGGCCTGACCGACATGGATTACAGCGAAATCGTCGAGGGCCTTTCGCCGTCGGATTCGGTACTGGTGCTTCCCAGCGCCAGCCTGGTCGCGTCCCAGGAAGAATGGCGGGAACGGATGGAGCGGGTGACCGGAGGCGGGAGCATGGGAGGCATGCGCCAGAGCACCACCACCACCGGCGGCACCGCGACGACTCCCAGCACGGCGGCCCGGCCATGATTCCCGTCGGCGAAACCGTTGGCGTCGCGTTTCAGTCCATCCGCGCCAACAAGATGCGGGCCTTTCTCACCATGCTGGGCATCATCATCGGTGTCGGCGCGGTGATCACCATGATCTCGCTCGGGAACGGGGCCCAGAAAGCGGTGGAGGAGCAGATCGCCGCCATGGGCGCCCGGCTGCTCTCGGTCTACCCCGGCCAGATGTTCAGCCGGGGGATCTCCTCGTCCAACCGGGTCAGCCTCACCACCGATGATTCCGAGGCGCTGAAGCGCGACGCCCAGTTGCTGAGCGCGGTCATCCCCGAGATCAACTCGTCAATGACCGTCAAGTACGGCAACAAGAATCTCAACCTGTCGATCGTGGGGACTACCGCCAACTACGCCCCCGTGAAGAACTACACGGTTCCGTTCGGCCGGATGTTCACCGAGGGAGACGACCAGCAGCGGCAGCGCTACGCGGTCCTCGGCGCGGACGTCCCCACCCTGCTGGAAGCCAACCCGATCGGACTGATTAACCAGACCATCCAGATCCGGGGGATTCCCTTCGAGATCATCGGGATCCTTTCCCGCAAGGGCTCCTCCGCGGGCTCCTGGCAGAACGTGGACGAGCAGGTCCTGATCCCGCTGGCCACTGCGCAGTACCGGATCCTCGGCAACAACCGGCTGCGGTCCATCTCCGTCGAAGTCGCCGATGGGGTGCCCATGGAGCAGGGGATGGTGGACCTGGAGCGGGTCATGCGCCGGGAACACCGGATTCGGCCGGGCGGTGAAAACGATTTCACCATCCGGAACCAGATGGAGCTGCTGGCCACCCAGCAGCAGACGACCCAGGTGTTCGGCTCCCTGCTGGCAGGCATCGCCGCGGTCAGCCTCATCGTCGGCGGCATCGGGATCATGAACATCATGCTGGTCTCGGTGACGGAGCGGACCCGGGAGATCGGCATCCGCAAGGCGCTCGGCGCCACCCGGCTCAATGTCATGCTGCAGTTCCTGATCGAGGCCCTGGTGCTCTGCCTGCTGGGGGGGCTGATCGGCATCGGGATCGGCATGTGGGCCTCCGACCTGATGGCCACCAAGTATGGGTGGAACACCCTGATCTCGGTGGACGCCATCATCATGGCCTTCGCCTTCAGCGCCGCCGTCGGCCTGATTTTCGGCATCTGGCCCGCCTGGCGAGCCGCGAGACTGGACCCGATCTCTGCGTTGAGATATGAGTGAGGGAAATGATTGAGGGAATGTTGGAATTGAGGGAATTGTGGAATTGAGGGAATTGTGGAATTGAAGCTCATTTCTACAATTCCCTCAATTCCCACATTCCCTCAATTCCCTCAATTCCCTCAATTCCCTCAATTCCCTCAATTATCTAGATTTCCCCATCCCTTACAAGGCACCCTTCGTGCTGTCGCTCGCCCTGTTGCTGGTTCTCCAGAACCCGGACACCATGCCGGCCAATGATGGCCGGACCCGGCCCACCGTAACGATCCCCCGGGTCGAGGCACCGGCCGTGGTGGTAGATGGCCGGCTCGATGAGCCGGCCTGGAGGCAGGCGGCGCGGCTGACCGGGTTCTCCCAGTACGAGCCGGTGGACGGCCGCCCCGCCGAGGAGCGGACCGAGGTGCGGGTGTGGTACGCGCCGGACGCCATTTATTTCGGGATCCTGGCGTACGACCGGCAGCCCTCCGCCATACGGGCCACCCGGGCCGATCGCGACAACATCGACTCGGACGACCACATCATCATCTACCTGGACACCTTCAACGACCGGCGCCGGGCCTTCTTCTTCGGGGTGAATCCGCTGGGCATCCAGCAGGACGGGGTCCGGAGCGAGGGGGCGACCAGCGCCGGCAACATCTTCGGCGGCAGCGTGGACCGGAATCCGGACTATCTCTACGACAGCCGGGGACAGGTGACGGACTCGGGGTACGTGGTGGAGGTCAGGATCCCCTTCAAGAGTCTCCGCTACCCCGGCAATGGGCCGCAGAAGTGGGGAATCAACTTCCTTCGCAGGACCCAGCGCACCGGGTATAACGACACCTGGACCGATGTACGGCGGGCCGGGGCCAGCTTCCTCCTCCAGGCCGGCACCATAGATGGCCTGCACGACCTGCGGCGCGGCCTGGTGGTCGAGGCCCAGCCCTTCGTGACGGCCTCGGGCAACGGGTTCCGCGACCCGGGGAGCGGGCGCTTTGCGCGGGAGGACATCGACCCCGAGGTGGGGCTCAACCTGCGCCTCGGCCTCACCAGCATTTCCCTCGACGCCACCGTCAACCCCGACTTCAGCCAGGTCGAATCGGACGTCAGCCAGGTAACAGTCAACCAGCGGTTCGCGCTGTTCTTCCCGGAGAAGCGGCCATTTTTTCTCGAGGGCATCGAGTTGTTCAGCACCGCCAACCAGCTGGTCTATACCCGGCAGATCGTCAATCCCATCGTGGGTACCAAGGTCACCGGAAAATTCGGCGATTTTGGCGTTGCCTATCTCACGGCGCTCGACCAGGTGGATGAGGATGGGGACGGCGAGAACGACGACGTGCTGTTCAACGTGACCCGGCTGCGGCGCGACTTTGGGTCCAACTCGCTCGCCGGGATCACCGTCACCGACCGGAGCGTGTTCGGGTCGTCGGACTTCAACCGGGTGGTGGCGGGCGACGTGCGCTACGTCTTCGCCCGGCTCTATTATTTCGAGGCCCAACTGGGAGGGTCCTGGGACCGCCGGGGCGGCGGCGAGCTCCGCACCTCCCCCATCTGGAAACTTGAGTTCGACCGCACCGGCCGGGCCTGGGGTTTCAACTACCAGGTCAACGCCATCGGCGAAGATTTCCGCACCCGGTCCGGATTTGTGAACCGCACGGACGTGACAACGGCCAGGGCATTCAACCGGCTCAGCTGGTACGGTGACCGGGGGGCCTTCCTGGAGAACCTCCGAATTACGTTCGGGCCCAGCCGGATCTGGCGCTACGGCGATATGTTCGGGGACGCGATCGAGGGCAACGACCAGGTGGGCGGCAATCTCCAGCTCCGGGGAGGCTGGGAGGTGGACCTCGAACTGAACCGGGCCTTCGTGGACTTCGAGCCGTCCGACTTTTCCGGGTATCAGGTCGACACCGGCCCGGGCGGCGTGCAGCCCTTCCAGCTGGCCCGGGGCGTCTCCGGCTTCAACGGCTCCATCGACATCGAAACCCCGACCTTCCAGGCCTTCGACGCCGGGATCGGCTTCTCCTACGGCCGTGGAGCGATTTTCGACGAGGGGGGCACGTCCACCGAGACGGAAATCGATGTCTTCCTCGGGCTGCGTCCCACCGCGGGGCTCCGAATCGAGTTCAGCACCGAGGTCGGCCGGATCACTCGGGAGGAAGACGGCAGCGAGTTCGCCAGGACCATCGTCCCCCGGCTGAAGGTAGAGTACCAGCCCACCCGGGCGCTCTTTTTCAGGATCGTGGGGGATTATCTCTCGGAGCGCACCTCCGCGCTCCGCGATCCCCGCACCGGGTTTCCCATTCTCATCGATGGGGCTCCGGTGGGCCCCGAACAGGACAACCGGTTCCGCCTCGACCTGCTGGCCTCGTTCGAACCCAGCCCGGGCACGGTGGCTTTCCTTGGCTACGGCAGTTCGATGGTCTCGAGGCGGACCCTCGGCTTCGGCGACTTGGAGCGGGTCAACGACGGGTTCTTCGTGAAGCTGGCGTATCAGTTCAGGCGGTAGAACAGGGCGGCAAAAGGGAGTTAGCACTGGGCGGTCTTGCCCCCTCGCCTGGATCCAAATCCGGCCCCCGGGCGTTTAATGATCTGGTAACCCATTCCCATCTGACCCAGGTCGTGCGTTGAGCCAACTCGAAGCGCTGCCCGCTGCGGCTGCAGTCTCCACATCCCGACCCACCGTCAAGCGGCATCATTGGCTGGTGCGGGTCACCCACTGGGCCAACGCCATCCTCCTCGTGGGTATGGTGGGGAGCGGCCTGCAGATCTACAACGCCTACCAGCGGTTCGGCCCCCGGGACGCCTCCTACGGGGCGCCCAACCCGGTGGAGATCATCCAGGGCACTCCCTCCGCCCCGGAATGGGCCCGGCTGGGCGGATGGCTCGCCGGCGGACTGAACTGGCATTTCGCGCTGGCCTGGCCCTTCGTGCTCACCGGCCTGGCGTATCTCCTCTACCTCGTCATCTCCGGAGAGTGGCGATCTCTGGCCTTCCGCCCCCGCGACGTCCGGCCCGCACTCCAGATGCAGCTCTACTACTTCCGGCTGCGGAAGGACCACCCGCCGCAGGGAAAGCACAACGCACTCCAGAAACTGGCCTACACGTTGATCTTTGTCGTCGGCGCGCTGGCGGTGCTGACCGGGTTCGCCATCTACAAACCGGTGCAACTCTGGTGGCTCACCGCCCTTTTCGGCGGCTACGAGCTGACCCGGTACTGGCACTTCCTCACCGTCTGGATCTTCGTGGCGTTTACGCTGCTGCACGTGCTGCTGATCTTCGTGGTCGATCCAGCCTCGCTCCGGGCCATGATCACGGGACGGTACCGCGGGAGGTTTCCCAGTCATGACTGACCGGAAGATGGACCGGAGGGATTTCTTCAAACTCGGAATGGTGGCAGGTCCGGCATCCCTGGCGGCGGCCTGCGGCTGGGACGGTGGCTCCGCGCTGGAGCCCCGGCTCCGGGCCTTCTCGCGAGTCAACGACTGGGTGGGAGAGCACGTCTTTCATTCGTCCGGCCGGCTGGCCCGGGAGTATCCCACGAGCCGCCGGACCCGCGATTTCCCCACGTATTTCGTGCAGCGGCCCAACCCTCCAGTCCCCGGCGATCCCGGCCAATGGGCGCTGGAGGTAGCCGGCGAAGTGCGACGGCCGACCCGGCTGACGCTCGAGATGATTCGGCAGTTGCCCCGAATCACGTACACCGTCAAACACCATTGTGTGGAGGGATGGACCGCGATTGGTACCTGGACCGGGGTGCCCTTCTCGGCGGTGGCGGCGCTGGTGGAGCCGACCGACCGGGCCGGGTACGCCCAGTTCGATTCGTTCGACTACGACCGGAGCGGCCGCCAGTACTACAACGGGTGGGACCTGAAGAGCGCCCTGCATCCCCAGACCATCCTGGCCTACGCGTTCAACGATCAGCTGCTCACCCCTGCACGGGGGGCTCCGCTCCGCCTCTATTCGCCGGTCAAACTCGGCTACAAGCTCACCAAGTACCTGGCCCGGGTGGAATTCACCGCCGCCCGGCCGGGAGGCTACTGGGAAAACATGGGATACCCATGGCTGGGAGGCGTCTGACCCCCGCGCCGGCGCTCAGCCGTCGGCCTGCTCCACGACAACGTCCGCGTGGCCGTCGCGGTGGTAGGTCACCATCACCCGCCAAGGTTGACAGCACACCTGGCAGTCCTCAACGTAGTCCTGCACCGTCCCACCCCCCGGATCCAGCGTCATTTCCACGGTCTCCCCGCAATAGGGACAGCTCACCGTGGCGTCCGTGTCGGTCGGCTGGTCGCTATCTTCAGGCTCGTCGGGGAGTTCGGAATCCCAGTTGGTCATGGATCAAGTATAGCACCCTTCACCGAGCGAGCCTGATCGATTGCTGCGCCGACTCCCGCTCGTTTCTATCGTCCTCACGCTCGGCCTGATCGCGGCGCGGGTTCTCCGGGCGCCTCCCCTGGCCGATCCGCTGGGCGACCCTCTGCCGGAAGGCATCCACCTCGCCTATCCAGGGCTCCACCTGGTGTTCGCTCCACTCTTCGACCTGTGGGACGGCGTCTCGATGCTGAGCATGGAGCGGCTCCAGGGATTCCTGGCGGGACTGGCCGTGCTCTTCCTGGCCTGGCGGATCCTCGCCGCCTATCGCCGGGGCGGGGCGGAACCCGATGCCGGCCCGCCGATCGGCTTCATCCGGGAGGCCGGCGCCGCTGCCCTCTGGCTCGTCCTCCTGGGGGCCTTCGTCGCCGCGGGCATGCTCTGGCACCGGCCCATGGTCTCGCTCGCCGGGCTGCCCCCTCGCCTCGCCGCGGCTGATTTCCACGCCCACACCAACGCCTCTCATGATGTCCGTGCGACGCTCATGAAGGGCTTTGACGCGGAGGCCAGCCGCCGGTGGCATCACCGGGCGGGGTTCGATGTCGCGTTCATTACCGACCACAATACTGTCGCCGGGTTTCCCGGGGCGTGGGCGCGACCGGGCAGCACCCGCCTCTGCCCCGGCATCGAGGTGAGCACCTGGCGGGCCCATATCGTCCTGCTGGGCGCGACCGGCGAGGTGGACCGGAAACAGTACCCCGATTCCCTCGCCGGGGTGCTGACATTTCTCGCTGAGGCGCGGAGCCGGTATGGCGGGCTGGCGATCGCTTCCCTTCCCGAGTACGACCGGAACCACTGGGCCAACCTCGATGCGTTTGTCCAGGCGGGTGTGGCCGGGTTCGAGATCGTCAATGCCTCGCCCCGGGCCGCCGACTTCTCGGCTCGGCGGCGCGCCGAGGTCGTCGCCTTGGCCCGGCGCTACAACCTGCTGCTGCTTGCCGTGACCGACAGCCACGGGTGGGGAGCGACGGTCCCGGCCTGGAACCTGGTCCTGGTGCCGGGCTGGCGTGCTGACCAGCCCGCCGCCTGCGACGACCTCCTGCAGGCCCTCGCGAGCGGCGGCACCCATGCCGTGCAGATTGCCGAGCGGCATCATCTCCGGGTGGATTCGTGGTGGCCCTGGATTCTCACCCCCGCCGCCGTCATCTGGGAAAGCTGGCGCGGCCTGGGGCTGTTGCAGATGGTAAGTTGGACGGCCTGGATCTGGATCGCGGGGCTGGTCCGCGCCCATCGTGCCGCCTGATCACTTCCGTGGGGGGACATCATGATTCTTCAAACGGCAGATCCTCCATGCGCAGCATGATTCTCGGCACCGGTTTCCAGGTGCCCGACCGGGTGGTGACCAATGATGAGCTGGCGCGGGTGATGGACACCTCCGACGAGTGGATCCGCACCCGAACCGGCATCCAGGAGAGGCGCTGGGTCCGGGAGGGGGAAACCGGGGTGAGCCTGGCGCTCGCCGCGTCCCGCAAGGCCGTCGCGGCCGCCGGGCTCGATCCGGGTGATATCGACGCCCTCATCTATGCCACCAGCACCCCCGACCACTTCATTCCCGGCGGAGGCGTGTACGTGCAGCGCGCCCTGGGCGCCGGTCCCATCCCCGCGCTGGACATCCGGACCCAGTGCAGCGGTTTCGTCTACGGGCTGTCGGTGGCGGACGGGTGGATCCGGAGCGGACAGTACCGCCACGTCCTGGTGATCGGCGCCGAAGTCCAGTCCACCGGCATGGATGTGAGTACCCGGGGGCGCAACACCGCGGTCATCTTTGCCGACGGAGCCGGTGCCGCGGTGCTGGGCCCCAGCGCCGACCTGGAGCGCGGCATCCTCGCCTTCGACCTGCACAGCGACGGAGACCAGGCCGAGTTGCTCTGGGTGGACGGCCCCGGTTCGATGTATCACCCACGGGTATCGCAGGAGCACCTGAAGGAAGGACGGTATTTCCTGCAGATGGACGGACGGGAGGTCTTTCGCCACGCGGTCACCCGGATGCCCGAATCGGTCCGGGCCGTACTCGCGGCCATCGGTCATTCGCCCCCGGACATCAGGCTCCTGGTCGCGCACCAGGCCAACCTCCGCATCGCGGAAGGCGTCCAGAAGAGCCTGCAGCTGCGGGACGACCAGGTCTTCAATAACATCATGTACTACGGCAACACGACCGCGGCCACGATACCGATTGCCCTCGATGAATGCGTCAAGGCCGGGCGGCTGGAACCCGGGGATCTGCTGGTGGTCACCGCCTTTGGGAGCGGGTTCATGTGGGGGAGTGCGGCGATCCGATGGTAATACCGCGGCCCTGGAGGACGAGAGGGCCGGCTGGTCGTGGGTCGGTGCCCACGGAATGGGTGAAACTTGGCCGCGAGGCGTTCCGTACTGGAACACACAAGTTCGCTAAACTCCTACGCGTGAGCAACCTATGTTCATCTTTTCCTGGGTCAGTGCCGCCATTACCCTCGCCGCCGGCCTGGTTGGTTTTCTGGCCACCCGCCGTTTCGTGGCTCGCCGGCTTCGCTTCGTGGACGCCATCTACAACCCGGCCGCACCCTTCTTCATCGCCGCGCTGGGGATGCTGCTGACCTGGCCGATCTCGGCCCTTCCCCTGGTGACCGCAACCGCCAGCGCCCTGTTTGGCATTGGGGCCGGACTCGGCACGGCCAGCGGCGTAAAGGCCCTGCGGCGGGGGACTGCGGTCACTCGCTGAGCCTGCTAGCTTTCGCTCATGGCAGACATCCCATGCACCCGGTGCGGGCAGGAACGTGAGCAGATGCCGTTTCGCCCCTTTCAGAACGAGATCGGCCTCAAGGTCTTTCAGCAGATCTGCAATGCCTGCTGGCAGGAGTGGCTGACCACCCAGAAGCAGTTGATGAATCATTACGCGCTGGACCCGCGCGATGCCAAGGCCAAGGAGTTCCTCTTCAGCAACATGGAAACCTTCCTGTTTGCGCCCCAGCAGCAGGAATAGGCCAGCCGCGCGGCCCCGGCAAAAAAGGCACGAAATCCATGAGATCTCGTGCCTTCGTCTTTTAACTCCGGTGCGGGCGCCGGGAACTCAGCGGTCCTCCAGGGTAGCCCGCACCACTTCCTTTCGCTTCATGCGCATCACCTCGAGCCGGAACGGCTCACCCCGATCGTAGCTGCGAAGTACGCGAAACAGCTGGTTGGGGCTGGAGACCCGTCGGCCATCGATGGTCATCACCACGTCCCCGCTCTTGAGATTCAGGCTGGACCCATCGGGGGTATTGATCACCAGTACGCCGGTGGACACCCCGAAGTACTGCCCCAGGCCGGCGTTCATGGGAGCCAGCTCGAGCGTGGCGATGCTCTTGTAAGGCAGCATGAACGGGACCCGCTCGAAAGACTCTTCCTGCATACTGAGGGCGGGCGGCATGCCTTCCGACCATTCTCGCGCGATAAACACGTCCTCGCCCGGGCCCCGCTCCAGGAACTGGGTGGTGAAGGCGTACTCCGAAGCCGGCTCGAGCACGATGGTGGCGTTGCCGCGACTGCGGCCCCGCCGGTAGTCCACCCGTGCCGTATCTCCCGCGTTCAGGGTTGAAGCGACCTCGAGGAGGGCGAGGCCGGGAGACGGCTTCCGCCCCTCGCGGGCCAGGGTCACAACTGACTGGCCGTTGAACCGGACGATGAGGTCACCGGCCTGGATTCCTGCCTTGAAGGCCGGGCTTCCGGGACTCACCGCGTCCACCAGCGCCCCGATGGAGTCGGTGGCCTGGGGACGGATGTTGACCGTGATACCCATCTTGCCCCGGTTACTGAAACGGTAGACGCGGTCGCCGGTGGGGCCGACCCGGATCCGTTCCTGGACGGTGGGCGGGGGCACCCGCTCCCGTTCCTGGGCCGAAGCCGAAGCCGCCATGCCGGCCGCCAGGGCCACCGCCATCCAGGCGCGTTCTCGTGTCATGGGCCGGATCCTACAATCCCACGTTGCTGGCGCGGGTGACGTGGACGTCCACCAGCGCGTCCAGCAGTCCAACCCGCTGGCGCCAGAGGCGCAGAGTCCGCTGTTCCCGGGCCAGGTCTTCCGCCAGCTGGACCCGCTGCAGTTCGCGGTCCAGTTCGGCGATCTGGTACTCCAGCTCGGCGGCCACCCTGGCGGTCCGGCCGTCGGTCACCCTGCGTTCCGGGTCGTACTGCTGAATGGCACTCTCCAGTTGCCGCGACTGCGCCTTGGCCGAGTCGATCGCCACCGCCGTGGATGCACCGAGATCTTCGACATTGGACACATCGGTCACGATGACCGCGAGGATCACCGCGGCGGCCATGGCGAGTCCGGCAATGCCCATCCAGCGGGTCTGCTGCTGGTGCCGCTCGGCGGCCACCCGCGTCCGGACGGAAGGCCAGGCATCGCGGGCGGGCCGCATCGATGGCAGGGCGCGCAACCGCGCCACCCGCTGGTGCAGACGATCGAGTTCAGCCTGGCAGGCAGGGCAGGTATCCAGGTGCGCCCGGGCATCACCGGTCCCCGGATCGGTGGCCGGCCCGCGCAACTGGATCAGTTGTTCCATGTTCAGATGATTCATACGACAGCCTCCTCTCCCAACCACCGTCGCAGCCGGGCATGGGCCCGCGCCAGTTGCGACTTCGAAAAGCTCACCGTCTTACCCATCATCCCGGCGATTTCCTCATGGGTGTACCCCTCGACATCGTGCAGCCACACCACGGCGCGGGACATTTCCGGCAACCGCTCCAGGGCCGCTTCGAGGTCCATGCGGAGCAGGGTGTCTTCCTTCCGGGCCGGTGAAATTTCGTCCGCCAGATCGTCGGTGTCCCGGTACTTGTTGCGCCGCAGCCGCATCAATGCCTTGCTGGACGCTACCGTACGGATCCAGCCCCAGAGGCTGCCCTCGCCCCGGTACTGCCGGATGTTGCGGCAGACTTCAAAGAACGTCTCCTGCAGGACGTCCTCCGCGTCCTCCGCGGTCCGGCAGATCCGGCGAACCAGGTTGTACACCGGCCCCTCGTAGGCCCGGAACAGGGTCTCGAGAGCTTCGGCGTCACCGGTGCGGGCCCGGGCCAGGACAACGTCGGCGTTCGCGATTGCGAGGAGTTCGGCCATGGTTCGTTAAAGATGCGGGAATGGCCCCGTTGGTTGCAGGGGTGGGACCGGGGAATGAGCGAGCTTCCGATAAAAAACTACGGGCCCCTCGGGCCGCCGGGTTCAGCGGCCGAGGAGCCTGTAAGTATATACCAATCAACAACTTGGAACATGTCAGGCATCCTGCTGGTACAGCTGAGAACTGCTCAGCAGCCGGATGCGGCCATCACGTTGAGCCTCCCGTTGCCGAAGATCCGGGCCGGGCCCACGGGGTCAGCCGATCGGATGACGCAGGCGCCCAACGCTGTCGGCGAGAGCGGGCCCTGCTGGGACTCCACCACCGCCGCCGCGCCGGCGACGACCGGGGAAGCGAAACTGGTGCCTGCTCCGAACAGGTAGCTGAGACCGCTGCCGCAGTTGAAAAAGACGCTGTAGCGACTACAGGCGGAGAGCACCAGGTCCGGTGTCGCGCCTCCGGCTACCAGGTCACCCCCGGGCGCGACCAGGTGCAGGCCGGTGCGGCCGCCGAAGTTCGAGTACGAGGCCAGCAGGTCAAAGTTCTGCTGGTTGATGGGCGCGGTCCCCCCCACGCTGATCACGTTGCGAAGCTGGGAAGGGATATGGGCGAACTGGGGGCCGTCCTCGTCGAGGTTGATCCCGTCGTTTCCGCTCGAGGTCACGACCAGGACTCCGCGGTCGGTGGCGATGTTGATGGCGCGCTGAAGGGCGTCCGTCAGGACATCGGATCCCGGGACTGACCGGTCGATGTAGGCGCCCAGGCTCATGTTGATCACATCCGAGCCGTTGCCGGCGGCGAAGAGGATGCCGTTGATCACGTCGCCGAAGGAACCGCTACCGTTGACGTTGAGCACCTTGACGGCGCAGAGCATGGCGTCGGGGGCCACCGAGGCCATGGCGATGCCGCGACTGCTGACCAGCGCCGAGACAAAGGTGCCGTGGAAGTTGAGGTCCTCGATGAACGGCTCTGATGCGACCATGGAAGCACTGCGGCCCAGGTCCACCTTGCCATTGGTATCCAGATGACCCGGGTCCACCCCGGTATCAAGCACGCACACCATTTTTCCCAGTCCGCCGGGGGTGGCGTTCCAGGCCGCCGGCGCCTGGACCTGGCGGATGTTCCACTGAAACGCGTAGAACTGGGCTCCGCTCTGGTCGGTCCCCTGGGCGGCCACACCGGAACTGGCTTCCATGACAGCGGCGCGCATATCGCTGGCGGGCGGAATCCACAGGAGCGACATGTCCTGGACGACCCGGGTCACCTGGGGCGTCGCCGACAGGCTGGAAAGCTGGGTTGCCGTCAAGTCACGCAGCAGGAGAATACCGGCTTCGCGGTGGGTCTGTTCGACCTGGCCGGGATACGCACTGGCCAGGCCGGCGACGGCGCTAGGGCGTCCGGGCTCGGTCAGGACGATGAATCGGCCGGGCACCGGGGTCAGGGTGGCGGCGGTGACGCGAGCCTGGGAGGGCGGCGCCGCGGGAGGCGCGGTGGGCTGGTCCGCGCAGGCGGCGACCGCGAGAATGGCGCCGGCGGCCGCGACGGAACGCCACGTGCGAAACGCACTGGGGGACATGGGAACTCTCCTGGAGTGGGGGCATGCGGCCGGGGCCGCCCAGTCAGTATGCCCCCCGCGACACCGGGCCGTCAAGCGGACCGGTTAGATTTCCCCCATGGCCCCGTCTCCCGCCCCATCAAACTGGCTGCATCACTTTGCCGACGAAGCTGACGCTTCGTTCCTGTATCGGGAACTAGCGGCCGCCGAGCCGGACCCGAAGCGGGCAGACATCTACCGCCGTCTCTCGGATGTCGAGGACCGCCATGTCGCCATGTGGGCGCAACTGCTGCGGGAACATGGCCATGCGGTCCCCGATCATCGTCCCAGCCTCAGGGCGCGTACCACTATCTGGATCGCCCGGAAGTTCGGCGTTCGGTCGGTGCTTCCCATGCTGCTCGAAGAGGAGGGGCGGGAGGTCAAGAGTTACCTCAGCCTCTATCGGCAGTCTCCGGAAAGCGCCGTCGCGCCGACCGCGCTCACCCTGGCCCGGGAATCGGCCCAGCACGCCGAGTCGCTGGCGGGGCTGAGCGGCGCGAGCAGCGAACCCTGGCACAAGACCGGGGCCGGCGGCTTCCTCCGGAACGTGGTGTACGGATTCAACGACGGTCTCACGGCCAATTTCGGGCTGGTGGCCGGGATGATCGGCGCTCAGGAGTCGCTCGGCACCACCGGCCACGCCGTCATGGTGGCCGGGGTCGCCGGCATGGTCGCCGATGCCCTGTCGATGGGGTCCTCGGGCTACCTCGCCGCCAAGAGCGAGCGGGAGGTGTTCGAGCACGAAATCGCGATGGAAAAGGAAGAGATCCGGCTGATGCCGGAAATCGAACGCGAAGAGCTTTCCCTGCTCTACCAGGCCAAGGGGATTCCGGAGGAACAGGCCTCGGCGCTGGCGACCTCGGTGATGACCGATCCCGACCGGGCCCTCGAGGAGAAAGTCCGCGAGGAACTCAAGATCGGCGAGGCCAGTTCCACCCCGCTGCGGGAAGCATGGATCACCGGGACCGCGACCGCCTTCGGCGCGTTCATTCCCGTCGCGCCGTTCCTGTTCCTGACGGGCCCGTCGGCAATCTGGACGTCCTTCGCCATCTCCATGCTCTCCCACTTCGGCGTGGGCGCCGCGCGCAGCTTCTTCACCGGGCGCGGCGTCATCAAGAGCGGCATGGATATGTTCATCGTGGGTCTCGGTGTGGCGATCGTGGGGTACTTCGTCGGTGAGTGGCTGGTGAAGCTGCTGTAGCCGGCCCGCCCGGCTACTGGACCACGATGTTGATCAAGCGGTTGGGGACATAGACGACTTTCCGGGTCGACCTGCCATCCGTAAACCGGCGGGTGGCCTCGTCGCCGAGGGCGGCGGCGAGCACCTCGTCCTGCCCCGCGTTGCGCGGCACCGAGACCTTGCTGCGGGTCTTGCCTCCCACCTGGACCACCACCTCTACCGTCCCCTCCACCAGCAGTGCGGAATCCCACCCGGGCCAGCGGGCCTCGAACACCGATCCGCCGTGGCCGAGCCGCTCCCAGTTCTCCTCGGCGAAGTGGGGCGTAATCGGCGCCAGCATCACGACCAGGTCTTCCACGATCTGCCGCTCACAGCAGTTTTCCTCCCGGAGGGCGTTGACCAGCTCCATCATCGCCGCGATGGCGGTGTTGTACTTGAGCTCCTCCATGTCCTCGGCCACCTTGGCCTTGGTCCGATGCCACTTGACCAGCACCCGGTGGGTGATCTCACCGCAGGCATCGGTCGCCAGCGTTTCCGAGACCAGCTGCCAGACCTTGTCCAGGAACCGGCGGGGCCCGCTGATCCCCGCGTCCCGGAAATCGCCACCCTCCTGGAAGGGGCCCAGCGACATGAGGTACATGCGGAAGGTGTCGGCGCCCCAGCGGTTGATGTACTCGTCGGGTACCACCACGTTGCCCCGCGACTTGGACATCTTGGCGCCATCTTTCACGATCGTACCGTGGGCCCGGAACCGGGTGAACGGCTCTTCGAACTCCACCAGCCCCGCCTCCTGCAGCACCATCGCGATGAACCGGGAATAGAGCAGGTGGAGCACCGCGTGCTCGTTGCCCCCGATATAGGTCGCGACCGGGAGCCATTTCCGGGACAGCGCCGGGTCGAACGGCCGGTCCGCGAACTCGGTGCTCGGATACCGCAGGTAGTACCACGAGGAATCCAGGAAGGTGTCGGAAACATCGGTCTCCCGGCGGGCCCGCTCGCCGCAGGCGGGGCAGGGCACGTAGTACCACTCTTCGTGCCGGGCGAGGGGCGAGACGCCGGTATCGTCAGGGCGGAAGTCGTCGATCGGGGGGAGGATGACCGGCAGGTCGCGTTCCGGCACCGGTACGGTCCCGCAGCGATCGCAATAGATGATCGGGATGGGCGGGCCCCAGTAGCGCTGCCGGGAGATGCACCAATCGTGAAGCCTGTAGTTGACCACGCCCCGCCCGGCTCCCCTTGCCGCCAGCATGGCCACCGCCGCCCGGATTGCCTCCGGGACCGGCATGCCGTCCAGGCTGCCCGAGTTCACCAGCACTCCCTCGGCATCGGTGTACGGCTCCTCGAGCGGGGTGCCCCCGTCCTGGCCCGGCCCGGCGACCACCCGGGTAACCGGGAGACCAAACTTCCGGGCGAACTCGAAGTCGCGTTCATCGTGGCCCGGCACGGCCATGATGGCCCCGGTGCCGTAATCGGTCAGGACGTAGTCGGCGATCCACACCGGGATACGGTGCCCGGTGGCCGGGTTGATGGCGTAAGTACCGAGAAACTCGCCGGTCTTTTCCTTGACCGTTTTCCTGGTCACCAGGTCCATCCCGGCGGTGCGCTCGAGATAGGCGCGCACGGCGGCCGCCTGCGCCGGCCCGGTCAGGCCCGTGACGGCGGGATGCTCCGGGGCCAGCACGAGGTAGGTGGCCCCAAAAATGGTATCGGGCCGGGTGGTGAACACGTCCAGGGGCACCCCGGAGCCCGCGGGGTCCGTCGCCTCGAACACGACCTGGGCGCCTTCGGAGCGGCCCAGCCAGTTTCGCTGGGCCTGCCGGGTGCTGTCCGACCAGTCGAGCCGGTCCAGGTTGTCGAGCAGCCGGGGCGCATACTCGCTGATCCGGAAGAACCACTGCTCCAGCAACCGCTGCTCCACCCGGGTCTCCGGATGGCGTTCGCAGAAGCCATTGATGACCTGTTCATTGGCCAGGACGGTCTTGCACTCGGGGCACCAGTTGACGGCGCCCCGTTTCTTGTAGGCCTTGCCATGCTTGAACAGCTGCAGGAAAATCCACTGGGTCCAGCGGTAGTACCCGGGATCCGTGGTGGACAGTTCGTGCCGCCAGTCGAACATGCCCCCGATGCGCCGCAGCTGCCGCCGGAAGGTCGTGATGTTCCGGGGGATCAGCTCGCCGGGATGAATGCCCTGCTTGATGGCGAAGTTCTCGGAGTGGATGCCGAAAGCATCGAACCCGATCGGCTCGAAGACCTGGTAGCCCTGCAGCCGCTTGAACCGGCCGTAGATATCGCTGCCGGTAAAGGCGAACATGTTCCCCACGTGCAGCCCCTCCGCGGAGGGATAGGGAAACATCATGAGGTTGTAGAAAGGCCGTGCCGCCCCGGCCAGATCGGGCTCGTTGGTGCGCCGCTCCGCCCAGCGGGCCTGCCACTTGGCCTCGACGGCATCGGGCTGATAAATCGCTTCGGACATGCCGGGAATCTAGACGGCCCGCGGGCAGGGCGGCAGCGCGGCCTTCCGGGCCACTGGCCCGCTTGCCCCCGTTCTTCTAGCTTCCGCCATCCTCCCCGAACCGGTCAATGGCTAAGAAGAGCTACTCCCTGATTCGCATGATGTCGCTGCTGGCGGTCGGAGCGACCCTGGTATTCCTCGTACTCGTCATCCTGCTTTTCAGCCAGGCGCTGGGGATGACCCCGCTGAGCCTGGTGACCCGAAGCTGGAGACAGCTCCTGCTGATCGGCGGGATCATGGGGATCACCCTCGCCTACATCGTCCTCCGGCTGAAGCGGCGGGTGGTCCAGCCGCTGGTCACGCTGGACGCCACCGTGGGCGACGTCGCCCAGGGCGACCTGACCCGGGACAGGGTGGCGGTGCACCAGGCCAGCGGCGAAGTGCTCACCCTGGTGGACGGCGTGAACTTCATGGTTTCCGAACTGCGGGGGCTGGTCGAGTCCATCAGAACCTCGGCCGGCGATGCCGTGACGCTGGCCACCCAGATTTCCGCCTCGACCCAGCAGATGAGCGCCTCCACCCAGGAGGTCGCGGGAACCTGTGGGGACCTGACCGACCGGGCCAACAAGCAGGCGGCCCTGGTGCGGGAGGCCGCCCAGGACGCCGCCCGGATCCTCACCATCGCCCGCACACTCGCCGAGGGCGCCCGGGAGGCCGCCGACCGGAACGCCTCGCTCGCGCGCACTGCCCGGTCCCACCAGGACCAGTTGAACGCCAGTTCCCTCCAGCTGCGCAGTCTCACCGAGGAGATCGAGCTGGGGGCCACCGAGGCGGAAGCCCTCGCCACCGCATCGGAAGAGATCGAAAAATTCGTGGCCCAGACCAAGGCCATCGCCCGGCAGACTCACATGCTCGCGCTCAACGCCGGCATCGAGGCCGCCCGGGCCGGCTCCGAGGGGCGGGGATTCGCGGTGGTCGCCGAAGAGGTGCGCAAGCTGGCGGGGCAGGCCGCCCAGGCGGCCACCACGACCAGCCAGACGGTCGACCTGGTGCAAGCCCGGGTAAAGACGGCCCGCGACCGGCTGCTCCGGCTGGGCCAGGGCGGAGCGGCCGCCCGGGACGCCGCCAACACCGCCGTCCTCGGGTTAAGCCAGGTCGCGAGTGAAGCCGAGGCCAACGACCTGTGGACCCGCCAGATCTCGACCTCCGCCGGCGAAGTGCGCCAGCTGGTGGACGGGATCGCCAACCGGATGAGTGGGGTCACCGAGGGAACCGAGGAGTTTGCGGCCGCCGCCGAAGAGATCGCGGCCTCCGCCCAGGAGCTGAGCGCCTCCACGGTGGAGATCGCCCACTCGGCGACCCAGTTGGCCACCGCCAGCGGAAAGCTGACCACGTCGGTCCAGCGGTTCAAGCTGGCCGGTAATGGAAAAGAGAAGCGGTAGCCGGCGTCAGGGAATGGATGAAAAAAAGACGGCCGTTGTACGGGAGTAGCTGGAACGTGGGCGGGGGGCGCCCGGCGTTTTCGCTAGTGATCTCGTACAACGGCCGTCCATCTATGTGAAGAGACTGGCGCTTCGCCTCGTGGGGAGGCAGTGCAGGTAGTCTCTCTCGGCCACCCTGCGCCTATCTCGGTGACGGAAGATGCCGCATTGCCGGGGCGCCTGCGGTGAACTGGATCACATTGCCGGAGGCCGGGCGGCCGAAACGGGCCAACGCGAGCCCGGTTCGTCGGAAGGAAGGAGCGAGGATTGTACTGACTGGAGGTGTGAGGGGAAAGAACCCGACGGCACTACCTGGGTCGAAAGCCGCGTTTACTCTCGATGCCCTGGCATCTTTGCGGAAACGCCGTCAGAGCTCTTTCGCTAAGATAGGGCGGCCCCCACCCCCGGCTGTGAAGAATGTCACATACTGGGCGCGAGTTTCGCGGCCGTGACCTCACCCAGGTCGCTCAGGAGATGGCTGAGGTCAGCCGGTGTGGCTTCTCCCATGTGGCCGATTCGGAGGGTTGAGATCCGCAAATCCCCCCATCCCGTCCCGATGCGCCACCCTTTTGCCCGCATGGCCTGCACGACTTCG
The DNA here is from genome assembly GCA_963795085.1 of uncultured Gemmatimonadales bacterium. Classification (GTDB taxonomy): domain Bacteria; phylum Gemmatimonadota; class Gemmatimonadetes; order Gemmatimonadales; family GWC2-71-9; genus DASYPP01. The sequence goes on along the minus strand of CAWCFX010000001.1, from coordinate 53,669 downwards.
TCGCCCACCAGCCCCGGCGGGAGCCGCAGGCACGACACCGACCACGATCGCCGGCCCTCCGGCGCGAGCAGCTGGAACGGGGGTCGGAGCAGAACCCACTCCTCGACCAGGTTGAGCATCTCGTGGTGGCGCTTCCAGCGGGCCTCCAAGCCTCCGCTGGCCCGGATCTGTTCCAGCCGGGCGGCCAGCGCGTCCGTGTGGGGCAGGATCTCGGGAAACCCGGTTTCGCCAGCCGCCTGGGAGAGGCGAACGAGGTCAAAGTAGCGGCCCCGGCCGGGGAGGTTCGCCGCCCGGGCGAGCAGCCGGCTGCTGGCAACGCCCAGCCCGAGTCCGGGTGGCAGGGCCAGGCCCTTCTCGGACGATGAAAAGGCGAAGTCGAGCTGCCACCCGTCGGTCTCCACCGGAGAGGCCCCAAGGGAGCCTGTGGTATCTACCAGGAGGTGAACGTCCTTCCGGGCGTGCACCACCCGCGCCAAGTCGCTCAGCGGGGCCAGCGCGCCAGTTGAGGTCTCCGCATGCACCAGCGCGACCGCGTCCACTTCGGGCCCGTCGAGAAACTGGGCCAGGTGCTCGGCTTCCAGGGTCCGTCCCGGCGGCACCATGGCCCGGACTACGTCCTTGCCGCAGGACTCCGCTACGCCGGCGAAGCGGGCGCCGTCTTCTCCGCCGATCACTACCAGGACCCGCTCCTGGACGCCGTTTCGGATAGCGGCTTCCATCATGCCCCCGGAGGAGGCGGGCACCAGCGCTACCGGGCGGGTGGTCCGAAAGAGGTCTCGCAGCAGGGCCTGCAGCGCGAGGGGCTCGGCCCGTGGCACACCGGCAGGCCCGGCATCATCGGCGATATCGGGGAGAAAGCCGCGGATGGCCGGTTCAGGCATCCAGGTACCGGCCCAGGATACCATCCTCGAGGATCTCGGCGGCCCGAACCAGCCGGACGCCCTCTTCCGCCCACTCCTTGAGCAGGTGCTCTCCGACCTCCGGCCGCAGGGCGCGGGAGGCATCCACCACGAAATACAGGCGGGTGTGCGGCCGGTGGCGGGCGAGGCCCTCCACCGCATGCCGGGCGCTCGTGTCCTGGGCCACGCCGTACATCACGATCACGTCGGGATCGAGCGCCCGCAGAACCGGCAGCAGGTGAGGATTAGTGAAGGGATCAAACCAGTGCTTGTGGAACAGGAGGTCGCCGTCGTGGCCGGGCGCCCGGTCGGCGGCCGCGGCGGCGCTGATCTCGGGTTCCAGGACCAGCGGGTTCCGCAGCGCCGTCTCCGGGATCCTGGCCTGTCCCGGGGTGCCCCGCATGCAGTGGGGAGGAAAGGTCTCCACGTAGTCGGGCTGATCGCTCAGTTCCCGGTGGCCCGCCAGATGATCCTCGGCGGTCGCGATGATCCGGATGCCGCGGTCGTGCGCGTACCGGGTCAGGCCGGCCAGCGCGGGGATGATCTCCTGGCTGCCGGGGACGTAGAGCCGGCCGTCGGCGTGCATGAAGTCGTGCTGGGTGTCGGCATCCCAGAAGAAGATTCGCGGCATCGGTACCGGAAAAGATAAGAGGCTCCGGAACTTAGGGTCTTGACGGCATCTCTGTCGAGCCCGACATTATCCATATAGTGAACATCCGTGCCACATTGTCTCGACCCCAGCAGGGCACTCAAGCGCTCACCCGGGCGTTTGGCATCCTGCGCGTCTTCAGCGACGCGGCGCCCGAGTGGGCGCTGGCCGATGTCGCCCGCTCGGTCTCGCTTACCCGGAGCACCGCGCTCCGGATCCTGACCGCCCTGGAGCGCGAGGGGCTGGTGGTCCGCAACCGCACCACCGGGACTTTCCACCTGGGGCCGAGGGCCATTGAACTGGGATCGCTGGCGCAGCGAACGAACACGCTCCAGCGGGTCGCGCATGCCGAGCTGGTCGAGCTGGCCCGGGTGACCGGGGAAACCACCAGCCTCGAGATCCTCGCCGGCACCGACGTACTGGTGCTCGACGAGGTCCAGGGCCGGCACAAGCTCAGCCCGGCGCCCATCGTGGGGAGCCGCTGGCCGGCCCACGCCACTTCCACCGGGAAGGTCCTCCTGGCCGCGCTCGGCCCCGAGCGGCCCGCCGGATTCAGGCTGGCCCGGCTCACGCCGAATACCATCACCAGCCAGGCCCGGCTGGGCACCGAGCTGGCCGCGGTGCTTGAGCGCGGGTACGCCACGGCGATCGAAGAGCTGGAGATGGGGTACGTGGCGCTGGGCGCGGCGGTTCGGAACCACGAGGCGCAGGTGATCGCGGCCATGAGCGTGGGCGGCCCCGCCGCCCGGTTCGGCCCCGAGGCGATAACCCGCATGGCCCGGCTGCTCGGCGAGGCAGCCGGGCGGGTGTCCCGGAGCCTGGGCGCCGGGTGGCATCGTGCGCCAGGGGGACCCTCGTGATCGTTACCACCCTGCTGCTGTCGGCCACGGCGCTTTCATTCCAGGGAGCCGGCCAGGGTTCCCTGTTCATCGTGGGCGGCGGCGGACAAACGCCGGCCATGGTGAGCCGATTCGTCCAGCTGGCCGGAGGCGCCGGATCGGCCCGCATCGTGGTGGTGCCGCTGGCCAGCGGAGCACCGCTGGAGGCGGGCCGCGAGAAGGCCGCCGACCTGGAGGCGCTGGGTGCGACCGCCACGGTCCTCCTGGTGACCCGCGAGGAGGCGCTGCAGGAGCAGGCGGAAGCCCTGGTGGCCGGGGCGACCGGCATCTGGTTTACCGGCGGCGACCAGGCCCGCCTCACCGCGGTCCTGCAGGGCACGCCCGTCCTTCGTGCCATTCGGGCCCGCTACCGGGCTGGAGCGGTAGTCGGCGGAACCTCTGCGGGCGCCGCCATCATGTCGGACTCCATGATCACCGGGAACCAGCTCCGTTCTCCCCCGGATACCAGTGGTTACTACGGCGACACCTTCTCCAGCATCACCCGGGCAAGCATCGAGATCGCTCCAGGGTTCGGATTCCTTCCTGGCACGGTCGTGGACCAGCATTTCATCGCCCGGGAGCGCCACAACCGGCTGTTGAGCGTGGTCCTGGAACGCCCCGGCCTGCTGGGCGTCGGCATTGACGAAAGCACCGCCCTGGAAGTCGGCCCCGATGGCACCTGGCTGGTGGTCGGCCTCGGATCGGTGGTCATCTACGATGCCAGGCAGGCCCGTATCACTCCACCGGACCAGACCCTGCTCGGTGTTTCCGGCCTGGTCACCCATGTCCTCCCTCCCGGCAGCCGGTTCGATCCGGCCCGCGGCCGGGCCCGTCTTCCCTCACCCACCGATTCACCATGACGATCACGGCATGCCGTACACCCTCCGGAGGCATCTCATGACCATCCGACGTTTGCTGCTGTTCCTGCTGTTGCTGGGAGCCCTGCCGGTCCTGGCCCAACCCGCCTTCGCGCAGACCGGTACGGTACGCGGAACCATTACCGACTCGGCCGGCGGCGTGCCCATCGACGGTGCCGAGATTTCGGTCGTCGGCACGGACATCCGCACGATTACCCGCTCCAGTGGCACCTATGCTCTCACCGGCGTCCCGGCCGGGACCCAGGCGCTGCGAGTGCGAATGGTGGGCTACCTGGCCTCCGAGCGGGAGATCACTGTGTCGGCGACCCAGGAAGCCGTCGCGGATTTCCGGCTCCAGCATCGGGTCGTGCGGCTGGATGACCTGGTCGTGGTCGGCTACGGCACCATGCGGCGTGCCGATCTCGCCAACGCGGTCAGTTCGGTCGGGGGCGAGCAACTCGATCCGTCGGCGGCCAGTCCCGACGCGGGCCTGATGGGGAACGCGGCCGGCGTTACCGTGGTGCAGAACGCCGGCAACCCGGGCAACGGCCTGACGGTGCGGATCCGGGGCTCCGCCTCGGTGCTGGCCAGCAACCAGCCGCTGTATGTCGTGGACGGCATTCCGATGACGTCCGAGGCGCTGGCCCAGCTCGACATGGGGGGCCAGAGCATTACCGGGGTAACCGGGCTGAGTGCCAACGACATCGCCTCGATCGACATCCTCAAGGACGCGGCGGGCGCGGCGATCTACGGCTCCCGGGGATCCAACGGCGTGGTGCTGATCACCACCAAGCGCGGAGTCGCCGGCCGGACCCGGGCGACGATCAGCAGCTACATCGGGACCCAGGCGGTATCCAAGCGGCTCGACCTGCTGAACTCGGCGCAGTATCTCGAGTATTTCAACGAAGCCGCGGAGAACGACGGCTACGGCTCCGACTACTTCGGGGTGGCGGGCGTGGATGACCAGATCAACACCGACTGGCAGGACGCCGTGCTGCGGCGGGCGCCGCTCAGCAACACCGAGCTGGGCCTGACCGGCGGTGACGAGCGGATGCGCTACCGGCTCTCGGGCAGCTATTTCGACCAGAACGGCATCGTGATCGGGTCGGCCTACCGGCGTGCGTCGGGGCGGGCGAACCTGGATTTCGGGTCGATCGACCGGTTTTCGCTGAGCACGTCGCTGGGCATTTCCGGAGAGGTCAACGACCGGATCGAAAACGACGGCAGCTCGACCGGCATTATTACCAACGTGGTGGGGAACCAGCCGCTGGTGGCCGTCCGGCGGCCGGACGGCGAGTTCAGCGGTCTCACCGACGGGCTCCAGTACCCCAATAGCGTGGCGCTGGCCAGCCTCAATACGGCCCAGGCCCGTACCCTCCGGATTGTCGGTAATGCGGAGGCCCGGTGGAACATGCGGCACGGGCTGCTGTTCACCGCTCGCGGCGGGGTTGACCTGCTCAACCTGCGGGAGTCCCAGTACGAAAGCCCCCGGGTGGAGGGCACCTATGCCCAGAGCGCCAACGGCATCGCCAAGAGCGCCTACTCCAACGCGAACCGGTACGTGATGGAGAGCTTCCTCACGTACACCCCGGGCCTGGGCGAGCGACAGAGTTTCCAGGTGACAGGGGGCGGAGCGCTGGAACTCAACCGGGGAGAGCTGAACTTTATCCGCGGGGAAGGACTTACCAACGACCGGTTTACCCAGGTCCGCAACGCCACCACCCCGGTGACGTTCGACGGGTCCCGGAACGAAAGCAACCTGATCTCGTTTTTCGGACGGGCCAATTACGCTCTCCGCGGAAAGTACCTGCTGGGCGCCAGCCTCCGGGGCGATGGGTCGTCCCGGTTCGGCGCCAACAACAAGTGGGGCGTCTTCCCCGCGGCCTCGGCAGGCTGGGTCCTGAGCGAAGAATCGTTCATGGCCGGTTCGAGCACCTTCGAGCACCTGAAGATCCGGACCAGCCTGGGGCTCACCGGCAACCAGGAGATCGGCAACTACTCCTGGCAGGGCACCTTCTTCACTTCCAACTATGGCAGCGAGGGCGGCCTGGCCCCGGCCAACCTGGCCAATCCGGACCTCAAGTGGGAGTCCACCCGGCAGTTCAATGTCGGCCTCGACGCCGAGATGTTCCGGGGCCGGATCGGGTTCAGCATCGATTACTACCGGAAACTGACCCGGGACATGCTGCTGGCCCGCCCGATTACCACCACCAGCGGGTTCTCCAGCATCACCGACAACGTGGGCAACATGGAGAACAACGGCTTCGAGGTTCAGCTGGAGACCGTCAACATCGAGCGGTCGCGGCCCGGCGGCTTCCGGTGGGCCACTTCCCTCAACCTGGCCGCCAACCGGAACGAGGTCACCAAGCTCTTCAACGACGAGCCGTTCACGGCCGGCATTCGCAGCATCAACCGGGTCGAGGTGGGCCAGCCGCTGGGCGCCTTTTACGCGCTCCGGTTCATGGGCGTAGATCCCCAGACCGGCGATGCCATCTACGAGGACACCGACGGCGACGGCAGTATCACCGCCGACGACCGGCAGATCGTGGGCAGCCCCCATCCCGACTATGTCGGCGGGCTCACCAACAACCTGAGCTACGGCCGCTTCGACCTCAGCGTCTTCGTCACCTTCAGCCAGGGCGGGGAGATCTTCAACGCCATGCGGATTTTCAGCGGAGCGGGTGGCTACTACGAGGACAACCAGTTCGCCGACCAGATGGACCGCTGGCAGCAGCCGGGCGACGTCACCGAGGTGCCCAGGGCCAGCTATGACGGCACCTCCAACGCCCGGGTAGTCTCCAGCCGGTTTGTCGAGGATGCGTCCTACTGGCGGCTGCAGGACCTCACGCTGGGCTACGATGTTCCCCTGCGGATCGGCGGCATTCTCGGCTTCGAACAGGCCCGGGTGTACATCACCGGCCGGAACCTGATCACCAGCTCTGATTACACCGGCTATGACCCGGACCTCAACAGCAACGGATCGGGGGCCAACATCTCCCTCGGCAGCGACTTCTATGCCTATCCGCTGGCCCGGACGTGGATCTTCGGCATCCAGGCGGGGTGGTAACCATGACCAGCCAACTCTTTCATTCCGTGGCGAGGACCTTCCCCATGCTGAAAAAGACCGGGACCGCGCTCCTGCTGGCCGTTGCCCTGGCCGGCTGCGACTCGCTCCTCGACCAGAACCCGGTGGACGAACTGCCGGAGGATATTGCCATCACGACCCCGGAAGGCGCCCGCGCGGCGCTCGCGGGAGCCTATGCAGCGCTGCAGGAGGACAGCTACTACGGCGGTGACTTCTATCTCTTCGGCGACCTGTCGTCCGACAACTCGGTCCACGACGACGATGGCACCTCCAACAGCTACGCCGACGCCGATGCCAACCAGCTGCTGTCGAACAACGGGGTGATCGAGGACATCTGGGCGTCGATCTATGCCGCGATTCACCGGGCCAACGTCCTGATCGATCGGGTCCCCTCGGTCACCGGGCTCGACCCGGCCGAGCGGGACCAGATCCTGGGCGAGGCGTACTTCCTCCGCGCGCTCCACTACCACAACCTGGTGAAGGTGTTCGGCGGGGTGCCGCTGCGGCTGGAGCCGGCGGCCAGCGTGGAGGAGGCCTCCCAGATTGCCCGGAGCACCGAGGCGGAGACCTATGCCCAGATCCTGAGCGACCTGCAGCAGGCCGGGTCGCTGATGACCAGCACCGCGCCGGCGAACCATGCCACCCTGGGCGCCGTCGATGCCTTGCAGGCCCGGGTGTATCTGTTCCTCGAGGACTACGCCAACGCGAACAGCAGCGCGAACGCGGTGATCGCACGGGGCTACGACCTGGCCGCCAGTTTCAGCGACCTGTTCGATGCCGACGGCCAGGACACGCCGGAGGACATCTTCAAGGTTACCTTTACCGACATCCAGTACCAGTACATGTACTACTGGATTTCCTGCGACGTCGGCGGCGGGTGTGAGCTGGCTCCCAGCCAGGAGCTGATCGACGCCTTTGTCGACCCCTACGATCCCTCGACCGACGCCCGGCTCACCTGGTCGATCACCGGCTCCTTCCTGCCGCTGACTGAGCCGGATGCCTGGGGCACCCGGTATCCCACCACCGCCGGAGGGGAAGATATTCACGCCATCCGCTTTGCCGAGGTGCTCCTGATCAAGGCGGAAGCGCTGGCGCGAATGAGCCAGTTGCAGCCGGCCCTGGATGAAGTGAACAAGATCCGGGTCCGGGCCGGGCTGGCGCCGCTCACGCTGGGCGTCGAGGTAACCACCCAGGCCGACGTGCTGGCCGAGATCGACCGGCAGCGGTTCCTCGAGCTGGCCATGGAAGGGGACCGGTGGTCCGACCTGACCCGCCGCGGGGTCGCGGAAACGGTACTGGGCATTCCCGCCTTCCAGACGCTGTATCCGATTCCACTCTCGGAGATCGACGTGGCCCCCAATATCGTGCAGAATCCGGGCTACTGATCCGGAGCCACGGGTCCGGGCTGGCGCAAAGTCGAGCGCCGGGCCCGGCCCTGTGATCCGGCCCACCACCTCGACCATCCCCAGCGCCTATAGTTGACAGGGCTGGAAGAGTCGTCTTTTATCCCATTCGATTTTGCTGGGCAAGCCCCCGAACTCATGGAGTGTGTCTGTGCCCTATCCCGTTTCCCGCCGGCGGTTTCTCGAGTCCAGCGGCGCGCTCGTGGCCGCCGCGGCGCTGCCCGGCTCCGCGCTGGCGGCCCCGGCGGTTATCAGGCGGCCGCCAGCCCGCCCGGTGGCGATCTCCTCCAATAACAGCCTGGCGCCGGTGACCCGGGCGGTCGAACTGGTGGTGGGGGGCAGTGACACGCTCGATGCCGCCGTGGCAGGCGTCAAGATCCAGGAGCTCGATCCCGGCGACTCCTCGGTCGGCTACGGCGGCCTCCCCAACGAAGAGGGCATCGTCCAGCTGGACGCGTCGTGCATGCACGGCCCGACCCGGCGCGCGGGGGCGGTGGGCTCGCTCGAAGGGATCAAGACCCCGAGCGAGGTCGCCAAGCTGGTCCTCAAGTACACTAACCACATCATGCTGGTTGGCGAGGGGGCGAAGCGGTTCGCCCTGTCCTACGGGTTCAAGGAAGAGGACCTGATGACCCCGGAGAGCCGGCAGGCCTGGCTGACGTGGCGGGCCAACCGGGGCGCGGAGGATGACTATCTCAACGTCCCGGAGAATGAGTCGATGGTGGTGGGCCGCCCCACCGGGACCATCAACTTGAACGTGATCAACGCCGCCGGCGACATTTCCTCCGTGACCACCACCAGCGGCCTGGCCTGGAAAATCCCGGGACGGGTGGGAGATTCTCCGATTATCGGAGCCGGGCAGTACACCGATAACGAGATCGGCGCCGCCGGCTCGACCGGACGGGGCGAATCCAACATCATGGTCTGCGGCGGGTTCCTGACCGTGGAGAACATGCGGCGGGGGATGAAACCGGCGGATGCCGCGCTGGAAACCTGCCGGCGGGTGGTCGCCATGACCCCGCCCCGGCTCCTCGACGAACGGGGGCAGCCCCGCTTCCAGCTGACCTTCTATGCCCTCAACAAGCGGGGCGAGTACGGGGCGGCCTCGATGTTCCCGTCCAAGTACGCGGTGCACGACGGCACCGGGGCCTCCTCCCCGGACACCGCCTACCTCTACCAGGGACCCCGCTGATGCGCGCCATTCCCGCCAACCGCTGGATTCGGGCGACGGCGCTGGCGGCGATCCTGCTGGCGACCGCCGGCCGCGCGCAAGCCCAGGAATGGGTGGACAGCCGCTACCCGTACATCACCAGCGGTGCCAACGATTTTCCCATGGCCGCCGTCAAGCTGCAATGGACCCGGCCGGTGGACGACTATCTCTCCCCGTTCCCCTTCCTCGGCAACCTGAGCCTCGACCTGGGCGCCAGCCTCAACAGCAGCTACTTCGCCACCGCGCTGCTGCGGGTGCCGGCTCTCAAGGACGGCTGGCGGCTGGCGGCCACGGCCTCCCTGGTGCGGGAAGCGCGGCTCGGCTTCTTCGGCATCGGCAACAACTCGACGTTCGATGCCGACAGCGTCAACGACAACCAGCCTTTCTATTACCGGATGCGGCGGAAGCGCATGCTGGTCAACGGCGAGATCACCCGGCGGATCACCGGGCCGCTGCACATCAGCGGGGCGGTGGGGTACCAGCGGAGCCTGATGAGCGACCTGCCGGGGCCATCGGTGTTTCGCTCCCAGTTTGCCCGCGAGGTAAAGGACGATGACGTCACCGGCCGGGTCACCCTGATTCTGGACACCCGGGACAGCGAGTTCAATACGACGCGGGGCATTTTCGCCGAAGCCGGCGTCGCCGCGGGGAGCGGCGGTACCGGCTACCGGCGGGTGCACGGCGCCATTCGCGGATTTGTCTCCCCGCGTGAAGGAACCGTGATCGGGGCGCGAATCGGCGGAGCCGGCATGACCGACGGGCCTCCGCTGCACGCCCGGTTCGAACTGCCCATGTGGGAGAACACCATCACCATCTTCGGCGGCGACGACACCCACCGCGCCTACGATGAAGGCCGGTTTACCGGGGAAGGCGTGCTCTTCGGCAACCTGGAAATCCGCCACAATATCCTGGACCTCGCCACCCTGGGCGCCATCAGCGCGGTCGCCTTCGTGGATGCGGGACGGGTGTTCGAACAGGAGGCTTTCCGGCTGACCACGGACGACCTGAAGGTCGGCGGAGGCGGGGGCATCGCCATGCGGATCCTGCGGTCCACCATCTTTACCTTCAACCTCGCCAGGGGCGACGAGGGCTGGAACTTCACGATGAACGGAGGGTGGTTGTTCTAGAACTACGGAGTACTGAGTACTGAGTGCTGAGTGTCCCTGCTTACCGATCACTGCCGACTGCCAACACCTCTTTGAGCGTCGTCTCTCCCCGGTCCCGGGCGTACCATTTACGTACCTCGGGATATAGCTCCGCCTTGGGCATTACCGTCCGGTTTGCCATGACCCACTGCTGCAGCTCGGCCGGCCGCGGTCCCCAGTGCCCCAGCTCGGCCAGGCCACGGTCCAGGACGATGACGATGGGAATGGAGCGAGACCCGTTGGTCAGGTAGCGGTCCATGACCTCGGGATATTGGTCTCGCGGGAGCACCTTCAACTCGGCCTCCGCCATCGCTTCTGCCCAACGCGCCAGGACGGGCACCGTGTTGGACGCGTCCCCGCACCAGTCTTCGACCAGCACGAGCAGCCTCCGGGCCCGCCCATCGGGCGCCAGCGACCAGGGAGGCAGCCGGGCCAGCCGGTAGAGGCCCTCCCAGAGTCCCCGGTTCGCACCGCTCCCTTCGACAAACTCCTGGTACGTCAGCGCGTGCTTCCAGAGCTCGGGGAAATTCAACACCTGCATCCTCCTCCAGTTTCAACGGCCAGTCTGCCGCAAAGTAACCGCCTTCCCTGCTCTTCCCGATTCATTCGGTTAGATTGGGCTCCATGAGTGCGCCGCCCAGCCCCCCCCCGCCCACCCCTCCCGGTTCTCCCGCCAAGCGCGACGGCGAAGCGACCCGGCAGCGGCTCCACCGGGCGGCGCTCGACCTCTATACCACGGTGGGCTTCCGGGGCACCACGACCCCGATGATCGCCGAACGGGCCGGGGTGGCGGAGGGCACCATTTACCGCCACTTCACCGGCAAGGAGCACCTGCTCAACGAGATCTACCGGGGGGCCCAGCGCTGGGCCACCCGGCAGATCCGGGACATGGACGCCGACAAATCGCTCCGGCCCGCCGAACGGCTGGTCCGTTTCGCCCGGGCCCTTGTCGATGCCGCCGAGCGGGACCCGGCCGTCGTCCGCATGCTGTTCTATCCGCATGACGATACCCACCTGGACGACAAGAGCCGGGAAGCCGCCCGGGAGTTGTCAGAAGCGTTGCAGCAGGTGATCGCGATGGGCAAGTCGGACGGGATCGTGCGGGCGGGCCCCGCAGAACTGTGGGCCTCGGTCTGGTTCGCCCTGGTCGAGTTCGTGGCCATCCGGATCTGCGCCCGGGAATGGACCGGCGACCACCCCCAGGTCAGCATGGCCCTGGAGGCCGCCTGGGATGCCATCGCCGCCAAGACGGAGCACTGATTCCGATTGAGTATGTCCTGGGGACATTCCCGCTGGGGCAGGCGCGCGGCGGCCGGTTACATCCTCCTGCTCTCGGCCGCCCTGGGGTTTGTCTCCTACCACGCGATCTTCACCCCCGCCCGTTTCGATTTCCCCGGACCGGCCCTGATCGCCCTCGGCCTGCCCTGGACCCGCACCGTGGGCGGCGTCATCGAGCCCGGAACCCCGTCGCTATGGCCCGTCCTGCTCGCTTCCTACGCGGTGAACGCAGGCATGCTGTACTTCATCGGCGCGCGGCTGGAATCCAGGGAGCGGACTTGAGGATTTCCTTCGTGCATTCGTGATTGGCAGTTTGAGCCGTGCCGCTTGTGCCTGCAATCACGAAAACACGAACAACGAAAGAAGAAGCGTAAACCTGACCCCGGCGCCTTTATCAACGACAAGCAACCGGACTACAAAAGACGAAGCCTTAAGAGAACGACGGGAAAGACAAACAACCGGACTACAAAGGACGAAACCATCAAAGAGGACCGGAATCAGGGCAGGTAGCTGTTTCGTTGCTGTTTTTGTCAATGTCTTTTTCTTTGTTCAGTCAAGGCTGTTACCCTCTGCGTAGCTCGTTTCTGTTTCGGCGCTGCAGGGTCAGCCCCCGACAGTATTTTGTTTTTCCTGTTTCGTCCTTTGTCGTTGCCGCTTTTGCAGTTTGTAGTTCGTGCTTTCGTGATCAGGCAGGGTCAGCCCCCGAGAGCGTTTTGTTTTTTATCTATTTTGGAACTTTGTAGTTCACGCTTTTGCAGTTTGTAGTTCGTGCTTTCGTGATCAGGCGGGGTCAGCCCCCGAGAGCGTTTTGTTTTTTATCTATTTTGGAACTTTGTAGTTCACGCTCTTGCAGTTTGTAGTTCGTGTTTTCGTGATCAGGCGGGGTCAGCCCCCGAGAGCGTTTTGTTTTTTATATTTTTTGGAACTTTGTAGTTCACGCTTTTGCAGTTTGTAGTTCGTGCATTCGTGATTGATGCAGTGGGCGCGCTGCCTGGACCTGTTCTTTACCTGAGAGGATGTTCCCAGTGCCGTTCAGTTCTCTTAAGCTCCACCCCAGCCTGCTTCGCGGCCTGAAGGAACTGGGGTTTCCCAAGCCGACCCCGATCCAGAACGACGCGATTCCCCCCGCGCTGGAGGGCCGGGACGTGCTCGCCTGCGCCATGACCGGCAGCGGGAAGACGGCGGCGTTTCTGCTGCCGATTCTCCACCAATTGATCGACAAGCCGCGGGGAATTACCCGGGCGCTGGTGCTGACGCCGACCCGGGAACTCGCCGCCCAGATCCTCGCCGACCTCAACGACCTGGCGGTGCACACCCCGGTGAGCGCCGCCGCGGTGTATGGCGGTGTCGGGATGGGACCGCAGGAACATGCTTTCCGCACCGGGGTGGACGTGTTGATCGCGACGCCGGGCCGCCTGCTCGATCATTTCAAGGCGCCCTACGCGAAGCTGGCCGGCCTGGAGTTCCTGGTCTTTGACGAAGCGGACCGGATGCTGGACATGGGGTTCCTGCCCGACATCCGCCGGGTGCTGCGCCACCTCCCGGCTCGACGGCAGACCCTGTTCTTCAGCGCCACCATGCCGCCGGAGATCCGGACCCTCACCCGGGAAATGCTCAAGAACCCGGTCACTATCAACCAGCAGCGCCAGGCGGCGCCCGCGGTTGGCATTACCCAGGCGGTGTACCCGGTCCCCCAGGAACTCAAGTCGGAACTGTTCCTGGCCCTGCTCAAGCGGGGCGACATGGAAGAGGCGCTGGTCTTCACCCGGACCAAGCATCGCGCCGACCGGCTGACCAAGTTCCTGGTGAAACACGGCATCAAGGCCGAGCGGATTCATGGCAACCGGTCGCAGCCGCAGCGGACCGAGGCGCTCGCCGGGTTCAAGAGCGGCAAGTACCGGGTGCTGGTGGCCACCGACATCGCGGCCCGCGGCATCGACATCGAGGCCCTGGGCCACGTGGTGAACTTCGATGTGCCGGCGGTCCCCGAGGACTATATCCACCGGGTGGGCCGGACGGCGCGGGCCGAGCTGACGGGGGATGCCTTCACCTTCATGGCGCCAGCGGAGGAAGGCGATCTCCGGCGCATCGAGCGGGTGGTGGGCAAGCGGCTTCCCCAGGTGCTGCTGCCGGACTTCAATTACAAGGCGGCGCCCGACGCCACGTTCGAGGTCCCCCTGGCGGAACGGATCGCCGCGATCAAGGCCAGGAAGGCGGAGGACCGGGCCCGGGCGAAGATCAACGCCGAGCGGCGGGCGACCGCCGCCGCCAGGCAGGGGACACCGGGCGGAAACCGTCCCGGTGGGAACCGGACCGGTGGAAGCGGCGGTGGCGGCCGTGGCGGTCGGGGCGGCCAGGGTGGCCGGGGGAGCGGGAGCGGTGGCCGCGGTCGTTCAGGGCGATAACCGGAGGAACCCAATGCGTGGGCTGCACCGGCTTCTGATGCCGGCCGTACTCCTGGCGACGTTGGGGTGCGGTCAGGATGCCGCGACCAGCGGCGGCGGCGGTATTGCGGTCAGCAGCCTCGCCGGGACCTGGACGCTCGCGCTGGGCGACAGCCTGCCCTGCGCGGACAGCATCGCAGACCGCGACTTTACCGTAGGGGTATCCGGGTCCGAGGACGACGTGTTGCCTGCGGGTTCACTCACTTTTACCGATCTCTGGACTTCGGCCGGCGGCATGTCGGGCACCGTCTATGGGACGATCAACGTGCAGAACCGCTCCGTCCTTCTCCACCTGGTCCGGCAGGATTCGCTCGGCTACGGCATGGAGATTCGGGGCAGCCTCGATGACAATCTCGCCTTTAGCGGCCGGGCCTTCGATCCTTATGCGGGGTACCAGCCCATCCTGTCCAGTATTGCCTGCACTTTCAACGTTACGGGAAGTCGAACCAGCCCATGACCCGGACCACTCCGCTTTTCCACCTGGCATTTCCCGTGGACGACCTCGAGCAGGCACGCGCCTTCTACGGTGGTGTGCTGGGTTGCGCGGAAGGCCGCAGTTCCGACCGGTGGATCGACTTTGATTTCTATGGGCACCAGGTGGTCGCCCACCTGGCCCCGGAAGAGACCGGCGCCGCCGCTGCGAACCCGGTGGACGGGCACGACGTACCGGTCCGTCACTTCGGGGTCATCCTGGAGTGGTCCGCGTGGCACGCGCTGGCGGACCGGCTCCGCGCCCGTGACACCCGGTTCATCATTGAGCCGGGCATCCGCTTCCAGGGCCAGGTGGGAGAGCAGGCCACCATGTTCTTTCTCGACCCGGCGGGCAACGCACTCGAGTTCAAGAGCTTCCGGGACATGAGCCAGGTGTTCGCGAAGTGAGACGTGAGAAGCAGGCGGGGCAAGTGGTCAGGACGCCTCGTCCCGGTGGGAACGGAAGATCAGGTCAAACGCCAGAAACAGGGTACGGGAGAACGGATAGAATATCAGCGGGAGCAGCACCATGAGGGCTGCTCCGCCCCAGGTCAGCCAGGTCCAGGGCGGGCGCGGCCAGGTACGCAGCAGCACGCCGACCAGGAGCGCAGCGAAGACGAGTTCCGCCGCCACGATGTTGAACATGTAGGCGCCGACGATATAGCCCTGCTCTCCCCGGTTGAAGACCAGGCCGCAGCCCGGGCAGCGGTCTTTCTGGCGGTAGTAGGAATGCCAGGTTCCCCGCGCCCCGCAGTGGGGACAGCGCAGCAGCAGGGCCCGTCCCAGAAGCCGTAGCGCAGAAACCCGGTTACCTGTCACCCGTTACCTGATTGGTTTGCAACATGGATCTGCCCAAGGCGGAGGGTCACGCCGGTATTTTCGTCATCCGGGCGGGCGGCAACTGCCGGGACTGGAACGGTATCCATTATAAGGCCGGGCTCTCGGAGAAGAACGTCCCGGCCCGGCAGCTTTCCATGAACGTGGCGACCATCCCGCCTGGCGGGGTCGCCTACGCCCACATCCACGTGGGGTTCGAGGTGATGCTCTACATCCTGGAAGGCCGGGTCCGCCACGAGTACGGACCCGGGCTGGTCGAGGTGGTTGAGAATGCCGCAGGCGATTTCATCTTCATCGAGCCCGGCGTCCCGCACGAGGTCTTTAACCTGAGCCAGTCCGACCCGGTTATTGCCGTGGTCGCCCGCTCCGACGCCAGCGAGTGGCAGAACATCATCCCCTACGACCGGGAGGACCACAGGTGAAGCTCAGGCCCCGAAGAAACACCCGCCGCGTCCCTGCCACAACCGCCTTTCTCGCCCTTGCCCTGGCGCTCGGGTCCGCGCCTCTGGCCGCACAGGTGGCCCAGGCACCGGTCGCCCGGCAGGCAGCGATCGAACAGGCCCGCCGCCTGGTCGCCGGCCGAATGGCCGAGCTGGGTTCGCCCGGCGCCACGGTGGCGGTCATGATCAACGGCGAGCTGGTCTGGAGCGAGGGATTCGGACTCGCCGACATCGAGCAGGCGGTGCCGGCGGCGCCGCACACCGTGTTCCGCATCGGCAGCGTCTCCAAGCCACTCACCGCCGCCGCCCTGGGCCGGCTGGTGGAGCAGGGCCGCCTCGATCTCGACCGTGAGGTCCAGCGCTACGTTCCCTCGTTTCCAGTCAAACGCTACCCGGTCACGGTGCGACAGCTGGCCGGCCACCTCGCGGGCATCCGGCATTATCGCCAGGGCGAATTCGCGAACCAGCGACATTACCAGACGGTGAATGAAGGGCTGGCCATGTTCAGCGGCGACTCCCTGCTCTTCGAGCCGGGGACCCGCTACCAGTATTCCTCCTACGGCTGGAACCTGCTTTCCGCCGTGGTCGAAGGCGCCTCGGGCATGCCGTTCCTCACGTACATGCGCGATTCGGTCTTCCAGCTGGCCGGCCTGGCGCAAACTTACCCGGAATTCGCCGACAGCATCATTCCCCACCGGGCCGACTTCTACGCCTGGGTCGAGCCGCCCGGGCGCATGCTGAACGCCCCCTATGTTGACAACAGCTACAAGTGGGCGGGCGGCGGGTTCCTGTCCACCAGCGAGGACCTGGCCCGCTTTGGCGATGCGATCCTGACCCATCGCCTCCTCCGCCCGGAAACGGTGGCGCTGCTCTGGACCTCGCAGCAGACCCGCGACGGGAAACCAACCGGCTACGGACTGGGCTGGTCCATCGTCACCGAACCGGGCGGCCGGCGCCGGGTCGGCCACACCGGCGGCGCCATGGGCGGCACGGCCTCCCTCCAGATCTATCCCGAAGAGCGACTGGTCATCGCCATGCTGGTCAACAGCGACCGTACCTTTACCAGAGATGCTCCCCGGCTGGCAGCCCTGTTCCTTGAAGCCCCGCCCCGCTGAGGTTATCAAATGCGCTCCTGCTTCCTGCTCGTGCTCCTTTCCCTCCTCGCCATCTCTTCCAGCCAGGCGCAGCACGCCGCGGGGCGCTGGACCCTGGGCCTCCACGGCGGTGCCGATGTCTCCGATGACCAGACCCAGAAACTGCTCGGCGCCCACCTGGGGGTGAGTATCGCGCCGGGAACCCGGACCCAGCTCGCGGTCACCACGGTCATCGAAGAGCCGGGCACCACCGTCTTCGCGCTGCTGGGGGCCCAATGGTCGCCCGCGCCATGGAGGGTGCAGCCCTACCTCGGCGGCGGCGCCGGCATGAGCTATCGCGAAGTCGGGCCCTTCACCCAGACGGACTTTGGCTGGATGGCGCAGGGCGGCTTCCGAATTCCCCTCCGGGGCATCACACCCTTTGCGGAGTTCCGTCTCATCGGCATCACCGGCACTGTCAGCCAGATCCTGGTCGGGTTCGAGAACCGGTCCTACTGAGCGCAAGTGTACCGGGCCCCCGATCACTTTGGCCAGGACGCCGAGTCCTATGCGAAGTACCGGCCCCGGTACCCCGACGAACTCTTTCGCTGGGTCGCCGCCATCGCCCCGGGCCGCCGGCTGGCGTGGGACGCGGCGACCGGCAACGGCCAGGCGGCCGTGGCTCTCGCCGGGTATTTTGACCGGGTCATCGCGACCGACGCGAGTGCCGGCCAGATCGGCCGGGCGATTCCGCACCCCGGCGTGGAATACCGGGTCGAAGAAGCGGGCGCTCCAACGCTTGCGGATGCCACCGCAGATGCGGTGACCGTTGCGCAGGCGCTCCACTGGATGGACCTGGATTCTTTCTTCAAGGCCGTGAACCGGGTACTGCGGCCCGGTGGTGTCCTGGCGATCTGGACCTACGGTGCCTTCCAGGTGGACCAGCCGGACGTCAACCAGGTCCTTCGCGATTTCTACTACGGCGAGATCACCAGGTGGTGGCCGGATAACCGCCGGCTGGTGGAGGACGGCTATCGCTCCATAACTCTTCCCTTCGACCGGGTGGAGCCGCCCCCCTTTGACATGGCTGTCACCTGGACCCTCCCGCAGCTCCTCGGATACGTGGCCACCTGGTCCGCGGTGAAGCGCTGCCGGGCGGAGACCGGAACCGACCCGGTCCCGGCACTGTCCGGCGCGCTGGGAAGAGTATGGGGCGACCCAGCCACTCCCCAGGTCGTACGGTGGCCGCTGGGCGTGCTGGCCGGAAGGAAACCCGAAGCGTGAGCCAGGTCGCACGGGACGGCCGCGACCGGCTGTTACCTTGGCACCGCCAATAGCGCCAACGACCCCCAACTGGAGCGAATCCATGACCACCATTCGGACCTTCGCCCTTGCTCTCCTCGCCATCACGGCGTGCTCCAGGGACAATTCGCGCGCGGGTGCCGATTCCCTGCCCGATGCCCGGGGCCTGGTCCCGGCCGGGGACACCACGGCCCGCCCCGCCGGCGATACCTTGCCGCTGCCGGCGGATTCCTCCGGCCTCACCGGGTCGCGCATTACCGTAGAGCGCGCCGTGGTGAATGGAGTACTCTGGGGCTCCTCGGGCGATGAATTGAACCGCCTGCTCGGCGCGCCCCGCAGCTCCCGGACAACCTGGGACGAAGCGCTGGGAGACAGTGCGATCGTCGCTGAGTATCCGGGACTCAGTGTCCGGCTGGTGGAACATCGAGTCGTCGGACTCCATTGCACCGCCGCGTCCTGCATTACGGGAGATGCGGTCCGGGTCGGGGCCTCGACGTCGGAGGTGGAGCAGGTCTATGGGAAAGGCAAGGCTGAGGGCGCCGGTATCCTGGCCTATCCCTTCACGACCGACGATTCCTGCGCCCTCCGGTTCGAACTTCGCCAGGGGCGAGTGGGAGCGATCGATGTCTCCTGTCATGCCAACTGACTGATGCGCAAGGCCTGTCCCGTCTCCAATCCCCGCCCGGCATCCCTGGCCCCGGTCCTGTTCCTCGTCGCCGCACTGGGCTGCAGGGCGGCTGCCCCCGACCCGTATGATTTCCTCCGGCAGCCGGGCGTGGGCGTCGAGAGCGAAGATTCGCTCTGGGCCCGCCTGCCGTACGACTCGATCTACCTCCGGCGGGACCCCTGCTTCGGCACCTGCCCGAGCTACGAGGCGGTGTTCCACCGCGGCGGCACGGCGCGTTACCGGGGAATCCGGTTCGTGGAGCGGGAGGGAGAATATCACGGCCGGATCACGATCCAGGATTATGGGCGGCTTGCCTGGCTGCTTGACCGATTCGAGTTCATGGCCATGCCCGATTCCTTCAAGGCGACCTACACCGACCTTCCGGGCGCGGTACTGGGGGCGTTCCGGCGGGATGCCGGCACCCGAATGGTGTACGACTACGGCTATGTCGGACCGGTCGAACTGTGGACCCTGCGTGAAGTGTTCGACGCCATCGCCGGCCAGATCGTTTGGACGAAAGCCGGCCCCTGACCCGGACGCCGCATGCGACGACGTGTTGATCTCTGGCTCGCTCTCTCTCTTCTCCTGCTGACCGGCATCGGCCTCCTGGGAGCCTGGAACGGCGTCCAGGACTGGGTGAACGCCGAAACCTCCCTGCAGCAGCTCTCCGGAATCACCCAGTTGCTCTACGGCGTGCTCGCCCTGCTGGGTCTCCTGTCGCTCCTGTTCGGGTGGCGCGGCCTGCGGCCGGTCATGACGGCATGGTTTGCCGCGATGGCCGTCTCGGGCGGCCTGGCACCCATCGCCTGGGGCGGCGCCACCATCGGAGAGGGCATCGCCGTCATGATCCTGTCGGGCGTGGCGGGGCTCGGAGTCCTGTGGATCGTGCGGCGGGCCCGGGTGCCCGGATGAAGACCACGCGAATTGCGCGAGACCTCAAGCCCCTTGCCCCCTGGACCACTTACCCTCTTGCCCCCTTTGTTCGGGACCTCGTGTTCGCTCCGCGGGAGGACGGCCTACGGATCGGCGCTGTCGATGAAGCCGGCGAGGCTCGCGCGATTGAAATTCCGGGCCACCCCTACTTTGTGGCCACTCTCTTTCAGCCGGAACGCCGTGCCCTGGCCGGGGCACTCCATCCCCTGGTCGGGGCGTTTATTCAGCAGGCCCGCAGGCGCTGAACTCCAGGCGCGTAGGGCTTTGGATTGTGGTGGTGGTACGGCACCCAATAAACTTTCGTAGTACGCCTCCACCACTCGATGTCACACCCCCCCCGCTCCAATTTCCCCCCTTGACGAATTCACCCAACGGTGCGATTTAGAGAGCGTCAGTTCGGTCTCTCCAGCACGCCAGCTTTCCCAGAATGAGTGTCATGAGTCTCCCGCTCGAGCAGTCGGTAGATGGGGATGTCGTGGTCCGCCACCGACTTGCCTACCCTGCCTTTCCAGCCGAAGTCGCCAGAGCTTCCCGCGAGGCCCGCCAGGCCATGCGGTGGCCCATGGTCATTACGGCTGGATTGGTGTTGCTGGCGCTCACGGCTACCCTGGCCATCCTGATGCTGGTTCGGCCCGGTGCCGCCGCCATGGCGCTGGGCCTCTCGGGGCTGCTCCTCCTCTATCGCGCCCTGCGGCCCGGACGGAGCTATGATGCCTCCACGGGGTGGGTCTATCGGTCCAGCATCCTCGGCGGAGCCGCCGGGGAACTGATTTCCCAACTCACCCTGGCCTCGGGGACCGGCAGTCTCCCTTCCTGGACCTGGCTGGCGACAGATGCCCTCGGCATCGGGGGCGCCATTGGGCTCGCCATCGGCGTCGTCAGCGCCACCGCCGCCTTCGTAATCGTTTTTCTCTCCTCCGTCAGGTCCGTGGGCAAGGCTTAGCCCTTCCGGCCGCACAACCGCTGTTCCAGTTGTATTTTCCCCATACAATGCGACGACAACACCGCCTTCTCGTCTCACTGGGCCTGGCGCTCTTCGGTGCCCCGGTCTCCGCATCCGCGCAGACGCTCTCCCCGACTCCCGGCGCTTCGGCAACCGAAGGCACCCTCAGGGCGGCGGACGGGTTGCAGATCTTCTACCGGACGGTGGGCTCGGGGCGGGACACGCTGATCTTCCTGCATGGAGGCCCGGCGACCGGTCTCCGCGAGGGTTACGACCTGGAAGCCCTCGCCGGCGCCGGTTACACCATCATCATGTACGACCAGGTGGGTGCCGGACAGTCCGAACTGGCGAGCCAGGCATCGCGGCTCACGCTGCAGAAGCACGTGGCGGACCTGGAGGCGGTACGGCGGCACTTTCGGCTGGGCCGGTTTTCCCTGGCCGGATTCGGTTGGGGAGCGGCCATCGCGCTGCACTATGCCCTCGCGACACCCCGGGGCGTGGAGCGGATGATCCTGTTGAGCCCGATGGCGCCCAGCGGCCTGCAGTATGTCAAGCGACTGCTGCTGATGGATGCCCAGCGAACTCCCGAGGTGGAGCGCCGGCTACGCAGCATCGACAGTCTCTGGGCCGTGGCCGGAGACACGCTGCTCTCCGATCTCTGCCGGGAATCCCAGGAACTTTCGAGACCGATGTACCAGGAAGGCGGTCCCGGGTCCCGGACGGCCGGTGGCGACACCTGCGACTATCCCCCTCAGGTGCTCCGGCATCGCCGGCTGGCGAGGATGGCCGCCCTGGGAGCGCTCGGCGCGGAGTATGACTTTTCCGCTGCACTCCGGCGGGTGACGATCCCCGTCCTGGTGGTTGAAGGCGAACGGAGCCGGGTCTCCCTGGAAGGGAGCCGGCTCTGGGCAGGCCTCCCGGCCGACGGGAGGCTCCTCCTCGTTCCGGGTGCCGGTCACCGCAGCTGGCTGGACCGGCCAACCGAAGTGACCCAGGCGCTGCGCCGGTTCCTCGAGGGACAATGGCCCGAAGGATCCCGGAAGGTCGCCCCCGAATGACCATGCCGGGACGCCTGCAGGGGATCTGGATCAAGCGGGTGCATCGGGGTCTCATGGATCCCGCGGTGCGCGCCGCCCTGGTTGCCGGCCGCGGCATCGAAGGGAACGCCGACCAGGGACGCCGGCGGCAGGTCACCATCATCGAGCAGGAGGCCTGGGAATCGCTGATGGACCAGGTGGGTGCGGCTCTTCCGCCCCAGGCCAGGAGGGCCAACCTCATGGTCAGCGGGATATCGCTGGCGGAGTCCCGCGGCCGCGTGCTGAAGATCGGAGCGTGCCGGGTACGGATACTCGGAGAAACCCGGCCCTGCGAACGGATGGAGGAAGCCCACCCCGGGCTCCGCGCCGCCATGCAGACCGGCTGGCGGGGCGGAGTCTTTGGAGAGGTGCTGGACAGCGGGACGATCGGCGTTGGCGACGCCGCTCAGTGGGACGAGTGAGCCGTTCTGAACAATGAGAGGTAGGCCCCGTATCCTTCGGCCTCGAGCCGTTCGGCCGGGACGAAGCGCAGCGCCGCCGAGTTGATGCAGTAGCGGAGGCCCGCCGGCGCCGGCCCGTCGTTGAAGAGGTGGCCCAGGTGGGAGTCGGCGTGCTTCGAGCGGACCTCGGTGCGGACCGTGAAGAGCGACCGGTCGATCCGGGTGGTGACGTTGCGCGCCTCGATCGGCCTGGTAAAGCTGGGCCACCCCGTCCCCGAATCGAACTTGTCCGTCGAGCTGAACAGCGGCTCGCCCGACACGATGTCCACGTAGATCCCCGCCGCATGGCTGTCGAAGAACTCGTTCCGGAAG
The DNA here is from genome assembly GCA_963795085.1 of uncultured Gemmatimonadales bacterium. GTDB lineage: Bacteria > Gemmatimonadota > Gemmatimonadetes > Gemmatimonadales > GWC2-71-9 > DASYPP01. The sequence goes on along the minus strand of CAWCFX010000001.1, from coordinate 31,306 downwards.
GGCGGCTCGGTGTGATCCTCCTGGGTCACGGCGAACTGCATGCGCGTCAGCCGGCCGCGCAGGTCATCCGGTGACGGCCTGGTGAACGACGCCGGGCTCCAGGTGGCGGACCGCGTCTCGGCCGGCAGGGAAGACGTCTCCTCCCCCCAGATGGCCTTCAGCTTGCGGTCCCGCCCGCACCCGATCCGGTAGGAGTTGTAGCGCACCGGGTTCTTCTTGTAGAAGTCCTGGTGGTAGTCCTCGGCGGGGTAGAACTCCGCCGCCGCACGGACCTGGACGGCGATGGGCTTGTTGAACCGCCCCGACTGTTCCAGCCGCTGTTTCGAGGCCAGGGCCTGCTGCCGCTGGCTGTCGTTGAGGTAGAAGATGGCGGTATGGTATTGGGGCCCGAAGTCGCAGAACTGGCCGTTGGGCGAGACCGGGTCGATGTTGTGCCAGTAGATGTCCAGCAGCCGGGCGTAGGAAATCTTCGCCGGGTCATAGACCACTTCCACGGACTCGAGATGCCCGGTGGTCCCGGTGATGACCTGCTCGTAGGACGGAGACCTGGCGTTGCCCCCCGCGAACCCGGACCTGGCCTCAACCACGCCGTCGAGTTCCTGGAAGAACTTCTCCACCGACCAGAAACAGCCCCCGGCAAATAGCGCCGTCTCCAGGCCAGCCCGGCTCACCGGCGGGGGGGCGGGGGTGGGGCTGCTGGCGCGCGGGAGTACGAATGCCGCCCCGGCCAGCACGACCCCGGCCAGCCCAATGGTCTTGAATCCAATCATGGTCTCTCCTGGTGGGTCTCAGTATTCACTAGAGATACGCCCGGGGAGGGTAATCGGTTCCCTGGACCCCCCGGGAGGCCTTCAATTGCCCCCTGATCACACCTCCCCGAGGTCCAGCGGGGGCGTCGTTCTCCACTTGCCCCGGGTGAAATCCGGGACCTCGACCGACCGGCTCCGGTTCGCCACCGAGCGCTCCGTGAGCGGGGTGATCACGCTCCACGCCGCGGCATCATACACGTTCTGGTCCGTGGGCTTCCCCGCCAGCAGGCATTCGATCAGCCGCCGGTCCTCCAGGAAATCCATCCCCCCGTGCCCACCGGTCTGGTTCTTCACCTCGTCGGACTTCCAGAGGGGATGCTCGTACTGCTCGTAGTATGCGTCCAGCGGTTCCCACCCGTGCCCCTTGCTCCGCCCTTCGAGATGCACCCGGTCGGGATAGCCGGACATGATGCCCCGGGTCCCCTGCAACGAGTTGAGCCGGCTGTAGGGGCGCGGGTTGTCACAGTTGTGCGCCAGGTAAATGGTGCGGCCCCGGACGGTGCGGATCAGCGCCGTGTTCACATCGCCCAGCACGAAGCGCTCGCTCCGCCGCGGGTCGCCCTCCGGGAAATGCTCCTCGGCGTACTGGTGCAGCCCCCGCGCGTTACTGCTCATCGAGACCAGGTATTCCAGCCGGTCGCCGCGGTTGATGTCCATGCACTGCGCGATGGGACCCAGTCCGTGGGTGGGGTAGAGGTTGCCGTTGCGGCGCATGGCATGGGCCCGCCGCCAGAGCCCCTCGCCCTCGGTGCTGAACTTGATGCTGCGCAGGTCGTGCAGGTACCCGGCCTCGCCGTGCAGCAGCTCCCCGAACAACCCCAGCCGCACCATGTTCAGCATCAGCATCTCCCGGCGGTCGTAGCAGCAGTTCTCCATCATCACGCAGTGGCGCCGGGTTTTCTCCGCCGTTTCCACCAGGTCCCAGCAGTCGTCCACCGTGTACGCCGCCGGCACCTCGGTCGCGGCGTGCTTCCCGGCCCGCATCGCGGCGAGGCAGACCGGGACATGCCACTCCCACGGCGTGGCGGTATAGACCAGGTCCAGCTCCTCCTCGGCGACCATCCGCTCGAAGTCGCGGGGACCCCGCGCGTAGCCCGCCGGCCGGGGAGATCCCGCCGCCACGACCTTGTCCTGGGCGGCGGCGACCTTCGCCTCGACGATATCGCACACGGCGGTGATCTGGGCGCCCGGGATATGCAGCAGGTTCTCCACGTGGACCATCCCCATGCCGCCCACGCCGACAAACCCGATCCGGACCGTCGCCAGGGGAGGCGCCGCCAGCTGGTCCGCCTCCATCACCGGGTGAGGACCGGCGGGAGCCAGGGGACCCAGGGCCGCCACCGTGCCTGCGGCCACACCGGCCTTCACGAAATCGCGCCGCGATGCTGGACTGCCCGGTTCGCTCATTGCAATAGCTCCATGAACAGGAAGGAGGCGGTGGCTTTGTGCCCTCGGAGGGAGTCGTCTTATCTTAAGGAACCAGCCGCGGAGGGGAAGGGTTGGACCGCCACCGTGACCGCCCGGCTCATCCCGAATCCCTGACGCTGTTTCGCATCCAACCCGAAAGGCCCCGATGAGCCGCCACCTGTGGATCCTGCTCGCCGCCCTGGGCTCGGTGCCGGCCGCCGCGCAGGACGAGCCGCGCCCGGTGGAGTTTACCGGCGATATCGGGCTGGTGAACACCGCGGGCAACAGCAATGTCACGACGGTCAACGTGGGCGAGAAGATCACCCTCAACCGCGACCGGATGACGATCAAGCAGTTCTTCGCCCTGGTATATGGCCGGTCCGAAGGGACCACGACCACCAGTCTCTGGCGCACCGGTCTCCGCGGCGACTATGCACTCACCCCGGCCGTGGCGGTCTTCGGGTTCGGCAGCTTCGACCGGAACCGGTTCGCCGGCATCTCGCGGCGCCTGGAGGAAGGCACCGGTATCGCCGTCAAGCTGGTCAACACGGACCGCAACAAGGTGGAGGTGGAAGGCGGCGTGTCGTTCACCCAGCAGCGCTCGGTGCTCGACGTGGACAACAACTTCACCTCGGGGCGCGGCGCCGGGCTCTTTCAGCACAACTTCAAGCCTACGACCTACCTGCTGCAGACCATCGAAATCATGCCCAATCTCGAGGCGAGCGACGACCTCCGGATCAACGCCGAGACGGCCGTGGTGGCACCGCTCTCCAGCCGGATCGGCCTCAAGGTCTCCTACGTCATCCGGTACGACAGCGAGCCGGAGCCGGGGTTCAAGAAGACCGACCGGCTGCTGACGTCGGGACTGCAGATCACGCTCTAGAGGACCGTATCCAATGTTCTGATCAGGTGGGCAAGAACTGTTTCACCGCAAAGTCACGAAGTTCACGAAGGCAGCACGAAGAAGCTTCATGCTGCCACCAGGGTATTGGGATTGCGGCTCTTGAGCCCGCTACGGTGGGTGCTCCGTGCTACCTCCGTGTGCTTCGTGGCTCCGCGGTGAGCTGTTCGACAGCGACTATTGAAACATGTGAGACTGTCCACTAGGAGCTGTCCCGCGGGGCCCGCGGGGGCGTACGGTCGATCAGGAGCACTACGGCCCCCTCTTGCAGTCCGAGGACCCGGATCTCGTACTCGGCGGTCACCTGCGGCTCGATGACGAACGCCCGGTATCCCGCGCTCCGGCCGTCGGTCCGTACCCGGGGCGGCTGGACGCCCGGACTCACCGGGCGGGCCTCCAACCGGGCCCGGGCGTGGTTCACCCGCGCGCGGTAGCGCTGGCCCGATTCCAGCCGCACCCGGACAAACTCACTGCTGGGCGTGGTGAAGGTATGGGTGAGAACCCGGGTCGGCGCGGCCGTGGAATCGGTCTGCGCGGCAACCGGGATCGACAGCCCGAAAAGGGCCACCAGGGTCAGCAACAGGCGAGGCATAGTCCAACCTAACGGTTGCCCCCACCGGCCCGGAGGGACGGCCATCACACCCGGAGATACCCGTGAATCCCTGGCTCCTCGCCGCGGCGGCACTGGCGCTGGCCGTGGGACTGGCCCACAGCTACCTGGGCGAGCGCTTCATTATCCAGCCCCTGCTCCGTCGCGACCCCCCGGTCTTTGCCGATGTTTTCCGGCGCCGGGTCCTCCGCTTCGCCTGGCACATCACCTCGATCGCCTGGTGGGGGTTCGCGGCGCTGTTCCTGGCGCTTCCCGAGGGCGACCACCGGGTCATCGGAACCGTCTCCGCCGTCACCTTCGGGATATCGTCACTCGTCACATTGGCCGCCAGCCGGGGGCGCCATCTTGCATGGCCGGTCTTTCTCGCGATCGCCCTCTTCTCCTGGATCGGAACTCGCTGACCCCAGCCGCCCATGCCCGCCGCCCTGGAACGAATCCGCCGCCTCGCCTGGCTCCTCGACAACAGCATCCCGATTCCGGGAACCCGGATGCGCATCGGGCTGGACCCCATCCTGGGCCTCATCCCCGGGGTGGGCGACGCCGCCGGCATGCTCCTGTCCGGCTACATCGTCGTCGAGGCCGCGCGGCTGGGAGCCTCCCGGGCCACCCTCCTCCGCATGGGGTGGAACGTCCTGGTTGAATCGGTGATCGGCGTGGTCCCGCTGGCCGGCGACCTCTTTGACGCGGGGTGGAAAGCCAACGCGCGCAATGTGGCGCTCCTCGAACGCTCCGCGGTGCTGCCGGATCGGGCCCGCCGAAACGACCGCGGATTCATGGTCGGGCTCGCCGTGGCCGCCGGAACCCTGTTCCTGGGCATCACCGGAGCGGCATTCCTGATCATCCGATGGCTGATCGGCCTCTAGCCGAAACAAATCCCCGCAGTCCCTGGCCTCCTTCCCGGCCCTCCGGTTCAACCCCTTGCCGCGGCACGGTTTTGGCCACTAATTCATAGCCGTGATTCCCGCCCAACGCGATTGCCCGGCCTGCCGGACCCCCATCCCGGACGAAGCAATTTATTGCAGCGTCTGCGGCGAAGCCTCGCCCGAGCCCCCCTCCGCCCCCGCCGCCCCTCCCCGGATACCGGCCGCGCCGACCGAGGGCCGGATCGAGCTGGCCGAGCGCCCGGGCGACGAAGCCGAGAGCCGGCAACGGCTCCAGCTGGCCCTGGGCGACGGTTACGAGGTCCGCGAACTCCTGGGTCGGGGCGGGTTCGGCCTGGTCTTTACCGCCTTCGACCGCCGGCTCAAGCGGGACCTGGCCATCAAGGTGCTTCGCATGGAACTGGCCATGTCCAGCAACTTCATGGACCGGTTCGAGCGGGAGGCGATGACGGCGGCGCAGCTCCGCCACCCCAACATCGTCCCCATCTACACCATCGGCGAGAAGGATGGGCTGGCCTATATCGTCATGCCCATGATCAAGGGCGAGACGCTCCAGGCCCTGCTGGAACGGGACGGCCCGCTCCCGGTCGCCGAGACCTGCCGGATCCTGGACGACGCGGCGAGCGCGCTGGCGGCGGCCCATGCGGTCGGGCTGATCCATCGCGACATCAAGCCCGACAACATCATGCTGGAGGGGCCGGAGCGGCGGGTGCTCCTGATGGACTTCGGGATCGCCAAGATGCTGAGTTCCACCGACGCCAACCTGACCGGCACCGGCGTCCTCATCGGCACCCCGCTGTACATGAGCCCCGAACAGGGCAGCGGCGACAAGGACGTGGACCAGCGCTCCGACATCTACTCGCTGGGAGTGGTGGCGTACCACATGATCACCGGCAAGCCTCCCTTTGGCGGGACCAGCGGCGCCGACCTGATCCGCCAGCACGTGCTGACGCCCGCCAGCGATGTCCGGATGCTCCGGCCCACGGTGCCGTCGGGGCTTGCCGCGGCGGTCATGAAGTGCCTGCAGAAGGACCGGGAAAACCGCTGGGCCTCGGCGGATGAGCTCCGGGCCGCGCTCCAGGCGGCCGCCGGGCAGAGCGAGGCCGGGATGGTTGCCGCCTCGGTGTTCCGGTTCCAGCGGAATGTCGCCCGGCTGGCCAAGCCCCTGATGATCGCGGTGGGGCTGTCCGCGCCGGTGGCAGCCGTCATCCTGCTCCGCGGCAAGGAGGAGCCGGTTCCTGTCGCGGTGGCCGCGCCCGAGCCGGGGACCGCCGGCGTGGACAGCCTGCTCCTCGCCGCCCAGGGCGCTGCCACCTATGCCCGCCAGCGCGCCCTCTCGGCGGGGGCCACACCGGCCCAGCTCGCGGCCGGGGACTCGGTCCGCCGGATCGCCGACTCGCTCTCCCGCATGGACCGGAAGGCCGAAGCGGCGGTGCTGCTGACCAATGCGGCCTCGATGTGGGAGAAGACCGAGCGGCCGGCCCGGGGCGCAACTGGCGGCCAGCCTGGCGGACAGCCCGGCGGCGGTCCCCGGCCGGCGCGCGCCACCGAAGCCACCGCCGCCCCGCCGCCATCGCGCGCGGCCCGCTCCGACTCGGCGGCAATCACCGACTACTTCCAGGAGCTGGCGGCCGCCATCGAGGCCCGCCAGCTGGGCGAGGTGAAACGCCTCCTCCCCAACATGACGGCCAACGAGGAGCGGAACTGGCGGAACCTGTTCGAGGACCGCGGCGTGGACAGCGTCAAGGCCAGTTACACCGTGCTCAACGTGACCAGCCGGGAGGCCACCACCTATGCCCGGGTCCGCTACGCCCAGAGCGTGATCAAGCGGGGCCGGAGCCAGGACCGGGGCCGGACCCTGATTGCCACCCTCACCAGGGGGCCGCAGGGCTGGCGCCAGATCCGGGAAGAGAACGTGAACTAGCGCCGAACCGGACCTTCATCAACATTTCACTGTTGCCGATTATATCTCGAAGAGCCAGTCACCTGGGGGGAGCATGAAAGCCGTGAGCCGCTGGAGCATCCTGTCCGCCGTCGCCATCCTGGCCGTCGCCGTCGCCGCGTTTGCCACCGGGTCGGAGAAGCCGGCCGTGGCCCTGGAGAGCGCGGCGGCCGAGGAAGACGCGGCGCTTGTCGAAGTCACCGTGTACAAGAGCCCCACCTGCGGCTGCTGCTCCAAGTGGGTGGACCACCTCCGCGCCAGCGGGTTTACCGTGGTGGCGCGCGATACCAGCGACATGGCGGCAGTCAAGACGACGCTCGGCGTGCCCGAGCCCATGCACTCCTGCCATACCGCCATGGTCAACGGTTATGTCATCGAGGGGCACGTGCCGGCCGCCGATATCCAGCGCCTGCTGAGGGAAAAGCCGAAGGTGACCGGGCTGGCGGTGCCGGGAATGGTGACAGGGTCTCCCGGCATGGAAGGGGACCGGAGCGACCCCTACGAGGTGATTGCCTTCGGGGATGGAAAGACTTCGGTGTTCGCGCGGCACTAGCGAGGAACAAAAGCGCGACTTCAAAGAACTGCAGAACTACAGAACTCAGAACTACAGAACTACAGAACTCCAAAAGAAGAAGAAAGAACAAATACCGGGAAGCCAGGAATTGGGTTGTCGTTTGTGGGTTTGTTTTCTTTTTCTTTGTCAGTTAAGGCGGTTTTCTTACCCTGCGGTGAAGCGCATCCAAGCCTGAACCCCCGCACTCCTGGAACTACAGAACTACAGAATTACAAAAGAAGAAAAAGAACAAAAAACTGGGAAACCAGGAATTGGGTTTGTTGTTCTTGTTTATTTCTTTTCTTTGTCAGTCCAAGGCGGTTGCTTTTTCTTTTGTCAGTTGAGACCGGTTGCTTTTTCTTTGTCAGTTAAGGCAGTTTGGTGCTCTGTGGTGGCCCAAATGCCGTCGCCCGCCCCACGCCCTCCGGCATCCCGCTCCAGGTGACCTCTCTCGTGGTTCCGCCGCCCAGCGGCCGGACCAGGATCCGCCCATCCAGGAAATAGCCCACCGAGTCGGCGCCCCACCGGAAGGCCGCCCGGCCCCTCGGGGCCAGCGGCTGCGACCCCCCGGGAGTTAGAGCGCAGATCCCGCCGCCACTGTCGCAGGGGGCCGCGAGCGCCCGCACCGGGTCGCCCAGCGGGACCGAGAGCGTGGTGTCGGCTCTCGCCCGTTCCGCGGCTTCCACCGCCGTCGTCGGCCCGGACCTGGGCGGTGCGTCGGCGCGATAGACACCGCGCGGCGTGTCGAGGTAGAGCGTCCCACCGTCAAGCGACCACGCCACCCGGCGGGGCCAGGCGCCTTCCGGCGACGCGATCTCCCGCTCCGCCCCGTTCAGCAGGTTCATCACCCACACCCGGTGCCCGGCCGAATCTTCCGCCCGGGCCCCCCGCACGAAGGCCAGCATCACCCCGTCGGGCGAAAGCGCCGGCGCCGTCTCGTGCACCCGGGAAAACGTCACCCGGAACACCTTCCCGCCGCTGCCGGATCCCACGTAGAGATCGCCCTGCCCGTCCTCGCCCGGGGCATCGAACACCACGTAGGACTCCACTCCCACCCCCACCCGGTTCTTGACGGGGGACATGGAGACTCGACACCCCCCAAGAGCGAGGAGGGAGAGGGACGCGGCCACCAGGCAAACCAGGGGCCTTCTCACGCCTTATCTCTCACTTCTCACCGCGGTCATCAGCCACCACCCGTTCGGGTCCGCCTGGATCTCCGCCGCCGGCCCCGGGAACTGGTCGAAGGTAAAGGAGGATTCCCGCCCCTCCACGTCCACCCGCAGCAGCAGCCCATCCACCAGGATCTCGAACCCGGGCAACCGGAAGGTGCCCCACGCCTGGGGCTGCACCTGGCGGATCTCGATAGTCAGCGCCTTGGCGGTCGAGTCATAGCGCTGGGCGATGGACAACTGCGGGTAGCCGGGCTGCCCCAGCGCCTGGCGGAAGTACCAGCCCAGCTCCTGGCCTGACGCCGTCTCCATGACTCGCTGGAAGTCCTCGCTCAGCACCGTGCTGTCCCGGTAGCGGCCATAGAACCGGGCGATCCCGCCGAAGAACGCCGAGTCGCCCAGCAGGCCGCGGAGGGAGTGCAGGACCCAGGCGCCCTTGTTGTAATTGTTGGGGTTGAGCAGCTGGAGCAGGTTGTCCGCGCTGTCGATGATGGGCCGGTTGATGACCGGCGCCTGGAACAATCCGTCGGCCTCTTCCTTCATGGCGGCGGCCAGCGCGGAATCGCCGCCCAGGTGTTCGGCCCAGAGCGCGGTGAAGTAGGTGGCGAACCCCTCCGACAGCCAGAGATGGGTCCACTCCCGCTCGGTCACCGCGTCGCCGAACCACTGGTGCGCCGTCTCGTGGGCGACCAACCCTTCGCCCATGGTGCGGGCGCGGTAGCCCTTCTCGTCGTAGAAAATGGCGGTGGAGTTCTCCATCCCGCCGAAGATGGTGCTGGTCTGCACGTGGGACAGGCGGGAATAGGGGAACTCGCCGACGACGCGGCTGAAGAAATCCACCATCTCCGGCGCCCGCCGGAAGGGGCCGCTCACGGCGAAGGCGGAATCTTCCGGATAGGTAAGGATCTCGATCGGCACGCACTTGAGCGCGCACCCGCCGTCCGCCAGCCGGGTCCGGGCCATCCGGGCGACACCGATCACCATGGTCGCGGCGGGAATGGGGCGGTCCATCCGGAACGTCCAGATCGCCGCACCCCCGGCATCCCGGGTCACCGGCTGCGGGTCACCGTTGGCGATGACCTGGTACCCCTCGGGAACGGCGACCTGGAAGGTGACCGTCGCCTTGTCGCTCGGGTGATCCTGCAGCGGCAGCCAGCGATGGGCTCGGTTGGGCCAGTTGTCGGCGAACACGGTGCGCACCCCGGCGCTGTCCCGGATGATGAGTCCGTCCCGCGGCTGCCCGCCGTAGCGGACCAGGCTGGTGACGGTATCGCCGGCCCGGCCCCGGATGGGGACCCGGATCACGTCTCCCCGCCGCTCGAATCGGGTCACCCGCCGGCCGTTGACCTCGACGTCCCTGACCTCGAGCACCGAATCCAGCTCCATCAGGAGCGGCGCACCCGATGCCAGCCGCCACCGGGTCCGCACCTGGGCGGAAATGGTCTTCCCCTCGGCCGGGATCGAGATGAGCACGTCGTAGTGGATCGCGTCGTGAACGGGCCTCGGCGTGTTGGCCGGGGCGAGGACCTGGAAAGCGGCGAGGAGAGGGAGCATAGTCATGTGTCGGGGTGCGGGCGTAGGCATCGTCTCACGTCGAGCTTCGAGGCGCTCTAACGCAGAGAACGCAAAGCTGTAAAGAGAGATCGCAGAGGAACAGCCTTGACTGACAAAGAAAGAAATAGACAAACAGAACACTATCGAGGGCTGGCCCTGCCTGGTCACGAAAGCACGAAGCAAAAGAAACAATCAAGAAGAGTAAACGAAATCCTGTTGCTGTTAGTTGCTTCTGTTTCGTCTTTTGTAGTTCGTGTCTTCGTGTCTAGTTCTTGTAGTCGCCCAGCCCTCGGGTGCGGGCACAGGCACTGACAAAGAAAGAGATATACGTCCTTTTGCTGTTATTGCTCCTGTTTCTTCTTTTGTAGTTCTGTAGTTCTTATTCTTATGTAGTCCTCTGCGAAACTCTCTTTTGTGTCTGCGCTACTCTGCGGTGAAGCGCGTCGGAACGTGGTTTCCAGTACGAGCCCGGACGCCCAGCCCGGACCGAGCCCGGACGCCCAGCCGGGACCCAACCCGGACGCCCACAGCCTATACCTCGAGGTCCGCCGCCAGCCTCGCCTCCCGGATCGGCCCCAGGTACCGGTCCACCGTCTGCCGGTGCACCGGGTGGTCGAGGTACCGCTGCACCGCTCCCATGTCCTCGCAGGTCACCAGCAGCACATGGCTGTACTCCCCCGCGCTGGGCCCCAGGTTGGGCCCGAACCGGACCGCCTGGATCTCGGGGATCCCGTCCTTCATCGCCTCCAGCGCCGCGGCCGCCTCGACCAGCTGGCCCGGCGTGGCGGAGGCCGTGAACTGGAAGAGCACGATGTGATGAACCATGGAGACCGCTTACTTGTTCAGGGTTTCCCCGTAGAACCCCAGGATCCGCGTCCACGCCCGCTCCACCTCGGGCCCGTCGCTCCCCCGGCGGCCCGGCTTGAGAAAGCCATGGCCGGTCCCCGGATAGATGTCGTGGGCGAACGGCTTGCCCAGCGCCTTCATCGTGCTATCGACGGAGGGCAACGCGGAATTGATTCGCGCGTCCTCCCCGCCATACACGCCCAGCACCCGCGCGTTGATCCGCCCCAGGGCCGCGGGCTCCGGCGCCGGCCCGTAGCAGACCACCGCCGCCTTGAGATTGGGGTTGGTCGTCGCGTAGCGGAAGCTCTGGCCTCCGCCCCAGCAGAACCCGATGGTGCCGATGTGGTCCTTCTTCACCGCCGGCTGGCTGTTGAGCCAGGCGTAGGCGGCGTCGAGATCCGCCGTGACCCGTTCCGGCTCCAGGTCTCCCACCAGCTGCCGGGCCTCGGCCTGGTCCGCCGGCGTCCGGCCATGCTTGGAGGAGAGCAGGTCGGGCACGATCACGATATACCCGCTCTTCGCCAGCCGGTCCGCCACCGTCGGCTCCCAATCCGTCAGGCCGAAGATCTCATGGATGACGATGATCCCCGGAGACAGGCTGCTCCGCTCCGAATAGGCCGCGTAGGCCCGGATCGAGTCGGTCCCCCGCGGGATATAGATCCACTCGCCGTGGGTGGTGACCGCATCCGCCGGTGCCGGCTCGTGATCCCCCGGCGTCAGCTCGCGGTGCAGCAGCCACGCTCCCGCCACCCCGACCAGAAACGACACCGCGGCAATCGCCGCGCCTGATGCCAACCCTTTGCGATTCATGTCTCACCTCCTGGATAGCTATCAGCCGTTTGCGTACACGTCATCCAGCGCACTCGCCGGCTCCGGCAGCTTCTCCTTGTCCGCCAGCGCTTCCGCCGCCGCCCGTTCCACCTCCGCCTCCACCTCGCCCTCGATCCCGGCCAGGTCCGCCTCCGGCACGCCCTCGCCCTTGAGATACTCCTCGTAGAGCCCGATCGGGTCGCGCCGGCCCCACTCCACGAACAGCTCCGGGGCGAACGTCTCCCGCGCCTCCCGCTCGTCGTGCGTCGCGTGGCCGCCCATCCGGAAGGTCTCCGCGATCAGCAGGATGGGCCCTTCGCCGGCCAGGCACTGCTCCACCGCCAGCGCGGTGGCCGCGTAGGCATCGAGCACGTTGTTGCCGTCGAAGCTCCACCCCTGGATCCCGTACGCCTCGGGCCAGTCGCGAAACGAGTCGGCCAGGTGGTGCTGGGACAGCCGGGTGCCGAGGGCGACCTGGTTGTTCTGGAGGATGATGACCAGGGGCGCCTTCCGCACCGCGGCGAAGTTGAGCCCTTCGTGGGTAACGCCCACCTTGGCCGAGCCGTCTCCCACCCAGGTCATCGCGACCAGCGGCGTGCCCCGGATCTGCGCCGCCATGGCCACGCCCAGGCAGACCGGCACCATGGTGCCCACCGGCGAGACCGGCGAGATCACGTGGTGTTCCAGCGACCCGATATGCACGTCCCGGCCGCGGGAGGGAGAGTTGCTGGTGGCGAGATAGCCGCGGAACATGCCGGCGAGGGACATCCCCATGTCGCAGCACGCGGAGGCGTTCCGGATCATGGGGGCGACAAAATCCCGGGCCGGGTCGAGCGCGTACACCGGCCCCACCGTGGTCGCCTCTTCACCCGTCCCCAGCCACGCCTTGGAGATCACCCCCTGCCGAACCCAGCGCTTGAGCCCGATATCGTGGAGCCGGGCGCGGAGCAGCCGCCGGTAGAGGTCCAGCAGCTGGTCCCGTCCCAGCCGCGCCACCCGCGCCTGCCGCTCCGGCGCGCCCGCGATGGTCGCGCGGAACTCCCGGACCAGTCCGGCGTCGGGGACCCAGTCGAGATATTCGGGGGGATCAAAGGCGGGATAGCGTTTCATGGACGGGCAGCGGCGTCAATCTGTGAGGGGGGGGCGGGCGCTATCGCTTGAAGAGCTTGTTGAACAGCGTCCCGCCGCCCACTCCCGACAGCGCCTCGGCGAACGCCGCCATGCTGGGCCAGCGCTTCTCCGGCTCCGTCTCCAGCGACTTGGCGAGGATCTGCTCCAGCTTGGGGGGCAGGTCCGGCTTGGCCTGCCGGAGCGGCATGGCGTTGCCGCGGAGCCGCGCGATCATCATTTCCTGCGCCGAGCGGCCCTGGAAGGGAAGCTGGCCGGTGAACATCTCGAAGGCGAGGATGCCCAGGGCGTACACGTCGCTGCGGCCGTCGAGGGGCTTGCCGCGGATCTGCTCCGGGCTCATGAACTCGGGCGTCCCCAGCACGATGCCGGTGGCCGTGAGCTTGGCCACCTCGGGCTCGGCCCGCCGCTCCTTGGCCAGGCCGAAATCCATGACCACCGCCCGCAGCGTGCCCGGCGCATCGGGATCGTCCACCAGCATCACGTTCTCGGGCTTGAGATCGCGATGGATGATGTGCAGTTCGTGCGCATGGTGGAGGCCCCGGCACATCTGGATCAGGAGCGGCATCCCCTCCTCCAGGGAGAAGGGGCCGCCCTTGATCTCCCGGTCGCTCAGCAGGTCGCCCTGCAGGTACGGCATCACCAGGTAGATGAGCCCGTCTTCGGTCTCGCCCAGCCGGAGAATCTTGCAGACGTTGGGATGCTCCAGCCGCATGGCCAGCCCCGCCTCCCGGCGCAGCCGTTCCACCGAGCTCTGCTCGTTGCTGAGCTTGGGGCTCAGCACCTTGATGGCCACCGTCTCGCTGGTCGCGGTTTCGCGGGCCAGGTACACGTAGGACATCCCGCCTTCACCCAGCTTCTTGAGCACCTGGTAGCGGCCATCGAGGATCTGTCCCATCAGGCTGCTGGCCCGGTCCACCCCGCCCTTGGGCGTGGCCGGTGCTTTTCGCACCTCGGTGCGGGATCCCACCGCGGGCGTGGCCCCGGCGGGGGTCTGCACGTCGATCAGCGGCGAGCCGTCGTTCTGGCAGAAGCGGGCGGGCGATTCGAAGGTGCTCCCGCAGCGGGGACAGCGGCGTGTGCTCAATCGCGGAACCGGTTCCGGCCGTCGTTCTTGGCCTTGTAGAGGTTGGTATCGGCCAGCCGAAGCAGCGACTCGCCGTCGTTGACCCGCTCGTCGGGATAGGTGCCGATGCCGATGGAGACGGTGACCCGCACCGAGCGGCCCCCTTCGCCGAAATCGAACCCCGCCACCCGCCGCAGGATCCGCTCGGCGAAGATGCGGGCCCCGCTCAACCCCGTCTCCGGGAGCAGCACCACGAACTCCTCGCCGCCGTAGCGGGCCACCACGTCCACCGAGCGCTGTTCCCGCCGCAGGATGCCGGCGATCAGCCGCAGCACCCGGTCGCCCATCAGGTGGCCGTAGGTATCGTTGATGTGCTTGAAGTTGTCGATGTCCAGCATCAGGCAGGTCAGCACGGTGCCGTAGCGGGTGGTCCGGTCCAGCTCCCCCGCCAGCTTCTCCACCAGCGCCCGCCGGTTGTACGTATCGGTCAGCGGGTCGGTCTCGGCGAGGTGCTTGAACTCTTCCTGGCCCGCCACCGCGCTCTCCAGGTCGTACGCCTTCTCCAGCGCGGCCACCGCGGCCTTGGTCACCTGGTCGGCGAAGGACACGTCCGCCTGGTTGAGCGGCGGATCGTCGGCGGTGGTGCGGAGGAAGAACACCCCGGTGGGCTCGTTCCGGAGGAAGAACGGCAGCGCGATCGCCGAGCGGGTGGGCACGTAGGTGCCGTCCTCGCCCCACTCCGAGCGGGCCGCGTCGTAGAGCGGGTCGGTCAGCACGTCCTGCACCAGCACCAGCTGGCCCGACTCCAGCGCCTGGCTGATCTCCGGGTACTTGCGCAGCTCCACCTGCATGTTCCGGAGCATCGGGTTCTCGTACGCCGCCACCACGGTGCCGTACTCGTCCCCTGCCTTGGCCAGGATGATCGAGCACTTGGAGATCTTGAGCCCGCGGGCCACCCGCCGCACCAGGATCTGGTAGATCTCGTCGGCCTTCAGCGAGGCGGTGACCTCCTGCAGGATCTCCACCATCTCGCTCCGGCTCCGCGCCTCGGCCCGGGCCTGGTTCAGCTCCCGCCCCACCCGGAGGTGCGCCTTCACCCGGGCCAGCAGTTCCCGGACCCGGAACGGCTTGGAGATGAAATCGGCGGCGCCGAGGCCGAGGGAACGGACCGTGGCCTCTTCGGGGGGCATCGAGGAGATCATCAGGACCGGCAGGTCCTTGAACCGCACGTCGCTCTTCACCCGCTCCAGCAGCTGGAGCCCGTCCACCTTCGGCATCATGATGTCCAGCAGGAGCAGGTCGTACTGTTCCGCGGCGAGCCGTTCCACCAGGTTCTCGCCGTTGGGGACCGTGGTGACGTCGTAGCCGTTTTCCTTGAGGATCCAGGACAGAGTCCGGGACAGGGCCTGGTCGTCGTCGGCCACGATGATGCGGGGGGCGGTGCTCATTCAGTGCGTCAACTTGCCGAAGTACGCCACGTCGATGTTGCCGCCGCTGATGATCGCCACGACCGGTCCCTTGAGGTTGGGAATCCTCTTGGCCAGGATGGCCGCGGTCGTGGCGGCCCCGGAGGGCTCGACCTTGTACAGGATTTCCTTGTGCAGGTAGCGCACCGCCTGGACCAGGTCCTCGTCGGTCACCAGGGCGGTTTCGGTCACCAGTCCGTTGATGTGGGCCCAGGGGATGTCCCCGATGGCGAGCGGCCGGAGGCCGTCGGCGATGCTCTCGGTGCTCTCCAGGGTCACCGGGTGGCCGGCCGCGAGCGCCGCGGTCAGCTTGGCGGCGCCCACCGGCTCCACCCCGACCACCCGCACCTCCGGCTTGAGCGCGGCCACCGCGGTGGCGACCCCCGCCAGCAGCCCGCCTCCCCCCACCGGCACCAGGATGGTTTCGACGTCGGGGCGCTGCTGCAGGATCTCGACGGCGCAGGTGGCCTGCCCGGCGATCACGTCGGCATGCTCGAACGGCGGGATCATGATCAGGCCCTCCTCGGCCACGATCTCCTCGGCCTTCGCCAGCCGGTGGGCGCTGGTGGTTCCCGCAAAGACCACCTCGCCGCGATTTTTCTTCACCCCCTCCACCTTGATCCGGGGGGCCGTCTCCGGCATCACGATCACCGAGCGGATCCCGAGCAGGTCGGCGGAATAGGCCACCGCCAGGCCGTGGTTCCCGCTGGAGTAGGTGATCACCCCGCGGGCCCGGACCGCGGGGGTCAGCCGGGCCATCGCGGTATAGGCGCCCCGGATCTTGAAGGCGCACACCGGCTGCAGGTGTTCGGCCTTGAACAGGACCGGAAAACCCAGCTCGACGGAAAGCCGGGGGGCCTCCCGAATGGCCGTGCGGATGATCACGCCCTCGATCAGCGCCGCCGCGTCCCGGATGTTTTCTATAGAGACCCGCTGGACAGCCGTCATCGCCACCTCCACCGCCAACCTACGCCCGGAATAATGGCCAGGCAAGCGCCGATGCATTCATGAAGGCGCCCCGGCCGGGGACGCCTACTCTTCGATCTCCTCCCCCTCCACCTCCGCCGCCGCCGCCACCCCGTTGCCGTTCTCCTCGATCCCGGCCTCGTCTTCCTTCACCACCCGGGCCACGTCCACCACCAGGTCCCCGGCGTCGAGGTTCATCACCCGGACACCCTGGGTGTTGCGGCCGATCACCCGGATATCCTTGACCGGGGACCGGATGATCACGCCGGCGCGGGTGATCATCATCAGTTCGTCGTCGGGCTGCACTTCCTTGAGCGCGACGATGGCGCCGGTCTTCTCGGTCTTCTTGAGGGTAATGATACCCTTGCCGCCCCGGCGCTGGACCCGGTAATCGGACAGCTCGCTCCGTTTCCCGTAGCCCTTCTCGCTGACCACCAGCAGGGTGGCGTCCCGGCGGACCACCACCATCCCGATGACCCGGTCGGTGGTATCCAGTTCGACCCCCTTCACGCCGCCGGCCACCCGGCCCATCTCGCGCACGTCGCTCTGGTGGAACCGGATGCTCATCCCCTCGCTGGTGGCGAGCACGATATCGCTGGACTGGTCGGTCAGCTGGACGTCGATCAGCTCGTCGTCCTCGTCGATGTTGATGGCGTTGATGCCGTTGGAGCGGACGTTCCCGTACGCCGAGAGGATCGTCTTCTTGACGGTGCCCTGGCGGGTGGCGAACATCAGCCACATGTCGTCGGAGAACTGGCGCACCGCCACCACGGCGGCCACCGTCTCGTCGGGCCGGATCGCGATGCAGTTCACCACCGGCTTGCCCCGCGCGGCCCGGCCGCCCTGGGGAATCTCGTGCACCTTGAGCCAGTAGATCTGCCCCCGGTTGGTGAAGAACATGACGTAGTCGTGGGTACTGGCGATGAACAGGTGCTCGACCCAGTCCTCCTCTTTGGTCTGCATCCCGGTCAGCCCCCGGCCGCCCCGGCGCTGCCGCCGGTAGGTCGTCACCGGGATCCGCTTGATGTACCCGGCGTGGCTGATGGTGATCACCATGTCCTCTTCGGCGATCAGGTCCTCCACCGAGAAATCCTCCTGGTCGGCCAGGATCTCGGTCCGCCGGTTGTCGCCGAACCGCTTGGCGACGTCGTCCATCTCCTCCTTGAGGATGGACATCCGCTGGTCCTTCGAGGCGAGGATGGCCTTCAGGTCCTTGATCGTGGAGCGGACTTCGGTCAGCTCGGCCTCCAGCTTGTCGATTTCCAGGCCGGTGAGCCGGGCCAGCCGCATGTTGAGGATGGCCTCGGTCTGCTTCTCGGAGAGCTTGAACTTCTTGCGCAGCCGCTCGTCCGCCTGCTCGGTGTCCTTGGAGCCGCGGATGATCTTGATCACTTCGTCGATGTTATCGACGGCGATCTTGAGGCCCTCGAGGATGTGCTCCCGGGCCTGGGCCTGGTCGAGGTCGAACTGGGTCCGCCGGATGATGATCGTGTGGCGGTGGGCAATGTACTTCTCCAGCAGCTCCTTCAGGTTCATCACCTTGGGGGCGCCGTTGTCCAGCGCCAGCATGATCACCCCGAAGGTGGACTGCATCGCGCTGTGCTTGTAAAGCTGGTTCAGCACCAGGTTGGGAATCGCGTCCCGCTTGAGCTCCACCACCAGGCGCATGCCGTCCCGGTCCGACTCGTCGCGGACGTCGCTGATCCCTTCGATCTTCTTGTCCAGCGCCAGCCCGATGATGTGGTTCTTGAGGTTCTCCTTGTTGACCTGGTAGGGAATCTCGGTCACCACGATGGACGACTTGCCCTTGCTCTCCCGCTCCTCGATCTGGGCCTTGGCCCGCATCACCACCCGGCCCCGGCCGTGCTCGTAGGCCTCCTTGATTCCCTGCCGGCCGTAGATATAGGCCCCGGTGGGGAAATCGGGTCCCTTGATGAACTTGCAGAGGTCGCCGACGGTCGCCTCGGGGTTGTCCACCAGGTGCTGCACTGCCTTGGCCACTTCCCGGAGGTTGTGGGGCGGGATGTTGGTGGCCATGCCGACGGCGATGCCGCTGGAGCCGTTGACCAGCAGGTTGGGGATCTTGGAGGGGAGGACGGTCGGCTCTTTCAGCCGGTCGTCGAAGTTGGCCTGGAAATCGACCGTGTTCTTGTCGATGTCGTCCAGCATCGCCACCGCGACCGGGGTGAGCCGGGCCTCGGTGTAGCGATAGGCGGCGGCGGGATCGCCGTCCACCGAGCCGAAGTTGCCCTGCCCCGCCACCAGCGGATAGCGGAGCGAGAAGTCCTGGACCATCCGGACCAGGGCGTCGTAGACGGAAGAATCGCCGTGGGGGTGGTACTTGCCGAGCACGTCGCCCACCACCGTGGCGGACTTCTTGAAGGGCCGGCCGGGCACCAGCCCGAGTTCGCTCATCGAGTAGAGAATCCGGCGGTGCACCGGCTTCAGCCCGTCGCGCACGTCGGGCAGCGCGCGGGAGACGATGACGCTCATCGAGTAGTTGATGAACGACTGCTGCAGCTCGTCCTCGATGAGACGCGGGAGGATCCGTTCTCGAGTATCGGGTCCGGTCATGACGTTCCAGGAATTGGGCTTGAAGCGGTGTGCGGCTGAAGCCTCAAATCTAGTTGAGTCAAGGACTTAACACAACTCCGGGGGGCTGGTGTAACTGGTTGGTGGGTAAGGGGATAAAGGGGACAGTGGGACAGTGGGACAGTGGGTCAGTGGGACAGTGGGTCAGTGGGTCAGTGGGTCAGTGGGTCAGTGGGACAGTGGGTCGGTGGGACAGTGGGTCGGTGGGACAGTGGGTCAGTGGGTCAGTGGGTCAGGGGGCCAGGGGGAGTCATTGCGAGGAGCGCTGGCCTGCCACGGAGTCATTGCGAGGAGCGCGCAGCGCGACGTGGCAATCTGCTGTCCTGGGCTGGTGAGAAGATTGCTTCGTCGGCCTGCGGCCTCCTCGCAATGACTCCGCTTGGTTTCCGGTCCCGCCTTACCGTCCTACCGTCCTACCGTTGCTTTCCCCGGCCCATCCACCAGATTGCCCACTTACCCACTTACCCACTTACCCACTTACCCACTTACCCACTTCCCACCCTCTTGCCCCCTTCACCCATGGACCTCCTCAAAACTTTCCAGGCCCGCTTCGAAAAGCACTCGGCCCGCCACCCGGGCCTGGACTGGGCCAGTGTCCGGGCCCGGCTCGACGCCCATCCCGACCGGCGCCGCGCCCTCGAGGCGATGGAACGCACCGGCGGCGAGCCGGACGTCGTCGGCCACGATAGAAAGACCGGGGAGTACATCTTCGTGGATTGCTCCGCCGAGAGCCCGAAGGACCGCCGGAGCCTCTGTTATGACGGGGCCGCGCTCAAGGCGAGGAAAGCGAACAAGCCCAAAGGCAGCGCGCTCGACCTGGCCGCGAAGATGGACATCGAGCTGCTCACCGAAGAGCAGTACCGCGAGCTGCAGCAGCTGGGCGAGTTCGACACCAGGACCTCGAGCTGGATCCAGACGCCACCCGCCATCCGGCAGCTCGGCGGGGCCCTCTTCTGCGACCGCCGGTTCGGCCAGGTCTTTACCTATCACAACGGCGCAGAATCGTATTATGCGGCGCGGGGGTTTCGGGGCCGGGTGAAAGTCTGAAGTGAGACCGGGCCGGCAGCGCCAGCATCCGCAGATTTCAACGTGAAAAAGGGAATGAACCCCGAGGAGCGGTTGCCATGGAGTTTCCCGATATCGTCACCCTGGCCGCCCGGATCATGGAAGCAGGCGGCGTCCTCGTCATGGTCCTCGGCCCTTTCGTGGCCCTGGGGCTGAGCCTGCGGTCCCGCTCCGAGGGCGGTGCCATTGTTTACCGCTCGTACCGCCGCCAGCTGGGCCGGGCCATCCTGCTCGGCCTGGAATTCCTGGTGGCGGCGGACATTATCCGCACCGTGGCTGAAATCCCCACGCTGGAGCGGGTCATCGTCCTGGCGGTTATCGTCCTGATCCGGACCTTCCTGAGCTTCGCGCTGGAGGTGGAACTGGAGGGCCACTGGCCCTGGCAGCGGGGACGGACGGCGAAGGCTGAGCGGTGAACAGCGAATGCGGCCAGGAGCCGGTGATCGATTTGCGAGCAGTCCACCGGCACAATAGCAACAGCATACCGCACCGAAGTCATGGCGAGGAGGCCGCAGGCCGGCGTGGCAATCTCAGGGCCGGAACTACATGGGAGTCATTGCGGTGAGCTGTTGCAGTTGAGTATTCCCACTTTATGCATCGTCGTGGAGGTCCAACGTGCCGCATCATACCATGAGGGCTTTACCGTCGTTCCTGCTCGTTGCGGTTGCCCTGAGCCTCGGCGCCTGCCAGAACAACCGGTCCCCGGCGCCCACCCAGGACCAGGGCCAGGCCGCCACCGGTGAAATCACCCTCCGGGTGGGGGAGACCACGTTCGTGGAGAACATCGCGATCCGCTTCAGCGGGGTGCTCGAGGATTCGCGCTGCCCGGCGGATGTCACGTGTGTCTGGGCCGGCAATGCCCGGGCCGAGCTGGGGGTGGGGCCGCCGCGGGGAACCCAGGGACCGACGGAGCAGGTGTTGCTGAATACCATGGAAGGGGAGAAGAGCGGAGAGTCGTGGGGTCTCCGGGTGACGCTGGTGGATCTGACGCCGGCGCCTATGTCCACGCAGCCGATACCGCCGGAGAGCTACCTGGTCCGGGTGAAGGTCGAGGCGATTGAGAGGTAAGGGCCTGGTTGGCCGCTAGAAGTCTTTCGGCCCTCTGGCCCCCTTGCCCCCTTGCCCCCTTGGCGGGAACAGCTCACCGCTGAGTACGCTGGAAACTTCGCTGAGTTCGCAGGCTGGCGCACACTGGATTCGAGCCTGACTATCACAAAAGCACGAACAACAAAGTAGCAAATGGTCGAAATGACAGAAGGAAGTCGTTCGGCCCCCTGGCCCCCTGGCCCTCTGAGAAAGTTGTTGGCCCTCTGGCCCCCCCTGCCCCCTTGCCCCCTGAGGAAGGTGTTTGGCCCTCTGGCGCCCCCTGCCCCCTTGCCCTCTTGTGTCCCGGTATTTGAAGTATTTTCTGTTTTGTTGTTCGTGCTTTTGTGATAGAAAAAGCAATGACTATCCGTTAGCGGTGAGCTGCTGCCTGCCGTCCTATGGATGTGCGACTGGCAGCCGTGACTGTCGTCCCCTCTCGCCATATGGACACATCACCGGAGTTCTCACCCTGACCCGCCGAGCCATGACCTTGAAGCCATCCATCCTCGCCCTCGGCATCACCCTGCTTGCCTTCGCCGGCGCGGCACCCCTCGCCGCGCAGGACCAGCCAAATCCCCAGATGGTCGAGGTGGCGTACGTCCGCGCCCGGCCGGGAGAGTTGCCCCGCCTCATTCGTTTCTACCAGGTGAACTGGGCCCGGTCCCGCCGCACCCTCCTGGCCCAGGGCATTATCGCGGGCTACCAGCTTCGCGTCCGCGCCGATACGCTCGGCGACTACGATGTCGAACTCCATACCGAATACCCCGACTCGGCCGCCTGGGAACGGCGGGAAGAGATCTTCCGCCCGGTCATGGCCGCCCAGGGCCGCACCCTGGTGGACGGGCTCGACCGGTCCTCCCTGGGGGACATCGTGGAAGTCCGCCTCTTTCGATCATTTCCGGCCAGGCCCTGAGCCTCGCAAGGGCAACAGCTCACCGCAGTGGGACAGTGGGACGGTGGGTCAGTGGGACAGTGGGACAGTGGGTCAGTGGGACGGTGGGTCAGTGGGTCAGGGGGAGTCATTGCGAGGAGCGCGCAGCGCGACGTGGCAATCTGCTTACCACCTCGCAGGGCCTGGAATCATCTCGAGATGGCTGCGGTCTCGTGGATTCGAGCCTGCCTGGTCACGAAAGCACGAACGACCAAACGACCAAATGGTCGAAAATGCCGGAAGGAAGTTGGTTGGCCCTCTGGCCCTCTTGCCCCCTTGGCGGGAACAGCTCACCGCTGAGTACGCTGGAAACTTCGCTGAGTTCGCAGGCTGGCGCACACTGGATTCGAGCCTGACTATCACAAAAGCACGAACAACAAAGTAGCAAATGGTCGAAATGACAGAAGGAAGTCGTTCGGCCCCCTGGCCCCCCTGCCCCCTGCCCCCTGAGGAAGGTGTTTGGCCCTCTGGCCCCCCCTGCCCCCTTGCCCCCTGAGGAAGGTGTTTGGCCCTCTGGCCCCCTTGCCCCCTTGCCCCCTGAGGAAGGTGTTTGGCCCTCTGGCCCCCTGCCCCCTTGCCCCCTTGGCGGGCACAGCTCACCGCTGAGTACGCAGAGCTGTCGCAGAGTTCGCGGTTACCAGCAACCGAGTTGTTCAACTGCGCCCGGCGCACGGTATGCCCCCCCGCCCCCGCTCACTCCCGCGCCGTCGTCAGCCCCCCGATCCGGCCCGCCACCGCACTCAGCAGCTCCTCGATCCGCACCGGCTTCGGAAGAAACATCGGCGGCCGTTCCGCGGCGGTAAACGAAGCATCGAGGGGGAATCCCGAGATCAGGATCAGCGGAAGATCGGGGAAACGGCGAGCCATGATCCGGCCCAGCTCCGCGCCGCCCATGACGGGCATCACGACGTCGCTGATGACCAGGTCGAAGGCGGCGCCCTCCAGGCAGGTGATGGCTTCGGAGCCGTTTGATGCGGCGGTCACGTTGTAACCGCTCGACTGGAGACTCCGGACCAGGATGTCCCGGATCATGGGCTCGTCATCAACCACGAGAATCCGGGAACCGGCCCTCCCAGCCATCGGGCCGGCCGGAGGCCGGGCCGGCGTCGGGGCCGGTTCCTCGGTGAGGGGAAGAAGCACCCGGAAACTCGCGCCCGCCCCCGGCTCACTCCGGACATCAATATGCCCCCCGCTCTGGCTCACGATGCCATGGACCGTGGCGAGACCGAGGCCGGTCCCCTGCCCCAGCGCCTTGGTGGTGAAGAACGGCTCGAAGATATAGGGAAGATCGGCCTCCGCGACACCGACGCCGGTATCGCTCACCGAGAGACAGCTGTAGCTGCCCGGCGCCACTCCGCGCCAGCTCCTGGCCAGCTCACTGCCATCCACCGGAACGACCGTGATCGTGACCGTGCCGCCCTCCGGCATGGCGTCGCGGGCGTTGATGATCAGGTTGACGAGGACCTGGTGAAACTGGGACCGGTCCACCTTCACCCAGAGCGGCTGCTGTCCCGTCTCCACCCTGAGTTCGATCGTGGGGCCCAGGAACTGGCGGAGCAGGGTCAGTGAGTCCACCACTGCGGAACCCAGCTCGATCACCTCGGTGATGAGGACCTGCTGGCGGCTGAACGCCAGGAGCTGCCGGATCAGGCTGGCAATGCGTTCCACGCTCTTCTGGATCTGCTCCAGGTCGCGGCGGGACTGGTTCTGGACATCGGGATCCCGCTGGATGAACGAGGCGAAGCCGGACATGGCCTGGAGCTGGTTGTTGAAGTCATGCGCCAGCCCCCCGGCCAGCCGCCCGAGCGCTTCCATCCGGCTGGCCTGGAGGAGTTGGACATTGGCCCGCTGCAGCTGCCGGATGAATTCCCAGTTCTCGACCGCCGCCTGTACCCGGTCCGCCAGCGTCCGCATCAGGGTGACGTCGGCCGCCGACCAGGGCCGAGCCTCGTGGTGCGTGAGCCAGAAATCGGCGACCCACTGTCCGCCGCGGACCAGGGGAATCACCAGGATGGCACGGGCGCCGGGCGGCGGGAAGAACCGTTCATTTTCCTCCCGCCTGGCGGGGCGACTCGACAGGTCGGAGACAACGGTCTCCTGTCTTCCGTTCGCTTCCTGCTGGGAGAAACCGGAGTCCTCGGCGAGCGGAAAGACCCCCTCCAGCGGGGTCATCCCCGCCTCCGCGTAATCGTGCTCGATGGTAATTCGGCGCGATTCCTGGTCCACCCGGCTGTACCCCGCGCGGGAAACACCGAAGTGCCGGGCGACCTGGCGGCACACCATGCCCAGCGTGGCGCCGGCGTCCTCGCCCCTCCCGAACTGCTGCCCCACCTCGGCCAGCAGCGCCTGCCTGGCCTGGGCTTCCCGGAGCTCCGATTCATGGCGCGCCAGCGGCCGCACGATCCACCACAGGCCCCCGATCATGATGAAGAGCAGAAGCAGGATCAGCAGGGAGCGGCCCATCCCGGCGTCGAAAAGGCCGGCCTCTTCCCCCAGCGTGCGCAGCCACGCCAGCAGAATCGGCACCAGGATGATGATTGGAAGGGCCCGCCGAACCAGCAGCCCGGCGCCGCTGTTTTCCATCACGATGCGCATCGGCGGCTGGTCGGTCTGGGTCGCGACAAGCCCGAGGCCGATCGCGATGATCATGATCGAGTTCTGCAGCGCGATGGCGGTATAGCGGGGAAGCGTGTAGAGCTGATTCGCGTGATAGAGGTACCCCAGGACGGAGAGCGTGGCCAGGCACGTCGCCGCCAGCGCCAGGACCACCGTGGCCTTGCGTCCCCTGGCTCCCCGGCCGACCACCAGGGCAGCCAGGCCCAGCAGAGTGAAGCATACTGATCCGGGCAGCCCCATACGCCCCGGGGACACCGTCGCGGTATTCCCCCAGGGCCGGCCGAAGAGAAACAACTCGTCCGTTCCCAGGTTGACCCCGGAGAACATTTGAAACAGCGTGGCGGCGCCGAAAAAGAGGGAAACCATGCCAGGAATCGCCGCCAGCCTCGGGTGACCCATCACGAGACACAGGACCGAGGCTCCTCCCGCCATGACAGCCAGCGTCGAGTTGGGCTGGATGGAAATGCCGCGGTCAAACCAGTCGGTGAGGCGGAAGATGTCCAGCGCCCACCCCAGGAACGAGAGACACCCCCCTGCCAGGGCAAACGCCGCGAGGGAAAGGGCGAAGATGCGGACCCCGGGGGAGAGTCCGACGTGGGGCGTCTTGGTGGGCATTGCCAGAGAATGTACCCCGGAACGGGGTCGTTGGGCAGAGAGGCGGCGGGGAAGCGGGCAGCGGAGAGTTGCAGGGGCGACGCAGCGCGACGTGGTAATCCCTAACCCCCTGCGACCGAGCGCGGAAGTCCTTTAGGGTCCCCCTTCCCCTGTTCGGATCCCTAACCCCCTATCCCCCTTCCCCCGTCGGGGGAAGGGGGAACGCAGGTCGGCATGGGAGTCATTGCGAGGAGCGCGTAGCGCGACGTGGCAATCTGCTGTCCTGGGCAGGTGAGAAGATTCGCTTCGTCGGCCTGCGGCCTCCTCGCAATGACTCCGCTCGGGTTCCAGTCCGCCGTACCGTCTTACCGTCTACCGTCCTACTCGCGAGGAGCGCCGGGTGACACGGAGTCATTGCGAGGAGCGCGTAGCGCGACGTGGCAATCTGCTGTCCGGGGCAGGTGAGAAGATTGCTTCGTCGGCCTGCGGCCTCCTCGCAATGACTCCGCTCGGTTTCCAGTCCGTCCTACCGTCCTACCGTCCTACACCGGTCTCAGGGCTCAACCCGCAGAGCCTGGCGATTTCCCGCCGAGCCGCATCCTCCGGAAACTGCGCCAGCATCTCGCCGGCGATCTCCCGCGCCGACTGGTTGGGCTGCCATCCCTTGAGGTCCAGGTCGGCCCCGCAGCGCACCAGGCACTCGACGACATCGGCCCACCCGTTGCCCACCGCCACGCCGATCGCGGGGTTGCTGAACACCAGGCTGTTCACCGGGGTCCCGTGCGCCGCCATGTATTCCAGCACGGCGAGCCGGCGATTGAGCATGGCCACCACGAACGCTTCCATCAGGATCTCTTCATCCTCCGGGTCCGGATGCGACAGCATCGGGAAACCGACCAGGTCGAAGGGTGGACGGAGCCGCCGCGCTTCCGCGGTCGGGCGGCCCTCGCGGTCGAGGAACCGCTTCACTCCCTTGATATCGCCGAGTCCGGCGGCGATCCAGAGCGCCTGGCGGGGCCGGGCATGCCGGGCGAGCAGGTCCACCGCCGCCGCAATCCGATTCCTGCTGCATAGCTGGAACTGGCCCGCCTTGGCCTTCCCACGCGGCCACTCACTACTCCAGGGACGCTCATGCAACGACTCCCGGTCCCATTAGCTTGACTTAGTCCTGGCAAGCCAGGCCAGACGACTCGGCCGACCACGCCTATTATTTTCCCCTTGCGCCAATCATTTCCAAGTGCATACTCAACCCTAAACTCCCTGAGAGCACCAATGTGGAATAGTCGGCCTCACAGCCTGGGGACCAAAGCCTCGTGAGCAGAATCGTGACTGCTCAGGATGGGTTGCTTTCGAGCCCGGGATAACGGCCCCTGGGGAAAGACGAAGCTCTCCTTCCTCGACGAATACTGCCCCGCTGCCATACAGGCCACGGCCCGAAACGACAACGCTACTACATCGATCTCTTTGCAGGGCCCGGCAAGAATGTGGTGCGGGGTGGATCGGGCGAAGAATTCGACGGGTCACCGTTGAGAATCCTGCGGTACGCGGGGGCAGGTAGAGAGAGCATCGGTTTCACCGACGCCGTGTTCGTAAACGCCAACCGGAGGGACCATGATGCTCTCGAAACGCGGGTCTGCCGGTTGGTCGAGTCCGGCGGAAGTCAGGTAGCAGCGAACCGTATTCAGTGCATTCATGGCGATGCAAACATAGAGATTGCGTCGGTTCTGGCGCGCATCCCTCGTGAGGCGTACATCCTTGTTTTCGCTGACATGGAAGCTCCCCGGCAGTGGCCGTGGGACTCGATGCAGGCGCTGAAGGCGGTTGGCCACAGAAGCATCGACCTCTATGCCTTGCTGCCACTCGACATGGCGATCATGAGACTTATTTCGTATGCGTCAAGTGGGCGAGAAAGATACTGCAGGCACCCTCGACCGCTCTGGTAACCGATGCCTGGCGGACCCTGGCGGAGCGAAGGGTGACAGGGGCAATCGAGGGAACTGAAAAACGCGCTGGTCGATCTTTACCTCCGCCAACTCAAGACGCTCTGGTGCGAAGCCGGGCCAATGGTTGACGCGTACCTGCGGGGTCAGCAGCGGCTCTACAAAATGCTCTTCGCGGCTGATAACCCGGTCGCCAACAGGATCGCCAACTGGATCAGGCGCACCAGCATTCAAGGAAACCAAGGCAGCCTGTTTTAGTCCACCACTTGTAACTCGACCGGGTATTCGTTCCATTGAAGCCCGTCAAGCATGCGCCCACCTGCCTTGGGAGTTCTGCCCCCCCACTGCTTCCAGAAGAAAGCCACTCCCGAACGCAAACAGAGATCCCGTAATCCCCTCGCCCATTCCGAATCACACCGCCGATAGCCTGCTCCGCTCTCGCCCCCGCCGATCACCCAATCGATCTCGGTCAAATCGAGCGCCTCCAGTGGCCCGAGCAAGGGTTCTGCACTGATGAAGCGCACTGTGGCCGGCACATTCCGGAGATGATCTGCCCGGGCAGCTACGTCGATGGTCTCTATGGACGTACCCATCCAAATATTGTCAGACCAAGTGAGCCGGTCGGCCAGTCGTTCCGCCCGTTCCGGACGCTTGGTCAACACCTGAAACTGGTGCCATGTCGCGCGATTCATCACGTCGAAAATGCGTTGAATCATGTCGAGTGAAAAGTGCGCATGGAATACGTCGGACATGCTGTTCACGAATATGCGCCGGGGCTTTCTCCAGCGGAGGGGTTGTTCCAGGCGCTCTTCCCAGAACCGCGGAGCAAAGGGGTCAGCCCGGTTTCTATCTGTATTCTTTACGGGTGCTTTATTGAGATAGACATCCCGCGTCTTCGTCTGGGCAACAGCAGCGGCATAGCAGTAGTCGCAACCGGTTGTCATCTTCGTGCAGCCGGTCATAGGATTCCACGTCGCGTCGGTCCACTGGATCCCTGTCCTGTCGCCCAAGTTGGCCCCCTGCCGAAGATATGCCGAAAGGAAGTTAACCTTAGGTATTGCAATCGATTCCGTCAAGTCGCTGGTGCTCGACAAAGTTCCGAATACGGCTACGAAACACTGTCATGCATGTACCAGCAATTTCCGCAGTCTTTGCAATAGTCGTTCTTCGGGTTGTTCGGCCGATAGCCCCTGCAGCCACAAGACCTGCACCTTCCGGCCCCTGACCTTGGCTCTCTCTCTTCGATCGCGATAGATATGGATACTCCAGATCCTGCACTCCGCTGTGGTGACACTTGTTTCCCGGGCCTGGCAATCGACTTGGGCCTGGAGACGCCGACTTGGTCCTGCACCAGAATCTGAGAAAAGATGATCATAAGAAGGAACCCCATGTTCGGTGATCGGATCAGGTTCGCCGAGCGAGTCAAGCCGGCTGACTATCTCTCTCTAATCAGGATAGTCGCGGGGCTGCTCTTGCTACCAAGCGGAATCAGTGGAACATCGTTCTGGCGCCGTCATGACTCCAGTGGCTGGGGCCGGAGTCGAATACCGTTCAACTGAAGCGCTGCCGGGACAATTGGGCCCGCCACGATAACATGTTTGTTTAATTGGCGCAGGCTCTCAGGTCTCTCACCACCGACGTCAGCTTGGTATAGCTGAACCGTGGATAAGCTGGATGCGGTAGCCGGGCGGCAAAGACATCCAGGGAAGACTGGACCTTCCCGATGTGGACGTGTTTGGTTGGGGCGACGCACCTGAGGTTCTCCCAAAGCGCATAACCAAACACCAGTACGTAATTCGGTCGAAGGGTTCGGACTACTGCTTCGAACGGGGGCCCGGACAGATCCCAGGCTGGCTGATTGGGCCGTTGCCGGGTACCTGTCCAACTATCGATTGCACATAATTGTAGAAGGCTATACGGGACCACAGGTCGTCTCCATCCGCTGAGGACAATCCAAGTCCTCGGGCCAGTAGCCTCGTCATTTTGGTCAGACTGCGCTCGCGAGCCTCGGACGCAAGGTGTCTTCCCACCACCCACTGCGTTACACCGGGCGATCTAGCGTCAACTGCCGTAGTCGAATTCACCAGCAGCAGGCAGCGCCGCCCCGTATCGTCAGGTCCGGATTCGTACAGGCTGCCAACCCACGGTTGAAACTGGCACTCCGGGATAACCATTGGAGGCGCGCCAAAGGTGGTGTGGACGTCACAGTCAAAAAGACATGAGGGCTAGTCCAGATCAAGATTGCCAACAGGTCAGTAGTAGCGTTCTAGAACAAGTATCCGGTATGCACCACCTGGCCCGAGGAAAGGGCCTGCGCTCAGGCAACCATTGCCGACCCGCCGCACGGCCTCCAATGACGCGATCAATTCTTCAACTGCCCCCGCTCCGAACAGAACCTCCGGGCCCCTGGGCGTCAGATCCATAAACGGTGACTCGTAAAGCCGGGAAGCCTCCATCACCCCATGCTCGGTAAGATGGTTCACGACCAGATCCACGCAACTCGATCTGGTTCCCACTCAGCGTCTTACCGGACATGAACCCGGCCAACGCCTGCTTGGCCGCTTCCCGGCCAGGCCCACCAGCGACCGCACGAACAAACCCAGACCGTCGCCCTCGTTCTTTGCCCGTTCTATGTCTGCTCTTGCTCCGGTTCCGCTCCCCTCAGAAGGCGCTCCAGCTCGGCCAAGTCTGCCGGCGTCAGGGCCTTGTTCAACCTGAGCTTTCGAATGACAACATGGTCCTTGGTGCTTGCGCAGAAACGCCTGGGCCTTGGCCCGGAACCTGGCAAAGTCATCCGGGCCACCGAATCCCGGAAGAGAATAACTGGTCTCCTGACCCATCTCGTCCTCGAAATCGGTATAGATCGGCCGCCGGCTATGCTTGTCAATCAGCTGGACCAGTCCCCTGACCTTGCGCCGGGCAGCTCTCAACATTGGCACCGTCACGTCCTGCCACCACTCGTCCGTCTGGAGGTCCGGCAGAAGCTCCATCTGCACGCGACCTGGGGATCGCGCACTTCTCCTCCAGCAGGCCGGCGAATCTCCATGACCTGGTCGCGCAGGCGCTCGAAGCAGGGTTCCGCTTCAGTCACCGCCAGCTGGAGCCGCAGCATGATCAGATCGAAACGTTTGGCTTCCTCGCCTCCGGTTCCCGCTCCGACGGAAGGCCGGCCACCTCGTGTGCCAGCTCCGCAGGGCCTCCGGCGTCAGCACGGCCCAGATCTCGGGCTTTGGCGTACTTCTCGACCAGTCGCCGCTTGGGCCGCACGACAAAGTTCTCGAGAGTTCATGGCCTTCACTTCATCAGTAGCGTTCCGCGGCGGCCTGGCGCACATCCGCCTCGGTCTGGGGCTCAGGGTATTCCGGGCGCCTACGCGCTGACTCGCACTGTCGCTGTTTCCTCGGCTCGCGATCCAGGGCCCCGATCAGCTCCAGACGCGTCTTGAACAGGCGTTTGCCGAGGGACTCGCCAACTTTCCCTCCGTCGGTGGGACGTCCTGGCTGAAATACTCCAGGTTCTGGCAGTAGTCGAAGAGTAGAAGAACTCCTTGTGCTGGCCCGGTCCGAACAGGTCTGGGCGAGTCGAGTACCTCGGCCGACCATCTGCCAGAACTTGGTCTTCGACCGCACCAGCTTGAAGAAGACAAGATTCGACGACTTCAGGGACGTCGATCCCGGTATCGAGCATATCCACCGAGATCGCGATGTGAGGCGCCTTGTCCTTGTTCGAAAAGTCGTCGATCAGGCTCTGGGCGTACTCAACCTTGAAGGTGATGACCCGCGCGAAATGGCCCATGTAGTGCGGGTAGTTGGCGTTGAACCGCTCGGCGATGAAGTCGGCGTGGGGCTGGTTCTTGGCAAAGAGGATCGTCTTGCCCAGCCGTCGCCGCCGTCCACCGTCAGGCCGCGGGTCATCAAGTGCGCGAGGACCTTGTCGACCGTATCCTTGTTGAACAGCCACTTGTTGACGGCCTCCGCCTCGACCTTGTCGGGACGCCGCCATCGTCATCCCACTCGAGCGCGTCCCACTGGTCCTTGTCCTCTTCCGAAGCTCGTCGTACTTGATGCCCTCGCGCTGGAACTTGAGCGGACCGAACAGCCTGCGGCGGGACGAGGAAGCCGTCCCGCACGGCGTCATCGAGCGAGTACGCGTCGGTCGGTACGCCGTTCTCCAGGTCGAAGAGGCCGTAGGTATTGCGGTCGACCTCGTCCTTGGGCGTCGCCGTCAGCCCGACCAGCAGGGAATCGAAGTAGTCGAAGATGGCGCGGTACTTCTGGAAGACCGAACGGTGCGCCTCATCGATGATCACGAGGTCGAAATGCCCGACGCCGAATCGGCGCTGCCCATCCTTCGTCTCGTCGATCAACCCCATCA